>NZ_SOEY01000015.1 GCF_004402535.1 Cryobacterium glaciale | reverse complement strand
CGGCTTCAAATCACCCGACGCCCTCATCGCCCTCGCCATGCTCAGCCTCGGCGGTCATAAACCTGTGCTTCCAGGCCGGATTTAACCCACGGATGAGTCAGGAGAGCCCGTTTTGGGGCCGTTATCGCGCCGGGATGGATGCTCCTGCGTCGTCTTGTCCAGAAATCAAAATTTGGTGTAATCTGAGTGGTATTGAAGTAATCCGAGAGTTTCCTCGGGTGCCATCGGCGATAAGGATCTCATGGCTATCTCCACGCACGTCACCACCGCTCACACGCGGATGATTAAGCTCGACATTCGAGAAATCACTCGACGGTTGAATGCGTCTTTGGGTGGGACCCTTGTGGCTTCTCTTTCGGGGAGTAAGGACGTCAAGCTTCCGTATCGGTGGGCGAAGGCCGATGGTCCTGCACCGAAGAACGAAGCGATGCGACGCCTGCAGTTCGCCTACGAGCAGTGGACGATTCTGGTCGAGGCTGAGGGTGAGCACGTCGCCCGTGCCTGGTTTATTGGCGCGAACCCGTGGCTGAACTATGACACCCCGGTTACCGCCATCCGTGAAGACCGCTTCAAGGAAGCAGCCACTGCGGTTCAGGCCGTCATCGATGATTCGTTTTCGGGTTGATCCAAATATGTGCTCGCACGGGCTTGGAGCTCGTCGATGATCCGTTGCCGGGCAGTCACCGCATCGCCCGCACATCGTTTGGGCCGCTCGCTCCGGTGCTGCGAGAATTAGTTGCCGGCGTTTCGATCGAACCTGCCGGTTGGAGCCGGTTCGACACCGTAGGGCGCACTCTGTACTCCACGGACGACCGGCTGACTTCCTTTATGGAGCTCCTCGCTCCATACCGAACCGAAATCAACGGAGCCCGCCGCGCCCTGCAGAAAGACGCGGACGCGATGGGAGTCCCGCTCGACGCATACTGGACCATGGTCGTCGCCGACTGGGATCAGGCGGGAACCATGCGAGCTCGGTGGCTCCCGAAAGTGTGGCGGGATGGCCGGGCCATCTATCGTTTAAACTATCCACCGGGTTGGTGGGTGGATATTACATCGACCAGAACTCTCGCGGCGCTTTCCGATCATCTCGACAGCGAACTGACCGAATTGGGTGTCACCGGTGGCCTTACTGTTGGCCACGTCACGAGCGACGCCCGGGCTATTACCACCTTGCTCGCGGGGTGGCTGAGAGACACGGTGACTTTGTTCGATGGCACGCAGCCCCTTGGGGTTCGCTTTATCTCCAAGCACGGGCACCCCACGGGCGGCACCGGAACCTGCTGGGCCTACTGGATGCGCGCGACCGACGCCGGGTTGAACGAGCCAATCGACATCACAGATGAGATCGCCATCGCTGAAGGGGACGTGGACCTGAAAAAGGCACAGGCCTTCTGCAAGATCCAAACGCGTTAGTCCTCGAGTGCGGACGGCTGCTACGACTAATATCTGCTTGACCTCGGTCGAGACCTCCCGGGGAGGTTGACAGTCGACATGCGTGATCTCGCGGGAGCGAGAGCAACGACGCGGATCGTGACATCACATGCTGCGGCCATCGCGATCGCTCAAGACCGTTATCTGTCAGGTGGCCATCGTTGGTTCCACGAGTGCCAGGGGCAACGTCTGAGTCGTCCACGCTCGAAGCGCGCTGATGCCGGCGAGCACGACCGCAGTGGGTACGGCCAAGCCGAGCAGGGCGCCGAGTATCCCGGCGAGGCTTCGGTGACCAACGGCAGCGAGAGGGTGACGATCGCGCGCGCAACACATTTCCTGACGGCAGGGTTTTGCGCGGCACATGCGCGGTCAGCGCGGAGATCACCGGGGCGATCCCGACATAGGCGAGCGTTCCGGTTCCGACCAGCGCCACGATCTGCGCGCTGAACAACCGGCGATACGTTCGGTTGCGCAGAACCTCAAGAGCGAGCGCCCGCATCGTGGGCGTCAGCGGTTCGCTCAAGTGGATGCCGGTGGTGCGCCGGTGTGCCCTCGACGGCATGCTCAGCCTGGGTAAATCGCATCCGGGCACGCTAACTGGGGAAATACTCCCGTCGCTCGTGCACAATGAGGCTGTGGAATCACGCCATTTGGACGCCGATATTGTTGCCCTTGAGCAACGCGTAGCGTTTCTCGAAGCAGATTTAGCAGACTCACGTCGCCTTCTCCACGGTCTACTCGCCAGTCGGGCATCACTCTCCGTGGGGTCAGGGCAGGCGGACACAATCCATCCGATTGGCGATTCGGGGCCGGGACCGTCGGTTCAGTCTGGTGTCCGACACGATTCATCTGGCGCCGACAAGATCGCTCTGTTCCGATCGCTTTTCGTGGGAAGAGAGGATGTGTACGCGACCCGCTGGACAAGCAGCAAGACCAGAAGAAGCGGATGGAGCCCCGCTGTGCGCGGCGGCTACTATACCGACGCCGTTACGACCGCCGACCTTCTCCCGCTGTCTGATGAGGTCATCGAACGACATCTGGTGGGAAGCCGCAGCGGCACTGAGGGCCTTCACGCTGGCCTATACCCGATGCTGAACGACGACACCTGCCGGTTGTTGGCTTGCGACTTCGACGACGGAACATGGAAGGCCGATGCCGCCGCATACGCACAGGCGTGTTCTCGCAGGCCGTATCAGCCCACAATGCTCGGAATCTGGGGCTCCGGTGAAGGTCGGACTGTCGTCGCGAGCGAGCCTGCCGGTACTCCGAGGCTTTCGCTTCCAGCACCGACAGCGGGATCGGCTCGGTCGCTGGCGTGTGCTCGAGCACGTCCCACGCCGCCCGCGGCGTAGCTTGCTCGAGGGCCTGATGCGGTCGGCGGTTGTTGTAGTGCTCCCGGAAACGCTGGATCCGGACACGGAGATGCTCGAGAGTGGCCGGCCGGTCGGCGTCGAGGAAACGGATCAACGTCTGATGGGAGCGCTCGTTCTTGCCCTGTGTGGTGGGCTTACCCGGCAGCCCGCTGATCGGCATGGTGCCTTTCGATGCCAGAAAGACCTCTACGGAGCCGATCGTGCCTGCGCGCAGCTGGTTGAACGCCATCGAGTTATCCGACAACACTTCCCGGGGCGCCCCGCATGCGGCGATTGCCCGTTCGAGGACGTCCTTGGCATCAGCACTATTCTCATGACGCGAATACGCGTCGGAGCCCACGTCGTATCGGCTGGCGTCGTCGAGCAGTTGATACACCGTGACGGTCTGCCCGTTCGCCAGCCGGTACTCGAACGCGTCCAGTTGCCAGAGTGACATCGCCGTCGCGCGCACGAACGGGATGTAGGACGACTTCGGTCGCTTCCTCGGTGACGCGTCCACCTGCCCGACGCTGGCCAAAAGACGTGCAATCGTCGCCACCGACGGAACCTTCCCGCCGGGGAACGCGCTGTCCATCGCCGCTTCGTAATAGATCGAGCGAGGACCATAATCCCAACCATCAGTCTTGAGCTGTTTGCGGATCTTCACCACCTCATTCACGACGACCTGCCCATAACGCCGCGCTGGGACCTTTGGCGCGCGAGAGCGTGGGTGCAGCGCAGCAGTAGCCTCGTGGACAGCTCGCCCACGGATCTTGTAGAACACGCTCCGAGAGATCTTCAGAGAGCGGCAGAACCCGATAATCGACAGCGCGTGAGGCTGAGTCGGGTCGTAATGCATGATCGCGGCACGAGTCTGGGGTGAAAGAGAATTCGTCATTCCCCAACTATCACCGCCGCAAATGTCTCCGATGCTGTGAGACATCCTGTCCACGATGTCATGAGATCGAGTGTCCACGATGCGCTGAGACAGGACACACGAAGCCATGAGACCCCGCGTCCACGAAGTGCTGAGATCCACTGTCCACGATGTCACGAGGTTACACACCAACTACCTGGACTGGCGCTACCATCAGGCGCTACTCGCCAGACGCCTCGTTACTACCCAGAGTTGATCCGCTGATTGATCGGGGGCATCATTTCGCGCGGAGTTTTGCCTCCGCTGATCGGCATGAAGGCCCTTAATCAACGTCAAAGAGGTACCGCCCCGTTCTCGTCTCAACGACGATCCGGTTGCCGGCAGGGTAAATCGTTGTGTAATTCTTAGGCAGGACTATCTGTTTCGTAATGCGCGTCGGTGGTACCGAGGCGATCGTGAGAAGTACTGGTGTATGGACGGCGAACCAGCCGGGGGTGGTCAGCGCCCATGAATGGAATCGAGGCCCTGAATCAAGGCCTCCTCGGTCGTCTGCGTCAGTGAGGCAACTCGAGACAGTCCCGGAGTACCACGTTCCGACTGTCTGACCGTTAGCGTCCAGCTGGACGGTAAGACCGGTGTATGTCGAGAAGACACATCCGCCATCGGGTGTCAGCCAGGAGAAGTAGATCCAGTCGTCTGACAGTGTATCGGGCTGAAGTCTGGCGGCGTCCTCGCCGAATCCGATAGATTCACCCACCACGACGAGTCCAGTTTCTTTGGCGTATGCAACCATCTCGTCCCGGGTGATGTCGACAGGCAAGCCGAGGACTTCAGCCGCGAAGGAGATATCTTCCTTTCCTGCACTCGGCCAGTGGACGGGGCTGGCCCCGGGGGCGGCGACGCGACGGCAGTATCGTACGTCGCCGTTGAGTGAGAACACCCAGACTCTATTAAGCACGGTCACCAGGAAGGTTCTCGATGCTGGATCAAAGTCGATGCTTCTGACGGCGGCCGTGCTCTTGATGGGGAATGCAGCGGCCGCGTTCCAAGCACGGACGGTTTCGACAACTTCCGGAGTATCCCGGAGGGAGATCCGTTCAATACGCTCACCCGATTCCCGGTAAACATGAACGTCGAGATCCGAGTCAAGGATGATGACAAATTCACGGGAGCGGTGAGAGTACACGCGGATGAAATCGTGTCCCAGCTCAAGCTGACCTATAAGGCGTCCTTCTGCGTCTCGGATATGGGCGTACCCGTGTGAGCGGAGCGAGGTGGGCGGGCGCCGATGAAAAAGTATCCAGGTGTTGTTGGCAACAACGATGGCCTTTCCACGGCCGGTGAGTCGTTCCTCCGCAGGAATATTTTCACCGAAGCTCAGCGGTCGGTCAGAGTCAAGAACTTTCGGTGCTGCACCCCGCTCGTCGATAAGTCGATGGTAGAGATCCAGTGTGATGCCAGGCGGCTCAATCCAGTTCTCCGGATGGGGTGGGCCCGGTGAGGCCCGCTGCAGAGGCATTTGGACTGGCTCAGGCAATAGGAAGTCGCAGCCTGCTCTGAAAGATTCTTCTTGTGTCCTGATGACTAGTCCGTCGTCACGCTTCGTCTTTTTCTCAACCGTCCAATAGCGGGCGAATCCGTCGGTGCGGTCCTCTCTCACGTCCTCCGCCTTAGCCATGTAATCGAGCAGGCTGCCGATTCGACGTCCCGTTGTCATTGTCTCGACTTTGACTCGCTCAACCGCGGAGACGCGAGTGATTCCCGGCTGCGTTCTGATCATCTGACGGAGCGAGGCGACGCTTGCGATGTCTTGGTGTAAGCCGGTGATCGAAAGCCGATCCGTCAGTTGAGGCTCGAGGGCGAGCAGCTCTAACGTCGAAATCACTTCCGGATCGTTGAAGAGCGCGGCTATGGACAGCCCTTGAGCATCCACGAACGGAACGCTCGGCGGAAGATTCGTCCCCATATAGGCGCTAAGGGCACTGAGGCAGGATTTGAGTTCTATCAGACCCCGCTTCTGAACGACGTTTGCACGATCGTAATCCCGCGCGGTCAGCGCTGCCTGGAATTCTCGTAGCGCCTGAAAATATCCTTTGGTTGAGTCCCGCATGCGCTCATCCTAGGCAACTAGCAGGGCCTTATTCGCAGAGGTCGGCTGCGAGTCGCTAACGGAATCGATACCAGTACCGGCCTCGAGCACGATCTCCGCACCAAGTACGAGTCATGAAGGCCACCGCGCAGGTTCCGCGCTGTGTGTCGGCTCGCTCGAAATTGCAACTGGGATTTTGCCGCTTCGGACACCGGTCCCATGTCCTCCACAAGCGCGCTCCTCAAGCCGGCGTGGACTCAGCATGATGCGCCACCCCACGATCCGCGAATGCCGCTAAAGGGGGAGGGCCACACCATCTGGGCGTGTCGTCAGGCCGGGCGAATGGCCGACAAATGGTGACGCGCGCTCACGCTTTTTGGGAAGCGCCGAGCGGGGCCACTGGCGGCTGGCACGCTAGCCGAACCGTCGAATCCATACTCGAGGGGCCAGGGACTCTGGTGCCCGACTGTGCAGGTCGGCGCACGGCAACTTTATTGTTTTTTGTCTGGGGGATTGTTCACTTTGTACTGCTGGCGTCAGGCCGTCGTCACAGTTTCGGCAAAAACTTCTTTTCCCGCTGCGCTCCTTCATAACTTTTGGCCTGCAACCGTTCCTTGGGGCTTGAACCCGACAACACTCCATGACGGCGGAAACCGTCGAGAGGCGAAAAATTGGTGGAGAGAAAATGCTCCCGAAACCACGTAATCGAACCGGTCCACGCTAACCGCTCGGCCAACACCGCTGCTGGCATCCGCGCGTCCTGCGCCAACAGTTCCCGAATCCGGGGTCTAGGTTCCGCATCCCGAAGGTCCGATCCGTGCCCTCATATTTGGGAGGTTTCTCTAATTTGATCGCTTTCGTGATCGTGTTCCGCGCGCCCAACCGCTTAACGATCTCGCGCTGCGACATGACCTCATTCACATGAAGGCGACGCACCAAAGCCCACTCTTCCACCGTAATCACCCATCAATCGTGCTCGGGCGGCTCAGTTTTCACCGTCGATTCCGACTCAATTTCTAACCGTCGCTGACAGACAAAGGCGGTTCACTCAGTCCGAGGCTACGTGAAGCTGTTGGTCGGCCACGGTTGACTTTGGTGGGTTACCTACGGGCATCAGCTCGAGCGCGACTAGGGTCTCCTTGCGCGTAAGACGTTCCTGCAGGTGACGCTCGGGTCGCCACCGCCCGTCAATTACCGCATCGGTATGGCCATGTATGTGCCGTACCTGTGGAGTGTGGACAGGGACGAATGAGTTGGAGAAATGGACTTAGCAACCGTTGGACGAGATTTGAAGGAATAACAGACGGCAGGCTCGGTAGCCGTCGGAAAGTCTTCAACAAACATGGCGGAACTTCCTTGAGGAAGTGACTTCGTAGCGTCCACCGCGGCACTAATGATTGCCTCGCCAATTGCCCCACACCAAACGTTTCCTTGACCAATTGCGTGCAGCAGCAGACCTACGCCGTCGCTTGTGGCTTTGCAAGACAGATAGCCCCGGTCGGATTCGAACTTCCGACCTTTGGTCCAGACGACTTCCTCCTGAAGGAAGTCACCGCTTCCGTGTGTTAGGTCAGAAAGCAGCCCCTCGCGCTTGAGACCATATGCGGCCTCCGTCAAGCGGGTCGTGTCGGTCTCGCTCGTCAACGGCCATCCGAGAGCCGTTAACATTCCGGCATAGTCCGTGACAAGTTGATTGCTCAGCAGCGGCCAGAATTCGTCACAGCCCCTGCCCCTTGCCCACCGCTGAAACCCGCTGTAGGTCAACCAGTGCAGAGCGAGCTGGTCGGCAGAAAGGCGCACAACGAGGCAGTCCATGAGACGCCAGAGTCATTTCGACCTTCCGGGGTGCGGGCAGAAGCTAGAACCCCGGACAAATACTCCGCTACAAAGTCGTCGTCAGCCCACTGTGCTTTGTCGAAGACTTCCGCGGCAACGCGTGCCGGTATTGCGCCGGGTGAATCTGGATTCGAGCGTTCAGCGGCACGCGCTGCCACGCGCCGTACATTTCTCCGTCGAGTGTACGACTCGACAAGATCCTTACCCATCTCTTCGGCGGTGGGCCCGAGGAGTTTATCTATGACAGCGCCCAGAGACCGCGCACCAAGCTCGGCCACCTTAACAGCGATGGGATCGATCATGCGATCAATTTAGGACCTCGAATGCGCAGACCGGATTTATTATGGCCCTGCGCCACGTTGGCTGCGTTGGAATCGACGCCAGGTGCGTGGTGTTTGAGCCTGGTGGGAGCGACACCCTTGACTGCTTGTCAGTCGACGCAATCTCGGCAGGGGGCCAACCGTGAATACGGTGTGAACGCACTTACAACGTGAGGCTCCCGGCTGGGCAGCCGGTGCTCTGCATGGTTTTGACATTGCATTGTCAACGCAGACAGCTGCGGTGCTATTATCGAATACGTAAACTTATGAGGTGAAACCATGAACGCATCCTCGCTTTTCCTTCGCTCAATTCGTCGCACCCACGGGCTGTCGCAAGGAGTCGTCGCTAAGCGCGCCCAAACCTCTGCACCGGCTCTCTCGCACATCGAGAATGGGAGGCGTGAGCCAAGCGCAGCGACACTTGACAAGCTACTGCTTGCCACCGGCAACCGCCTGGGCGTCGTGCCTACCCGCAGAGCAGGGTCTTTAGAGGCTGGTGCTGCGATACATGATGAACTCGCGATTGGTGATGTGCAGTCCGCGTTTCGAAGCTTCATCCAGTTCAGCGACAATTTGGCGGCTGAAGACGGCGTCACGCGTGTCGTCCTTGCAGCGAACGAGCCTGAGCCCACTGGTTCCGTGCTTTGGGATGCCGCGCTGGCGGCGGTCTCCGAATATTGGCTTCGACGGGATGGACTCCCTATCCCCAAGTGGGTTGAGTCCCCAAATCGTGCCGTGCCACAGCGAACGATCCTTTCAAGCAGCGCTTACACGAGGACGATTCGGGATGAGAACGTGCCGGCAGAGTTCTCCCGTCGCAACATAGCGCTAGACAAGTCCGTCCTGGCGAGTGTCTAAGGATGCCGCAGAGCGCCAACCGTCTTGGCCGAGCCGACCTGATCGACGGGCTCCGGGACCTTGTCCAACGTCTGCATGGAGACGGTCAGAGCACCGGTGTCTACCTGATTGGAGGCGCCGCATTGTCCCTTCGGTATATCCCTGATCGTGGTCTCACCGACGATATCGACGCGAAGATCCATCCCTCTGCCCGAGCGCTTGAGTACGCCCTCGAGATCGCCGACAACCGAGGGTGGGGTGGTGACTGGCTCAACACCAACGCGGAGACCTACATCCCCATCGCGAAGGACCCCGGCTGGGAATCCCTCTACGACGATGAGTGTGTGTCCGTGTGGGTGGCCTCACCTGAGTGTCTGCTCGCCATGAAGCTCAAGGCGTCCAGGCCTGGCCGGGATGACGACGACATCGCGGTCCTGCTCACTCTGGTCGGCATCAATTCCGCGGACGAGGCGGAGGAATTGTTCGAGGAGTACTTCCCCGGGGAAATACTTCAACCGAGGGCATTCGATATATTGGAGGACATCTTCCATCTTGGACTGCCACGGGCGCCCGCAGCTCCGCCGGCTCCAGATCTGGGACCGTCCCGGATCAACTAGCGAGCCACAAACGCGCCAGCCTCCGGACGTCACGCGAAGGTAAGCACGGGAGGGAGATTTTCGGTCGGGCTCCTCCCCATCCGAAATCGTTCTCGCTCCTGGTCGCACCGATAAGACCGGTTATGTAAGAATGCGCGAAATTCGCCACTGTTCTTCATTCCTCGTCATTGCCATTATTCTGCAGGCTGCCACCAAGGCGACTAGCGGCACACCGCTCGCTGGCGGTGGACATGCCGGTGCCGGAGTGGATCAATCGCACTGACGAATTTGGAGCCTGGCGGTATGGTCCAGCCTCATCTCTTCCAGCTATGTCCATGCGGCTCAGTAGGCTGTGAGGGTGATTGACAATGATGCGAGACCTTACGCTCGATTAGGTGGCTGGACCGAGCTTCGACAAATTCGATGTCTTCGATTCGCTCAGCGTTTTTCGAGACTGCTGACATGAACGCGGGGGTGCTCGTTAAGTACGGACAGCGAGTGCGCGCTTTGTCATTCCTCCGGCACTGCGTCGCGCGGGGCGCTGCCGTCGTGTGCTCTATCCAACAGTCTCCACGCCGGGCCTAGAAGGTAGCGACTCCGAATGGCAATTTCGTCGAGCGCGAATTTGGGGGGACGTCGCGCGAAGATCCGTGATGCGCTCATGGATCGAAGCCCTCGATTGGCCGGCATGTACTGCGCAGCGCTACAAGAACTCGATGCAGACATCGCTCCCGGGCTGGAGACTGCCCGAGTGTCGATCATCTGCCATTGCATGCGAGAGGTCATGAATGGACTGCCGGCCGTCATGGCTGTTGGTAGCACGCCGCGACCAAATCCAAGCTCTGTATCTCTGACCGGGCGTCTTCCTGACCTAGTGGCCGCTCACTCTGGCTTTGACCTTCGGGCAGCGCAGGACATTGTCCCCGTGCCGAGTGCGATTGCGGCGGCGATTGCAGATCTCGTGGCAGCGGCAGTCAAAGAGCGAGGCATAAATGTCGCCAATGCTGCGGCACTCTTGACTGACGGAGCAGATACAAAACACCCACTCATCAGCCAGTGGAATTCGGCGCAACGCTTTTTTCTCCAGTGGACGCATCTCGACCGCAATCCGGATGCTGGGAGGTCCCTCCCTACGGACGACGAGGTCAGGACGAACATCCGAGTCGTAGAAGACGTCATCGACGTTCGCACTGCAGTGTTCTTCGAGAACTTGAGCGCCGTCGAGGACATTCTTAACATAGCTAACGCCACCGCCACCGAGGAAACTGAATGACTGACTACAAAGCACCGACCGAACAGCAAGTGCGGGAAGCACTACGGCGGATCCCAACGCTGCATCTACGTCGGGCGTTCTTCGAGGGCCTCAAGAATCCACTTTGGTTGGAACCGCTCGCCAAGGAGGGTGCGTTCGCAAGCCCACCAATTCGAGTCACCTTGGATGACGGCTCCATTAGTGACCCCTCTTGGCCGGAAATCGAGTACGTGGTCCGTGTGGCTGCTGCGGCGCCAACTGCTGCTGTGGACATACTTCTTAAGTTGGTGGATAGTGAGAATGCGTGGGTGCGGCGTGCTGTCTTTGAAATAGGCGGGACCGTGCCAGCCCCAGAAGCGGCCCGGTTGAAGCCTCTTCTAAAGGCCTGGCTGTCATCCGGCTTCGGCTGGCGAACAGACCCGAGAGCGATGGTGGACTTCGTAGTCAACCTGATCGATGGCGGGCAACGGAAGGTTGGCGCGTGGATCGCAAATGTGCTCTTCCGGCCTGGCGAGAGCACGGACTCAACAAAGCCAAATCTCGTTCTCGAAGAATACTGGTATGACGCAGGCCTGCTGCGGGTCGTGGCCTCATTGGGCGGAGAAGGACTCCCTCTCGTGCTCGGCTGGCTCGTTGAATACGAGCGCGTGAGCGGCCAGTCCGACGGTTGGTCGTTTTCCCGACCAAATATCAATGCACGTCGCGACGGATACAGAAAGGTCGAAGATGCATTGATAGACGGTGTCCGTGACCTGGCTTTGACTCGCATGACCGATCACCCCGCTGAGACAGCGTCGCTCCTGGTGAGAACAAACCTCATGCTCGCGCGGCGCATTGCAATGTTCGCAAACGCCAGGTCTCTGTCGGTGGCCATCCCTGGGTCGGACGCGGCGTCAGCACTTGTGGCGATTGCTATAGAGCTTATGTTCGAGCCTTCGGCCAACGACGAACGCTGCCGAGCAGAGTTTGCAGAGCTCGCGCGGGCTGTCGGAAAGCACTCCCCGGCTGCGCTGGAGCCACTCGGCGACTTCATTAAGTCTGGTCCGCCACTGGGTAATGATGAGCTCCGCACGCGCCTGCTGCGTGACAGTGACGAGACCGCGGACGAGATCGAACACAAAGTAGGCGACTATGTGGAGCACTGGCAGCACCTGTGGCTCGCCTCTATCGGCGCTGAGGCTCTTCCGGAATACCCACGGTCTCTGCTCGCAACGCTCGACAACCGGCGCGGTACATTGGAAAACCCGCTGAGGCCGCCGTTGCAGATCACGACATGGACGGGACCGAATAGCCCGCTGACGCATGAGGAAATGGCTGCGATGAGCCCGACAGCGCTCATCGCTCATCTCGAGGGTTGGCACGACACCGCCGATGGTTGGGGCCCTGAACCATCGCACGAAGGCCAGGCTCGCGCATTGGCGTCGCTCGTAACAAGTAACCCTGCTTCGGTTGATGGAGGGATTAATCTCATTGAACGGCTCCGACCCACTTACTTGCGAGCCATTCTCAGCGGTTGGGAGGCCGCCTTTTTAGCAAACAATTCCCTCGACTGGCCGCGGGTTGCTGATGTCATCGAAGGGGTTCTCACCCACGACTACTTGTTAGATTTTCCAGTGGAAGGAGGCAAGTTTGATGACGACCGGGACTACGGATGGAGCAAGAAAGCCGCTGTGAGCCTACTCGGAAACCTAGTTGGGACAACGGATACCGAGCTGGTTATACCCCCGAGATCCTTGGCACGATTCGCTGACCTGCTCATTGAGACATCCCGCGACGAGACCGCTTGGTTGCAGTATGCAGATGGCGATCACGAGAGCGGGATGGATCCGCTAGCTCTATCGATCAACTGGCAGTGGCCAATACGACTCAGAGGGCTAGTGAGACTCTTGACGCATGGCCCCGAGGCGCCCTGGCATGAGCGTACGAGAAGCGAAATCGACCGAGAGCTCGGGCGAACGGACACGCGAGGGGCGTCGCGCGCGGTGTTGGGGGAAGCTCTCGGCCGCCTCCTAACATCTGACGAGATCTGGATGAGGGGTCTCTTACCCAGCATCTATGGCACGGATGAGGGCATCGACAGGAATCAGCAGATTGCACTGACCACTGCTATGGCCATCCACCACTACCATCACAAACTTTACGAGTTGCTCACGCCCTCTATGCTCGCGGCGATGCAATTGGCCGATCCGATCGTCGACGGCTGGCGGATCGATTCGGACCCGCTTCAGCGCATTGGCGAGTGGGCGGTGAAATCGATGATTTTCGGAGATACGGAATGGGATGATCCCGTAGTGACTGTCTTCTTCGGTACTGCCGATCCAACCGTCCGTGGCGCTGCACTCGGCCATGTCGGCTGGGAGTTTATGCACTCCAATGATGTTGCAGAAGATATTTGCGGGAGGTTTGCGGCCATCTGGGACGCTCGGCTCGCCCACGTAGAACGCACAATCGGAGACGCGCCCGAATTGCGGGAATTCCACTGGGTTGTCAAGAGCGGGAAATTTCGCCCCGATTGGTGGCTTCCGCGATTCCAAAGGATGCTGGAGCTAAGTCCAAAGGTGGCGAGCGAGCGCTTTATGATCGGGAAGGAGATTGCGGCCGCGTCCGAACTCGATCCCAGGAGCGCGCTCGACATCATGAAGCTTCTTCTTTCCACCAACCAGGCTCGAAGCATGGCAACTTACGAACTCTCCGAGAACGTAGTCGCAATGGTTATCGCCAAAGCGATCGAATCAAGCGATGAAGCGCTCAAACGAGACGCGTCGTCCTTTATGAATGCGCTCGGTGAAGCTGGACACCTCGGACTCGCCAAGCAAGTTGATCAGGTGCTTGCGGGTGAGGTAACGCAACGGGATGTTGAAGATTAAGAGTCGACCGAGAGAGCGACGCGCACGACTCTTCACGCGATAACTGAGATTTCCGGCCCCAGCGCCGATAACACCTCATATGCAAACAGGCAGGAAACTGCCGACGGTGAGGACCTGGCTGTGCCCTGCCGCGACCGGATAACTTCGGAACTATGCAGTCTCCGGATACTCGGAGCTTGGCATTCAGGCGACTGTACGGGGTCTCACTGGTGCGCGATCGCCTCCAGAGACTTCATGAGGCGTTCAAGTTCCTGCGGCGCGCGGTCCACCCCGCGGGCGGCCTCCCGCAGCAGGTCCGGGGTGATGCCGACCTTATAGGTCGCTTCGATCCACTTCTTGAAGTCTTTTGGCGATCCGTTCCGGGCTGCAAGAGCGGCCGCATGCTCCGCCCGTACGGTTTCCCAAGACGCGTGCGTGTCGATGAGGGATCCGACCGGCACGTATTCGATGATGTCCTTTGCCTTCAGGCTGTACGGTGTGACGCGACTTTCGACTCCGGTCCGGAGCGCTGCGGTGAGCCACTCGCGAAGGAATCGAGCTTCGTCCGCGTCACCGAGGATGGCGTCGGCCAGACCAGCCGTGGCTGCTTCAAGGGTGCCGGATGCTCGATTTTCGAGCGCCTCCGCCCAGGCCGCCCTAAGTTGCTCGGGGTCTTGATTGTCGACAAGAGCAACGAGGTGCGCGCCCGTGAAGTCGAACAGCACACGGCTGTCGATCGTCCCCGGGAGCTTCGTTGCCCCACGCAATGGCAGTATTTGGACGCGCGCCGCACGCAACCGGTCTCCGAAATAGGCATCGAGTAGCGCTTCATCGTGCGCACCTTCTACGAGCAGGAAGATTCGCGGCCATCGTAAGAGGTCACTCGGCATCAACCCGAGCTCACCAAGTGCTTCTTTGTTGGCAAGGTTGAGCTCGCGGACCACGGAGGCACCATTCGTCCCACCGCCTCGTTTGACTTCGATAATGCGTGCTTCCCCGGCATCGAGCAAGTTGGGAGAGTGTGTGGCGGCAACAATTATTCTGCGTGGATCCCGTGCTCGATCGACCAGGGCGCGAGCGGTGTGCGCCTCGGCGGATCGGTGGAGTGCAGTTTCCGGTTCGTCCAAGATCGTGAGAACTGGTCGAAGTTCCTCGCCGGGCCGGGAGGTGTGTTCCCGTCGATGCCAGTAGAGCGCGTCGGTGATCGCGGCACTGGCCCAGATTCGTTCCGCTTTCGAGAGGTTCTCAAAGCTGATCAGCCGGCCGCCTTCAGCGCGTCTGAATAGCCACTGCGCTGCGGGACGGGAAAAACGAGTGATGGCCGGGGTTATCTGGAGGACCGGCGTCGGCGCGTCGATCATCATCTGCTGAATTGATGCTCTCGCTCGGACTTCTAGGTCTAAGGCCACCTCGCCTGCTAGCTGATCAACCAGTTCAGTCAACCTCGATATATCGTCTATCTGTTCCGCTGTGTGATCCCCGCTAGAACGTGACCCCACCTTGTCCTCGATGTGCGTCCGCGCATTCTCCAACCTCCAACCGCTAGAGAGCGCATGCCGGACGCTACCCTCTGGCGCAGACTTATCGCTGTACTCCCACAATCCGGCGTCGGCGGCCGCAAAGATAACAATTTCGCCGATGTACTCGAGCGTCTTCGCGTTCGGATGGCTCGTCGCTGGCAGGACGTCGAGCCCAAAATCGATCGCGCCTTGGATTGAGAAGCCACGCCACGGTTCGAACGCTGAAATGTCGCTTGAGTAGGGAACGAATGTGCTGGGATAGAGTGCTCGGCTCGTTCTCGTGACGATCTTCTCGGCCGCCGGCCCGCGAAGCGGTGTGCTCCTGTACGCCTCATTAAAGGGGCTCTCCTGACTCTTCCGTGGGTTAATTCCGGCCTGGAAGCACAGGTTTATGACCGCCGAGGCTGAGCATGGCGAGGGCGATGAGGGCGTCGGGTGATTTGAAGCCGAAGGCGATGCGGGTCATGAGGCGGATCTTGGTGTTCATGGATTCGACGCGGCCGTTGGAGAGACCGTGCTCGATGGACGCGAGGATCGCGGTGCGGTGCTTGACGATGCTCTTTTGCAGTTTCACGAAGGAAGGGATGCGGCAGCGGCGGGCCCAGCCGACCCATTTGTCCAGAGCCTCGGTCGCCTCGCCGAGAGGCAGTTTGAAGATGACGCGGAGGCCTTCCTTCAGGTAGTAGGCGCGGGCCAGGCGAGGGTCGGTCTGCACGATCCAGGCGAGCTTGGCTTGCTGCTTCTCGGTCAGGTTTTCCGGATTCTTCCAGAGCGCGTAACGGCAGTTCTTGATGCCGGCAGCTCGAGCACTATCCGGTCGGGCCGGAGCGTCGGCGGCAG
>NZ_SOEY01000033.1 GCF_004402535.1 Cryobacterium glaciale | reverse complement strand
CTTTTTCCGTTCCCGAGTTTCTTGCCTTTGACAGTTAGAAACCTAGGCGGAGAGCGGCGTGCGGCCGTTAAGGCGCTCCCAACGAACCCACGGTTACGTCAGGAGAGCCGCATTTTCGGTGCTTTCGCCTGTGGTTGATCGGATTTAGAATTTTCTCAGGTAACCGATAGTGCGCGCCATCGCTCGCTGCGAGGACAATATCTGAGAGGCCGCGCCATGTTCGAATTCATCCTGGCCGCCACGGCCCGCAGCTACTGCTTCTTGCGCCGGCTTATGCCGACCAACATCGTGACCGACGCCATCAACACTCGGCGCGGTCTCAAGTGGGGCGTGCCCGTGATGCTTCTCGCCGTGCCGTAGGGGTTCGCTGCGGCGTACTTCGCCGGGTTGGTCGAAGCCGGGGTACGCCGTCGCATGCCGCAGGTGTTGCTTTCCGAAAACGTCAGGGTGAAGCGCGGGGAGGAGCCAGTGCTCGTGTCGAGGCGCAGTTGACATTCCGGCCAGTCACAGCCGGCGTACCTCCTGTTAGAGACATGATTGGCTCAGACACGTCCGCCCACAGGAGGCCTCATTATGACGATCCCGCAGGAGCAGTTCGACGACCTTCTCAGCCGCACCGCGCTGGCTGCACTGTTCTACTATCCGGAGATTGCCGTCGACGATAACAGGCACAACCTCCGGAACGACATCGAGTACTGTCTGGAGCCCGTCGCGATGATCGCGGACGAGGACACCGAACGGCTCCGCGTCGCGGTCGGGCGTGTGATCACGAATCCGACGGCGCATCGCTCGGAACTCCTCGCCCTTGTTATCGAGCTGGCCCCTCAGCCTCCCGCGTAGCAGTGATCATGAACGACCTATCTGGGCAAGACGCCGCGCCGCAGAAGGCGCTGGCGGAGCATCCGTCTGGCAGTGACGCCGAGGCGGAGAAGAGGCGCCAGTATGTGGCGGCGAACCGCGACCGGATCCGCGAGCTGAATCGCCTCTGGCGAGCGGAACACCTCGACCGTGCCCGGCAGCTCAACCGCGACTCGATGCGTCGGGCCACGGCCCGCCGGCACCGCGAAGCCGAGGTGCGTGCCCGGCGGAGGGAGCGGGCGAAACGCTGGCGGGTGGAGCATCCGGAGCGCCGGCGTGTGTATCAGCAGCGGTGGGTGGCGGAGAATCGCGAGAAGGTGCGCGAGTACTACAACCGTTATTACGAGGCACACCGTGACGAGGTGAACGCCCGGGCGGCAGCACGGCGCGACGCTGACCCCGATCGCACGAAGCAGATCACCCGGCAGTGGGCCGAGCGTAACAAGGAGCGCCGGGCCGAGCTGCAGCGGAATCGGCGCAGCGATCCGGAGATCTACCAGTCCGAGCTGGAGGCCAACGCGGCGGCGCGACGCCTGAAGCGCAGTCTGAGCCGGGCGGGCCTCCCGCCGAAGCTTCTGCACGCGACGACCGCGGCCGAGCGTCGCACCAATGAGCGCGAAGCCGACGAGTATTTCAATGACCCATCGCGGCCCGAGCACGTGCGGCAGTTCACGGTGTTTGCCGAATCGCTCACGGAGCACGTGCTCAAGAACGGTGCCCGCATGCGCGAGTTCGCCGAGGCCTACGTGGTCACCCGAGCACGCATGGGGCTCCCGCCTGCACCGGTGCAGAATATCGTCTACGCCCGAGCCGTCGAAATAGTCGCCGAGCGGATGCGCCGGGTCGACCTGCTGACCAGCCGCGACGTCGCGGCGGCTGTGCGGAGTACGAAAGCTGAGGAACGCCGGGAAGAGCGGCAACAGCAGGTGGATTGGCATATGAAGGCCATCGTGGTGCATTTTCACCGAAACAGTGCGCGGCTGGACGCCGAGGCAGAGGTGGAGAACCTGGCGCGGGCACATCGGGGGATGCCGCTGGTGCCGGCCGAGTCGTTGGTGGTGCAGCTTGCGCTGCAGGACGTCATCGAGCGCGTGCCCACGAGCAGGTTAACCAAAGCGGATGCTCGGACCGCCGCCCGCATCGCGGGCCTGCACATCGCGACCTCGCTCGAATCTCACGACGTGGTAGACCAATCGGTTCATCGACGGGCGCTTTCGTAGTCGATGGCGACGAAAGGACCGAGCAAACCGGGCCCTTCCGAATGCCGGTGCTGGACTAGGCGGAAACCACGCCAGGCGACTGATTTTCCTCGTGAGGCATCTATGCGCTCTGGGCTCCCAAGGACCGACCTCTGATGCGTTGCCCCTCGCGTCCACGGCGCTCTCCCGGCCGTGAACAGACACGCAATCATGGGTACGCTCGATGAGGTGCGTCTGCAGAACTTGTTGACGTGCCGCTCGGCGGGCAATGTCCCGTCGCGCTCGGCCTGAACGTGAAGGAAACACCGTGTCTGATCACGCAAGAATCAAGGGCCACACCGTGACCCGCACCGTGCACATCGAAGCCTCGCGCACGCGCGTCTGGAAGGCGCTGACCGACCCCGAGGTGATGGTCAAGTGGTTCGGAGACGGTGTGGAGTTCGCCGCGCTCGAGCCCGGTGCAACTGGCAGCATCGACTGGGATGACTACGGCAGTTTTCCGATCGAAATCACCGAGGTCGTGCCCGACGGCTCGTTCGGCTTCCGTTGGTCGGGAATCCCCGCCGAACAGCTCGACGAGTACTCGACGCACGTGCGCTTCACCGTCGCCGATGCCGGTTCCGGTTCCGGGACGGATGTCACCGTGATCGAATCGGGCTTCGACACACTCCCCGGCGGCACCCGCTACCGTCGCGAACGTCTCGAGCAGAACCGAGAGGGCTGGGACGTCGAACTCGACGAGCTCGCGATCCTATTCGAGGGTGTCACTGAGTAGTTCACGATTACGGGGGAGTCGCTCGACAAGTTGGCCACGTTGCTCGGCCGGTAGAGGACTATTTGGTGGAGCGCAGGAGATGTGCGTGAAAGCGAGCAAAATCTGCCCAGGGATTCCGCCGCCCGTGAGTTCGGGGAACAGCCCGCCATTTTTTACCGTGGTCCACCTAAACGTCGTCGCGCCGGACACCCGCGGTACAGACGTCAACCTCGTGCCCGTCCGTAAAATACTGCGGCGTTGAATGCGGGCGTAGCTCTTCAGCACGTCAATCTGCTCTTGGTGTGTTTCAGAACTAACGGTCAGTACCGTCATTCAACCCGGACACTTATGAGACGTAGTTATGAGAATCGCCGTTAGGTACGAACAGGGAGATGCAGGCAAGCTCAACCTGCCGGCGCAGATGCAGTCGCCCGGGGGAAACCCATGGAGTTGATATATTCCTGTGACAGTACATGCTCGATCGCGAGAATGCCCGCCCCTATTACGCCGGCCTGAGCCCCCGTCTTGGACGCGACGATCGTCAGGTTCTGCGAGGCGAGCGGCATTGAACGTGAGTAGACCTCCTCGCGAATGCCTGCGATGAGGTGTTCGCCCGACTGGGCCATGGACCCCCCGATCACGATAAGTGATGGGTTTAGGATACTCACGCACATGTTGAGCATCTCGCCGATCGCTCGGCCCGCCTCGCGTACGAAGCGGATGGCCGTGAGGTTGCCCGCCTCAACCAGCTCCACCACATCCGCGCCCGAGTTTGCCTCGAGACCGGCCCCGCGCAGTGCCTTCGCCAACGCGGGCGCAGCGGCGATCGCCTCGAGGCATCCGGTGTTGCCGCATCGACAGGTCACACCCGCTCCACGCCCGACAGGGATGTGCCCGACGTCACCCGCAGTGCCATATGCGCCGCGTCGTAAGCCGCCGTCCGATATGATTCCTGACCCGATGCCCGTCGCGACCTTGAGAAAGACCATGTCGTTCGTATGTGGCCAGCTGTGGGCGCGCTCACCCAAAGCCATGATGTTGACATCGTTGTCGACTAGCACTGGCACGGGGAAGTAAAGCTGGATGCGCGCGGGAACGTCGTAATCATTCCAGCCGGGCATTATTGGAGGGTTCGAGGGTCGGCCGGTGGAGTGTTCCACGGGGCCGGGAAGGCCGACCCCAATCGCGATCAATTCATCATGCGGTCGGTTGAGATCGGCGAGCAAGGTGTCGATGGTCGTGATGAGCCACGATAGAACGCTCTCCGGCCCTTCAGCGATCTGAAGGCGATTGCGTTTTTCCGTCAGAACTGTTCCCGCGAGATCGCAGATCGCGACCGTGGCGTGTGTCGCTCCAATGTCGGCAGCGGCGACCACGCGCGCACCCGGATTGATCGCGATTCGTGCAGAGGGTCGACCGCCCGTCGAGGCGGCGTCAGCTACAGGTGTGATGAGGCCCAAATCCAGGAGGTTGTCGATCCGAGAGGTAATCGTCGATCGAGCTAGGCCTGTACTGGCGGCTAACTCCGCTCGAGTGCGCGGGATCCCGTCACGCAACAACTGGAACAGCTCCCCGGCTCCGAAAGCCGAGAGAGTCTTGACAGTCGTCGTCACGCTATCTCCCAGGTTGGTGCGGTGTTGTCGGTGACAACAATCGCGTCTTAATGCGATCGCAATGAGTCTATCTGTTTCATTTCATCAAAAAGATGGCTTTTAAGCCAATTACTTTTGCGTACCTATTGACAAAAGCTGTATGTCGGTCAAAATTGTCTGTATGACAACGGATGTTACCGACAACGCAGCCGGACGACCTCGAATAGGGATCATCGGGGGCGGCCTTATAGCAACGGTTCACTCTCGGGCGGCACGGGCCGCTGGGGCGGAACTTGCTGGCATAGCGTCGTCCAGTGCCAAGACCGCCGAGGCCGCACGACTGAGATTGAGCATTTCCACCGCTTACCCCTCCGTGGACGCGATGCTGTCCGATGAGAGCATCGACGTCATCCACATTTGTACGCCGAACGCCTCACATCCGGAGTTCGCACTGGCGGCCCTCGAGGCGGGTAAGGACGTCATTTGCGAGAAACCTCTCGCGACTTCGGCGTCGAGCGCTTACGAACTCATGGTGAGAGCGGAGAGGCTTAGCCGAATCGTATCCGTGCCGTTCGTCTACCGTTTTCACGCCATGGTCCGCGAGGCGCGAGCGCGGGTGCTCGCCGGCGCAGTTGGCCGTATTTTCGTCATCCAGGCCTCATACCTTCAGGACTGGTTGCTGTCATCTGACGACGATGACTGGCGGGTGGAGACTGCAATCGGCGGCCCGTCCCGCGCATTCGCCGATATCGGCTCCCACCTGTGCGATCTCATTGAGTTCGTCACCGACGATCGGATCTCACGACTTAACGCAGTAATGCGCACCGTGCATCGCGATCGCAATCGAAGCAAGAGCATTGACACCGAGGATGCTGTGGCGCTCGTCTTCGAGACCACAAGCGGCGTCCTCGGAACCATTCTCGTGAGCCAGGTCTCGGCAGGACGAAAAAACAGGCTGAGTTTCGAGATCAGCGGAGAGCGCGAATCGCTCTTCTTCGACCAAGAGAACCCCGAGACCTTGTGGCTTGGCAAGCGTACGGGGTTCCACCACATCGTCCGTGACGCCGCAACACTGCATCCCTCCGCGGCGCGGTATTCAATCGTCCCCCCCGGGCATGCACAGGGGTATCAAGATGCATTCAACGCGTTTGTGAGCGACAGCTACCAAGCGCGCACGGGAGAGACCCCAGACGGGCTTCCCACTTTCGCCGACGGCTACCGCGCCGCAGTTCTCACGGAGGCCGTCCTAAAATCACACGAGACCGGAGGATGGGTCGATACGCCCCATTCAGCAGCAGCAATAGAACTAGTAAACGTAGCGAGGAGAAGTTAGATGAAAATCATTCAGGTCGGTTTGGGCGCCTGGGGCGCATCTTGGCTCACCGTCGTGCAGCAGAGTGCGTCGTGGGAGTTGGCCGGCGTCGTCGACGTTGATAGCGCGGCCGCAGAGCGGGTAGCGAAATCGTATGGAGTCCGCGCATACCGCGACATCGAGCACGCGCTCGAAGACAAAGCTAATTTCGACGCCGTTCTCGTCATCGTGCCGCCGGAGTATCACGCGGCCGTTGCGGTTCCCGCGCTAAAGGCGGGAATTCCGGCGCTCATTGAGAAGCCGCTGGCAGGTAATCTCACCGACGCGCTGTCGATCATCGACGCTGCTGACCATTCCGGGGCCATCGCCATGGTTTCTCAGAACTACCGCTACAAGCGGGCGCCCCGAACTGTTCAGCGCCTCATCAACGAGGGCGTCATCGGCGAGGTGCAACAAATTTTCATTAATTACCAGAAGAATCCTCCGTTTGATGGCTTTAGGTTGACGATGGACGAGCCTCTCATCGTCGACGCGATGATCCACCACATAGACCAGATCCGCGGAATCGCGGGAGTTGAAGCCGTATCTGTGCGCGCAAACTCGTGGAACCCGTCCTGGTCGCGATTCGCCGGAAATGCCTCCGCTGTCGTTCAGATCGAAGGTTCGAACGGCGCGAAGGTCATTTACACCGGATCTTGGGCTTCCCAAGGTGAGCAGACGAGTTGGGACGGTGATTGGGAGATTCATGGGACTAAGGGCTCAATCAGCTGGAAGAACAACACCGTCCAGATCCGATTCCAGTCGCTCTTCGACACGGTATTCCTCGCCGGCGCTACAGAGCACTCCGGAGTCATGCATGTCGATCTCGACGACCTCGAGGTCGAGGAGCGTCTCGGCACGCTCGCCGCTTTCTCGGAAGCGGTCACTTCCGGTGTTCGCCCGGAGACTGACGTTCGCGACAACATCCTCAGTCTTCAACTAGTCGTTGCGACCGCGGAGTCGGCGAAGAAGGACGGCGAGATCGTGCGTCTCTCCTCGGTCGACGAACTTCTTACGTCCGTCGGCTGACGCAGTTCACGACATATACCAAGGACAAGGACAATGACAATATCCACTCACCTTGACAGTCCCAGCCCCGGCTCAGGCGCGACCCAACCGAAAAAAAGAAAACTGACCGGTTCTGTCGCCGGGCGACTGATCGGCGCCCAGGGGCTGCTCATCGTCGTGCTCGCGTTCGGGGCGGCGCTCAGCTTCCTCAGCCCCGTCTTCCTCTCACCGATCAACCTCATCAACCTGCTCTACCAGTCGACAATTCTCGGCGTATTCGCCATAGGAATGACCTTCGTCATTCTCACGGCCGGTATTGACGTTTCGGTCGGGGCGACAGCAGCGGTGACGTCGGTCCTGTCGATGGGCGTGATCGTGCGGATGGGGATGCCCGACATCGTCGGTATCTTCGCAGGGCTCCTGATCGGAATCATCATCGGCGCAATCAACGGTCTTATGGTGACGAAGCTGGGGATCTCGCCGTTGATCGCCACCCTGGCGACGCTGAGTGCGGGGGTGGGCTTAGCTTTCGCTTACTCCGACGGTGGAAACATCACGCCGGTTCCCCAAATTCTGACCAGCGCGGTCAACGCGAAGCTCTTCGGCATCCCACTCCTCATCCCCGCGGTACTCATCATTGCGTTTATCGCGCATTTGGGGCTGACGCGCACAACCTTCGGCCGGTCGATCTATGCGGTCGGCGGAAACCCTGAAGCCGCGCTTCTCGCCGGGATCCGCGTCGACCGCATCAAGATGCTCGCGTACGTCATATGTGGGCTGACCGCTGCGATCGCGGGCCTTCTCCTCACCGGTCGTCTCGCATCCGGAAGTCCCCGTGCCGGCGACGGCCTCGAGCTGACAGTCATCGCGGCCGTGGTGATTGGTGGAACCAGCCTCTTCGGCGGACAGGGGAACATCAAGGGCACACTGCTCGGCGTGCTGCTCATCTCAATGGTGTCGAATGCCGTGAATCTCCTCGGCATTCCATCCTCGTACGACAAGATCGTGCAGGGCGCCGTGATCTTCGCCGCCGCAGCCTTGGACGTTTACCGCTACAAGTACGTGCAACGAGGTCTTTCTCGTCGAGCGAAGCTCGCTCCGCCACCCTCGTCGTCGGCCAGCACTTCCACTCCCTTCTCACCTGCGCCGACCGACAGCGCAGCCTCAAGCCGCGCGGAAAATTGACCGCGTCATCATCTCAAATGAGTTCGCAACTGTACGCCCCAACGGTAGCTCATTGAGGCACCGAAAAGAAAACAGGAGAAAGTCAATGAAGACAAGAAGAAAGTTCGTCGTCGCTGTGGCACTCACCGCCGCTGCTGCCCTCGGCCTCACCGCGTGCAGTCCCACCGCAGGAACACCAAGCAGCTCTGACGACGGCAAGACGAAGATCGCCGTTCTGCTGTATAGCCAAGGCTTCGAGTTCATGGTCGCGCTCGGCCAGGGCATCAAAGACAAGGCACAGGAGCTCGGCGTCGAGGTCACCATTCTCGACGCCAAAGGCGACTCGTCGGCCCAGATCAGCCAGATCCAAGACCAACTGGCGCAGGGCGTCGATGGATTCGTGCTGAGCCCGAACAACTCCGACGAACTCGTTCCCGGTGTCCAGATGATTCACGACGCCGGCAAGAAGGTCGTCACGGTCGACTCCGTGGTCACGGGTGATATTGCGGATGCGGCGGTCGCTTACAACAATGAACTCGCCGGCAAGCTCGGTGCCGAAGAACTCGCCAAGCTGATGGACGAAAAGGGTACCCTCCTCGAATTCGAAGGCGCGAAGGGCGCATACCACGCCATCCTTCGTGGCAATGGATTTAAGGAAGGAGCCGCAGAGTTCACCGACATCGAAGTCATCTCGCGTGACGCTCAGTGGACGGCCGACAACGCCCTCTCTATTGCGGTCGATAACTTCACGGTAGACCCGAATATTAATGGTCTCTTTAGCCACAACGATGAGATGGTTCGCGGAATCGTGTCGGGCCTTGAGCAGATCGGCAAGTCCGCCAAGGTAGGCGAACCTGGTCACATCCCGCTCGTCGGAGTCGACGGAACGCCTCTGGCGCTTGATCGTATCCGCGACGGGTCACAGGACGCCACGATGAACCAGGATCCCTTCGTGATGGGTGCCTTGGGGCTCTCGACGATGGTCGACATCCTCAACGGTAAGACCGTCGAGGCACTGCAGCTCACTGAGCCTTCGCTAATCACCGCTGAGAATGTCGACGACCCCGAATTATGGGGCAACGTCTTCAAGTAGAAGCACACCTCTCGGTCGCGCCGTGAAGTCACGGTACGGCGCGACCGGGACATTTTTGCTCCGTCCGTTCCCCCGAACAGAACCAGTTAGGAATCACACGAAATGTCTCGCTTCAAGTATTCGTACAACGCAATTGTTTACAGCCAGGAGCCGATCGCGAAGAGCTTCGACCGACTGTCGCGCTTCGGCTACGATGCCATCGAGCTCATCGGAGAGACGGACCAGGACGTCACTGAAATCAACCGCCTGAAGTCGGACACCGGAATCGAAGTCAGTTCGATCTGCAGCATTTGGTCAGGCGACCGCGACTTGGTGAACCCAGCTGCGACTATTCGCCAGAAAGGCATCGACTATGGAAAGTCGATGGCCGACTTCGCAGCATCGGTCGGCGCCCCCACGATTATTGTCGGCCCGTCGCCTGTCGGCAAAACCTCCGCTCTCGAGAGTGACGAGCAGGAGTGGGCCTGGGCCGTCGAGAACGTCCGTGAAATCGGCCAATACGCCGCATCCGTGGGAGTAGACATCACACTAGAGTGCTGGAACCGCTACGAGACCTACTTCTTGAACACACTGGACAAGGCCGTCCGTCTGGTAGAGGCGACCGGGCTCTCTAACGCCGGTGTACACGGAGACATGTTTCACATGAACATTGAAGAGAAGTCGATCGACGGAGCATTCCGCGATGCCGGCCGTCACCTCAACCATGTGCACGCCGTCGACAGCAACCGCGCAGCGCCTGGGGCCGGACACATCGATTTCGTGCCCACAGTCCAGGCTCTCAAAGACATCGACTACAGCGGATACGTCACGTTCGAACTGCTCCCCGCCTCCGCCGACCCGTTCGCCATGATCGCACGCAACGGCCACCTCGAGTTTCTCGACGAGTACACCGAACTGGCCATCAGGACGCTCAAAGCCGCTGAGGACAAGGTGTCGGGCCAATGAGCAAGTACGACTTCGGCATCAGCTCATTCGTTCTCGCATCGCCGTTCACCGACGACGACGGCGACCAGTTCGACTACGCGAAAGAGATGGGCTTCAACCTGATCGAGGTGTGCATCGAAGACCCGTCGCAACTAACGACCGATTTTCTAATCGCCGCATCCGAGCGCACCGGTCTGCCCATCTCAATCTGCGGGGCCTTCGGGCCCGACCGTGACGTGTCACACGAGAACGCAGAGATGCGACAGTCGGGCGTCGACTACATCAAACTGTGCATCGACATGGCGGCTGCCGTCGGCTCGCCACACGTCGCGGGCCCGATGTACTCGACGACCGGCAAAACGCGACTGCTTTCACCGGACGAGCGTTCGCAGCAGCGCCAATGGGCGGCTGATAGCCTCCGCCTAGTCGCGGATTATGGGGCAGATCGCAACGTCGCGCTTGCCATTGAGCCTCTCAACCGGTTCGAAACCGACCTCGTAAACACAGTCGAGCAGGGCCTCCAATTGCTCGAACTGATCGACCGCGACAATGCCGGCTTCATGCTCGACACATTCCACATGAATATCGAAGAGAAACACATAGGTGACGCCATCCGTTTGGCCGGCGACAAGGTGTTCCACTTTCAAGTCTCGGAGAATGACCGCGGAACGCCCGGCACTGGCAACGTGGCCTGGAGCGAGACATGGCAGGCGCTCGACGACATCGGCTACAGCGGAACAATCGTCATAGAGTCGTTCCTGCCGACGGTGAAAGAGATCGCGCGCGCCGTGTCACTGTGGCGTCCGGTCGCTCCCTCGATGGATGCGCTTGCTCGGGATGGCCTCGCGTTCCTGCAAAGGGAAATACCATGAGCGACTCGCACACATCGATCGCGGTCATCGAAGCCCGGGGACTGGTCAAGCGGTTCCCGGGCGTCGTCGCCCTTGCCGGCATGGACTTCGAACTCCAGGCCGGCGAGGTGCACTGTCTCGTCGGTGAAAACGGCGCCGGAAAATCAACTCTCATCAAGATCCTCAGTGGGTTCTATGTTCCCGACGAGGGTGGAGTCTACGTCGACGGCGAACCAATGCAGGCCAACACTGCTGCCGCGAAAGCGGCCGGCATCGCGACCATCCACCAGGAGCACAACCTCGTTCCGAATCTCTCAGTCGCCGAGAATATCCTCCTCGGCGACTGGGGAGGCAAGAGCGGCATTGTCTCGAAGCAAGCCGTGCGCGCGCGCGCTAAATCTGCTCTCGATCAGGTCGCCCCCGGAATCGACTTGAACGCACCCGCGATGGCATTGTCGACCGGTGAAGGCCAGATGGTTGAGATCGCTCGAGCGATCGCCCAGGATGCACGGGTCGTGATCATGGACGAACCCACCACCGCACTCGCCGACCACGACGTCGCGAAGCTCTTCACACTGGTCAACGACTTGCGCGCCCGAGGGCTCGCGATTCTCTACGTCTCGCACAAGCTCGAGGAGGTATTCGAGCTGGCCGACAAGATCACGGTGATCCGAGATGGGCAGACCGTCGCATCCTCCGTCCCGGCCGCCCAATTGAACACGCAGTCCGTCGTTCGATTGATGGTCGGCGATAACGTCAATATGTACGAGCATGTCCCACGCCAGCGCGGTGAGGTCGTGCTCGAGGCACGCGGCCTGAGTCGCGCAGGCGCTTTCGCCGATGTCGACCTGCAAGTGCATGCGGGCGAAATCGTCGGTCTCGCCGGGCTCATCGGGGCGGGTCGCACCGAAGTCGCTCGATGCATCTACGGTGCGGATCGGCTGGAGAAGGGTGTTGTCTACCTCGACGGTAAGAAGCTGACGCTCCGAGGTGCCCGATCGGGAATCAACGCGGGCATAGCGCTTGTGCCGGAAGAGCGTAAGCAACAGGGCATTATCCCCGGCTTATCGGTGCGCGAAAATACGACACTATCGCTTCTGAAGCAGGTGAGCCATTGGGGAATTCTCAAGCTCGGGATCGAGAGGAAGCTAGCGCAGAAGTACATCGGCGACCTCTCGATCAAGACGCCGACTGCTGAAACATCGATCCGCTCGCTTTCGGGCGGGAACCAGCAAAAGGTGATTATCGCGCGCTGCCTCGCGAGCAACCCCCGCGTCCTGATCCTCGACGAACCCACGAAGGGCATCGACATCGGGGCCAAAGCAGAGATCCACCGCCTGATTGAACAACTCGCTCGCACCGGTGTCGCAGTTTTGATCATCTCGAGTGAGCTGCCCGAATTGCTCGCGCTTTCCGACCGTGTCGTCGTCATGCGTCGAGGACGCATCGTCGGCGAACTCGACCGTGCCGCAGCGACCAAAGAAAACGTTATGTCTTACGCCGCGGCGTAAGACCAAGAAGGGAACTTGACATGACCGACCAAAAGTCAACGCATCCGGTCACTTTGTTCACCGGCCAATGGGCCGACCTTCCATTCGAGGAAGTCGCCCGTTTGGCGAGCGGATGGGGTTACGACGGGCTGGAGATCGCAGCATCCGGAGATCATCTCGACCTCGAGCGGGCCGACGAAGACGATGCATATCTGCAGTCGCGGCTCGACATCCTCGACCGGTATGGCCTAAAGGCTTGGGCAATCTCGAATCACCTCACAGGTCAGGCCGTCTGCGACGACCCGATCGACTTTCGGCACAAGGCGATCCTTCGCCCGAACACGTGGGGCGACGGAGACGGCGAGGGGGTGCGTCAGCGCGCAGCCGAAGATATGAAGCGGTCGGCGCGCGTTGCACGAAAGCTTGGCATCGATACGGTGGTCGGCTTCACGGGATCGAAGATCTGGCCGTACGTGGCGATGTTTCCGCCGGTGCCCGCCTCGGTTATCGATG
Source organism: Cryobacterium glaciale (assembly GCF_004402535.1). Classification (GTDB taxonomy): domain Bacteria; phylum Actinomycetota; class Actinomycetes; order Actinomycetales; family Microbacteriaceae; genus Cryobacterium; species Cryobacterium glaciale. The sequence goes on along the minus strand of NZ_SOEY01000033.1, from coordinate 1,313 downwards.
CGGGGTATCAGGATTTTGCCGACCGATGGAACCCAATTCTCGATGTATTTGACAGCGAAGGCGTGCGGTTCGCGCATGAGGTGCATCCGTCGGAGATCGCCTACGACTATTGGTCGAGCGTTCGATCACTCGAGGCGATTGACCACCGTGCGGCGTTTGGGTTTAACTGGGACCCTTCGCACATGATGTGGCAAAACATCGACTCGGTCGAGTTTATTTGGGAGTTTCGTGATCGGATCTACCACGTGGACTGCAAGGATACGCGGTTGCGTCCGGCGACTGGCCGCGCTGGTGTGCTCGGTTCGCACCTGCCGTGGGGCGATCCGCGTCGTGGGTGGGATTTCGTATCGACCGGTCATGGCGATGTGCCGTGGGAGGATGCTTTTCGCGCTCTGCGATCAATCGGGTACAGCGGCCCGATTTCGGTCGAGTGGGAGGACGCCGGGATGGATAGGCTGCACGGGGCTGCTGAAGCAGTGGGGTTCGTCCGATCGCTGCTGTGGAAGCAGCCGGAGGCATCGTTCGACGCCGCATTCAGTCGTCAGGAGTAGTGGGCCAGCTTTCNCGGAAACATGCCGCCCGAGGAATATGAAAGCAACTACTACGCTGAAACAAACGGCCCGATAAATATCGAAGCCGCCAACAAAACGGCGGCATGAAATCAGGGACGGTTCAGGGCCTCGATGCCTGGGTGTTCCACTGGGGTTCCTTGTTGCGCCCGGTCGGGCTGGATGGTTAGGTGGCGGCGCGTCCGGGCGGGCTGCAAACGCTGGTGAACAGCGCCGTCCAGCCTTCTTCCCAGGGCCAGCTTTTGGGTAGGTGCAACGTGATGCGTCGTGCTGACGTGGNGGGTAGGTGCAACGTGATGCGTCGTGCTGACGTGGATATTCTGGCGGCGACGGTGATGAGTTTGCGGCGAACGGTTGCGGTGACGGTTTTTCCGAGGGCGGGACTGGCGAGGGTGCCGGCGGCGCGGGTGAGGTTGAACGTAATGCAGGCCAGGACGAGCCAGGCGGCGTTGGCCGTGAATACGCCGGACGGGAAGTGCGCCATCGCCGACGCTTTCATGTCGGCGTTCAAATTTTCGATGATCGCGTGGTGGCGGTGGGTTTTGTCGGCGTCGACGGTGTTGAGGGTGCTGGTGGTGAAGAACGCGTGGAAACGGAACAGATCAAAGAGAGTCCGTTGACCGGCGGCGGCGGTCTTGTTCTGTTCCGGGATGCGACGCACGATGAGACGTCCGAGGACTTGCTCGCTCTTCTTCTTTGATCCGAACGCGGTGAAGGGAATCTCGGCGACTTCCGCGTCGGAGA
>NZ_SOEY01000009.1 GCF_004402535.1 Cryobacterium glaciale | reverse complement strand
GATCAAGCGTCATACGGACCGCTCGTTCGCGAACCTCTGTTGGGTGTTTCTTGGGCATAACCGAATCCTTTCACCAGAAAGAAAGCGGCAGGAAATCAGGGACGGTTCATATCGTCCGTCGTCCTGCCGAGTTAAGCCGCCCCACTTCACCCATTCTGCGACGAGCCGATGAGTGGTGGACAGCGGCACTCCAGCGCGATGAGAGATGGCCGTCAATGTGAGGGCCGTCACGACGGATGGCGCGGTGAACGCATCGAGGATGGCGAAAAGTTTCGCGGCGACCGACCGGTCATCGCCCGCGGACCCCGCGTGGCCCTCGGGCGTCGTCGACTTCGTCTGCTTTCCTGACATCGGTCTCCAGGCTACTCGAACCGGGCGCTATTCCTCGTCGAACGTATGAGCGCGGTCTCCGCCCGCAGCTCTTGAACTTCCCGCTCGAGTTCCTTCAGACGGGCCCGTTCCGAGACCGTCAGGTCCGCTTCGGTGCCGCCGTTGGCCTCGCGGTATTTGTTGAGCCAGTTCCGGAGCGTCTCGGGTCCGACACCATATGCGGTGGCGACGTCCTTGATCGGTTTGGGGGTGTTAATCACCTCACGGCACAGGTCGTCTTTGAACGCCTGGGTGAAACGCCTACGCGCTGCGGTCATGCTGATCGCTACTTTCAGTGAACCCTCATTTTAAGAGGGCACACTGTCCGGGTTATCCGCGGCAGCTCAGGTCGTCGTGACGGCCGGCCTCACGCAGCATGGGGAAGGTGCGGCGGCTACGACTGCGGCACAGTCCGCAACACCGCTTCGAGTTTCGCCGCGGCCGCATGCAGCTGCCGCGCCACGTGCACCTGGTCACGTTGGTACATCCGTGAAGTTGGCCCGACCGCATTGATCGCTGCAACCGTCTGGTCGTTCTGGTCACGGACCGTCGTGGCCATCGACGCGACATCATCGGGCCGGAAGTTGAGCGCGTAGCCCCGCTGGCGAATTTCCTCAAGCTCATCGCGAAGCGCCGGTACATCGACTCCTTCGGCCTCGAGCTCGGCGAGGATCAATTCGAGTCGATCATCCGGAAGGTCGGCGAGCAAGGCCCGCCCCGTGGCGCTGGTATGCGCCGGCGTGACCTGGCCGGTACGGTCGGTCACCCGGAGCGCGTTCGCGCCCTCGGCACCAATGAGATACCGCACGTTCTTACCCTCGAGTTGGGCGAGATGCACCGTCTCGTTGAGCAACACCGCTAGGTCGGCGAGGATCGGCCTCGCGTGCACTCTGATGTCCATTCCGCGCACAGCAGCCAGACCAAGATCGACGAACACCGGGCCAGCCACGTATGTTCGATCGCCCTCGATCTGGCGGACGAAGTCATACGACTGAAGCATGGCGAGCAGCCGGTGCGCAGTTGAGGTGGATACACCGAGAGACTTCGCGACGTCAGAAAGACGAAGCCGGGGTTCATCCCGAAACATCAGCAGCAACCGCAGGGCGTTCCCGACCGACGAAATCGGATACGCCGGCTGCTTGTCGGCGTTCACGACTGGTGTCACCACCGTGTCAGCATGCTCCTCAAAGACCATCATTGCCACCCTTCCCCAGTAAGCATACGGTGCCCACACTCCTGACGCCGCGTGGCTCCCGGGTGCCCCACCGCGGATCACAGGAGCCGCGGTGGGTCCGATACTTCTGGGTTCAGAGGAATACAGACAGGTTCTTCGCCAACAACACCGTCTGGTCGAGCAGCAGGTGTCGCTTGACGATCTGCCATCCATCGTCAGTTCGCCGCACGACATCCGTGCGGCGCCCCACATAGAAATCGGTCTCGTCGGCCACCCGGTTTCTGTACACGAGGAACCGGCTGGAGAGCTTTACCTCCGGCATCGTCACCTCTTCAATCCGCAGATTGGTGACCAGGTGGGACACCCGAGACACGGGCTCCTCCGCCCAGTGCACACCGGTTGCGAGTTGCAGAACTCGGAGCTCGACCGTCGACTTGGGTTCGTCGAACCAGCAGACCTCAGAGCCGACCTTTGTCTCCCCGCGCGTATCCGCATCGGCGAACTCGACGTTCATGCGAAGGGGCACGCTGTAATGGTAGTCGTCGGCGAGGAGATCGAGCCATTCCTCGTAGCGACGCTCGTCCAGGAGGTTTGCCTCGTGAAAAAGGAAGTCCGAGATCTCCTGCAAAAGGAACCAACGGTCCGGCCCCTTCGTGTAGTCACGCTCGTTCATCGCACGCTCTCGCTTTCGTTCGCTGCGGCTGCGGCTGCGGCTGCGGCATCCTCTCGCCGGATGATCGCTTCGATCCTGTCGTCGGATCGGGCGAGGTCCGTCAGCTCTTCCCAACTGAGGTTGTCGACGAACTCTGCCCAGCGCCGGTAGAAGGCCCGAGCGTTCACCTCACCAGAGATCGCGTGGTTCGAATGGACCGCGCGGTCGAGCTCCGAAAGCTGCTCCGTGCCGAGGCCCTGCTGGTAGTTGTACGGGTACCGCTGTGCCACGACGCCCTTCGATGCCTGGGTCGCATAGTCCCAGTTCTCCATGTCATCCTGCTCGGTCATCCCCCCCGGTCCGGCGTAACGCATGTAGTACTGGCGCAGCCACTCCTTCACATACTGTGGCGCGCGCTTATCGGCTAGGAACCACCGCCAGACCTCGGTTTCGGTCGCGCTAATGGGGTGAGCCACCAGGATGCTGCGAGGAAAGCCCGCGGCAAACGACATGTTCGGGAAGAGAGTGGCCGGCCCGCGTCCGCCCAAACGCCGCCCCTCTGCATCGAGGCGCTCCTTGCGCACCTCCCACGCATTGTCAAAATATTCGTTCATCTCCGGCTCGACGAACTCCGGGTACGGGATTTCGTAGGCGATGTTGTCGCTCGCACCGTGCCCGTTTCGGAACGACGTCTTCGTACGTCCCATCGAGTGTCCGCCCTGATCCTGACGCTCGCCGTGGCGGCGTTGGCCGCGGCCACCTGGGCCGATGCCGACTGCCTCGACCGAGGCGTGCGTCGATGCACCGTGGTAGGTGTCGCCCAAGAAGTTCTCTGACACGAACTTCCAATTCGACTTGATGCGCCATTTAAGTACGCCGTGGAACACCTCCGTGTCACCAGGCGTGCCATCGAACGCATCCGCGAGGTTGTCGAGCCACCAGTGGAAGTCGCCGGCGTAGTCGAGAAACTCCTCGGCATTCTCGTCCCAGTTCGCGAAGACCAGACCCTTGTAGTTGTAGACCTTCGGGCAGCGCACCAGGCCCCAGTTGGGCTTGTCGAGCTTTCCGTTGTAGGCAGCCTTCATATGGGGCACGCCGAAGAGGTCGCCCGGCACGTTGACCAGGCTCCCGTCCATCGAATAGGACCATGCGTGGTACGGGCAGGTGAACTGAGTCGTATTGCCCTCGTCGTAGCGGCACACCTTCATGCCGCGGTGCCGACAGGAGTTCAGAAGCACATAAATTTCGCCGTCGACATCGCGCGTCAATAGGACGGGGTCGGTGCCCATCCACGAGGAGAAGTAGTCTCCCGGGTCTGCGACCTGAGTCTCGTGGCCCACGAAAAGCCAGGCTCGCGGAAAGAGATTGTGCATCTCCATGTCGAAAATTTCATTGCTCATGAACACTTCGCGGCTGATCACGCCGTTGTCGACGTCAACCAGATCGCGGGCGAGCGTGGTGACGACAGGTTCCGCGGTAGCCTCCACGGACGGTCGCGGATCAGAAGTCGATCCAAGGTTTGCAGCGGCCATCTTCGGCCCTCACTTTCTAGTAGATTCGGCGTCAGTGTTCTTCTTAGGCAGCGGCGCGTGTGCCCGCTGCGAGGTCTTCGAGGGTGACAATCATTTCTTCAGTGGACGGGTCGAGGGGCATCAGGCGCCGCGCAGCGACCATGCCTCTAGGCCACCCGAAAGTCGCTACGGCCCCGCAGTCGTTGTCGTCGCCGTGCGTATAAATCGCGACGTGACGTTCGACCGCGCCGGGGAGGGTGAGCAGATCGACATGTGCTTTCGGGTCGGGATGCCCGACGACCTGAATCTTCTGACCCAGCTGATCCGTCCAGAAGTACGGGGCCTCCCGGTACCCCTTCGGGTCCTTGGGGCTGAGCAGGTTGTGTGCCACGACTGTCGCCTGATCTGCCGCGTTAGTCCAGTGACACGCTCTGCGGGGTTGGGCGGAGTTGACGTCATAGAACCGAGCGACGTCTCCAAGTGCATAGACGCGTGGTGCTCCCACTACTCGGCATCGGGCGTCCGTGAGCACGCCGTCGTCGAGACGAACTCCGGATCCGGTGAGCCATTCGGTATTGGGGCTCGACCCAAGGCCGGCTATCAAGATGTCGGCATGGAGCTCATACCCGCTGTCGAGTATGAGCTGCGCTCCGCGCGCGCCTCGGACTATAGAGCTGATTCGCGAGTTGCCGCGGAGCTCGATGCCGCTCTCGGTGTGCATCTGCGAGATCCGGGCACCAACAGCCGCCCCGAGCGCCCCTTCGAGAAGGTGCGTCCTGCGGTGAACGACAGTCACTTCGAGGCCCAACTCGCGAGCAACGGACGCCGCTTCGGCAGCGACGTAGCCGCTCCCGACAACGACAACATGACCGCCGGATGCCAGCTCGTGACGAAGATTATCGGCATCAGCAATGTTGCCAATCACGTGGCCGATCGCGTGACCGTCGGTGTCGGTGAGCGCCTTCGGGCTCAGTCCAGTCGCGATCACGAGCCCGTCATAACCGACCTCACTGCCGTCAGCGACGGTGACCGATTGCGCCTTTGCGTTTAGGGCAACCGCGGCGAGGGGAACAACCTGAGCGCCGACGCTCGCCCAGCCGCCCGGAATGAGCCGGATGCCATCGCGCGTGGTTTGGCCCTTGAGGTAGGCCTTCGACAGCGGCGGGCGATCGTACGCATCGCCGAGCTGCGGCTCGATAACCACCAGCTCCCCGGCGAACCCGGCTTCCCGGAGCGCCTGGCAGGTGCGCGCTCCCGCCACTGACCCTCCGACGACCACCACGCGCTGCAGCTCGTCAGCCGGGCTAATCATGCGCGTCAACCAAGAGCAGCGCGTTCACAGGGCAGCTTCGGATTCCGGCCTGCACGGTGGCGAGTTCGCCGTCCTCGACCGTGTCTCGCGTCACGATGACGAGGCCCTCGTCGTCGAGGTCGAGATGGTCTGGGTCAATGGCGACGCAGTTGCCATAGCTTTGGCAGAGGTGCCGTGTTGCTTCAATCCTCATCGATTACTCCTCAGTCCGTGCGCGTACCCTCCAGCGGCAAGGGGTGATTTGTCTCAACGCTGAGCTGGAATGCTCTAATGGTAATGCCATTTAGCGTGTGAGTCCAGTCGAGCTTTGAAGTACCGAAAGGCACCGTCGGATTGGGGCTGAAACTAGGCGACGCGCGCCGCGGTGCGGCCAAGATGCTCGCGCAAAATAGCCTCCGCGTCTACGACGTCGCGACGCGCCACAGCATCGAGGAGGCGCAGATGCTCGTCCACCCCACTCGCATCTGAATGTGCTGCGGCGTGCAGCGAACGCAGGATCGGGACCTCGAAGGAGGCTAGAAGCATCGTGACGGCTGGATTCTGTGCGGCCGCGCAAAGGCGAAGGTGGAATTCGAACGACCTGCGGGCGTCGAAATTTCCCCGTGCGCGCGCCTCCTGCTCGTAAGCGCACATTGCCCGCAGGTCCACGAGATCCTGCTCGGTTGCCCGCTCGCAGACGAGCGGCAGCGCCCCGAGCTCAATGATTGCGCGGGCTTCTGTAACCTCCGCCGCGGTAAGGGCCGAAAGACTCAGCAGATCGCTGATTCCCGACTGAACAACGTCGACAGATGGAACCGTTACGACCGCTCCACCTTGCACGCCCAACTTCACTGCTATTAGGCCGTTCGCTTCAAGCATGCGCAGCGCCTCTCGAAGAGTCACGCGGCTAACCCCCAACCGCCCGCAGAGGTCACGCTCGGCCGGTAGGCGCTCACCAACAGCGATCGCGCCAGACTGAATAAGAGCACGAAGGCGATTTGCCACAAGCTGCGACGAGCGCTGCGCCTCAACCGGAGCAAAGATGTCGACAACCGGTTCGTCGAGCCGTTTCGCCCCGGGCGGAGGCGATGCGGCTTCACTCGGAGTCTTCACCGTTACTCCCTTTTGCCCGGTCGGTTTGCACTACGAAATACCGCTGCTGCCGGCGCCGCAACAAGTATACCCGCGAGCCCCGTCGCGATCGCGGCGGTCGGAAGCAGCAGCACCAGCCCTGCGGCGGCAAGCGGCGAAGCGAGCAGCGCAACTGAGCGGAAGGCTCCGATGGCTGCAATGGCGGACCCGCGCTCCTCCGCGCCAACGGAGTCTGCGGCGAGCGCCGGGCCGACAGTCTGCAGAATACCTGCTCCGGCACCGGAGATTACGAGCCCGCAGATAACGACAGCCAGCGTCGCCGGAAAGAAGGCAGCCGTCGCCAGCCCGAGCCCAGCTGCAAGAATCGTGATACCGCTGACTGCACGTTGCCCGAGCGCCATTACTCGCGCTGATGCTGCGCTGCCACCAAGGGCCGCCAGATTTGCCACCGTCACGAGGGCTCCGACGGATGCGACCGAGTGGCCTGCGGCGGTCAGGATGACCGGGAGATAGGAGTTCAGAATGCCTCGCCAGGCACCCGCGCAAGCGGTCATATTGGCAGCGGCACCGACTCCAGGGCGAAGCCAGATCCTGTTTTCTCGACGCCGCCCAGGCCGTTTTGCTGGCGCGAACGGGTCGAATCGGGTTAAGAAACAGGCCGGGACCGTGGCGAATGCCGCGAGCCCGCCAGCTGCGAGTAGCGCGACTTCTAGCGACCAAACGCCAATGAGTCCGGCCAAGGCCGGGCCGACGAGTTGCCCGACTCCCTGAACCACGTTGAGACGCGCGAGCGCCGAGACGGCCGAGTCGGCCGTTCGCACCACGTGCGTCTGGCTTCCGGTCCAGAAGTAGGCTCGCGCGGCCCCTTGAAGGAGTTGGGAGACGATGAACGCCCACAACGCGTCACTGCTTGCGAGCAGGATGCAGGACGCTGCGAGCAGGATGGTCGCCATCACCACAAAGATGCGCGTGGGCAGGAGCGTCATAAGACGGCCAAGCCCGAGACGGGCTGCTGTCTGGGAGATTGCGGACACGGCCACGATGACTCCGATGATTTCGATTCCGTGCCCCGCAGTGATTGCGAGCAGCGGAACGATAACGGCGGTCATTGCCTGCGCCACAGAGAATGCGAAGTTCGCGATTTGCACGGCAAGGGTGTCGCTGCGCCAGCCGTCAGCATGCTCTGCGACCGGAATTCGTGCCATCCGTGCTCCCCCTATCGAATAGAACTAATGGTAGGGCCATTTGCGTAGATCCGGCGTATTGTCGAATGGACGGTTCGAACGAGGAGCACAGGGAAGGAATTTGCGATGGGCACAATTGGAGGCGCACTTTCGAATCGCTGGGAGTTCATGTGGGACCAAGCCCCCTCCGCAACCGCTGCGGGCCTCGCCCAAGACATAGAGCTGCTAGAGGGCGTTTCTCGGGGCGTTCGGCAGTCAACCCTAAGGCTCTGGCAGAGTACCGAATCAGGCATCGTGCGCCCCGGTGCCCGCGTCTCTGAACCACCTGGTGGCGACGTGCTCGCCCACAGGCTCACGCCAGGAGCCGAATGGACGGTTGCGGAGAAGGAAACCATCCTGTGGTCGATCGTGTCTGACCACGGGTTCAACTACGACAGCATCCCGGACCTCATCTGCGAATGGCCGCTCACAGCGCTACGTCTCATTGGCCTACAGGCGAGCGCCAGCGACGACGGCTCGCTCCGCACGCCCCTCGGCACGGTCGGACACTGGGGCCTAGCTATTCGTGGCGACGCCTCGCTGGTTCAAGGCGTAATCAACTACGCCGCTCCGACAGGAAGCGGCGGGTGGCACCCCGATTCGGAGAATGTGCGCAGCCAGTCTGGGTTGCCTCTACCGCTAGTGCTCGACCGATTCTCGCGAACGGCGAAGACCTTGTACCGTGCACTCGAATCCCAGCTCGACCAGAGCGAGGCCAAGCGCGCCTGATTGCAGCGCGCGCTTACACGTCGACAGACAAGGAGGGGCACCGAATACCCGGTACCCCTCCTTGGCGCAGCGTGTCGCTTATCCCGAATAAGCCTTCTTGATGAGCTCAACGTACGCTTTAGGGGATCCCATGACGCCGCTGACAAGCTTCTGCATGTCTGCACCGCCCATGAAGCTGATCGGGCGGCCAGACTCGGCCGCGGACTTCTGGAACGCCTCGTCTGTCACTGCCGCCTCAAAGGCGTCACGCAGCAGATTGAGCATGCCCTCGTCCATGCCTGGGGGCGCTGCAATGATTCGCCCGCTCGAGACGAGCGCGGAGTGCAGGATCGCGAGCTCCTTCGAGCTCGACGGGACCACATCCAGCAGATTCGGCACGTTCGCGATTTCTGATTCACCGGAGTTCGTACCGATCACCAGAACGGGAACGAGGTCGCCTGCTTTGATACCCGGCAACTGGCTGCCCAGTGACCTTGAGTGCAGGTCGACGTTCTTCTGGACCACGTTCAGGCTGGCCTCGTTACTCGACGCGAACCCGGTAATCACCTCGCTGTCGAGACCGAGCAGCTCGTTCAGCACCACGGCGTCGATGTACTCGTTCGACCCCGGTCCGGTCGCCGCAAAGCGCTTGCCCGCCATATCATCGGCGGACTCGATCTCGCCGCCGCCGTTTGTTACGACGACGTCCGGCTCGGAGCTGATCTGGCCGATGTAACTCATCTTCTCAGCGTCGTAGAGAACGCCGTCGGCCTCCGCAATTGCAGATCCGAGGTGACCGGGTCCGTTGAGAAGTGCAATGGTGCGACCATCCGGCTTCGAGTTGACGACCTCGTTCGTCGCGAGGATGCCGCCGGCGCCTGGCCTGTTTTCAACAATTACCGTCGCCCCGAGCTCCTCGCCAAGCAGGGGAGCGAGCATCCGCGCATACGCGTCGTAACCGCCGCCCGGATCGAAGGGGACTACAAGGGTGATTGTCTGACCCTCGAGCGAGGTCTCAGCGTCGGGGGTATCGCCCGACGCAGCATTCGAGGAACATCCGGCGAGCACTGCCACCGTGATCAGTGCCGCGATACCCATTCCAACTTTTTGCATGTGTTACCTTTCGTTTGTCTCCCCGCGGTCGCCTACGACCGCGGGTCCTCCGTCGGAGCTAGGTGAGGCCGAGCAAGCCGCCGGGGAGCGGGAGCTTCAGCAACGTCGAGAAAATTAGGAAAGTGATGCCCGCCAGGAGCGCGGCATAGACGATAGCAAAGAACCAAGAGCGCGACGCCTGAAGCTTCAGGTACGCCACGGTAAAGACAGCCATAGCGACGTAGATCCCCGCAACGGCAAGGGCGACGTAGAAGCCGCCGAGCCAGGCTACGGCAACGATCCAGTCTCGGGTCGTGAGGCTGCGGAAGAATTCATACTCTTGGTCCGCCATCGAGCGGGCTTCCTCGGGAATATTCGTCTTCGGTGCTTCAGCCGATCGCGGAAAGAAGAGGACCCGCACGAGGAAGGTGGCCGAGGCAGCAGCCCCAAGCGCACTCACTCCAAGTGGAAAGTATGCGGCAAGCGGCTTCCATTCGGTGGCCATCGTCATGGCCGCAAGGAACACGACGAGGAGAAGCGCCGTAATAATCAGATCAGACTTATTCACCCGCGCCCAGCGCCCGGGGGCGGCGCGAATCGCTGAGATCACTTCCGTGCTCATACCAAACCTCCAGTAAGTTGACCGACCTTACGCGCTGGGCGCTTCTTCCGCGCGACGCGGATGGCCGTCAGTAGGATCATCGCGCCGATTGCAACCTCGACAAGCACCACACCGGGACGCGAGAGCCAATCCCATTCGAAGAGTGCGTAGCTGACCATGAAGTAGCGCTCGAGCAGCTCACCGAGAACAAGCCCGAGGAGAAGAGGAATCCGCGGCCATTTGAAACGCGCCGCCACCACACCGATTGCGAGGAACGCCAACATCACCCAGATGTCCTCGCCGGCGTTCTTGTAGGAGAAGGCGCCGATCGTGAGCATGGCGATCAGGAACGGCACCAGGAGTTTGCCAGAGACCGAGGTCAGCTTGGCGAGCGGCCGGATGAGGAGAGCTCCCAACACGACGGCGACGAGGGTGCTGAGCACGATGATCCATACCAGCGAGAGCGTCACATCGAGTTGCTCGGTCAACATCTCTGGGCCGGGATTGAGCCCGAGGATCAAGAACGCTCCGAGCAACACGGCCATGCTCGCGCTGCCGGGAATACCGAACGCGATCGTCGGAACCAGCGCGCCGCCGTCTTTTGCTGCGGTGGTTGAACCTGCCGCGATAACACCTTCTATCGAGCCGTTGCCGAATTCTTCAGGGTGCTTCGAAGTCTGCTTTGCGTGGCCGTAGGCGACAAACTGCGACACCGACCCCCCGAGCCCTGGAAGAATTCCGAGACCAGCACCAATAGCGGAAGTGCGCAGCATCAGCCACCAGTTGCGGAAACTGTCTTTGACACCCACCATGATTCCACCCAGGTGCGGTGGCGCCGTCTGCTTTGGACCGCTGCCCTTTTCAAGCATGGTCTGGAGCACCTCGGCACCACCGAGGAGCCCGACAACGACAGGGACGATGCCGATGCCCTCCCAGAGATGCAGATTGTCAAATGTATACCGTGGGATGCCTAGGTTCGGATCGATTCCGACGAGGGCAATCAGAACGCCGACAGCCGCCATGATCACGCCCTTGTGAATACTCCCGGCGGAAAGGGCAGCGATGAAGGTCAGGCCGAGGAGGCCAGCCGCGAACAACTCAGGGGCACTGATGCCCAGCATGAGCGGGCGCATGACGGGAATAAGCGCCATGAGAACGAGGGCTCCAAAGATTGCCCCGACTGCCGAGCTTGAGAGGGAGGCGCCGAGCGCCCGCCCGGCTTGCCCCTTCTTATTCATCGGATAACCGTCGAGCACCATCGCCGCGGACGTTGGCTCGCCGGGAATGCCGAACAGAATTGAGGTGAAGTCCCCCGCGATAGCGCAGACGACGTACATGCCGAGCAGGAGCGAGAATGCCGGAACGGGGTCCATCCCGTAGGTGACGGGGATCAACAGCGCCAAGGTTACCGCGCCGCCGAGACCAGGGAGGATGCCGACAAAGAAGCCGATCACCACACCGATCAGCAGCATGAGCAGCGACATCGGGGTTACCGCTTGCGCTAGACCCGCTCCTATCGCATCGAGCACAAAGAGCTCCTCTCCGGCTTCTTCGCCAGTTCAGTAGTGGTAAGACCGGGCATATCCGGTCATCTTGCAGAATATGAATCTTCTGTACGGATACTACGCATTGCGAGAAACGACTGTCAAGCGGAACCCCCAGGCCGCACATCTCCAAAATTGTTGCTGCACGGAAAAGATTTCTGTAGAGTGGGATTGCAACGACGTTGGAAGGAAATCATGACTATTAATTATGTGGGGGTTGTCGGGCTCGGTGGCATGGGCAAGGCCCTCAGCGAGTCACTCATCGCTGCAGAGCACGCGCTCGCCGTATGGGACCGCCACATGGATCGTGTCGCCACCACCGCCATGATCGGCGCCTCTCCCTCTGTGAGTCCCCGCCAACTCGCGAGCCAATGCGAGGTCATTTTCCTCGCGTTGCCGCACGCGGCGGCGGTGCGCGAAGTGCTCTACGCGGAGCCGGACGGTGTGCTCGCAGGCATCAAGGATGATGCCCTGATCATCGACATGACAACCGGAGACCCGACGCTTGCCGCGGAGGTCGCGGAGCGCGTCGCTGCGCTCAGCAGGGGCGTGCGGTATATCGACGCGCCCGTGTCGGGGAAAGCCCCCCAACTCACCGTGATGGTCGGCGGTGCCGCAGGCGTGCTCGGCGAGGCGGAAGCCGTAGTCGAGGACATCGCCAAGCGTGTTGTTTACGCGGGTCGACTTGGCGAGGGGTTCGCCGTCAAGCTCATTCACCAGCACGTTAAGTATGCAACGCACCTGGCGGTCTCCGAGGCCCTGCTGCTTGCATCCAAACTGAACCTGGATATGCCGACCGTCATCGAGGTACTTCGGCATTCGACCGGAGTCGAAGGCGGCCAGCAGGGCGCCATCGAGTTCTATGAGTCGAATACTCGCGCAATGGCAAAGCGCGCGCCGTCGACCACCATCAAGAAGGATCTCGACATGGCGCTTGCGCTCGCTGACGAGGTTGGCATGACGAGCTCCACATTGTCGGCAACGGCGGCGTTCTTTACGGCGGCCGTCGAGCGAGATTACCAAACCCGCCCGTACCCCGAGGCCTCTGCCCTGCTCGAAGAGCTCACTTTGAAAGACGGAGCACGGTGATGGGCCTTGACGATTCCCAGCGGCGACTTCTTGCTGAGGCCTGCCGAATTCTCGCGCACGCCGGCTTGGCCGAAGACATCCTCGGTCACGTAAGCCTGCGCACGAGCGAAGGGCTCGCCGTCCGCTGTCGCGGCAGCTCTGAGTCGGGGCTCCTGTTCACCACCGAGAAGGACATCCACGAGATTTCGTCCGCGCCCTTGGACCCTGCTTACAGCGCTCCCAATGAGTTGCCGATTCACTCGGAGGTGCTCCGATCCCGGCCAGACGTCAACTCCGTTGTCCACGTGCATGCCCCGTACCTCGTCGCGGCAGATCTCGCCAACATCGTGATTCGTCCGGTCGTCGGTGCCTTCAACATTCCTGCGATGCGGATGGCCGCCGACAGTATCCCCGTGTATGGCCGCAGCGTACTCGTTAACAGTGCAGAACTTGGGCAAGAGCTGGCCGCCGCCCTAGGAGATGCGCCCGCGCTCATTCTGCGCGGTCACGGCATCGTCACTGTCGGCTCGACGGTGCAGGAGGCAGTCGTGCGGGCGTTGAATATCGAGATGCTTGCGAAGTTGCTGGTTCGAGCGAGCGGACTCGGCACGGTGTCGTACGAGGTGCCAGTGGAGGACCAGGAGCTGATGCCTGACCTAGGCGGTACCTTCAATGACACCTTCGTCTGGCAGTACCAGCTTGCCCAGCTTCGCCATGTGGGGCTCCAGCTCTCCGCAGGACTTTCCTAGTTAGCTGTGGCCGGACTGCTAGATGTGCTGGTCAGAAGTTGTTTTTGGTGTCTGTTTTTGTATGACCTAAGTTTGTTTTGGTGCCCATGTGCTCAGGCCGAAGATTTCGGCGAGTTGGTCTTGGGCGGGGGTGGTTTCGGTGAGCATGCGACGGGCTTTGGGGCGGCCACCGGTGGAGGGGTAGATGAGGACGGTTTCCTGGATGCCAGCGAGCTGACCGAGGAAGTCCGCCACGGAGAGGTGGAGGCCGGCGTGTTCGGCTTCGCGGCGCATGAGGTGCGCGATCTGCAATGCCAGGACACAGGTGAACGTGTGGACGCGGATGTTGTGCTCGGTCCAGTGATTCATGGGGGAAAATGACACCACGGTGGGGTCTTTGAGCTGTCGGAAGCTGAACTCAACGTCGGATTGGGACCGGTAGGCGGCCACGACGTCGGTGATGGGCCAGTCGTCGTGATCGGTGACCAGGATCCGTTTGCCAAACACCTCGGCCTCCAGAGCGGCGCGGGCGTCGTCGTTGATCGTGACGGTGAGGCGGTGCTCGGCGGGGGTGCTGCCGGTGAGGTCCCAGGTCAGGACGCGGCGAACCCACGGGTCGTGGATGATTGAGCGGATTTCCTCGGTGACTTTCTCGGTCGGGCGACGCGTTTTACCGCGGGCTAGCGTCGCTGCGAGCTCGGCGAGTTGACCCTGGGCTTTGGTGAGGGTCTGGACGAAACCGATCGCTTGTTTGTCGTGCAGGGTGGGGGAATGCGTCAGGATCACGCGGCGCTCGATGCCGTAAATGATTCGGCGGGTTTCCACCGCGCTGAGCCCACCGAACCGAGCCTGGTCCACGATGGTGAGGTCTGTGGCGGGGAGAGCGAGGAGGTCAGTGCAGTACGACGGCGGGACCGACCCCACGAAAGACAGCCCCGTGTCGGTGAGGTGGGTGAAGTTGGATACCGAGTTTTGCCCGGCATCAAAAATGACCGTCATCGTCGACGGAGCCCTGAGCCCAGCTTCTGTGACCAGGGCGGTGTGGCGGGCGTGGAGGAGGTCTATCATGGCGGGGAATTGGGTGACGTCGGGCTTGTTCCCCGGATAAGCGTGGGACACCAAGGGAACACCGCCGTCACGCGTGACGACCAAGCCCAGGCCCACCAGGCGCAGGTCGGTGCGTTTCTGCTTGGCTTTCCCGCGCTGGGCGATGGGGGCCTTGTCGTTGCCAGAATCGATATAGGTAGCAAAGTTCGTCATGTCCAGCGCCAACGCTGACATGTCCAACCGGAACGTATCGATCATCGCCACCGCCAGGCGCTGTTCAATCTCGGCCAGCTGCTCCACGGTGATCTTGTGCATCGCGTCCCAGAACCGGCGGTGATCCAGCACCCCCGGTTTGATGCGGGTGAAGCGCTCGGAAGCGGTCGTTTTCCACCACGGCGCAAATCCAAGTTTCGAGGTGGGAGAGACGACCCGGTTCAACGCGGCCAACGCCAGATACGTGCCCACCGACGCGCCCGCGTCGCTGCGGCGGGGACCGACGACAGCATCGATCACGCCGATCACGTCGAGGCGGTCCAGCACGCCCCAGACCGCCGCAGTATCACCGAACCCCAGATGACGAGTCTGCGCGGGCATCGTCTCCGCTTCACGCGACTTGTGCAGCTTGCCGATCTCGGCCGCTGAACCCAAATACACCTCGCCGACCATCTTCGGCTTGCCGTCCACTCGGGCCATCTCGCGCAGGTAGTAATACGGTTTCCCGTTGATCGTCTATTTATACAAACTAGCCATACTTTAGGTCATACCCTATTTTAGACCAAAAACACCGCCGACACGCCGAAAAAACCCAGATCAACATCTATATCGAGCAAACCTCAAAAAGACCAAATCTGAATAGCCCGAAACCTCCCGCTAACACCTGCGGCATGCTCTCAAGTCAGCCCGGCAATCGTTCCTCGGCGACCTCGCGGAGGAAATGCTCCTCGGGCTTCTGCCATATGTCGAACGCATCAGCGACTGATTCGAGGACTGGTACAGGCACATGCAGGTTCTCGGCGACCTGCTTGGCGATGGCGAGGTCATCCTGCGCCCACACGGGACGCACGTCAGGCCACATCTCGAGCGCCCAACTCCGGGCGCTGCTCGTGAGGAGGGCCTCTCGCGCCGTCTCGACGTCGACACCGGCCGCGTTCATAAGCCGCATAGATTCGAACACGCCGAAGTATGCCGCCCAGAGCATCACATTGTTGGCCATTTTGGTGACCTGTGCAGCGCCGAGTCCACCGACTCGGATTACGTCAGAGCAGAACGCGGTGGCAACCGGGGTAAACCGCTCGAGATCTCCGTCGGCGCCTCCGAGCAGGGCGAGCAGCCGCCCCTCTTCGGCTGCTACCTGACCACGGCACACCGGCGAGTCGACGATGCCCACATGATCTGGAATGGTCGCCCTGATGTCGTTCAGAGTGGCCGGCTGCACTGTGCTCAATATGGCGATCAGATGTCCGCTCCGCAGCGCGGCGAAGAACCGCTCCTCGAATAGGATATTCTTCACCTCCTCGTCAAAGCCGACAATCACGAGGATCACGTCTGCAGATTCGGCCACCTCGGCCTCCGAGGAGCAGCGGATGATTCCGGGTAAGGGGTGTGACACTTCAGCCGGGTCGTATCCAAACACATGAAATCCCGCAGTGACGAGGTGGCCCGCGATGACACTTCCCATGCGGCCAAGGCCGAGGACACCAATTCGGTTGAGTTCGGTCATTGCACACTCTCTTCTCTGATGTCTGCTGCACTGTCTGGGTACTGTGATGATCGCCGAGCGTCACACCCCTGCCGCGACTACTCGTTCGCGCCTGTGAGGATCTCGGCGGTGACATAGTCTGCCGGATCGGGGCTTCCCTCCACGCGGTTCGTCTTTTCGAGGTATCCGAGCGCGGTCCCGACGAGCTCGAGCTCGATCGGTGAGCCCGCGATGAAAACGTCTTCGCTCAGGTAGAGGTCGTACGTCATCTCAGCATCTACCTGATCGACTTCTGCCCGCTCGACGAGGATTTCGATCGCTCGCTCTTTGTTCGCGGGGTCTAGGAGCCAATCCACTGCCTTCTGGATCGCCTTGGTGTACCTCACCGCGGCGTGCGGGCGATTCTCTAGGAACGAATCGGTGCCGAAGTGTGCCGTGAGCACGCCTGGCAGCGAGATCTCCTCGATGAGGGGAAACCCACTTCGAATGGCAAGCTGGTCGGTTGGCGCGGTCAGCGTCGCCGCGACGACAGCACCGGACTGGAGGGCTTGATACCGCTGCCCACTCGAGCCGACGATGATCTTGTCGATGTCGTCCGGGTCTGCTCCCTCGTCCTCCAGCCACTCCTCGAGGAGGATGGTGGCCGTGTCATCGACATTGCTCGAGGCGACCTTCTGTCCGCGGAGTGAATCCGCATCCTCGAATCCGGGGGACCCGACGATGCTCACCAGGATCGTGTTGGATTGCCCTGCAAAGATCGAAAGGGGGGCACCCTTCTCAATCGCGGCGAGACCCTGTTCTGCGAACGGCGTACCCACGTCGGCCGCACCACCCACGAGCGCCGCTAGAGTCGCCGCGGGGCCCGGCGTCAGCGTGATCTCGGCCTCGACGGCGAACTCGTCGAAGAAGCCCTCGGCTTCCGCAACATAGATGTCCCAGAAGAGAGCGGACTCGGCGGGAATTACGATGCTGATTCTCTCGGGCGTTAGTTCTTTTGCGGTCGAATCAGGATCTGCTCCCGTTCCGCTTCCTGTGGAGCATGCGGCGAGCGTCATTGCTGCGCCGATCGCAAGAATTGGTGCGATTTTATTTCTCAACACGTTAACCTCCTCGTTGGTGCCATTCTCCGAGGATCGGAGAACTCAATGGGTGACTTAGACCCTTCGGACAAACCGTTCAGTAGCGCGCCGCCTGTGTCAGATGTGGGCGCGAGCCCCGTGATATTGAGGCTCCACCAGATCAGGATCTGATTGGCCGTGATCACCGGGATTCCTAGCTCGGCTTCGAGATCTTTAAGACCGCGAACGCTGCCGATGCGCCCGCAGGGTACGTACACTGCTTCGATATTCGATGCCTTACCAGCTACGCTACGGACGGCGTCGTCGATCATGCTCGTAGAAAGCATGCCGTAGCCCTTCTGGGTGTCATACCCGAATCCCCTCTCCGCCACGACCTCGATCTCCGATTCCCAAAGGGCAGTGGAGATCCGCGTCGTGTATTCCACAGTGAAGGGAGTTACTAGGGCGATCTTCTGAGCTCCGATGCTCCTGATGGCCGCCAGCGCAGCACCGAAGTCCGTGGCGCACGGTACACCTGTCGCGGCCGAAAGTCGTTCACGCAACTGAGTGTCGAACCCCTCGCCACCACCCGCGAGGGCCAATGGGATTCCCGCTGAGAACACTGCCTCAGCCCCGGTCTCGACGAGCTGTCGGGCTCGCTTCTCGATCCGGTCAAGTGCATGCTGGACGTCACTGTCACTGATCCTCACAATCGGCAGTGTCGCGATGAGCAAGCCGAGCTCTTCCGGGACTAATTCGTAGAACTCCTTGGCAACCCGTTCGGCGGTTGATGGGGCGATGTACCCGATCCTGCCGGCTGAGCCGAATATGGGGCTCACGGGCGGATCTACTTTTCCTCTTGAAGAGACTGGGCGATCTCGTCATCGATGCTCTGACGGACCTCATGCTCGATGAGTGACCAGATCCGATCCACCAGCGCGGCAAACTCGGGAGTGCGCTTGATACTGAGGTCTCGCGGCCGTGGAAGGTCGATCTCCACGATCTCCTTCATACGACCCGGTCTGACCGTGAATACGAAGACCCTGTCGGAAAGAAACACCGCTTCGTCGATCTGGTGCGTGACGAACAGCACGGTCTTCTTCGCAAGCTCCCACACATTCAGCAGCTCACTCTGCATCACCTCCCGGGTCTGTGAGTCAAGTGCCGCGAAAGGCTCGTCCATTAGCAGGATCTCAGGGTCGAGAGTGAGCGCTCGCGCCAGATTTACGCGTTGCCGCATTCCGCCCGAGAGTTCGTGCGGAAAGTGTTTTTCGAAGCCCTCCAGCCCCACGAGTCTGATGTTTGCCTGTGCTGCCTCGCGGGCCTGGACCCGCCGCCCATTAATCTCTGGCCCGATCAGCACGTTGTCCAAGACATTCCGCCATGGCAAGAGCGAATCATGCTGGAACACGAAACCTCGATCCGGGCCTGGACCTCCGAGGGGCACACCGGAGAGATTGATGGAGCCACCGGACGGCGCCACGAGACCGCTAATCATCCTCAAGAAGGTCGTCTTGCCACAACCCGACGCTCCCACGATTGAAATGAACTCGCCGTCCTTGACCTCGCAGGACACATCCGAGAGGGCGAGGAGCTCCTCCCCGTTCTTCGTGAAACTCTTGGTGAGCCCCTCGACATCAAGCTTGATAGTTGTCTCTTCGATGATCACTTCTTCTCCTCTTCGACACGCCACGGAGAGAGCTTGCTCTCTCCCCAAGCTAGGGCCTGTACTGCGACGATTCCCATCCCTGCCAGGACGAACACACCGACAAAGAGATTTGCGGTGTTGAAGTTCTGAGATGACACGAAGATGAGGTGGCCGAGTCCCTCTCGGGCGCCGAACATCTCGGCGACTACCACGCCGACGAGGGAACGGGCGACGCCGTTGCGGGCTCCGGCCATGATGAACGGAAGGCTTGACGGCAAGCGCACCTTGACGAACACCTGCCACTTGTTTGCTCCGAACGAACGGATGGCTTCAATGAGGTCTCGGTCAGTGTTTTGGAGGCCTACCTGGGTGTTGATGATAATTGGGAATATTGCCATGAGGAAGATCACGGCAACCTTCGACTCCATTCCGAGGCCGAACCAGAGCACGAACAGTGGTCCGAGGGCAATGATCGGGGTCGAATAAAGCGCGGAGACCCAAGGCTCGATATAGTCTCGTGCCCGCGGCGAGACAGCGATGATCGCTCCGATCGAGATACCGATGACGAGCGCAAGCCCGAAGCCGAGCAGCGATTCGGTGAGGCTCGCCGAAGTGTCGCGCCAAAGCTGACCGGTCTGCGCCATCTTCACGCCGGCGTCGAAGATCCCCGAGATCGGCGCGAAGAACAGTTGATTGGTGACGAGGAAGCGTCCGGCCAACTCCCAAATGACGAAGACCGACACGAACGAAATAATCGCGCGACGCCGAGCAACTGCCTTCGAGCTCGACACTCGCCTCTTCTCAGGGAGTCGCGCGTACTTGCGCGGCGGATGAGGTACCTCGTTCGACGGGTCTGTCTGAACTACATTGGTCACGCGATCACCTTTCCTTTCGTTCGCGAGTCGAGCTCGAAGAGCTGCCCCAGGGGAAACTGTGGGGGCGTGTCGGCCCTGCCGATGATGCCCAGTGCCCACCAGAGAATCGCCTGCAGCTGGGTAACGACGGGCCGCCCAGTCGCGTTCTCAATACGCACGATGTTCCGTGCCGTCGGCCACTGGGGGCATGAGAGAAAGAAACCGTCAGTGTCGCTCGCGCGCTCGAAGCTCTCGATGGCGCTGTCATAGGCGCTGTCATCATCAAGCTCAGTGAGAAGTTGTGCGAGCGACAATTCGCACCCGACGGCGTCAACAACATCCAGTCCGGCGGCATTCAGCATCTCGGTCACGCGCTCCACTGTGCCGCGATTGTACGGCGTCACGAGCGTCACCTTGTTCATACCGAGAGCCGCAATCGCGCGCAGAACGAGACTAGAGTCGGTGGCGAGGGGAACCGCGGTGCCAAATCTGCGTGCGAGCCTGTCTTCGAGTTCCGCATGGAAGCCCGGGCTCTGGCTGGCGGTGAGCGGTATTCCGCTGTACACGATGACGTCCACCTCTCGTTCGATCAGCTGGGCAGCCGCCTCCTCGACAAGGTCAAGTGAGTCGGTGAAATGTCGCTCGCCAAAATCAGGCATGCCAAGACTTGCGAAACACCATGCAAGCCCCAGCGGACGAATAGCGAGGGCCTCCTCGACCACGGTCTCATTGCAGCGGGGCGGCAGGATGTACCCGATGCTCCCGAGGGATCTGTACGACGCCGCCATGTCACGCTCCCTTGGAGAAGGCGGGCAGCGGCGATGTGTCATCGGGCGCAGCAACCTCGCACACGTCCCACTCTGACCCACACGCAGTGCAACTCGTATGGAGCAGCTTGAAGTTCGGGCTGTTGCCTTGCCAACGCTCCGCCAGCCACGGACCAGCCGCCGACAGCGGACTGGTCCATCGGGTCGGCTTGCCGATTTCAGTCGCCCGGCCGCAGCGGGGACACTTCGTCGGCGTCGGCGTCCCCGAGGTCGAGCGCAAGGCCTCAGAGGTGTCCGGCTGTGTTGCACTGATTTGCCGACGGGCGTTGCGCTGCTCTGCAGTCTCGACGTAATCCACGGAACCGTCCGTTGACAATCCAACGGCGTAGTTATGCACCGCAGCCTCGAGCGAGATCACTCCGTCCCTCACATCGGCAGCGACGTCTTCAGGGTCCCGATCCAGCGGGTCGCCGAAGCCGCCACCACCGGGCGGGTGGAAAACGAAGACGTCCCCGCGTCGCAGCACACCCTCAGACTTGGTTTCGAGATGGATGACTTCGCCACCGAACGCGCCGATGTCAGTTCCCGTAGGGTGCTGCGATAATGTCTGCCAGACGTCGGTGTTGCGGACAACCGAGACCTGTGAGCCTGCGCCAGGATATCCCCCTTCCAATCCAGCCGCGTTGGACTGGTCGGATCCGGCGGTGTTCTGCGACTTCCACGTCACCGATTCAGTACCGAAGGGAGTCATCGCGGCGAGAATGGTCATGCCGCCACGGAACCGCCCGGGGCCGCCGGAGTCAACGAGGCGCTTACGGAACAGGTAAAGGAAAGGGAATTTCAACTCCTGGCTTTCCACGTTGGACATGTAACTCAACGGGGAGAAAACCGTGCCGGCATGATCAATACCATCCTGATTGGCGCGCGCCCCAGCCCCGGCGCCCCGGTGATCAGAGAGCAACCCGCCGATGAGTTCGCCATCGCTCCCCTGCGAGAAGACGTTGTTCCCGCAACAGGCGACTCCCCAGGACGCGCACGCCCGGTTGCGATACTTTTCTGACTCAGACAGCATGGCCGCGATGACGCGAGTCGCAGCGACCGCCGTCAGCCAGGTGAACCCAATCGAGCAAATTGAAACGGCAGCGGGATAGTTCGCGTTGACCACGGAGCCGGAAGGAGCATCGACGGTGACCGACTTACGGATGCTGCTGTTCCAATCGATTTCACTGCCGCAGAGGAACGCGTAAACCGGTGTCGTCGTGCCAGCGTAGGTCGAGTAGTCGGTCGCATTGACCGCTCCGGCTGACTGTGGGGAGCTGCCCGCATAGTCGAAGTGGAGCGTCTCGCCGCTCTTGGTGAGCGTCAGCTTCACGGTCAATATTTCATCGGAACCCACGCGGTCGCCGTCCATGAACACTTCAGTCGACCACGTGCCGTCAGGAAGCTCACCGATCCGCTCGCGGAGAAGTTCGCCCGAGTAGGCAATCGTCTGGGTCATGACATCGCGCACGACGCCTGCGCCGTACGTGTCGGAGAGCTCGCGGACACGCTTGACTGCGACATTGATGGCGCCAATCTGAGCCCGCAAATCCATGGCGACCATCTCAGGAGTCCTCGAGTTCGTGATAAAGGTTCGCTCGACGTCGCGGCACAGCACTCCGGCGCGAACTACCTTTAGGAAGTACCGCGGCGCCTCCTGGAAAACGCTCGTCGCGTTGACGCAGAAGCTTCCCTCGTCAATGCCGGCGAGATCGGCATGGTGCACGACGTTGCCGGCCCACAGGAGGATTTGTCCGTCGACGAAAATAGGGCTCACTACGGCGACGTCGTTCTGGTGCAGCGCTCCCATATACGGGTCGTTGCAGAGAAAGATGTCCCCGTCCTCGACGTCGTCGCCAGCTGTCTCGATGACATTCTTGATGAGGGCATCCATGGTGGTGACGTGGCTGGTGACGTAGGGCCCTGCAACCGCCAAGTCGCCGTTGGCGGCGAAGAGCCCGACGTTGAAGTCGTTGCCCTCAACCACGATCGTCGAAGTAGAGATTGAACGAATGGCGATACCCTGCTCGTCGTTGATCTGCCACAGTCGGTGCTTGATGACTTCGAACGTGATCGGGTCCAGTACAAGCGAACTCACTTCGCCGCCTCCTTAATTCGCACATTCCGGTAGCCGTCGACGACGGCAGTATGGCCCGGCGGGATGAGGATCGTCGTGTCACGGCGTTCTATGACAGCTGGTCCATCAATCCGGTTACCGGGAGCGAGGCGGTCGCCGTCGTAGATGGACGCCATGATCGCGCCCGTCGCCTTGAGATAGAGCTTGCGGGTGCCTGTGAGACAGTTCGCAGCATCTTCACCGGCAAGCGGGAACTCCTTGAGTTCGGGCTTGAGCGTCTCCTGAATCACGTCAACGCGAAAGGTAATGACTTCTAGGGGTACTCCTGAGCTCGTCGTGCCCGCACCGAATCGAGACTCGTATTGCTCTTCGAAGAGCGTGCGGATCGAATCAATACCGGCATCGACCAGCTGGGAATTCGAGACCAGGATCGACATCTCATTCAACTGGCCCTTGTACCGGGCGTCGACGCGACGCACGATAGTTAGGCCGTTGGCGTTCTGCCCAGAAGCGGCGAACTCAGCAAGAGCCTGAGCCTCGAGCTCTTCGAAGACCGCGTCGTAGCGGTCAGCCGATTCGATGCTGCCCAGCACAATGGGTTCCGAACGCACGAAACTGAAGCGGACATCCGAGAGCGCGCATCCAAAGGCGGAGAATACCGACGAGGTGAACGGAACGACGAGCTCTTTGACACCGAGTGACGCCGAATACAGTGCGGCGTGTGCGGGACCGGCGCCGCCGTAGGCAAGGAGCGCGAAGTCTCGCGGATCGTATCCACTTTCAACCGTGAC
Organism: Cryobacterium glaciale; assembly: GCF_004402535.1. Taxonomy (GTDB): domain Bacteria; phylum Actinomycetota; class Actinomycetes; order Actinomycetales; family Microbacteriaceae; genus Cryobacterium; species Cryobacterium glaciale. Next base: position 32,081 of record NZ_SOEY01000009.1, on the reverse strand, counting down.
CTTGCGAACGAGATCGCCCATGCGCGCAGTGACGATCTCATAGATGCCTGCCGCGGCCTCCTCGACGGTGAGACCTAACGGCTCTGCGACGGCAACCCGGATTGCGTCGGTTGCGCGATGCATGTCAAGTTGTTTGCGACCGCCGAAGAAGTTGGCAGGGTCGATGATACCGAGGACCACGAGTGCGTCGGTCACCGTCGGATCCTTCCCCACCCCATAGCACGCAGGCCCAGGGTCAGAGCCAGCGCTCTGCGGGCCGACGTGGAGGCGTCGGCCGTCTGTCCACGCGATCGATCCGCCGCCGGCACCAACCGTGACGACCTTTACCGCGGGCGTCCTGGCAGGCACACCTTGGTCAAGCGCCGGAGTCTGCTCGTATTCGAACTCTCCGTCACGGATGAGTCCAACGTCGAAACTCGTGCCGCCAACGTCGCTCGTAATGATGTTCTTGTACCCGAGGATGCCTCCGAGGTATCGCGCTGCGACAAGGCCCCCGATCGGCCCGGAGTTGATGATACCGACGGCCTCCCGCTCGACGCGCTCCGGCAAGGTAACGCCACCGGATGACTTGAGAATCTGCAGGCTGGAGCGCATGCCCATCTCTATGAGGCTCGAGCGCAGGTTGCTGATGTATCGATCGATAACGGGACCGACGTAGGCGTTGACTATGGTGGTCATGGTCCGTTCGAACTCGCCGAGCACAGGGGCGACCTCGGATGAGATGCTAACGTGCATGCTGGGCGAGAGCTCGCCGATAATACGCTTGACAGTCTCTTCATGAGCGCCTTGGCGGAAGGACCACAGAAGTGAGACGGCGATACTTTCGGGCTCCTGTGCGAGCAGTTCACGTAACATCTCGCCGACCGCGCTCTCGTCGAGCGGAGTGATCACCTCCCCGGAAGCGGCGATGCGCTCCGCCACTCCGCGGATCAGACCGGCAGGGACGATTGGCACCGGACGCTTTGCGTTGGCATAGTCCAGGGCCTGGACGGCGGGGATGCCGAGATTCATGCCCATGGGCCCCCGCGTGATCAGCGTCGTATCTTCGAAACCCTCCGTGGTCAGGAGTGCGACCTTTGCGCCTTTGCGCTGAATCAATGCATTCGTCCCGACGGTGGTGCCGTGAGTAAACCGGAGGGTCTGCGCCGTGAGATCGGAAACACCGATCTCGAGCAGACTCGCTCCGTTACCGAGCGCGTTGATGACGCCTCTGGACGGGTCGTGTGGGGTCGAGAATGCCTTCTCGAACCGTACGTCTCCCGCCTCGCTGATGATGACGAGGTCGGTGAACGTTCCCCCGGTGTCCGCTCCAACGAAGTAACCCACTCTCAGGCGTCCTTGCCGCTGCTGGTGAGCTCTGCCAGCGCTCGTGGGGGGAGTCCCCAGGTTGACAGCGCGCCGCCATCCACGCGAATGTCTATGCCCGTGCAGAATTCGGCCTGATCCGATGAGAGGAAGACGACGGCGCTTGCATGGTCTGTGGGCATTCCCAGCCGGCCGAGCGGGATCTCTGCGAAGAATCGGTCGCCGGCAGACTCGAGATTACCGACGGAGATGCCTGTCTTCGTGGGGCTTACGGAGTTGACCCGGATACCGTACGGCGCAAGATCCATCGCCATCGCACGCGTCATGTTCAGTACGCCACCTTTTGCTGTGCAGTAGCCAAGTGCATCCGCACGCCCCCTGTGGCCTGATGTAGACGCGATGTGCACGATGGATCCGCCGGTCGCCTGCTGCTTCATGTGGCGTGCCGCCGCCCGACTCATCAGGAAAGTTCCCGTGAGATTGATGAGGAGCACCCGATTCCACTCCTCGAGGGTGGTCTCGAGCAAGCCGTGAGGCACGGTGACCGCGGCGTTGTTAACGAGGATGTCGATACGTCCGTACTCGTCGACGAGCGTCTGCACCATCGCCTCAGCCTGATCTTCGTCAGTGATATCGCCGACGAGAGGAATGCCCTTACCCGACCCGAGTGACTCCACTGCTGCGATGGCGGCGCCTTCGCTGATGTCATTGCATCCGACGGTAGCGCCGGCATCGGCAAGCGCCTTAGCGAGCGCTCCCCCGATATTCGGGCCTGCGCCGGTAACTAGGGCTACTTTGCCTTCGAGCATTCTTGCCTCTCCCTTGAGACTCAATTGACTATGTTCGACATGCAGAAACTTTCTCTGCTAAATAGAACTTGACTTGAACCGTAGCAGACCGCATGAAGTTTGGGCAAGGGCCCCTTGAGTCAAATAAATAGGAACTTGCACGCTTCTGGACCGACCCACGGAACCGATGCGCGGCATGCTGCTCGAACTGATGGAATGCCGCTGCGGCGAGACCTCAACGGTGTTCTGCACCCAGTACTTGCCGAAGGACTGGCACCAGCGTCTCGGCTCCGGCGTCCACGCCGACGCGATCATGGACCGGATCATCCACAACACCATCTGGGTCGAGACCGGCAACTACAACATGCGCGAACACGCAGCACTCGTGACCGCCTACCTCGTAACCGAGAGCGTCAGTGGAGCCAAGCCACGCGACTGCTGGCGCTCTCCCGCACGAACCCCGGCGCTGAACCGCACGATTGGGTGGCGCTCACGGCTTCAAATACTCATCTGGCCCCCAAGTAAATCTAGCGACGAGCTGATCACCGTGCGCGACACTACTATGCGGGACTCAACTTCATGCTTGCTGCCGTCCTGTACTGCCAGACCGTGAATTGAATGGGCCCACGGGCATTCCCAAGCGGGCCACCACCTCACCCCCACGCGCCAAGAACAAGCTGAGGGCACGCCTAGATTGACACCTGCTCAGTCACAAAGCTGATGTCTTTATGCAGATAATAATTCTGCCTAATGCAACGAAGGCTCACAGCGGAGTGATTCGTTCGGGCCGATCCCAGTCAAGGATGGAACACGATGAAGTGTCTAAAGATAATGTCGGCGGGAGTCCAGGGGTCTGGACATGGGCAGTGGGGCTGGGTTTCTGTTCCCCGGATTTCCGCGGTTTTTTGTTGGGTTGGGGCTATTAATTTTGACCAATTTACGTTAAACGTTATCTAACAATCAACGGGCAGGATTAGGGGTAAAAATTGGCTTTTATGACGACGCAAATCCCCCTCCCGTTCGCTCCTGTGGCCAACGCCACGCGCCTGGGCGTGGCGTGGCTGTGGACGACGACGGAAGATGTCAACCTATATGAGTCAGTTTCTTTAGCCGGTCATTGAGTTCGTTCCTTCCTTTTCGGGTTCGTTGATCCAGGTCGTCGTCGGGAACGTGGGTGGCTGCGGGTGCTGCCGGACGAAGCGTTCGGGGTGGGCGGTGTATGCGGTCGTGAGAACGCGGGCGCGAGCGTGCTGAATGGCGGGTGCGCGGCCGTGGTGAACGTTGAACGGGGTATGCATTCCAATGCCCGAATGACGATGTTCAGCGTTGTACCAGCCGTAGAATTCAGTGCAGAACGAGCGCGCCTCGGCGAGGCTGTAGAACCGGTCGGGGAACTCGGGCCGATACTTCAAAGTCTTGAAATGCGACTCCGAATTATCCCGCATTCGGTATAGTTCGGATTATTCCGGGCGCGTGATTATGCCGAGTAGGGGTGCGAGGTGGCATTTTTGTCGTGGTCAGGGAACTGCGGCGGCTTAACCACGCGGCATAATCAGAGCGCGTCGAGGTAGGCCAGCAGCGAGTCGGTTAGACGGTAACGGTTGGGTGTGATCTCCAGCGGATTGGTGCGGTCCCGGGCGCGTTGTTTGATGGCCAAGTCGGCGTGCATATAGATCTGCGTGGAGTCGATGCTTTCGTGGCCCAGCCAGAGGGCGATCACGGAGATATCAACCCCGGCTTCGCGGAGGAACATCGCGGCGCTGTGCCGGAGGACATGCGGGGTCACTCGTCTCTTCGCCAAAGACGGGCAGCGGGATACGGCAGCAGCAGCGTATTTTCTCACCAGGCATTCGACGGCGTCGCTGCTGAGCGCTGTGCCGTGGCGGCTGGGAAACAGCGGCGATTCGGGTGGGGCGTCATGCGCTTTCAGCCACTCTCGCAGGGTGGCGACGGTGCCACTGGTCAATGGGGTGGATCGCCGTTTTCTGCCTTTGCCGAGACAACGAACATGAGGCCCGGTACTGAGATCGATGTCGTTCCGGCGCAAAGAGGTCAGCTCGGCGACCCGTAATCCGGTTTGGACGGCGAGGGTGAGCAGTGCGTGGTTACGACGACCAAGCCAGGTGTCGCGGTCGGGAACGGACAGGATCGCCTCGACTTCTTCTCTGTTGAGGAACTCGACGATTCCGCGGTCGAAACGCTTTTGCGGGATCGACAAAACCCTGGAGATCAAGTCGGCGTGTTCGGGATGATGAAAGGATGCGAACCTAAACAGCGAATGGATTGCAGCCAGGCGCGCGTTTCGGCTTCGTATGCTGTTGCCGCGCTCCGCTTCTAGATAGGTCAGGAAGTCCCCGATGGTCGTCGCATCAAGGTCGGCGAAATCCAGAGCTGCCGGGGCAAGCTTCTTCGTGACGGCGAGGAAGGCAAACAGCAACCGAAACGTGTCGCGGTAGGCGGCGATGGTGGCGGGACTGACCTGGCGTTGGATGATCAGGCGGTCGGTGAAGAAGGGGTCTGACCAGTATTGGAACGGTGGTTGGCGCTAAGCAGCTCCGGGTCATTACGGTTGGATGATGCCGGTTGATTTCCTGAGTGATGAGCAGGTTGGGGCTTATGGCCGGTTCGTCGGGCCGGTATCGGAACTGGACCTTGCGCGGTTCTTCTTTCTCGATGACGATGACCTGACGATCGTTGGCCGACGGCGGGGCGCTGCTAACCGGCTGGGATTCGCCGTCCAGCTCGGGACGGTGCGGTACTTGGGGAATTTTCTGGATGACCCGACGGCTGTCCCAGGGAACGTGGTCGAGTTCGTGTCACGGCAGCTCGAAATCGCCGCGCCGGGCGTGTTCGCGGAGTATTCGGTGCGGCCCAAGACCGGGTATGAGCACGGGTGGGAAATTGCGGAGGCTTACGGTTATCGGCGGACATCGGACCCCGTCGTGCTGGGTGAATTGACGGGCTTCCTTGCAGCGCGCACGGCCACGCGCACGGAGCGGCCGACAGCTGTGTTCGACCAAGCGGTGGCGTGGTTGCGGCGTGAGAAGGTGCTCCTTCCAGGGGTGAGCCTGGTCACGAGACTGGTCGCCGAGGCAAGGGCGGAGGCGAACGAGCGGTTATTCTCGCTGCTATCGGATCGGGTGCCTTCCGGGTTGGCTTCCCGTCTCGATGCTCTCGTTGACAGCGCTTTGGAGGGGCGTGTTTCCGGGCTGGAGGAGCTTCGCAGGGCACCGGTTCGAGCATCGGGGCCGGAAATGGTGAAGGCTCTCGAACGGGTGGGCGAGGTAACCGCAGTAGGTGCGTCCACGGTTGATTTGGCGGGGATCGCCCCGGGGCGTCTGGACGTTCTGGCGAGGCACGGCCGGTCTACTGACGCAAGCACGTTGCGGCGCATGCCCGAGCAGCGGAGGCGGGCGACGGCGTTCGCGACGGTGGCGTCCCTGCAGGTGTCATCCGTCGACGATGTCCTTGACTTGTTCGCTGTGCTGATGGCGACGAAGCTGATCGGCCCCGCGACACGGGCCGCGGTCAAGGACCAGATGCGGTCATTGCCTGCCCTGCGCCGTGCGTCCGTGACCTTGGCGTCGGCGGCGAAGGTGCTGCTGGAGGTTGCCGAACAGGACGAACAGGGTAAACAGATCGATGCTGCCGCGGTGTGGGAGCTGTTGCGCACGGAGGGGATGCGGGAGCGGCTGATGAAAGCGGTGCAGATTGTGGAGGAATTCAGTCCGTTCGGCGAGGACGATCCCACGCTGGAACAGGTCGAGCTTGTGAAGCGATACGCGACCGTGCGGCCGTTCTTGTCGATGTTCGCTTCGACGCTACCTCTGCGTTCGACCGAGGCCGGCGCGTCGCTACTCCAAGCCGTCCGCGGGCTGGGCGCACTGGTCGGGCGGAAAAGAGTCGAGCGGTCGGAGATCGTCGATGACGTCGTGGGTGGCGCTTGGCGGCGCCTGGTCTTTTCCGACCCGGCTGCTGATGGGCCGGTGGATCATCGTGCGTACACGCTGTGCGTGCTCGAAGGTGCGCATCGCGCTCTGCGCCGCCGTGACCTCTTCGCCGAGGGATCCACACGTTGGGGGGATCCGCGGGTGCAGCTGCTTGACGGGGACGCCTGGTCGACGGCGAAGCCAGACGTACTGACGGCTCTCCAGCTTGCCAACCCCTTCGACACGCACATGACTCACCTGGCCGGGCGGCTGGATGATGCCTACACATCGATCGCGACCCGGCTCAGCGCGGTCCCCGAGAACGAAGACTCTCCCCTCACCGTTGAGACCGGCCCCGATGGACGCACTCGCGTGTTCCTGGCAAAACTCAAACCCATCCCGGAACCGGAGTCCCTGACTAAGCTTCGAAATCTCGTCGAGCGGATTATGCCGCGGGTCGATTTGCCCGAGGTACTGCTGGAGGTCCACGCGTGGACCGGGTATCTGAACGATTTCACGCACATCAATTTGACGGAGAGCAGGTCGGGATCGCGGCTGAATGACCTGGCGCTATCGATGGCTGCCGTCCTCGTCGCCGAGGGATGCAACCTCGGCTTCGCACCGGTCGTTAAACACGGCCATCCGAGCTTGAACCGGCGCAGGCTCTCCCACGTCGCCCAGAACTACCTCCGGGCGGAGACTCTCTCGGCCGCGAACAAGCGCCTCATCGACACGCAAGCATCGATAGGAACCGCACAGGTGTGGGGTGGTGGACTCGTCGCGTCCGTCGATGGGCTCCGATTTGTTGTCCCCGTTCGCACCCTCGACGCCGGCCCGAACCCCCGTTACTTCGGCCAGGGTCAAGGAGTGACCTGGCTGAACGCGATCAACGACCAGGTCGCGGGAATCGGCGCCGTCGTCGTCACCGGAACCATGCGGGACTCCCTACACGTCCTCGACGTCATCCTGAACCGTGACGGCGGCCCCGCCCCGGAGATGATCGCGACAGACACGGCGTCGTACTCCGACATCGTGTTCGGCCTCTTCCGTCTCCTTGGCTACCAGTTCAGCCCACGAGTGGCAGATATGCCCGACCAGCGGCTCTGGCGGCTCACCCCGCCCGGCGCCCCGATAGCCGACTACGGGATCTTGGGCCCGGTCGCCAGAAATAAGTTGTCCTTCAAGCGGATGGAACCGTACGGGGAGGACATGCTTCGCGTGGCCGGCTCCCTCCACAACGGTACTGTCGCCGGTTACGACCTCCTGCGGATGCTTGGCCGTGACGGCACTCCGACCCCGCTGGGCGCCGCGTTCGCCGAATACGGACGCATCGCTAAGACCCTGCACCTCCTGGCAATGTACGACCCGAACGACGAGACCTACCGCCGGTCAATCCACGTCCAGCTCACCACCCAGGAATCCCGTCACCGCCTCGCCCGGAAGATCTTCTACGGGCAGCGTGGGGAGCTCCGGCAGCGCTACCGGGACGGCCAGGAAGACCAGCTCGGTGTCCTCGGCCTCGTCCTGAACACCGTCATCCTGTGGAACACCCGCTACATCGACGCCGCCCTGAACTCGCTCCGAGATCAGGGCTACCCCGTCGACGACGCCGACATTGCCCGGCTGCCCCTGGGCGATACCCACATCAACGTTCACGGCCGATACGCCTTCACTAGCGTGCAAGACGACGGGCTTCGCCCCCTCCGCGATCCGAACTCCGCTGTGAACTTCGCCGGTCGGTGGCGGTGTTCCGTGATCGCTTTGTGTCGCTAGTTCCCGATCACGAGGATTCTTGCGGCGGCTTCGATGACGTCGTCGGGGAGACGTAGCCGGCAGAAGGAGGGTTGGAGTTCGCGAGTTCTGCCGGCGTCGCCGGTTCTGTGTGGGTCCCATAACGGAGACCATTGGTGTCCTAAAAAGCTAAAGGTTTACAAGACACTGGACTCACCGAAATCGAGTCGTGGACGAAGTGCAGGAAAACGCGGAATCGTGGGCTTCGATTTTGTCTCGGAAAGTCGTCTCGTCATTTATCGTGTCTCACTATCCTCGAAGGGGCTTTGTGAGGCAGAATGAGTTTATGAGGATGCTGGGTTACACGCGGGTGAGTACGGCGAGTCAGGACGCGCAGTTACAGCTCGATGCTCTGGTTGCCGCCGGGGTGCAGAAACGGGACGTGTTTGCGGATATCACCTCGGGGAGCAAGACGGCCATTGAGCGTCCGGGGATGAAGAAGCTTCTCGGTTACGCCGAACCCGGCGACACTATTGTCGTGTGGCGGGTGGACCGGCTCGGCCGGTCCCTCATCGATGTCCTGAACACGGTGAACCTGCTGCGGGAGCGTGGTGTGCTCGTCCGCTCGATCTCGGATGGGATCGACCCCGCAACGACGAACGGTCGGCTGATGCTGAATATGCTCGCGACACTGGCGGAGTATGAGCGCGAACTCATCGTCGAACGCGTCAATGCGGGTATCGCCGCGGCACGCACTGCCGGCACCCGCTTCGGCCGGCCCGCCGTGGACCCGGCAGTGATCGCCGACAAGCTCGGGATCGTCAACGCCGCCCGGAAGGGTGGACGCACTGCCGCCGATGCCGCCCACCTCGTCGGCTGGAGCCGCGCGACCCTCTACCGCCACCAACATGCCCTCGCCGCCCGCGACGGCCAGTTGATGTAATCAGCCGTGGACGGCGACGAGCGGTGGCGGGTCCTTCGACTTCACGTCGAGGACCAGGTGCCCCTTGCGGCTCTCGCTCGGGACACTGGGATCAGCGCTCGGACGTTGCAACGCTGGCACCAGCTCTACCGGGGTGGCGGCATCGTGGCGCTTGACGCTCACCCGCGCGCCGACACGGGAATGCGACGCACCGCGGCCACGGTCTGGCGTTCGTTGAACGGCTTGCACTGACGAAGCCCCGCCCGAGCCTGGCGACGCTGCACCGTCTCGCTGTGGTCGAAGCGCATCGGCAGGGCGCGCTCGCGCCGAGCTATTCGACGGTGCGGGAAATCGTCCTGGCATTGGATCCGGCTCTCGTCACTCTCGCGTTGGAGGGGCCCGTGTCGTATCGGGATCGTTACGAGCTCGTATTTCGGCGCCGCGCTGATCGCCCCAACCAGACTTGGCAGGCGGATCACACCGAACTCGACATCCTCATCGTCGGCGCCAACGGGAAGCCCGACCGACCGTGGCTGACCACGGTGGAAGACGATCATTCCCGCGCTATATGTGGGTACACCGTCTTCACTGGCGCACCCTCCGCACTTAACACCGCGCTCGCGCTGCGGCAAGCGATCTGGCGCAAGACCGATCCGACGTGGGCGATGTGCGGTATCCCCGACATCGTGCACGTCGATCACGGGTCCGACTTCACCAGCCACCACCTCGAACGCACCGCCATCGAACTGCACATCCGCCTCATCCACTCCATCGTCGGCCGGCCCCAGGGCCGGGGCAAGATCGAGCGGTTCTTCGGCACGATCAACACCGAGCTGCTCGCTACCCTCCCTGGACACCTCGGACCCGGCAGTCGAACACCGCAACCCGTCCTCGATCTTCCGGGACTCGATCGCGCGGTCGGAGAGTTCATCGCCACCTACAACGACCGGCCGCACAGCGAGCTGGGCATCTCGCCTCGGGACGCATGGGTTGCCGACGGTTGGCTTCCCCGGATGCCCGACAGCCTTGAAGAACTCGACGGGCTCCTGCTTACCGTCCCCAAGAATCGCATAGTGCAGCGTGACGGTATCCATTTCCAAGGCCAGCGATACCTCGCCCCGACGCTCGCCCCCTTCGTCGGGCACACCATCACGATCCGTTACGACCCCCGCGACATTTCCGAGATCCGGGTCTACGACCGCGACACCTTCGTCTGCGTCGCCGTCGACGAAGAGCACCCCAACCTCCGGCTCAGCCTGCGCGACATCGAGGCGGCCCGCCGCGCCCGCCGACGCGAACTCCGTCACATCATCAACGAACGCATCCCGGCCGTCGCCGTCCGCGAGGAACCAAGGGACCAGGCACCAACGTCCCGACGGTCGCGGTTGCGCACCTACGAAGAGGACGAGTGATGGTCGAGGCATTTATCGTCACCAAGGAGCATCGACGCTTCACCGAGTTTGCCAACGCCGTCCGTAAGGAGCGAACTATCGGCATCTGCCACGGCGATGCCGGCGTCGGCAAAACCCACTCCGCTCGCCGTTACGCGAACTGGGACGCTCTCGAGCCTTACATCAACGAGTGGGGACCCCGCGGCGACCACGACGCGAAACACTACGCCCTCGCGAACCGATCCCGTACCGTCTTCTACACACCCGAAGTGCTCTGTAGACCCAAGACGCTCATGAACGAGATTGACCACTGGCAGATCAAGGTCGGTAACTGCGCCGATGAGCACCTACGCACGCTCGACGCCGAACCGCGAAAACGCGAGGGCATGGTCACGCACTTGGTGGAATTGCTCATCATCGACGAAGCCGAACGACTCACCCCCGTCGCACTTGAGCTTCTCCGCGACCGGCACGACCGAACCCACCTCGCGATGATCCTCATCGGCATGCCCGGAATCGACCAGCGCTTCCGCCACTACCCCCAGCTATACAGTCGCCTCGGCTTCTCCCACCACTACCGTGCCCTCGGCCGCGATGAACTCCTCTTCGTGCTCGACCGCCACTGGAAACACCTCGGCCGTACCCTTGACCCCGACGACTTCACCGACGCGCAAGCCATCGCCGCGATCGAACGCATCACGCGCGGCAACTTCCGCCTCCTCGAACGCCTCTTCCCCCAAATCAACCGAGTACTCAAGATCAACCAACTTGAGACCATCACCGACGACGTCATCGAAGCCGCCGCCAGCATCCTCGTCATCGGGAATTAACGACACAAAGCGATCACAGAACGCCGCCAAAGAGCGCCGAAATCCACAGCCGTGACATAGACGCGCCTGACGCCTAGTTGAGGTACACCCCAGTCGGACATCTTGGGAGCATTCTCCTCACTGCGGGAAGGGACCATTCAGGCCCGCAGTACTAACCGTGGCTACTCCCGGCCTCGCCGCCGCTGGCCATCAATTCACGACGCGTCGACGTCCTGCTAAATCTTGGGTCGGGGGCGTATAGGGGCAGAGTAAACGTCCTTCTGGTAGGCAGGTTCACTTGCGCGGTCGTGAATCTGTCGGACACGTTTCGCGACATCAACCTTGGCCTCGGCATCGCTGGCTCCAGACAGACGCTGCCCCAGCTCTGCGATTCGACGCCTTGCTTCGGTTGCTGTGTTGTCTTCGACGACACGAAGCCGCTCGAGGGACTCTGCGGCTGCCGCGTAGGCATCCTCGCCCGTGCGCATAGCGCCGAGCGGTGACTCGGCATCCGTGATCTGGTTCAGGTCGCGGAAGGCGAGCACGTTTCCGAGGTCACGCCGCCAAGCCCACCGAAGGGATGCATCATCCGGCTGGGGACGAAGGGCCGCACTCCACGGTTCCGGCGCGACGGCCGCAGCATCGACGAGCGCCGCCGTTCGATCCCGGATGAGGTCGGCCTGGGCGTGCAGCCAATCGCGGACTTCTCGGTTGTCCCCGACCGCTCCGACAGGCGGCGGAGTCACCCAGGTCGGCAACGCACTTTCGCCCGTTGCAAGCGTCGGCGCCCCGATGCGGTGATGGTAGATCTTCGCAAACGAGTCAACTGTAGAGTCGGGCCCGGTATCTTCAACCCGCACAACCGCGGCCAGCTGTGCACGCACGTCGGCACCACGCGCCTCGTGTGCCGCCAGCCGACTCGCGAGGTGGGTCCACGCCTCGTCGTTGACGACTCGATCGGCGATACCCACGTCGAGCACATCGCGGACGACCGCTTCCATCCGCCCGATCTGGTCCGGATCGTAGACCCGTGCGAGAGCATCCTCGTAGGCCGGCAACAACGTCGAGAGGCTCGCCGCGGCATCCTGCTCGCGCTGGATCTCCTCGGTCGCAGACCGCTCAGCGCCCTCGCGCGCGAGCACCGCGGTGAGCGCATCGATGATCGAGGTGCGCAGGTGGTCGGGAGCGTGCGCATCCACTTCGAGGGTCTCTTCCACGACCGCATACATCCGGTTGGACTCACGCCCGCGGGTCGCCGCCACGTACAGCTGCTCCCGTGACGTCGACTGCGGGTCCACAAGAATGTGGGACGTGTCCACGGTCATGCCCTGCACCCGATTGATCGTGGCTGCGTAGCCGAGCTCCACGTGCGCGGCCACGTATTCGGCCGGCAGGGTCAACACTCCCCCGTGCCGAAGGCTCTTCACCTTCAGGTCACCGCCCTCGTCGCCCAGGATCGTCCAGAGGTCACCGTTCGCGACAAAGTCCTTGCCCTGGTTGGACCGCAGCTTCCGGTCGTTCTGCCGCGTCACGATCACGTCGTTCAAGCCGGCCTTGTTCCCGTCGTGCAGCAACGCCCCGCTCTTCCCGACGGCACCCTGGCCGATCAGGTCCAGGCGGGCACGCGCGTTCAGCGCGGCAACCTCTTCGTTAGTTCCCGCGACCATGATCGAGTGCCGGTGATCGGCGCGATCCGCGGCCCACGCCACATAGATCTCTTCCAGCATGCTCTGGCGGATGCCGCCGCGCGTGCGATCCGCGGTGACATAGAAGTCCAGGGAACTGCTGGCTCCATCACGCAGCAGCAGGGACGCCGCCGCTTCCTCAACATCCACGAAGCGGTGCACCTGGTCGAGGTAGCTGGCGCCCACGCGCTGCTCGATCAGGCGCAGGGCTCCCCCGGACTCGACCGCGGCCAGCTGCGCCGGATCCCCGAGGAGCCGAATCGCGGCCCCGTGTAGCTGGGCTAGCTCCAACACGTCAGCGAGCAACGGAGTCGAGGCCATACCGGCCTCATCGATGAGAAGCACCGTGCTGCTGTCGATGCGGTACTGCTCCGATTCCTGCTGTTCCGGAGAGCCATTGCGGTGCACGTCGACGAGCTTGTGCGCCGTCTCCGCTTCCACCTTGATCTCCTCGGCCAGCACCGTCGACGCAGCCGCCGTCGGTGCCAACGCCAAAACTCGGCCACCGCCCGCTTCTACGGCACGCGCGAACGCGCGCATCGCGGTGGTCTTCCCGGTTCCTGCCGGTCCGATCCCGACCTCGAGGAGACGGCCGCCGGATGCGAAACGGCGGGCAAGGTCCACTTGCGAAGCATCCAACGGGTAGGAGCTCGCGGCGTTCAGCGTCTCCACCGTGGTGGCGAAGATGGCCGGGTCGACGGCGAAGCCAGCTACGGTGCCGGCCGCGTCGATTAGGCTGTCCTCAATCGCAAGGATCCGCTCCGAGGTAAACCGTTCCGTCCCGTGCACCCGGTAAACGGACGCGCCGTCTTGGCGCTGCAAAGCCTCGGGGACCGGGTTGAGTGTCGGCGCGGTGACGGCAATCACGCGCGCCATAACGGCCTGCGCGACAGCCTCGGCGATCTGCTGCGCGTCGACGCCCGGGCTCACGTTCGCGAAGGTCCGGGCGATGCGTTGCGCCTCCGCTGCAACATGCGATCGTCGCCACGTCGCTCGGCTGTCTTCGACCGTGTGCAGCACCCGATCGGCGAGCTCGTCGATACTCAACGCTGCAAGGTTCTGGTCCTGCGCCGACACCTGCCGTCGTTGCCGGACCGTCGTTCCGATCGCGTCCACGGCGACCTCGCCGATGATCCTGACCGCGGCCAGCCGCCACTCCGCGCGCTGCCGCGTCAGACTCTTCGGAGCGCTCTTGCCCTCGCGAGTTTCCAAGGTTGCCCGCTGCGCGAGGCTCAGCTGCACCGTCTTCGGCGGGGTGCGGCCATGCTTGGCCACGTACTCCTGCACCAGGGTTTCGTAGGCATCTTCAATGGCCGCGCGACGGGACGAGAACGAGTCACGCAGCTCCCGGCTGATGCCGGCGATCTCGCGCACGCTGCGCTTGTTCCGGCCTCGCGTCTCGTCCACGAAGGTCACGCCGAGGCGGTTCCGGACCTCCTGCTCAACAAGGGTGTTGTAACGTTCGGATGCCGCAACGCCGAGCGCGTGCAGCACCCGTCCGTCCAACGAACGCCACTTCCCGTCGAAGCCCTGCACCTTCGTCGACACGGCAACGTGGGTGTGCAGATGGGGTCGAACGCAGTGGCAACAAAGCCGTGGGTGTCGACCTGGGCGACCCCGCCAGCCCCGACGCGGGTGACGCCGGCCTCGGTTTCGAGCCAGGCGACGGTGGCCTGCCAGGCTGCGTTGTGGGCCTCGCGCACCCGCTCGGAGGTGTCCATGTCGCCGAGAGCCCAGAGCACGGACACGCTCTTTACCGGTGTGAATACCAGGTCGTATCCGGCGACGGGCTGCCTCGGTGCCTTGCCCATTTGTGAGAAATGGGTGGCCACTTCCGCATCCGTTGCCGGACGCTTCAATGTGGCTGTGGGTGCCATCTCCATCTCGGTGACCGTCTGCCCGAACGTCGCCACCCAAGCGTCGAAGTGACCGATGCCGGCATTCTCGAGCAGGTCGGGGCGCAAATAACGCTGCATCACGTAGGCCTCGGTGATGCTGTTGGCCAAGGGTGTCGCCGTGGCCACGGTCACGACGCGGTCACCGTGCCGGGAGCGCAGGTATTCGAGCTTCATATGCAGATCCGTGGCCCGGCCCGCACCGGCGATCCGGGCATCCTGAATGCTCGACTCGGTGGCGAGGTTCTTATAGTCGTGCACCTCGTCGACGACGACATAGTCGATCCCGGTCGACTCGAAGGTGATGCCGGCATCGCGGGGCTTGTCCGTGAGGTCCTTGTAGGTCTGCTCCAGTGACAGCAGCTCTTTTCGATGCGCTTGACGCTCATCGCGTCCTCGCCGGTCGCCTCCTCGAACACCGCACGCAGAGTGTCGAGTTCCCGGCTGATGCAACCGGCTTCGGGGAGGCTGCAAGCTTGAGCTTTCCACCCGGGAAGGTCCGACAACGATCGTGGTGCTCCCACCGCCGAAGCTAAGTCGACCATCTCCTCTCCGTAGTCGGTACCCTCCTCTCGCGCCTGCGTCCGGGTGAATCAGGTCTTGATCGCCGAACTAGATGCTTCAGACCGAACTGACCGCAAGGGCGATGCGTCGTTGAGCCGGATATCCTCCGCCACGTACTGATCGGATTCCCGACCAAACACGATCGCGTCGTAGCCATTGTGGGGAGTCAGACAAAGCTGGCCGAAAAGGGGCTCCCGGTTGTAGACGATCGAGTTGCACGTGTACTTGAAGTCAGCCGAGTCCATCGTCAATTCACATGAGGACTCGAGTCAGATGAGGGACTCGAGCGAGGGCCGCGTGTCGAGGTAGTCCCTGATCCGCGTCTTGCGCTCGTCCTCGTTGGAATATGCCACCTCCACGAGTTCGAGGGAGATGTTGTCGGGGTCGCGGAAATACACCCAACGCCAACCGGCCAATGCACCCTCGTCGAAGGCATTCACGTCGGCCATAAACTGCACGCCCTTGGACTCGAGTTCGGCCTTCTTGGCGGTGATGTCATCCACTCGGAGGGCGATGTGCATTGCCCCCAGGTAGTTCTGTTGAATCGGTTGGTCATTATCGACCGGCCGGTTGTCGTACTCGAGGAGTTCGAGGGTCGCATCGGAACCGATCCGCAACAAAGCGTTGCGAAGCCTCGCTCCGGGCACGCCCGTTCCTTTGGCTAGGCTCTCGCCCTCCATCCACCCGCTCGGCTCCTGAGAAAGCGTAAGGCCGAGCAGGTCCTGGTAGAAGTAGATTGACCGGTCCAAATCTTTCACGATGATGGCCGTGTGGTGCACGCTTCTGATCGTCACTTCTTCATGCTCCTTGCAAATCGTTGGTTGTGAACAATGCGGGCTCGGAATCGACCGGTCGCCCGTCGCGCTAGGCTGCGGCGTCGACGGTAGCCGGCCCCATGACCGCCTCCTGGGTCAGGTCGGCTTTGGCTATTTCCGCTACCAATCGTCCCTGGCGCATAACGAGCACGCGATCGCTCAGCAGGAGCACCTCCGGCAATTCGGATGTGACGAGGAGGATCGCGATACCGGCGTGGGCGAGGCCGCTGATCACATCGTGGATCTCGGACTTTGCGCCCACATCGACGCCCTTTGTGGGTTCGTCCAAGATGAGAACCTTTGGCCTACGGGCCAGCCAGCGGGCGATCAGGACCTTCTGTTGATTTCCGCCCGACAAGGTCGACACACGAACCGCAGGGGACGGTGCCTTGATGGACAACTCCTTGAAGTACCGCTCTTGTACGACGGTCTCCCTCGCGTGCGACATCCAGCCCCACGGGGAGGCCCACTTCAGCGCCGCAAGGCTCATATTGTCGCCCACGCTGAGTTGGTCGACGAGGCCTTGGGTATGGCGTTCTTCAGGTACCAAGCCGAGGCCCGCAATCACGGCGGATGCAACATCCCCCCCGCGGACCTTCACCCCGTCGACTTCGACGCTGCCCGAGTCGTACTTGTCGGCCCCGAAGATGGCTTGAACGACCTCGGTTCGGCCAGCACCGACCACACCGGCAAGAGTGACGATCTCGCCCTTCTTCACCTCGAATGACACGTCGTTGAACAGGCCCAGCCTCGTCAGGTTCTCAACCTTCAGAACCGTGTCGCCGAGTTCTCGCGGCGGAATGGGCTTGTCGGTTACTTCGCGACCCACCATCATCGAAACGATCCCGGGAGCATCGAGCTCCGCGGCGAGCTTCGTTCCAACGAGCCTCCCGTCCCGGAACACTGTGACGTGGTCGGCAATCTCTAGAACCTCATCGAGCCAGTGCGAGACAAAGAGAATGCCGAGGCCTCCGTCCTTCAACCGGTTAACGAGGGTCAGGAGTCGATCGACCTCCGGCGCCGAGAGCGCGGTCGTGGGCTCGTCCATGATCAGGATGCGGGACTGTCGCGCGAGGGCACGAGCGATGTCGATCTCCTGTGCCTCGGCGGGCGAAAGATAACGGGCCAGTTTGTCCGGTGGAAGGTGAGGAGCGACGAGCTGAAGCGCTTCGAGCGCCTGCTTTCGCATCTCCCGCCCGGAAACAAAGCCGTGCTTGGTGGGCCAATTGCCCAGAAGGACGTTTTCCTCGACGGTCATGGCGGGCACAAATTGTCGCTTCTGGTGAATCGTCGAGACTCCGGCAGCGATCGCGCCGGCCGGAGTGTGCTCCAGCGGGTGCCCACCGATTTGGATTTGGCCCTCGTCGGGCGATAGCCCTCCGGACAGCAGATTGATCAGCGTTGATTTTCCGGCGCCGTTCTCGCCGCACAGCGCCGTGACCTGTCCGGCGAAGATCGTGAGGTCGACATTGTCGAGTGCGCGCACGCCCGGGAACGACTTGCTCACTCCGCGGGCCTCGAGAATCGCGGAGCCCTTTGGAACGGATCCGAGATCGAATTCAAGGGTTCGGTAGTCCATCAGGAGTTCAGTTCCCTGCGGACAAACTCCTCGAGGTTGACTTCCGCGCCGTCGCTCTTGGCTGATTCGACGGCCGCGTACACCACGCCGAGTGATCGTATGTTGTCCATGCCGCTGGTCTCCGGTTCGCGCCCGTTTTTGATTGACGACACAAATTCCTTGACGGTTCCCCATCGTTCCTCTTCGTCCACCGGGTCGAGCGGAATCTCGAGCACGTCATCGGCCCGTTCAAGCGCCCCAAGGCGGAATACTGTTTCTCCGATCGTGTTCCCATGCGGGAAGAGCAAGATCTGGTTGTACTCCCACAGCAGGGATGCATGACTTCCGTGTATCTCCCAGGTACCATCCCAGGACGTGTGCGGACGGCGGGAGTCCCAGGACCCGGTGTACGAGATCATCGCACCGCTAACGGTCTCGAACTCCACGAACGCGGTGGCATTGCCGTCGAACCTGCTCCAGCTGGGATTGAAGCTTCGAGCTCGCACCGTCGCCGGCTCGAGACCGAATATTCCCCGGATGTAGTCGAAGTGGTGAATGGCGAGGTCGACGATCAGCGGCTCTTCCATTTCCAGCCGGAATCCGGTGAAAGCGGGATCTTTGCGGAACCGGCCGAATACCGTCTCGATCCTTCCCAAGGCCCCTTCCTCGATCAAGCGCTTGACAGTGCGGGGGCCTCGGCGGAACCGGAAGCTCTGCGTGACCATGATTGTCAGGCCGAGTCGGTCGGCGGCGTCGATGAGGCGCTGCGAGCTTGCGATCGACGTGGTGAATGGCTTCTCGATCATGCAGTGCAGCCCGGCCTCGAGTGCTTCCAACGCGACCTTCTCGTGCACGTGGGGAGGGACGACAACCAGAGCCGCGTCCGCTTCTACCGATTTCAGTGCATCCGTCAGCGAGGCGAATCTCAAGTTGGGCGCGACTCCCAACTTATCTCCCACGGCCTGGAGAGCGGCCTCATCAAAGTCGACGAGTGCGACCAGTTCGGTGTGTGGGGAATGGGCGATGACCGTGGCCCAATCCGCTCCCCAAAAACCGAGCCCGACTTGAATAATGCGCATGACTTCCTCACTCCAACTGATAAGTGCTCTTGGGATGGTTTAGTTGTTGGGCGTTCTCCGGAGGACGTCTGGAGAACGCCCGACAACCCGTTACCTGGCGCAGCTCACGCGAACTTCGCGAGATCCTTGTCAACGAGCGACTCGTGCTTGAGCTCCCCGGTTACTTCCACGTTCTCGATCGGGACGTCGTCTTTGTGATCGACATATCCGCTCTTCGCGAGACTGGGCGCTCCGTAGTACGCGAATGCGAACTCGGCGGGCTCGTCATAGGGATTGCGGGTCCAGTGGATCTGGCCCTTCGCTACGTGTGTCGCCGCGCCCGGGCCGCACTCGGTTTCGGTGATGACTCCGTCTTCGTCAACCGATCCGTTCACAACTCGGCCCTTGAAGACGTAGACGACCTCCTGCGCAGCCTGGTGGCGGTGCGGAAAGTGCTGCGATTTCGGTGGGAAGATGCAGTGACCGAACACAGCGCCTTCGTTGTCGTTGGTGGTCTCGTCGGTGATGATGTACTGGATTTCGAAGCCCGGCATCAACCGGGCGGTCTCTTCGTCTTCTTCAATCTCGCTGTAGTGCCAGACGGACTTCTTTTCGTAAGCCATTGTTCCTCCATTGATTTTCGTGACACGGGTTGTGTATTCTTTTGCCTTGGGTCATCGCGTGGTCCGCACGATGGATGCTTAATCAATCGAAGCGCGGCCCCGCGACGGCGGATGCGCTGCCTGACTACTGAAGTGCGGGAAGGTTGCCCCAGTGGTTTTCGTCGTCCACGTTCGACTCGTCGACCAGGTAGGGCTGCAGGATGGTGTCCTGTTCGAAATCGTCGCCGGCAAAGTAGGCGATAATCTTCTCCCCGATTTCGTTGCCCATGCCGATTGCGTCGTATGCAACCGTGGCATCCTGCACGCCGGTGCGGATCCGCTCCAGCGCGAGGGGCGTTCCATCGTGGCCCACCACGGCAATGTGGCCCTCTTCGCCGACCGGTGCGTTCAACTTGAGCACGTCGAGTGCTTCGAACGCGCCGCGTAGCATTTCGTCGTTGTGCGACCAAATTCCCACGATGTCAGGGTTTGCGGTGAAGGCGTCGAGGACCATGGAGTTTGCGTTCTCCGCGGTCCATTCGGTGTTGAGATCCTGGACCGTGATGTTCGGGTATTTCGCCGCCATCTGGTCGTCGAACCCCTTCTTTCGGAGCTGCGCCTGCTGGGATGCTTCTGCGCCGCGTAGCTGGAGAACGGTTCCCTTCTCGCCCACGAGACCCGCGAGGGTGTCGGCCCCCATCGCACCGGCGGCAATACTGTCGTAGCCCACCCATCCGGTGTACTCGACGTCGTCCGGACGTGATTCGGGGGCGAAAACGGGAACGCCCTGAGCCGCTGCGTCTTCAAACCCCGTGATCATGAGCGTCGGGTCGACGGGATCGATGATCAGCGCGTCGGGCTGCTTCGCGAGCGAGTCCTGCACCTGAGTGGTCTGAAGATTGGGGTCCGACCGGCCGTCGAGCACCGTCACGGTGGCGCCGGCACCTTCGAGCTTCTCAGTGATGGCGAGTGTGAGCCCCACTATGAACTCGTACTGTTGGCCGAAGCTGACGTAAGAAATCTGCTTGCCGTCGACGCCGCTGCCGTCGCTGGCGGCGGCGTCCCCGCCTTCCGCCGGGGTGGAGCAGGCGCCCAAAATGAGTACCAGCCCCGAGCCGATCGCAACCGCTGACCCAAACCGGCCGAGACGCCCACGCAGCCCGATGGGGTTGCGGCTACTGCGCTTTTTCGGTCGATCTGGCGAAACGCCTGCCGTGAAATTGCTGTGTGACATGGATCTACTCCTTTGTATGAATCGATGAATGGATTAGCGGCTTGGTTAGATTGAGGTCTTCTCTTCGGATTTCACGCGGGAACGTTCGTTCTGCTCGGCAGTGGGCACCGCGGTTGCGTGTTGTTTTTCGAGCGCGCGACGGGCCAGCGCCGGTTCGAGGCGGAGCCGGCGGTACACGTCCACGCCCGCCGCGAGTACGATTACGACACCGCTGACCACCAAGTCAACGTTCGCCGGCACTGCAAGCAGATTGATGGAGTTCTGCACGAGCCCGAGCAGGAGAACGCCGAGGAGCGTTCCCAGTACCCGTCCCTCACCACCGAAAAGGCTCGTTCCGCCAATCACCACCGCAGCGATGACGGTAAGCTCCAGCCCGGTCCCCGCGGACGCCGAGCCTGCACCCAACCGGGCACTGATCATGAGGCCACCCACGGCTGCGAGGAATCCTGAGATCACGAAGGCGATGATCACGATGCGGTCGCTGCGGATTCCTGAGAGTCGGGCGGCAATCGGGTTG
Organism: Cryobacterium glaciale; assembly: GCF_004402535.1. Classification (GTDB taxonomy): domain Bacteria; phylum Actinomycetota; class Actinomycetes; order Actinomycetales; family Microbacteriaceae; genus Cryobacterium; species Cryobacterium glaciale. The sequence goes on along the minus strand of NZ_SOEY01000009.1, from coordinate 11,278 downwards.
CCTCCCACAGCATAGATCGACCGGCCGAACCGCGTCTTCGACAAGACGATGTGGGCGATGATCGCGATGACCAAAGCAAAGATTATGACGACCGGGATGCCCGCAACGGACGCCCTCCCTGCTGCCCGGAGTTCCGGGGGAATCGGCGCAATGTTGCTTCCGCCCGTGTAAATGAAGGCGAACCCTCGCGCGATACTCAGGGTTCCGAGGGTGACGATCAGCGCAGAAATCTGGAACTTTGTCGTGAGAAAGCCGTTGACGAAGCCGAATGCCGTGCCGGCGAGGAGCGCGACGAGAACGGAAAGCCAAGTTGGCAATCCAAAATCCTGCGCGAGGCCCACTGCGAGCACTGACGAGACTGCGACGACGGCGCCAACGGAGAGGTCTATTCCCCCGACGAGCAGGACGAACATCTGCCCTATCGCGACGACCGCGACCAGGCTAGCCACGTAAAAAACGTTCGTGAAATTGACGCGGGTGAAGAATACCGGAGACAGCTGGCTCATGACGACAACGCCGATGAGGATCACAATCAGTAGGCCGAAACGGTTGAGAACGGCGCCTAGGCTCACCGGCTGGAGCCTGCGCGACATGGGCGAAAATCGCGGGTTGTTCATCGTTGAGACACTCCAAGGTCTTATGGCACGGCTTCGGGCACAAATTCAAAGAAGATTGTTTACTACATGGAGCAGCATTGCACGGCGGTCAACGGCGGGTCAAGTTCTCGATGAAATTTCCCGGAGACCTGCCGACGTGAGGTAGAGATCAACACGCGAGAACGAAGGGCCCCGCGACGTGCCGCCGACCCCCGGGATAGGAGGAATGGCGGCCGCGCTGCTCGGCTGGATCGTTGTTATACCGGGATTTCCCTGTTTTTCGCCTGGTTGTTGGGCGGTTTGAAACCACCACCTCGAGCCGTCCGCATCGCGCGGCATGAGCGACTCGAGTCGCCACTCACCGTCCCGCCACGGCGGGGCCCGCTATCGCCCCTCCCGCGAAAGGTGCCTTCACAATGTTTATGTTTCACGCAACTTCTGGTTGGCATTGCGCAGCGCGCCAACGTGCGTGTAGTTTATCTACAACATCACTGAGCTAGTCCGAATGGATGGCCGGTGCAGAAATGTCTGGCCGGTACAGAGTGTCAAAGGAGTCCTGTATGTCCCAGCGCTATTCAGGCCGTCGTATCGCCGTTATCGGTGCATCCGGCGGAATCGGAGCACACATCTGCAAAACCCTGCATGAGCAGGGCGCCACTGTGTACGCTCTCGATCTGCGACTCCCGACCGAACGCCACCCCGACATCGAGGCATTCGAAGTCGATGTCAGCTCCGAGGAGTCGGTCTCCCGGGTGGTCCGTGAGCTGTATGCGAAGGATGACTCGCCGATCGACCTGGTCAACAGCGCCGGCATCGTAGAAGATGACGTGGCCGCAGAGGACATGCCTCTGGAGCTCTATGACCGGGTGATGGGCGTCAATTTGAGAGGCACCTTCCTTGCCTGCCGCGAATTTGGCCGCGAACTCCTCGCGAGAGGCGGCGGGTCAATCGTCAATGTGGCTTCGATGTCGGGAAACGCCGTGGTCAATTTCCCGCAGCGCCAAAGCGTGTACAACACGTCCAAGGCCGGCGTCTCTGCCTTGACGCGGTCGCTTGCCGTCGAGTGGGGCGGACGCGGAGTACGTGTCAACGCGGTATCGCCCGGCTACGTCGATACGCCTCTCAACAGCCTCAAGAAGCACATGCACGATCAATGGTTGGAAGGTACCATCCTCGGTCGCTTCGCTCTGCTCACGGAGATATCCGGAGCCGTTGGTTATCTCCTGAGCGACGAAGCGGCTTATTGCTGCGGCACCGAGCTGCTTATCGATGGCGGCTATTCACTGCGTTGACCCAGCGGCGGCAACGAGGCCACCCTCTTTCTGAACGGAAATCACTGTGATTATCTCCCACGATCTGGGCACCACCGGAAACAAGGCGACGCTGGTCGACACGACTGGACACGTCGTTACTACCGTGACCGTCCCTTACGATAGTGATTTCGGCTCCCACGGGAAGGCCGAGCAGAACGCCGAGGACTGGTGGCGCGCCCTGTGCGAGGCCACACGACGGCTATTGGACGCCTCACCCGGCGCCCGAGAGAAGATCGCGGCCGTGTCGTTCTCGGGCCAGATGATGGGTGCCGTGCTGCTTGACTCCGATGGCGCACCGGTCCGGCCCGCCATTATCTGGGCCGATACGCGATCGTCCGCCCAGGCCGCACAGCTGGTCGAGCGCGTGGGAATGGAGCGCGGCTACGCCATCACAGGGCACCGGCTCAACCCCACCTACTCATTGTCGAAGGTGATGTGGGTCCGCGACAACGAACCCGACATCTTCGAACGCGTCAGTCATGTGGTCTGCGCGAAGGATTTCGTCGCCTACCGGCTCACCGGTGTCATAGCCACCGATCCATCGGACGCCAGTGGCACGAACGCCTTCGACCAGTCGGTCGGCGAGTGGTCAGAGGAATTACTGCACGCTGCCGGCGTGAGTACGGACCTGTTCCCCGATATCGTGCCCTCAACTGCGATTATCGGCAAAGTGACGGCATCCGCTGCCGCGGAGACCGGGCTCCTCATGGGGACTCCCGTTGTTATGGGCGGCGGCGATGGCCCGATGGCAGCGCTCGGCTCGGGCATCATCAGCGCGTCGTCGGGTGCGTACGCGTACCTCGGATCCTCTTCCTGGGTGTCTTTCGCGGCCGATGCTCCACTGCACGACCCTGAGATGCGTACAATGACCTTCAACCACGTCATTCCGGGAAGTTTCGTGCCAACGGCGACGATGCAGGCGGGCGGTGCATCTCTCCAGTGGATCGTCGAATCCCTTGAACCCGAGCGGAGTGGCAACTATAAGAGGCTTCTAAATTCCGCCTCCCACGCCGATGCGTGCACCGATGGCCTATATTTTCTGCCGCACCTTCTAGGCGAGCGCTCGCCCTACTGGAACCCGCAGGCCCGTGCCGCATTCATCGGCCTCGCCCGGCACCACGGCCCCGCTAATCTGGTCCGAGCGGTCGTCGAGGGTGTCGCTTTCAACCTCCAGACGAGTCTGGAGGCTTTCGCCTCAAACGGGGCAGACATTCGAAGCATCGATGCCATCGGCGGTGCGGCCAACTCTGCGGAGCTGCTTCAGATCTTCTCAGACGTGTGGGGACGGCCGATTCGACGACGCGCCCTGGTGGACGAGGCGACCGCCCTCGGAGCGGCGGTGGTCGGTGGCGTTGCGGTGGGGATGTTCCCGAGCTTCGAGGTCGCCGGACAGTTGTCAGCACTCACCGGTGAGTTCCAGCCGTCCCCCGAGCGCCACAGCGTCTACGTTGCCTCCCACCGCCGTTTCCTCGACGCCTACCGGCGACTCGAGCCGTGGTTCGCCGACCAGTAATCCTGGTGTGGATCACTCGCGCGACCCCTACCCGCCGATAACGGAGATAATCATGACTCATCCCACCCAAACCGTCGCCGACTCACCGGTTCCGCGCACCGAGCCGGTCGGGCTCACGCCCGTTGCTCTCTTTGGTCGGCTCATTGGCGCTAACGCGCGCTACGAGAAATTCCTTTCCGACCTTTCCGGCGTCTATCAGGACGAGGCTGCCCACCGAGCTGCTTTGACGGAAGACAGCGGGGAGCCGGTCTACTGGGTGGAGAGCAGCGCCATAGATCAGGGCAGTGGAGCGCTGACGATCGGCGTCAGCACTATCAAGGCGGGACAGATCGGCGACGAGTACGCGATGACCCGTGGACACATCCATAAGCAGCACTCGGCGGCCGAGCTCTACTTCGGCCTGTCCGGGCGAGGCGTCATGTTGATGGAAACTATGGACGGAGAAAGCCGGGCCATCGAAATCACCCCCGGTGTCGCTGTCCACGTACCCGGGCACTGGATCCACCGAAGTGTCAACGTCGGCCCCGGCCCCTTCACCACGCTGTTCTGCTACCCGACTGACGCCGGACAGGACTACGGCATCATCAGAGATGCCGGAGGAATGAAGAAACTGGTCGTCACCGATGGCAACGGCGGCTGGGCGCTGAGGGACAACCCGGCCCATCGATCCTATGCACCCGACGCAAACCCCCAGAGGCAGGCGCGGCAGTGACGTTCACCGCCATGACGCCTACGACGTTGCGTCCGGCCGAGGCTCCTACGCTGTACTTCATCGGCGTCACCACGGGCAAGTCCTCGATTCAGACGGTTTTCCCCGCATGGGCCGACGAACTCGGGTTGAACGGTGCTCGCCTTCAGGGCATCGACCTACCGTTGCATGCGCCCGCGGAGGACTACCGTCGCGTCGTCGAGTTCATCGCAGCGGACGAACTAAGTCTCGGCGCCTTGGTGACGACCCACAAGATCGACCTCTACCGGGCCGCGGCCGACCTGTTCGACGTCACTGATCGCTTTGCGCTGATGATGGGCGAGACGAGTTGCCTTTCCAAGACGCCCGCGGGTCTTACCTGCCATGCCAAGGACCCCATCTCCGGCGGTCTCGCGCTTGACGCATTTGTCCCAGAAGGCCATTGGGCATCGACCGGGGCACAGGTGCTGTCGATGGGTGCTGGCGGCTCGACCGTCGCAATTAGCTGGTACCTCACGCAGCCCGTTCTCGGAGCCAATCGGCCCAGTTCGATGGTGGTAAGCAACCGGTCGCAACCCAGGCTCGACCATCTGCGCAACGTGTACGACGCGTTCGGAACCGACACGCCCATAGAGTACGTCCTCGCCCCGGCTCCGGAGGACAACGACCGTATCCTTCGACGGCTCGCCCCCGGGTCGCTCATGGTAAATGCGACCGGGCTGGGCAAGGACGCTCCGGGCTCCCCTCTCACTAATGCCTCCGTATTTCCGCAGGACGGCCTAGCCTGGGACTTGAATTATCGGGGTGACCTCGTCTTCCTCGACCAATCGCGGTCGCAGGCCTCGACTCTCCAGCACATCGAAGATGGCTGGATATACTTTCTTCACGGGTGGACGCAGGTCATCGGTGAGGTCTTCCACATCGACATTCCCACCTCGGGCCCTGCCTTCGATCGGCTGTCCGACCTAGCCAGGGGAACGCGATGACCATAGGTATTCAGTCGAAAGAAGCGCTGCTGAGAACAACTCTCCTGGAGACGATCGCCGCGAAACGCGACGGCCTACGCGCGTCCGAGATGGCAGTCGCCGACCTGATCCTCGCGGACCCCGTACGAGCCATGGACTTTAACATGGCAGGACTCGCCGATGCCGCCAAGGTCAGCGAGCCAACGGTGATGCGATTCTGCAGCGCCATCGGGTTCGACGGCTTTCGCTCATTCAAGATCAAGCTCGCTCAGACGGTGGCTCTCGGGCTTCCGGTGACCCTGTCTGCGATCGAGCAGGGAGACAGCCCGTCGGATCTCACAGCGAAGGTATTCAACCACACCATCAGCAGCCTCGACCGAGCGCGTCGACACCTCGACGACGCCGTTATGACGCGCGTCATTGAGACCATGTCCCGCGCGAGCGAGATCATTTTCATCGGCACCGGCGCGAGCGGGATCGTGGCATTGGACGCCCAACAGAAGCATCCGCTGTTCGGGGTACCCTGCTTCGCCCCCATGGACTTCCATCAACAGTTCATCGCCGCCGCAATGAGCGGGCCCCGCAGTGTCATCGTGGCGATCTCGAACACCGGCCACACCGAATCGACGCTCCGGGTCGCCCAGTCGGGCAAGTCGGCGGGCGCCACGATCATCGCCATCACCGGGGGGGGAGGACCGCTGTCACTGCTCGCTGACCTCGAGATTCCCGCAGTGACATTCGAAGACACCGATTTCTACACGCCCACTGTCAGCCGCCTTGCCGCTCTCGTCATTATCGATATCCTCGCCACCGGGGTGGCGATGCGCTCCGGCGCCGATGCGCTCGAGAAGATCCGCCTCATGAAGGCGACTCTCGCCGAGATGCGCGGTACCGAATGACCGGGCGGGTCGACTCCGAACTTCGTGCAACGCCCTCAGCCCGGATCGACGAGGGAATGGTCGGCGAGCACCGCACTGTTCGGGTGATCAGAGACAACGGTCTTGTGGTAGCCGACGTGTCCCTCCGCGGAGCCGCGCTACTGTCCTGGCGTGTCCGCACTGGGGGCGGAGATCTCGACCTGATCGACGGTTATCGAACATCGTCCGAAATCGATGAGCAGGCCGGATGCCGGAGCGCCATCATGGCGCCATTCACCAATCGCATCGAGGGAGGCCAGTTCACGTTCGAAGGGCAGCGTGCGACCTTCCCCGTCGGAGAATCACCATTTGACGACGGAGTAGTGCTGCACGGGCTCGCGCGATTCCTGGACTTCTCGGTGGCAGAAGTGGTGCACGACAAGGATGCGACGATAATCGTGTTTCGGAACAGCGAGATTCGACCGAATAAATTTCCAGGCTACCCTTTCGCGATTGATCTCGCCGTCAGATACACGTTCGGGGTCTATGAACTCGCCATCGACGTTATCGGTACGAATGTTGGCGCGTCCACTGCACCATTCTCTGCCGGGTGGCATCCGTACTTCCGTATTGATGACACTCCACTCGAACTCCTCGAACTGGAGATTCCGGCCGCAACCCGCGTCGCCACTGACGAGAATCTCCTCCCGCTTCCGGGTGCGGCCGCCTACGTCCCACTAGGCGGTGCGAGCGATGTTTTCGACTTCACCCACCCTCGTTACATCGGTGATCAGATGATCGACTCGTGCTACGTCGACGTGCGGCCATCACCGGACGGGCGTGTTCACACGACTCTCACCGATCCGGCACGTGGGCTCGGCCTCGACGTGTGGCAGGAACGCGGCGGCGTCCACGCATACACGGCGGATGCGCTGGAACGAGATCCGCGGCGGTCCTTAGCGATCGAACCTGTCGAAGTGATCACCAATGCGTTCAACCGCTCCGACCAGTCCGCGGCGATCCGCCTTGAACCGGGCGAGACTCGGACATTTCGCTTTGGAGTTCGGGTCACAACCGACGCGAACGACGATCCCTTCCATCTGAAAACGCCTTTGCCAGCGCACACGCCCGAGGAGCTCCCATGAGTATCGCCCCCACGTCGCAACAAGTCCCTCCGGGCGCGCTCCCCCGCCTACTGCCAATTTACCTCGAGGCGTATCAGACGGAATCCTTCCGTCGGCAGTTCTCCCTCTTGCAGTCTCTCAGCGCGGGTCTTGTCGAATGGCATGAACCCATGCAGATCGCGCAGGCCGCGACTCACTCGGCGGACACCGCTTCGAGCGCGATCGTCGTTCCTGACATGAGCGGACTCGCCTACCGCCTCCTCCCGGAATTCGCGGCCATCGACCTCCCCATCCTCATCATTACGTCGGAGTTCGGCACCGTCTCCATGTGGGACTGGGAGATTCGCGACTTCCTGAGCCGCCGCGGGGTCAAGACCATCGCCCCCACGTCGCTGGAGGAGTTTCACGATCTCTGCCGGGCGCTCGCGGTGAAGAAAAGACTCACGGGGGCAACGATGCTCGCGTACCAGGACAACCTCGGGGCAGGAAAGCAACCCGACATCTTCAAGCGGTTCTACTGGTGGGAGGACGAATGCGTGGAGGATCTCTCCGCATCGTTCGGAGTCACGGTAGAACGGCGTAGCTATAAGGAGCTCTGGGCGCGGGCACTCAGCATCCCGAGCGTGCGAGTGGACGCGGAGATGGCGCGAATTGCGCCGATCGTCCCTATCGCCGGTCTCGCCATGCGCGCGAGGGCGGATGCTCTTCGGCTCAAGCTTGCCCTTAGCGACGAGCTCGACGAAACGCCTGACGTGATCGCGGCCGGCATCAACTGCCTCAATGAGTCGGAGACGTCAACCACAACGCCGTGTCTCGCGTGGAACCTGCTGTTCGAGGAGAGAGGTCTGATGTGGGGCTGTGAAGCAGATCTCACGTCGATGATCACCCAGTTCATCACTTGGGAAACGCTTCGGACGCCCGCAGTCATGACCAACCTCTACCCGTTCCTCATGGGAAACGCCGCCTTAAAGCACGAAAAGATTCCGTATTTTCCGCCCGTTGAGAATCCGCAGAATCATATCCTCACGGCGCACTGCGGCTTCGTCGGCGTCATCCCCCAGTCGTGGGCAACCCAGTGGACGGTCCGTCCCCCGGTTTTGGAGATCGTGGATGCGAACGCACACGTCCTAGATGCCCGGTTGCCAGAAGGCGACATCACCATCGTCAAGATCGCCAGCACGATGAAGAGTTTCACAGTCGCTCCCGCAAAGCTCACGAACTACCAGCAGTACGCGAATTCCGACTGCCTGAACGGGGCGGTCCTGCGCGTCGAAGACGGTTACCGCTACGTCGAGCAGCTTCCGTCGCACCATGCCGTTATGGCGGTTGGCGATGTCGTGCGACGTCTCGAAGTGGTCGGGCCGATTCTCGGCGTCGACATCGAAAAAATCTAGAGAGGTTGTCAGTGTGAAAGCAATCGTTTACGACGAGCCGGGTAAGTTCGAACTCAGGGATGTTCCCATTCCGGTTCCGGGCGCCCACGATGTGTTGATTCGAGTACTCGTAGCGGGCGTGTGCGGTACGGACCTGCACCTGCACCATGGTGAGTTCGGACCCACCTATCCCCTGATTCCGGGGCACGAAATTGCCGGAGAGGTCGTGGAGCTCGGCTCGGCAGTCAACAGCCTCAGGGTCGGTGACCGGGTGACCTTTGATAACACCGCCGCGTGCGGGCACTGTACAGAGTGCCGCCGAGCACGTCCGGCGTTCTGTGAATTCATCCTCGCACAAGGGGTGAATGCGCCAGGTGGGTTCGCCGAGTTCGTGCTCGCCTCCGCCAACCGGTGTTTTGTCGTCAACGATCTCGATCCCGAAGTGGCCGTCTTTGCCGAGCCGACCGCGTGTGTTGTACACGGCCTGGATGTGCTCGCCCTACAGCCGGGATCTCGCGTTCTGATGTTCGGGGCGGGCCCGACGGGTCTCGTGCTCGCCCAGTTGCTCGCTCGTTCCGGCGCTGGTTCGCTGACCGTTGCCGCCCCCACCCAGGCGAAGCTCGACATCGCGCAGGAACGTGGGGCCGACCAGACCGTGCTCGTCGATCGTGCCAATCCTCATGCCACGTCGGCTCGTCTCCGTGACTTGGCCGGGCCGGGATTCGATGTTGTGATCGACGCGAGCGGCTCGCTCTCGGCCCTCGAACAAGCAATCCCTCTCACACGAGTCGGTGGGACCGTATTCGTCTACGGGATGGCTGCCGAGGCCGCGCAGTGGGCCGTGCCGCCGTACGATATCTTCCGCCGGGAACTAACGATCAAAGGATCCTTTGCGCAGCAGTTCTCTTTCGACCGGGCGCTCACGGCGCTTCGCGGCGGCCGTGTGCGCACCGAGGGAATGATCACCCATCGCTTCACCCTGGAAGAGTACGCAGAGGCACTGGAAGCGGTGGCGGATAGCTCCTGCATCAAGGCCGTGATTACTCCGTAAGGGCCCGCGAAGAAATAATATCGGTTGGTTTACGGCGTGTCGGGTTTGTTGAGTGTGCAGTTCCATTCGCCGTGGAATTCGTGGCGGGTGAGGGGTAGGGCGTCGACGTCAGCGGTGGTGTATTTCAGGCCGGTGGGGTACTCGTCGGTGTCGACGCAGTGCACGCTCAGTCCGGTGGTGGTGGTTGTTGACTTGATTAGGTCGACGATGATTTGGTGGGTTTTCAGGGGTCGCCCCGCCAGTTCAGGGTGATCTGGGAGAACAGTCGGTGTTCGATTTTGTTCCATTTGCTGGTTCCTGGGGGAAGGTGACTGACGGTGATCTGGAGGCCGGTATCGGCGGCGAATTTGGCGAGTTCCATTTTCCAGGCACGGATTTGGTAGCCGTTTGAGCCGCCACCATCGGCGCAGATGAGTAGTTGTGTGGCGTCTGGGTATCGGGGTTTGCCGATCGTGTCCCACCAGCGGCGCAGGGTGTGAACGGCGAATGCTGAGGTGTCGTGATCGGTGCCCACGGACACCCACCCCGTGTTCGCGGAGACGTCATAAATGCCATATGGGATCGCTTTGCCCAGGTCTTTGTCGGGGAAGTCGTGGTCGTTGACTCGTTCCGGCTTTCCCATGGGCTGATACTCCCGCCCGCCGTTCTTGAACGCTCCGACGAGTCCTTTCTTCTTCGCATCAACCGAGATGACGGGTTGCCCGGCGGCGACGTGCTCGGCGACCTGCTTGGCCAGGTAACGAAATTGGGCGTCATGGTCCTCATGCTGGTGACCTTCGAGAACTTTCTGATTCGACTGCAAGCTGAACCCTTGCTCGTGCAGCATCCGAGCGACCGTGCGATCAGAGACCGTAGGCCCCATTCGGGTCAACACGTCAGCGTGCGAGATGTCGGGTCGATTTCGTTGTCCACAGCAACAGTGACATGGGGTCTCCGCGAGTTTCCGGGTCCACCAGCGCCTTGAGCGCCACGAACAGTTCCGGGTCCGTCGTGGCCAACTTCTTGCGACCGCCACCGGCAGCTCGCACCCGCACTTGCGGCGCAGGGTCTCCATCCAACTCGTGAACTCCGCGCGCGACGGTGTCCGGATGCGCGCCCGTCGCCTGCGCTACAGCCTTGATCCCGCCTCGCCCCAGCTCCGTCGCTTCCACCCCCAGCAACAGGAGCCGCTGCCGCTCATCCAGATGCGGACGCAACACCGAATATCTCCGCGCTACGGAATCTGAAATCTGCACACCAACAGCCCTACCACGAACCTACCCACAAAAACCTGAAAAAACCGGCTCTCCTGACTCTTCCGTGGGTTAATTCCGGCCGGGGAGTACGGGTTTGTGGCCGCCGAGGCTGAGCATGGCGAGGGCGATGAGCGCGTCGGGTGATGTGAAGTNCGATGCGGGTCATGAGGCGGATCTTGGTGTTCATGGATTCGACGCGGCCGTTGGAGAGACCGTGCTCGATAGAAGCGAGGATCGCGGTGCGGTGCTTGACGATGCTCTTCTGCAGTTTCACGAAGGAAGGGATGCGGCAGCGGCGGGCCCAGCCGACCCATTTGTCCAGAGCCTCGGTCGCCTCGCCGAGAGGCAGCTTGAAGATCACGCGCAGACCTTCCTTAGGTAGTAGGCGCGGGCCAGGCGAGGGTCGGTCTGCACGATCCAGGCGAGCTTGGCTTGCTGCTTCTCGGTCAGGTTCTCCGGATTCTTCCAGAGCGCGTAACGGCAGTTCTTGATGCCGGCAGCTCGAGCACTATCCGGTCGGGCCGGAGCGTCGGCGGCAGGCCGGCCACGGGTGCGGCGGGCGT
>NZ_SOEY01000008.1:306731-368356 GCF_004402535.1 Cryobacterium glaciale | reverse complement strand
CGCCGTAGGACGGACGCTCGGTACGGGGAGCGCTGTTGCGGTCGCCGTAGGACGGACGCTCGGTACGGGGAGCGCTGTTGCGGTCGCCGTAGGACGGACGGTCGTTGTTATACGCCGGACGATCCGTGCGCGGCGCACGGTCGCCGTAGGACGGACGCTCGGTACGGGGAGCGCTGTTGCGGTCGCCGTAGGACGGACGGTCGTTGTTATACGCCGGACGATCCGTGCGCGGCGCACGGTCACCATAGGACGGACGCTCGGTACGAGCCGGACGGTCGTTGTTGCGGTCGTTGTTGTAGGCCGGGCGATCCGTGCGGGGACGGTCGTTGTTATAGGCAGGGCGCTCGTTGCGCTCGCTGTTGGTGCGGCCGCCGTTCTCGGGGCGAACGGAACGCGAGCCGTAGGCCGGGCGCTCGCTCGAGGGACGCTCGTTTGAACGCGCGGCGCGCTCGTCGGCGTTCCAGCGCTGCTTCTTGGGGGCACTCTCGTCAGCGCGGTAGCCGCGGTGTCCGGGGCTCTTGCTGCCGGCGTTGTTGGAACCGCCGTGGCCCGATCCACCCTTGGAGGCGTACTTGGGATCGAAGTTCTTACCGCCACGACCGACGGTGGAGTTGTGCGAATTGCCTTGAGGCATAAAGATATCTCTGGGTTGTCTTCAGTACATGGCAGAACAACATCGCACATGCGACGTAACTGAGAACCCGAGCAATTTTGGTCGGGGCCGTTCACATACAGTGATTTTTCACCAGCGGTTTACTGGGAAACCGGCCCAACTTGACTTACAAACCCATCCGCGCACAGCGCGGTGTCAAGAGCCGACTTGTCTACGTTACCGGATGCTTCCTGAAAAGTCACGCACAAGCGTGCAGATTGCCTCGCTCTATTCTGGTGACATGACCATTTCGATCAGTATCGAGCCGCCCCGGCAGGCCGACATCGAGGCACTGCTGGCCGCCGGCACCACCTTCGCGCACTCCCTCTACCCGGAGGAGAACAGCTTTCTACTCAGCACTGACGAACTCGAACGCCCGGGCGTCGACGTGTATGTGGCCCGCGACGAACGCGGCGCCGCCTGCGGCATGGCCGCCCTGGTACCGCTCGATTCCCTCCAGGACGCGGCCGAACTGAAGCGACTGTTCGTTCACTCCGACGCTCGGGGGCGCGGCGTGGCCGGCCACCTGCTCGACCGCATCGAAGCGGATGCCGCTGGCCGCGGCATCCGTTCTCTCGCCTTGGAAACCGGCCCGCTGCAAGACGCGGCGATGGCGCTGTACCGCGGTCGCGGCTACGAGCAGGTCGAGCTGTTCGGCCAGTACGTCGGCGAGGAGTTCAGCGTCTGCTTCGCCAAGAGCCTGTAAGCGCCAACGCCCGACCCGGGTAGCCGACGGTGGCGGCGAATCGGTGGGCGAAGCGGATGCGCCTAGTCTCGACTCAACCAGCAACAACCGAGGGAATGTCAGTGACACCTGCTCGACCCTCGATGCGCACCGGCCGCCACCTCACTCGTGGGAGGGTGGCGCTCGCCGCGACCGTCGTAGCGATCGTGGCCACGAGCCTGCTCGCCGGCTTTCGGGTTGCAGTGTATGACGTCGCTCCCGACGGCGCTGGCGCCACCGACAGCGAGCTCGTCACCGACGCCATCGTGGGAATTCGCACCTTCGTGCCCGGCGACAGCGTCCGCCACGACCGATATCGTCCACGGAATCCAGCCCGACGGCGCGCGGCTCACCCTCGACGTCTGCTCACCGGCTCGTGCATACTCCACCGCCAGTCCCGCTCCCACTGCCTCGGCAGGCACAGCGGATGCCGGCGACGCCGGGCCCACCGACACCGTTCTGCCTGGCACCGCTACCGCGGACCGGGAGGCGGTGGCATCCGCTGTTGAGCAGACGCTACTGCCCGCTGTTATTTCGGTCCACGGCGGCAGCTGGGCTCGCGGCGACAAGGGCAACAGCGACTGGCGGATGGTCTGCCAGTCGCTCGCGAGTGAGGGATTCGTGGCCTTCTCGGTCAACTATCGGCTCGTTCCCGACGCCGTCTTTCCGGCCGCGATCGACGACCTGCAGCTCGCCGTGGAGTGGATGCGCGACCCGGGCAACGCCGAAAGATACGGCATCGACCCGAACCACATCGGCGCCTTCGGCGGGTCAGCCGGCGGCAACCTCGTTGCCCTGCTCGGCACGAGCGGCCGGAGCGCGCTCACGACCGACGCGCGAGTCGCCGCCGTGGCCGAGCTGTCCGGCCCGGTCGATCTGCGAGCGACGGGACTCGTCAACGCTGTCGACGGGCTCACGCGCATCACGCAGGCCTACCTCGGTTGTGAGGACATCAACCGGTGCGCGCCGTCCGTCGACGCCTCGGCGTCGAGCCGGCTGGACCGCTGCGATCGGCCGTTCTTCATCGGAACGTCATCGAACGAGTTCATTTCGGCGAACCAATCGATCGAGTTCGCGGCGCAGCTGGACCGCCTCGGCATTCGCAGCGAACTCGTAGTCGTGCCCGGGGAGCTGCACTCGATCGGCATCCTCGACGAGGAAATGCGGGCCCGGGTCGCGGGGTTTCTGCACGCCGAACTCGGGCTGTAGGCGGTCGCGGCACGTGTTCGAGAAGTTGGCACGGGTTTGAACACGTGCCAGCTTCCCAAACGCGTGCCGCGAGGCGCGGCGCGCTCAGCGCGGCCGGCCGCCGATCCGGCGGGACAGCTCCGCCGCGGTCGCCGCCACGGTGGCGGCGAGCGCCGGCCAGCGATCCTCGGCGAACCGATCGTGCGCGAACGTGACCGCGATCGCGGCGGCCGGCCATCCGGCATGATCGCGCACGGCGAGGGCGACCGAGGCGATGCCGGGCGTGATCTCGCCGTTCTCGGTGGCGTAGGCATCCGTTCTGACACGATCGAGCACGGCCCGCAGCTCGAGTCTCGTGCGCGGACCACGGCCGTCGCGCTGTTCGAGCGCCGCCTGGTTCGGGTAGAGCGCACGCAATTGTGCGGCGGGCAGAGCCGCGAGCAGGGCGCGGCCGCTAGCGGTGAGGTGGGCGGGCAGTCGCACCCCCACGTCGGAGACGAGTGAGGGGCGGTGTGCGGCGCGTTCCTCGACCAGGTAGATCACGTCGCGCCCGTGGAGCACGACCAGGTGCGCACTCTCCCCCAACCGGTCGACGAGCTGGGCGATCAGGGGGCGCCCGAGCCGCGAGAGCGGTTCCTGACGGCTGAACCCGGAGCTCAGTTCGAAGGCGGCGATACCAAGCCCGTAGCGGTGTTCCTCGGGCAGGTGCACCACGAACCCCGCAGCCACGAGCACGGCGAGCAACTGGTAGACGGTCGAGCGCGGCAGGTCGAGGGCGCTCGCCAGGGCGGACGCCGGGATCGGTCCGCGCTGGGCGGCGAGGTGCGTCAGAACACGCAGGGTGCTCTGCGCGGCCGGAACCTTCGACGCCATCCTGGTCCTCTCGGGCCTGTCCGGTATCCCGGACACTAGCCAGCGTATCGCCCTGTCGCCGGGAGCGGCGAGGGTGTGCAATCGAAGGATGACCCGTGCGACTTCCCCCACCACATCCGCGCACGACTTGGGCGGGGCATCCGCTGTCACGGCGAGTGTCGTCGTCGGCACCACCGCGCTCTCCTTTGCCGACGTTATCGCCGTCGCCCGGCACAATGCGCGCGTCACCCTCGACCCGGCGAGCCTCACGGAGGTTGCCGCGACGCGCACGATCATCGATGCCCTCGCGGCAGACACCGAACCGCATTACGGCATCTCGACCGGCTTCGGCGCCCTCGCCACGACGTTCATCACCCCCGATCGGCGCGCCCAGCTGCAGGCGAGCCTCGTGCGCTCACACGCCGCCGGCAGCGGCCCCGAGGTGGAACGCGAGGTCGTGCGCGCCCTCATGCTGCTGCGCCTCGGCACCCTGATGACCGGTCGCACCGGCGTGAGACCCGCCACCGCCGAGACCTACGCCGCCGTACTGAACGCCCAGATCACCCCGGTCGTGCACGAATACGGATCGCTCGGCTGCTCCGGCGACCTCGCGCCGCTCGCGCACTGCGCCCTCGTCGTGATGGGGGAAGGCCAGGCGCGCGACGCGACCGGCACGCTGGTCAGCGGCGGCGAGGCCCTGGCCGCTGCCGGCATCACACCGGTCGTACTCGCCGAGAAGGAGGGCCTCGCCCTGATCAACGGCACCGACGGCATGCTCGGCATGCTCGTGCTCGCCCTCGACGACCTGGCCCGCCTGCTCGTGACCGCCGACATCGCCGCGGCGATGAGCGTCGAGGCCCTGCTCGGAACGGATGCTGTCTTCGCGGCCGACCTGCAGCAGCTGCGGCCCCAGCTCGGCCAGGCCGACAGTGCCGCGAACCTGCGCCGACTGTTGCACGGCTCCAGCCTGCTCGCGAGTCATGCCGGCCCGGAGGACGTGTCGGTGCAGGACGCCTACTCCCTGCGCTGCGCCCCGCAGGTACACGGCGCCGCGCGTGACACCGCCGCCCACGCCGCCCTCGTCGCCGGCCGCGAACTGGACAGCGCCATCGACAACCCGGTCGTCACGGTCGACGGACGGGTAATGTCCAACGGCAACTTTCACGGCGCTCCGCTCGGTTACGTTCTCGATTTTCTCGCCATCGCCTCAGCGGATGTCGCGAGTATGAGTGAAAGGCGCACCGACCGTCACCTCGACGCGAGCCGCAGCAAGGGGTTGCCACCGTTTCTCGCCCACGAGGTCGGCGTGGACTCCGGGCTCATGATCGCGCAGTACACCGCCGCCGGCATCGTGTCGGAGCTGAAGCGGCTCGCAGCGCCGGCATCCGTTGATTCGATCCCGTCCTCCGCGATGCAGGAAGATCACGTGTCGATGGGCTGGCATGCCGCCCGCAAGCTGCGCCGCTCACTCGACGGGCTCGGCCGGGTGCTCGCGATCGAGATCATGACCGCGGCGCGTTCGCTCGATCTGCGTGCGCCGCTCACTCCCGCTGCGGCGACCGGAGCGGTGCGCGATCTCGTTCGCACGGTCGCCGCCGGCCCCGGTCACGATCGCTTTCTGTCCCCCGAAATCGAAGGGGTCGTGCACCTCGTGGCGTCGGGGGCGGTGCGGGCCGCAGCGGGCGCAGATTTGGCCTAGCGCTCGGTGCGACCTTGTAGCCACCTTGAAGCGTCGCTTCGCCCCGTTGTGACCCGCGCGGTGCCGTGCCATACTTGCGCCACGTTGGCCCGCCCGAGCCGCGTACCTCCATTACCCGAATGGATCAGGTCCTGCAATGTTGCCACCCTCGAAGCGCCGTCGCACCGTGCGGCTCGGGCCAGCACAACAACAGAATCGGGCCGTAGCGCCCCGCGCTGGTCGAGGCCGCGACGGCTGGCTGGCGGCGGTCCTCATCACGGCACTCGTACTGTTCGGCGCACCGGTCGCGGCGAGCGCGGACGAGCTGCCCGCCGCGTCACCGGCCACACCGATCGCCGGCACCCCGCCGGAGGCGGAGCCGCCCAGCGATCCCGCGCCGGAACCGACCGTCGGTCCGTCCCCCGAACCCACCGCGGAGCCCACCCCCGAACCAACACCGGAACCCACACCGGAACCCACGGTCAGCCCCACACCGGAACCCACTTCCGAACCGACACCGGAACCGACCACTGAGCCCACCCCGGAACCGACACCGGATCCCACAGCAACCCCGACTCCGACCGAGGAACCCGCCCCGGAACCGAGCGACGGCCCCATTCCGCCGGTGACCGAGCCGGAGTCGGCCCCTGAACTCACCCCCGACACGCTCCTGGTCTCCCCCACTGATACCGTCGCGCAGAGCATCGCCGCGGCATCCGCTCAGACGGCAGCCGCAGCCCGAGCGGCTGCCGCGGAAGTGCTCGCTGCCCAGCGGGTAACCGCCGAACGAGTCGCGGCCGCGCGCACCGCTGCCCAGGAACTCGCCGGGCAACGGGGCGCGGCGCTGGCGGGCGCCCTGACCCGCTCGCAAACCGCGCAGGCCGTGCTCGACACCGCGCGTGAGGATCTGGAATCAGCGCGGGCGAGCCAGTCGATCGCACTGGGGCGCGCCTCCCTCGTGCATCGGCTGGCCGTGGATGCGTCCCGGCAAGCCGCAGAGTCAAACGTCAGTTTCGCCGTACTCGCGCGCAAGATGGCCCAGCAACAGAGCGGCGCCGGAGTCGCCGACGTCTTTCTCGGTGGGCATTCCCTCGGCAACGTGCTCGACCAGCTGAGCACGCTCGACCAGCTGGACCGTGTCACCGACAACATCGAGACGATCCAGGCTCGTGCCGAGGCCGATGAGGCGCGAGCGATTAAGCTGAACGCGCAGGACACCGAGACGCGCACCGCTGCGAGCATGGTGACGGTTGATGCCAGTCAGGCTACACTCGACGCGGCCGAGAGAGACTTCGAGGCGGCGGGTTTGGCACTCGTCACCGCAGCAGCTGAGGCCCAGGCCGCTGCCGCAACCCTCGCCGCCCTCGACGTGCGCCGGATCATTCGCACCGACGTCGGCCAGCTGAGCGATCAGGGCTGGGCCAACCCCGCACGCGGTGCGGTAACGGATGACTATGGACCGCGCCCGGTTCGCCCGCTCCCCGGGGTCGGCGCGTTCCACTACGGCACCGACATCGGGGCCAGCTGCGGAACCCCCGTCTTTGCCGCCACCGCCGGAATCGTGCGGGCCGCCGGCTCTGTCGGGAGTTACGGAAACTGGATCCTCATCGACCACGGCGAGGGAGTCCAAACCGGCTACGCCCACCTCGGCGACACCCTGGTCGCCGTGGGTGATCGGGTCGCTGCGGGCCAACAGATCGGGAGAGTCGGCAGTACCGGTCTGTCCACCGGCTGCCACACGCACGTCGAGGTTCGAGTCGACGGCGTACGCATCGACCCCCGACCCTTCTTCCTCAACCGCGGCGTCGCTCTCGGCCGCTGACGGCATCCTTTATCGCACCCGTTTGGCTGCGCCTCTCCGGGGTACCGTCCCTAACCGCGGAGAATCTCGGAATCGACCGCAGAATAAATCCGGCCTGACCGCCCTCACCTTCCGCATTTATGAACGACGCCTGGAATAGAAGCACCATCATTGGGCCGACCCCGGCTCGATTCGGCCTGATTCAGGCGGCCCGACGGGCCGCGCGGCGCTCCCTGTGCCCTCGACCAGGTGGTAGCTCAGCATGCCAGCGCGGGCCGCCCGCCCGACCCTTAGACTGAATCCTCGTGACTCGTCGACTGATTCAACTGCTGATTGGCCTTTTCCTCTACGGAATCGGCATCGCGTTGATCGTGCGCGGCGCCATCGGCGTGGCCCCCTGGGACGTGCTCACCCAGGGCATCGACGCCCACCTGCACCTCGGCTTCGGGCTCATCACCACACTGACCAGCGCCCTCGTGCTATTGCTCTGGATTCCGCTGCGCCAGAAGCCCGGCCTCGGCACCATCCTGAACGCGCTGCTGGTCGGCCCCGCAGCGGATGTCGGACTCTGGCTGATTCCGACAGACCTCGATCTCTGGCTGCGCTGCGTGCTCTTCGCGGCCGGCCTGATCACCCTCGCCGTCGCGACCGGCCTCTACATCGGGGCACACTTCGGACCCGGCCCGCGCGACGGTCTGATGACCGGCCTGCACAAGCGCACCGGCGGCCCGATCTGGGTGGTACGCACCGGCATCGAGGTCGTCGTGCTCGCCGGCGGCTGGCTGCTCGGCGGTAACGTCGGCGTCGGCACCGTGCTGTTCGCCCTCCTGGTCGGCCCGCTCTGCAACCTGACCATGCCCCTCCTGGCGATCAAGCGCCCCGCTCCCCAGCCCATTCTCGAGCCCACGCCGTAGCGGCAATCTTGCGAAGCAAGGAGCGGAGGCGGGTGGGTTATCTGCGGGGTTGCGAGTTCACTGTCTGAGCGAGAACAGGAGCGAGTGCTCGTCGTAGTAGCGATACCCGTTACTGCCGACCCGGCTGGGCGTCAGCAGGCCGAGGTCGCCGTAGTGACGCAGGGTGCGGCTCGTCGTCGAGGCCAGTCGCGCCACATCCTGAATGGACCAGTCCATCTCATACTCCTTTCGCCAAGTGACTACCACGATAGAACTTAACGTTGCGTCAAGGTCAAGAGCGGATGTCGGCGCCCCGGGGTACCGTTTAGGGCATGGCAACGTGGCAAGAAGTCGTACAGGACGCGCCGCAGTTCGCGGCCCGGGTGCGGGAGCGATTCGACGCTGGCACCAACAAGACAATGGCTTCCCTGCGCCGGGACGGCTCTCCGAGAATCAGCGGCACAGAGCTCGTGTTCGAGCCCGAATCTGGCCGGGTCACGCTCGGCATGATGCCCAATTCGCTCAAGCTGCACGACGTACTGCGGGACCCGCGGGTGGCCATCCACTCCCCGACCCTCGAACCCCCGGCCGGGCAACCGTCGGACTGGGCCGGCGATGCGAAACTGGCCGGGGTGCTCGTCGCCATCGCGCCGAACCCGGCCGATCCGCCGGGCTCCTCGAGTTTCGAAGTGCGGGTGCACGAGGTCGTGCTCACCTACATCGACCCCGACAACACCCATCTGATCATCGAGTCCTGGCACGAGGGCAGGGGGTGGAAGAAAATCAGCCGGCTGTAAGCCCGCAGAACTCGGTGATCGTGCCCGCTAGAATGTCGGCGAGCGCGCGTACCGACTGTGCGTCAGCCCACTCGGTGTCGGCGTGCAGGCCCTCGCCGTCGGCGCCGAATACGACGCAGGGAATGCCCGCTTCAAGAATGAGCCCGGCGTCGGTCCAGAACGGTTCGCTGCGCGTCGCCGCTGCACGCCCGAGCAGACGCACGACACTGGCGCCGAGTGCCCGCACGATCGGCCAGTCCGGCTCGGCCTCAAAAGCCGCGCGCGCCACCAGCCGGGTCAGCGCGAACTGAAACTGCGGTTCTTCAACGGTCAACTCGGTGAACAGCGCGCGCAGTTCGGCCTCGACACGCTCGGGCGACTGGCCCGGCAGCATCCGTCGTTCCACGGTGAGCACGCAGCGGGCCGCGACCGTGGCCGCATCCTCGCCGCCGCTGATCTGCGACACCCGCACGGCGCCGTGGCCAAGCGAGGCATGTGCCGGTTCGGCGTTTAACTGCTGCCGCAGCCCGTCGAGGGCGCGCAGGGCCAGGCCGGCGTGCCAGATGGCGTCGACGCCGAGTTCGGGCTGGGAACCGTGAGCGGCCAGGCCGGTCAGCTCGAGTTCAAACCAGGCGAAACCGCGATGGGCGGTGGTGAGTTCAAGGCTGCTCGGCTCGATCACCAGGGCGGCGTCGGCGTGAAAGCTGCGCAGCACCTCTTCGGTGCCGATGCTGCCGAATTCTTCGTCGGCGACCAGCGTCACAATCACGTCACCGGCCAATTCTTCAGCGGCTGCCCGCGCCGCCGCCACGAGAATGGCCGCGACCCCGCTCTTGGTATCGACGGCCCCGCGCCCGAACACCCGGCCGTCCCGTCGCGCGCCGCTGAAGGGATCGCCGGCGTAGGTCGTCACGCCGACCGTGTCCAGGTGGGCGTTCAGCATGAGCGAACGGCCGGCTCCGGTGCCGCGCTTGACGCCGACGACCGACGGCCGCCCGGGAGTCTGCTCGAGCACGGTGACATCGAACCCCTGCGCGCTCAGCCAGTCAGCGCACCAGGCGGCGATCCTGACCTCGCCGGCGGCTCCCGGCACGAGGTCGGGGTTGACCGAATCGATGCGCACGAGCTGCTGCAAAATCGCGACGGGGTCGGTCTCAGGGGGTAGACGGGTCATCCTTAGAATCTAAGCCCTCCCGCGAGAGCGGGAAAATCGCTGTTTCCGGGGGGCAGAGGGCGCGCAACCTTTTTCTCGCTCTCGCGAAACTGGAGAGTGGCCTGGGTAGGGTGCAACATGGGTACATCACGGTGGGGGCTGATTCCGGCGGCGCTGGTGAGCGCATCCGCTGTGCTGTTGTTTGCGCTGCGGATGCCGCTGGCCGGCTACTCCGTGCTCGCCGCCGCCCTCGTGCTCGCCGTGGTGATCAACCGGGCCCTGTTTCGCGACCTGTTGTTGCTGGCCGTTGGCCTCGTGATCATCAGCACGATCTCGGTCGAGGCGAACATCAGCTACCCGAACATCGCGCTCATGGGCACGGTGCTGAGCCTGTCGGTGCTCGCGCCGTATCTGCTGTCGCGCTACTACTTCAAGGACCACGCGATTCGGTTTCCGATTCGCACCGGCCAGCGCTGGACCAGGCTCGAGCGCGCGTACCTGCCGATCGTGCTGCTGCTCGGGTACCTGGTTCTGCCGAGCTATTTCATCGGCTCCGGGGCCTACCAGAACTGGCCGGCGGTGACCGCGCCCGATGAGATCGCCCGGCTGTTCGTGGGCGTGGGCTTCGTGGGCATCTGGGACGAACTGTTTTTCATCTGCGTGGCGTTCGCCCTGCTGCGGCGGCACTTTGCCGATTGGCAGGCCAATATTCTGCAGGCCGTGATCTTCTCGTCGTTCCTGTGGGAGCTCGGCTATCAGAGTTGGGGGCCGCTGCTGACCGTGCCGTTCGCGCTGCTCCAGGGCTACACCTTCGCTCGCACCCGGTCCCTGACCTATGTGGTCTGCGTGCACCTGCTCTTCGACGTGGTGGTGTTCGCCGTGCTCGTGCACGCCCACAATCGCCAGTGGCTCGACATCTTTCTGTACTGAACCTCTTGCACCTCTCAGGAACGCGATATATCGTGTCTTTCAGAACACGCGATATAGCGCGAGTTCACCCTTCTGAAAGGACAACCCAGTGTCACTGGAAAAATGGCTGGTCGCCCCCGGGCAGACCAAAATCATTGACGTCGAGCTGGTGCGCAGGCTGAAGGTCGGCCTCATCGCCGGCACGGTCGACATCATCGGCCATGACGAACCCGGCGCCCGCATCGAGGTGCACGGCGTCACCGGCAAAGACCTGAAGATCTCTATGGACGGTGACCGTCTCGAGATCGACCACCCGCAGCTGCGCTGGGACAACTTCATCGAGGTGTTTGCCTCGTTCCGCGGCACCGCGCGCGCCGAGGTGAGCATTTCCGTTCCCCGCGATGTGGCGCTGCGGTTCGGCGTAGTCTCGGCCGACGCCCTCGTTTCGGGCCTGCGCAATGATGCCAAACTCAGCACCGTCTCCGGTGATCTCGTCATTGACGATGTGCAGGGCGACCTTGAACTCAACGCGGTGAACGGCGAAATCTCGGTGCGCAACCACGTGGGAGCGCTGGCCGTGCACACCGTGTCTGGCGATATCACGGCGAGCGGAAGCATCCGTCAGTTCACGCTCGACGGCGTCTCAAGCAACGTGTTCCTCGACCTGGCCGGCACACCAGACCAGATCGTCACGAATTCGGTCAGCGGCAACCTCACCGTGCGGCTCGAGCCCGGCGTCGCCGCTCGCTACCACCTCAACACGCTCTCCGGCACGCTCCAGCTCGACGACCACACCGTGCGCACCGCGTTCGGCAAGGGCTACGAGGGCTCCACCGGCGCCCTCGACGGCAGCTGGCTCGACGTGCGCTCCAACTCGGTGTCGGGCGACATCTCGGTCGTGCGCAGCGAGACTGCGAGTCAAGCGGATGCCGCAGGGCCCACCGCCGCCGACACCGCCCAGGCTTCCCAGGCAGACCCGGCATGAGCGCCATGTTCGCCCACGGCAGCCTGCGCCTGTACCTGCTGAGTCTGCTGGCCGAACGGCCGCGGCACGGCTACGAGCTGATTCAGGCGCTCAGCGACCGATTCGGCGGTACCTACAGCCCGAGCGCCGGCACGATCTACCCACGGCTGGCCAAGCTCGAGGAGGAGGGCCTCGTCACCAAACAGGCCGACGGACGCAAGACCGTCTACGAGATCACCGAGGCCGGCCGCGCCGAACTGCTCGCCCGCGACGGCGAACTCGGCGCGATCGAGGATGAGGTGACCGACTCGGTGCGCAGGCTCGCCGATCAGGTGCGCACCGGCGTCAACTCCGCCATGAAGACCCTGCGGGCCGACCTCGCCTCGGCCGCCCGCCCCCGCCAGGCCCGCGGTGCCGCCTCACCCGAATCGCACGGCTACGACGGCACCCCCGGTTCCTGGGATCCGCCGGGCTCGTCGACCTGGGATCGCCCGACGCCGGCCGAGCAACCGCCCGCGGCGCCCTCGACCGCCAATGCCCCGGCCGACGCGGCCGGGGCCTCGCGTCAGGAATCGACTCAGGCTTTGCGCGAGGCCGACATGGTGCTGAACGAGTTCCGGCAGCAGCTGCGCACGGACCTCCGCATGCAGGCCGCCCGGTCGGTCGTTCCGACCGACACCGTGGCGTCGCTCCGCCGGCAGCTCGCCGAGGTGCGCACGAGCATCCTCGCCACCCTGCACCCCTAGCCTTCGGCTACCCGAGACCGCCAGCGCGCGCTGATCGAGGCGCGAGCTTGCGAGCGATCGAGATCCGCACCGAAGGGTCTCGATCGCTCGTTCCTCGCGCCTCGACCAGCGGAATGAAAGCGTTCCGCAGACACGTTGAGCGAGTCAGCTATCTCGAGCCAGTCTGCGCTCTGCCGAGGCGGCGGGTTGTCCGCGGAGTTGCGAGTTATGCCTGCGCGGGGAGCGGATGACCCGTCGTCGCGGCCCACACGCACCCGCTTCGAAAACACCGCAATTTGACAGGGGCCGCCTGAGGTGTAGTGTCGTCCCTCGTGACACCCGAGGCGAACGCCCCAGTACCGGAAAGTCGTTCCCCCAAGCGGTGGATCATCGGCGATCCGCTCCCCACCGAGCATTTGGACGGCCAGCTGCTGCCCAAGCACCTCGCCCTACCCATCTTCGCGAGCGACCCGCTGTCGAGCGTGGCGTACGCGCCTCAAGAACTCCTCATGATTCTCACCCTCGGCGGGCTCGCCTTTTTGAGCTTCGCACCCTGGGTGGCCGCCGTCGTCGTCGTGCTGCTCGTCGTCGTGGTCGCGTCCTACCGTCAGCTGATCAAGGCTTACCCCTCGGGCGGCGGCGACTACGAGGTCGCGCACAAGAACCTGGGTGAGAAGGCCGGCCTGGTCGTCGCATCCGCTCTGCTGGTGGACTACGTGATGACCGTGGTCGTCTCGGTGGCGAGCGGTGTGGACAACATCATCTCGGCGATCCCGGCGCTGGCCCCGCTTCGCGTCGAGCTCGCCGTGATTTTCATCATTCTGCTCGCGGCGACCAACCTGCGCGGCGTGCGGGAGTCGAGCAAAGCCTTCGCCGTTCCGACCTACCTGTTCATCGGCAGCGTGCTGCTCATGATCGTGGTCGGCCTCGTCCGCGCGCTGCTCGGCGACGCCCCGGTGGCCGAGTCGGCCGGCTATGACGTGCAGGGTGAGAACCTCGCCCAAGCCGCGTTCATCCTGCTGCTGCTGCGCTCCTTCGCCAGCGGATGCTCCGCCCTGACCGGCGTGGAAGCCATCGCCAACGGCGTACCAGCGTTCAAACATCCCAAGGTCAAGAACGCCCAGCGCACCCTCACCCTCATGGGCGGCATCGCCATCGTGCTGTTCATCGGGCTGACGGCACTCGCGCTCATCTCCCAGGTGCACTACGCGGAGCGCGCCTGCGACCTGATCGGCTGGGCCGAGTGCGCCACGGCTCCGCAGCGCAGCCTGATCGCCCAGGTCGCCGCGGCGACCTTCGGCGACTTCTCCATCATGTTCTTCGTACTGCAGGCGGCCACGGCGGCCGTGCTGCTGCTCGCCGCGAACACGGCCTTCAACGGTTTCCCGCTGCTCGGATCGGTGCTCGCGCACGACTCCTATGCGCCCAAGTCGCTCAGCACCCGCGGTGACCGCCTGATCTACTCCAACGGCGTGGTGCTGCTCGCACTGGCCGCCTGCGCGATCATGATCGTCTATCAGGCCAACCTCACCGTGCTCATCCAGCTCTACATCATCGGTGTGTTCGTGTCGTTCACGCTCGGGCAGACCGGAATGGTGCGGCACTGGCTCAAACTGCTCAAGACGAACCCGCCTGGCCGCGGGTCGATCTACCTGAGCCTGTCCATCAACGGATTCGGCGCCCTGCTCACCGGTGTCGTGCTCATCGTCGTGACGGTGACCAAGTTCACCCACGGTGCCTGGCTGGTCTTCGTGATGATGCCCATTCTGTTCATCCTGATGATGGGGGTGAATCGGTACTATCGCGACGTCGCCAGGGAGATCGAGGTCGACCCGATCACGACGTTCGGCTCGCAGGGCGACCACGCCATCGTGCTCGTCGGCAAGATGCAGAAGCCGGTGCTGAAGGCCCTGGACTATGCGATCGCCGCCCGCCACGTGAGCCTCGAAGCCGTGCACGTGTCGATCGACACTATCGAGACCAAGGAACTCAAACGCGCCTGGGTCAAGCAGAACATCCAGGTGCCTCTGCGCATCGTCGCGTCGCCCTACCGCGACATCAGCTGGCCGCTGATCAACTACATCAAGGGTCGCCGGGACGAACACGGCTCCGAAGTCATCACCGTCTACACGCCCATCTACATCGTCGGCCACTGGTGGGAAGGCCTGCTGCACAACCACAAGGCCCGCCGACTGCGCCAGAAGCTCATGCTCGTGCACGGCGTCACGATTGCCCTCGTGCCCTGGCTGCTCGACTCCTCCGAGCTCATCTACGGCCGCCGGTCCCGCCCGATTCCCGGCCAGGACCGTCGCGGCGAGCCCGTGCGTTCGCGCCCGGTGTCCCGTCGTCCGCTCGCGCCGCCCACCGGAGCGATCGACACCACGACGAAATCGACCACGATCGTCGGGACCGTCCCCGCGCAGTCCCGACCCACGGCATCCCGTCGCCGCAAGCGCAAGTAGCGGCGGCATCCGTTCGGGGGCTACAGCTGGGCCATGATCTGACGGGCGATGATGCGACCGGCCCGGTTGGCGCCGACCGTGCTCGCCTGCGGGCCGTACCCGGCGAAGAAGATGCGCGGGTCGATGGAGGACACCCCGGCACCGACCGCGACGCCGCCGGCTTTGTCCCGCAGTTTAAGCGGGGCCAGGTGCCGCAATTCCGGCCGAAAACCGGATGCCCACACGATCGCGTCGGCCTCGGTGAAGGTTCCGTCGCTCCAGCGCACCCCGGTCGGCTCGATGCTCGAGAACATGGGGCGGGCCACGAGCAGCCCCCGGTCGATGCCGGCCGCGATGCGGCGCGTGACCGGCACCCCGGTGCCGCTGACAATGCTGGGGAGGGCGCTGCCAGCGCGCGCCGCACGATCCTGCTGCATCACGGCCGCCACTGCCGTCACCTCGGCGAGCTGGTCGGTGTGGCTGAAGTCGATCGGCCGGCGTGAAGCCCAGGTCAGTTCGCTCGCCACCCCCTCCAGCTCGAGCAGGAAACCGATCGCCGACGTGCCGCCGCCCACCACGACCACCCGTTGACCGGCGAACGCCTCGCTGGACACGTAGTTCGCCGTATGCACCTGCGTGCCCGCGAAGGTCTTCGCGCCGGGGTAGTGCGGCACGAAGGGCGCACCCCAGGTGCCGGTCGCGTTGACGATCAGGCGCGCGTCGGTTTTCTGGTCGCCGAAAACAGTCGAACTCGTGGCCACCATCAGGTTGGCCTGAATCGGTACCACGCTCGTCACAGTCACCGGCCGCACCACCTTCAACTCGTAGTGCTGCTCGTAGTCGTGGTAATAGTCGCTGACGACGTCGCGGGCAGCCAGATCACGATCGGCCGTGTCAAAGCTCAGGCCGAGTTCTTTCATGCCGGGAAGGTCGTTGACGCGGTGGGCCGACCCGAGGTGCAGTGCCTGCCAGCGGTGCTGCCACGCACCGCCAGTGCCAGGGCCGCGGTCGAAGATGATGAAGTCACGGCCCGCTACGAGGTCAAACCGGCGCAGGTAGTAGGCGACGGACAGCCCGGCCTGGCCGGCTCCGATAATGACGATGGGCACGCTGGCATTGCCCGTCATGCCACCCCATTTCTACGGATTAGCCGTGCGAACGACGTCCGCGGGGCGCGAGGCCCACCATGCTAAACTAAACTCTAGTTTTTACACATTCCGTTCGGCAAATCCCGAGGGTCTCGCGACTCGCTCGGCCTGGCATCGTAAGGGGGTCACGCATGGGGCGCGGCCGTCAAAAAGCAAAGCACACCAAGGTAGCTCGGGAGTTGAAATATTTCAGCCCGGATACCAACTACAACGCGCTCGAACGCGAGCTCACCGGGCATCCGTCCGACCCGCGCCTCGACGAGGACCTCGCCAAGTGGCCGGAGTACGAAGCGGACAAGGCCAAGAAGGCCGCCAGCGCCGGCGCCGGCGACGGTGACGGTGACGGTGACGGTGATTCCGCCGACGATGACGATAATCCCGACGGCGACGATGACCGTTACGTCGATCACTACGCCACCGAAGACGAGAAAAAGCGCGCCTAGCCGCTGGCAGCGGCGTTCGCGGCATCCGTTTGCGCTGCCGCAATTTGTCGTCGCCACGATTCGTCAATCAGTGGTCGCGCTGCCATTTGTGGCTCGCGCACCCGGCAGGCCACGCGCGCAAGCAGCGTGAGCCAGCACCTCCAGGAAACGACCGCGCCAACCTCGGCGCGTGCGACAGCGCTTGCAACAAACGGCCGCGCTGGGGCGCCAGACGGGCCGGGGTCAGTTCGCGTAGGCCCCGACGAGGCGCACGGCGCCGCCGTTGACGCCCTTGGCGCCCTGCTCGAACCCGGTCAGGTCGTGCGCGGCGCGCGAGACGCGGCCGGTGACCCAGGCGGGAATTCCGCTGGTGGCCAGGCGGGCGATGACCGATGAAGCGGATGCCGCATTCACGACCGCGAACATGCCCACTCCGAGGTTCCAGGTTCCCTCCGCGCTTTCCAGGGTGGAGCCGGCCATGTCTCCGAGCACCCGGAACACGGGGGCGGGCGACCATGTGGACCGGTCGACCTCCACCCACGAGCCGACGGGCAGCACGCGGGCGAGGTTCGCCGCGATACCGCCACCGGTGACGTGGCTGAGCGAGTGGATGGCGCCGGCCAGTTCGGGATCGTTGATCACGTCGAGCAGCGGGCCGGTGTACAGGCGAGTCGGTTCGAGCAGCACCTCGCCGACCACGCCGCCGAGTTCGTCCGACGTGTCGGTGTAGCCGATGCCGCGCTGCGCCAGAATGTGGCGCACGAGCGAGTAGCCGTTGGAGTGCAGTCCACTGGAAGCCATCGCGATGACGACGTCGCCGGACACGACCTTCTCGGCGCCAAGCACCTGGTCGGCTTCGACCACGCCGGTGGCCGCGCCGGCCACGTCATAGTCGTCGGCACCCAGCAGGCCGGGATGTTCGGCGGTTTCGCCGCCGACGAGGGCGGTTCCGGTCTCGGAGCACGCACGGGCGATGCCGGCCACGATCGAGGCGATGCGCTCGGGGACGACCTTGCCGCAGGCGATGTAGTCGGTCATGAACAGGGGGCGGGCTCCGACGACGATGATGTCGTCGACGACCATGCCGACCAGGTCTTGCCCGATGGTGTCGTGCTTGTCGATGGCCTGCGCAATGGCGACCTTGGTGCCGACACCATCCGTCGACGTGGCCAGCAGGGGCTGGCGAAACTTGGTGAGGAAGGACACGTCGAACAGTCCGGCGAAGCCGCCGACACCGCCCCAGACCTCGGGGCCGTGCGTCTGGGAGACCGCTGACTTCATGAGTTCGACCGCGAGGTCACCGGCCCGAGTGTCGACTCCGGCCGCTGCGTACGAGTTGCTCATTCTGGTCTTCCCGGGTCACCGAACGGTACCTGGCCCAGGCGGGCGAGGGCTTCTTCTTTGCGTGCGGCGGGTGCCAGCACGGCTTCCAGGTCGGAATCCGGGCCGGGGTCGCATCCGTTTGATGCTGTCGGTCGCTCGAGCAGGTTCTTGCCGAGGTGCTGCGATTCCGGCAGCGCGATCGGGTAGACGCCGGTGAAGCAGGCGGTGCAGAGGCGTTCGCGCGGCTGCTCGGTGGCTGCGATCATGCCGTCTTCGGAGAGGTAGCCGAGGCTGTCGGCGCCGATCGACTGGCGCACCTCGTCGATCTCGAGGCCGGTCGCAATGAGCTCGGCACGGCTGGCGAAGTCGATGCCGTAGAAACACGGCCAGGTGATCGGCGGGCTTGAGATGCGCACGTGCACCTCGGCGGCGCCGGCCTCGCGCAGCATGCTCACGAGGGCGCGCTGGGTGTTGCCGCGCACGATCGAGTCGTCGACGACGATGAGACGTTTGCCCTTGATGACGTTCTTGAGCGGGTTCAGTTTCAAGCGGATGCCGCGCTGCCGGATGGTCTGCGACGGCGCGATGAAGGTGCGCCCGACATAGGAGTTCTTGACCAGGCCCTGACCGAACGGGATACCCGACGCCTGCGCGTAGCCGATGGCGGCGGGGGTGCCGGATTCCGGGGTGGGGATGACGAGGTCGGCCTCGACCGGGTACTCCGCAGCGAGCTTGCGGCCCATCTCGACCCTGGCCTCGTGCACGCCGCGACCAGCGATGGTGGTGTCGGGGCGGGCGAGGTAGACGTATTCGAAGACGCAGCCCTTGGGCTCGGCCTTCGCGAAGCGCTGCGTGCGCAGCCCGTTCTCGTCGATGGTGATGAGCTCACCGGGTTCAACCTCGCGCACGAAGCTCGCGCCGACGATGTCGAGGGCAGCCGTCTCGGAGGCGACGACCCAGCCACGTTCGAGGCGGCCGAGCACGAGCGGCCGCACACCCTGGGGGTCACGGGCCGCGTAGAGGGTGGTTTCGTCCATGAAGACGAGGCAGTAGGCGCCGCGGAGGCGCGGCAGCACCTCGAGCGCGGTGGCTTCGAGGGTGTGGTCGAGGTCGCCGGTGAGCAGAGCGGTGACCACGGCAGTGTCGGTCGTGTTGCCGCGCGCGAGTTCACCGTCAACCTGCGGATAGCGTTCGCGCACGAGCTGCAGCAGCTCGGCGGTATTGGTGAGATTGCCGTTGTGGCCGAGGGCCACGGTTCCGCTCGACGTGCGGCCGAGGGTCGGCTGGGCGTTCTGCCAGCTCGACGAACCGGTCGTGGAATAGCGGGTGTGCCCGACAGCGATGTGCCCGAGCAGGGTGCTCAGCGAGGCCTCGTTGAAGACCTGGGAGACGAGTCCCATGTCTTTGTAGATGAGAATCTTGCTGCCGTCGCTCGTGGCAATTCCGGCCGATTCCTGGCCACGGTGTTGCAGGGCGTAGAGGCCGAAGTAGCTGAGTTTGGCTACCTCTTCGCCGGGAGCCCAGACGCCGAAGACCCCACAAGCATCTTGTGGGCCCTTCTCATTGGGAAGAAGATCGTGATTTAACAGTCCGTCGCCACCGGGCAAGCCGCAGCCTCTTTACTTCTCGTTGAACGCTTGAAAGTCATCGTTGGGGGTGCCGGAGCCAGGCTCAGCGGTACGCAACTCGTTGGCATTGGTGCCGTGTTCGTTGGCACCGTGCTCGTTGGTACTGAGTTCGTTCGCCCCCAGTCTATCGGCGACGACCGACACGTGCGATCGACCAATGACGCGGTCGATCGCGAGGGCCACGACCGCGCCGAGGGTCGTGCCGACGGCGAGACCGCCGAGCAGCAGGAAGCCGAAAATCTGCACCCGGTCGTACTCGTCATTCTCGGGGAATGAAAGCGTGAGGATGAGGGCGAGCAGCACGCCGACAATGGCGCCGAGCAGCATGAAGTTGCGGTACCGCGGCGCCCGATGCACCGTCACGGTTGTCTCAGCCAGGACGGTCTCACTGGCGGTCGCGTTGTCGGCCGACGGGTCTTGGGGTTGCTCAGCCTGGGGCTGCTCAGAAGAACTCACCCGCCCATTGTCCCACGGGCGGATGCGAGACTGGCTCTATGAACACGATTGCGGTACTCGGAAGCGCCAACATGGATCTCGTCGTACGCCAGGCGCGCCTCCCCCGGCCCGGAGAGACGATCTTCGGGGCCGGTTTCAGTACCGTCCCGGGCGGCAAGGGGCTCAATCAGGCGGTCGCCGCAGCCCGACTCGGCGCGGACGTCACCTTTCTCGGAGCGGTAGGCGCAGACGCCTACGGAACTGAGCTGCGTGCGCTGCTGGTGAGCGCGGGCATCCGTTCTACCGAACTCGCCACAGCGGATGCCCCCACCGGCACCGCCCACATCTCCGTCGTGGACAGCGGTGAGAATTCCATCGTCGTGGTGTCGGGCGCCAATGCCACGGTCACGACCCTGAGCGTGGAGCAGCGCGCGGTCGTTGCCGATTCGGCCTTTCTCGTGATGCAGTGCGAGCTGCCGACCCGGGTACTGGCCGAGGGGATCGCGCTCGCCCGCGCGGCCGGGGTGTTCACCGTGCTGACCCCGGCGCCGGTGGTGCCGCTGCCGCCCGGTTTCCTGGCCTCGGTCGACCTCGTCGTGCCGAACCGGGGTGAAGCCGCCGAACTAACCGGGGAGAGCGAACCGGTGCGGGCGGCCGAGGTGCTCAGTGCCGGGGGCCGCTGGGCGATCGTGACGCTGGGCTCGGAGGGGTCGGTCGTGGCCTTCGACGGCGAAGCACTCGGCCTCGCACCGGCCCGCCCGGTGACGGCCGTTGACACGACCGCGGCGGGCGACACCTTCGTCGGGGCGCTCGTGACGCGCCTGGCGGTTGGTTACGTGCGCGGCACCGCTGTCACGCCCGATCAGATGATCGAGGCCGTGCGCTACGCCACGGTCGCGTCCTCGATCGCGGTGACGCGCGCCGGGGCCACCACCTCGATGCCCACCCGAGGCGAGGTCGACGCAATCCTCGCGTAGCCTTCATTACTCGGATCTTGACGCTGGGTCATTACGCGCGGAATCGACACAATGCCTTGCGGCATGTCGTCACGAGGGTGATAGTGAACTGCATCATGAGTGACACGACGTTCGACCAGTTCAGAAACGCCATGGGCAACCGTGTCGCGAGGCGTAACCTGGGTTTCACGATCTCGAATGTAGAAGCACAGGCAATCATCCGCGACGAGCCACTCGTCCGTGAATATTTCGCGAGGTGGCAATCTGATCGACTTTCACCATACGCGGCACCAACCGAGAATATGACGCCTACACCGCCGACCGCGGAAGTCTTCACGGCCCCACCTTGGTCCGACGCCTCCCCAAAGAAGGGCGCCGGCGCTGAAATAGAGTCTCCGGAGTGGTTGACGGCGATTGTCCAGATCCTAGGTACTCTCGTCGGGATAGGTGTGGGTCTGTGGGGACTCTGGTGTACCTGGATAGCCTTCTTCGGCGGCACGCTGCCAATCCCGTTCGTTGATTGGACCACATCCGGTGGCATCGGGCTCGGACTGTTGTTTCTGTTGGTCGTGACGCCCGTCCTCACAGCTCTTGTATCGCAGCTCTTCATCTGGGTGCTTGGTGGCCTTCTGGTTCTGGCTTCCCTTTTGTTTTCAAGAAGGACCTAGTGTCCGTACGCCCTAGCGTCTTACTCGGCGCCACAGGAGCGATCTTGTCTTTGATCGCCCTGACGGACATGCCTGGTGGCTTCTATATATTCCTCAGAGTCGCACTAACCGTTCTCAGCCTCAGTCTCGGTTTCATTGCGATTCGGAATAACTTCACGGTCTGGTTGTGGGGGCTAGCGCCCATTGCAGCACTGTGGAATCCAATATTTCCTGTTTTTCTAGACCGTACGACATGGGCACCGTACAATTTCTTGGCGGCTATCTTTTTCGCCTCCTGCGCCGTCTTCCTCAAAAAGCGTCGCGGGGAAATACAAAAGTCCCGAACGTAGTTGCGCGTCACGCTGGGCTCGGAAGGTCCCGCGGTGGCCTTCGACGGCGAAGCTGCTATGACAAATGTCAACCGAATCGGTGCTCTCTCTTGGAGCTCGTCGGACATTGGTGCTGGGCTGTTTTGGGCGCGCTGAGGTGTGGTCTGGACAGAACACCCGCGCCACTCGGGATGCGATTCAAATTTGCGGAGGTAACGAACGCAACGGGCGTTTCCAACCAGATTCGACAGAATTCGACCGGAATCTCCGCCGTTCGGTACAGCTAGTGCAGGGGCAGCACCGGCACATGCCCGGTGAGGTCGGCGCGGGCGCCGGAGGCGTGGATGGCGCCGCTCGCCAGGCCGTCCGCCCACGGCAGGGCACCGGTCGCTAGGGCGAGCCAGGTGGCGGCATCCGTTTCGACGACGTTCGGCGGGGTGCCGCGGGTGTGGCGCGGGCCGGCCACGCACTGCACGGCACCGAACGGCGGCACGCGCACCTCGAGGGTGTTGCCCTCGGCCTGCTCGGCGAGCAATTGCAGGGTGTAGCGCACCGCCTGGGCCCGGATGTCCCGGCTCGCGCTGGTGCCGCCGGCGAGCGCCGCCCGCACGGCAACCCGCCCGGCTCCGTCGTCGATGCGCGCTCGTGCCATGCGTCCAGTCTGCCGGATCGGCCGGGCCCGAGGCATCGGGTAGCCTGAAACGGTGAAAATTCTGGTCCTTGGTTCCGGTGCCCGCGAGCACGCCATCATCACCGCGCTGCTTCGTGAGGAGCCGCGGCCAAGCGTTACGTGCGCCCCCGGCAACGCCGGCATCGCCGCCGAGGTGCCGGTCGTGGCGCTCGACCCGAACGACCCGGTCACCGTGACCGACTACGCGCTGCTGCACGGCGTCGAACTCGTCGTGATCGGGCCAGAGGCCCCGCTCGTGGCCGGCGTCGCCGACGCCCTGCGCGCCCGCGGCGTCGCCGTGTTCGGACCCGACCGGGCCGCCGCCGCGCTCGAGGGCAGCAAAACCTTCGCCAAACGCATCATGGATGAGGCCGGCGTTCCCACCGGCCGCGCTGTGCGCGCCGGCACCCTCGCCGAGGCTGAAACCGCCCTCGACGAGTTCGGCGCCCCCTACGTGGTCAAGGCCGACGGCCTCGCGGCCGGCAAAGGCGTGCTGGTCACCGCGGACCGCGTTGCCGCCCTCGAACACGCGACCTTCTGGCTCGAACACGGCAGCGTGTTGATCGAAGAATTCCTCGACGGCCAGGAGATCTCGCTCTTTCTGCTCAGCGACGGCGAGCACGTGCTGCCGCTCTCGCCCGCCCAGGACTACAAACGGGCCCTCGACAATGACGCCGGCCCCAACACCGGCGGCATGGGCGCCTACTCACCGCTGCCCTGGCTGGACGCCCAGTTCGGCAGCGAGAACGCGTTCGTCGACGAGATCATCGAAACCGTCGCCCTGCCGACCGTGCGCCAGCTCGCCGCGGAGGGCACACCGTTCGTCGGCCTGCTCTACTGCGGGCTCATCCTGACGGATGCCGGCATTCGCGTCATCGAATTCAACGCGCGTTTCGGAGATCCAGAGACGCAGGTCGTGCTGCCGCGTTTGGTCACGCCGCTGTCCGGGCTGCTGTTCGCCGCCGCGACCGGTGCGCTCGGCCGGCTGCCCCGCCCGGTCTTCTCCGCCGACGTGGCGGTCACCGTTGTGCTGGCGAGCGAGAATTACCCGCAAGACCCGCTCGTGGGCCGCGAGATCACCGGGCTCGACGCTGCCCTCACCGTGGATGGCGTCACGATCGCCCACGCCGCGACCCGGGTCGACGGCGGCACGCTCGTCTCAACCGGCGGCCGGGTGCTCAGCGTCGTCGCCGTCGGCGACTCCTTCCCCGAGGCTCGGGCCCGCGCCTACGAGGCCCTCGGGCAGGTGTCCCTGGCCGGCGCCCACTTTCGCAGCGACATCGCCGCCAGGGTCGCCTGAGCCGCAGCATCCGCTCGCCGATGTCACTCGGGCCTGTTAGTCATGCGCGGTGCGGATGCGGGACAATACAAGGGTGAGCCAATCTGAGCACGAGACCCCCGCCTCCGCCGCCGAACTTGACGGGTGGACGCCCGTCTACTCGGGTAAGGTGCGCGACCTCTACGTGGAATCAAACCCTGTTGAACAAACGGATGCCGCTCCCTCCCTCCAGGCCGCCTCCCGGGTTCTCGTGGTCGCGAGCGACCGGGTCAGCGCGTTCGACCACGTGCTCGAGCCCGGCATCCCGGGCAAGGGCGAGCTGCTCACCACGCTGAGCCTGTGGTGGTTCGACCGCCTGACCGACGTTCCCAACCACCTCGTCCCCGACCACGAACAGGTCGGCGGCATCGTGCGCGAGCTGATTCCTGGCGCCGTCGCCGGCCGGGCCATGCTCTGCCGCACCCTCGACATGTACCCGATCGAGTGCGTCGTGCGCGGCTACCTCACCGGCAGCGGTTGGAAGGAATACCTCGAATCGTCATCGGTGTGTGGCATAAAACTGCCGGCCGGGCTGCAGAACGGCGACCGTCTGCCCGAACCCATCTACACCCCCGCGTGGAAGGCCCCGATGGGCCAGCACGACGAGAACATCTCGTTCGAGCGCACGGTCGAACTCGTCGGACCGACCATCGCCGTCGAGCTGCGCACCCTCTCCCTCGCTCTATTCCAGGCCGCTAGCGCGATCGCCGAGCGGGCCGGCGTCATCCTCGCCGACACCAAGTTCGAGTTCGGCGCCGACCGACACACCGGCGTGACCGTGCTCGCCGACGAGGTGCTCACGAGCGACTCCAGCCGTTACTGGGACGCCGAAGCCTGGCGCACCGGCACCACCCCGGAGACCCGCATGGCGAGCTTCGACAAGCAAATCGTGCGCAACTGGCTCGCGGCGAACTGGGACGGCACCGGCACGCCGCCCGAGCTGCCGACTGAGATCGTGCAGCAGACCGCGGCCCGTTACCGCGAACTGCTCGAGCGCCTCACCAGCGCCTAGCTGCCACCTCTGCGACAATTGGTACGTCCAGTTTGCACATCAAAGTACTGAACGTCACTCCTTCCATCTCAGGTG
This sequence comes from Cryobacterium glaciale, assembly GCF_004402535.1. Classification (GTDB taxonomy): domain Bacteria; phylum Actinomycetota; class Actinomycetes; order Actinomycetales; family Microbacteriaceae; genus Cryobacterium; species Cryobacterium glaciale. Next base: position 343,637 of record NZ_SOEY01000008.1, on the reverse strand, counting down.
TGCGAACTTCGGCGCCTGATCTGTGTGGTGTCCACGCCGGTATGGTGCTGACGCTACGAGTCCTCTGCGCTGTCCCCAGATCTATCGGCGCGGGGTCGGCCACCCGTTTCGTGACCGTGAAGCATTGAACAATACGGAGTTCACGATCGACCGGGCTTGGTCGACGAGCCGGCGCACCCAGCGAAGGCCGAGACACAGAGTCCAGACGTTATTAGCCTGGGTCAGGACGCCCTCATGATTTCGAGTGGTCTTCCGTCCACAGTTCGAACCCAATCGAGGATTCTGACCCATAAGACAAACTGCGCTGATGAACTTACGAGAGTTCGCATCCGTAGGCCGAACCTTGCTCCAATCCCTCGAAACAATGGTTTTGAAAAACGCACCCTCATTGTGACGCGTCAGCAATTCAAAACTTCTCAACAATTTTTGACCGGACGGCGCTGCCGCTGCCCAGAGGAAATCGATCGTCGACTCGTCAGAGCATGGTGAAAGGCAGATTCCAGACCCGGTATCGTGTTTTCCTAGCAGACCTGAATATCTTGGGGGATTTCATGACCATCACCATCGCAAACGTACCAGCGCTCTATAGGCTCGATGAGGTCTTCAATGAGGCAGGGCTTCCCGCTGTTACTTACGTACCACCGAAGGAAGCGAAGCAGTTGAAAGGCTCGCTGCTGACAAGGGGAAAACACGTCACTCTCGTGGGCCCATCCGGGAGCGGCAAATCGACGGTTGCGACTCGATTACTGAACGAGCTGGGATTCGACAAAACCCGCGTGCACATGTTCAGCGGTCGCACCTACTCGCAGTACAGCAGCATTTTCGACGTGCTTGCCACGGAGTTTGAGACCGAGTCTTCAGCGGATGCGCTTGAGGAATGGCTCAAATTGTATGAGTTGATTGTCATCGACGACGTTCACCACTTGTCAGCAGCGGCGAGATCTGACCTAGCTATGAACCTAAAGCTGTGGCACGAGCGAGGTATCCGATTCTTCATGATTGGTATTGCGAAGACGGGCGAAGATATCCTCGGCAAGGACCCCGAGCTTGCGATTCGAAATGACCAATGGAAGCTGGGCCCACAGGGTAGATCCTTCCTGGAGCAGGTGCTCGCGCTCGGCGAGTCGGCTCTGAACGTTAGCGTTGATGCCATAAGCCGAGATACCGCAATTTCGGCTGCACAAGGCTCCCCCTCAATTTTTCAAGCCATCTGCAGAGTTGCATGTGTTGAAGCAGATGTTTTGGGCAGCCAGCCGGCTGTAACCGACGTTGCAATTGAGCTTCCGGTAATTCGGGAGTCCGTCGTTCGTCAGTACGATGGGCGCTACCTGAATAAGATTGTAAACCTGGCTCGGGGACGTCGACAAGCGAGGTCAGTCCACGACACGTATTACAGAATGGTTGAGCAGATTGCTCGCAGCGTTGGAAAACAGCAGGTGTCCCGCGACGAGTTGTATCACAAGATCGTGGGGAGTGAAGATGCCCGACAGAAATCGCGTCAAAGGAATAGTTTTTACCGAGCCGTCAGTAATTTACCAAAGGTAATCGAGGAACACGGTCTCTCGGACATTCTCATCTACGAGAACGACACCCTCACAATCGATGACCCAGTGTTCCGCTTCTATCTCGACAACTTGGACTTCTCACGTGTTCGAGCTCAGGTCAACCTGCGCCGCGTGGGTTATGAGTATGATGTGGCGGTCTCGTTTGCTGGGGCCGATCGCCCAATTGTTAGCGAGCTTTTTGAAGCGCTCAAAAGCCGCGGGCTTGAAGTTTTCTACGACTTTGACCAGCAGGCGGCTTTGTGGGGAAAAGATCTTCGCAAGGAGCTAGCCCGCGTATATAGCGAAGAGGCGTTGTTTATGATCGTGTGCCTCTCTGACGAATATCCAGAGAAAGATTGGCCAACTTTCGAGCTAGAGGTCGGTAGGGAAGCAGCTAAGAAGCGAACGGGCGACTACCTCTTGCCATTGATTGTCGGGGCAAACCGTCCTCAGATCGTCGGGCTTCCATCGACGATAGGCCACTTATCCATTCACGACCGATCGATCGAAGACATTGCTGACCTCGCTGCGGAGAAGATTCACACTCTTGCACCGCTGAACGTGGACACGACAAGCCCTGAATCGACCCCTCTCGACTAGGGACCCACTTTTTTTCAGAACTGAAGATGGCCATCTCGACGGCGACGAGTTCGAGGCTGCGAGGCTGCGAGACTGCGAGACTGCGAGGCTGCGAGGCTGCGAGGCTCAATAGTCGCCGATGGAAGAGGGCGAAATCACCCACGATGCCGCACCCGCTGAGCAAGGAGATCTAGATGAGCTGGTCAAATGGCACCTGCCCGAAGCATTGAAAAGCTCTGTGCGCTCCTTGACTCAGCTGCATCGATTTGCCACTTCTGAATCGGCGTGGGTGCCCTCAAACCGACCGCCCGAGTTGGTGGCGGCGACCACCTTCTGACCGTGACCTGCGCGAACCAGAAGGGACCCGCGATGCTTCTATGGGGAGAGGGATTTTCCAGACGCTGGACGGCATGCGGGCCGCGGCGCGCAAACGGGGGGATCCGAACACTGCGAATCGCGGAATAGTCGGGGCGACACCCGAGTTATGCCTGCTGTGACTCTGACTGCGAAAGACCTGCTGGCCGCCGACACCGGTATGGGCGCGGTGACCCTGCGCGTGGGCAACCTCGACGCCATGATCGCCTACTACCGCGACATCGTGACCCTCGAACTGCAGAGCCACGACGGGCCGGTCGCCGTGCTCGGCCGCGGCCAGGTTCCGCTCGTGATCCTGCAGCATGCCCCCGAGCTCGCGGCCGCCGAACCGCGCTCGGCCGGGCTGTACCACACGGCCATTCTGTTCGACACGCAGGCCGACCTCGCCGCCGCCGTGTATTCGATCGGCACGAAGTCGCCCGGAACGTTCACCGGCAGCGCCGATCACCTGGTCAGCCAGGCCTTCTACTTCACCGACCCCGAGGGCAACGGCATCGAGCTGTACTGGGACCGTGACCGCACCCAGTGGAGCTGGACCCACGGCCAGGTCGAAATGGCCTCGCTCTACCTCGACCCGAACGCATTCATTTCTGAGCATATGTCGCAGGAACCCAGCGCCGGCCACGCCATCGTCGGCCACGTGCACCTGTCGGTCGGCGATGTTGCGAGCGCCCGCGAATTCTACGTGAACCGTCTCGGCTTCGAGGCGACCGCGAACTTCGGCCCCTCTGCCCTGTTCGTCTCCGCCGGGGGCTACCACCACCACATGGCCATGAACACCTGGGAGAGCTCGGGCAGCGGCAAACGACGCCTGGCCCTGGGTCTCGGCGAGATCAGCATCATCGTGCCGACCACCGACGACGTCGGCGCCCTCAACGAGCGGATGACCCACTACAGAGTCGACACCCGTCAGGACGGGCAGACCCTCAGCTTCGACGACCCGTGGGCCAACCGCATCCAGGTGAGCTCGGCGGACCACACGAACGCCGCTGCGAACCCGGTCGCGACGATCTAGCAGCGCGGCTCAGCGGGCGGCGCGGGCCGCCCGGCGGGTGAGGCCGTGCACGGTGGCCTGGTAGTCCTTCACGTTGAGCGGGCGGCCTGGCAGCTTGGGCCGGGGCGCGTCGGCGGCGCGCAGGCCGTCGAGCACGATGGAAAGCTGACGCCGCCACTGGCCGGCATAGCCGTCGCCGAGGCTGCCGAGCGATCCGACCATGGTGACGAGCACGGCGAGGTCGACCGCGTCGACGTCCCGGCGCAGCGTGCCGTCCTTTTTGGCCCGGGCCACGAGGCTCGCGATGAAGCCGTCGAACTCCGCCGCCGGCCGCGCCGACGGGTCGAGCTGGGCCATGCGCCGCAGGATCGGCGGCAGCGACGGGTCGGCGACGAGCCATTCGGCGACCCGTTCGGTGTAGACGACGAGCGCATCCCACGGGGTGGGCGCGGCCTCGATCTCCCCACGCACGGCGTGCAGCTGCGCGAGCGCGAGGTCGTAGAGCGCGCGCACGAGGTCGTCCCGGGTCGGAAAGTTGCGGTACAGCGTGGCGACACCGACTTCGGCCTGACGGGCGATCGCCTCGAGTGAGGCGTCGACGCCGTGCTGGGCGAGCAGGGTGCGCGCGCTGAGGATCAGGCGATCGCGGTTGAGCCGGGCGTCGCGGCGACGGGGCGGCACCGGGGCGGGGCGGTCGAGCGCGGTCCTCTCGGGTGCAGACGGAGCCGGCACGCCATCCTGGGGCTTTCGGGTCGGCGAGGTCATGCGCTCCAGTCTAGAACTTTGCCCTGCCCCCATAGTCCGGTGTTGCGCCCACAGCCGCAACCTGCGCACAATTTGAACAAGCCGAACGGAACCCGATGACCCTCAAGAACAACACCCGCGACTTCGACCCGGAGATCGTCACCGATTTTCGCGAGAAGATGAGCTACGGGGCTTACCTCGACCTGCCCACCCTGCTCGACGCGCAGAGGCCGGTCAGCGTTCCGGAACACCACGATGAACTTCTCTTCATCATCCAGCACCAGACCACCGAACTCTGGCTCAAACTCGTGCTGCACGAGCTGCAGGCGGCCATCGAAGCGCTGCGCGCAGACCTGCTCGCGCCGGCCCTCAAGGGCATCGCCCGGGTCAAGCACATTCAACGCACCCTCACCGAGCAGTGGTCGGTGCTCGCCACTCTCACCCCCACCGAATACGCCCAGTTCCGCCATTTTCTGGGCAATTCGAGCGGGTTTCAGTCGTACCAGTATCGTGCGGTCGAGTTCGCGCTCGGCAACAAGAACCGGCGCATGCTGACCGTCTTCGAATCGGATGCCTCCGCTCACGCCCTGCTCACCGCCACCTTCGAAGCGCCCAGCCTCTACGACGAGTTCCTGCGCTACCTGCACCGGGCCGGCTACGACATACCCACCGCGGTGCTCGAACGCGACGTAACCGAGGCCTGGACGTTCCACCCCGAGCTCGTGCATACCTTCCGGGGAATATACGAGAATGCCAGCGAGCACTGGGCCGCCTACGAGGCCTGCGAAGAACTCGTCGACCTCGAGGACAACTTTCAACTCTGGCGTTTTCGGCACCTCAAGACCGTGCAGCGCATCATCGGCATGAAGCACGGCACCGGAGGTTCAAGCGGCGCGGCCTTTCTACAGAAGGCCCTCGAGCTCACCTTCTTTCCGGAGCTGTTCGCGGTGCGCACGGAGATCGGCACGTGACCACCCATTTTCTTCATGGGCGGGGAGCCGTCTACCCGGGCTTCCTCGACGCGCACGTGCACCTCGCCCTGAGTGATCCCGGTCAGCTCCTTACCGGCGGCATCGCCCGCGTACTCGACCTCGGCGGCTGGTTGCCCGACGGCTTGCGCACGTCTATGCCTGATCTGGCATACGCGCACCAGTTCGTGACCGCCCCCGGCGGCTACCCGAGCCGCGCCGACTGGGCCCAGCCCGGGTGGAGCTGCCCGGTCGCCTCCCCAGCGGATGCCGTGAGCGCGGTGGATCTGCAGGTCGCGGCCGGGGCATCCGTTCTGAAGATCACTTTGAACTCGGCGGCCGGGCCGGTGCTCGGTGCCGAGGCACTGGCCGCACTAGTCGGCCGGGCTCACGAGCTGAGGCTGCCGGTCGTCGCGCACGCCGAGGGCGCCGGCCAGGCCGAGCGCGCGTTCACGGCCGGTGTCGACGCGTTCGCCCACACTCCGTTCTCGGAACGCCTCGGCGATGGCCTGGTCACCGCGATGGCCGCTCGAATGACCTGGATCAGTACCCTCGACATCCACGGCTGGGGCTCCCCCACCGTCGCCTTCGAGATCGCGAGCGACAATCTGCGACGATTCCACTGCAACGGCGGACGGGTGCTGTACGGCACCGACCTCGGCAACGGGCCGCTGCCCATCGGCGTCAACCACCGCGAAATCGTGGCGCTGCTCGGCGCCGGCCTGACCCCCGACGACGTGTTGGCGGCTCTCTGCTCGTCGGCACCGCTCGGACTGACCACGCCCGATAGCCGGGTTACCTTTATTCCGGGCGAACGGCCGCAAGGCCCCGGCGCCTTCGCCGACTGGCTCGTCACCGCTCGCGCCCTCACCCGCCCCGAACTCGAGGTACTCGCATGACGCCCACTCCGAACAGTACGACCGGCCTCGATGCCCACCTCGCTTTTGCCCGGCGGATGGACCGCATCGACGGCCTGGCCCACTATCGCGCCCGGTTCCTCGGCACCGACGCCGACACCGACACCGCGAACCCGCGCGCGTACCTCGACGGCAACTCGCTCGGCCGCCCGCTGCGGGCGAGCGCCGACCGCATCGCCGACTTTCTGCAACACGACTGGGGCACCCGGCTCATTCGCGGCTGGGACGAGCAGTGGATGGACCTGCCGCTGCAGATCGGTGACGACCTCGGCCGAGTCTGCCTCGGCGCCGCTCCCGGCCAGATTTTCGTCGGCGACTCCACCAGCGTATTGCTGTACAAGTTGGCCCGCGCCGCCGTGGATTCCCGCCCGCACCGCACCGAGATCGTGCTCGACAGCGACAATTTTCCCACCGACCGGTACATCGTCGAGGGCATCGCACGCGAGCGCGGCTTGACCCTACGCTGGATCGACTCCGACACCGAAGGCGGGGTGACCGCCGAGCAGGTACGCCAGGCAGTCGGCCGAGAGACCTCCCTCGTGCTGCTGAGCCACGTGGCCTACCGCTCCGGCTACCTCGCCGACATGCAGGCCATCACCGCCGTCGCCCACGAGCACGACGCCCTCGTGCTGTGGGACCTGAGCCACTCGGTCGGGTCGGTTCCGGTCGAACTCGACCGCTGCGACGTGGACCTCGCGGTCGGCTGCTCGTACAAATATCTCAGCGGCGGGCCGGGCGCCCCGGCGTTCGGCTACGTCAGGAGCGACCTGCACGATGTGCTCACCCAGCCGATCCAGGGCTGGATGGGAGCGCAGGCCATCTTCGAGATGGGGCCGGGGTATCAGCCGGCCACCGGCATCCGTCGTTTCATGAGCGGTACCCCCGCCGTGCTGGGCATGCTCGCCATGCAGGACACGATCGCCATGCTGAATGAAGCCACGATCGAGTCGGTGCGCGCCAAGTCGGTCGCGCTGACCGAATTCGCGATCACCCTCGTCGATGAGTGGCTCGCGCCGATGGGGGTCACCGTGGCTTCGCCGCGGGAGCAGACCCATCGCGGCGGGCACGTGACCATCAACCATCCGCTCATGCGGCAGGTCACGAAGATTCTGTGGGACAACGATGTGATTCCCGATTTTCGAGCACCGAACGGGCTGCGGCTCGGCCTCGCCCCGCTGAGCACGAGCTTCGTCGAGACCTACGACGGCGTCGCCGCCGTACGCGACGTGCTGCGCGGCATCCTGCTCGGCCAGAACGGCGTGAGCCGGTAGAGCGGCGGGCAGGGCCGTACCCGGCCTGTAGAATTACAGTGATTTGCCACGACTATAAGCCCCAGACTGTATGCGGAGTGCCCTGTGCCAACGATCGTCGTCGAAGTAATGCCCAAGGCCGAGTTGCTTGACCCCCAGGGCAAGGCCGTCGCCGGCGCCCTCGGTCGCCTCGGTCAGACCCAGTCAGCGCTGGCCAACGTCACCGGCGTGCGCGTCGGCAAGCGCTTCGAGATCTCCATCGACGGTGAAGCGGATGCCGCGACCCTCGCCGCCGTGCGCGAGCTCGCCGACACGGTATTGTCGAACTCCGTGATCGAGGATGTCGTCGGCATCCACGTGCAGGACGCACCCTCCGGCGCGGTCGCCTGATGCGCATCGGCGTCGTTACCTTTCCCGGCTCGCTCGATGATCGTGACGCTGCGCGCGCGATCCGCCTGGCCGGCGCCGATGCCGTAGCCCTCTGGCACGGCGACCACGACCTGCACGGCGTCGATGCCCTCGTGCTGCCCGGCGGGTTCAGCTACGGCGACTACCTGCGGGCCGGCGCCATCGCGAGCCTCTCGCCGATCATGACCGAGGTCATCGACGCGGCGAACCAGGGCATGCCCGTTCTCGGCATCTGCAACGGATTCCAGATGCTCACCGAGGCCCACCTGCTCGACGGCGGCCTCATTCGAAACGACCAGGGTCGCTTCATCTGCCGCGACCAGGGCCTGCGCATCGAGAACACCACGAGCGACTGGACCAGCGGGTTCGCCGCTGACGCCGAGATCGTCATTCCGCTCAAGAACGGCGAGGGCTCGTTCATGGCCTCGGCCGAAACCCTCAAGGTGCTCGAGGGTGAGGGCCGCATCGTGGCCCGCTACATCGGCGGCAACCCGAACGGTTCGTTGAACGATATCGCCGGTGTCACCAACGCCCGCGGCAACGTCGTCGGCCTCATGCCGCACCCCGAACACGCCGTCGAGGCCGGTTTCGGTCCCGACACCGACGACGCCATGGCGAGCGGCATCGACGGCCTCGTTTTCTTCACCTCGGTCATCGCCCAGGCGCTCATCGCGCGGTAGTCCCTCGCGGTCGCCAGCCCGCGGCATCCGCTCGCCGGTTCGGCTGGATGGGCGCGCCCGATGTGGGTGGCCGCGCCCGAAGTTACCGTAGCGGCCACCCATTTCGGGGGCTGCCACACTCGCCTCATCGGGTTAGTGCGCGGTGCGAGGAATCCGCTTGACCGGGTATGCGACTAACCGTTGACCGCGATCGCGGCGACCGCGGCCAGCGCGAGCCCCATACCGGCCACCTGCCACCGACCGACGCGTTCCTTGAGCACGAGCACAGCGAGCAGTACGGTAACGGCCGGGTAGAGCGATACCAGCACCGACACCAACGACAGCAGGCCTGCCTGCAGGGCGTAGAGGAGTGCAATCGTGGCGAGGACGTCGAGTATCGCCACGACTACGGCGAAGCCGAGAATGGTGCGCGGCGGGCGGGCCAGCTGGCCCGTTCCGGTCGCCACCGCGATGACGATGACGGATGCCACGGTGCGCGACACCACGAGTGGCCACAGGCCGGTGCCGGTCTCGATCTGGTGGGTGAAGATGAAACTCAGGGCGAAGCTCACACCCGACCCCACCGTGAACCACGCGACACGGCGGGTGAATCGTGGGGCACGCGCGCCCGAAACCGTGTGGTCGGCGACGCCGGGCGGTTCCCGGCTCACCAGGATCACCGCGACGATGGCGAGCGTGATGCCACCGTAGGAGATGACCGAGGGCCGCTCCCCCATGATCACGCCTACGATCACCGGGATGCCGGCGACGATGACCGCGGTCAGCGGCGACACGACGCTCATCGGTCCCTCGGCCAGGGCGATGTAGAACCACCACATGGCGAGGGCGAGCACGGTGCCCGACGCCGCGCCGAACAGCATCGACCGCCAGGAGAACTCACCGCCGACGAAGGCGGCGGCGATGGCGATGATCACCGCCGAGATCGGGTAGGAGAGGAGCACCACTCGCAGCGCGGCCACCCGGCGCGACGCGATGCCGCCGAGAAAGTCGCTCACTCCGTAGGCGGCGGCTGAAACCAGGGCGAGGACGACCCCGATCATGCGTGCTGGCAGGGTGAAGTGGTGCGCATGAGTTCACGGTAGCAGCGCAGGCGGGCCCCGCTGACGGCGACCGGCACCGGCGCGCTCACCCGTCACGCTGTTGTTTGCTGCACGCGCTGCCCCAGCCTGCTGGGGCGCCTGGCCTGCCGGCCGCGCGAGCAACAAAGTACCGCGCGAGCGGCGGATCAGCTCGCTTAGCTCGCCGGCACGACCGGTCGAGCGGATGCTGCCGGCTCGGCCTGCGCGTCGGTCGCGACCGCAGCAGCAGCAGCGGCGGCGTCCAGGCGAACGTAGGTGGCGCCATCCGCTTCGAGGGTCTCGGGCAGGATGTCGCGCTCGATCGTGGTGGCGAGCGGCTTCTCGGTGACGAAGCAGAGCAGGATGACGGCGACGATCACGAGCGGCACCATATAGAGGAACACCGGGGTGAGCGCGTCGTTATAGCCGCTGACGATGATCTGGCGGGCGGCCTCTGGCAGTTCCCGTACCATGGCCGGGGTGAACGAGTTCGCCGCTCCCGCACCGGCGGCGCCGGCGGGCATCCGCTCGGTGAGCAGTTCGGTCAGGCGGGCGGCGAACAGGCTCCCGACCACGGCGGAACCGATGGAGGCGCCGATCTGGCGGAAGTAGTTGTTCGACGCGGTGGCCGTACCGACCTCGGAGTTCGGGAAGGAGTTCTGCACGATCAGGATGAGGATCTGCATGCTCAGTCCGAGCCCGACGCCCATGACCGCGAGGTAGCTGCAGAGCACCCAGATCGCCAGGGTCGGCGTCATGGTCGAGAGCAGCACGAGGGCAACGCCGACGATGACCGTGCCCGTGATAGGCATCCACTTGTAGCGGCCGAATTTACTCACCAGCCAGCCGGAACCGATCGAGCTGATCAGCAGCGCTGCCATCATCGGGATCATCAGGAACCCGGCCTCGGTGGCGTTCGCGCCGGTCACCATCTGCAGGTAAGTCGGCAGGTAGGCGAGGGCGCCGAACATGGCGATGCCGGTGATCAGGCCGGCGATGGTCGTGAGGTTGAAGTTGCGGTCACGAAACAGGTGCAGCGGCATGATCGGCTCGGCGGCCCGGCGCTCGACCAGGACGAAGGCCACAGCGGCGACGACGGTGCCGATGATCAGCGACAGGATCAGCAGGGAATCCCAGTCATAGGTCGTGCCGCCCCAGGTCGTAATGAGCACGAGACCGGTGGAGGCCAGGGCGAGCAGGCCCATGCCTGCCACGTCGAGCTTCGGCTTGGCGTGGTCGACCGTGGGCAGGCGCAGAAAGAAGATCGCGGTGACGATGGCGAGGGCGCCGAGGGGGATGTTCATCCAGAACGCCCAGCGCCAGCCGATGCCCTCGGTGAACCAGCCGCCGAGCAGTGGGCCGGCCACGGAGGACAGCGCGAACACGCCACCCATGATGCCCATGTACTTGCCGCGCTCGCGGGCCGGTACGACGTCGGCAATGATGGCCTGCGAGAGGATCATCAGCCCGCCGCCGCCGAGGCCCTGCACGGCGCGACCGATGATGAGCCAGGTCATGTCGGGGGCGAGGCCACCGACGATCGAGCCGAAAATGAAGATACTGATGGCGCCGATGAACAGGCCTTTTCGACCGATCAGGTCGCCAAGCTTGCCGTAGACCGGCAGCATGATGGTCGACGCGAGAATGTAGGCGGTCGTCACCCAGAGCATGTGGTCGACGCCGTTGAGTTCGCCGACGATGGTCGGCAGGGCGGTGCTGAAGATGGTCTGGTCGAGCGAGGCGAGCAGCATGGTGACCATGAGCCCGGCGAAGACCAACAGAATGTGACGCTTGCCGGGGGCCGGAGCGGCCGGGACCTCGCGCGGGGAAAGTGTGGTGGTCATGAAAGTCTTTCGGTTACCTCTCTGGCGAGCGAGATTGCTCGTGATTCAAGTCGTTCGGCCGCGCCGTCGGCGTCGGTTTCAGCCCATTCCTTCACTGCCACCCGCACCGCGCCGCCGCAGAGGGCGAGCACCAGTTCAGCGGATGCCGCCAGCTCGGCCGGTGAGCCGCTCGCGAAGCGCGCGTCCCGCGCCACCACGGCGGCGACCGCACCCGTGACCTCGGTGGTCAGCTGGGTGAACTGGGCGAGCTGGGTGGTGAGCAGTTGCGGGTGTCGGCGCAGGATCTCCAGCCGGTCGTCTTTCATGGTCGGGCGCGTCGATGGCGGGCCGATCACGGTCAGCAGCAGGTGGATGACCGAGTCGATCAGCCCGTGTTCGGCCACACGGTCGCAGTGTCGTTCCAGCTCGGTCGCTGCAATTTCGACCTGGCGCAGGCCGAGGATCGCGGCATCCTTGCTTTCGAAATAGTTGAAGAAGGTGCGCGGAGACACGTCGGCCAGTTCGCTGATCGCGTCGACCGTGGTGTGTTCGAGGCCGTCCCGCAGCACCAGGGTGACCGCGGCATCTTCGAGCCGCAGGCGCGTTTCGATGCGTTTGCGGTCACGCAGGCCGAGGTTCAGTTCGATTATCACTCGAGCAATTCTTGCGCACACTGCGTTTTTGCGCAACTGCATAATTACAGTGATGCAGGTTTCCCGGCGAACGCTCAGGTAGGTGATCACCGCGCCAGTTGCCGGGCCCTGCGCCACCTCTAGCTGGCGCGGTGACCCAGAGGTGGAGCGGTCACGCCGCGAGCATCCGCTGGGCGGGTCAGCCGAGGGTCGCGGGCGGCTGCGGCGTCAGGCCCACGCGGGGATGGCGGGCAGTCGCGGCCAGCGCGAGGGCGGCATCCGCTTTCGCGAGGTCGAAGGTCGCGCCGACCAGGGCCGAGAACGGATGCCGGTGCCAGGCTCCGCTGAGATAGGCCACCGCCTGCGCCAGATCGCCCGGGGTGTAATTGTGCACGCCGCGCACGGTGACCAGGCGGCGCACGATCGACTCCGGGTCGAGCACCACGGCCTCCCCCGGCGAGACGCTGCCGACGAGCACGACCACGCCGCCGATGCCGATCAGGTCGATGGCCGTCTTCACGGCGGGCCGGGCGCCGCTCAGTTCGAGGGCGATGGTCGGCTCGGCGGCGCCGGCCTGCTGCAGCGCGGTGAGCACGCTCGCCACCCCGGTCGGTGACTCGCACGGCGCACCCGGGTCAGCGACGGCCGCGGCGCCGAAGGCGAGCGCAAGCTGCCGGCGGGCGGCATCCGGGTCGCTGACGATAACGAGGGCACCGGCATCCGTCGCCATCGCGCAGGCCGTGACGCCGAGCATGCCGGCGCCGGTCACCAGCACCGTCGCTCCGGCCAGCGGCACGAGAGCGGATGCCGCACCCAGCGCCGCGACGACGGTGGCCGTCGCGCAGGAGGCCGGCGCCAGTACCGTCGCCGGAACCTGTTCATCGACGACCACGACGGCCGTTCCGGCACGCACCTGCACGTGGGTGGCGAAACCGCCACTGAGTTCCCAGCCCCGCCGCATCCGCTCGTGGCCGTACTTGGCCAATTCGATGCACTTCTGGGGCAGGCCGCGACGGCAGCGCGGGCAGGTTCCGCAACTCACCGTGACCGACCAGACCACTCGCTGGCCTACCCGCAAAGACATTCCATTTGCGGCATATGACTTCTCGGTGACGGCAACGATGCGACCGACCTGCTCGTGTCCGAGCACGAGCGGCTTGTTGGCCGGGCGGTGACCCAGGGCGGTGTGCACGTCGGAGCCGCAGACCGTGGCCAGCTCGACCTCGACCAGCACATCGCCGAGGCCCAGCAGCACGCCGGGGACCGCCACGGCGTCCGACGGCAGGCCGACACCCGACCAGACCATGGCCTCCGCGGCGCGCGGTAGAACGACCTCGCGGCCGACTGGGCGGGCCGTCAGGGTCGCCGGCGACGCTGGGTGAGGATCGTGTTCGGGCATGACTACTCGATCGTGTCCTCACGCAGGCCGAGCAGCTCGGCGAGGTCGGCGACGCTCGCGATGACGACGTCAGCCCCGGCATCCTCGAGGGTCTCGGTGTCGTGCGTGCCGGTGAGCACACCAACGACGAGGCCGGCACCCGCACTCAGGCCGGAGAGAATGTCACTCGCCGTGTCGCCGACGACGACCATGGCGGCGACGCTCGATGCCCCGGTGCGCAGCAGCGCGGTGAGCGGCAGGTCGGGGTACGGGCGACCACGGCCGGCTTCGGCCGGGCACAGACTCACGTCGATGAGGTCGCTCCAGCCGAGTTTCTGGATGAGCGTGTCCTGCGTTGCCCGGGAGAATCCGGTGACGAGGGCCACCTTCACTCCGGCATCCCGGAGTTCCTGGAACAGGTCGGCGGCGCCCGCGATCGCCGTCACACCGACCTGCTCGACGAGTTCCCCATAGGCGGTTTCGAACGCGGCGGTCGCCGCGACGGCCGCCTCTTCGGAATCGGTCAGCTCGCGAAAGACGTCGAGCTTGGACTGGCCCATGGTCTCGCGCACGAACGCGACGGCTTCCTCGAGCTGGTCGGCGGTGTCGGCGAGGCCGCTGCGCTCGGCGGCGAGCACGAAGGCCCGTTCGACGAGTCCGTCGTCGCTCACCGTGGTGCCGGCCATGTCGAAGACGACGAGCTCGACGTCAACGTCGTCGGTATCGAAAACGTCAAGCTCAAGATCGAGGGAGAGGGGTGCGGTGCTCATAGGGTGCCTTTCAATGAGGGGATGGAATCGCAGACAGAGGCCATGACGTGCTCGGCGAGGCCGAGACCGGTCGTCATGCCGATCCCGGTGGTGGCCGCAACAAGGTGCACGCCGGAAATCGATGCGTTGAGGTCGGTACCTCCACCTACGTTAGGCAATCGCCGCCAACGGTGATGGCGATCGCGGTTACCGGCAGGTGAACGCGCAATGGCAACTGGGCGAGACTACAACGGGGTATTTTTCGCGACGCTCAGTTGCGCGGCCAGAGCAGTATTGCGTCAAGGTCCTCCAGCGATACGGCGCCGAATTCGCGCGAATCGATGGAAACGGCGCGGTTGTCGCCGAGCACGAAGACGTGACCCGGTGGAACGGTCACCGGGCCGAAGTAGGTGCCGTCAATACGGCTGTGATCCACGAATGGTTCGGCCACTTTGACGCCGTTCACGAAGAGAACAGCATCTCTGATGGCAACCTGCTCGCCACCGACGGCAACCACGCGTTTCAGGGTGGTCTGGCCATCCTGGGGGCTGGGAAAAATCACCAGCCGACCGGCTGTAACGGTATCCGCGGGCGGTGACCTCTTGACCAGGAGAACCGTGCTGCCGCGCATGATCGTGGGCTCCATGCTGTCAGAGCTGACCATCAACGGTTCAAAGACCCACAAACGCAGTCCCAGAATCAGGGCGATGCTCAAAACAATTATGGAGGAGCACCGGATGCGCGCCGCATTCGAGCCCCGACGCCCGACCACCGGCACCCGAACACCGCTCATCCCGGTCAAGACGTCCCGGTGTCCCATTGCGCCGGCGCCGCCGTGATGGGATTGTTCGTGATTTCGTCCATCTCATCCGCGGGTCCAACGCGAAATTGCACCATCATGTCGTGGTCCTCGTGCACGAGGTTGTGGCAGTGGATCATATATCTGCCCCGGTGTGGCCCGAATTTCATGAGGAGCCGAACCGTTTCGCCCTCGCCCACGTACACGACGTCTTTGGGCCCCTTTTCGTAGGCGAAGGGTGCCCGCCCGTTGCGGCTCAGGATCTTGAAATCAATCAAGTGGATGTGCACGGGGTGGAACCATCCGCCGGAGCTGTTCTCGAACTCCCAAATTTCGACGTCGTTGAGATCCGGATTCGCCGCCACCTTGGTGAATCCGCTCGCAATGACGTCTTTCCA
Source organism: Cryobacterium glaciale (assembly GCF_004402535.1). Taxonomy (GTDB): domain Bacteria; phylum Actinomycetota; class Actinomycetes; order Actinomycetales; family Microbacteriaceae; genus Cryobacterium; species Cryobacterium glaciale. The sequence goes on along the minus strand of NZ_SOEY01000008.1, from coordinate 328,341 downwards.
GGTGACGCCGTCGATGGTCCACATTCCCGTGAGATCGTCGCGCTTGAACCGGAACTTGCGTTCCTTGGTCGCCGCAGCCGGTTGGCGCGACATGATCTCGTTATCGCTCGCGAGCTGCCCGGGGATCGTATTCCAGGTGGGGTCGCTCGTGTCAACCGTATCCTCGACAACATCGAAGGCCATGATCCGATTGGTGAAGTCGTAGTCGACGTTGTTTTTGTTGGATAGGTTGCGCAGCACGATCCGCTGTCCAGTCGTGTACCTGCGAAAATCGATGAGGATCTCGTAGCGTTCGGCGGGGCTGTGCCGCCAGCTGGCCACGCGCTGTGAGACCGGTACAAGACCTCCGTCGGTGGCGACGATCGTGACCGCTTCTCCCGTGCTCAAGGCGGGGCGGAGGGAACGGGAGATGCACGCGTTCATCACCCGAAAGCGGTAGATGCGTTTCTTGACCTTCATGACCGGCCACGGCCTGCCATTGACCAGGATAACGTCACCCCAGAGCCCGGACTGGTCACTGTCGTCGTAGCCGAGAGCGCCGTTTCGAGCGAACATGGCGTCGGTGATGGTCAGTGCCACATCGAACTCTCCCTGCGGAAGGAGCAGGCGTTCGAGCGGGTCGTGCATGTGGTACTGCGCGGCCAGCCCCGAATAGACGTTGAGGGCCGTGTAATGCACGGCATGGTCGTGGTACCACAGCGTGCGGGCCGGCTGAAAGTTCGGGTAGTGGTAGTCCTTCCGAAATCCGGGGTTGGTGACGTCGCTGGCATAACCATCGAATTGCGGCAGAGAGGCCGAGCCGTGCAGGTGCGTGGAGGAGAAAAGCAGATGGCCGTCTATCGGATGCGTGGTGGGCAGCTGGTTGCGCACGCGCAGCACGACCTTGGTGCCCTGATCGACGCTTATGGTGGGGCCGGGATAAATACCGTTGTAGCCGAGGATCGGGGTTGTGAGCCGGGGAAGAATGGAGGCGCTGGCCGCCTTCTCAGTGACGGAGAAATATTTGACGGGCGCTCCGTTCACCGGATCGATACCGATCGAATCGGGCCTCAACATAGGGGCTTGAACAAACGATGTTCGAAAGGGTCGAGGCATCTCGGCAGGATCGAGCACACTCACGGATTTCGCTTCGACTGCTCGTAGCGGTAGCGACAGAGCCCCCACCCCCACCGCTCCCAGACCACCCAGCAATAGAACCTGCCGACGGGAAATAGCCATTTTGGAACTCACCTCACACTGCTAATTTGGAGCCTCTGAACCCCTCATTTTGAAGCCGATACTGCACCCCTCACCTTGGGAAAATCTTGCACCGGTGACCCGCCAGGGGCGGCTCTCCTCACCGACCGACGTGGTGTTCGACGCCTAGGGAGAGCCGCGCGTTCTGGTTGATTTCCAACACCAGCGCAATCGCCTTATTGGGTATCTCGAACACCAGCGTGGCCAAAATTGTTTCGCCCTGCCCGACCGCCTGCCGGGTCGGGGATGACCACAGCACCGCCGGAACAGTGACACCGAGACCTTCGATGGAGTAGTCCGCAGCGACGAATTCCACGCCTTGTGGCTCCAGCGCCGTCAGTTCGACCAACACGCGTACCCGGTGGGTTCCCGGTTGCGCCGCGCCGCTCAATTCCGGAGCGGGCCGGGTCGGCAACCATCCATCGATTTCCAACGGGATCACCCCGTTAATGCGTGCCACACCACCGTCAACGACCACAGAAGCGCCCAATGGGGCGCTCGGCTCTGCCGGGCCGGTCAGGCGTAGAAAGACTGCCCCAACGAGGAGCAGGCACAGCACGCTGGCAGCGACCATGAGCCAGCGACGACGCATGGCAACGGAGCGACTAGACGGCTGGAAGTCAGCAGCGGAGTGTCCGCGGTCTGCCGGTATATCGCCGTCCATCGCGGATTCGTCGGAGCGACGTGTTGGCGCGACCCCCTTAGCGCTCATCTGAGAAACCATGCGCATAGCTTCCCGTTATCTCCATGGAAAAACCTTGATCGGGGCTACGACGTCGAAGATCAACTTTTACGGGCCCAATTTGGCATGGACTCCACCGACGCCCGACTGATCCTGCGAACGCTCGTGGCCGACGGCTGCCTTCGATTCCTCTCACAACCCTGCGGCGCCTACCGCCCGGCGAGTAAATCTCAATCTGCCAGGTTCGGCGCCTCCTGCAAAACAGGTCAGCGCGAAGTCACTTCTCGAGTTTCGGGGGCTGTGCCGGTGACATTCACGACGGCGTGTATCGCGGCGTGGTCCGACGGCCAGCCGCCCTCATAGCGCTTCACGTTAATGGCGGCCTTCAGCACGGTGACGCCGGGCGTGACCAAGATCCAATCGATGCGTTTGTGATTGCCCCGCGACGGACGGTAATTCAGGAACGTTCCCCACTCGTCGGTGAGGCGTTCGTCTGCTGTGTCCCAGGCATCCAGCAGCGAGCCCTGGCCGGTGAGGCGGGCATAGGGTGCCGTCTTCGCATCCGTGTTGAAATCCCCGGTCACGACGGTGGGCAGCGGCGAACCAGCCACCATTCGGCGAAGCGCGTCGGCGGATCGCAGCCGCGAGATGCGGGAGCGGTGGTCAAAGTGCGTGTTCACGGCCTGAAAGTCGATGCCGGTGGCGATGTCGTGAAAGAGCGCGTCAACGACGACGCGCGGAGTGCGGTTGCCCCACGAGGTGGAGCCCGGAACCTCGGGTGTGTCCGAGAGCGCCGTCTGCTTCCAGTCGAGTACGCGCAGTCGACGGGAATCGTAGACGATCGGGCAGCCTTCCCCGCCCGTGTTGGCTTCTCGGCCATGGCCGATCGAACGGTAACGCTCGCCGAGCGCGTGACGCACGAAGTTCGCCTGGTCGAACAGCGCTTCTTGCACGCCGAGCAGCGCAGGCCGTTCCGCCTCGAGCAGTCGTTTCAGCAGCGACCGGCGGTGCACCCACCGATCGGGGCTGCGCGGGTTGAGGTGCGGTAGGCGTCGACGGATGTTGAAACTCATGACATGCAGATCAGGTCCGGCGACGGGCCCGATAAGTGCGCTGTCTGTCATGGAACCAGCCTATGGGGACGGTGCGACGACGTCGTGCTCGGCCACCGCGCCACCTACCGCCTGGGAAATCCGTCCCTGGCACGACGCCGCTGCCGCTGCCGCCTACTGTCGCCGGCTGGGCACGGCCGGGTGCTCTTGGGAGAGCCGGTACCCGCCGGAGAAGAACAGCAATGGGTCGCCGTCGAGCTTCTTATAGGTCTGCACCTGGCCGATGAAAATCGTGTGGTCTCCCTCCTGATTGCGCGACACGGTCCGGCACGAGAATCGGGCGAGGACTCCCTCGATTTCCGGCACGCCGGCTTCGTCCTCGGTCACCTTGAGTCCCGCGAATTTGTCGGCCGCCGGGGTGGCGAATTGGCGCGACACCAGATGCTGATCGGCCGAGAGCACGTGAATGGCGAAGGACTCGGCAGCCACGAAGTCGGGCAGGCTCCGCGCGGAATTCGCCAGGCAGAACAGCAACAATGGCGGATCCAACGAAACGGAGGTGAACGAGTTCGCGGTCATTCCGACCGGCCGCCCATCGACACCGCGGGCGGTGATGACGGTTACGCCCGTCGCAAACTTGCCCAGGGTGTTGCGCAGGTCAATACTGTCGAACGGTGTGGCTGTCTGTGCTGAAATAGTCATTGCCTTGCCCTTTCCGCGTTGGTGTGGTGAATCGGCTAATTGGTCAGCTGGGCCATCAATTGGTCGGCGCGCTCGGGCCCCATGGCCGAGTACCCGCCGTCGGCGGTGTAATTGGCGCCGGTCACAATCGAAGCAACGTCCGAGCAGAGGAACGCGACCACGGCGGCGACCTCGGACGGGTTACCGGTGCGTCCGGTTAGGTGCACCGGCGCGGCGATCTCGTCCGTCCGGGCCCGATCACCGCCGCTGAGGGTGTTCATCACGGAAGACCAGGTCCAGCCCGGCGACACCGAATTCACCCGGATCCCGTGTGGCGCGAGGTCCATCGCCATGCTTCGGGTGAGCTGGCTCATCGCGGCTTTGCTCGCCGGGTACACCCAACGGCCGGCCTGTGCCACATCCCCAGAAATAGACGTGAAATTCACAACGGATGCGCCGCGACGGTTCTTGAGGTGCGGAACGACGATCTGGGTGACGATGGCCGCACTGACCAGGTTCACGTTGAGGGCGGTGATCCAGTCGGCCCTCGTGGTCGCCAGGCCATTGTCCAGATAGGTGCAGGCGAGATTGATCAGCACATCGACTCCCCCGTGGCGGGCGACGACGTCGGCAATCCCGCGGCTCACCGCAGCGTCGTCCGTCAGGTCGACGTCGTAGAAGCTGACCGCCGCACCCAAACGGCCGGCAACCTCCTCCCCCGCTGCGACATCGATGTCGAAGAGGGCGACCTGGTCACCGTTGTTAGCGAAATTTTCCGCGACCGCTGCGCCGATCATGGTGGCACCACCGGTGATGATGACGCTTCTGGCGTGGGGACTCATTTCTGGCTCCGATCATGGGGTTCATCCGTTGGGGGAAAGAGGGGTGGGATGGCTGTGGCGGCCGTTCCCAGTACTAGCCGGGTCAGGTCGACGCGCGAGTGCACGCCGAGCTTGCGGTAGACCGATTTCACGTGCTGCTTGACCGTGTACGGGCTCAGGGAGAGCTGTTTGGCGATGGCGTCATCGCTGCGACCGAAGACGACCTGGCCGGCCACCTTGGTCTCCTGCGGCGAGAGGTCACGGGCTAACGAGGCGGGGAGCGTCCCGGGGGACTGGAACGATGCATTCAACTGGATGACGCTGACCAACACCGTGCGATCGTGGGTGTTCGAGGCATAGTTGCGCAGAATAACTCGCCGCTCTTCGCCCTCCACGACCACTTCGCTCGAGAAGACCTGGCAGAGGCTTTCCTTCGACGTACGGGCCGCCGCCATCAATTCTTCGAACCACAACGTGGGATTGTTCGGCTCCAGCTTGCGCAGCAGTTCGATCGCAGCCGTATTCATGCGACGTTTTCCGGTCTTAGTGTCGCTCACCACCATCGCCTGGTCCGAGAGTTGAAAGGCCTCGAGTAGTTGATCTCGCTCGGTCAGGACGCCCTGCCGCTCGGTCATGCCGCCAACAGCCAGTCCGACCATGTTGCCGAGTGTTCCCGCCAGAACCTGCTCGATCGATGAAGACAAGGCGTTCTGATCGCGATCGGCGAAGTTCAGGGTTCCCAGCACCTGTCCCCGATAAAGGATGGGAGCCTCGAGCACCATGCGCATGTCGTGGAGTGCGAGAACCTCCTGAAAGAAGGAGGAGTCGACCCAGGCAGACTCAGACATCAGCCCGGAGCTGTGCACCGGTTTCTTGCGGGCGACGGCCTCCCGCAATACTGGATCGGCGTGGCGCCCAAAATCCTCGTACAGTGTGAGAAAACGGTCACTCACGCCGGTCGCCGCCGCCATTGCCGCCGACTCGTGGGGAACCTTGAACAGGTAGATACCGAACGCCTTGGTCTTGATCATGCCGGGGAGTGTGGCCATACACACGTCCTGGACCTCGCCGCGAGTACCGGCTTCGGTCAGCGCGCTGGTGAAGGCGGCCAGGCTTCCGGCAAATGCGGCGCCGACGCTGGCGGCCGTTGAATCCGAAGCATTCATTGTGGAGTCGTCTCCTTCAGGTCGGTGTAGAAATGCACCCTATGCCAGGCGGGGCAAAGTTCTGCACGCTACGAATTGCGGGCCAGCATTCTCGATGGGATTTCGGTCGCCTCGGCTCGAGGAAAGTTCTCACCCTTGACGGTGTTCTTGATCATGGCGCCCAGCGCTTTGGCGTTTCCACGGGCCACGACCGATGCTGCGGAGCGCCCGGTGTGGTGGGTGATCCACTTGTCCGTCTCCGTCTTCTCGGCCAGCCATGGGAATGCGCTCGGCGGACGGTTGAAGGACTTCAGCAACGGGCCGCGCAAACGCGGATCCGCGAACGCAGCCGTCATGACGCGCACCCCCGTGGGAGTCAACGGCTCCAGAAAGGTGTTCGTGAAACGGTAGGTGCCTTCGATGTGGCTGGAATAGAAGGCCTCGAAGACTTCATCGATCCATTCCCGGTCGAAGGAGCGGTCACCACGAGCCAGGATGGCGTCGAAGTATTGTCCAACCTGGCGGATGCCCGAGCCGGCACCTTGGCCGCAGATCGGGTCGTAGCTGACCGACGTGTCGCCCAGGCTCATCACCGGGTGACCACCGCTCGTGACGCCAGACCCGGTACGAACGGACGGAGCGAATGCCCCGGTGAGCCAGCTGAACGGGTCGTCGAGGAGCGGTTCCATGTTCGCCATGGCCGGCCAGTCCCAGGGTACGAATTCCTGAATCAGCGCCTTGGCCGTTGCGAAGGCCTGATGAATATCGGTCACCGTGTCCCACCGATCGAACGGTCCGCCCGGACGGGCTTCGAACACCAGCGACCAGACCTGTTCACCACTCTTATGCAGGAACGGTACCCAGAAAATTTCTCCGGCACCGCCGAAGAGGTTGAAGCAGACCGGGGTCATCCCTGGAAGCCGGTTGCTGAATGCGGTTCCGTCGGAGGCGATGCCGCGCACCAGGATCATGGCAAGTTTGCGCTGGGGCGCGTCATACATGCTGCGTGCGGCATCGCGCGGAAACAGGGAAGACAGACCGCCCTTGCCGGTCGCCACGACGGTCAGCGCGCTCTCGGCCGCGATCTGGTCCAGCCTGTCCATAGAGACCGTTTCGATCTGGATGTCACCGCCGAGCGCCGCCAGTTGCTTCATGCGGTCGTATGATTTGAGCCGCACATCCGTGGCGAGCCCGGCCGCTTCCTCGAGCGGGCTCCCGAAGGCGATGAGCTCCTGCCCCACCTTGGGAGAGAAAAACAGGTGGACCGCGTCCATCGGGGCGCCCTGACCGGAATAGTCCGCAGCTCCGAGACGAATTTCGGTGGCCACCGAGTCGGCGAAAATTGCCGCGGTGCCCGTTGGGGAAGTCTGGTCACGGATACCCTCGGCATCCTTATCGCTGAACAGTCGCACGTCGTAGCCGGCGCCGGCCAGCCCGACCGCCAAAAGCGTTCCGGCGTGTCCAGCTCCGATAATCGAGATTTGCTCCATTGCAGTTCTCCTCCTGGGTCTCGGCGTGCCCCGTATGCGGCACACCGGTGGCGATTTGGGCAAGTGTATGGCGGAGAGTTTCCGCACCAACATCACTCGAATGGGTCGAAAACTCGCTTCCCTCGGTTGAGGGATGGGCGTGGAACCAACGCACGAAATCCTCGCCGGCGCAGCAGGATTGCCGGCGCAGGAAAGGATGTCGTGTGAAAAAGGCAAGGCTGTTTCAGGTGCCGGACATTCTCTTGTCACGGCGCATTCGGAACCAATCCAGGAGCACTGCGGCCAGGAGCACAGAGCCCGTGACGACGCTCTGCCAAAACGACGAGATCTGGCTGATCGTCATGCCGTTGGAGATGATGCCCAGAAACAGCGCACCCAACAGGGTGCCGACCATGCTTCCGGCACCACCGGCAAAGCTCGTTCCGCCGAGCAACACCGCCGCTGCCGCGACCAATTCCATGCCGGTGGCCGCCGTCGGCGAAGCGGAGGCCAGGCGACTGGATTCCAGGACCCCGGCCAGCCCGCACAGGCCGGCGCAGATCGCGTAGGCGACTGCCCGGACCAACCAGACTTTGATCCCCGACAAGCGAGCAGCTTCCGCGTTGCCGCCCACCGCGTACAGCATGCGGCCAAACCCGGTGTACCGGGTGACCAGTATTGCCAGCACGAGCACGGAGAGCGCGATGATCACCAGCCACGGTACGCCCAGGAATCGCCCGCTGCCGATGATTCGCGAGGCTTCGACCTGGTAGAGCGAGAGGCCGTGGCCCTCGGTGATCACTTGCCCGGCGCCGCGAAACAGCGACATGGTCCCGAGTGTGACCACGAAGAACGACAGTCCCAGCTTGCCGATCAGCAGGCCGTTGAGCACTCCGCCGAGAATCGCCGCTGCGATGATCACGAGAATGGCAGCGACGTAGAAGTTCACACCGCTTTCGATGAGTTTGGCTACCAGGATGCCGGAGAGAGCGAGCATTCCGCCCACGGACAGGTCGAATCCGCCGGTGAGCAGAACAAAGGTGAGCCCGACGGCGACGAGGAGCAGCACCGAGTTCGTTTCCAGAATGGCGATCAGGTTCTGCGGGGTAGCGAAGGTCGGCTGGGTGATCGCGAGGTAACCGACCAAGGCCACCAGCATGACGCCGATTCCGATATAGACCCGGGTGCCCTCGTAGATCCTGCCGGCGAGTCTGCGGCGGGGACCTGGCGGATCGATGGTTCGGGCTGACGCTGTCCGGCTAGTGTGCGTAGACATGAGACTCCAACTTCCCGCCCGCTGAGAGCAGGGCAATGTTGTGTTCGGAAATGAGGTCGCCGCGCAAATCACCGACGACTTCGCCTTCGTGCATGACCAGGACACGGTCACAGATGCCGAGAATTTCGACGAGATCCGACGAAGCCAGAAGCACCGCCATGCCGTTTCGAGCCTGCTCTTCGATGATTTGATAGATGTCATCTCGCGCCCCGATATCCACCCCACGCGTCGGCTCGTCGAGCAGGAGCACGGAGGGATTTTTAGATAGCGCTCGGGCGATGACGACCTTCTGCTGGTTACCGCCCGAGAGGGAGGTGACCGGCGCCAGCACGTTCGACGTCTTCACTCCAAACCTGGCCATCGCTGTGCGGGTGCGCAGCCGCCCCCGTGTGCGATTGACGAAACCGAGCCAGGGAACTGCTCCGAGCTCGTAGTTCTCGTAGATGCTGTCGGTGATGATGAGTCCCTGGGTATGCCGGTCCTCCGGCACTAGTGCCAGGCCGCAGAGGACCGCGCGCCGGGGATTGTTGACCGGAACGCGGGCACCGTCCACGGTGACGACGCCCCCAGCTACCCGGCGCACGCCAGCCAGAGCCTCGAGCAGTTCCGTGCGCCCGGCACCGACGAGGCCGGCCAACCCCACGATTTCTCCGACCTGAACATCCAGGGTGAGGCGTTTATGCGTTCCCGCCAATTGCAGATCCTCCACCGAGAGCCGTGGCGCGGCAGCTGAAACTGCGTAGTCCTTGGTACGACGCACGATTTCTCGGCCGACCATCAGGTTGACCAACTCGTGCTCGCGGAGACGCTCCTGAGGGAGCTCGCCGGCAAAAGCGCCGTCGCGAAGCACAACTGCCCGATCCGCGGTAGACGTCATCTCGATAATCCGGTGCGTGATCATGACGGTGGAGAGGCCGCGCGCCTGAAGTCGTTTGATCAGTGCGAGCAGAAAGTCGACCTCCTTCTCGCCGAGCCGACTGGTTGCCTCGTCGAGGATCAACAGTTTCGGTTCAACGACGAGCGCCTTCGCTATCTCCACGAAGGTTTGTTGCACAGGGCCCAGTCGGGACACCGGCAGGTAGGGGTCGATCTGGACACCCAGTTCATCGAGAATTTGCGTGGTGCGGGCGACTAGGTTGCTGCGGGAAACCAGCCGACGAGTGCGATGCCGCACGAACGGCAGCATCACGTTTTCATATACCGGTAAGTGGGGGAGCACGGTCAGTTCCTGGGCCACGAGGGCGATTCCCTGGTCCAGAGCCTCCAGCGGGCTGTGAAATGCGACCGGCTTGCCCTCAATTCGGATCGTCCCGCTGTCCGGTACCACGACACCCGACAGGATCTTGACCAGGGTGGACTTGCCCGAACCGTTCTCGCCGGCGAGGGCAAGGATCTCGGCACGATTCACCGTGAGGTCAATGTTGCACAGGGCCGTGACGGCTCCGTACGTCTTCGTGATGCCGGACAGCGAGATCACTACTTGCTCGCAGTTACGTTGAGGGTGGAAACCCCATCCTTCGTGCTGATGTCCACGCTCGTCTTTGAGGCAAGCAGGGTCTTGATCGGTGTCCAGCTTGACGCATTGGCGCTCGTAATGAGAGTGGAGTCCATGACCACGGTCGCCGGGATTGTTCGACCCTCCGCGAGTTCGTGGGCGGCCCAGCCGAGCCCCATGCCGAGTTGCACGGGGTGGAAGTCGAAGGTCGCCGCGAGGCGGCCATCCTTGACGCCGTCGACGCCTTCCTGGGAACCGTTCATGCCGATGACGATCGGGTCGAAATCACCCGACTTGGCCGAAGCTGCGCCGAGCGCGCTGTCGTCGTTGTAGGCGAAGATGGCCTGAATATCAGTGCCAAAACGGGATTTCCAGGCGTCCACGATGGGTCGGGAACCGTCGGCAGTGTCAAGTCCGTTGACCTCGCTGGCCAGAATATTCAGGCCCGTGGCTTTCGCTCCGTCCCGGAAACCATTATTGCGGGCATCGAGAACACCCACCGTTGGCACACCCTCGATCTGCACAACGTTCGCCGTGGCGTCGACGTTCTCACCGATGTAGGTGGCCGCCTGCTGAGCCGACTCATAGTTAGTGACCTGGAAATTGGAGGTGTACGGGCCGCCCTCGGTGGTGTCCTGCACTATGACGGGGATCCCCTGATCGTGGGCCTGTTCGATAGCCGGCTGGATACCGAGCGGGTCGATGGGCCACACGATGAGAACGTCGACGCTGCGGTTGAGGAGCGACTGCACATCGGCGAGTTGCTTACTCGTGTCGTACTGGGCATCGGTCACGATGAGGTCCATGCCCAGTGCGTCGGCCTTGGCGCGGATACCATCCTCGATCGCCTTGTTGTTCGGGTTGGATTGGATCGCGCCGGCGTAGCCGATGGTGAATTTATGGTCGCCGCCGGCGGGGGCATCCGTCGGGCTGGAGGCGCAGGAGCTCAGGGACACCAACAGCACTGCGGAGGTGGCGAGGAGGAGAGTTTTTTTCATCATGTCAATCGATCCTTACTTTCGGGTAGGCGGAGACGAGCATCTGGGCGTAGTTGCAGGACGTAACCACCGGTCGTGGCTACGGGACGGGCAGGTTGTGGCCTGGCTGGCTAGGAGAGGTCGAGCCGGGCTTTCAGGGTGAGCATCTGGTCCCGCAGGTACATCACGAAGGACCCGTTCTTGTCGACGATGGTGTTGTACTCATCGAGCACCACAATCGTGGTGGTACCCAATTCGATGATCGCCGGACCTTCAATCTCGTCGAGCGGAACCATGGCGGCGCCCTGGTACACCTCGACCTCGACCATTCGACGCTGGAGCGGCGAGTAGATGTGGCGTCGCCTCTGCTCCGGCAGGCCTGATCCGGGCGTCGTGGCCGCGAGGTCGACACGATCGTTGGGAGTGGAGCCGACGACGGTCAGTCGGATGTTGAGCAAGTCGATCGGCATGTCGACGGTGCTGTACCCGAAGAGCGTGTCGTGCAACTGGTGGAATGAGGCGTAGAACTCAGCAAGGTTCGGCGACACGAGATTTGCCGGATCGACCTCGACGTTGATTTCGTACCACTGACCCTTGTAACGCAGGTCAACGGACGGCACATAGGAGATGGCGTCGTCGGGAACACCCTCAGCATGCAGGGTCCGGCGACCCTCAGCCATCATGCCGGTCCACGTTTCGACCAGGTACTCGTCGGACAGGCTCTCCAAACGCTGGTTCGAGCTCTGCACATAGTCGTGTTTGAAGTCGCACACGAGCATGCCGGCCGCGCAGAAGATCGACGAGTCGCGGGGGGTTAGAAGGATCGGGATTTCCAGTTCGCGGGCGATAGCCGCCGCGTGCACCGGACCGGCACCGCCGGCAACGACGATCGGGAAGTCGCGGGGGTCGAGCCCCCGCCGAACGGTGATGTCGCGCACTCCGGTCGCCATGTTCACGTTGACCATCTGGTAGATACCGAAGGCGGCTTCTTCGACGCTGATGCCGAGCGGGTCAGCGACGTCGTTCTTGATCGCCTGGATGGAGGCTTCCCGGTCGAGTCCGATCTGACCGTGCAGGAAGGTGTCGGGGTCGATGTAACCGAGGACGACGTCAGCATCCGTGACGGTGGCGTTCACTCCGCCGCGACGGTAGCAGGCCGGCCCGGGGGTCGCGCCAGCGCTCTGCGGGCCGACCCGGAGCAGGCCGCCTTCATCCACTGAGGCGATACTGCCGCCGCCCGCGCCGATGGTGTTGATGTCGACCATGGGCAGGGCGATCCGCCACCGGTCGATGATGCCATCGGTCATGATGAGCGGCTTGTTGTCTTTGACCACGGCGGCATCGAAGCTCGTCCCGCCCATGTCGACGGTGAGGCAGGAGTCCCAGCCGTGAGCGGCGGTCACGAGCAGGCCGGCCGTCGGGCCGGAGGCTGGTCCGGAGAGCAGCGACAGCGCTGCCCGCTTAGCCAGCTCGCTCGGTGTAGCAACGCCGCCATTGGACTGCATGAGGAGCAGCACACCTTCGAAGTGCGCCTCCTCGAGCAGCTCCGTGAGCGTGGAGAGGTAGGAGCTGATGATCGGCCCGGCGAAGGAATTGAGCACGGCGGTGCTCATGCGCGGGTAGTACCGGGCCTGCGCCAGAAGCTCGGAGGATTTCGTGATGTAGGCACCCGGCATGACCTCCGCGATGATCTCAGCAGCGCGGTCCTCGTGGCTGGTTTCCGCGTGGGAGTGCATGAACGAGATGGCAACGGATTCCACGGCGTTGGCCTTGAAAATCTCAGCGGCGGCATAGACGTCGACTTCCTGGAGTGCCGTGAGAACGTCGCCCTTATAGTCGACCCGGCCGCCGACCGGCTGGCGGAGGTAACGCGGGACCAAGGGCACGGGCTGTTCCAGCCGGTTGTCGTAAGCCTCCTCGCGGGTTCCATCGCGCATGGGCAGCACATCGCGGAATCCCTCGGTGGTCAGCAGGCCCGTGATCGGTCCGTTGCGGGTGAGGAGGGCGTTCGTGGTTACGGTCGTTCCGTGCACGATGAGCCCGACCTCGGCCATGAAATCTTCGAGGCTCTTGTGCTCCGCTGCGGCTATTTCGGTCAGGCCGATCTGCACAGCCAGGGGCGGGTTGGAGGGCACTGAGCTGGTCTTGTGGATGCGCCGTTTGCCATCGGGGTAGATCACCAGGAAGTCCGTGAACGTGCCGCCGACGTCGATTCCGATTCTGATGTTCATGAGCTCTTCCAATTCTTCTCTAGGCCCGAAGAGCCGTGGTTCGTACCTGGTCGACGGACAGCCCGTCGTCGGCGATGACTACGCCGTAGTCGTCGTGTGCCTTCTCGCGGGACAGCACGCCGTCCCGCACTTCGGCGAGCACCTTGGCGACCGCCCGCTTTCTCGGATCGCCATAGCCGGCGCCGCCCCCGCTGATGGATTCCATGCGGGTTCCCGAAGGAAGTTCAATGATCTCCTTGGAGCCCCACAGGTGTTCCCGACCGTCGGGGTAGGTGACGGTGATCTCGTTGAGGCCGGAATCCGCACCCCCGAACAGTCCCTGGGCGGGAACTGCTCCTTCGTGGCGAACGTTGTCCCCGAGGGTGACGCCGTGCTGATGCTCGCCGTAGTTGCTCCAGGCGGTTCGGGTGCCCATGCCGCCCCGAAACTCTCCCGCGCCGGCCGAGTCGGGGAGATATTCCAGATATTCCAGAAAGTGCGGGGAGGTCAGCTCGAACATCTCCGGGTCGGGCGCGCGCATCTGGCCCGCGGTGCCGGTGAACCCCAGCGCGTCCCAGCCGTCGGTGCCGAGCATCCCTCCCGGACCAGTGCGCTGAAAGACCGTGAGTGTGCCGAACGCCTCGTTGGTACGCGGATCCACACCGTGGGTGGAGGTGCAGAGGTATTTGTTCCAACCGGCCGTGACTCGATCCGGGAGGATGCCCGACAGAGCTGTCATGATGCATTCGACGACCTCATCGCACATCTGGTTTCCGAAGACCGTTGCGGCCGGAAACCGCGGGTTGAGTAGTGAGCCTTCCCGGAAAACCGTCTTGATGGGTTCGAAGAGACCCTGATTAGTGGGGATATTGATACCGCCGGCGGCCATGATCATAAGGAAGGCGATGCGCACCGCCCCTTTGGCGGACGCCGGCGGCATGTTCGTGATGCCGGGGGCCTGGTCGTCGCTTCCCGAGAAGTCGAAGGTGATTTCTTCACCCTTGATCTCGATTTCGCAGGCGATCTTGTACTTCTTGGTGCTGTCGAAGCCATCGGAGACCATCCAGCTCTCGCCGTAGTAGTGCCCGTCAGCCCAACGGCCGACCTCGGCCCGCACCTGGCGCGCGGAGCTTTCGAGGATGTAGTTCATGTGATCTTCGTAGGTTTCCAGGGTGTAGCGGTCGATGACCTCGACGAGGCGTCGCCCGCCCACCGTGCAGCAGCCGATCATGGACTTGATGTCTTCCATGACGAAATCCATGCGGATGTTCGCGGCGATGAAGTCCCAGACGTCGCGTTGGAGCACACCGCGGTGCACAATCTTGACGGGCGGGATTCGCAGGGCCTCCTGCCAGATGTCTTTCGCGTTGGGGTCGTAGCCTCCGGCCGTCATCCCGCCGATGTCCGCCATGTGTCCCTTGGCTGCCATCCAGCCAACCAGGCCACCGTCGGCGAAAACCGGCACGTAGATCCCGGTGTCGGCGTTCTGGTTGCCGCCGGAATACACGTCATTGTGAATGATGACATCGCCCTCGTGAACGTCATCGCCGTAGTAGTTGATGATGAATTCCAGCGAGGGATGAGCGCCGAACGCGATGATGGCCGCGAATTCCGCCTGGGCAAGTGTGTTGCCGTGCTTGTCGAACACAACCGTGACCAGGTCACCGATTTCGTTGAAGATGGGCGAACGGGAGGACCGCATGAGCATGCCGGCCATTTCCTTGGCGATCGCGTCGACGCGACGCTGCAGCACCGACGCGGTGATGGGGTCGATCCTGGTACCGGTAGTCGATGAACTGGCAGTCGATGAGCTAGTAGTCGATGACATTGACATTTCCTTTCGTCAGGCAGTGCAGGGCCGTGCTGAATTCAGAGAGCTTGCGGGCTCCGGAGGGTTCGACGACGAAGGTATCTGACATGTATCCACTTCGCTTCTTGGCGTGATCGACCACCATCGGATGGATCGTGAACACGTTGCCGACCTCAATCGTGTCGGTGGCCTGACCGCCATCGTCCTCGACAACGTCCAGACCGATCCACGGTTGCTCAAGCACATCCAGTCCGAGAGAATGGCCGGACCAATAGGAGGAGACCGCGCCCTCCGCTTCAATGGCGCTCAGAACGGCTCGCTGCACCGCGTCCGGGGAAGTGCCGGGCTTCAGACTCAGGGCAGCGGCGGTCATTCCCTTCGACACAGCCCTGGCCATTCGAACGTCGTCCTCGTGCGGTGTCGCGAAGGTGACCATGCGGGACAGTTCGGTCCAGTAGCCGCGAGGACCGACGATCTCGAACGAGAATGTGTGCACGTCATGCGCGGTGAGTTCCCGACCCCGCGGCGGCGCGAAACTGGCCGACACTTCGTCGTTGACGGTCTCGGTGTACATCGTGAGGAACAGGGGATCCTCACCGCCGAGCTTGTACCCCACCTTGTACATCTCGGCGCCGATCTCCCGTTCTGTCACGCCCGGGCGGGCAATTTCGAGCAGTCGGGAGAAGCACTGGTCGAGGACGTAGGCGGACTCTTCCACACCGATGATCTCTTCCGGGCTTTTGACGACCCGAATCTTTTCAAAGTTCGCGGAGTAGTCGAGGAACTCGATCGCTGGCAGCCCGTGGGTGAGAGCGAGGTATTCGTCGACCTTCATGATCTGGCCGAATCCGATGATTCCTACCCGTTTCACATCCCTGCGATCGGCGAAGACGTCGACGAGGCCCTGACCGATCGTTCCGGGAAACCGGTAGTCCTCGACCCAGTCGGTGGTGGGGCGCCGGGCGCCAGCGAGGTTTCCCGACAGCACGACTATCGGCGCCTCGTCCTTGAACATGACGGCATTGCCCGAACGGTGACACAGGTTGTAGTCGGTGACATATCGAAGGGCACCTTTGTGCCCCCGGTAGTCGTTTGCCGCGAAGATCAGGCAATCCATGTCGTTGTCGCGCATGGAGGTGTTGAGCAATTCCCAGCGGCGATCCCGCTCTTCCAGATTCGTACTCACGGTACCGTCCACTTCCTCGGGTTGACTCGATGTCGAACTTGGTCTTTTCTGCGCCCCTCGCCGGGCGATAGCCGGACTCTACAAAATAGGTTTTCCCTAGCGCAATAAGTCGTGTTTAGATTCTCTTATGCGAAATTCAGAGCAGCAACCCCCCCTTGATTCGGTCGACCGGGCACTGAAATTGATCGTGGCGTTGCGGAACGGCGAGGTATTGAGCGTCAAGTCAGCCGCCGAACGCCTCAACGTAGTGCCGTCAACGGCGCATCGATTGCTGGCCGCTCTCTGCCATGGCGGCTTCGCCATGCAGAACCGGGAGCGCCTGTACCGGGCCGGGCCGGAACTCGCCGCGTGGAGCGAAGCCTCACGGTCCATTTCCCACGTGCGGCAAATCGTGCGCCCCGAACTGGAAACGCTGGTCGGTATCCTCGACGAGACCGTTCAGGTTTGGGTTCTCGAGGGGCCGCAGGTGCGCTACGTCGACGGCGTGGAGAGTGACCAGACGCTGCGGATTCGGGTTGGCATGTGGGATCAGGTACCGGCTTACTGTTCCGCCGGGGGCAAGGCGCTCCTGGCTGCGCTGAGCAATTCCGAGATTGAACAGCTGCACGGCGGCGGGCTTCCGCCGTGGCGCTCCACGCGCATCACCAGCGTTGTCGCCCTGAAGCGCCACCTGGCCACGGTGCGTCAACAGGGGTACGCGACAAACATTGAGGAAGCCGCTCAGGGCGTCAACGGAATCGGCGTGGTCGTGCTCGACCGGCAAGGGCGACCGGTCGTGGCGATCAGTGCCGCGATTCCGAGCATCCGGTTCAGCAAGGAAAAGGTCGCCGCCTGCTCATCGGCTCTGCTCGCTGCTGCGCACGCGGTCGAGAAGCGGCTGCTTACCTCGGGTGCCGTCGGCTAGGGATCACGCCACATTCTTCGCAGAGAAATTCAGTGAAGAAGATTCTTCCTGACGAAATTTTCGACACCGCTATTTACCGCTCGAACCGCCATCCTTAGGCTCGGCTCAATTCAGTGGCTTCGACATCGAAGTCACCTTGTTCTGAGGAGCCGGACAGATGGTCGACGTACTTTCCGTAGTGACGGATCCCCTGGATCCGGTGTCCGAAGGCTGGGCCGCCCTCGTGCAGGAGGACCGCGTTCACCGGTCGCTGTACACCGAGGATCGAGTCTTCGCCGAGGAAATGGTGAAGGTTTTCGGACAGACCTGGGTGTACCTCGCCCACGAGTCGCAGCTTCCCGAGCCGAACTCGTTTGTGACCGGCAAACTCGGCCTGCGCCCAATCATCATCACCCGGGACCGCAAGGGCACCCTGCACGCAGTGTTCAACCGGTGCGCACACCGCGCCGCAACCGTCTGTCGTGAAGAGACCGGTGTCGCGAAGAGCTTCCAGTGCCCCTATCACGGGTGGACTTTTCGTAACACCGGTGAACTGGTCGGGGCTCCATGGCCAGGCGGCTACGGCGACACCTTCAACAAGGACGAGTTGGGACTTGGAAAGGTAACCCGCGTCGCAAGCTACCGCGGATTCATTTTCGGAACGCTCAACGAATCCGCGCCATCACTCGAGGACTTTCTCGGCCAGGCCAAACCCTGGCTGGACTACTGGATCGACCGGGCCCCGAAGGGCGAGGTCATCGTTCGCGCCGGCGCCCACCGTATGGTGTACCGCGGAAATTGGAAGCTCGCCTATGACAACGGCGGCGACGGATACCACCCCTCGTTCTCGCACCGGTCGCTCCTGGAAATGGCGTCTCGCCTCGGAGACAGCAAGGACATGTCGTACTTCGGCAAGACCCCCGACGACGGGGCAATGAAGATCTACTCGCTCGGCAACGGCCACAGCGTGATCGACCAACGCCCCAATTTCGACGGACCGGGAAGCATCTGGGCCAACCAGCGGCCGCAACCGGGCCGGGAACACTTCGAAGAGCTGATTCGCGCCCGCTACCCGGAGGACTCCGACCGGCTCCTCGACGTGAGCGCCGGAGCGCAGATCAACCTGAGCATCTTCCCGAACCTGCTGATCATCGGCAATCAAATCCAGGTGATCGAACCGCTGAGCGTGGACAAGACGCAGCTCGTGTGGAACGCGACGAGCATCGGTGGCGTGCCTGACGAAGTGAACACCATGCGAATGCGTACCCAGGAGGATTTTCCAGCGTTCGGCGAACCGGACGACCAGGCGAACTTCGAAGAGGTGCAACGCGGGTTGGCCGTCACCGAGGTGGAGTGGATTCTCATGAACCGCGGACTCAATGTGGACGGCTGGCAGACCCTGGACGCCAATGGTGTGGTGGTCTCGGCCGTGACCGACGAGATTCATATGCGCAGCTACTTCGAGGAATGGCTGCGCCTGATGGAATGGACGAACCGATGACGATCCGCGACATCGACTACTCCGACACATCACGCTGGTCGCACCACGTCGATGTCGACTTCTATGCAGATCTGGAACATTTCGCTGAGCTGTTCACCGCGGATTGGGCTGTCGCCGACGTTAACGCTTCCCGGAGTGCCGAAGGATTCCTGGCCGCCGAGGCGCGCCTGATCGACGAGGCTCGTTTCAACGACTGGATCGAGCTGTTTACCGACGATTGCCTGTACTGGGTGCCGATCACCCCCGGTGGCGGAGACCCGCGGCGGGAGGTCTCCCACGCCTTCGACGACCGTCGACGCCTGACCGACCGGGTCTTCTGGCTGCGCACCGGGCTGGCTTTCAGCCAGATTCCCCAGTCACGAACCCGCCGGGTGATCAGCAATGTCGAGGTCCTCGATGATCCCGGTACCGGACTCCGCCTGGTGCGATCGAACTTCATCGTGCACGAGTTTCGAGCGGGTGTCGGCAAAACGTACCCGGGCTGGTACGCGCACGTCCTGGCCCCACACGGCGACGGATGGAGGATCCGCCTGAAACAGGCGAACCTGCTCGACTCCGAGCACGGCCACGAAAATCTCACCCTCGTCTTCTGAAAGGCAGCGCATGAGCGAGAACACGCGTGAGGCCACTCTCCTGCTGCGTCGGGAGAATGCGCTGCTCACGGAGAGGATCAAGCGCCTCGAGGGTGAAATCGCCACGATGCGCCCGGTGATCGCACAGGTCAAGCGGCTGAAGATTTGGGATTTCACGCCCTATCGGGTCGAGCTAGATGACTCCTGGCTCGCGCTCGACCGGGTCAACGCCGTTGAGCTGATGCAGGCCCTCGCCGGCACCGACCATTGGAGCCCCTGGCATTCCCGCATTGAACCGAGGCCCCAGCCATGACCGGGACCGTGCTGATGGTCACCCACTTCGAGGGCACCGATCTCAAGTGGATTCACAAACTGGTGCACGCACGCGGGCTGCAGTCGCAGCTCGCCCAGCCGTTCGCCGGGGAAGAACTCCCGGAGCTCGGCTCACTTGCGGCGGTGATCTGTCTGGGAGGTCCACAAAGTGCCTATGACGGAGAACGGCATCCGTTTCTCGTCGAGGAACAGAACTTTCTTGCTCGCGCGGTGGAGCAGCAGGTCCCTGTTCTGGGCATCTGCCTCGGATCACAGATTCTGTCGCTGGCCCTCGGCGGCGCTGTCGTTCACGGCTCACAGGGTTTGGAGTGCGGACTCATCGATGTGCGGTTGGCTCCCGGAAACCACTCCATTCTGGAATTGGAGGGTCAGTTCTTCTCCTTCCACAGCGACAGCTTTGTTCCGCCGATTGGCGCCGAGCTGCTGGCCGTCTCCAACCGGTACCCCCAGGCGTGGCGGTTCGGTTCAGCCCTCGCCGTTCAGTTTCACCCGGAAATTTCCCCGATCGGGATCCAGGCGCTCCTCTCGGTTGAAGCAACCAAATTGGGTGCCCACGGCATTGATGTGACCGAGCTGCTCAGCGCAGCGGTCCGCGACGAAGGGCACGCCTGGACCGGCGCGCAACGAGTTGTCGGCGGCTGGCTCGACACCGCCGTACTGGCAACCGAGCGCCAACCGATTCCCTGACCGACCGATCCGTACCTGTTCCCACCACCCGAACGCGACTCCGCTGGAGCCGCACAATCAAGGAGCACTCACATGCTGGACGAAGTCACTTTGACCCGAATGAAGTTCATTCAAAAGCACGACCTGTACACGGACAAGCAGCTGGAAGCGGCTGAGCGTTCCCGGATCGCGATGGACGCCGCGGGCATTGAAGTTGTGCGGCTGGCCTGGCCGGACCAGCACGGCCTGCTGCGCGGCAAGTCGCTGACCAAGGAGGCCTATCTCTCCGCTCTGGAAAGCGGCATGGACATCACCATGGCGCCGTTCTTCTTCGACTCCGCCAACGCGGTGGTGTTGAATCCGTTCACCGCGGACGGCGGGTTCGGGGTCGAGGGACTTGGAGGCAGCCCCAACGTGAAGATGGTTCCCGATCCCGGCACATTCACCATCCTTCCGTGGGTGCCGGATACCGCGTTCGTGCTGTGCGATCTGTACATGTCGAACGGGCAGCTCTTCCCTTTCGCCCCCCGGTCCATCCTGAAGCAGACGTTGCAGAAGATGGCCGACCACGGGCTCAAGCTCATCGCCGGAATCGAAATGGAGTGGTATCTGACCCGGGTGGTCGACGATCTGCTCGGCACCGGCTCAATGGGTGCGCCGGGCTCGCCCGCCGACCCGCCCAAAGTTGCCCCGGTTGCTCGCGGCTACAGTTACCTCCTCGGTGACCACCTCGATGAAATCGATGACATCCTCCGCCCCGTCCGAAAAGCGATCACCGACATGGGGCTGCCGCTGCGCTCCATCGACGACGAGTGGGCACCAAGCCAGGTCGAAACCACCTTTGACGTGCTGGAAGCCCTCGCAGCCGCTGATGCAGCGGTGATGTTCCGTATGGCCACGAAGCAGATCGCCAAGCGGAACGGGTACCTCGCCTCGTTCATGTGCACCCCCGCCATCCAAGGTTTCTACGCCAACGGGTGGCACCTGCACACGTCGGTCGTCGACCTCGAATCGGGTGAGAACCTGATGGTCACCGACCGCGACGAGCCGCTGTCGGAGCTCGGCCAGCACTACGTCGGCGGCACCCTCGCTCACGGTGTCGCTGCGTCTGTTTTCACGACTCCGACCGTCAACGGATACCGTCGACGCCGGCCGTACTCGCTGGCCCCTGACCGGCTGACCTGGGCCCAGGACAATCGGGCCGCGATGATGAGGGTCATCAGCGCCCCCGGAGACGTGTCATCCCACGTTGAAAACCGAGTTGGAGACTCTGCTGCCAACCCGTATCTGTACATCGCCGCTCAGGCGGCCGCCGGCCTTGACGGCATCCTGAACCAGACGAATCCGGGTCCGCTGTCCGAGGACCCGTACTCCCAGGATGTCGTGCAGCTTCCGACGACTCTCGCCGAAGCCATCGATGAGCTGGAGGCCGACCCGTTCTACCGGGAAGCCTTCGGAGATCACTTCGTTGACTATCTGGTCTTGATCAAGCGCAGCGAGGTGGCTCGTTATGACGCCTGGGTCGCCGCGAATCCTGACCCGGAGAGCTACGTCAACGGCGTGACCGACTGGGAACACCGCGAATATTTCGAGCTCTACTAACCAGTCCCCCCCC
>NZ_SOEY01000008.1:0-306700 GCF_004402535.1 Cryobacterium glaciale | reverse complement strand
CCCCCCCCCCCCCCCCCCCCCCCCGGTTGTTGTGGTCCGTGCCGCTGGGCGGACCACAACAACTGACGCATCACCCAACCAGGTAGGTCCTCATGCCCAAGATCGTCCTTCACGCCCCGAACGGGGCACTGTTCACCGTCGACGCCCAGATCGGGGCATCCGTCATGGAGACCGCGGTCAAGCATGGAGTTCCCGGTATCGTCGCCGAATGCGGCGGGGCTCTCTCCTGTGCGACGTGCCATATCTACGTTGCGGAGGCGTACATCGATCTCACCGGCCGGGCCGATGACTTCGAGGACGAGATGCTCGATGACACGGTCGCCGATCGCAAGCCCAATAGCCGCCTGTCCTGCCAGATTCGCATGACCGCTGCGCTCGACGGTCTCGAAGCCGACATCGCCCCGGAACAGTGACGATTATGCACGGCTCGCCCACCGCATCCGCTGGCACTCTCATCGTGGGTGCCGGCCAAGCCGGCCTGCAGCTCGCCGTGTCGCTGCGGGCGGGCGGATACTCCGCGCCGATCACGCTCGCGGGAGCCGAGACGGACCGCCCTTACCAACGGCCGCCACTTTCCAAGTCATTCCTGGCCGGCACCATCGACGAAGACAACCTGGCCCTTCGTGCCCCCGGTTTCTACACCGACAATGACATCGACGTCGTAGCGGCGAGCCGCATCGTCACTCTGAACCCGGATTCAAGCGGCGCCAGCGCCCTCACCAACGGGGGTCGCGTCATACGGTTCGAGCGACTGGCGCTGACCACCGGATCGCGGCCGCGTCGGCTCACCGTACCGGGGGCCGACCTGTTCGGCGTCTGCTATCTGCGCAGCATCGACGACGCCGGCCGCTTGCGCGAGCTGCTCAACGCAGCGCACAGTGTCGTGGTCATCGGAGGCGGCTTCATCGGCCTGGAGGCGGCCGCCGCGGCCCGCCGCCGCGGATTGCACGTGACGGTCGTCGAATCATCCGGCCGTCTGCTAAGACGAGTCGTCGCGCCGCCGATCTCCGAGTTCTACCGGCAGGCCCATCTGAAACGTGGAGTGCGCTTTCGGATGGGCTGTGGCGTAACCGCCGTGCACGGTGACGATGACGGGAACGTGACGACGGTGGAGCTCTCGGACGGCACCCGTCTCGCCGCCGATGTCGTGATCGTCGGGATCGGCGTTGAGCCGCGCATCGAGCTGGCCAGGCAACTGGGGCTGGACTGTGCTCGCGGCATCATCGTCGACGACCAGGCTCGCACGAGCAACCCGTCGATTGTCGCGGCCGGCGACTGCACCGTGCAGCCACATCCTCGGCACCCTGAAACCCTCATCGGGTTGGAATCCGTGCAGAACGCTGTCGACCAGGCCAAGGTCGCCGCCGCCACAATCCTCGGAGTGTCGCGCCCGCCCGCCGTCGTGCCGTGGTTCTGGTCAGACCAATCCGACCTCAAGCTGCAGATCGCCGGGCTGTCGACCGGTTACGACGAGTTCGTCGTGCGCGGCGATCCCGCGACAGAGTCCTTTTCCGTGTTGTACTACCGCCAGTCCCGCCTCATAGCGGTCGACGCGGTCAACCAACCGCACGATTTCATGGCCGTCAAGCGCGCGCTGGCCCTCGGTGCCTCGATACCGGCCACGGTTGCTGGTGATACTCGGTCAGCACTGAAGGTACTGATGGGCGCGCCAGACCCGGCCGAGCGGCTCACGGTGGGTGTGCGGCCGTGAAGATCACCCGGATTGAGACGATTCCGTTCGCCATCGACTACACGAAACCCCTGCGATTCGCGAGCGGAGAAGTGCGAACAGCAGCACACATTCTGGTGCGCGTACACAGCGAAGATGGTGTCATCGGCACAGCCGAGGCCCCGCCGCGCCCCTTTACCTACGGTGAAACGCAGCAGTCGATCGCCGCGGTGATCGGCACGGTCTTCACGCCAGGGATCGTCGGTCTCTCGTGCCTCGACCGCGAGACCATCCATGCCGTGTTGAACCGCACAGTCGGAAACCCTACGGCCAAATCCGCCATTGATATGGCGGTGTGGGACGTGATCGGCCAGTCGCTGAGGGTGCCTGTCACTCGCCTTTTGGGCGGGTATACGGATCGGATGCGGGTTTCACACATGTTGGGGTTCACCGACCCGGCGCAAGCGGTAACCGAAGCGGAGCGGATGCGTGACGTTCACGGCATTACGACTTTCAAGGTCAAGGTCGGCCGCAACCCGATCCACATCGACATCGCGGTCTGCCGCGCCCTGCGCGACCAGCTGGGCGATGCGGTGGACCTCTATATTGACGGGAACCGCGGATGGACGGCATCCGAATCACTGCGGGCCCTCCGGGCTATGGACGACCTTGACCTCACCTTCGCGGAAGAGTTGTGTCCCGCCGACGATGTGCTCGGGCGTCGATGGCTCGCCGAACGCAGCCCGATACCGCTCGTCGCGGACGAAAGCGTGACCCGCCCGGGCGAGGTGACCCGCGAGCTCCTGGGCGGCGCTGCCCATGCCATCAGCATTAAGACGGCACGCACCGGATTCACCGACTCGCAGCGTGTTCTCTTCGCGTGCGAGGGACTGGGCGTCGAGGTCATCATGGGAAACCAGATAGACGGGCAGGTCGGCACCGTGTGCAGCGCTGCGTTCGGCTCAGCTTTCCAGTCCACGAGCCGCCGGGCGGGTGAGCTGTCCAATTTTCTGGACATGACAGACGACCTGTTGGCCGAGCCACTCACGATCCGAGACGGGATGCTCCCCATCCGCCAGTCGGTCGGTCTGGGCGTCGAGATCGATCCCGAGAAACTCACCAGATATCGGCAGGACCGGTCGGACTGACCGACTCATTCTGTCGCCACAGACTACGGCCCCATCGCTTGGATGCGGACGGAAAATGAAATGGAGAAAAGATGTCATCTGAAATTATCGAAGTGGAAGCCTCCGCTGCGGCTTCGGGAAATGCCGCCACAGCGCGTTTTCGGGAGAGCGGCAAGACCACCGCAGTTGAAACCTCGACCGAACGGGTCTCCCTTCTCGCCAACGAGGTACTCAGTGCCGTCTACGACACCGTGCGTCGCCACGAGGTCACCTACGCCGAATTCAACGCTCTCAAAGCGTGGTTGATCCAGGTCGGCGAAGACGGTGAATGGCCGTTGTTTCTGGACGTGTGGGTCGAACACGTCATTGAAGAGGTCGCCACTGGCAATCGTGAAGGATCGAAGGGCACGATCGAGGGCCCGTATTTCGTTCCCGACGCTCCGACACTGGCCACCCCCGGAACGCTGCCCATGCGTGACGACGAACCGGGCACGCCCCTTCTTCTGCGTGGCTCGGTGACCGGAACAGACGGAACACCCCTGGCCGGCGCCCACGTCGAGATTTGGCACGCCGATGACGACGGACTCTATTCACAGTTTGCCCCCGGCCTCCCTGAGTGGAACCTGCGCGGAATCATCGTCGCCGATGAGCACGGACACTACGAAATCAACACCATCCAGCCGGCTCCGTATCAAATCCCCACCGGCGGTTCGTGCGGCAACCTGATCACCGCCGCTGGTTGGCACGCCTGGCGTCCGGCCCACCTGCACCTAAAGATCTCCGCCCCCGGCCGCCAATTGCTCACCGCCCAGCTCTACTTCGAGGGAGACTCCCACCTCTCCAACGACGTCGCCTCCGCTGTCAAGCCGGAGCTGGTCCTCAAGCCCCTGCCAACGGCCGACGGCACGGGCCGACACGTCACCTACAACTTTGTGCTCGACCCGGCCTGACTGGTGACGACCGAACAGAACGGAGGAGGCTCATGTTGTTCGCAGTGCGGATGAGTGTCACCGTGCCACTCGACCTCGACGAGGACGTCAAGGCAGACATCCTCGCTCGAGAGAAGTCCTACTCCCAGGACCTGCAGGCTGGTGGGGAATGGCAGCACATCTGGCGCTGCGTCGGGCAGTACTCCAATCTGAGTATTTTCGACGTTGCGGAAAACGAACGGCTGCACGACATCCTGTGGAACCTGCCATTGTTCCCCTACATGGAGATCGACGTGACGCCGCTGGCCAGGCATCCGTCCCAGGTGGTTGCGCCGTCGCAGCCGTGAAGAATCGTGTGGGATAGCCCACGCCTCGTTCGGGCACCATTCCCTCGGTGGTCGCTGACCACTTTCAGCGGCCACCGGGCCGGGGCGGTGCGACCGGTAGACTTGCCGGGTCAAGCATCCGCTATCTCGGGGAGAATTCCACACGTGACCGCTGTTTCCAACACCTCTTCCCGCGGCGTCGCCGACACCGTTTCCAACGCCATTGCGACGCCCGAGAAGGAGCAGCCCTACGGCGCGCTCGGACTCAAGGCCGACGAGTACGCGAAGATCCGCGAAATTCTGGGTCGCCGCCCCACGAGTGGCGAGCTCGCCATGTACTCCGTGATGTGGAGCGAGCACTGCTCGTACAAGAGCTCGAAGATGTACCTGCGCCAGTTCGGCGACAAGGTCACCCCCGCCATGAAGAAGAACCTCATGGTCGGCATGGGCGAAAACGCCGGCGTGCTCGACGTCGGCGAGGGCTGGGCGGTCACGTTCAAGATCGAATCGCACAACCACCCCTCCTACATCGAGCCGTTCCAGGGCGCCGCGACCGGCGTCGGCGGCATCGTGCGCGACATCATCTCGATGGGCGCCCGCCCGGTCGCCGTGATGGACGCCCTGCGCTTTGGCGACATCGATGACCCCGACACCGCCCGGGTCGTGCACGGCGTCGTCAGTGGCATCAGCTTCTACGGAAACTGCCTCGGCCTGCCGAACATCGGCGGCGAAACCGTGTTCGACCGGGTTTACCAGGGCAACCCGCTCGTCAACGCGCTGTCCGTCGGCGTGCTGCGCCACGAAGACCTGCACCTCGCCAACGCCCGCGGCGTCGGCAACCGGGTCGTTCTATTCGGAGCCCGCACCGGCGGCGACGGCATCGGCGGGGCATCCATTCTCGCCTCGGACACGTTCAGCGCCGGCGGGCCGACCAAGCGCCCGGCCGTGCAGGTCGGCGACCCGTTCGCCGAGAAGGTGCTCATCGAGTGCTGCCTCGAACTGTTCGCTGGCAAGCTCGTCGAGGGTATTCAAGACCTCGGGGCCGCCGGAATCAGCTGCGCGACCAGCGAGCTGGCCTCGAACGGCGACGGCGGCATGTTCATCGAACTCGAGAAGGTGTTGCTGCGTGACCCCACGCTCACCGCCGAAGAAATTCTCATGAGCGAGAGCCAGGAACGGATGATGGCGATCGTCACCCCCGACAAGCTCGAGGGTTTTCTCGCCGTCACCACCAAGTGGGACGTGGAAACCAGCGTGCTCGGCGAGGTCACCGACACCGGCCGGTTGATCATCAACTGGCACGGCGAAGAGATCGTCAACGTGCTGCCGCGCACCGTGGCCGTCGACGGCCCGGTGTACGAGCGCCCGCTCGCCTACCCGACCTGGATCGACGCCCTGCAGGCCGACACCGCCTCCGTGCTGCCGCGCGCCCTCGACGGTGAAACCCTGCACGAGCAGTTCCTCGACCTACTCGGTTCGCCGAATCTGGCCGACCCGAGCTGGATCACCGACCAGTATGACCACTACGTGCAGGGCAACACGGCGCTCTCCTTTCCCGACGACGGCGGCATGATCCGCGTCGACGAGGAGAGCGGCCTCGGCTTCGCAATCGCCACCGACGCGAACGGCCGGTACTGCCAGCTCGACCCGTACCGCGGCGCGCAGCTGGCCCTGGCCGAGGCGTACCGCAACGTCGCCGCGACCGGCGCTGTGCCGGCCGGCGTCAGCGACTGCCTCAACTTCGGCTCGCCCGAGAACCCCGAGGTCATGTGGCAGTTCCGCGAGGCCGTCACCGCCCTCGCCGACGGGTGCCTCGAGCTGGAGATTCCCGTCACCGGCGGCAACGTCTCGTTCTACAACCAGACCGGCGACCAGCCGATCCACCCGACCCCGGTCGTGGCCGTGCTCGGCGTGATCGACGACGTCGCCCGCCGCATTCCGAGCGGTTGGCAAGACGACGGGCACAACATTTATCTGCTCGGCACGACCCGCCTCGAACTCGACGGTTCAGCCTGGGCCGGTGTGGTGCACGACCACCTCGGCGGGCGTCCGCCGGTCGTGGATCTGGCCGGGGAGAAGGCCCTCGCCGGTCTGCTGCACGCCGCCTCGAAAGAAGCCCTCATCGACAGCGCGCACGACCTCAGCGAGGGCGGGCTCGCCCAGGCCCTCGCCGAAGCCGTGATGCGCTTCGGGGTGGGAGCCCGCGTTTGGCTCGGCGATATCTGCGGCCGGGACGGAGTCGACGCATCCACTGCACTGTTCTCCGAGTCGGCCGGTCGGGTCATCGTGAGCGTGCCGCGCGAAGACGACGTGAAGTTCCTCGGCCTGTGTGCCGGCCGCTACATTCCGGTGCTGCGCATCGGCGTGACGGATGCCACCCTGCACGCCCTCGAGGTGCAAGACGTCTTCGCCGCCCCCTTAACCGAGATGCGCAACCGGCACCAATCCCCCCTCCCCGCCGCCTTCGCCTAACTGTGCTCCCCCGCGTTGTGGCTATTCGCGGCCGGCGGAAACCCACTGGGGGTTGAATGATCGGCCGGCGAATATGCGGTCGGCGAGCGCGTCCAAGCGCGTTACGTGTGCGGCATCGAGACGGATGCTCGCAGCTGCCAGGTTCTCATCCACCCGCTCGATGAAGCGGGAACCGGGGATCGGAGCGAGCGGAATGCCGAGGGTGCGACCCTTGTCGTAGAGCCAGGCAAGCGCGACCTGCGCTGGCGAAACAGCGGCCTCGCGGGCCACCGCAAGCACCTCGGTGAGCACCGGCTGGTTGGCGGCGAGGGCATCCGGGGTGAACCGGGGAAACTTGTGACGCCCGTCTGCGTCAGTGAGCGCGCTGCGGTCGAAGAGCCCGGTAAGCCATTGGCGACCCAGAGGCGAATACGGGACGAACCCGATGCCCAGCTCGATCGCGGTCGGCACAACGTGCCGCTCGACGTCTCGGCTGATAATGCTCCACTCAGACTGCACTGCGGCGATCGGGTGAATGGCGGCAGCGCGGCGCAGCTCCTCACCAGTCGGTTCGGAGAGACCGATGTGGCGAATCTTGCCAGCCTGAACCAGTTCCGCGAGCGCCCCGACGGTCTCTTCGATAGGCACCTCGGGGTCGACCCGGTGCTGGTAGTAGAGGTCCAGGTGGTCGGTGCCCAGGCGCGCGAGGCTCAGGTCAATCTGCTCGAACACGTAAGCTCGGTCACCACGGATGCAGCGTGCACCGATGCCGGCGCCCGAAAGGATTCCGAACTTGCTCGCCAGCTGCACCTCATCGCGTCGGGTTGCGATCAGCCGTGCGATCGTCCGCTCGCTCAACCCGTTGCCGTAGACGTTGGCCGTGTCGATGAAGGTGAGGCCCGAGTCAACGGCGTGCGTTAACGTGCGCAGGGCATCGTCGGGGTCGATCGGACCGTAAACCGGCGTGAGCGACATGCCTCCGTATCCCTGCGGGCTGATGGTGAGTCCGTCTCCCAGTGTGACTGCGGTCAGGATGGCGGGCAATCTAGTCATCTGGTCAGACTACGCTCAACAATTTCGGCGAACCCAAGTGTTACGCGCCGTCTCGCGGACCTAGAGGAAGGGGTCGCCGATCAACGTTTCGGCGCGCTCCCACAGGCGAGACGCCACGGCCCGGTCGCGCGACGTTCGAGTCGCGGGCTGACGCACGGGGCCGCCGCGCACCAGCAGGCGCGGGCCGAAGTAGTCGCCGCCGTGGGCCTCCGGGTCGGTCGCAGCCCGAACGCTCGACCAGGCGCCGTGGTGTTTGCCCTGGGCGCCGACCACGGTTTGCACACCGTCGATGACCCGTTTGCCGCGCGAGACCTCATTGACCGAACGGATGCCCGGGGTCAACCCCGAAATGGAATATCCAGGATGCGCCACCAACGACTGCACCATTCCGGCACCGTTCGCCCGCAGCCGCCGGTCGAGCTCGAACCCGAACACCTGCATCGCGATCTTCGACTGCGCGTAGGCCTTCCACCCGTTATAGGTGGTCGCCAGCTGCAGGTCGTCGAGCGAGGAATCCATCAGCCGCGAGATCAGCGACCCGAGCGACACCACCCGACTGCCGGGCGTGCGCCGCAAAGCCATGAGGGCACCGGCGGTCAAAGCGAAGTGCCCGAGAAAGTTCGTGGCGAAAACCAGTTCGTTGCCATCGAGGCTCACCTGGCGGTCCCGAGGCGGGTGCACGATTCCGGCGTTCAGAATCAGGCCGTCGAGCCGCGGAAAGGCGCGCAGGGTCTCGCTCACCTCGCGCACCGACTCCAGGTCGGCGACGTCGAGCTGCAGCACCGAAACGGATGCCCCGGGCACACGCAAACGGATGGCCGCCGCCGCGGCATCCGCTTTGGCAAGGTTGCGGCAGGCGAGCACGACGTGCGCGCCCGCGCCGGCGAGCTGCTCGCTGGTGAAGTAGCCGAGGCCGGCGTTGGCGCCGGTGACGACAAAGGTCTTGCCGGACTGATCGGGCAGCGCGCGTGGGTTCCAGCTCACCCGGCTACGAAGCCGTGATCGGTGATGCTGCCGGCGATGCTGCCGGCGCAGCGCCCGCAGCCCGACCCGGAGCCACGGACTCGCCGCCGGCGATCTTCACGTGGTGATGAATCACCTCGGCGATGATGAAATTCAGAAATTTCTCGGCGAAAGCCGGGTCGAGGTGCGCCTCTTCGGCGAGGCCGCGCAGGCGGTCGATCTGCATGAGCTCGCGCGCCGGATCGGCGGCCGGCAGCCCGTGCGCGGCCTTGAGCCGGCCCACCGACTGGGTGAATTTGAATCGCTCGGCCAGCAGGTGGATGAGTGCGGCGTCGATATTGTCGATGCTCTCGCGAATGCTGTGCAGCTGCTCGATCGCCGCAGCGTCGGCATCAGCGGGTAGTTCCTCGTGTGCGGCCATAGTTTTACGATAATGCATGCCTTAAGCGGATGCCGCCGCCTCCCGGCCACGCGCCCCGAACGACCCGAGCCGCAACCGTTTCTGCGTCAGCAGTATGCCCAGCAGCACGAGGAGCGCCCCGGCCGGCTCGTGCCAGGAGAACGTTTCGGCGAGCACGAGCACCCCGAGCACCACGCCGACCACGGGCGTCACGTAGGTCACCGTGGACGCGTTGGTCGGCCCCCAGGCGCGCAGCACGTTGATATTCCAGATGTAGGCCAGGCCGGTACCGAGCGCTCCGAGCGCGAGCAGGCAGAGCACGATGGGCCAGGTCAGCGCCACCGGGTGCCAGGCCAGCACCGGTGTGAGCAACAACATGATGAAACCGGCAATGCCGATGTTCAGAAAGGCGAACGTCGATGCCGCGATCGGCCGGCCACTCAGAAAGCGGCGGGTGTAGCCGAAGGTGAAGCCGTAGCAGACGGCCGCGCCGAGGCAGGCGACCTGGCCCCAGAAGTCGCCGGCGAGAGAGGAATACTGCCACGGGCCGATGATCACGACGACACCGACGATGCCGAGCACGACACCGGCGACCTGCGCGCGCACGAGTTTCTCCACTCGAAAGGCGAGCGTAGCCATCAACGCCGTCATGATCGGGGTGACGGCGTTATAGATGCTGGCCAGGCTCGACGAAACGTATTGTTCCGCCCAGGCGAACAGCAGGTGCGGAACCACGCATCCGCTGACCGCAATCACCAGAAAGTGCAGCCAGACCACGCCCTCCCGCGGCAGCACCGGCCCGTTCCTGATGCGCGGACGGGTTACCAGCACGATCAGTCCGAGGGTCAGCCCGCCGAGCACGAGCCGCGACCAGGCGATCTGGCCGAAGCTGACCCCGTCGAGGGCGATCTTCATGAACAGAAAACTGGCGCCCCAGATCAGCCCCATCCCGAGAAATTGCAGCAGGACGAGGGTCTTGCTGGCGGTAGGGGTCGGAGGCACCCTCCGAGCCTATAGCGCACGCATCTCGGCGCAGGTCGGCAGGAACTCAACGTCCGAAAAGCGCCGAACAATGGCAGCGGATGCCGCCCCCTACTGCGACGCGTCGGCCCCGGCGTTGCTCTGCGTGTCGGTTCCGGCCGGGCTGCCGCCCCGAACGCCACCCCGCGGCCCGCCGCCCGTGATGGTGCCGCCCGGACTGGTCGGGCGCAAGCTGCGATACGTCACAAACCGGGCCTCGAAGGCATCGAGGCGGGCTTCGAGCCCGGAGCGCACGGCCGGCCACTCGTCGGCGAGGATCGAGTAGACGGCGCTGTCCCGCCAGGTTCCGTCGGCGCGGGGGCGATCACGGCGCAGGATGCCCTCGAACGTGGCACCGATGCCGAGGATGGCGGCGCGGGAACGGGCGTTGATAGCATCCGCTTGAATTTTGACCCGGCCGAAGCCATTGTCGAAGGCCGTGCCGAGCACGAGCAATTTGGTCTCAGCGTTCACGGCGGTGCCCCAGACGCGCGGGTCGTAGGCGGTCCAGCCGAGATGGATCGCCTCGTTGACGACGTCGATGTCGCCGAGGGTCGTGGTGCCGACGACGTCGCCGTCGTTCGGACCGCCGAGCAGGCGCACCACGTAGGGCAGGCTTTCCCACTGAAAGTAGTCGTGCGCCCACTTGATGAAGCCGTCGACGCCCTGGTGCAGGGCGGCCGGACCGCCGCCGTAGCCGGCCGCGAATACCTCGGGATGGGCGATGGCGCGCGCGAGTTCGGGCAGCACCGCACTTCCGAGCGGTTGCAGTTGCACAAAACGACCGGTCAGGGTCAGGGAATGGGGTCTCACGGCGGTCACCCGCACAGTGTGACAGGTCAAAGTGAGGAATCGTGCATGCTTCGCGGCAACCCGCCGAGAAATCTAGTCGATCAGGTCGTGACGCACCACGATGGCTTCGCGGTCGGGCCCGACGCCGATCGCCGACACGCGCGACCCGCTCATCGACTCGAGGGCGAGCACGTAGTCCTGCGCCGCCTGTGGCAACTCCTCGAAGGCGCGCACACCGGTGATGTCCTCGGTCCAGCCCGGAAAGTTCTCGTAGATCGGAACAGCGTGGTGAAAGTCGCTCTGCGAGACGGGAACTTCGTCGACGCGCACGCCGTCAACCGAGTAGGCCACGCAGACCGGGATCTCGGCCAGGCCGGTGAGCACGTCGAGCTTGGTCAGCACGAAGTCGGTGACGCCGTTGATGCGCGCGGTGTAGCGGGCGATCGGGGCGTCGTACCAGCCGCAGCGGCGCGGGCGGCCGGTAGTGGTTCCGAACTCGAAGCCGTTGGCACGCAGGTATTCGCCGGACTCGTCGAACAGTTCGGTGGGAAACGGGCCGCTGCCGACACGGGTCGTGTAGGCCTTCACCACGGCGATGACCCGGTCGATGCGGTTCGGGGCGATGCCGGAACCGGTCACCGCTCCGCCCGAGGTGGCGTTCGACGACGTGACGAAGGGGTAGGTGCCGTGGTCGACGTCGAGCATGGTGGCCTGGCCGCCCTCAAACAACACGGTCTTGCCGTCATCCAGCGCCTGGTGCAACAGCAGCGCGGTGTCGGTGACCATGGGGCGCAGGCGTTCGGCATAGCCGAGCAGTTCGGTGACGATCTCCTCGGCCTCGATGGCGCGGCGGTTGTAGACCTTGACCAGCATGTGGTTCTTCTGGTCGAGGGCTCCCTCGACCTTCTGGCGCAGGATGTTCTCGTCGAACAGGTCCTGCACGCGGATGCCGACGCGGTTGATCTTGTCGGCGTAGGCCGGGCCGATGCCGCGCCCGGTGGTGCCGATCTGGCGTTTGCCGAGAAAACGCTCGGTGACCTTGTCGAGGGTGCGGTGATACGCGGTGATGACGTGGGCGTTGAGGCTGACCTTGAGCCGGGAGACGTCGACGCCTCGCTCGGAGAGAGCATCGAGCTCCTCGAACAGCACCTCGACATCGACGACGACGCCGTTGGCGATGACCGGGGTGACGCCCGGGCTCAGGATGCCGGACGGCAGCAGGTGCAGCGCATACTTCTCGTCGCCGACCACGACGGTGTGGCCGGCGTTGTTGCCGCCGTTGAACTTGACGACATAGTCGACCCGGCTGCCGAGCAGGTCGGTGGCCTTACCCTTGCCCTCGTCGCCCCACTGGGCTCCGATGAGTACGATCGCGGGCATTTAGTCTTCTCCTCGAATAACAAAAGCTTCGGTGGGCGGCGCCGGGTCGAACCCCGGGCTGCCGGTGTGCAGGGTGGCGATGATGTCAATGGCGCTCGCGTCGGCATCCGTCAGAAAAGCCGTGAGGCGGGAGACTTCGTCGGCCTCGCCGATCTCTTCGGCGCCGCGGCGCAGCGCGAACAGGGCGCGCAGCACCCCCCGGTTGGGTGCGTGGCGCCATGGAATGGGGCCGTGGCCGCGCCAGCCGGCCTTGCGCAGGGCGTCGAGTCCGCGGTGGTACCCGACCCGGGCGTAGGCGTACGACTCCAGGATGCGACCCTCATGGTGGGTGGCATCGGCCAGTTCTGCCCAGGCCAGCGGGGACGTCGGGTGCACCTGCACCACGGCGGCGAGCTCGCTCCTCGCGGTTCGGCGCAGGGCCTCGAGCACCTCCGGTTCCGCGGGAAGAAGGGTCTCGGGCTCTGAAATCAAATTGTCGCCGGTCACACTGAATCCTACCAAGGCCGCGGCGCCCTCACCCCGGCGACGGGCCCGGGCGGCCTAAAACACTAGGCCTGGCTTTGCTGCCGAGCCGCGACTCGCCAGCCGCCGTTGACGAAGAGGTAGGTCGTCGACATGTTCAGCTCGGCGACGACCTCCCCGCGGCGGGCGATGGCCTTGTACACGACGACGCCGGCGTGCTCGCCCAGACGGATGATGGCCGGTTCGTGAATGCCGTAGCTCTCCCACGGAGCCGCCTGGTCGAAGTAGGCGGTGACCTCGTCGCGGGTGATGACGGCGCCTGGCACGATAATCAGGCCGTCGTCGGTCATTTCGCGCTGGTAGTACGCGCCGCCCTGGCCACCCAGAATGGCCTGCCAGCCGGCATTTTCTTCGTGGAGGAGTCGGGCCGGAAGATCATCAGTGATCGCAGTCATAACGCCACGGTAGCCCTTGCCGAGCCGGTTTGGTCAGAAAATTCAGAACCGGTGCTGAACCACCCAGGAGTGCATGGTGACGGCGGCGGCCGCCGAGGCGTTGATCGACCTGGTCGATCCGAACTGGCTGATTTCAACGACGGAATCGGCGGCGGCGATGGCCTCCTCCGACAGCCCTGGACCTTCCTGGCCGAACAGGAGCACGCAGCGTTCGGGAAAGTTGAACGTCTCGATGATGACACTGCCGGGCACGTTGTCGATCGCGATGATCGGCAGCGACCCGTTCGCGCACCACGCGACGAAGGCCGCGACATCCGCGTGGTGCAGCACGTGCTGGTAGCGGTCGGTGACCATGGCACCGCGCTTGTTCCAGCGCTTGCGGCCGATGATGTGCACGGTGTCGGCGCCGAACGCGTTGGCGCTGCGTACGATCGAGCCGATGTTCATGTCGTGCTGCCAGTTCTCGATGGCCACGTGGAACGGATGCCGGTGCTCATCCAGGTCAGCCACGATCGCCGCCATATTCCAGTACCGATAACGGTCGATCACGTTGCGCGTGTCGCCGTGCTGCAGCAGGTCGGCGTCGTAACGATCCTCGCTCGGCCAGTCCCCCGGCCACGGCCCAACGCCATAGGTCGAGCGCTCGGGCGTGGAGCTGCCATTGGCTGGCACGTCGGCGGCGAACGTTGGGGCTGCTGGTTCTGTCACTACCCAACCGTATCCTGCCGACGGCACCCCGATTCGGGGTTTCGGTCTGCCTAACTTCTGGGTATGGTTTCGGTATGACTAAAACGGATGCCCCGTCCCCCGACCGCGTGCTCTCGCACGCCCCGACCACGGTCGCCTCCAGCCGCTTGCTCTGGCTGCTCGGTCCGGCTCTGGTGGCCGGGGTCGCCTACCTCGACCCCGGCAATGTCGCGAGCAACATGACCGCCGGCGCACGCTACGGCTACCTCCTGGTCTGGGTGGTCGTGGCCGGCAACGTCATGGCCTGGCTCATCCAATACCTCTCCGCCAAGCTCGGCATCGTCACCGGGGCGAGTCTGCCCGAGATTCTCGGGGTGCGCATGAAGCGGCCGATGGCTCGGCGGCTGTACTGGGTGCAGGCCGAACTGGTCGCCATGGCCACCGACCTCGCCGAGATCATCGGCGGGGCCGTCGCCCTTAACCTGCTCTTCAACCTGCCCCTTATCTGGGGCGGCGTGATCACCGGCACCATCTCGATGATCGTGCTCATGGTGCACTCCCGGCGGGGACCGCGCATCTTCGAGCGCGTCATCATCATGCTCATGCTCATCATCACCGTCGGTTTCACGGCGGGAGTCTTCGTCTCGCCGCCCGATGCCGGCGGCGTTCTCGATGGCCTCGTGCCGCGGTTCGAGGGCTCCAACTCGGTACTCCTCGCCGCATCCATCCTCGGTGCCACGATCATGCCGCACGCCATCTACGCGCACTCGTCACTCGCCCGCGACCGGTTTCCGGAGTGGCAGGGCGTGGTCGCCACCCGCCGCCTGCTCTGGGCCACGAAGTGGGACGTCACCATCGCCATGGCGATTGCCGGAACGGTGAACCTGGCGATTCTGCTGCTCGCGGCATCCGCTCTGCAGGGTGCGGACGGAACCGACACCCTCGAGGGAGCCTATGCGGCACTGCAAGACACGCTCGGGCCGATCGTCGCGACCCTGTTCGCGGTGGGGCTGCTCGCGTCGGGGCTCGCCTCGACCTCGGTGGGCGCCTATGCCGGGGCCGAGATCATGCACGGCCTGCTGCACGTGCGCATTCCGTTGCTGCTGCGCCGACTGGTCACCCTGATTCCGGCACTGCTCATTCTCGGAGTGGGCTTCGACCCCACCCAGGCGCTCGTGCTCAGCCAGGTGGTGCTGTCGTTCGGCATTCCGTTCGCGCTGATTCCGCTGGTCTGGCTCACCGCCCAGCGCGGCCTGCTCGGCAACTTCACCAACCGGTGGTTCACGACGGCCGCCGGCGCCATCTGCGCGCTGGCCCTCGTTGCACTGAATGTCGTGCTGCTCGTGCTCGTCTTCGGCGCACTTTAAGGGAAGCGGCGCGTGATCCGGCTACCCTGAAACAGATATGACGTACACGACCGGCGCGGCCGAGGACTACCTCAAGACCATCTACGCCCACACCGAGTGGCAGTCCGACCTGATCACGCCGTCCGCATTGGCGGCGCGGCTGGGCGTGGCTCCGTCATCCGTCACCGAAATGGTGAAGAAGCTCGCCGCGAGCGGGCTCATCACCCACGTTCCCTACGGCCCGCTCGCGCTGACGGATGCCGGCCGCCTGCGTGCGACCGCCGTCGTGCGGCGGCATCGCCTGATCGAGACCTGGCTGGTCGGCGAGATGGGCTACGACTGGGACCAGGTGCACGACGAGGCCGAGATTCTCGAACACTCCATCTCGGATCGACTGCTCGAGGCCATCAACGCCCGGCTCGGGTTTCCGGCGCACGATCCGCACGGCGATCCCATTCCCGCCGCCGACGGCACCGTGCTTCGTCCGTCGGCGTTGCTGCTGGCCGAAGCCACGGTCGGTCATGCCGGTACCGTGCTGCGCATCAGCGACCGCGACCCGGCGGTGCTCCGCGAACTCGCCGCCGACCTGATCGGGCCCGGCACCGAGTTCACGCTCGCGGCGCCGCACAGCATCGTGCTAGCGGATGGCCAGACCCGGTTGGTCACGCCCGCTGCGGCCGCGTCAATCTGGGTGACCGCCTGATTTGACTCGCGCGGCTAGGCTGGACCCGACGAGAAGGAGCGCCTGATGGCACGACGCGACGAAATCGAATGCTGGCTCACCGACATGGACGGTGTGCTCGTGCACGAGAACCAGGCCCTCCCGGGGGCGGCCGAACTGCTGCAGCAGTGGACCGATGCGGGCACGCCGTTCCTGGTGCTCACCAACAACTCCATTTTCACGCCCCGCGACCTGAGCGCCCGGCTGCGCGCAAGCGGGCTGAACGTGCCGGAGGACCGCATCTGGACCTCGGCACTCGCGACGGCGGACTTTCTAAAGTCGCAGGTTTCCGGCGGCACGGCGTTCGTGATCGGCGAGGTCGGAATCACGACCGCGCTGCACGAGGCCGGTTTCATCATGACCGAGACCGACCCCGACTATGTCGTCGTCGGCGAGACACGCAACTACTCCTTCGAGGCGATCACCAAGGCGATCCGGCTGATCCTGGGCGGGGCGCGGTTCATCGCGACGAACCCGGATGCGACCGGCCCGAGCAAGGACGGACCGATGCCGGCGACCGGGGCCATTTCGGCGCTGATCTCCAAGGCCACCGGCATGGAACCGTACGTCGTCGGCAAGCCCAACCCCATGATGTTCCGTTCCGCGATGAACAAGATCGGCGCGCACTCAGAGAACACCGGCATGATCGGTGACCGCATGGACACCGACATCGTCGCCGGCATCGAGGCGGGGCTGCACACCATTCTGGTGCTGACCGGCATCAGCGACGAGGCCGAGATCAACCGGTACCCGTTTCGGCCCGACGAGATCGTGGCCGGGGTGCACGAGCTCCTCGTCACCGAGCCGATCGAGAGCGACGAGATCTAGGCCGTAGTGGGGACGCTCGTTCCCACGGTGACGAGCACCTTGACCTGCTCGGGGTCGTCCGAGGCGCGA
This sequence comes from Cryobacterium glaciale, assembly GCF_004402535.1. Taxonomy (GTDB): domain Bacteria; phylum Actinomycetota; class Actinomycetes; order Actinomycetales; family Microbacteriaceae; genus Cryobacterium; species Cryobacterium glaciale. The sequence goes on along the minus strand of NZ_SOEY01000008.1, from coordinate 290,022 downwards.
AAGGCCTCGGCGGCATCGGCCAGATCGAAAGTGGCCGTGATGATCTCCTCGATCGGCACAGTCTTCGTCTGCAGCAAACGGATGGCCTGAGCCACGTCCTCACGCACGTACATCAGGTTTCCGCACAGGGTCAGCTCGCGGTCCTGGACCAGGTCGAGATCGACCAGAAGCGGTCCCTGCGGCACGCCGACGGTCATGAGGCTGCCGCCCTTGTCCAGAATCGCAATGGCGAGGTGCACGGTGGCGGCCACCGAGACACAGTCGAAGACGACGTGCGCCGGGCCACCGAGCAGCGCGCGGGCCTGCTCGGCGGCATCCGCTGCGGTGGAGTCGAAGCTGCCGCTCGCCCCGAGGCGTTCGGCCCTGGCGCGCTTGGTATCGAGCAGGTCAGCAACGACAACCGTCGCCGCACCGGCCTGCAGCGCTGCCAGGGTCGCAAAGAGGCCGATCGGTCCGGCTCCGAGCACCACCACGCGCTTGCCGGTGAGGTCGCCCGCCCGCCGCACCGCATGCACGGGGGTCGAGAGCGGTTCGATGAGCGCCGCCTCCAGGTCGGAGAGATCATCCGGCAGGGCGATGACCCGGTCGACGTCGATGACGAACTGGTCGGCCATTCCGCCGGGCGTCTGGCAGCCGAACACGTCGAGGGTGGCGCAAATGTTGTAGCGGCCCGCGGCGCACTGGTCGCAGGTTCCGCAGTAGAGGTTGGGCTCGATCACGACGCGGGTGCCGATCCACGCGGGGTCCACGTTTGCTCCCGCACCGGAGACGACCCCGACGACCTCGTGGCCCGGTCGGAACGGCAACGACATGAACGGATGCTTACCGTGCGCCGCGTGCATGTCCGATCCGCAGATTCCCACGACGGCGGACCGCACGAGAACCTCGTTGGCACCGGGAACAGGTACCGCTGTCCGTTCCAGAACAATGTCCGTGGCGGAATTCACGACGACGCGACGGTTGGTGAGAACGGTCATGATCAGTACACCGTGTATCCACCGTCGGCGACGAGCACCGAACCGGTGATGAACGACGCAGCCTCACTCGCGAGGAAGACGACACAGGGTGCGATCTCCTCGGGCAGGGCGAACCGCTGCTGAGGCGCGTCCTCGACCCAGTAGCGCTGGAATTCCGGCCGGTCGACGGGGGCCATGTCCGTTTTCACGTAGCCAGGGGCGACCGCGTTGACCCGGATTCCCAGCGGCGCCCACTCGGCGGCCAGGGAACGGGTCAGGTGATGCACCGCAGCCTTGGAGGCGTTGTAGGCCGGCTGCATCTGCGGGCGGTTCACGATGATGCCCGACATCGAGCCGATGTTGACGATTGCACCCTTGCCCTCAGTGCGCATGTGCGCGCCCACCGAAAGGCTCGCCTTCCAGAGCGCACGCACGTTGAGGTCCCAGACCGCGGCCCACTCGTCGTCGGTCACGTCGAACGCCGGTGCGTGGTAGCAGGTACCGGCGTTGTTCACCAGAATGTCGATCTTGCCGAGGCCGGCGATGGCTTCCTCGGTCATGCGCGCGACCTGATCGTCCTTGGTGATGTCAGCCTGAATGGTGACGAAGTCGTGGCCGGCAGCCGCTGCCTCCACGGCGACGGCGGCGTTGCGCTCCGCGCTCCGCCCGGCGATCGCGACGTGCGCGCCGGCCTGGGCCAGCGCGAAGGCGAAGGCCTTGCCCAGTCCCTGGTTGCCGCCGGTGACCAAGGCGGTTTTGCCCTCGAGGCTGAATACGTTCATGGTGGTGCTCCGGTTTCTCTCTAAATTAGTTCGGGTAGACGATGGATTTGAGGCTGTCGTCGTTTCGATCACTGTCGAGGGCTTCCGCGACGTGCTCGAGGTCAAATTTGCCGGTCACGAGCGAGTCGAGGTCGACCTGCCCGGAGGCGACGAGGTGGATGGCCGTCGGCCAGGTGTCCACGTAGCGGAAGATGCCGGTGACCGTGATTTCCAGGTTCTGAATATGCGAGACCGGCAGAATCATCTCGGGGTTTCCCAGCCCCACCAGAACGACCGTGCCGGCCGGCCGTACCGAGCGGATGCCGCTGTCAACGGCCCGCGCAGACCCGCTCGCGTCGATGAACGCGTTCACGTCGAGGCCCAGTGTTGCCGGGTCTTCGGCCACCGGATCGATGACCCTGGTGGCGCCGAATTTTAAGGCCCGCTGCCGCTTCGCCGCGATGAGGTCGGAGACGATGATCTCGCTTGCCCCGAAGGCCCGCGCGGTCTGCGCGGTGATGATGCCGATCGGCCCGGCCCCGGCGATGAGAATCGACGAGCCCGGAACGATCTGGGCCTTACGGATACTCGCGATGGCGACGGAGAGAGGCTCCAGCAGGGCGGCAGCCTCAAAGGATACCGAGTCGGGAATCGCGTGGGCGAATTCGGTCTGGATCGTCACGTAGCCGCAGAAGGCACCGTCGATGGGCGGTGTCGCGTAGAACTCCATCTTCGAGCACAGGTTGTACCGACCGGCGCGGCATTCCCGGCACAGGCGGCAGGGACGCTGGGGTTCCACGGCCACCCGCTCCCCGATGCGGGCGGGGTCGACGTCGACTCCGACCCCCACGATGGTGCCGCTGAGCTCATGGCCGAGAACCAGGGGTGCGTCGACGATGAAGTCGCCGATTCGGCCTTCGCGGTAGTAATGCACATCTGAGCCGCAGACGCCGACCGCGGCGACCTCGACCAGCACCTCGCCGGCACGCGCCGTGGGCACGGGTCGATCCTCAATCGTCAGCTCCTGTTGTTTAAGCAAAACGCTCGTGCGCATTGTCGTCGGCAGCGTGGGTGAACTGGCCATGACTAGTCTTCTCTCTGATAAGGATGTGATTCGTGGGGACTGAAAAAGAGGCCGCGTCCGGAGACGATATAGCCGGCACCGCGCCAGACGGCCAGGGCTGCCACCGCACCCGTGACCCCGCCGTCCACGCCGACCGGCAGGGTTCCGGCGAATCGGCCAACGGCCTCGAGACCGTGCAGGTCGGCCGCAGCCGTTCCGCCGGGTTCGATCAGCATCACCAGCACGCCGTCCGGCTTCACCGGCTGGTCAGTGACAACGGATGCCGCCGCTGCGGGGTCTACCTGCAACCAGAGCGCGGTTCCGAGCGCTCGCACGGCGTCGACCTCCGTCGCGAGCGCGGCGATCAGGGCGGCCGACAGCGTGAGGCGTTGCGGGCGCACGGCGAGAAGCGCGCTGAGGGCCCCACGGGCCACCTCGAGGGCCGCCGGGTGCAGGGCATCGCCGAGAACAATGACGTGCACGTCGATCTGCGCGTCGGGACAATCACCTCGGATCTGCGCGAGTTCTGAGGCGGTCACGCCGCGGTCAGCTCCGACCGAATCGATGATGATGTCGGCGTGCACCCAGCACCCGGCCGTGTGCAGACTGCGCGCGGCGCGGGTGCGAGCTCCCGGCACGACGGTGTAAACGCTGCCGGCAATGCTGCCAGCGATGTGATTTCGGTGCCAGCCATTCAGAACGAACGCTGCGGCACTGTCGACGGCGGGCGGCGCAGCGGTCATTGGGGCACACCGGTCTCCGTGCGGTCGAAGCCCTCCCAGGCCGCAGCCGCCAGGTAGTCGGGCAGGGGGGTACGTCGGGTGGCGCGCGGGTGGGCCCCGATCGTCGCGGACGGACGCCAGCGCGTGCGCACCGTTGCCACGAGCTCCCCGTTCACCATCGCGGCGGCCTGCACCGCCGCGCCGCGGGCGGTGGCCTCGGGAACGTCGGTGGGAAGCCAGACAGGCTGGTGCAGTGCGTCGGCGAGCAATTGGACATATGCGGGTGACCGAGATCCTCCGCCGACGGCGAAGACCCGACCGGTCAGGGTGAATCCGCAGCGTTCCAGGTGTCGCTGCCCCTGAACCAGTCCGAGGATCACTCCCTCGAACGCCGCCCTGGCCACCTGTTCCCGGGTTGTCGCGGTCGTGAGATTACTCAGCACTCCCCGCGCATCCGGTCGGTTAGGGGTGCGCTCGCCATCCAGGTAGGCGACGAGCGTCGGGCCAGGCTCACTCTCGTCGGCAGCGAGCGCCAGATCGGACAGTCCAGCGAGGTCGACGCCGAGCAGGCGCGCGAACGTGTCGGTCACCTTCGCGGCGTTGAGCGTGCTCACGAGCGGGAGGTAGCCACCGGTCATGTCGGCGACACCGTCCACTGCACCACTCGGGTCGTTGACCGGCTCCGGACTCACCGTCAGAACGACACCCGAGGTTCCCAGGGAATAGACGACGTCGCCGGGCACGATGCCGAGCCCGAGGGCCGCCGCGTGCTGGTCGCCGCCGCCGGCCGCCACGAGCGCACTCGGGTCGATTCCGAGTTGCGCGGCAACGGATGCCTGAACGGGTCCCGCAATGCCCTCCGGCGGCAGGACGACGGGCAGCATGCTGAGCCAGTCCACGGAGTCGTCGATGAGTGCGAGGTGGTGCAGGAGGTATTCGCCGGTGGTCGAATCGAAGTACCCGGTTCCGGAGGCCTCGGAGCGATCGGTGACCATGCGTCCGGTGAGGCGAAAGGTCAGGTAGTCGTGCGGCAGCAGAATGTGCGCCACGCTGGCGAAGTTGTTCGGTTCGTGGCGGGCGAGCCAGGCGATCTTGCTGAGGGTGAAGGCGGCTGTGGGCAGCGATCCGGTGCGGGCGATGAGCTCCGCTTCGCCGATCTGGTGGCGAAGGTCGAGCAGCTCGGGTGTGGACGTCGTGTCGTTCCAGAGCTTCGCCGGGCGCACTACCCGGTACGCCCGGTCGAGGCACACGAGTCCGTGACACTGGCCGGCGATCGACAGACCCACGATGACGTCGGCGGCGCCAGCCTGAGCCTTGACTGCTGCGAACGCCGTGGTGAACGCCGCCCACCAGTCGTCCGGGTTCTGCTCACTGCACGGAGGGGCCACCGGCGTGTGCGGGGCGCTTCCGCTCGCGATGAGTTCGCCGGTATCGACGTGTCGCAGCTCGACCTTGCAGGACTGGGTCGAGGAGTCAACGCCGGCCACAAGCCGGGTCATTCCGCGCCTGCCGTCTGCACGTGCGCATCCGCTGTCTGGGCTTGTTGGCCGACATAGCCCGCCGGGTGGGTATGGATTACGTCATGCCAGGGATAGCCACGCACGGTCATCAGGGTCGTGGCGAGGGCATCGCCCCAGGCGCCGGCGACGAGGGTGCTCCCCATGGCGATGAGTCCGCCCGGGTCGGCATCGCCCGGGATGGTTTCGACCAGGGCGACGCTGCCGGCAGCTCGCGCGAACGGGGATTCACTGTTTCCGGTGACGGCGATGACGTGCACCGCGCGCTCGGCCAGGCGGGTCACGAGTTCGGTCAATTCAGCGGATTGGCCTGTCTTCGACAGAGCGATCACGGTATCGGTCGGGGTGATGGCGCCCATTCCGCCGTGCAGGGCGTCCTGGCCGGAGAGGTAAAAGGCTGGTGTCCCTGACACCGACAGGAGATGCGCCAGACGTTCGGCCGCGATGCCCGATGTGCCGGCTCCGGTGGTGACGACCTTTCCCGTGGTGGCGAGCACCCGGTGCACGACGTCGAGAAAGGAACCGTCAAGCGAGTGCGCGAGCTGGTCGATCGCGGCCGCTTCTCGTCGAATGAAGGCACGCGCGGATTCCAGCACCTCAACACCGTTGTTGCTCACATGAACCCCGGACGCTCTCTTTTGTCTAGGTCTTCATCCTCACGGCGCTGTACTCAAATGTCAAGTCGTGCGCTCATATGAGAGAATCGTCTTGCGAGCCTGAAATTCGGCGCAGAGTGGCGAGGCAGAGGAGAGTCATGAATATCGGTCCCAGCGAGCTCGTGCAAATGGCCTACGTGGCGCAGCAGCACTATCGCGTCGGAAAATCGCTCGTTGAAATCGCTGACGATATCGACATGTCCCGCTTCAAGGTCGCGCGTCTTCTGGCCCGAGCCCGAGAGACCGGACTCGTCACCATTCGGGTTAACGCGCCGGGCACCCTGCACGCCGACCTTGCTCGCCGTCTGGCGGCGGCCTATGGGCTGAACCGGGCGATCGTGGCCAACACGACCACCGATCTCAGCCCGGCCATTCGGGCGGAACTGGGTCGGATCACGGCCAATCTGCTGACCGAGATCGTCACGGAATCCGACGTGCTTGGCATCGCCAGCGGGCGCACCCTCACGGCCATCGTCGACCAGCTCGACCGGCTCGCGCCCTGCGATGTCGTGCAGCTCACCGGCATGGCCGGCGACCCGAACCAGACGTCCAGCGACCTGGTGCGGCGCATCTGCGAGATTTCGGGCGGTCGACCGTTTCCGATCTACGCCCCCCTCGTGGTCTCCGATCCGCAGGCCGCTGAAGCGTTCAAGCGCCAGGCATCCGTTCAAGCCACCTTCCAGCGGATGAGCCGGGTGACGAAGGCGGTGCTCGCGGTCGGCAGTTGGGAGCCGCCGGAGTCCCAGCTGAGCGACGCCCTCAGCGATGACGAGCGCGCCGAGTTGCTCGCCCGCGGCGTTCGCGCCGAAATCAGCGCGACCCTGCTCGACGAACGCGGCCAGCGGGTACCTGCGCTGGAAGGACGCACGCTCGCGATCGACATCGAGGCGCTGCGCAACATTCCCGAAGTCATCGTCGTGGCCGGTGGCGCTCAGAAGACGGAGGCCTTGCGGGCGGCGCTGAACACCGGGGTCGTCACCATCCTGGCCACCGATTCGCATATGGCCCAGCGACTGCTGGACGGCGCGCCGCGCGCCAGGTGACCCCCGGGCGCAGACACGTGGTGCCGCGGTCGAGAGAATTCTCGACCGCGGCACCACGTTTGTGTTCCGGCAGGCGGTGCCTTACTTGCCCTGTCCTGGCAGGTTCTCGAAGGCGATATCGCCCGTGATGAGGTTGCCGGCGATCAGCTCGCTGAGAGCGTCGAGGAAGGTCGGGCGGTCGGACACGACGTGCTCGATGGCGTCACCGACGTTGTCGGTGGTGATCGGGGGCATGAGGTAGATGAGGTTCTTGTCGACCTCTTCGCCGCGGGCGATCTTGGCGGCGACGGCGACACCCGTGGCGAGCTGGACGGTGCCGTTCTGCAGGCTGGTCCCGATGAAATCGCCGTTCTCGACGGCGTTGAGGCCGTCTTCGATTCCGTCGATGCCCACGACCGGTACCCCCTCGATGCCCGCTTCGCGCAGGGCCTGCACGGCACCGAGACCCATGTCATCGTTCTGAGCGATCACACCATCGATCTCGCCGCCGAACGCGGAGATCCAGTTCTTCACCTTGTTGATGGCTTCGTCGCGGCTCCAGTTGGCCGTGTCCTTGGCGAGAACGGTGATTCCCGGGTTTTCGGCCAGCACGTTGTCGATTCCCTGGCCGCGGTTGATCTCACCGGATCCACCGAGCGGTCCCTGCAGGATCACCACGTTGCCGGAACCACCGAGCGCCTCCATCATCATTTCAGCTTCCTGCTCGCCTGCCGCGACGTCGTCGGGCTGAACGCTGCCGGCGACCTCGGAGTTGTTCAGGGTGGCATTCACGTCGAGGAACGGGATGCCGGCTGCCTTCGCCGCCGCGACCTGCGGCTGGAGGGTCTCGAGCTGCACCGGAACGACGACGATGGCGTCAACCGCGGCACTGATGTACTGGTCGATCTGGTTGGCCTGGGTACTGACGTCCATTCCCGCTGAATTCCAGAGAATGTCGATGTCGTTCTCTTCGGCGTAGCGGTCGATGCCTTCCTTGCCCTCGGTGATGAACGACGACATGTCGTACACCGTCACCCCGATCGTGACCCGGTCGCCCGCGTCGGCGCCCTGATTGGCGGTGGGGTCCCCTGCCCCGCACGCGGTGAGCGAGAGCGCTGTCAGCCCGGCGATCGCGATTCCGGTCGCGCGACGGATAGTGCGTGTGATCTTCATTGATTCCTCCGTGTTGGATTCCCGGTGTCGGGAGTGCGTGGCGCCAGCGCGAATGCGCGTGGGCCAAGTGCGTGGTGACGAAACTAAACGCGCCGTTTGGAGGCCCACACGTCGACGGCGACGGCCGTGACGATGAGCACCCCCTTGATGACGTCCTGCCAGTAGGCGGGAACGGTGAGAATGTCAAGTCCGTTGTTGAGGGTTTGGATGAGCAGAAGGCCCAGCGCCGTGCCCCAGATGGTGCCCCGGCCACCGAGCAGGCTGGCTCCGCCGATCACGACCGCCGCGATGGCATCGAGTTCGTAGCCCTGGCCCAGGTTCGGTGACCCGCTGATCACGCGGGATGAGAGCATGATTCCGGAAAGCCCCGCGAGCGCTCCGCTGATCGCGTAGACGCTGAACAGGATGCGTCCCGTCTTGACCCCCGCGATCTCGGCGGCCAGGCGGTTGCCGCCCACCGCATAGACGCGCATGCCGTAGGCGGTGCGCTTCATCAGGATTCCGAAACCCACGATGCTGACAATCATCAGGATCACGGGGATCGTCAGCCCGAAGATTTCGGTGTTGGCGATCTGACCATAGGCCGCCGGCAATCCGTTGATCGGTGCGCCACCACCGACGACGAATGCGAGGCCGGAGGCCAGGGTGAGCATGCCCAGGGTGGCGATGAACGGTGGCACGTTGATGATCGAGACCACCAGCCCGTTGATCGAGCCGGCGATCAGCCCGACGGCCACGGCAACCAGCAATGCCAGCCAGATGCGGTCGGGGAAGGTCTTGGCGGTCAGCGCCCCCGACATGGCGCTCAGGGCGATAATGCTGCCCACCGACAGGTCGATACCGCCAGTGAGGATGACGAGGGTCTGGCCGAGAGCGATCAGGGCGAACGGTGCGGCAGCGATGAGGATCGTGACGACGTTGTCGACGGTCCCGAACCGGGCGCTGCGATAGAGGAAGAACGAGATAATGAGCACCATCACGATGACCATCGCGTAGCGCACCGCAAGGTCCTGCAACCATTTTGCGGAGAAACGCCGCGTGGTGTCCTGGGTAATTGTCATGCTCAGTTGTCCTTCTGATTGTTCGTGGACGGGTCGGGGGTGGAGGAATCGATGCCCTCGAGTCCGCTGGCCAGCCGAAAGATGGTGTCCTGCACCCCTGGATGCGCCAGCTGCTCGGAATCGAGCTCACCGGCGATGATGCCGTTGCGCAAGACGAGCGCCCGATGGGACAGGCTCAGGATCTCCGGCATGTCGCTGGAGGCCATGACCACCGCCATCCCTTGCTCAGCGAGGTCCACGATGATGCGGTAGATCTCGCTGCGAGCGCCGACGTCAACGCCACGGGTGGGTTCATCGAGGATGAGAACATCCACCGGGGAGGTGAGCCAGCGCGCCAGCACGACCTTCTGCTGATTGCCACCGGAGAGCGTCTCCATCGATTGGTCGAGCCCGCGGCTGCGCAGCTTGACGGCGTCCATGGCCTCGCGCACCTGTGACCGGCGAAAGCCCTGTCGAAGCAGTCCGCCAACCGAGAATTTGTCCATCCGGGGCAGAGTGGCGTTGTCGAGTACGCTCATCGACAGCACGGCTCCGGCACCCTTGCGGTCCTCCGGAACGAAGGCCATGCGAGCCGCAATCGCTGCTGCGGGCGTGCCTCCCTTGATCGTGGTTCCCTTGACCCTGATCGAACCGGCGATGCTCTTACGAATACCAAACACCGTTTCCAGCAATTCCGTGCGGCCGGCCCCGACGAGTCCGGCCAGACCGACGATCTCGCCCCGCCTCACAGTGAGGCTGAGCGGCGCGGCCGCACCGGACACGTGCAGGTTGTCGATCTCGAGCACGGCTTCCGTACCGGGCTCCGGCAGGGCGGGAAAGAGGCCTTCGAGCTCACGACCGATCATGGCCGTGACGATGTCATCGTCGGTGAGGTTGCGCAGGGGCTCGTCGAGCACGAGCTCGCCGTCCCGCAAGACCAGGACGCGGTCCGCGAGAGCGCGCATTTCTTCCATTTTGTGGGTCGTGAAGAGCAGGGCGACACCGCGGTCGCGCAGTGTGCGCATCACCTCGATCAGTTTTCCGACTTCACGCTCGGCGATGGCGCTGGACGGCTCGTCGAGCAGGATGACGCGAGCTCCGGTGTTGGTTGCCTTGACGATTTCCACGATTTGCCGCAAACCGACGGGGAGGCTGCCCATGCGCCGCGTCGGCTCGATGTCGACGCCGAAGACGTGCAGAATCTGTCGGGCCGATTCAATCATGGCCCGGCGTCGCAGGCCGAACGGTCCGCTCAATTCGCGCCCGAGGAAGATGTTCTCGTAGACCGTCATCTCCAACACGGAGGCCAGTTCCTGGGGAACGATCGCCACCCCGAGCCGATAGGCCGCCTGCGGGTTGCCGCTCGGAAGGCTTTCGCCACGCACGAACACCTCACCGGAGTCCGGCCGGTACTGCCCGGACGCGATCTTCATCAGCGTGGACTTTCCGGCACCGTTCTCACCCGCCAGGGCGGTGATCGTTCCCGGAGCGAGCGAGAGGGAGATGCCCTTCAGTACCGGAATCCCACCAAATGCCTTGGTCAGATCGCGGCATTCCAGAGTGCCCAGTTCATCTGCCATCAGCCTCACCTTTCGTGCAAGGAGAACTGGCGACAAAGCCTCTTTGCGATCAACCATCGAAAACGAATGTTTTCAAACTCTAACCACAAAAAATACATATGTGAAACCACCATGCACAAATGAGCGAAGTGCTAACCTTGAGCGCAGGCAAACTCAATGGAAGAGAGTTGCGTTGAAACGGAACGATGAAGAGCGCATGGCCGACGTCGCAACGCGTCACTTCATTGGCAACCTCTCGAGGATCGAAATCGCCGAGGAACTCGGAATCTCTCGATTCAAGGTGGCCCGGTTGCTTGAGGAGGCCATCGAACTGGGAATCGTCACGATTGATATCGGCATGCCTGGTGTCGTGGATCTCGACCTGTCCATTGCCCTGCAGAAACGATTCGGGCTCAAACGCGCGATCGCCGTGATGACCCCGAGTCCGCGACCCGAGGTCGTGCAAGAGGCTTTGGGCCGGGTCGGCGCTCAGCTTCTGAGCGAAATCCTCGTCGACGGCGACGTCCTGGGCGTTACCGCCGGGCGCACGCTCAGCCACATGGCGCACAACATCGGTGAGATCGCCCACTGCGAGGTCGTACAACTGGCCGGGGTCGCCGGGCCGGTTCGCGAGAACGGCATCGATATCGTGCGCCGCATCGCCCTGGCATCCGGTGGAAACGCCTATCCGATTTTCGCCCCCCTCTTGGTGAAAGATCGCGCCACAGCGATCGCGCTGCGCAGTGATCCGGTCATCCACGAGACGTTTCGACGTTTCGACGGCGTCACCAAGGCCGTCGTCGCGATCGGAAGCTGGAACCCGCCGGATTCCCAGCTGTATGACAACGCCCGGAATATCGGCGTACTCGATGACCTCCTCCGCCGAAACGTTCTGGCCGAGGTTGCAGCGACCCTGCTCGATTCACGCGGACAGGAAATCGACGCCGTCGCCGACCGCTCGGTCGCCATCAGCTCGGCGCAACTGCACGCCATCCCCGATGTCATCGGCCTGGCCGGAGGCACCCTGAAGGCCGCGGCGGTGCGCAGCGCGATCGACAGCGGACTGGTCACCTCGCTCGTCACCGATACCGGTTTGGCGCAACGGCTGTTGAGCCAGCCGGCGTAGGGTGCGCCGTCGGCACGACCTTGTACCCACCATCAAACCTGGAGTAGACACATGCATGCAGATCTCAGTGGCAAAGTAGCCGTCATCACGGGGGGAGCGCGAGGGCTCGGTTATTCCCTCGCCACGGCCCTCGCCGCGCAGGGAGTCGCCGTGGGCCTCATCGACCTGCTCGATGGCGTCTCCGGATCGGCTGCGACCCTGGCCCGCGACCACGGCGTGGCCACCGCGAGCGTCCAGGTCGATGTGACCGACGCCGCAGCGCTCGACGCGGCATTCACTGAGCTGGAGGCAAAGCTCGGCACGGCAGACATTCTCGTGACGGCCGCGGGAATCACAATGTGGGGTGACAGTGTCGACGTGACCACTGCGGCGTGGAACAAGGTCATCGGGGTGAACTTGAATGGCACCTTTTTCGCCAGCCAGTCGTTTGCACGGCGACTTCTCGCGTCGGGCAAACCCGGATCGGCCATCTTCATCGCGTCGATGTCGGGCCTGATCATCAATGTCCCCCAGTTCCAGGCGTCGTACAGTGCGTCGAAGGCCGCCGTGAGCCACCTCGCCAAGTCGCTTGCCGTCGAATGGGCACAGTCCGGAATTCGAGTGAACGCGATTGCACCCGGCTACTTTCTGTCGGACATGACGCGTCAATTCACCACGGAGAACCCCGATCTGGCCACGCAGTGGACCAGCACGATCCCCCTCGGTCGCATGGGCGAACCCGAAGACCTGCACGGTCTGACCACGTTTTTGGCGTCGGAGGCCTCCGCGTATATCACCGCCCAGACCATCGTCATTGATGGCGGCTACACCGCCTTGTAGGCAGGGCGTCAGGCGGTCGGGCCGGCTCCCATGATGCTCCCGGTGAGCGGTTCGGCCGAGGCTCGGCTGACGAAGCAGTAGTAGTTGCGTGGCTCGGCGGTCCACTGCTCGGCGGTGATCGGGTAGCTGCCCTGCATCTGCAGGTTCGGGTAGGCACCGGCCGCGTTCAGGTCGAGGACGCCGGGTGCCGTGCACAGCAGGTTGATCTGGGCGGCCAGGGCGGCCTCTCCTGGAAAAACGGTGGCCAGGTCGCCGCCGAAGTTACCTCGATACACCAGCTGGGCGGTGTGCCCGGCAGCACAATCAACGACCGTGAAGTCTTCCGCCCACGGCGAGGCGTACGGCTCGAGGCACTCTCCACCGAACAGGGTGTTCCACTCGTGCACACCGGCGGGCTGCGCGGCCGTGATCTCCGGGGTCAGGGTGGGAGTCGGCGTCGGACTGGGAGTCGGCGAAGCTGATGCTGTCGGTGCCGGCGCCGCCGCCGGGCTCGCGACGAGCCGCTGGCCCAGATAGAACAGCCCGACGAGCACGATGAGGGCGAGCAGCCCGACGGCCGTCCAGATGAGGGCGGCCTGGTTCGCCCCGGGAGCGCCACGCCGGGACCGGTGGCGGCTCGGCGGCCCGGCGCCCACACCCGCTGTTTCCGCTGCCGCGGTCACGGCCGCTGTCGGCACACCCTCAGCGCCGGCGCCCAGTGCGGGCAGCAGTTCCGTCGGCTGGTCGCTTTCCGCGTCGGCTTCGGCTTCGGCTTCGGTCTCGGTCTCGGTCTCGGTCAAGCGGATGCCCGCCGTTTCGACGCCGACTGGTGCAACAGTAACCGGCAGGAGCGCGGTCGGGTCAACCAGAGTTGACGAGACGGGAGCCGGCTCAGCAGGCGACACCTCAGGTGTCGGCGCAGATTCAGGCCCGACTCCAGCGGCGGCTAAAACAGGGTCGGTGGACTCTGTAGCAGCAGCGTCGATCTCGACCGGTTGCGGCAGTGGGTTCGTCCACCAGGGCGCCGGGCCGGCCGGCGTGACCGCAATCAGAGCTGCCTCCGGTGGAGCGACAACGGGCTCCTCCGCCTCTTCAGCAACCCGGCGGGCGCGTCGACCGAATCGGGGCGCGGGCGCGGCGGCATCCGCTTCTTCAGGAATGGGAGACTCGGCGTCCCTGTCCTCGGCGCCCGTGCCGTCTGAGTCCGGGTCGAGCTGCGACGCGAGCCAGTCGATTCCGCGCTCGTCGTCGTCTGGTGCCACTAGTTCAGCCCCAGGTCCTCAAGGGAGATCGCGGCGAAGTAGGGGTAGCCGGCGGCCTCGATCACTTCGCGGGCACCGGTGTTGCGGTCGACCACGACGGCGACGCCGGCGATCTCGGCGCCCACCTTGAGCAGGGCTTCGATGGCGGCGAGGGGGGATCCGCCGGTGGTCGAGGTGTCCTCGAGTACGATCACGCGCTTGCCGGCGAGGTCAGGGCCTTCGACCTGGCGGCCGCGGCCGTGGTCCTTGGGTTCCTTGCGCACGACGAACGCGTCATAGCTCAAGCCTCGGGCCGCGCCCTGGTGCATGACGGCCGCGGCGATCGGGTCGGCGCCCATGGTCATGCCGCCGACGGCGACGACATCGGGAACGTCCTTGATGAGATCGAGCATGACCTGCCCGATCAGCGGGGCGACCCGGTGGTCGAGGCTGACCCGGCGCAAGTCCACGTAGTACGTGGCCTTCTTACCGCTCGTGAGAACGAAGTCTCCGTGAAAAACGGCCTCGGCCGAGATGAAGTCGATGAGTTTCTGCCGTGTATCAGTCACACAGGCAAGTTTAGGGGGGTGCTTAGAAGATGCGCACCAGGTTGCGACGCTCGGTCTGACGGTAGCCATCGCGGTGCACCTCGACGACGAGGGCGGCGATGGAGACAACGGCAACGAGCAGGATGGCGATAAGGACGAGCACGAGATGCCTTTCGAAGGAGGTGGAGTGGCCCGGCACGGAGGCGACATTGCTCGTGTATGACTCTCTCATTTGAGCACCCCTGACCGTGCAGCACAATCGCTTTATTCTGCATGAACTCTTTAGACTAGCTACATGGACGTGCAACGGCTCGAACTGCTCCGCGAACTTGCCGACCGCGGCAGCGTCACGGCGGTCGCTCTCGCCACCCACCGGACCCCCTCGGCGGTCTCCCAACAGCTCAAGGTGCTCGAACGAGAGGCCGGCCTGCCGCTCACCCAGCGACAGGGCCGCGGGCTCGTGCTCACCGACGCCGGTCGGGCCCTCGCTCGCAGCGCAACGGATGTCGCGGTGTCACTCGCGAAGGCGACCGCGCTCTGGGACGAATTTCGCAACCACGCCTCGGGCGAGGTGAGCCTCGTCACCTTTCCCACCGCCGGCCAGATGCTGCTCCCCGGAGTGATCAAGAACCTCGGGCCCGGCCTCGTGCTCAACTGCGCCGACGAAGACCCCGAGCTGAGCGACTTTCCCGCGTTCACGGCCGAGTATGACATCGTGCTGGCCCACTCGATGAGCGGGCAGCTGTCCTGGGCCGGCCGGGGGCTGAAAGTCGTGCCGCTCATGACCGAGCCGCTCGATGTGGGACTGCCGGTGGGGCATCCGCTCGCCGATCGTGCCTGGGTCGGCCCGCGGGACCTCGCCGGGGAGACCTGGATCGGCGTCACCGACGGCTACCCGTTCGAGCGCATCCTGCATGCCATCGAACAGGAGGCCGGCGCACACCTGTCGATGTCGCAGCGATTCGCAGACCTCGCCCTGATCGAATCGTTCGTGATCGCCGGGCTCGGGATCGCGCTCGTGCCGCGCTACACCTCCGGCGGCGGGCAGCCCGGCCGCCTCGTGCTCAAGCCGCTGCGCGGCGTGGAATCGCAGCGGCAGATCGTGGCCCTGATGCGCCCCGACCGAGCCGAACGCGTGGCCGTGCGCACAGTAATAGAGGCCCTCCAATCCGAGGCCGCGAAAGTTGAGCAATCCCACACCGCGAAATAGGTCCGCGAGAGCGGGGTGAGGATAGAAGGCTAGGTGTTCTGGGGGAACCCCAGGTTGATGCCGCCGTGGCTCGGGTCGAGCCACCGACTCGTCACGGCCTTCTCCCGGGTGAAGAAGTTGACGCCGGCGGGACCGTAGGCCTTGGCGTCACCGAACAGCGAGTTCTTCCAACCGCCGAAGGAGTGGTACGCGACCGGCACCGGAATCGGCACGTTGATGCCGACCATTCCGACCTGCACCTCGTTCTGGAACCGGCGAGCTGCACCGCCGTCGTTGGTGAAGATCGCGGTGCCGTTGCCGTACTGGCTCGCGTTGATGAGGTCGAGGCCCTCCTGGTAGGTGGCCACGCGCACGATCGACAGCACCGGGCCGAAGATCTCGTCGAGGTACACGGCCGAGTCGACGCTGACCTTGTCGAACAGGGTCGGGCCGAGCCAGAAGCCGTTGGGGTCACCGTCGACCGTGACGCCGCGACCGTCGATGACGATGTCGGCGCCGTCGGCCTGGGCGATGTCAATGTAGCCGGCGACCTTGTCGCGGTGCACCTGCGTGATCAGCGGTCCCATGTCGCAGTTACGGGTTCCGTCGCCGACGGTGAGGCCCTTGACCCGTTCGGCGATCTTCGCGATGAGCTCGTCGGCGACGGGCTCGACGGCGACGATGACGCTGATCGCCATGCAGCGCTCACCGGCGGATCCGAAACCGGCGTTGACGGCGGCATCCGCTGCCAGTTCGAGGTCGGCGTCGGGAAGAACGAGCATGTGGTTCTTGGCACCGCCGAGGGACTGCACGCGCTTGCCATGCTTGGCAGCGGTCTCATAGATGTAGCGGGCGATCGGGGTGGAGCCGACGAAGGAGATCGCCTGCACGTCGGGGTGAACGAGCAGCGCGTCGACGGCCTCCTTATCGCCGTGCACGACGTTGAGCACACCGGCCGGAAGTCCGGCTTCGGTGAAGAGCTCGGCGAGCCAGTTCGAAGCACTCGGGTCCTTCTCGCTCGGCTTGAGCACGACGGTGTTGCCGGCCGCGATGGCGATCGGGAAGTACCAGAGCGGCACCATGGCCGGAAAGTTGAACGGGCTGATGATGCCGACGACGCCGAGTGGCTGGCGCAGCGTGTAGACGTCGACTCCGGTCGAGACGTTCTCGGAGTACTCACCCTTGGTCAGGTGCGGCATGCCGAGAGCGAATTCGACGACCTCGAGCCCGCGAATGATCTCACCGAGCGCATCAGAGGTGACCTTGCCGTGTTCGGCGGTGAGGATCTCGGCTAGGTCGCCCTTGCGGGCGTTGAGCAGCTCGCGAAAGTTATACATGATGGTCTGGCGGCGGGCCTGGCTCAGGTCGCGCCAGGCCGGGTATGCGGCCTGGGCTACCGCGACGGCGTCGTCGAGGTCGGCCGTACTGGCCAGTAACACGTTCTTGGCGACTGTGCCCGTGGCCGGGTTGTAGACGGGCGCGGTGCGGGTAGACGTGCCAGCTGAGGCTGCCCCGCCGACGTAGTGCTGGATGGTGGGAACTTCGGTCATGATTTGAGCCTTTCAGTGAATCGGTTAGGAAAGCAGGTCGAGGCTGAGCACCTCGTCGTAGATGGCGAGCGCCTCGGCCACCTCAGCGTCGGTGACGACACACGGCGGCACGACGTGGATGCGGTTCTCCATGAGGAATGGCAGCAGGCCGCGGCCGAGCAGTTCGGCCTTCACGCGGGCCATGACGGCGGCGCTCACCGGCTCCCGGGTCTCGGGGTCGGCGACGAGTTCAACCGCCCAGAACACTCCGACACCGCGCACTTCGCCGATGATCGGGTGCCGGGCCTGCAGTATTTTCAGCCCCGGTTCGAGCACGTCGCGGCCGATGCGAGCGGCGTTCTCAACGATGCCCTCGGTCTCCATCGCGTCGAGGGCGCCGACGATCGACGCCATGGCGAGCGGATGCCCGCTGTAGGTGAGTCCGCCGGGGAAGACCGTCTCGTCGAAGTCGGCAGCGATGGCGTCGGAGATGATCACGCCGCCGGTGGGCACATAACCGGAGTTGACGCCCTTCGCGAAGGTGATCAGGTCGGGCACAACGTCATAGGCCTGGAAGGCGAACCAGTTTCCGGTGCGGCCGAAGCCGCACATGACCTCGTCGAGGATGAGCACGATGCCGTACTTGTCGCAGAGCGCACGCACACCGGGCAGGTAGCCGGCGGGCGGCATCATGATCCCGGCGGTGCCGGGAATCGACTCGAGCAGAATCGCGGCGACCGACGCAACGCCCTCACCCTGGATGACGCGTTCCAGGTGGTGCAGCGCGCGGGCGCATTCCTCGGCCTCGCTGGTCGCCCAGAATTCGCTGCGGTAGAGGAACGGTCCGAAGAAGTGCACGTGGCCGCGCGCATATTCGTTGGGA
Source organism: Cryobacterium glaciale (assembly GCF_004402535.1). Lineage (GTDB taxonomy): Bacteria > Actinomycetota > Actinomycetes > Actinomycetales > Microbacteriaceae > Cryobacterium > Cryobacterium glaciale. The sequence goes on along the minus strand of NZ_SOEY01000008.1, from coordinate 272,239 downwards.
ATGCGGCGCCAGTCCCCGGTCGCGACGATGGCCGCGCCGGTGTTGCCGTGGTACGACTTGTAGAGCGAGAGCACCTTGTCGCGGCCGGTGTGCAGGCGGGCCATGCGCATGGCGTTCTCATTCGCATCCGCGCCCCCATTGGTGAAGAAGACCTTGTTGAAGCCGGCCGGGGCACGGTCGGTGATGCGCTTGGCTGCTTCACCGCGGGCCAGGTTGGCCGTGGACGGCGCGATGGTCGTCAGCAGTGCGGCCTGCTCGGTGATGGCCTTCACGACGGCCGGATGCTGGTGGCCGATATTCACGTTCACCAACTGACTCGAGAAATCCAGATACCGGCGTCCGTCGTGATCCCAGACGCGGCAGCCCAGCCCACCGGCGATGACGAGCGGCTTCAGTGCCGCCTGTGCCGACCAGGAATGGAAGACGTGCGCCCGGTCGAGTTCGCTCGTGTGCGCATTAAGGCTTTGAGTAATGGTGTCAGTCACGGCTATCGCTGGCTTTCTCTGTTGGTTTGGTGAATCGGAAAGAGTGTGGACCGGGCGGCCTTTTAGGGGCCGCCCGGCCGGGCGCTGCTAGTTGCCGCCCTCGTTGAGGGTGACCTCGGTGGGGGTCCAGTCGGCGCCCATCACGTCGACGCCGTCGGCTTCGAGCTCGTCGAGTGCCTGCTGCACGTACTCGTTGGAGTAGGCGGTGGCGGGCGGTTCGGTGGTGATGATGGTCGCACCGGTCTCGTTCTTGGTGTTGAGGGCGATGTCGACCGTGTTGGCCCAGGCCGCGTCATCGATGAGTCCGACGCCGTTGGTCGAGGGGAAGATAAGCTTGCTGACCTCGTTGGTCATCCACAGCTGGTGGCTCTGGCCGAGTGACGAGCCCGCGGCGGTCACGATGCCCGCGGCTTCTTCGGGGTTGGTGCCCGCGTAGATCCAGCCCTTGATGGAAGCCTTGATGAACTTCACCGTGTTGGCGGCGTAGTCTTCATCGCTCTCCAGCTGGTCGGCATTGGCCCAGATAGCGTCCTGGAGCATGGCCGTGCCCTCGTCGTTCCAGTCGATGACGTTGAGCTCATCGGGCTGGTAGAGCTCTCCGGTTTCTTCGTTCACGGTCTCGAGCACCTGGGCGTATTCGTTGTAGGTCATCGCCTGGGCCGCGTCGATGTCGCCGGAGAGGAAGGCGTTCATGTCGAAGGCCTGCTGGATCAGCGAGATGTCGTCGAGTGCGACGTCGGCCTGCTGCATGCCGGCGAAGAGTTCCCACTCGTTGCCGAAGCCCCAGCTGCCCACGTTCTTGCCGGCCAGGTCGGCGGCGGTTTCGATGCCCTTGTCCTTGAAGGAGATCTGGGTGGTTGCGCTGCGTTCGAAGATCTGGGCCACGTTGGTGATGTTGGCGCCCTGCTCGATCGAGCCGAGCACCTTGGGAACCCAGGAAATGGCGTAGTCCACGTCGCCGGCCGCGAGTACATCCTGCGGGACGATGTCGGGGCCGCCCTCGACGATGGTCACGTCGAGTCCTTCCTCTTCGTAGAAGCCCTGGTCAACGGCGGCGTAATACCCGGCGAACTGGGCCTGGGCGACCCACTGCAGTTGCAGCGTGATGGGGGTGAGCTCGCCGGCGGCATCCGTTGAGGGGGTATCGCTCGCGGTGCTGCAGCCCGAAAGCACGAGCGCGCCGACAGCCGTGATCGCTCCGACGGTGCCGAGCCATGTGATGCGGTGTTTCATGGTGCCTCCTTGGTTACTGGTGCTGTGTGTGGTTGCGGGTGACGAGCTTCTCCACGATGAGAGCTGCACAGTAGAAGGCGAGGCCGAGAATGATGGACCCGAGCACGTAGGCCCAGGCGAGGCCGTAATTGCTGCTCGACGCGGCCGAAGTGATCGATTTGCCGAGGCCGCCGACCGGTCCGCCGAAGTATTCGGCGATGAGGGCGCTGATCACGGCGAGTGACGACGCGATGCGCAGCCCGGTGAAGACGAACGGCAGCGCGGTCGGCAGGGTGACGGCGCGGGTGGCCTGCCAGCTGGTCACGGCGTAGGCGCGCATGAGGTCGCGGTGCACCGGGCGCACCTGGCGCAGCCCTTTGAGGGTGTTGAAATAGACCGGAACGAACACGGCGAGCGCCGCGACGAGCTGCCTGGCGGTCTCGGCGCCGGCACCGAACATCGTGTAGAGCACCGGGGCGAGGGCCACGATCGGTACGACCGACAGAGCGGCGACGACCGGCGCTGCCATCTCGTCGAACAGGCGGGCGAGCGCGGACACGATCGCGAGCGCAATGCCGAGCAGTGCGCCGACGACGAGGCCAATCAGGGAATTGCGACCGGTGACCGCCATTCCGTTGGCGACATTCTGCAGGTTCGCGGCGAATTCGGCGCCGATCGCGAACGGTGCCGGCAGGATGAAAGCCTTGATGGCCAGCCCGGTGACGAGGCCCTGCCAGAGCAGGATGACGGCCACCCCGAACACGATCGGGGCGAGCACGGTTTGAGCGAGTCCAGGCTGACTGGTTCTCATCGCGTCTCGACCCCGCGGGCACCGGCCGGTGCTGCAGTTCCCTCGTCACCGTGCAGCAGCTCGCGCACGTGGCTGAGCGCGTGGAAGAATCCCTCGTCTTCACGCAGGTATTCGCCCCGCCCGCTCATCTCGCCGAGACCAACGCTCACAATAGAGCGGATGCGCCCGGGCCGCGGCGACATGACCACGACCCGGTTGGACAGGAACACCGCCTCGGGAATGGAGTGGGTCACAAAGACCACGGCCGCCTGCGTTTCAGCGCAGATGCGCACGAGTTCGTTCTGCATGCGCTCGCGGGTCATCTCGTCGAGGGCGCCGAACGGTTCGTCCATGAGCAGCAGGCTCGGGCTTTCGGCGAGCGAGCGGGCGATCGCGACGCGCTGCTGCATGCCGCCGGAGAGCTGGTCGGGGTAATGACTCGCGAAGTCGGCGAGCCCGACCAGAGCGATGAGTTCGGCCGCGCGCGCTCGCCTGGCCGTCTTGCCGACCCCGTGCAGTTCGAGCGGCAGCTCGATATTGCCGGCCACGGTGCGCCAGGGCAGCAGGCCGGCCTGCTGAAACGCGATGCCGTAGTCCTGGTCGATGCGGGCCTGCCGGGCCGGCTTGCCGAACACCTCGATGCTGCCGCTGGTCGGCACGTCGAGGTCGGCCACGAGTCGCAGCAGGGTGCTCTTGCCGCATCCGCTCGGCCCGATCAGACTGACGAATTCGCCGGGCGCGACCGTGAGACTCACGTCGTCGAGGGCCGTGACTCCCTGGCCCTTGCGGGCCGCGAAGATGCGCGTCACACCGTGGACTTCTACCGCGGGCACATCAACAGTCATGCTCGTGCTCATATAGAAACTTCTCCCCTGCGAAAACGACGAAGGAACAGGCCGATCAGGCCCACAAGGCCGGCGGCGACGAGGCCGACCAGGATCGATCCGAAGATGGGCGCCCAGGGCTTGCCCGGGTCGCCGCCGGCCGCGCCGGCGTATTCCACGATGAGCCGACCGATGCCGCCGCGCAGCCCGATCGACACCTCCGCGACGACGCTGCCGACGACGGCGCTGACCGCGGCCAGGCGCAGGGCCGGCAGCAGGTAGCCGACGCTCGCCGGCAGGCGAAGGCGCCACAGCGTCTTCCACCAGCCCACCGCATAGCAGCGCATAAGGTCGACGTGGTTGGCGTCGGGTGAGCCCAGGCCGCGCAGGGCGCCGATCGACACCGGGAAGAACGCGAGGTAGGAGGCGATCAGCGCGACCGACATCCAGCTCTCCCAAGTGAATTCGCCGAGCTGCAGCTGCGCGCCCCAGCGCCGCACGAGCGGGGCGATCGCGATCAGCGGCACGGTCTGACTCAGAATGATCCAGGGCAGAATCGCCGACTCGGCGAGCCGGAAGCGTTGCATGAGCAGGGCGAGCGCGAGCCCGACGGTAACGCCGACCAGCCAGCCGACCGCGGCGATGCCGAGGGTGAACAGCGAGCCTTGCAGCACCGCCGCCCACAGCGGCAGAGCGGATGCCGCGCCCGTCACCGGCTCAACCAAGCGTTCGGCCATGACCGCGAGGTGCGGCATCGCGAGGTCGGTCGTGCGCGGCAGCACCGTCACACCATTGAGGATGACTCCGTCGGCCGGGCCGAAGGTTTTGTAGAACTCCCAGACCAGGGCGAGCAGAGCGAGGCCGGCCAGGCCGAACAGGCCACCGCGCAGGCGCGGGTGCACCCCAGGCCGCCGACGTGCGGCGCGCGCCGAGGCGATCTGCTCGGCGGTCTGCTGGGCGATCTGCTCGCTGGTGGCCGGCATCCGCTTCGCTATTTCTTGGCCGTGATGGCGTCGGTCAGGGCCGGGATCACGGTTTCACCGTAGACCCGCATGGTCTCTTCTTTGTTGTCGTGCTGCAGGTAGCCGGCGAACTGGTCGACACCGAGCTCTTTGAGCGCCTCGAGCTTCTCGATGTGGTCCTGGGCCGTGCCGAGCAGGCAGAACCGGTCGACGATCTCGTCGGGCACGAACGCGGCGTGCTCGTTGCCCGCCTTGCCGTGCTGATTGTAGTCGTAGCCCTCGCGGTCCTTGATGTAATCGGTGAGAGCTTTTGGCACGGCCGAGTCGGCGCCGTACTTGGCGACGATGTCGGCCACGTGGTTGCCGACCATGCCGCCGAACCAGCGGCACTGGTTGCGCATGTGCTCCCAGTCCGTTCCGATGTAGGCGGGGGCGGCCACGCAGAACTTGATCGCCAGGGGGTCGCGGCCGGCGTTGGAGGCTGCGGTGCGCACGCTGTCGATCATCCACTTGGCAACGTCGAGGTCGGCCATCTGCAAAATGAAGCCGTCGCCGACCTCACCGGCGAGCTTGAGCGCGAGAGGACCGTAGGCGGCGACCCACACCTCCAGGCTGGAGCCGCGGCTCCACGGAAACTGCACAGTGGCGCCGTTGTATTCGGCCGGGCGCGAGTTGGCGAGCTCCCGAATGACGTGGATCGACTCGCGCAACGTCTTAAGCGTGGTCGGGGCGCCGTTGGTGGTGCGCACCGCAGAGTCACCGCGGCCGATGCCGCAGATGGTGCGGTTGCCGTACATCTCGTTGAGGGTCGCGAAGGTCGAGGCCGTGACGGTCCAGTCGCGGGTGGCCGGGTTAGTGACCATGGGGCCGACGATGATCTTGCTGGTCTCGGCCAGGATGCGGCTGTAGATCACATAGGGTTCCTGCCAGAGCAGGTGCGAGTCGAAGGTCCAGACGTGGCTGAACCCGTGCGCCTCCGCCAGTTTGGCGAGTTGTACGGTTCGCGCCGACGGCGGGTTGGTCTGAAATACTGCTCCGAATTCCATGTCATGCCCCTTAGATGAGGTACTGACTGAGGCCGCGCTTGATGTAACGACCGTCACCCTTGGTGCCGAGGTAGGCGTTATCGTCGACGACGACCTTGCCGCGGGAGATGACGGTGTCGACGTGGCCGTCGATCTCGTAGCCTTCCCAGGCGGAATAGTCCATGTTCATGTGGTGGTTCTTGCCCACACCAATGGATGTGTGTCCGTTCGGGTCGTAGATCACGACGTCGCCGTCGGCGCCGGGGGCGATGACGCCCTTCTGGCCGTACATGCCGAACATGCGTGCCGGAGTGGTGGAGCACACCTCGACCCAGCGTTCGAGCGAGATCTTGCCGTCGACGACACCCTGGTACAGCAGGTCCATGCGGTGTTCGACCGAGCCGATGCCGTTGGGAATCTTAGAGAAGTCGGTCAGGCCCATGTCCTTCTGGCCCTTCATGCAGAACGGGCAGTGGTCGGTGGAGACCATCTGGATGTCGTTCGTGCGCAGACTTTGCCACATGTGGTGCTGGTGACCCTCGGCCTTGGCGCGCAGCGGCGTGGAGCAGACCCATTTGGCACCCTCAAAACTGCCCCACTCCTCACTCTCGGCGCCGAGGTTGTCCTCGAGCGAGAGGTAGAGATACTGCGGGCAGGTCTCGCCGAACACGTTCTGGCCGTTGTCCCTGGCCTGGGCAATCTGGTCAACGGCCTGCTTCGCCGACACGTGCACTATATAAAGAGGTGCGCCGGTGAGGTTGGCGAGCATGATCGCCCGGTGGGTGGCCTCTTCTTCTGCCTGCCAGGGCCTGGTGAGGCCGTGGTAGAGCGGGCCGGTGTTGCCGGCGGCGACCGCCTGTTGCACGAGCAGGTCGATGACGCTGCCGTTCTCGGCGTGCATCATGATCATGCTGCCGTTCTGGGCGGCGCGCTGCATGGCCTTGACGATCTGGCCGTCGTCGCTGAGGAACACGCCCTTATAGGCCATGAACAGCTTGAAGCTCGTGACACCGTCGTCGACGAGTTCGTCCATCGCGGTCAGTGAGCTGTCCTGCACGTCGGAGAGGATCTGGTGAAAGCCGTAGTCGATGGCGCACTGGCCGGCGGCCTTCTGCTGCCAGGCGGCGTAGCGCTCGAGCACGCTTTCACCGGCGTACTGCACGACGAAGTCGACGATGCTCGTGGTGCCGCCCCAGGCCGCCGCGCGGGTGCCGGTTTCGAAGGTGTCGCTGGCCTGGGTGCCGCCGAACGGCATCTCCATGTGGGTGTGGGCGTCGATGCCCCCTGGGATGACGTACTTGCCGCCGGCGTCGATGACGCGGTCGACGTTGCCCGCCACGTCGAAGCCGAGCAGGTTCGAGCCGGGCGCGAGCACCGCGGCGATCTTCTCGCCGTCGATGAGTACGTCGGCGAGCCCTCGGCCCGTGGCGTTGACCACGGTGCCGTTCTTGATCAAAGTCTTCATGGCATCCTTCGTTGTGGTCTGCTCAAACTAGGGCGCGACGAGGGGCTCGTAGGAGTCGGGGCGACGGTCGCGGTAGAACTGCCAGGAGTTGCGCACCTCCCGGATCACGCCGAGGTCGAGGTCGCGCACGAGGATCTCCTCGGTGTCGGTCGAGGCTCGTTCTCCCACGTAGTTGCCCTTGGGGTCGACGAAGTAGGAGCTGCCGTAGAAGGTCACTGCCTCGTCGCCGAACTCGGCTTCCTCGTTGCCGATGCGGTTGTTGGCGCCGACGTAGTACTGGTTGGCGACGGCGGCGGCCGGCTGCTCGAGTTCCCACAGGCGGTTGGACAGCCCGGGCTTGGTGGCCGAGGGGTTGAACACGATCTCGGCACCGTTCAGTCCGAGCGCACGCCAGCCCTCGGGAAAGTGGCGGTCGTAGCAGATGTAGACGCCGATCTTGCCGTACGCGGTGTCGAAGACCGGGTAATCGGTGTTGCCGGGGCGGAAGTAGAACTTTTCCCAGAACTGCGGCAGGTGCGGGATGTGGTGTTTGCGGTATTTACCGAGATAGGTTCCGTCGGCATCGATGACCGCGGCGGTGTTGTAGAGCACGCCGGGCTGCTCTTCTTCGTACATCGGTACGACGATGACCATCTTGTATTCGGCGGCGAGCTTCTGGAAGCGTTCGACGATGGGGCCGGGCACGGCCTGCGCGTAGTCGTAGTACTTGGCGTCCTGCACGATGCCGAAGTACGGGCCGTGAAAGAGTTCCTGGAAACAGATCACCTGCACGCCCTGAGCTGCTGCGGTGCGCACAAAGCCCTCGTGCTTCTGGATCATGGATTCCTCATCGCCGGTCCAGGTGGCCTGGGTGATGGCGGTTCGAACAATGTTTCTGTTGTCGGTGCTGGTGTCGGTGGTACCCGTGCTCATGCTGTGCCTTCCATTTGCTTCCGTTAGTCAAGGGCCGATACGAACCGCGCCGTTCGTATTGTTATTATTTGACGTAAACATTTCAAATGTGTTTCTCTGTGTATCGCACGCATTAATCATCCTGTCGTCCGACGCAGCCAGGGGCAAGAGCAATGCAGAACTTTATCGACGAAATCGAGCAGCGCACGCCGGCGGGCATCGCCGCGGCCATCGGCCGGCTGATTGCCTCCGGTCGCCTCGCACCGGGTGACCGCCTGCCCACCGTTCGAGTGCTCGCCGGCGAGCTTGGCGTGAGCCCCGCCACGGTCAGTCACGCCTGGCAGGCCCTCTCGGCGGTCGGCCTGATCGTGTCGCGTGGTCGAGGCGGCACCTTCGTGCAGGATGCCGCACCCAAGTGGCTGCCGGCGCGCAGCCAGTCAATGATCGGCACGGTCGGTCCGGCCCGCCTCGACCTCTCGCGCGGTACTCCCGACCCGCGGTTGTTGCCGGCACTCGGGCCGGCCCTCTCTCGGGTATCGCTGCGCGCCGTGACGCCGAGCTACCAGGACCTGCCCATCCTTCCGGAGTTGCTCGAGGTGCTGCGCGGGTCGTGGCCGTACCCGGCCCCGACGATCACCATCGTCGACGGCGCCCTCGACGCCATCTCGCGCTGCCTCGACGCGGTCACCCGGTTCGGCGACCGCGTCATCGTGGAGAACCCGTCGTTTCCGCCATTCTTCGACCTGCTCGACCAGCTCGGCCTGGAACGCCTGCCGGTGGCCGTCGACGAGCACGGCATCATTCCGGCCGACTTTGCCGCGGCCCTCAAGCTCAGCCCGGCCGTCGTGCTGCTGCAACCGCGCGCGCAGAACCCGACCGGAGCATCGATGACCGCGCACCGGGCCGAGGAACTGGCCCGCCTTCTGCGGAATACCCCGGCGAGCGCTGACACCATCGTCATCGAAGACGACCATTCCGCCGAGATCAGCATCGCGCCCGACGTGAGCCTCGGCCTCTGGTTGCCCGGCCGCACCCTGCACGTGCGCAGCTTCTCGAAGTCCCACGGCCCCGACCTCCGCATGGCGGCGCTCGGCGGCCCGGCCGCACTCATCGACCCGATCGTGTCGCGGCGCATGCTCGGCCCGGGCTGGACCAGCCGCATGCTGCAGACGATTCTGCACGACCTGCTGACCAACGGCGAGAGCATGGCGCAGGTCAGCGAGGCGCGCCGCATCTATTTCGCCCGCCAGCGCGCCCTCGCCGACGCCCTGGCCGAGTTCGGACTCGATGTGGTGCAGGCGGACGGCATCAATACCTGGCTGCCCGTGCAGAACGAGCGTGACGCCCTGGTGCGCCTCGCCGCGTCGGGCATTCGCGTGGCTGGCGGCTCGCCATTCCTGGCCGTGGAGGGTGGCCCCGCGTTCATTCGGGTGACCGCCGGCGCCCTGCCCGACGACGTCCGACCGGTGGCGGAGGCCCTCGCCGCTGCGGCGCATCCGCTGGATTCGGCCGTGCACCCGGTCGGGGCGCGCTGGGCGTAGCCGCGCGAGGAGCCTAGGCCTCGGTGGGGGTTTAGGGTTGAGGCAGACCACCGGTTTGCTTTGACCGGCTGAGCTGGCCTGGATTTGGGCTGAGGTCCACCCTTATTACGCCAGTTGAGCCGAAAGAGACCTCATGAATCGAATCACCGTGCGCCTGACCGTGCGCCTCGCCGCGTTGGCCGCCACGTCGCTGCTGCTCAGCGGATGCGCCGCCACGGTAACCCCCGCCGCCACACCCGCCGAGACCAGCGCCGAGACCCCGGCCGCCAGTGCGAGCTACCCGGTCACCGTCGATAACTGCGGCACGAGCGTCACCGTCACCGCCGCCCCTGAGCGCATCGTGTCGATCAAATCCTCGACGACCGAGCTGCTGCTCGCCCTGGGGGTCGGCGACCGCATCGTGGGCTCGGCCTTCCTCGACGGCCCGCTGCCGGAGTCGCTCGCCGCGAAAGGCGCCGATCTCAACGTGATCAGCGACTTCCTTCCCGGCCAGGAGGCCGTGCTCGGTCTGAACCCCGACTTCATCTACGGCGGCTGGGAATCCAACTTCAGCGCCGACGGGGTAGGCGAACGCCCTGCCCTCGGGGATCTCGGCGTCGGCAGTTACGTGTCCCCCGCCGCCTGCAAGGGCGATTTCATGCCCCAACCGCTCACTTTTGACACGGTCTTCGCCGCGATCGACGAGGCCGGTGCCATCTTCGGCGCGGCGCCGGCCGCCGCCGAGCTGGTCAGCACGCTCGAGGACGAGCTCGCGGCGCTCGAGCCGATCACCGCCGAGACCAGCGCGCTCTGGTATTCCAGCGGCACGACCACGCCCTACGTCGGCGCCGGCGTCGGTTCGCCGGCCATGATCATGGCGGCCGCCGGACTCACCAATATCTTCGCGGACGTCAACGACACCTGGACCTCGGTCGGCTGGGAATCGATCATCGAGGCCAACCCGAGCGTCATCGTGCTCGTGGACGCCAGCTGGAACACCGCCGCCGCGAAGATCGCCCACCTCGAATCGGACCCGGCCACGCAGGTGCTCGACGCGGTGAAGAACCGGCGCTACATCATTCTGCCGTTCGCCTCCACCGAGGCCGGCCTGCGCAACGTCGAGGCGGCGTCCTCCACCATCGCCCAGTTTGCCGACCTGAACGAGTGACTCGCGCGCGATACCTCGGCTGGCTCGTCGCGGCCATCATCACATTGATACTGGTGTGCGGGGTGGCAGTGACCATCGGGCCGGCAGCGGTGAGCCTCGCCCAGGTCGCGGGCAGCATCGGCGCCCACCTCGGACTGCCCGTCGAACCGGTCCCGCTCCTCATCGACTCGATCGTCTGGCAGCTGCGGCTCCCCCGGGTGCTCACGGCCGCGCTGGTCGGCGCCGGCCTCGCCCTCAGCGGCGCGGTGATGCAGAGCGTGACCCGCAACCCCCTCGCCGACCCGTACCTGCTCGGGCTCTCGAGCGGGGCATCCGTCGGCGCGGTGTGCGTGGTCATTCTCGGCGTCGGATTCGCCTTGCCGGCCGCCGCCTTCGCCGGCGCGCTGCTCGCCCTGATCGCCACGCTCAGCATCGCCCGGGTCGGCGGCACGATCACTCCGGTGCGGGCGGTGCTCGCCGGCCTCGCCATCGCGCAGCTCGCTGGCGCGCTCACCTCGTTCATCATCTTCTGGGCGGCCAAGGGCGACTCGTACCGGGAGATCCTCAACTGGCTGCTCGGCTCGGTGGCCGGCGCGACCTGGGAGAGCGTCGCGATCGCGGCGACGGCCGTCGCAGTCGTGGGCACCGGCATCCTCTTGTCGGCGACCCGGCTCGACGCGTTCGCCTTCGGCGATACCTCGGCGGCGAGCCTCGGCATCAACGTGAACCGCACCCGCTGGGCACTGCTCGGGTCAGTTGCCCTGCTCACCGGTGCCATGGTGGCCGTGAGCGGGTCAATCGGGTTCGTCGGGCTCATCCTGCCGCACCTCGTGCGCGGAATCAGCGGGCCGGGACACCGCCGACTGCTGCCGCTCGTCGCGGTCTGCGGCGGCCTGTTTCTGGTGATCGCCGACACGCTGGCCCGCACGGTGTTCGACCCGCGCGAGCTTCCGGTCGGCATCATCACGGCGTTCATCGGCGTGCCGGTTTTCATTCTGCTGATCAAGAGAAAGAAGTCACACCTATGGGCGTAGACCTCGACCAGCTGTCGTACAGTATCGACGCCACCAGAATTCTGCGGAACGTCTCGGCGTCGCTGCCCACCGGCAGCGTCACCGGCCTGCTCGGGCCGAACGGCGCCGGCAAGTCCACCCTGCTGCGGATCATCGCCGGCATCGACAAAGCGGATGCCGGCACCGCCTCCCTCGACGGCGTCTCGGTCGGGTCGCTGAACCGGCGCGACGCGGCCCGGCGCATCGCCCTCCTCGAACAGAATGCAGCGCCGAGCGTCGAACTCACCGTGCTCGAGGTCGTGCTGCTCGGGCGCATCCCGCACCGCACCAGGCTGATGGGCTCCTTCGGGGGCGAAGAGGATCGTGCCGTCGCGTTCGACGCCCTCGAAGCCGTCGGCGCGGGGGCGCTTTTCGATCGCTCCTGGCAGACGCTGAGCGGCGGGCAACAGCAGCGGGTGCAGATCGCCCGGGCCATGGCGCAGCAGCCGAGCCTGCTGTTGCTCGACGAACCGACCAATCACCTCGATGTGAGCGCCCAGCTCTCGCTGCTGGCCCAGGTGCGCGAGCTCGGCGTGACGGCGATCATGGCCCTGCACGACCTCAACCTCGCAGCGGCGTACTGCGACCAGATTGTGCTGCTCGACGGCGGCCGGCTGGTGGCTTTCGGCACGCCCGCCGAGGTGCTCACCCCCGAGATCATCGGCGCCGTCTATGGGGTGGACTGCTTCATTCTCGAGCATCCGCGCGGCGGTCACCCGGTCATCGTGTACTCGGCGGCGTCATGAACGGTGTCGGTTTAGAGCGTGTCACCGTACTGGCCGGCGGGGTCGGCGGCGCCCGGTTCACCCGTGGCCTGCTAGCCCGCCTCGCCGTCACTGCACCCGACGCAGCCGTGACGGTGATCGTGAACACCGGCGACGATATGTGGCTCGACGGGCTGCGCATCTGCCCCGATCTCGACACCGTCATGTACACCCTCGGCGGCGGCATCAACGAGGCGCAGGGCTGGGGCCGACCCGACGAGTCCCGGCGGGCCGCGGCCGAGATCACCGCTTACGGCCGCGGCTGGTCCTGGTTCACGCTCGGAGACCTCGACCTCGCCACCCACATCGTGCGCACCGATCTGCTCCGTGGCGGATCAACCCTGAGTGACGCGACCGAATTTCTCTGCCGCCGCTGGCAGCCGGGGGCGAGACTGCTGCCGATGAGCGACCAGCCGATCGAAACCCACGTATGTCTCGCCGAGAATATCGATGAGCACGCAGCGGGTGACTATATTCACTTTGAGGAATGGTGGGTTCGCTACCGGGCCCGGGTCGCGATCACGAGGTTCGAACAGCGCGGGCTGGCCGAGGCTGTCGCCGCGCCGGGCGTGCTTGAAGCCATCAGTGAGGCCGACCTCGTGGTGCTGCCGCCATCGAACCCCGTCGTGTCGGTCGGCACCATCCTCGCGGTGCCTGGCGTGCGCGAAGCCCTGCGTTCGACGGTCGCGCGGGTAGTCGGAGTGTCCCCGATCATCGGCGGCGCGGCGGTGCGCGGCATGGCCGACGCCTGCCTGCACACGATCGGCGTCGAGACCAGCGCACTCGCCGTCGGGCGGCACTACGGCGCCCGCAGCGCGGGTGGAATCCTCGATGCCTGGCTGATCGACGAAACGGATGCCGCGGCGCTGCCAGCGCTGGCGGCCGCCGGCATCCGTTCTGCCGCGGTGCCGCTGTGGATGACCGACCTGCCCGCCACGACCGCGATGGCCGCTGCCGTGCTTGGCCTGGTTGCCGCTAACTAAACCTCAGTGGTGAACGCTGCCGAGCAGCACGCTCGTGTTCGGCCCGAGTCCGAGCGCGCCTGCCATGTCGAGGTCGGCGGCGGTGTCCACGTCGCGCCGAATCGATGAGTTCGACGGCAGATCCAGCACCACGTGACCGGCCGTCTCGTGCACGGCACGGGAGTCCAGTCCGAACCGGGGAATGAACATGACGCCCGCTCGGGCGAACAGGGTCGTCGTTCCAATGCCTTCGGCGTCCGGCACCATCGAGCGCGGATATGCCGCGGCGAGCCCGAACACGCTGTCGATGTCGGCCGATCGCAGGGCTGGCAGGTCCCCGGTCATCACGGCGAGGTTTGCATGCGGGCAAGCGCGCCGGGCCGCGGCGATGCCCTGCTCGATCGCGGCGTTCAGTCGATCGTGCCCCGTCGTCTTGGCCACCGCTTCCGGCACGATCACCGCCCCGCGGGCAGCGAGGCGAATGCCGAGGCGCCCGCTGCCGGTCACCACAAACACACGTTCCACAGCGGATGCTGCTGCAAGCGCCGCCACCGTGTCGATCGCAAATGCCTCGGCGAGCGCCGCCCGCTCTGGCCTGTCCCCCAGTCGGCTCTTCGCGTGCGAACTGTCCTTGACTGGCACCACTACCGCCCACGTCATGCCTGCTCGACCTCTATGCTCGCCACGAATCCGAGGCTATCACTGACCCTCGGGGCCGTTGGCGCCGACCCCGAGACGGCCACGGTACCCTCAAGGGTCGACTCCAAACATCCGTCGACCCGAATTCGTTCGACCGAACGGCCCAGGAGGTCACATGTCACAGTCACTCACCGCACAGGCTCGCGCGCTCCCCATGGCGATCGTCACCTACCTCGAGCGCAGCGTCAGCGCCAAGCCAGCGTCCGCTCGCCAGACCTTCGTCGAAAACGCTGTCGTCGTCGATGACGGCAAGTCCTACACCGGCGAAGCGGCCATCGCTGCCTGGCTGGCCGGCAGCGCAGCGGAGTTTGAGTACACGACGACCCTGCTGCGCACCGAGACAGACGAGTCAGCGACGACCGTCGTCAACCGCATCGAGGGCAACTTTCCGGGCCGCAGCGTCGACCTGAGCTACCGCTTCGAACTCGAGCCCGAGACCGGCCTGATCCAGAACCTCACCATCTCTATCTAGGGCTTCTCCGCGCGGGACGCCCCGTTCCCAGCAGAGTGGATGGCGCGGCCGATTCCTGCAGACGCGCCCGGTTCCGACCGGCGTACGGCGCGGGTCGCGCTGCCATTTGCTGCGCAAGCGCCCCGCTGTTGCTTGGGCGGCTGGCAGGCCAGGCACGCGAGCCGGTCACCACAGCGCCTGCAACAAACGGCCACGCGATGCCCGGCCCGCCCCGCGAAGCTCAGCTGGCCGAGCCCGCCGCAACGCTGGCAGCGCGCCCGGCCGCGAAACCCTCCGCATACCCTTCGGCGCGGGCCTCCGCCGTGCCGAGGCGAAACATGTCGGTGTCGCTCTGCCGTTGCAGTGCCCGGGCCCCGACGGTGTCCAGGTCGCCGACCAGCCGGCCGAGCCCGCGCACCACGGCGACGGGATTGCCGCTGGTCTTGCCTTTGATCAGGTCGGCGGCACCGGCGATCTCGTCGGCGACGGCCGCGACGGTGACATCGAGGCGGCGACCGGAGGCATCCGCTGTGCCGCGAAGGTCATCGAGGACCGCCAGCCCGGCCGCGCCGATGGCGATGTCGGTCTGGCCCTCGCGCCACGGGCGTCCGGCGGTATCGGTCACCAGCACGCCGAGTCGCAGCCCGGTTCGCTCGCGCAGGGCCGAGCAGATGGCGCGCGCCGACCTGTCCGGATCGACCGGCAGCAGCAAGACCATCCCGTCGGGCGCGTTGCTCGTGTCGACGCCGGCCGCGGCCATCACCAGGCCCTGCCGGTTCTCGACGATGCGGGTGAGGCCGCCGGGGTGCGCCCGCGAGGCCACGACACGCACGGTCTCGTCGGTGATCGCCTGTTCCCGGTCGGCGGCCAGCACGGTGCGGCCCTCGGCTTTGGAGACGATTTTGCTGGTCACCGCGATAATATCGCCGTCGAGGAGGCGTGATTGCGCGGCCTCTGCGATCAGGGTGGCCAGGTCGTCGCCGGCCCTGATCTCGCTGAAACCACCGAGCGTGAATATGCTCAGCACGTTCTACCGAACGAGCTTCGGCAGAACGGATGCGCCGAACACGTCGATCCACTGCTTCTGATTGCGGCCGACGTTGTGCAGGTAGATGCGATCGAAGCCGAGGTCGACGAAGTTCTGGATGTACTTGCGGTGCTCGTCGGGGTCGGCCGAGATGATCATGCGGCCCTCGAAGTCCTCCGGGCGTACGAGCTTGGCCATCTGCTCGAACTCGAAGGGCGAACGGATATCGCCCTTCGGAAACTTCATGCCACCGTTCGGCCACTCGTGCAGCGCATTGGTCATGGCCTCTTCGTCGGTCTCGGCCCAGCTCATGTGCAACTGCAGCACCTTGGGCATGATCGAGGGGTCCTTGCCGGCCTCGCGGGCACCGTCGTCGAACTTGCCGAACAGCATCGAGATCTTCTCGAGCGGAGCGCCGACCGTGATGAGTCCGTCGGCCAGTCGGCCGGCGCGCTTGGCGGTGACCGGGCCGGCGGTGGCGACCAGAATTTCGGGCGCAACCTCGGGCATCGTCCACAGTCGGGTTGATTCAAGTTTGAAGAACTGCCCGGAATGCTTGACGTCCTTGCCGGCGATCGACCCGGCGAACAGCTTCGAGATGATCTCGATGGCCTCGAACATGCGGTTGATGCGCTCGGGGGCTTCGGGCCAGTAACCGCCAACGATATGCTCATTCAGGGCCTCGCCGGAGCCGAGGCCGAGCCAGTGCCGGCCGGGATACATCGACGCGAGCGTCGCGGAGGCCTGGGCGACCATGGCCGGGTGCCAGCGAAAGGTCGGGGCGGTCACGCCGGGCCCGAAGTCGCCCTTGGTGCGCTCGGCGATCGAGGCCAGAACGCTCCAAACGAAACTCGACTGGCCCTGCGCCGGAACCCACGGTTGAAAGTGATCCGCGGCCATGACGCCGGTGAACCCGTGCTCCTCGGCGTAGGCCGAGAGCGCGACAGCCTCAGCTGGCGCGAACTGCTCCAGCATGGCCGCATAGCCAATCTGCAACTCCGTCATTATGACCTTCCTGCACTTGGTGTTTTGTACCATTCAATCGCACTACGGGCTGAACGCTCACCCCTTATAGGCTGGAGGCATGCGCATTGCCACCTGGAACGTCAACTCCGTTCGTGCCCGCTCCGGGCGAATCGTCGACTGGATGGAACGGGAGGACATCGACGTTCTTGCCATGCAGGAGATCAAGTGCAAGCCCGAACAGTTTCCGTCGCAGGTGTTCGAGGACGCCGGCTACGACCTCGCTATTCATGGCCTGAGCCAGTGGAACGGTGTGGCGTTTGCCAGTCGTGAGCCGATGACGGATGTCGTCACCGCCTTCCCGTATATGCCCGGCTTCTTGAAGGGTGCGGTCGGGCCGGATCAGCCGCTCGAGGCGCGCGCCCTCGGCGTGACGGTGAATGATCTGCGATTGTGGAGCCTGTACGTGCCAAACGGGCGCGCACTCGGCGACCCGCACTACGCCTACAAGCTGGCCTGGCTGAAGGCTCTCGAGACCCACGCGGCCGAGGAACTTAGCCGGCGCCCCGCGCTCGCACTGGCCATGATGGGCGACTGGAACGTCGCCCCCCGCGACGAAGACATGGGCGACCCAAGCTTCGTGCCCGGTCAGTCGACGCACATCTCCCCCGAGGAACGGGCGGCATTCGACGCCTTCGAGCGGGCCGGACTGGCCGACGTCGTGCGACCGATCGTTCCGGAAGGATTCACCTTCTGGGACTACAAGCAGCTGCGGTTTCCGCGCAACGAGGGCATGCGCATCGACTTCATCCTCGGCTCGCCGGCGTTCGCCGATCTCGTGACGGATGCCAGCATCCACCGCAACGAGCGCAAGGGCGACGCCCCGAGCGACCACGTACCGGTGCTCGTCGACCTCGACCTGGGCGGCGATGACGACGACCGACCGATGATCTTCTAGATTCACATGTCATCCGTCCCCCCGCCCGCGTCAGCATCCGTGACCGTTTCCATCACGCGCACGGTCGACCCGGCACGGTTCACCGAGGCGAGCGAATGGGTGCAGTTCGGCATCAACCTCGCGCACAGATACCCCGGGTTTCTCGGGTCGGGCTGGGTACGCGGCAGCGAAGATTCCGCGACCTGGAACATGCTCTATCGTTTCTCCAACCCCGAGAGCCTCGAGGCCTGGGAGAACTCCGACGAGCGCACCGAATGGCTCGAAGCCGGTACCGACCTCGTACTCGACGCGCACGTCGAGAAACGCACCGGCATCGAGGGCTGGTTCGACACCCTGCAGCAGGCACCGCCGGGAACGCCAGCCCTGCTGCCGCCGCCGCGCTGGAAGCAGATGATCAGCATCTGGCTCGGCTTCTTTCCGGTCAACCTCGCCTTCACCCTGCTCGTGAGCTGGCTCGTGCCCGGCTGGGGTGACCTCGGCACAGCCCTGAAGGTGCTGCTGACCACCCTCGTGCTCACCCCGCTCATGGCTTACTTCGTGCTTCCGTGGGTGACCCGGATGCTGCGCCCCTGGTTGCAGAGACAGCCTCGCTGACCAACGCGAACGGCACCCGCCGCCGGCCGTGAGGCCGACGGCAGGTGCCGTTGTCGTGCGCGGTGCAGGCTGGTTAGGCGGAGACCTTTTCGGGAGCCTTGTACGTGGGGTGAGCCTGCTCAGCGGCAAGTTCGAACTCGGCCTCGATTTCGGCGTTCGGCTTGTACGTGGCGAGCGAGACGATGACGGCGACGATCAGGCTGGCGGCGAAGCCCGGCACGATCTCGTACATGATGTCGCCGAGCGGGGAGTTGCCCCAGACGAAGACGACGAGGGCACCGGTGACCATCGAGGCCAAGGTACCCCAGGTGGAAAGCTTCTTCCAGTACAGCGACAGGATGACGACCGGTCCGAAGGCGGCACCGAAACCGGCCCAGGCGAAGCCGACCAGGTCGAGAATGGTCGAGTTCTGCTGCAGCGCGATGAGTCCGGCGACAACGGCCACGACCAGAACGCCGAGGCGACCAAGCAGGACGAGGTGTTTCGGTGTCGCGTCCTTGCCGACGATCCGGTAGAGGTCCTCGACCAGCGCAGAGGAAGAAACGATCAGCTGCGAGGAGATGGTGCTCATGATGGCGGCGAGCACCGCGGCCAGCACGAGGCCGGCAATGAACGGGTGGAACAACGTCTGCGCGAGCAGCAGGAAGACCGTTTCCGGGTTCTCGAGCGACAGGTCCGGGTTCTGCTGGAAATACGCGATGCCGATGAGCGCGGTCGCGACAGCGCCGAGGGCGGTCGCGACCATCCAGCCGATACCGATGCGGCGTCCCGCCTTTGCGTCCTGCGGGGTGCGCATAGCCATGAAACGCACGATGATGTGCGGCTGACCGACGTAGCCGAGGCCCCAGGCGGTGGCGGAGATGACGCCAAGAACCGACCCTCCGGCCGTCAGGGAGAGCAGGTCGGGGTTGAACGCGCGGATGGAGTCGAGGGTGGCGGTGATTCCGCCGGTCGCATTGAGCGCGACGAGGGGAACAGCAATCAGTGCCACGAGCATGAGAATGCCCTGGGCGACGTCGGTGAGGGTGGCGCCGAGAAAACCGCCGAACAGCGTGTACAGCAGGGTGACGCCGCCGACGATCAGCATTCCGGTGAGGAAGGTGGAGCCGAAGGATTCTTCAAAGAAGACACCGCCGGCTACCATGCCGGAGGAGACATAGAAGGTGAAGAACACCAAAATGATCAGGCCGGAGACCACGCGCAGCAGGCGCGAGGTGTCTTTCAGCCGGTTCTCGAAAAAGCTCGGAATGGTGATCGAGTTCTTCGACACGAAGGTATAGGAGCGCAGCCGCGGGGCCACGTACTTCCAGTTCAGCCAGGCACCGATGGTGAGGCCGATGGCGATCCAGGCCTCCACGAGACCGGACACATAGATTGCGCCGGGGAGCCCCAGGAGGAGCCAGCCGGACATGTCCGAAGCGCCGGCGCTCAGGGCTGCTGTGCCCGGTTTGAGTCCGCGGCCGGCGAGCATATAGTCGTCAAGATCTTTGGTCTGGCGAAAGGCAAAGTAGCCGATGGCCACCATGCCGGCGAGATATAAAACGATTGCGATTAACTGAAATGTTTGATCCGTCAATGGGATTCCTTTGTTGGGATGCCCGACGTACTGGACGTGATTACCCGAGGTGCCGGGCAAGCTCAAAGTTCCAGTCTCGCAGAAATACGGGCTTGATACCATTTTTTGTCCCCCATTTGCCCCTCTGGCCGGGCCGCGCACTCTCGATTCACAACCATCTCTTCCCCTTTCCGGAGAAATTGGATACAGTATCCAAATGACCCGAACTGAGGACGAAACACCCGCTACGGGGCCGCTGGACGGCATCCGTGTGGCCGATTTTTCCCGCGTGCTCGCCGGGCCATTCGCCACGATGATGCTCGCCGATTTCGGTGCCGATGTCATCAAGATCGAGCATCCGCTCGGCGATGACACTCGCGCCTGGGTGCCGCCAATCGATGAGAACGGCATGGGCAGTTATTTCGCGAGCGTCAACCGCAACAAGCGCTCGGTCGTGTGCGACCTGCGCACGGACAGGGGCCTGGCCGAGGCGCGGGCACTCGCCCTCAGCGCCGACGTCGTGATCGAGAATTTTCGTCCAGGCGTGATGGAACAGTACGGCCTCGACTATGCGACCCTGAAGATCGAGAGCCCCGAACTCGTGTACTGCTCGATCACCGGATTCGGCCGCACCGGCGGTGCCGCGCTGCCCGGGTACGACCTGCTCGTGCAGGCGGTCGGCGGACTCATGAGCGTGACCGGCGCTCCCGATTCGGAACCGAGCAAGGTGGGCGTCGCCCTCGTCGACGTACTGACCGGGCAGAACGCGGTCGTGGGCATTCTTGCGGCGCTGCGTTCGCGCGACCAGACCGGCCGGGGCCAGCGGGTCGACGTGAACCTGCTCTCCTCCCTGCTTGCCGGGCTGGTCAACCAGGCTTCGAGCACACTCGCCACCGGTGTCGCGCCGAAACGGCTCGGCAACGCCCACCCGAGCATCGCACCCTACGAGACCTTCCGCACCCTCGACGACCCGATCGCGATCGCCGTCGGCACCGACAAGCAGTTCAGCAACCTGGTCGAGGTGCTCGGGCTGCCCGAACTCGCCGCCGACGCGCGGTTCGACCACAACGCGAACCGTCTCGCGCACCGCGCCGTGCTCAAGGCACTGCTCGAGGAAGCGCTCGAGACGCGCTCCGCTGCCGAATGGACGGCGCGGCTGTCGATCGCGCGGGTTCCCGCCGGCAAGGTGAATTCCATCGCCGAAGCCCTCGACCTGGCCGCCCTGCTCGGCCTGGCCCCGGTCGTGTCGGTGACGGATGCAGCTGGCTCTCGCCTCAGCCAGCAGATCGCCAACCCGATCAGCCTGTCCGCCACGCCCGCGCGCTACCTCCGCCCGCCGCCCCTGCTCGGGGAGCACGCCGGTGCGACCTTTCACCAGCCACAGCCATCCGCTTGACCGACCGAAAGACGACTCATGACCGCTAGAACTGCTATCGATACGAGTGCTGTCGAACTTACCGACACCGACCTGACCGACGCCGTCGACCTCGTCGGCATCGATTCCCTGCTGACCGAGGCCGAGATCGACCTGCGAAACGAGGTGCGAGCCTTCGTGAACACCACCATCAAGCCGAACATCGCCGAATGGTACGAGAAGGCGGTCTTTCCGCTCGAGATCGTTCCGCAGATGGCCAAGCTCGGCCTGCTCGGCATGCACCTGAAGGGATATGGCTGCCCCGGGCGCACCGCGGTCGAATACGGCCTCGCCGCACTCGAGCTGGAGGCCGGCGATTCCGGGCTGCGCACCTTCGTAAGCGTGCAGGGTTCGCTCGCCATGAGCGCTATTCACAAGCACGGCTCCGAGGAGCAGAAGAACGAGTGGCTGCCGCGCATGGCGGCCGGCGAGGTCATCGGATGCTTCGGGCTGACGGAGCCTTCTGCGGGTTCCGACCCGGCGAGCATGACGACCTCCGCTCGCCGTGACGGCGCCGACTGGGTGATCAACGGCACCAAGCGCTGGATCGGCCTCGCGACGGTCGCTCAGGTCGCGATCATCTGGGCCATGACGGATGACGGGATTCGCGGCTTCGTCGTGCCCACCAATACCGCCGGCTTTGTTGCCACGCTGATCGAGCCGAAGCTCTCGATGCGTGCCTCGATTCAGTGCGAGATCGAGCTGACCGAGGTGCGCCTGCCTGACTCGGCCATGCTGCCGAAGGCAAAGGGCTTGCGCGGACCGTTCGAGTGCCTCAATGAAGCCCGATACGGCATCGTCTGGGGCGTCATGGGCGCCGCCCGCGACAGCTACCTCACCGCGCTGGCCTTCTCCAAGGAGCGGATGCAGTTCGGCAAGCCGCTCGCCGGCTACCAGCTCACCCAGCAGAAGCTCGTGAACATGGCCCTCGAAATCAACAAGGGCACCCTGCTCGCGCTGCAGCTCGGCCGGCTCAAGGACGCCGGAACGCTCGCTCCGCACCAGATTTCGGTGGGCAAGCTCAACAACTGCCGCGAGGCGATCGCCATCTGCCGCGAAGCCCGTGCGATGCTCGGCGGCAACGGCATCACCCTCGACTATTCCCCCCTGCGCCACGCTAACAACCTCGAGAGCGTGCGCACCTACGAGGGCACCGACGAGGTACACACTCTCATTCTCGGCCAGCACATCACCGGAATCGCGGCGTTCCGCTGAGTTAGAGTCGAACGTGCCTTCTCACCTCGCAAATACCCGGCCGCCGACCGTTCCGGCGTTCGTTCTCGGCGAGCTGCGCCGACTGATCGCGGTCGGTGAGCTGGTTCCCGGTCAGCCCTTGCGCCAGGAGGACCTGGCCGAACGACTCGGCGTCAGCCGGGTTCCGGTGCGGGAGGCGCTCAACACGCTGGAATCCGAGGGACATGTCGTGCACGAGCCGCATCGCGGCTATCGGGTGACCGAGCTGTCCCTTGCCGATCTGCTCGAGGTGTACCGGCTGCGCCAGCTGCTCGAGGCCGAAGCCGTGCGCGCCACGATCGCGCTCGGCAACGCGCGGGTGCTCGTCGACCTGCGCGCGGCCGGTGCCCTGGTCGAACAGGCCAACGCGGCCGGCGATCTGCTCGCCATGAACGAGGCCAACCGACGATTTCACTTCGTGCTCGTGACGTCATCCGGATTGCCCCGGCTCGAGCGCATTCTGCGTGCGCTCTGGGATTCGACCGAGGCCTACCGCCGGCTGTACTACCAGGAAACGGGTAACCGGGCGCGGGTCGAGCACGAGCACGCGGGTATCGTCGACGCGTTCGCTGCGGGGGATGCCGAGCTGGTCATCCGCTTGCTCGATGAGCATCGTGGCCACGCGACAACCGCACTCGGTGCGCTGCTGGGGACCTAGCCCGCGCTGACCAGGCTGAAGGCCAGATCGCCGATCCCGTCGATGCCCGCGGTGATCTCGTTGCCGGGCTCGATGCGACCGACGCCGGCGGGGGTTCCGGTGAAAATGAGGTCACCGGGCCGCAGGGTAACGAAGCGGGACAAGGCGGCGATCACGCCCTGCACGGGCCAGATCTGGTCGACGAGGTCGCCGTCCTGGCGCCTCTCACCGTCGACGTCGAGCCAGATTCGCGCGGCGGAGGGGTGACCGACCGCACTAGCCGAAACGATCGGAGTGCAGGGCCCCGAGAAGTCGAAACCCTTGGAGAGATCCCAGGGGCGGCGCAGGACCTTGGCGGCGTCCTGAAGGTCACGCCGAGTGAGGTCGACGCCGGCGCCGTAACCGAAAACGTGGGTGAGGGCATCCGCTGGCGCAATGTCGGCGCCGCCGACACCGATCGCGACCACGAGTTCCATCTCGTAGTGCAGGTTGTCGGTCTCGGGCGGGTAGGGAACCGTGTGCGGGGCCACTCCGCGTGCAGGAACACCCTCATCGACGGCGAATACGGCGTCGGCCGGTTTGGCGAAGAAGAACGGCGGCTCCCGGTCGGGGTCATTGCCCAGCTCGCGGGCGTGTTCGGCGTAATTGCGGCCCACGCAGTACACCCGGTTCAGGAAAAAGCGCGCGGTTGAGTCGACAATCGGTAGATTGGCCGGCTCAGGTGCGGTGAAGGGGCTGGAAGCAGACACGTGGTCCTTTCAAGAGTCAGGCGAGCAGCGCCGCGATCACGAGCAGGGCGGGCATCGACAGGATCGTGGTGAGCAAAACGGTGTCGCGGGTGACGACGATCGCTCGGTCGTAGCGCGAAGCGAAGTTGAAGATGTTCTGCGCGGTCGGCAATGCCGACACCGCGACCACGGCGAACAACTCAGCATTATCGAGGTCGAACACGAAATGCCCGAACAAATACGCGATGATCGGCATCAACACGACCTTGATCAGGGTGGCCGCGACGACCTGTTTACGCCCGGTTCCGGCCTTGAGCAGGCGCTGCCCGTGCAGGGACATGCCGAATGACAGCAGCACCAGGGGGATCGCTGCGCCTCCGATCAGTTCGAACGGTGCGAGCACCGGATCCGGCAGGGTGATGCCGAAGGTCGCCACGAGCACACCGGCGAGCGAGGCGAGAATCATCGGGTTGCGTAGCGGCTGGGTCAGAATCGACACGAAGGAGGCCCGACCCCGGGTAGCGACGTCGAGGACCGCCAGGATGGTCGGTGCGAGGATCACCAGCTGCAGCAGCAACACCGGTGCCACGTACTGGGCACTGCCGAGCACGTAGATGGCCACCGGCAGCCCGATATTGTTCGCGTTCACGTAGGTTGCGCTCGACGCGCCGAGCACCGTCTCGGCCAGTGGCGTGCGAAAGAACAGCCGGGCCAGGGCGATATAGAGGAGTACACCGACCGCGATGGCGCAGACGATGGCGACCAGAAACTCGGAGAACAACACCGAGACGTCCGCGTGGGACAGCACGGTGAACAGCAGCGCGGGAGTGGCGACGAAGAAGGCCATGCGGTTGAGTACCCGGCCGGCGCCGGCCCCGACGATGCCGAATCGCTCTACGAAGTACCCGATCAGGATCACAAATCCGATAATCGAGAAACCGATCAAAACACCGCCCATTCCGTCGAGCCTACGGGTTCGCCCGGCCGGTTGCCTGCGCGGCTCTATCGGGCTGGCGCACCGCGTTGCTACGCTCGACGCATGCCCCGACTCGACGTTCCTGGCGCTTCCCTGTATTAC
Source organism: Cryobacterium glaciale (assembly GCF_004402535.1). Classification (GTDB taxonomy): domain Bacteria; phylum Actinomycetota; class Actinomycetes; order Actinomycetales; family Microbacteriaceae; genus Cryobacterium; species Cryobacterium glaciale. Next base: position 247,803 of record NZ_SOEY01000008.1, on the reverse strand, counting down.
GAGACTCAGGGAGACCCCGACTCGCCAGCCCTGCTGCTGATCCACGCGGGTATCGCGACCCTGCGCATGTGGGATCCGCAGGTCGCCGCCCTCGCAGCACACCACTACGTCATTCGCTTCGACACCCGTGGGTTCGGCCAGACCACGACCGAGAATGTCGAATTCTCCAACCGAGCGGATGCCACGGCGCTGCTCGATCATCTCGGCGTCGCTCGCGCCACCCTCATTGGGTGCTCGCGCGGCGGCACGATCGCGATCGACCTGGCCGTGGCCAGCCCCGAGCGGGTCGCCGGCCTGGTCACGATCGGATCCGGGCCGAGCGGGTTTCCCGATGTCGAGCTGACCGAGAAAGAGGACGCCCTGTTCGACAAGCTGGATGCGGCATTCACGGCGCGTCAGTGGCCGCGGCTGGCCCGGCTCGAGGTCACGCTCTGGGCGGTCGGACCGACCCGCAAGGCGGCCGATGTCGACCCGGCCTTTCTGGCCCTCGCGCAGGAGCTCAATCTGCGCAACGTCATCCACGCCACGGAAACTCCGCTCTCCCTGCCGCTCGAACCGCCCGCACTCGACCGGGTCAGCGACATCGACATTCCGGCGCTCATCACCGTCGGTGAACTCGACGTCACGAGCGCGCTGGCCCACTATGAGTTCCTCTTGGAGATGCTGCCGCAGGCGAGCGGATGCACCTTCCGCGGCACGGCACATTTACCGAGCGTGGAGCATCCGCTCGAGTTTCAGCGGGTGCTCGTGAGCTGGCTGGCGACCAACAGTCTCTGATCGGGCACCCGCATCCTCCCCCGGCAGAAGTTCTCCACATGCCTGTGCTCGGCCGGCCCCATTTTTCTCCGCCCGATAGCCTGTGCGGAGAGTGACCGACCGCGGGGAGATCGATGTCAGAGCACGAGCCAGTCCATACCGGGGAGTTCTATCTGCGCCATGTGGGTCGAATAATCTGGCCGCGCCACATCGCAGACCTCACCGACACGACGCTCTGCCCGGCCTGCCACGCCCCGCTCAAGTTGCCGGTGTGCTCGGCCTGCCGGCTCGACCTGCGGCATGCGACCGCAACCGAATTGCTGGCGAGCTCAGCGGATGCCGCGGCAGCCCTGGAAAAGCGCGCCGAGCTGATCGGGCGCATCCGCTACGAGACGGGGTTGAGCTCGGCTCCCGTGCGCGCGGCCGGCACCACCGTGGCCAGCGCCGGTACCACCACCACGACGATGCCAGCACCGGCCCAGCAGACGGTGGCCATTCCCGTTGCGCCGCGCGCCCCGCTTCCCGTGGCGCCGCCGGTTTTCGACCCGACAGCCAGCACCCGGATTCCGCGGGCTGCCGTGCCCCCGCAGCCACCCTCGACGCCCGCACTGCCCGTGGCCGGGGCCGCACCAGCTCTGCCCGCGAAGCCCCAACGTTCCAGCGTGCAGGTCGTGCTGCTCTCCATTGGCGTGCTGTTGGTCTCGGTTGCCGCGATCTTCTTCCTAACCGTCGCGTGGATCGTCGCCGGACTGGGGTTTCGCTCGGTTGTCGTCGCGGTGCTGACCGTGGCGGCGCTCGTGGTCGCGGCGCGGATGCGTCGCTCGCGGCTTACGTCCACCGCAGAGGGCATCGGCAGCTTTGCCGTCGTGCTCGTGCTGCTCGATGTCTGGGGCATGCGGCAGAACAACCTGTTCGGCCTCGCTGCCGGCGATGGCGCCCTCTATTGGGGCGTGGCCCTGCTCGCCTGCGCAGCGCTCTTCCTCGGCTGGCACGCCCGCTCGGACCTGCGGGTGGGGAGCGTCGCCGGTTTCGCCGTCGCGGTTCCCGGCCTCGGGCTGTTTGCAGCGGGCATCTTTCAGAGCCAGGACACGCTCACCCGCGTTTTCTTCGGCTTTCTCGGTGCTGCCGTCGGCGCGCTGCTGCACCGTGTGACGCTTCCCCGGCCCTCAGCGGTCGTGCTCCGGCGGCCCGCGATCGATCGCTTTCCCGAGCGGATGCTGCTGCTCGTCCTCGGCGCGCTGGCCCTCGGCGCGTCGGCGATCGTTGCCGTGTTCGTCGACTTCGACAGCCTCGTCGCCCCGGTCTGGTGCCTCGGCGCGGTTGCGATCGTCGCCACGGCACACGCCGTGCTCGTGCTGCGCGCGCAGCAGACCGCACTGGTCGCTGCGGCTGCTGCAACCCGGCCGTCCGCCACGCCGGTCGCCGTGCCAGCCACTGCGCCAGCGGAGGAGCAGTCCCGCGTGGCCGCCGCCGTGAGCGCCCTGCTCGCCCAGTCTGCAGACGCGGGCGCGACGGTCGAGTCTGCCCGATTCATGACGGAGTATCGATTCTTCGCCTATCTTGCGGCGTCGCTGGCGGCGCTCTCCGCAGCCGGCATTGCGCCGGTTATCGCCGGTCGCCACGACAGCCTGGCCTTCACACTGACCATGCCCGTGCTGGTGGCTGTGGCCCTCGCCGTTGCCCTCGAATGGTTCAGCCGTCGCTTCGTCCCGCCCGCTGCTGCGCGCACTGCCGGCGCCGTGGCTGCGGGGTCGGCGGCGGTCGTCGCGGTCATTCCTCTGCTGGTCACGGTCTGGTACGCCGCTGTGCCCCTCGCTCTGGCAACGGAGAACGGAGTTCGAGGTCGCGAGGTCGTCACCGACCTCGCCACTGCCGACAACGGTTGGGCCTTGCTCGCCCTGGTCGGGATCGGCGCGGTCCTGCTGATCGGGTGGACCCTCGGGGGTCTGATCCACGCCCGTCGCCAGATCGTGACCGCCCTCACGCTGGCCGTCGTCGTTCTCGCGGTGCCCTTCGTGGAGTCGGTCGGGATCACCGTCGCGCTCTACCTGCTGCTGGGCACCGGGGCGCTCATCTGCTTGCTGCTCGCCCGTACGCCCGAGTTCGCACTCATCCCCGGCAACGGCAGCACGACGGGTCGGTTCTCCGTCGGATTTTTGGCCCCAGGCCTCGTCGGGCTCCTGATTTCCGGTGAAGCGTTCGGCTATCTCATCAGCTGGGCGCACCCGACAACCTGGTGGTTCGGCACTATCTCGCTCGTGCTCGCCCTCTGGTTCGCCCGCCTGCTGGTGAAGCGAACTGCGCCCAACGCCGTGCTCGACGGCAAGCTGCTGGCCCCCGAGTCACGCACACACGTTCGCGGAGCGCTGCTGGCCGCGGCCATTGTGGTCGCCCTGGTCGGTGTCGCGCACGTTCCCCTGGCCCTTGCGCCCGATCAGAACTGGTCGGACTCGATTAACCTGGCCAACGTCACGGCGGCCCTCGCCCTCGTCACAGCGCTGCTGCATCTGCTCCTTGCCGCCGCGGTGCTGCGACCAAGAGTGCTCCCACCCCTCGAGCGGCGCTGGGCCTTCTTCACCCTGCTGGTTCCGACCGTGGTCGTCTTCGCCCTGCCGATTCGATCCTGGTCGCTCGCCGCCGACGAATCGCTCCTGCAGCCCGAACCGTCCGGCTCGATCGTGCGTACGGGTCTGCTTGTGGCGTCCTGCGCCGTGTGGGTGTTGGTGCGCGCCAACCGCGGCGGCCTGCACACAGAACGGGGCATTGCCGCCGTCGCGTTGGCCCCGCTGCTGTTTCTGCTGGTGCGCGAGGTTTTGTTCGCAACGGATGCCGTCGCATCCGTTTTCACCCTGGCCCCACCGGCGGTCGCGCTCGTGGTCTGCTCGCTCGCGCTGTTTCGCAGCACCGATGCCAGCAGCGTGCGCGTCGACCGGTTCGCCCGGCGTGACCGGATCGCCCTCGAAATCGGCGCGGCGATCGTGCTCATCCCGGCCGCGTTCACGGCAGCGGTCACCTTTCGCTCGCTCGGCTGGCTCGTGATCGTGCTCGCCGGCATCGTGGCCCTCATCATGGCGATCGCCCCTGACGGGATCTTCGGTTCCCGCTCGAATCGACGTCACTTCGGCTGGCTCGCCATTGCGCTCGGCACCGCCGGCCTCTGGCTCGGCCTCGCCCGGGCCGGAACAGTGGCACTCGAACCCTATGTGCTGCCCGTCGCCGGCGTCGTGCTCATCACGGCTGTACTCATTCGTCGCTACGGCCGAATCGATCGCACGAGCGCAGCGAGCCCGGTGGCCGGACTGCTCACCCTGGCCGGACTGCTGATCGCCCTCGCGCCGCTCGCCCTCGCAGCACAGTCGGGGTCGCTGGTGCGCGCGGTCGTCGTCGCCCTCGTGGCAGTGACCCTGGCACTCGGTGCCGGGGCGGTGCAGTGGTCGCCACCGCGTTCGCACTATCTCGCCGCGGCTGGCCTGGCGGGTTCCGTCGCCCTCGTGATCACGGCCGTCGCGCAGACCCAACGGCTGCGCGGCGCGCCCGGCGCTCCCGACGCACGGCTCGAGTTCTGGCTGCTGATCCCTGCCGCTGTAGCCGTCGCGACCGCCTTCCTGCTGGCACGCCAAGCGGATGCCGCCTCCGCTCCGCTTCGTCGCGGCGCGAGTATCGCGCTCGTGCTGGTGTGGGCATCCGTTCTGACCTGGATCGAACTCGCCGTGGCCATCTCCCCCGCCGATGCCGGGCTATCGACACCACGCGCTCTGCTGCTCGTAGTCGCACTCTCGGCCGTGCACGTGCTGGCCCTCTGGCGCCCCCAAGCGCCGTTTGGGACGCTCACTGCCTGGGGCGTGCTCGCGTTGGCCGGCCTGGCCGCTTTCACGGCCGCGAGTTTCAGCGTGGTCGACCCCTTCGAGCTCGTAACCGTTCCGGTGGCCCTCGCACTGCTGGGCTCGGGGCGGCTCCGGCTGCAGAGCGACCCGCGGGCGCGCAGCTGGCCGTGGATCGGCCCCGGGCTGCTGCTGCTCCTGGTGCCGACATTGCTTCTGGACTTCACGTTCAACGAACTGTGGCGCATCGTCAGCCTCGGCATTGTGGCCATTATCGTGATCGTGATCGGCAGCACGCTTCGACTGCAGGCGCCGTTCGTGATCGGCGCGCTCGTGCTGATCATTCACGGTGTCGCCCAGCTCTGGCCATGGATCGCTCTCGCCTACAGCGTGATCCCCTGGTTCCTTTGGCTCGGCGGCGGCGGAATCGTGCTCATCGTGCTGGCTGCACGCTACGAGCAGCGCATCGCGAACTTCAAGTCGGTGGCCCTGCGCATCAGCGCGCTGCGGTAGCAGTAGCAGTAGCAGTAGCAGTAGCGTGCGGTGCGGTGCGGTGCGGTCGCGTGAGCAGGCCGTGGCTCGCGATCGGTCCGGTCTTGACGACGGGCGCGGAGTTCAGGGACCTTCACCTAGAAGGGGTGCGAGTCGGGGTCGGGGTTGTCGAAGGTGCACTCGGATTTCCATGGGTCGGGCACGGGCGGCGCTGGCGCGTTAGGCGGGGGTGATGTTGACGGGCTGGCTTGTTGGAGGTGGGGCTGATGCGGGTGGCGGGGTCGGTGGCGTAGTGCTTGCCGGCGGGGCTGGTCCAGTGCAGGGTGCCGTCGGGGGTGGCGGTGACTTTCCAGTCGCTGAGGTGTGAGCTGCCGCGGATATCTCGGACAGGTCGAGACCGGCCGGAATAGGCGGGCCGTCAAACAACTCCGGACGGTCAGTCGCCGGACTCACCGGTTCTAGGTTGACGAATTCCAAGCCGACGGGGTCGAGGTCATCGTACGGGGCGAATTGTCCGAGCCCCTCGGCAACTTCAACCCGCCAATCCGCTTGACACTGCGCCCAGAACACCTCGAACTCGGCGCGCTCCTCAGGCGTGGAAGGCCGGCAGCCGTGGGCGGCGAAGAACGGATCGGCGGGGCCCGGCTGGGGGTGTCGCCGCTCTGGCTCATAGAACAAGTGTACCAAGCTCAGCGCATGAAGTCGAGGGTTTCTCGAATCTACTGGGATTCCTGTGCGAAGACGCATTCGGACTGACAGGCGCCTCTTCGAGACCGTACCGCGGTGCTCGCTGGCGGTGTCGACAGGCTCGACCAACGACAATGGCCGGGTTTCGCAGGCAACCCGCGTTGACCAACGGGAATGACGGCTCTAGCGGAGCGCCTGTGGGCTCGCGAGGGCACAGAAAGGCTGGGGCCCCGGTCCGCAACGGGGTCAACTTCCTAATGGAAGAATGCCACCAATCGGAGTACGAGAACCCCAGCTGCAAAGAATAATACTCAGCTTCCAGCGCGACGCAAGCTCAATTCTCACTAAAATTTACGGGGTTAGAAGCGGCGGGAACCGAAACTCTCGAGCAGGCGCTCCTCGGCATCGTGGCCGGGCGCGATTCCGGCCGGAATGCGCAGGTAGAAGAAGAAGACGCCGCCGATGCGCAGCGGACGGTCCATCTTCGGTTCGCGGCGATGCAACACCACGAAGGCCGCGGCCACCAGGATGTAAGCGATCACGATGCTCGGAGCACCGGAATCAACCAGCCAGCCGAGCATCTGAGTGCCGAAGAACGGGGCCACAAACGACAGGTGCGTGATGGTGCGTGGTAGCGATGGCTTATGGGGCTGGAGTTCACCTCCGAAGGCCGCTACTGGCGGCCGACCCACCGGTCCATCGACCGATACACGCCAAAAACGCGACCGGCGACGGCATCCCACGCAGCTAACGGCAGCACCCCGCGCAGCACCTTCGACAGGTTCACCGTCCACGGCAGCAGCAACTGCGGCTTGCCGGCGAGCATCGCCCGCCAGACCCGATCGACCACATATTCCGGGGTCATCAACGGGGTGAGCAGTGGCCCGCGGGCACCCTCGAACATGCCCGTGTCGATGTAACTCGGGCACACCGTGGTCACCTTGACGTGGCCGTACCCCTGCTGCACCAGTTCGAGCCGCAACGAGTCGCTCCAGCCGATGAGAGCCGCCTTCGAGGCGGCATAAACGCTCATGCGCGGGTTGCTGAGCGTGCCGGCGGCCGACGCGATGTTCACGATGCGCGACTCGCGGTATCCGCTCGCGATCATGGCCGGCAGAAACTCCCGGGCGATGTACATGGGGGCGAGCGCATTGATCTGCATGGTCGGGCGGGTGTCTGCACCGTTGTCGTGCTCCCAGAAATACTTGCCGCGAATGATTCCAGCGTTGTTGATGACCACGTCGGGGTCACCGATCTCAGTGCGCACCCGCTGCGCGGTCTGCGCGATGGCGCCGAGGTCGGCAATATCGACGATGTACGGTGCAATCTGGGTGCGCCCCTTGGACCGGTCGGTGAGGCGGGCGGCCGTCGCGGCGAGCGCCGCACCGTCACGGTCCCACAGGATCACGCTCTTCGCCCCCTCGGCGACGCAGCGTTCGGCATACAGGCGGCCCATTCCCATGGCGGCTCCGGTAATCAGCACGCGGGCTCCGGCGACGGTTTGACTCATACCCCCATCATGCCGCCTGCGCGCGCCGCCCGGGACTACGCTCGACTCAGCGCACGAGCGCGCACATGACAGCCGCGGGGAGGTGCGCATGGACTTTCAGACCCTTGCGATCATCTCAGTGATCGCGCTGCTCGGTCCGCTGCTGGCGACGCCGCGCCGTTGGAACATTCCCGTCGTCATCGGCCAGCTTGCCGCCGGCGTTATCGTCGGCCGCACCGGTCTCGGCCTCATCGATGCCGCCGACCCCACCCTGACTTTTCTAGCGGATGTCGGATTCGCGTTGATCATGTTCGTGGCCGGCACGCACGTGCCCGTTCGCTCCGGCGCGATCCGCGCAGCGCTCTCAGCCGGTCTGGTGCGGGCAATCCTCGTCACCGTTTCGGCGAGCACCCTCGGGGTGGCCATCGCGATGATCTTCGGCACCCAGCACGCTCCCTTATATATAGTGCTGCTCGCGTCCTCCTCGGCCGCGCTCGTGCTGCCGCTCGTTCACTCGCTCGGGCTGCGCGGCCGGTCGATGCTCGAGCTCACCGCGCAGGTTGCGATCGCCGATATCGCAGCGATCGTGGCGTTGCCGCTCGCCATCGACCCGCCGAATGCGGGCCGCGCCGCTCTCGGGGCTGCCGTGGTAGCGGTGCTGGCCGTGGCCCTTTACGTCGTGCTGGCCTGGCTGGAGCGGAACGGCTCCCGCCTGCGGCTGCACAAGCTCTCGGCCAACCGCAAATTCGCCCTCGAGCTGCGCATCCAGCTGGCCATTCTGTTTGCCCTGTCAGCGGTGGCCGTGTTCAGCCACGTCTCGGTCATGCTCGCCGGGTTCGCGTTCGGCCTCGCCGTCGCCATGCTCGGCGAACCGCGCCGCCTGGCCCGCCAACTCTTCGCCCTCGCCGACGGATTCTTCGGGCCGCTCTTCTTCGTCTGGCTGGGCGCCTCGCTCGCGCTGCGCGACCTCGCCGATCACCCGCAGATGATCGCGCTCGGACTGGCGCTCGGACTGGCGACACTGCTCACCCACTCGACCACCCGCGTGTTGGGCCTCCCGCTGTCGCACGGCCTGCTGTCAGCGGCCCAGCTCGGAATTCCGATCGCGGCCGCGACGATCGGCACCCAGCTGCACGTCCTCGTTCCCGGCGAGGCAGCGGCCTTGCTGCTCGGCGCGCTCGTGACCATCGCGGTGACCGCGGTGGCGAGCGGATGGGCACGGCCGCGCGCGGCATCCGCTGCGGAAAGAACGGCCAGTTAGAGGAACATCAGAACGATGCCGGCGACTGCGGCCAGAACGCCGATACCCAGCAGCACCAGGCCGATCAGGCGCAGCCCCTTGCCGTCCAGTTCGGGGTCGTGCGTGCGACACCGCTCGGGGTCGCGATTGCGAAACCAGACTCGCACATCATCACCCGGCACGAGGTGGTGCGTCTCGTGCGTCTCAGCGGGGCATTCGTGCACATCGCCGTCTCCGTCAAACCAGCGGATGACCGTGGCCGGTCCCGCCGCGGACGTTCCGGACGCTGCGATCACGGCTGTGGTGCGGGTCCAGCGGCCGCTGATGCCGCGCACCGAGAGGCCGACCATATAGAGAAGTGCTCCAATGACGAGGCCGACGAGGGTGAGAATCTCACTGACGATTCCGGCGAAGTCGAGGGCGTGCACTGCCACCGCCGTCCGTTGTCTCGTCTGCTCGCGGCGCTTACCCCGATGGCTCAAGAGTATCGGTTGGCGCGCGCCAGCGGCACGATCCCGCCCGACCGGCGCGGAGCATCCGCTTTGTGACGGCCAGGCTCAGCGGGTGGCCATGAGCGCGGCGAGCACGCCGTCGAGCCGGTCGTAGCCCTGGGCCATGCCGTCTTCCATGCCGCTTTCGGCCATGCCGTCACGAGCCTCCTGGCTCGGATAGGTTGAGTGGCCGACCATGCGCGTGCGCCCATCGCCCAAGTCTTCGAAGCGAAGAATTTCGATACTCACGACGTCGGGATAGCCGTCAAATTCAAAGGTTTGGATGATGAGGTCGCCCGGCCGGGCCTCGTGGAAAACACCGTGGAACTCGTAGCGCTCACCGTCGGGATCGATGTGGGCGAACCGGTAACTGCCGCCGGTGCGCAGATGCCAGTGATCGATCTCGGTGGTATAGCCGTTCGGGCCGAGCCACTGTTCGACGAGGTCGGGATCCGCGTAGGCCCGATAGACGGCCGCCACGGGGGCGTCGAACTCGCGGACGTACTCGACGAACGGAGTGTTGGGGACAATGCTGACCTGCAGTGTGTTCATTTTCGTTACCTCTTCTCGCGGGAGAAAATAGGCTCGGGGCATCCGCTTGTCAAGAGGCGGTCTGGCACACTGGGGTCAATGATGCTCGACAAAGAGGTACCGACCTGGTGGCGCACGCTTGGCCTGCCCGGCCTGGTCGACCTGCACACCCATTTTCTGCCCGAACGGATGCTGCGGCGTGTCTGGGCCCACTTCGACGAGATCGAGCCGCTGATCGGTCAGCAGTGGCCGATCGAGTACCGTGACGACCAGGACTCACGGCTCGCGACGATTCGCCGTCTGGGCGTGCGCCGCTTCACCGCACTGTCCTATGCGCATCGCCCGGGAATGGCCGCTTCGCTGACCGATTTCTCGCTCGACCTGGCCACGAAGCACGCCGATTGTGTTCCGAGTGCCACGTTCTACCCGGAGGAGGGCGTGCTCGAACAGGTGCAGTCCGCCCTCGATCGTGGCGCTCGAGTGTTCAAGATCCACGCACAGGTCGGGGCGTTCGACCTGCGCGAACCCCTGCTCGACCCGGTCTGGGGGCTGCTCGCCGACGCGGCGATCCCGGTTGTGATCCACGTCGGGAGCGGGCCGGTATCCCGGCCGGGAATCACCGGGCCGCACACGCTTGCGGGAGTGTTGGCGCGGCATCCGCTGTTGACGGCGGTCGTCGCTCATCTCGGCGCCCCGGAATACGGCGAGTTCCTCGATCTGGCCGAGCGGTACCCGTGGGTACACCTCGATACGACGATGGTGTTCACCGACTTTTTCGAGCGGCTCGCGCCGTTCGACCCCGCCCTGCTGCAACGACTGGCCGACCTGCCCGACCGCGTCGTGCTCGGCAGCGACTTTCCCAATATTCCGTACCCCTACGCTCACCAGCTGGAGTCGCTCGAACGCCTGCGCGACCGGGAGCCGCGGCTCGACGACGACTGGTTGCGCGCCGTCTGCTGGTATAACGGTCTGCGCCTGATCGGCGAATAGGACCTAGCGCGCGGCGCGGTAGGCAGCGCGCTGCTCCGCGGTGAGGTGCTCGGTGGCGTAGTTGAGAGCGGTGCGCGGCATTCGGGCGGCGTGCACGCTACCGGAGGTACCGTTCAGAAGTGCGCGTGCGCCACCAAGACGGCAATTCTCGGCGCCAAAACCCACGCTTAGCCGCGATTCGTTGCGACAGATCGCAAGAAAACGCCGCGTGGCGCCCGATATTCTGAGGAGGCACGCCCGCCGCGTCCGCGGCACTACCGAGAACGGGAGGTTCCCATGTCGATATCTGTTGAAAAAACACACGTAGCTAACGCTCTGGTCGGAGAGCCCGAGGTTCTCGAAGACGGCGGCATCAACCTCGCGCTCGACCCATCGTGGCTGAGCATCAAGGCTGCGGCGACGACGCTGCAGTCCCTGCAGGCCCAAAACGGATCGATTGCCGACGCCGAGCGGCACGCGGATGCTGACGTCTCCGTTTCGCGCATCACCGCGGCCATCGCAGACCTCGCGCCGCAGTTCCCGCACGATGCCGCGTATCTGGCCGCCCTGGTCACGGACTTCGACCGCTGGGCCTCTGCCGGATTCGGCGTACCCGACTTCTACGACTCCCTGATGGCCTTTCAGCCGCAACAGCACCGGGTGAACGGACTGCGCCACCTCGTGGTCTTCCCGATGTACACGCAGAACGGCAGCGCCAACCGCCTGGTCGAAGCCGTGCTGATCGAGGTCATCTGGCCGGAATTCATCGGTGAACTCGAGGCCGGGTACACGAACAAACTGTTCGTACCGATTCGTTTTCTCGATTTCACCCCCGGGTACGACACCAACTCCGCGGTGTTGTTTCCCGAGACCGTTGCGATGCGCGAGATTCCCACGTTCACCTGGGGGGCGATCTTCGCCGACCGCGAAGCCGCCCGTTTTCGCCGGGTCGTGCGCGCGGCCGCCGAGATCACCCGGCTCGAGTTGCCAGCCGATGCGGCTCTGCTGCTCGACGACCAGCACCTCACCGAAGAGACCTTCGTGATGTGGGATCTCATCCACGACCGCACCCACATGCGCGGAGACCTGCCGTTCGACCCGTTCATGATCAAGCAGCGCATGCCGTTCTTCCTCTATTCCCTCGAGGAGTTGCGCTGCGACCTCACCGCCTTTCGCGAATCGGTCACGATCGAGCGCAGCGAACTGGCGAGCCCCGAAGCGCGCCGGCACGCGAAACTGGTGCAGTACGCGGTCATCTTCGACCGCATCTTTCGGTTCGCGATCACCGGCAACCGGGTGCGCAACTATGACGGCCTCGGCGGTCAGCTGTTGTTCGCCTGGATGCACCAGCACGGCGTACTGCACTGGACCGACACCCGGCTCACGTTCGATTGGGAGGCCGTGCCCGAGGTGGTCATCGCGCTCGGCGCGCAGATCGACGAGTTGTACTGGGCGTCGATCGACCGGCCGAAGAAGGCGCACTGGCTCGCGGCCTACGAGATGATCTCGAAGACCCTCACGCCGAATCCGGCCTCGACCTGGGCGCGCGGGCTGCCGCTCGAGGTGCTCGCCGGTTCCCCCAAGGGCTACACCGACCAGGTTCTCGACGACGAATTCCCGCTGTCGATGTTCTTCGAAGCGCTCGAGAAGAAGATGCGCACGGTCATCGAGTCCACCGCCGGCATCACCGGCAGCGCGGTCGCCTAATGGCCGCCAGCCCGGCCGTCGCTGGCCGCCGCGTACTGATCGCCGGCGCGACCAGCACGGCCGGTCTGGCCGTCGCCGCTTCTCTAGCGGATACCGGCGCGCGCGTCGTCGCCGTCGGCTCGAATCTCGCACGCCTCCAGTCGGTGCTGGCCGTCGCACCCACGGCCGCCCTGTATGAATGCGACCTCACCGATTTTGGGGCGGTGACCGCGCTGGCCGCGGCGATCGGTCCGATCGATGGGCTGATTCACCTGGTGGGCGGCTGGCGCGGCGGCGGCGGCCTCGCCGGCCAGACCGACGAGGACTGGGATTTTCTGCACTCACACGTGATGACCACGCTGCGCAACACCACCCGGGCCTTCAACGCCGATCTGCTGGCGTCACCGGCCGGGCGACTCGCGATCGTCTCGAGCGTGTCGGTAGACCGGCCCTCGGCTGGCGGCGCCAACTATGCGGCCGCGAAGTCTGCCGCGGAAACGTGGGTCCGCGCGGTCGGCCAGGGTTTTGCGAAAGCGGGCGACACCGCCGCGGCCGTGATCTTCGTCGTACGTTCGCTCGAGGGTCTGGAAACCGAGCTCGCTACCCGCGTGACGAGGCTGTGGGACGAGGCGGCGGCATCCGCGAATAACAGCCGAGTGCTGCTCGTTTCCGGGGCTGAATCCTAACGCCGTGACATGGCTCGCGCTGCCGAACCGGGCTTGCGCGCCCGGCCTGCCTGGCGCGCAAGCAGAATTCGGGGGCCCCTGCAGCTTGTGACCGCGCCGGCAGGCCGGCGGAGCCCCGATCACCCGGTGGGCGGTGTGTCGCCCGACCGCCCGCGCTACCGTGAAGACACGCACAACGAAAGGGCGAGCATGCTCGACATTAGGGCAGTCACCAAGAGCTACGGCACGCGGAAGGTGCTCACCGACGTCAGCTTCACCGTGGGGGACGGCCGCATGACCGGCTTCGTCGGCGCGAACGGTGCCGGCAAGACCACGACGATGCGCATCATCCTCGGTGTGCTGTCACCCGATTCGGGTACCGTGCTCATCGACGGAGTGCCGGTCACCGCGAGCGACCGCCGGCGCTTCGGGTACATGCCCGAAGAGCGCGGCCTCTACCCCAAGATGAAGGTGGCCGAGCAGCTCGTTTACCTGGCCCGCCTGCACGGGCTGTCACCGGCATCCGCTCGCCGCAACACCGCCGACCTGCTCGAGCGTCTCGGTCTCGACGCGCGCGCCGGCGACACTGTGGAGTCGCTCTCGCTCGGCAATCAGCAGCGCGCCCAGATCGCTGCCGCACTCGTTCACGATCCCGAGTTTCTCGTACTCGACGAGCCATTCTCCGGCCTCGACCCGCTCGCCGTCGAGGTGGTCATGAGCGTGCTCGCCGGCTTCGCCGCCCAGGGTGCGCCCGTGCTGTTCTCCTCGCACCAGCTCGATATCGTCGAACGGCTCTGCGACGACCTCATCATCATCGCCGACGGTGAAATTCGCGCGAACGGCTCCCGCGACGCACTGCGCGAGCAGCACAGCAGCCCCCGATTTGAAATTCGCACCGCTGGCGACACCGGTTGGATCCGCTCGCAGCCCGGCATCACCGTGATCGACGTCAACGGCGCCAGCACCGGTGACAGTAACTTCGCCGTCTTCGAAGCCGAAACGGATGCCGCCAGCCAGGCTGTTCTGCACCATGCGATCACGCTCGGTGCAGTGCACACCTTCAGCCAGCAGCGACCAACGCTTGCCACCATCTTCAAGGAGGTCATCGCATGAGCACCGCGACCAGTCCGGCACACACCGCGCCCACCTTCGCCCAGAGCGTCTGGCTGGTCTCCAACCGTGAGATCTCGGCGCGCCTGCGCAGCAAGTCGTTTCTCATCGCCACCGGAATTCTGCTGCTCATCTCGATGGCGTCGGTCATCGTCGGCAGCATTGCCAGCCAGAACACAAGCCTGACCAAGGTCGCCGTGGTCGGCACGGCCATCAGCGTCGTCGAACAGACCGAAGCCTTCGACATCGTCCAAGCCGATACCGCCGAAGTCGCCGAGGCACTCGTGCGCGACGGCACGGTCGACGCGGCCGTCGTGCCGTCAACGAACGCCGATTCCCGGCTCGGCATCACCGTGATCGCCCTGGATTCTGCGCCGAACGACGTGCTCGGCACGCTCAGTGTGAGCCCGGAGCTGGAAATTCTCGAGCCGGCCGAACAGGACGGTTTTCTGGCCTACCTCGTGGCCATCGGCTTCGGCATCATCTTTCTCATGTCGGCGACCACCTTCGGCGCCACCATCGCCCAGAGCGTCGTCGAAGAGAAGCAGACCCGCATCGTCGAGATTCTCATGTCGACCATCTCGGTGCGGGCCCTGCTCGCCGGCAAGGTGCTCGGCAACAGCCTGATGGCATTCGCGCAGATCGTGTCCATTGGCCTGCTGGTCTCGATCGGCCTGGCGGTCACCGGGCAACGCGTGCTGCTCGGCGATGTCGGCCCGGCGATCGTCTGGTTCGTCGTGTTCTTCGCCTTCGGGTTCGTGCTGCTCGCCGCGCTCTACGCGGCCACCGCATCCATGGTGTCGCGGCAGGAAGACGTGGGCTCGGCGACGTCTCCGGTGCTGTTCCTCGTGATGATTCCCTACTTCATGGTGATCTTCTTCAACGACAACCCGCTCGTGCTCGCGATCATGTCGTACGTTCCGTTCTCGGCGCCGGTCGGCATGCCGGTACGCATCTTCCTCGGCCAGGCCGAATGGTGGGAGCCGGTGCTCTCCCTCGCGGTGCTGGCGCTGGCGACGATGGTCGTGATTCTGATCGGGTCGCGCATCTACTCCAACGCGCTGCTGCGCATGGGCGCCAGGGTCTCGCTACGCGACGCCCTGCACAAGTAGGCAGGTGGGGCGGCGTCCAGCCGGATGCGGGAGGATGGAGGAGTGACCCAACTCCATGATCTGACTTCCCGCGGTTTCGCCTCCGACAACTACTCCGGAATTCATCCGGAAATCTTGGAGGCGATGGCCCAGGCCAACGGCGCCCACCAGATCGCCTACGGCGAAGACGTCTACACGGCCCGGCTGCAGGAGGTCTTCGCCCGACAGTTCGGCGCCGGCGTCGAAGCGTTCCCGGTGTTCAACGGCACCGGCGCCAACGTCACCGGGCTGCAGTCCATGCTGCCGCGCTGGGGCGCTGTGATCTGCTCGGCCACCGCACACATTCACAACGATGAGGGCGGCGCCCCCGAACACGTCGGCGGCTTCAAGCTGCTGCCCGTGGTGACCCCCGACGGTAAGCTCACCCCCGAGCTCATCGACCAGGAGGCCTGGGGCTGGGGCGATGAACACCGGGCGCAGCCGCTCGTCGTGTCCATCACGCAGACCACCGAGCTCGGCACCGCGTACACGGCCGACGAGGTGCGCGCCATCGCCGATCACGCGCATTCCAAGGGGATGACGCTGCACATGGACGGTGCCCGCATCTCCAACGCGGCCGCCAGCCTCGGAGTACCGCTGCGCGCTTTCACCCGCGACGCCGGTGTCGACCTGCTCAGCTTCGGCGGTACCAAGAACGGCATGATGCTCGGTGAGTGCATCGTGGTGCTGAACCCGGCGGCATCCACTGGTTTAAAGTATCTGCGCAAGTCGAACATGCAGCTCTCCAGCAAGATGCGTTTCGTCTCGGCGCAGCTGATCGCGCTGCTCGACGGGGACCTGTGGCTGCGGAACGCCTCCCACTCCAACGCGATGGCCGCCCGGCTGCGCGGAGCGCTGGAACGCGAGCTTGCTGACGGCACGATCACCGGCCTCAACTTCAGTCAGGCCACCCAGGCCAACGCCATCTTCGCCACCCTGCCCGGCGGCGTGGCCGACCGTTTGCGCGAGTCCTTTCGGTTCTACGACTGGGACGCCTCGAAAAATGAGGTGCGCTGGATGTGCGGCTTCGATACCACCGAAGACGACATCGACCAGTTCGTCGCCGCGATCACCCGGGAGCTGTCATGACCTTCAAGGACCAGCCCTGGCTCGCCTCGTACGCGCCCGGCGTTCCCGCTACCATCGCGGAGACCACCGAAACCCTCACCGACATGATGGAGACCTCGGCCGAACAGTTCGCACCGTGCATCGCCCTGGACTTCTTCGGCTCCAGCACCACCTACGCCGAGCTCGGCGAGCAGATCTCTCGCGCCGCCAACGGCCTGCGCAAACTCGGCGTGAGCCCCGGCGACCGCGTTGCCATCGTGCTGCCGAATTGCCCGCAGCACGTCGTCGCGTTCTATGCGGTGCTGCGCCTCGGCGCCATCGTGGTCGAGCACAATCCGCTCTACACCGACCGGGAACTGCGGC
Source organism: Cryobacterium glaciale (assembly GCF_004402535.1). GTDB lineage: Bacteria > Actinomycetota > Actinomycetes > Actinomycetales > Microbacteriaceae > Cryobacterium > Cryobacterium glaciale. Next base: position 231,305 of record NZ_SOEY01000008.1, on the reverse strand, counting down.
ACCAGTTCGAAGACCACGGAGCGCGCGTCGCAATCGTCTGGGACAAGGTCTACGAGTCGGTGCGCACATTTCCCAAAGACATGGGCGTAGCGGATGTCGTCACCGTCGACCTCACCCGCGCGATGCCGTTCTCGAAACGGTTGGCTCTCAAGCTGCCGATCAAGAAGGCGCAGGAGGCCCGCGCCTCGCTGACCGCCGGACCGAGAAAGGGTGCGATCAGCTGGGAGTCCCTCGTCGGCGGCCGCAAGCTGCACCACTCCCATCAGCGCCCCCTGCTCACCGATACGGCGGTACTGCAGTACACGAGCGGCACGACCGGTACCCCGAAGGGCGCCATCCTCAGCCACTACAACCTGCGCGCCAATGCAGCCCAGGGCTCCGCCTGGGTGGCGGGCCTGCGCCCAGGCGATGAAACGGTCTACGGCGTTCTGCCCATGTTCCACGCCTACGGGCTCACGCTCTGTCTCACCTTCGCGATGAGCATCGGCGCCCGACTCGTGCTGTTTCCCAAGTTCGATGAGAAACTCGTGCTCGAAGCCGCCAAGCACGCACCGCCGACCTTTCTACCCGCGGTGCCGCCGATCTACGACCGCCTGGTCACCGCAGCGGCAAAGAAGAAGGTGAGCCTCGCCGGCATCCGCTTTGCCATCTCGGGCGCGATGAACCTGCCGGTCTCGATTGTGGAACGCTGGGAGCAGGCTACCGGCGGCCTGCTGGTCGAGGGCTACGGCATGACCGAAGCGTCCCCCATCGTGGCCGGCAACCCGATCGGGCCGAGCCGTCGGCCCGGAACGGTCGGCGTGCCCTTTCCGAGCACCGACATTCGCGTGGTCGACCCGGAAGACCCCACGGTCGAGCGCGGCTTCGAGCAGGAGGGCGAGCTGCTGGTACACGGCCCACAGGTCTTCTCCGGATATTGGGACCGCCCGACTGAAACCGCGCAGGTGTTGCTGCCCGGCGGCTGGCTGCGCACCGGCGACATCGTGCGCGTCTCCGCCGACGGCTTCATCACCGTCGTCGACCGTCTGAAGGAACTCATCATCACCGGCGGTTTCAACGTGTCACCTTCCGAGGTCGAAGAGACGCTGCTCTCGCACCCCGATATCAAGGACGCGGCCGCGGTCGGCCTACCGAGCGCGAACGGCGGCGAAGACGTCGTGGCCGTCGTGGTGCTCACGCCCGGCGCCGAACTCGACGTGAACGCGGTGCGCGAGTACTGCCGCACCAGGTTGTCGGCCTATAAAGTGCCGCGCCGCATCGTCGAGGTCGACGACCTGCCGCGCAGCCTGCTCGGCAAGGTGCTGCGCCGCGAGGTGCGCAACCGGCTGCAGGGCAAATAGCCCGGCGGCTGAGTCACCCACCACACCGTCTTAACGGATGTCCGGCCTGGCTGGCTCAGCCCCGCTCGCTGCACGGCAGTCGACGATCGTTTTGGGGATTGTCTCTGAGGCGGTGTTCCGGGTGGCGAGGTCTCGAGCGCTGGCGCGTTGACTGGGTGTTGCCCTTGTGGTGGCGCTATTTTTCCCAGTTGGGTTGTTCGGTGGGGGTGGCGGCGCGGTTGTGGCTGGCGGGGCGCCAGGTTTGGGTGGGGTCGTAGAGGAGGGGTCCGCGGATCCAGGGGCGGCCGTCTCGCATGTCGATGTCCCAGCCGGAGGTGTCGATGCTGGCGTGGCCGGCGTTGCAGAGGAGTGCGGCGTTGCCGATGTCGGTGGGGCCGCCTTTGTGCCAGGGGATGACGTGGTGGGCCTGGGTGTAGTGGGGTGGCACGGTGCAGCCGGGGATGACGCAGCCGCCGTCGCGGGCGGCCAGGGCCCGGCGTTGACTCGCGGTGAAGAACCGGCTGGTGGTGCCGAGGTTGAGGATTTTGCCGGTGTGGCCGAAGAGGATGGGTTGGTAGCCGCCGGCGCAGATGAGTTCGTCGACTTGTTGGGTGGTGAGGGGTGCCGCCGCCTCCTGGTTGTCGTTGGCGTAGACATCGTTCTGTTCGTCGACCTCGTCGCTCGCGGCCTGCTCGGCGTTGGTGGGCTCGGTTTCGCGGAATTCGACCGTGGCCCGCGGAGCGGTGCCGCTGGTGCCGGATACCGGGGTGGTGCTGGCGGGAGCCGGGGTGGTGCCGGGGGTGCTGGCGCCGGGGACGGGGTTGGCCGCCGCGGCGGAGAGGTAGGCGTCGAAGACGTTGCCGATGATGGCGCGGTCGAGGGTGGTGAACCAGCCGTTGAGGCTGTAGCCGCCGTTGCTCAGGTTGCCGAAGGTGAGCCAGCTGCGCCGTTCCGCGGGTGTTTCGCCGGGTGCGGTGCCGTCGGGGGCGAGGCGTGCCTGCCACTGGATGCCCTGCTGCCGCAGCAGCTCGGGTGCGAAGGCGATGCCTGCTCCGGGAAGGCCCTCGGTTTCGGGGGTGATCGCGCCGGAGCCGCTGGCGACGAGGGAGCGTTCGACCCGGTCGAGGTCCTCGATCAGCACGGAGGAGCGCAGGCCGTCGAGCACTTTCACGATCACGCGGGCCTGCTCCACCCCGACTGCTCCGCCCTGCAGTGCCTCGCCGAGAACAGGATAGGTGGGGGTGAGGGGCCGGCCGAGCAGCATCCGCTCGCCGGCCTTCTCGCCGAGCGCGGCACGCTGGCGCACCTCGGCGCGGGAAAGCCGGCCGAGGGTGCAGACCAGATCCACGCCGCTGCGGCAGCCGAGCCGCCGCGCCAACGTCGGCGCGGCCAGAGCCGCCGCACTCGGCGTGGCGCCCTCAGGGATGACTGACTCCGTGCTCCCTGACTCCGTCCTGCCTGACTCCGCACCGGCGACCTCCGCCGCGACAGTCTGGACAGCGGCGGTCTGGACAGCGGCAGTCTGGACAGCGGCGGCCTGAGCTGCGGCATTCTTCGCGGCTGAAGCATCGAAGTACTCGGAGCGGCGCAGCACGTCGGTCGTGGAGAGCACCCGGGCTCCATCGACGACCCGGCCCACACTCTCCAGGGCGAGCAGCATAGTCAGGGATTCCTCGTCACCGAGCAAACCAAACGACACCCCGCCCAACGCCGCCAGCAACAGATCCCTGGCCTGCTCCACCGCCACAATGGCGGCATTCGAGCCGGTGCTGCCAGGGTTTTCCATGAACATGGGCGCCAGTGCCTCCTTCACAACGATTCTACCGCAAATCGAACACAAAAGCGAGAAAATCTCACTACAACTAAAAAAAACAAAATTGGGCGGCTAGATGCTTCGGAACCGCGAATTCCAGCCGAATCCGCTGTATACCGGGCCGTGGCCCGCCTTCCTGCCAGGGCAACCATGTGCCTCGTTTGGCACAACTCGTAGTCATGATCGACTTACTGTCACATAATCTCACCGAGGGCCCGGCAATCGCTCGTGGTCATCGTTCACCAAATTGGGCGCCACTAAGAGGGTGCGGAATAGTGCGCGGTCTGCAGCGTTATAGAGGGTGGGTCAACGTAGCCCCGCCTACATTCCTCAATCAAAGGATTCGCTCATGACCCTCCTTGCTGAAACAAGCCGTCGCGCCGACACCGCATCGCCGCTCATCGAGATTCTGGCGGAGCGCTGGAGCCCCCGCGCTTACGACAAGAACGCCGTCATCGACGAGGCCACCCTCACGACGGTGCTCGAAGCCGCCCGCTGGGCTCCCTCTGGCAACAACGGACAGCCGGCCCGGTTCATCGTGGCCCGCCGCGGTTCTGCCAGTTTCGTCAAGATCACCGACGCGCTGATGGGGTTCAACAAAGCGTGGGCCGATTCGGCATCCGTTTTGATCGTCAATGTGGCGCAGCTGCCGACCGAGGGCGAACGCCAGAACCCGTGGGCGCGCTACGACCTCGGCCAGTCCGTGGCGCACCTGTCGATTCAGGCCCAGCACGAGGGACTGCACACGCACCAGATGGGCGGATTCGACGGATCTGCCATCGCGACAGCGTTCAACCTCACCCCTGAGCAGGACGTCGTGACGGTCACCGCGCTCGGCGTGCTCGGCAAAGCCGATGACCTCACGCCGGAGCTGCGCGAGCGCGAGGTGGCCCCCCGCAGCCGCCTCCCGCTCAGTGAGTTGCTGCTCAGCAACGACTGAGTCGCCTTTCCGAGATCGCCAGCGCCGTTCGTATGGCGATCTCGACAGGCTCGATCAGCGGATGGGGGCGCCCCGCGGCCGCGCGACGCCGTCGCATCCGCTTATGGCGGGCTACGGGCGCAGAAGCACCTTGATGGCCCGGCGCTCGTCCATCGCGGCGTAGGCCTCGGCGACCTCGGACAGCGGCAGCTGCAGGTCGAAGACGCGCCCGGGGTTGATCTGGCCGGAGAGAACCTCGGGCAGCAATTCCTCGATATAGCCTCGAACAGATGCCACGCCGCCGTTCACGCCGACGTTGCGTGCGAACAGTGCGCGAATGGGCAGCTCGGCGCCACCGTTGGGCACGCCAACGTAGCCGACCATGCCACCGGGCCGTGTCGACCGGATGGCTTGGTCCATGGACTCTTTCGTTCCGACGCACTCGAGTGCGAAGTCGGCGCCGATTCCATCGAACAGGGCCTGCACGGCGTCAACACCCTCATCGCCCCGCTCTTCGATGATGTCCGTCGCACCGAATTCGCGAGCCACGGCCTGGCGGTCGGCGTGGCGGGACATGGCGACGATGCGGCTCGCGCCGAGTCGCTTGCTCGCGAGTATGGCGCAGAGCCCGACGGCTCCGTCGCCGACGACAACAACGGTGCTTCCGGCGGTGACGCCGGCCGAAACGGCTGCGTGGTGTCCCGTGCCTAAGACGTCCGAGAGGGTCAACAGTCCCGGAATCAGGGCGTCGTCCGGAACCTCGGGTGTTGCCACGAGCGAACCATCGGCATGGGGAACCCGCACCCGCTCGCCCTGGGCACCGTCGGCGAAGCCACCCATGTCGTCATTCGCGCCCCACGCAACAACGTGGAGGCAGGAAAAGCTCACGCCATTGCGGCAGTTGACGCAGGTATTGTCGCAGTCATAGAACGGTGCAATGACGAAGTCACCCACCTTGACGGTGGAAACGTCGGGCCCAATTTCTTCGACGATGCCGACGAACTCGTGGCCGATCCGGTGCGGTTCCTTGGTGGGCGTGACTCCGCGGTACGGCCACAGGTCCGACCCGCAGACGCAGGCCGCGACCACGCGAACGATGGCGTCGCCACCGGTCGAGAGTACGGGTTCGGGAACTTCCTCGAGGCGAACATCCCGTTCGCCATAAATCACAGTAGCCAGCATTGATTAACCCTATCCCGCGACTCTGGGCATCTCCCTACTCGAGAGCGGGAAAACGTTCCGGGGTGCCGAAGTAACGATATTCCCGCTCTCGCGTGGGGTCAGGCGCGGCGGCGGGAGCGGCGGGAGAGGAATACGCCGGCGAGGAGCACCAGTGCGCCGAGCAGGGACACCACTGGAAGGTTGTATGGCACCCCGGTCGACGCGATCTTCGCCGCTGCCACAGCCACAGCGGCCGCCGCATCAACCACCGCGGGCGGGCCGACCACGGTCACCGCGAAGGTGAGGAAGCGTTCGCTGCCATCGGGCGCGATGCCGGTCGCCACGATGGTGTGACTCCCGGTGAAGCTGCTCGGAATGGTCACGGTCGCACGCGCCGTACCGCCGGCATCCGCTGTGGCAGTGCCGAGCAGGAGCGGTGTCGAATAGATTCCGAAGGTGACGGCGGCGCCGGGGGCGAACCCGGTGGCCACGACGTCGAGCTGCGTGCCGGCGTTCGACGTCCTCGGCACACCGGTCAGGGCGCCGTCGCTGCTCGGCAGGACGACGGGCAGGGCGATCACGGGCGCGGCGGTCACGGCGATGATTAGCGTCTGGGCGGCATCCGTCACCCCGTTCGACGAGGTAACGACGACACTGACAGTGCCGGGCGTCATTGTCGATGCGCCACTCAGGGTTGCCGTGCCGTCGCCGTTGTCGACGAAGGCCAGGCCGTCGGGGAGCGTGCCCGTCACGCTCAGCGTTGCCGCAGCCGGGAAGCCGCCGCTCGTCGTCACGGTGAAGCTGTCGCTGACGCCGTGAATGAACGTCGCGGTCGGCTCACTCGTGATGCCGACCGGCTCGGTGACCGTCAGGGTCAAGGCCTGCTCGGTCGTCAGGCCGCTGGCATTGCTGGCCGAAACCGTCACCGAGTGGATGCCGCCGCTACCGGCTGCGGGCACGCCCGCGATGGATGTGGTCCCGTTGGTGTTGTCGACGAACGTCAGGCCGGAGGGCAGTTCGCCCGTGAGGTGCAGGGTCACGGCGGTGGGGAATCCGCCGCTCGTGGTCACCGTGACGTCGGCGACCTCAGCAACGGCCAACGTGAACGCCCCCGCGCTCGTGATGGCGGGCGCCTCGGTGACCGTGACCACGACGACCTGCGATGCGCTGGGCGTGAAGCCGTTGTCGGCCGCGACCGTGACCGGGTACTCGCCGCCGCTGCCCGCCGGAGGGGTGCCCACCAGCGCTGCCGTGCCGTCACCGTTGTTCGTAAATCTGAGCCAGCTTGGCCCCGAGGCCAGGGTCAGCGCCGGAGCGGGAGAGCCCACAGCAGCGACGGTGACGGTGCGCGCGGTTCCTACGGTGAATTGTGCGATCGTACCGGACGTGAAGGTTGGCGGCGTTCCGACCGTGAGTCGTACTGCATCGGTCATGGTCGAGGCGGCATTCGTGAAGACGGCGCGGTATTCATTGCCGTTCTGGCCCTGGGAAGCGGTAAAACTCAACGTCGCTGCGGTGGCAGCTGTGATGTCGGCGAAGGTGGAACCGGCATCGGTCGATACCTGCCACTGCACGCTGGGAGCGGGGTAGCCGACCGCCGCGGCGGAGAAGGTGACCGCGGTAGAACTCTGCACCGTGGCGGCCACCGGCTGGGTTGTGATCACGGGACTGTCATTCACGGTCAGGGTGAGGGTCTGGGCCGCGTCGGTGAGCACGCCGTTCGTCGCGGTGACCGTGAGCGGGTAGCTGCCGCCGCTGCCAACCGTGGCGGTTCCCGCGAGGGTTGCGGTTCCGTCTCCGTTGTCGGTGAGCGAGAGGCCCGTCGGCAGGCTGCCGACGACCGATATCGCGGTCGCCGCCGGGAAAGCGGCCGTCGTGGTGACCACGAAGTTGCCCGCCGTGCCCGTCCTCAGCGTGAAGGCATCCGGGCTCGTGATGGTCGGGGATTCGTTGACCGTCAGAGTGAAGACCTGGGTGGCGGTCGGCGAGAAGCCATTGCTCGCTCGGATGGTGAAGGTGTGCACCCCGCCGCTGCCGGCCGGCGGGGTGGCGGCCAGATGCGCACGGCCCGCTCCGTCGTCGACGAGGGTCAACCAGCCGGGAAGGGTTCCCGAGGTGGTGAAGGTTGCATCCGGCACTCCGCTGGCCACGATCGGGAACGATTGCGCCTGGCCGGTGACGCCGAAGGTGACCGCGGCCGCCGTGCTGATGGTGGGTGCGGTACCGACGGTCAGCCGGGCCGGCGTTGTGGTGACCGACGCCCCACTGTTGGTAAAGACGGCGCGATAGCGGAAGTCGTTCATCCCTTGGCTGGCCGAGAAGCCCAGTGTGGGCGCGGTGGCCCCGCTCACGATGCTGTAGCTGGCGCCGCCGTCTCCCGAGACCTGCCACTGCACGGTCGGGGAGGGGAATCCGGTCGCCGCGGCCGTGAAACTGGCCGTGTTGCCGGCATTCACGGTCTGGGCTGACGGGTGCAGGGTGATGACCGGCGCTTCGTTGACAGTAAGCGTGAAGGTCTGCGTGGCATTCGGCGCTGTTCCATTGCTGGCGCCGAGGGTGAGCACGTACACTCCGCCGGTTCCCGCCGTCGGCAGCCCGGAGAGTGTGGCCGTGCCATCGTCGTTGTCAGTGAAAGTCACGCCCGTCGGCAGCGAGCCGCTCGAGGACAGCTCCACCGCGGACGGGAACCCGGACGCTGCGACCACGAATGTGGAGGCGTCACCGACCGTGAAGGTCGCGCTGCTGCCGCTGGTCAGCAGCGGTGCCTCGTTGACGGTGACGGTGAGCGCACGGGTCACGCTGCCGGCGACGTTCGCGGCTTTCACGGTCGAGGCGTAGTCTCCGCCGGAGCCGCCCTGGGGCGTGCCCGAGATGGTGGCTGTGCCATCAGCGTTATCGGTGAAGGTGAGCCCCGCCGGAAGCGTTCCGGTCGGGCGTGTGACTGTCGGCACGGGGTATCCCGAGCTCACGACCGTGTAGTTGCCGGCTGAGCCGGCCACGAAGGCTGCCGCTGAACCGCTCATGATGACCGGCACGGTCGCTCTTTCAACGGTGGCGACCGCTGCGCCGTGATCGAGAGTCGCCGTGGCCGAGCCGAGCCCGACCGAGCTGTTGGCCGTGTAGACCATCGACGCCGAGCCGTTGCTGATCGGTGAGCTGGTCACCCCGGCGCGGGCGGCGGCGGGCAGAATCGCACTCCACGCGACCGAACGGCCGGTGAACGCCGTCAGGTTGACGACGGCCACGGCAGTTCCGGCCGAGTTTGTGAGCAGGTCGGCCGTGATCGTCGACGTCGTCTCGGCCGGCATGATCACGGCCGGTGTGGCGACCGCACGCAGTTGCAGGTAGGGGGTGAACGTGCCGGCCGTTGCGGGAACGACGGTGGAGCATCCGCTCGCCCCCGGCCCTGCATTGCAGCCCCACCAGTTGTTGCGCGCTGAAACGGATGCCCCGCTCGCGGCAAAGACACCGGCCCCGTTCGTGTTGTCGGTGATGCGGTTGTAGCTGGCGTTGAGGCTGGCACCGTTTTCGACCTGAATAGCGGCACCCCCGGCGGGGACGCCGGTGCTGAGCGAATTGCCGGTGAGGGTGGAGCGCAGCAGGGACAGCGCACCCGTGTGCAGCCAGATGGCGCCGCCCCGCGCGGGGTTCGACGAGCTGCCGCCGGCAGTGTTGTCGGTGAAGACACTGTCCGTGATCGACATCGTGGCGTTGCCCGCCAGGTCGAAGATTTCGAGGGCGCCACCGCCGTTGGGCAGGGTCGTGGCCGACGTCGTGGTGTTGCCGGAGAACGTCGATCCGTCGATCGTGAGAGTCTGGCCGGTCAGACCCGGCATGGCCTGGTACGCGATCGCGCCACCGGAGCTGCTGCCCGCGGAGTTGCCGGAGAAGGTGGAATTCTCCACGGTCAACGACCCGCCGACGAATTGGATGGCGCCACCGGGGCTGTTCGTCGCGCCGGAAATGGCGTTGGCCGTGTTCCCGGTGAAGGTACTGCCGGTCACGACGAGGCTGTCGCCGGTGGCGGCGCCCCCCGCTCCGGCGATGATGGCGCCGCCACCGTAGAGATTGTCGACGCCGTTGGTGATGGTCAGACCGTTCAGGACGACGGCGACGTTGCCGACCGTGCCGGGGTCCAGGGTCATCACCTGGGTCGTGCCGCCGCCGCGAATCACCGGCGCGGTAGCGGATGCCGCTTCCAGCGTCAGGTTCGCGCCGGCCTGGGTACCCAGTTGCAGGGCTCCCAGGCCGGTACTGAGTTGGTAGGTACCGGCCCCGACGATCACGGTGGCGCTGCCACCGATATTGTTCGCCACGCAGAGCGCGTTGCGCAGGGTGATCGGGCTGGCCGGCAGGATCACGGACGGTGTCATGCAGGCGTCGTTGGCGTCGGCGTCGATCGTTGTCTCCACGGTGAAGGACGTCGCTGCGTATGCTGGTGCGGCTCCGATCCCGATTCCCGCGATGCCGAGGCTCAGCGCAGCGAGGACTGCTACGTGGTGCGCGCGGGACCGTCGGCGCGAGGCATGTTTTGGCATCTTTTTCAGGTTGGCAGAATCGTTGCAAAATTACTCGCCCCTAAAGGGGCGTGTTTTTCCCACTTACCCAACAATATGATCGAGGTATTCGAGGGCGTTCCTCGGGCACCGTCATCCTGGAGGCTCGCAGTGCTCGACATCTCTCGCCGGTCGGTGATGACGCTGGGTATCGGCACGGTGGGGCTCGCAACCCTCACGGTGATCGCGCAGCCCAGCCTGGCCCTCGCGGCGACCCGCTTGAACCTGTTGGCTCCGGCCGACCCGGTGCGTTCCAACTTCACCGGCCTGATCGGGCAGGTCTTTCGCGCCGACGCCACCGGTGGGTCCTTCGGGCTCACCCTCACCGCCGTGCACGACCTGGAACCGGCTACCGTGCTCGACGACGAATTGCGCTTCAACCTCATCTTCGATGCCGCCGATGCCCTTCCCGCGGAGGGCATCTACCTGCTGAGCAATGCCGACGCCGCCCCGACCTCGCTCTTCATCTCGTCGATTGGTTCGACCGAGGGGCCGACCACCATGCAGGCACTCGTCAATCGGCGGGTGTGATGCCCGTTCTCGACGACCTGCGCACGGTTTCGCGCGCGGAGGTGCGCCCGGTGTTGCGCCCGGTGCAACCGAGCGACGCGACGTTTTTGCGCGACCTGTTTGAATCCAGCCGCTCCGACGACTTCGCGTTCCTCCCCGTCGGTGCCCGAACCGCGCTGATCGATCTGCAATTTGGCGCTCAGGCGGCCCAGTACCGAGCCAGCCACCCGCAGGCGGAGCAGGCGCTCATCACCGTTGGTGGGGCATCCGTTGGGCAGGTGTTCCTGGCGCGTCTGCCCCGGGCGATCATGCTCGTCGACATCACCGTTCTCGACTCCCATCGCAAGCGCGGCATCGGCACCGCGGTCATCGGGGCTCTTATCGAGCAAGCGGATGCCGCCCGGCTGCCGGTTCACCTGTCGGTCTGGGCGCAGAACACGGCAGCCCGTCGGCTCTATGCGCGACTGGGATTCGCCGAGATCGCTACCCAGGCCGGTTCCCTCAGGATGCAGCGGCCGAGTCAGCCGGCAGCCCCAACGCCGACCGTGGAGAGGTAACACCATGTCCAGTCCGTATGTAGGGGAAATTCGCATGTTCGCGGGCAGTTTTCCGCCGAACGGGTGGGAGTTCTGCGAGGGCCAGACGCTTCCGATCTCCCTAAATGACGTCCTTTTCAGTTTGATCGGTACAACCTATGGCGGCGACGGAGTGGAGACCTTCAACCTCCCCGACCTGCGTGGCCGCATGCCCGTTCATCAGGGCACGAACTCGACCTCGGGCATAACGACTGTCGTCGGTGAAATGGGCGGGGTCGAAGAGGTCACTCTCGGCACGCAGCAGATGCCGAGCCACGGTCATACCCCCCATGCGTCCAGCCAACTGGCGACGACGGGCAATCCGGCCAACGCGGTCTGGGCGGCCTGGACCGACACTCCGTATGCCCCGGCCGGATCGACGATCACGCCCATGAACACCGCAGCGGTGTCCACCGTCGGAGGCGGCCAGCCCCACAGCAACATGCCGCCCTACCTTGCCGTGAGCTTCATCATCTCGCTGTTTGGCAACTTTCCCTCTCAGAACTAATGCACGGCAACCAACCTCTACAAGGAGCGTGAGAGCGTGGGCACCCCCTTTCTCGGCGAGATTCGCCTCGCCTCATTCAATTTCGCCGCCAAGAGCTGGGCCCTGTGCAACGGCCAGCTACTGCCGATCAATCAGAACCAGGCGTTGTTCAGCCTGCTCGGCACAACCTACGGCGGCGACGGCCAAGTATCCTTTGCCCTGCCCGACCTGCGCGCATGCATGCCCATGCACGCCGGGCAGGGGCATGAGCTCGGCGAACGAGCCGGCCAAGCCGCGCACACCCTCACGCAGAGTGAACTTCCCGCACACTCGCACGCACCCGCAGCGGCCGCCACGCCGGGAGCAGTGTCGCCCGAGTCCGCCCACTGGGCCAGCCCCGCCAAGCCAGCATTCGCGGCGACACCCGACACGACTCTCGCCGCAAATCTGGTGAGCTCGGCCGGCGGTTCGCAGGCACACACCAACCTGCCGCCGTATTTGACCATCAATTTCATGATCGCCCTCGCCGGCATCTTCCCGTCACGGGACTGAACCGTGTCTTTGCGCACACTCTGGAGGGTGAATCCCTATGTCTGATCCATTTGTCGGCGAGATCCGCATAGTGCCGTTCAACTTCGCGCCCAAGAACTGGGCTCTCTGCAACGGACAACTCCTGCCGCTGTCTCAGAACATCGCGCTGTTCTCCCTGTTGGGGACGACCTACGGCGGAAACGGCAGCAGCACCTTTGCCCTGCCCGACCTGCAGGGTTCGATACCGATGCATCAGGCTCAGGGGCCCGGTCTCTCCTGGCGTCAGCTCGGTGAAAAGGCGGGCGACGACTCTGTCACACTCACCGAAGCTCAGATGCCCGCCCATACCCACACGATTCAGGCAACGGCCGCAGCCGGCACCGTGAACTCGCCCAGCAACGCCATCTGGGCCGAGCCGCGCTACGGTCGTAGCACCGAGAAGGCTTACGCCGCGAGCGCCGGAGTGACGATGAGTCCCGCCGCGCTGAGCACCGCCGGCAGCAGCCAGCCGCACAACAACCTGCCGCCCTACCTCGTGGTCAACTTCATCATCGCCCTGCAGGGCATCTTCCCGCCGCGCCAGTAACCTCTCCCGTCAGAGCAGGTCCTCCTCGAACGGCACCTCCGGCAGCACCGGAGCGGATGCCACGGTGAGCGCAGCGCCGTCGGCGGCGAGCGCCACGAGCACCGTGTCGCCGTCGCGAATGTCGCCGGCAAGCAGGGCCCGCGCCAGGCGGTCGTCGATCTCCCGCTGCATTAGTCGGCGCAAGGGACGCGCACCGTAGATCGGGTCGTAACCGCGTTCGGCCAGCCAGCGGCGGGCATCCGGTGTCACGGCCAGTTCCAGCCGTCGCTCGGCGAGCCGCTTCTGCAACCGGTCGACGTCGAGCTCCACGATCTCGCCGAGCTCATCGGTCGTGAGCGAGGAAAACACCACGATGTCGTCGAGCCGGTTGACGAACTCCGGCTTGAAGGCCTGCCGCACCAGGCCCTGCACCGCCTCTTCCTTCTGCGCCGCTGACAGGGTCGGGTCGACCAGGAACTGCGAACCGAGGTTGGAGGTGAGCACGAGGATGGTGTTGCGAAAGTCCACGGTGCGGCCCTGGCCGTCGGTGAGGCGGCCGTCGTCGAGCACCTGCAGCAGCACATCGAACACCTCGGGATGCGCCTTTTCGACCTCGTCGAACAGGATCACCGAGTAGGGGCGACGGCGCACGGCCTCGGTCAGCTGACCGCCCTGCTCGTAGCCGACATACCCCGGAGGCGCTCCGACCAGGCGGGAGACCGAGAACTTCTCGCCGTACTCGCTCATGTCGATGCGCACCATGGCTTTTTCATCGTCGAACAGGAACTCGGCGAGCGCCTTGGCCAGTTCGGTCTTGCCGACACCGGTGGGCCCGAGGAACATGAACGATCCGGTCGGGCGATCGGGGTCGGAGATGCCGGCGCGCGACCGCCGCACAGCATCGGCGACGGCACGCACCGCTCGCTTCTGGCCGATCAGGCGGTGGCCGAGTTCATTTTCGAGGTTGAGCAGCTTCTCGGTCTCGCCCTGCAGCAGCCGACCCACCGGAATACCGGTCCAGGCGGCGACCACGGCGGCGATGTCCTCGCTCGTGACCTGCTCGTTGACCATACGTGGGCCAACGGATTCTTCCTTTTCGGCGTCGGCGAGCGCCCGTTCCATCACCGGAATGTCGCCGTAGAGCAGCCGTGATGCCTTCTCGAGGTTGCCCTCCCGTTGGGCCCGATCGGATTCGATGCGCGCGGCGTCGAGCCGCTCGCGCAGCTCGCCGACCCGGTTGAGTGAGGCCCGTTCGGTGTCCCAGCGCGTCTGCAGCTCCTGGAGGTTGGCCTGGCGCTCGACGAGGTCGTCGCGAAGCTTTACCAATCGTGCCTTCGAGCCGTCGTCCTTCTCCTTCTTCAAGGCGAGTTCTTCAAGCTTCAGGCGGTCGACGCTGCGCCGCAACTCGTCGATCTCGACCGGCGAGGAGTCGATCTCCATGCGCAGCCGACTCGCGGCCTCGTCGATGAGGTCGATGGCCTTGTCGGGCAGCTGGCGGGCGGTGATGTAACGATTCGAGAGGGATGCCGCGGCCACGAGGGCAGAATCGGCGATCGTCACCTTGTGGTGGGCTTCGTAGCGTTCCTTGAGCCCGCGCAGGATGGCGACGGTGTCTTCCACCGAGGGCTCGTCGACCAGCACCGGCTGAAAGCGGCGCTCGAGCGCGGCATCCTTTTCGATGAACTCGCGGTACTCGTTGAGGGTCGTGGCGCCGATCAGGCGCAGTTCGCCGCGCGCGAGCATGGGCTTGAGCATGTTGCTGGCCGCGACGGAGCCTTCGCCGCCGCCGGCCCCCATGAGGGTGTGCAGCTCGTCGACGAAGGTGATGATCTGGCCGTCGGCGTCGTTGATCTCCTTGAGCACGGCCTTGAGCCGCTCTTCGAATTCACCGCGATACTTGGCGCCGGCCACGAGGGCGGCCAGGTCGAGGGAGACGAGCTGCTTGTCTTTGAGTGAGTCGGCCACGTCACCGGCCACGATCCGCTGGGCCAATCCCTCGACAACGGCGGTCTTGCCGACACCGGGTTCTCCGATCAAGACGGGGTTGTTCTTGGTGCGCCGGGTGAGCACCTGGCTGATCCGACGAATCTCGGCGTCTCGCCCGATCACCGGGTCGAGCTTGCCGCTGCGAGCGATGTCGGTGAGGTTCACCCCATACAGTTCGAGGGCCGTCTTGGCGTCTTGCTGCGGTGGTTGCTGACCGGCTTGCATGAGCTGTCTCCTCTAAAGTTGAGCCTTGCTGGCTCAAGTTTAGTACGTGAACGCCGAGGGCCGAAATAATCCGGTGAAGATTCGAAAACTGATCAGTTTGTTCGGTCTCGGCCGCTTAATACCGGTCGAATTATGCAGTTTGTGCCCTGCATATTGGTCGAATTGTCAAACTTCTGCGCCATCGGTACGCTCTGAACCAACCCGTCATCGCCGACGCTTTACTCGCCGAGCATGTCCACACCAGGGTTCACGAGTGAGGTTGAAACAGTTATGGTGCACCAACGCGAAACCATCAGCAGGCTGCCCGCCTACAAGCAGGGCGCTACTGCCGGTGATTCGGGAGCGTTTAAGCTGTCGTCCAACGAGAATCCGTTCCCGCCCCTCGCCTCGGTGACGCGGGCCATCGCATCCGCTCTCGGTGAGATTCACCTGTACCCGAGCATGGCCGTGGCCGAACTCACCGACCGTATCGCGGCCCGGTTCGACGTGGCGACCGAGAACGTGGCCTTCGGGGCCGGTTCGGTCGAGGTGCTGTCGCAGCTGATCCACGCGAGCGCCGGGGCCGGCGACGAGGTCATCTTCGCCTGGCGTTCGTTCGAGGCCTACCCGATCCTGGTGCAGGTTGCCGGGGCCACGCCCGTCCCGATCGCCCTCACCGACGATGAATGCCACGACCTGACCGCCATGGCTGCCGCCATCACGCCGCAGACCCGACTCATCCTGGTCTGCAACCCCAACAATCCCACCGGCGCCTTCGTCACCACCGACGAACTGCACGCCTTCATGGCGCAGGTCCCCGCCGACGTTCTCGTCGTCGTCGATGAGGCCTACGGGCACTTCAACCGCGACGCCTCGTCGGCGGTCGGCATCGATTTCTTTCGCCGGTACCCCAATGTGGCCGTGCTGCACACCTTCTCCAAGGCCTACGGCCTGGCCGGCCTGCGCATCGGTTATGCCATCGCGCCCACGGCCGTCGCCGCCAACCTGCGTCGCGTGGCGCTGCCGTTCGGCGTGACGGAGCTTGCCCAGCGGGCCGCCCTCGCCTCCCTCGATGCGGAAGCGGAGCTTTCCGTGCGCATCGACGAGATCGTCGGCGAACGCACCCGGGTGTTGTCCGCACTGCGGGCGAGCGGATGGCGCGTGACCGACTCGCAGGGAAACTTCGTCTGGCTGCGCACCGGCGACGGGACCGACCGGGTGAACGCCGTGTTCACTGCCGAAGGCATCCTCGCCCGGGCCTTTCCCGGCGAAGGACTACGCGTCACGATCGGCACGCCAGAGCAGAACGACCGGTTCCTGGTCGCCGCTGCCGCAGCGCTCTTGCCGGTCACCGTCTAGCACGGTTCAACACGGCCCTCATCGTTCGGCCGCACGAGAACGCTCGTTCCCGCGCGCGCCGCAGCATCCGTTCAATAAGTAATTCAAAGGAGAATTTCCCAGCATGAAGCACACCACGTCCCTGTCAGCACTCGCCCTGGTCGCCGCCGGTGCCCTCGCCCTCAGCGGCTGCGCGGCGAGCGAGCCGGCAGCATCCGGTTCAGATGACATGATCACGATCGGCATCAGCCAGATCGTGCAGCACCAGGCGCTCGACGACGCCCGCGAGGGTTTCAAGAAGGCGTTTGCCGACGCCGGCTATGTCGAGGGCACCGACATCACGTTCGACGAGCAGAACGCGCAGGGCGAACAGGCCACCGCGAGCACCATCGCCGCCAAGTTCGCCGCCGACAAGGTCGACCTCGTGCTCGCCATAGCCACCCCCACCGCGCAGGCCGCCGCGCAGACGATCATTGACATTCCGGTGTTGTTCACCGCCGTCACCGAGCCGGAGGAAGCCGGACTGGTCGAGAGCTGGGAGAAGCCGGGCAGCAACATCACCGGCACCAGCGACTTGAACCCGGTCAAGGAGCAGCTCGAACTGATCCAGGAAATTCTGCCCGATGCCCAGTCGGTCGGCATCATCTACAGCTCGGGCGAGGTTAACTCCGACGTGCAGGTTGAACTGGCCAAGGAAGCGGCCGAGGACCTCGGCCTGACCATCAAGGAAGCCACCGTGACCAACTCGAGCGAGGTCGCCCAGGCCACCGAGTCGCTCGGCAACGTCGACGCCATCTACATCCCCACCGACAACCGCGTCACCGAGGGCCTTGAAGCCGTCATCCAGTACGCCGAGTCCAACCAGGTTCCGCTGTTCGGCGCCGAAAACGGCCAGGTCGAGCGTGGCGCCATCGCCACCTACGGCATCAACTACACCGAGCTCGGCTACCAGACCGGCCAGATGGCCATTCGCATCCTTGAAGACGGCGAGAACCCGGCCGAGATGCCGGTCGAGACCCTCGACACGATCGAGTTCATCCTCAACCCGGCCGCCGCCGAGCGCATGGGAGTGACCCTCTCCGAGGAGCTCATTGCCAAGGCCGACCGAATCATCGAATAGCCGTTTTTCTACCAAAGGAATAACCAGATGAATGCGGCTCTCGAACTCGGCCTGCTCTACGGAATCATGGCGCTGGGTGTCTACCTGACGTTTCGAATCCTCAACTTTCCCGACCTCACGGTCGACGGAAGCTTCACGACCGGGGCCGCAGTGGCAGCGTCGCTCATCATCAACGGAGTGCCGGCTCCCCTCGCCACCCTCGCCGGGGCGGCGTCGGGGGCGGTGGCCGGCCTGGTCACCGGGGTGCTCTACACCAAGGGCCGCATCGACGGCCTGCTCGCCGGCATCCTCACCATGATCGCCCTGTGGTCGATCAACCTGCGCATCATGGGCAAATCCAACCTGCCCTTGTTGCGCGAAGACACCCTGATGACCCCGCTGCGTGACGCCGGCCTGCTCGGCGGGGCCTGGAGCATCCTGATCTTCGGCATTGCCGCCCTCGTGATCAAGTTCGCCATCGACTGGTTCCTCAGCACCGACCTGGGCCTGTCGATTCAGGCCACCGGCAACAACGAGCAGATGATCCGCAGCCTCGGCGTGAACACGCACCGCACCACGATCCTTACCCTCGCCATCTCGAACGGCCTTGTCGCCCTGTGCGGCGCGCTCATCGCGCAGTACCAGGGCTTCGCCGACGTGAGCATGGGCATCGGCCTCATTCTGGTCGGACTCGCCTCGGTCATCGTCGGCCAGGCCGTCTTCGGGCGCCGCACCATCTTTCTCGCCTCCCTCGCCGTCATCGGCGGCGCCGTCATTTACCGCCTGGTGATCTTCTTCGCCCTCGGCGCCGGCCTCAACCCGAACGACATGAAGCTCATCTCGGCGCTGCTCGTCGTGGCCGCGCTGCTGCTGCCGCGCTGGGGCTTCTTGAAACGTGTCCCCTCGCTGCGCCAGATGCGTTCCGCCGCCGCGGGCAGTGCCAACTACAGCAAAGCCAATTAGGAGTCTCATGCTGCTCATCCAGAACATCACCAAGACCTTCTTTCCCGGCACCGTCAACGAACGCGTCGCCCTCAACGACGTATCGCTGCAGCTGAACACCGGCGATTTCGTCACCGTCATCGGCAGCAACGGCGCCGGTAAATCCACCCTGCTCAACATGATCAGCGGCAGGCTGCCGATCGATTCCGGCGACCTGTCGATCGACGGCAGCTCCGTCAAGCGGATGCCCGACTACGCCCGCGCCGCGTACGTCGGCCGCGTCTTCCAGGATCCGATGGCCGGCACCGCTCCCGATCTGAGCATCGAGCAGAACCTCGCCCTCGCGCTGCGCCGCGGCCAGCGTCGCGGGCTCGCCTGGGGCGTCACCCACAAGCGCCGGGCCTTCTTTCGCGAGGAACTCCTCTCGCTCGAACTCGGCCTCGAGAACCGGCTCAAGGCCCGGGTCGGGCTGCTCTCCGGCGGCCAGAGGCAGGCGCTATCGCTGCTCATGGCGAGCTTCACCCAGCCGCGCATCCTGCTGCTCGACGAGCACACCGCCGCGCTCGACCCGCAGCGGGCCGAACTGGTCACGACGCTCACCGAGAGCATCGTCGAGAAGCACCACCTGACCACGCTCATGGTCACCCACAATATGGAACAGGCGCTGCGGCTCGGCAACCGGCTCATCATGATGCACGAGGGGCAGATCATCCTCGACGTCGACGCCGAGCGCAAGGCCACCATGACCGTGCCCGACCTGCTCGCCGAGTTCGCCAAGATCAAGGGCGCTTCCCTCGACGACCGGGCCCTGCTCGGGTAGCGCCCACCTGCGAGAGCGCCGGCTTGAAGCTAGGGTGACGCCTCAGCGAAAATACGCAAATTTGCGGTCTACGGATGTAGACATTGCCGCACAGCGTTCCCAGGCTCGTCGTCGGCCTAGGCGATGGATTCGCCGTGCCTCGAGTAGGCGCGACTCAGCGCAGCAGCCCGTTCTCGTAGGCGTGCGCGACGATCTGCACGCGTGAGGTGAGTGACAGTTTCGCCAGGATGCTGCGTATGTGGCTCTTGACCGTCGCCTCGCTGATATAGGCGGTCTGGGCGATGTCCGCGTTGCTGAGGCCGCGCGCCGCGAGCAGGAAGACCTCTTTCTCGCGTGCAGAGAGCGCTGAGATTGATTCGGCGGTTGGCTCCCTGTGCTGCTGGGATGTCTGTGCCCGGATGATGTCGGCTGTGTCGCTGGGCGCGATCACGGAGTGCCCGGCGTAGACCGTACGGATCGAAGCAAGTACGAACTCGGGTGTGGTGTCCTTCATTATGAAACCGTCTGCGCCCGCATGGATTGCGCGAACGACCGCTTCATCGCGTTGGAACGTCGTGAGCATGATTACCTTGGGCTGCGCGTCGAGAATGGTGGCACAGTCGCCGGAGTTGCATTCACCGCTGTCACTGTCGGGTTTGTCGGTGGCGTCCAGGATGCGCGCAGTCGCCTCAATGCCGTCGAGCAGCGGCATCCGGATGTCCATCAACATGACGTCGGGGCGCGCCTGGCGAGCGAGGGCGATCGCGGCTTCTCCGTCGTAGGCGGCACCGACGAACTGCAGGTCGGGCTGTGACTCGATGAGCATCTGGATCCCAGAACAGAACAGTTGCTGGTCATCGGCAATCGCAACTCGGATGGCTCTCACCGCGAGCCTGCTGCTGCCAGCAGGGCGGTTTCCGGCGCCTCGGTTGTCTGTTCGACAACGCACGCCGTCGGCACGAATGCAGTGACCAGGTAGCCGCCCGGTGCTTCATCGTCCACGTCCGCGGTCAGCCAGCCGCCGGCCACACGCGCGCGTTCGCGCATCCCATAGAGCCCGCGGCAGTGCCCGTGCCCGCGCACGTTCGAGTTTGGGTGTTGCCGGGGCTCCCCGGTGGAGGCGACCGTCAAGGCTAGTCCTGGCCCGCGCCAGTCGAGCGTTAGCCGAGCAGCGGGCTGGGCTCCTGCGTGTTTAAGTGCGTTCGTCAGGCTCTCCT
Organism: Cryobacterium glaciale; assembly: GCF_004402535.1. GTDB lineage: Bacteria > Actinomycetota > Actinomycetes > Actinomycetales > Microbacteriaceae > Cryobacterium > Cryobacterium glaciale. The sequence goes on along the minus strand of NZ_SOEY01000008.1, from coordinate 211,284 downwards.
GCACGATGCGGTACACCGCCAGTTGCTGTCCAGACGTGAGCACGGTGGGGTCGCCGAAGCGGTTGACGGTGATGGTGAGGCCGGCCCCGCGCATCCGCTCTACAAGATCGTCCAGGTTCTCGAGGGTGGGATTCGAGTGGCCGTCAGGATCTTCAACAAGTGACTCGATCAGCATTCGCACCTCGGCCAGCGACGTGCGGGCGGATGCAGCGATTCGTTCCAGGGATTCGCTGATCGCATCCGGCCGTTGCGGGCCGATAAAGCGTGCGCCGTCGGCTTGCGCGATGATTACGGCCAGTGAATGCGCCATGATGTCGTGCACGTCCTGCGCGATGCGGTCGCGCTCGCTCGCGACGATCAAGTCGATCTCGGCCGAGCGGAGTTCGTCGACGGTTGCGCCGAGCTTCGCGTCGGCGGCTCGCTTCAACTGCGATGCACGAAGGCCGAAACCGATGAACCAGGCGGCTGCCGTAAGGAGTAGACCGACGACGAGGACACCGGCGAAGCTTTTAATGACGTTGTCGCCTGAATTTCCAGCGCCGACCCATGACGTCCAGCCGTAGCCGTCGGACAGCGCGGGAACAGTCATAAGCGTCGTAATCACGGCGACATACACGGCCGCGATCGGCAGAGACAGCCAGCGGATGCGCCGATCTGCGGTCGCACTCACGATCAAGCAGGTGACGAGAACGGCGAAGTACACGGGCCAGGTCGTCGAACCGAACCGGGCGGGAATCCCGAAGAGTTGAATCGCAAGCACGACGCCAGGCAGCGCGACCGCAACCCGGGGATAGGGCCGGGCGACGGCGATCGACGCAGCGAGAAGGCCAAGGGTGAAGGGAAACGACGGCCATGGCGAGCTGCCGGAACGACCGGCTTCCGCGATAATCCAGAGCACGTAGAAGGCGACGGCGATGGCTGGCTCTAGCACGGGGCGCAGCGGAAGCAGCACCCGTTGGGCGATGCTGATAATCGGCGACGTAGCGTCATCCCAGCCCGACCGCAGCGCGGAGCTCACCAAGCGGAGCCGAACCCCGAGGTACCAGAACCCGAACGTGATCAGGGCGGCCACGCCGCTACTAACGAGGAGATCGGGGATCAGTGCAACCGTTGACAGGTGTTTTCCGTTGATCAAACCATCGATGCTGGTTGCGCTGAAGCGGGGAAGGACCAGCAGAGCCGAGACCACGACCGCGTAGAGGACCAGGACGAACGGAGCAACCATGCGCATCCGCCTGGCTGCATGGAACCCGACGAGTGTGGCGAAGACGAGCAACATGAGATAGGCCGACCAACTGAGCACATTGAACCGAGCAGGCCAGAGGAGCAGCTGAGCCGCCAGAAGCACACCAACGAGGACAAGCGAAGTGCCGGTTGCAACGCGGGAGAGCGCGATGGCGACCGCGAAGCCGACCACGAGCACGAACGCGTATGGAGTTGTATACGCGATCATTTCTCCACGCATCGGGACGAAGCTCACCAAGGGTGTGCTGAACCCGGCAGCCCAGATCAACACGAGCGCGATGCCAATTAGCGGCTCGACGAGCCAACGATGATTACCAGAAGCAGGATGCATATCCCAACGCTAGAACCCGCTACGTCGCGTGAGTGGCAAATTGCTGCAAATTCCTCCCAAAGGATGATTGGATCTAACCCGTAGGCGGACGACAGAGCCAGGCCCAGGCTGTTTGGCTGGGGGCATGAAAAGTGAAAACACCGCGCCAGTCTGTGGCGCCATCGACCCCGCGGCCATCGCGCTCGTCGGCACCTACGTCATCGATCTGACAGCAACGACGCACTCGGATATCGCGGTACCCGACACGTTGCCAACCACCGGTTTCTGACCTGAGCAGACCTGTACACTTACTCCTGCGCAGACAGCAATGTCACACGCGATACGCCTGAAGGTACCGCTCAGGGTCCCCATTGCGGGCATCCTGAGATGGTGGCAGCGGTCCCGTAGGGGCCCTATGAGACATTGCGCGCCCCGACTCCCAGCTCCGCATGTTGCCCTCAACCGGCGACGCGGAACATCCGCTATCGGCGCCTCTTCGCCCGGGCGCCGAATTCGTCAAGAACCCGGACGACGTCTTTGGCGAGCCAGATTCGATTTCGCCGTCCGTCGGTAATTTGAGTCAGAATGTCAGCGTCAACGAGTCGGTCGATAGCGACCTGAGCGTTGACGGTCGAGACGCCAAGCTCAGCCGCGGCTGCGGCCGCTCCGATCACGGGTTGACGAAGCAGAACGTGTACTAGTCGATGGACCGCCGAGTCTCGTCTTGCGTTGATGCGTCCGCGCCAGTCGACCTGCACAGTTTCTAGATCCACTACGAGGATGCGTCCGTTGTGCACCGCGGCGAACGATGCCTCCGCGATGGAGCGGATTATCGGGGCAATATCCCCGGACCGGTATGCGCTGAGGGACTCGAAATATCGACTGGTGTCGTGGAGGAGCCCCGCGGACACCGGAACGGCCACATTGTGAGTGAGCTTTCCCGCGCGCAGCATCGCCTGAATAAGAGCGCGACCGACCCTTCCGTTGCCGTCAGGGAACGGGTGAATCGTTTCGAATTGAGCGTGAGCGATCGCGGTCTGAGCGAGCAAAGGAAGGTCGTCGCGGCTGGCGAACGCGACAAGATCATCCATGAGCTCCGAGACTCGATCGTGATGCGGCGGCACAAACTGTGCGGTGTGGGGCCCAAGGTTCCCGCCTCCGATCCAGACCTGTTGGTCACGCCAGTGACCAACGATGTCCGGATTGCTGTGCTCGAGGAGTGCGCGATGCATTTCCAGGATGGCGCGTCCATCGATGGACTCGGACAGTGCCAGGGCCGCTTGCATTGCTCGGACGTTGCCGACGATAAGCTGTGCATTCTTCGAGGCGTGTTCACCGAGCTCCGCCAGGGCGATCTGTCGTGCTCCGCTCGTGAGATTCTCAATCGCTGAGCTGGAGGCGCTCTCCGTGCGCAGGAGAATGGATGCGAATGGTGCCGCGCTCTGTCCCACTTCGGCATCGAAGCGGGCAAGCTCACTGGCGGCCTCTTCGGTCAGCGCGTGGAGTTCGCTGCTCAGCGGGATGTCGCGATCGGCGATGAATGCGGGCACCGACGCCAAGTACGGTCCGGATGCCAGACCCTTCTGCGTACGCGAGCCATAGTCGTCTTGAACGCTGCGCCAGGGGCGTTGCTCGTAACCGATCGGCGCCCAGGGTAACTTTTCCTCAAACGTGGCCACGGAATAAGCATACCAATGCTTAGCGGTAGATCCATAGTTATGCGCGCGTCCTATTCTGACTTAACCCGCACGCCGGATCTATCGGCTGCAACGCAATTGTTCGTCTCGCAGAGGATTCCCCGTGGGGGACGCTCATCCCTGGTGATGATTGGTATCAGGGCATGTCCCTGCGTACCTGCTCGCCGAGATTGGGGCCGGCATTCGCCTTGCGCTCGGTCTTTGAGCGAGCATTGGTGGAGCCAAGTGCTGTCGCACGGAGCTACAGTATCCGCATTCACTCGGCGCCGTTCACAACTCCGGTAATTTTCTTGCGGGACCATCGAAAGCAGTGAATCTGGGCCCATCCGCGCGAATCTTCGCGGTTAGGACTGCCTGGTCAATGGCGGGCAAGAAACTCGATCGCTGCCTGCTTGAAGGCGCGGGAGCTCACCGCGTTCATGTGGGTGCGGGCGGGCAGCCACAGCACCTCGGAGTCGGCGAGCGCCGCGAGCTCGGCCGTTCCGGTCGCGAGCGCATCACGGTCGCCGGTCACGAACAGCAGAGGCCTCGACGGAACGGATGCGCCCGGCTCGAACCGTTCCTGCTTGATCGCAGCGACCAGCCGCAACAGAGCCGGGGTGTTCGCACCAGGTGCGAGCTGCATCAGGGTCATCAGCGCGGCGGTGGACTCGTGCACGATCGCACTGGAATCGGCGAGAAACCGATCGGCCGCATCGAGGTCGAAGTCGGCGAGCGGGTCCTCCGCGCTCATTCCGCCGAGCACCGCGCGATTGACCAGGTCGGGTCGCTCGGCGGCGAGCTCCCAGACCATGCGTGACCCGAGCGAATAGCCGACCAGGTCGACACCGGAGGCCGGGTCGCCGGCCTCACGCGGCCGGGCGCCGGCCAGGGCGAGCACCTCGAGAACGGCCTGGCGCAGGCGGCTGGGGGCGTAGGCATCCGTTTCGAGCGGTGCCGCGCTCTCGCCGTGACCGAGCAGGTCGACGGTGAGCACGCGCCGGCCAGCGTTGCTGAGGTCACGCACCCACCCGGTCGCCTCCCAGTTGAGGGCGGTCGACGAGGCGAAGCCGTGCACGAGCAGCACCGGGGCGAGGCCCGCATCGACGGTGGGTTCGTGCCGGCGCCAGCTGGTGAGCATTTCTAGTCCTCGTCAAGCACGGCGGAGAGGCGCACGCGGCGTTTCGGGGCGGCCTCCTGCGGCACGGTGCCCACGATGCCGGCGGAATCGTCGGCGACCGCAAAGGTGATCAGCGGGGTGTCGACGAGCACCACGTCGCCAGGCTCACCGTGCAGGGTGAGCACGATTCCCGCTATCGGCGAGGGCAGCTCCACCGACGACTTGGTCGTTTCGACCTCGACGAAGGGCTGGTTGCGTTCCACCTGGTCGCCGACGGCAACGAGCCATTCGAGCACGGTCGCTTCGAGCAGTCCCTCACCGAGGTCGGGCAGGGGAAAAGAGATTTCAGCCACGGCGGTACTCCAATACTCGCTGAACTCCGAAGAGAATTCGATCAATGTTCGGGATGTACTCGTCTTCGAGATCGCCGGAGGGGTACGGCACGTCGAAGCCGGTGACGCGTTCGACCGGTGCGCGCAGGGTGTCGAAGCAGCTCTGCGAGACGAGCGCGGCAACTTCGGCGCCGAGGCCAGCGGTGTGCGGCCCCTCGTGCACGACGATGGCGCGACGCGTGCGCGCAACGGATGCCGCCAGCCCCGCTTCGTCGATCGGCTTCAGCCAGCGCAGGTCGAGCACCTCGAGTTCAATGCCGTCTTCCGCAGCCAGCTCCGCCACCTGCAGGCAGCGGGACACCATGGCGCCCCACGCGATGAGGGTGGCGTGCTTGCCCGAGCGGGCGATCACGGAACCCTCGAGCGAGGCTCGGTCGTCGTCACCGGCCACGTTCTCGGTCAGGTTGACCCCGGCCTTGTTCCAGTAGCGCGCCTTGGGCTCCATGAAGATGACCGGGTCGGGCATCGAGACGGCGTGCTTGAGCAGGTGATAGGCCTGCTGCGGGTTTGCGGGTGCGACGACCTTGAGTCCGGGCACGTGCGCGAACAGCGATTCGAGGCTTTCCCCGTGGTGTTCGGGGGCGCGAATGCCGCCGAAACTCGGCACCCGCAGCGTCACCTGCATGGGCAGACGTCCGCGGCTGCGATAGTTCATGCGGGCGAGTTGGGTGATGATCTGGTTCACGGCCGGGTAGGCGAAGCCGTCGAACTGCACCTCGGGAATGGGATGAAAACCGGCCATGGCCAGCCCGATCGCGGTGCCGAGAATGCCCGACTCTGCCAGCGGGGTGTCGAACACCCGGTTCGCGCCGAAGCGCTGCTGCAGCCCGTCGGTGACCCGAAAGACACCGCCGAGCACGCCGACGTCTTCGCCGAAGATGAGGGCGCGGTCGTCGCTTTCGAGAATCTCACCGAGCGCCCGGTTGATGGCCTGTTGCATGGAGAGCTGCGCGAGCGGGGTCGGCGCGGTCTCCCGACTGATTTCCAGAGTCGCGGTGGTCGTGGACTCAGACATGCTCGGATTCCTCTCTCCACTGGCGCGCCTGCGCGCCGAGCGTCGGGGTTGTTTCTTGAAAAACGAAGTCGAACATTTCGCTGCCGGGCCTACTTGAGAGGGCGACCACGCCGTCGCGAATGTCGTCGGCGTGTTGCTGGGCCTGGGCATCGGCCTCGGCGAAGAAGGCAGCGTGAGCCGTACCCTGGGCGAGCAGCACCGCGCGAAACCGGCTGAGCGGGTCTTCGCCGCCGTCGATCTTCTCGTCGTCGAGGGTGCGATACCGACCGGGGTCGTCACTCGTGGAGTGCGGACCGCGCCGATAGGTCATGGCCTCGACCACGACCGGGCCGAGACCCGCGCGGGCATGAGCGACGGCGCGATGGGTGGCATCACGCACGGCGAGCACATCGTTGCCGTCCACGCGAACGGCCGGCATGCCGTAGCCGGCAGCGCGTGCGGCCACCGAGCCGCCCGCCACCTGCCGCTCGGTCGGCACCGAGATGGCCCAGCCGTTGTTCTGCACGAAGAACACGACCGGCGCCTGCAGAATGGCGGCGAAATTCATGGCCTCGTGCACATCGCCCTGCGAGCTTGCGCCATCGCCGAGGAAGGCCAGACCCACGCCGAGCCCGGCAGCGACGGAACTGTTTATGGTCTGGCCATTCAGGGTCTGGCCGTGCGCCCAGCCGACCGCGTGCAGCACGGATCCGCCGACCACCGCCTGGAACGGGGCGAAGTGTGTGGCGACGGAGTCGTAGAGACCACCGTGCCAGATTGCCTTGTGGGTAGACATGTACTCGACCATGTTCACGCCGAGCGTGTAGGCAACGCCCATCTCGCGGTAGGTCGGAAAGACGAAGTCGCGAGTTATATCGACGGCAGCGCCGGCACCGACCTGGGCAGCCTCCTGGCCGAGCATCGGCGCGTAGCCGGGAATAAGGCCCTGCCGCTGCCAGGCCACGGCCGCCGTGTCGAGCTGCCGCACGTTGGACAGCATGCGGTACAGGTCGCGAAGCTGGTCGTCGGCGGGGGCTGCGGCATCCGCTGGTCGCGGAGGAAGGGTATCGAGGGCGCGAGGCGCCATGCTGGCTCCTTCTGATCGGTGTGTGGGCGGGCTACAGCAAAGTTAGTGACTTTACCAAGCGCCTGCCACAGTGCTCAAGTAGAGTGCACAATATGTGAATGTTTGTGTGGCTTTTCAAGCGAATACCATACAGTTAGTACACAATGCTGTTTGACAATGCCGTTCCACCAAGCGGCCAGTCGCGGCGACTCCGCCCGACCGGCCAGTCTGAAAGGTCACCCACATGGATGTCGATTCCCTGGATTCCCGCCTCGTCACCCTGTTCTGCGAGCGACCGAAGCTCTCGGTGCTCGAAGCCTCACGTCGGCTCAAGGTTGCCAGGGCCACGGTGCAGGCCCGCCTTGACCGCCTGATGAGCCGCGGGGTCATCAAATCCTGGGCGCCGGCACTGAACCCGAGCGAGTTCGGTTACCCGGTCACCGCCTACTGCTCGCTCACCGTGCGGCAGGACTCCGGCCATGCCGTCGTCGTGGCCGCCCTCGCGAAGATTCCTGAGATTCTCGAATTGCACACGGTCTCCGGCGACAGCGACATGCTCGCCCGGGTGGTCGCCCGATCGAACGCCGACGTGCAGCGGGTGCTCGACCTGATCGTCGCGACCCAGACGGTGGTGCGCTCGTCGAGCGTGATCGTGCTGCAGACCCATATTGAAGCGCAGGCCCTCGCCCTGCTGCAGGCCACCGCCGCCACTCCCGCCGCCGCCGGCTAATCGGCATCCGCTAGCGTCGCGGCACTCGTTAGAGTTCGGGGCACCCCTAGGTAGGAGTGCCACCGTCTCCAAGGAGTGCCACGAGAGTGGGGGCGGGGCGGGACATCAAGTTGAGCGGAGCCGCTCAGGCGCGCGTGAGATAATAAGGGTTGGTCCCTTGTTCTTACGGAGCTCCCACACCTATGGCCCATTCCCTCAGCACGCACGAGATCGCTCGCATCGTCGGCAGCCAGTCGTTCTCGCGCGGTGAACGGTACGCCCGCAATGGGCACGTCACCGAACAGTCCTGGGCCCCGTTGGGAACACACCTCACCGGCCGCGTCAGCGGCACCAGCCCGCAGCCGTACACGGTGCTCGTCTCGTTCACGCTGAATGCCGCCGGCCAGGCGGTTCGAGCCAGCGGAACCTGCACCTGCCCGATGGGCAGCAACTGCAAACACGTCGCCGCCCTGCTGCTAGCCAGCCGCAGCACCCCCGACGAGCGCACCGCCTCCAACGTGCGAGCGATCGGCGACCGCCGCACCCCGGTCTTCGAGTCGACCTCCGTGCCGGCCGCCTACCAGCCGCCGTCCCCTGCCCCCGTCATTCCCATTCGCCCACCAGTGCCCGCCTGGCGGGCCGCCCTGGCGCCGATCGCCAAACCGACGGGCACCGAGACGGCGCCCAGCACGGCCCTCGCCCTGCAATTCGACCTGCTCGACGCCGCTTACAGTCCCAACCGGCGCCCTGGGCCCCGCCGTCTCGGGGCCCGCCCCATGGTCATGGGCAAGAAGGGCAAGTGGATTCGCGGCTCCCTCACCTGGGACAACCTGTCTTGGACCCCCGGCACCTACAATCGCGGACATCGCAAAATTCTCAACGCCCTCTATGCCCTCTCGGCCACCGGGCAGCGCTATTACAGCTACACCGACCACTGGCTCTACCTCGACAACTTCGAGAACAAGGCCCTCTGGGACCTGCTGCACGAAGCCCAGCTCAGCGGCCTGCCGCTGGTCTGCGCAACGGATGCCCAGAATCCCGTTCTCCTCTCCCCCACGCCCGCCGCGCTCGAGGTCGACATTCGCCGTGACGATGAGGGTCTGCAACTGACCCCGCTGCTCGTGTTGAACGAGCGGCTGCACCGCGGCGCTGAATTCGGATTTCTCGGCGACCCGGCGCACGGTGCCTACACCTTCACGAGCCCCACGGACCCGCTGGCGTTGGGCCGGCAGCTCGTTCTCGCCCCGTTGAACGCGCAGGTCAGTTCAGAGATCCGTGCCCTCGCGGTCACCGGCGGCTTCGACATTCCCGCCGACGACGAGGCAGCCTTTCTCGCCGATTACTACCCGTTCCTGCAGCAGAAACTGGCCCTGACCAGTCACGACGCCTCCTTTGAACTGCCGAAGACCGCCCGGCCCCGGTTGGCTCTCGCCATCGCCCACCAGGCGGATGCCCGCATCACCCTGGCCTGGGAGTGGCAGTACGTCGCGCCCGCCGAAACACGCCAGCCCGAGCCTGCCTCGATCACGTCCGCCACGGCATCCGCTGTAGACGCCGCGGACGCCGACCATGCCCCGGCTGCCGCCGGCGAGATCGCACCCGTCGCAGTCGCGGAAACGCCCGTGCTCTACCGGCACCCCCTGCGCCCGACGCCCGGCGACACCCGCTTTCGCGACCTGACCCGCGAAGCCGATACGCTGCGCGACGTCGAACGCGCGATCCTCTCGTACGAGCCGCTCTGGCAGCCCGCCACCCCGATCAGCGCGGCCCGACTGCTCGAGCACTCCGAGCTGCGCGGCGCCGTCATGATCAATTTTCTCGAGCACAGCGTGCCGCAGCTCACGGAGGCCGGCATCGTCGTGCAGGTCTCCGCCGACGCCCCGAGCTACCGTGAGGCCGACGAAGCCCCAGTGATCAGCCTCGCTACCACCGAAAGCACTGACACCCGCGACTGGTTCGACCTCGCCGTCACGGTGACGATCGAGGGCGAAGACATTCCCTTCGACGACCTGTTCCGGGCGCTGGCCACCGACCAGGACCTCATGATCCTCGACAGCGGCACCTATTTCAGCCTCGACCGGCCCGAATTGCAGCAGCTGCGCCGCCTGATCGAAGAGGCCCGCGGCCTGCAGGAGAGCAACGCCGGCACCCTCGGCCTCAGCCGGTTTCAGGCCGACCTGTGGGACGAGCTGCAGCTGCTCGGTGTCGTCGCCGAACAGGCCGCCACCTGGCGCAGCGCCGTCGAAGGGCTCGCCGCCCTTCAGGGGTTGGCGGAAGCCGCGCCGATCGCCGAACGGCCGCTCCCGCCGGCCGTGCACGCCACCCTGCGCGCCTACCAGCAGACCGGATTCGACTGGCTGAGTTTTCTCTACGACCATCAGCTCGGCGGCGTACTCGCCGACGACATGGGGCTTGGCAAGACACTGCAGGCCATCGCGCTGATCGCCCACGCCCGCGACAGCCAGCGCGCAGCGGAAGGCGCCGCCCGCAAACCGTTCCTCGTCGTTGCCCCCACGAGCGTCGTCTCCAACTGGGCCACCGAATGCGCCCGGTTCGCGCCCGACCTCGCGACAACAGCCATCACGCAGACCGCCGGCAAGCGCGGCTCCAGCCTGCAGGGCGAGATGGGTGATGCGGATGTCGTGATCACCTCCTACACGCTGTTCCGCCTCGACTTCGAGGAGTACAACGCTCAGGACTGGGCCGGACTGCTGCTCGACGAGGCCCAGTTCGTGAAGAACCACCAGAGCAAGGCACACGTCTGCGCCCGACGCCTGCGCACCCCGTTCAAGCTCGCCATCACCGGCACGCCCATGGAGAACAACCTCATGGAGTTGTGGTCGTTGCTCTCCATCACCGCTCCCGGCCTGTTCCCCAGCCCCAGCCGCTTCGCCGACTACTACCGCAAGCCCATTGAAACGGATGCCGACGCCGACCGGCTCGCGCAGCTGCGCCGCCGCATCCGTCCCTTCATGCTGCGGCGCACGAAGGCCGAGGTGGCCAGCGACCTGCCCGAGAAGCAGGAGCAGGTTCTCGAACTCGACCTGCACCCGCGGCACCGCAAGGTCTACGACATGCACCTCGCCCGCGAGCGCCAGAAGGTGCTCGGCCTGATCGAGGACATGAACGCGAACCGGTTCGAGATTTTTCGCTCGCTCACCATGCTGCGCCAGCTCAGCCTCGACGCGAGCCTGTATGACGCGAAGTACGACAGTGTGCCGTCGACCAAGCTCGACGCTCTGCTCGAGCTGCTGGAGGACACCGTCGCCGAGGGCCACCGCACCCTCATCTTCAGCCAGTTCACCCAATATCTCGGCAAGGCGCGCGATCGGCTCGACGCCGCCGGCATCAGCTACTCCTATCTCGACGGCAAGACCCGCAACCGGGCCAAGGCCATCAGCGATTTCAAGGAAGGCTCGAGTTCCGTCTTTCTGATCAGCCTCAAGGCCGGCGGATTCGGCCTCAACCTCACCGAGGCCGACTACGTCATTCTGCTCGATCCGTGGTGGAACCCGGCAACCGAGGCCCAGGCTGTCGACCGCGTGCACCGCATCGGCCAGACCAAGAACGTCATGGTCTACCGCCTGGTCTCCAAGGACACCATCGAAGAGAAGGTCATGGCCCTCAAAGCCACGAAGGCCCGCCTCTTCGAAAGCGTCATGACGGATGGCGCCCCTGCCGGCACCGCCCTGACCGCCGCCGATATCCGAGAGCTCCTCGCCTGACCCCGCCCCCGTTTCCGGGCCCGGGCCCGGAAACGGGGCCCATGATCTATCGTGGGCCCGGTTTCGTAACCTGGGCCCGGACATCCCGGCGCATGACCGCCTCCTCCGACACCGTCAGTTAACCCGGAACCCCTAAGCTGCACGTGACGACCCCACCTCGCACCTGCAGAAACGGTCCTATGTCCACAATCTTCGATCGGGTTGACGCCCACCTGGCTCGAACGCTCACCCCGAGCCGCCTCCTCACCCTCCAACGCCCGCGCACCCTCGCGCTCGGCTTCCTCGGCCTGCACACGGTCTTCCTGTTCGCTCTGCTCCCCACCATCCTCACCGGCCGAGTGCTCGGAGATCTTCCGCTGTACCGAACCTGGGCCGAACTCGGCTTCAACAACGGCGTCTGGCAGGGCCTCGATACCGCCTGGGTCTACCCGATCGGTGCCATGCTTCCGATCGCGTTCGCGGGGATCGCCGGCCCGCTCCTCTATCAGCTGCTGTGGTTCCTGATGACGACCGCGCTCAACGCCGTCGCGGTCGGAGCGCTCACCGATTGGGGTCGCCGCCGCAGCGGGTTCAAGTCGGCCTGGTACTGGCTGCTCGCATCGTTCCTGCTCAGCCCGGTGGGCCTGCTGCGCCTCGAAGGAATCACCGCCCCGCTTGTCATCGTCGGCCTGGTTCTGCTCGCACAGCGGCCGATCGTGGCGGCAGCGCTCTTGACCCTCGCCACCTGGATCAAGGTCTGGCCCGCCGCCGTGTTCCTCGCCGTCGTCACTGTATCGCCACGAAAACTGACCGTGGTGCTGACCGGTGCCGCGTTGACGGCGGGGGTGGCGGCATCCGTTTGGCTGCTGGGGGGCTTGCAATTTCTCACCGGTTTCGTGACGGAACAAACCGACCGCGCCCTGCAGCTCGAAGCCCCCATCACCACCCCGTGGGTCTGGCTGGCCACGCTGGGACATGACGGCACGAATATCTACGAGAACTATTCGATTGCCACGCGCGAGGTCACCGGTCCCGGAACTGCGCTGGTCGCCTCGCTCATGACGCCGGTCATGTTCACGGCCATCGCCGCGATTTTCGTGCTGCTGCTGATCGCCAAAATTCAGGGAGCGGATGCCTCCCAGCTGATGCTCCTCGGTTCGCTGGCCCTGGTCAGCGCGTTTGTCGTCTTCAACAAGGTGGGGTCGCCGCAGTACATGTTATGGCTGGTTCCGGTGGTGGCGGTCGGTGTCGGTCGAAGCTGGACGCTGTGGCGAGTACCGTCCGTCGTCATGCTGGCCATCTCGGGCTTGACCACGCTGATCTTTCCCATCTTCTACCTGCCGCTGATCGCGGGCGATCTGTTCTCGCTCCTGTTGTTGACGGCCCGCAACGGCCTGCTCCTGGTGCTGTTCGGCTGGTCGGTGGTAGCCCTGGCACGGCTCGCCCGCACACCCGCGCGTCGACCGACCGCAGCGGCATCTGCCCGCCGTGCTGCCGTCTCCCAGTAGGGCACGGCACAATGGAACAGTGACCACGACGACGACCTTCGCCCTCATCCGCCACGGCCAGACCGACTGGAACGCCGCCGAGCGCATTCAGGGCGCCACCGACATCCCGCTTAACGACATCGGACGCGGCCAGGCAGCGGATGCCGTCGCCCCCCTGTCAGCCTACGGCTGGGATTTCATCGTGTCGTCGCCGCTGTCCCGGGCAGCCGAAACCGCCGACCTGATCGGCCACCGACTCGGACTCGACGAAGCCCGGCGTATTCCCGGCCTGACCGAGCGTAACTACGGACCGGCCGAGGGACTCAGTGCCGGAGCCGAACTCGAGGCCCTGCGTTTTCCGGGCGGGTTCCACGGCGCCGAAACCGAACAGGACGTCGCCGCTCGCGGCATCGACGCGCTGCGCGACCTCGCCCGCGAGCACCCCGGGGCCCGAATCATCGTCGTCGCGCACGGCACACTCATCCGCCTGAGCCTCGCGCACGCACTCGACCAGCACATCGGCAGCATCACTAATGCGTCGCTCAACCTCGTGCATCACCATCACGCGCAGGCCGACGATACGACGGCCTGGCAGCTCGACCTGCTGAACGGCGAGCCGCTCACGCGCGTCTGACTCCCTGGTGAGTCCGATTCGCGCTGCGGTCGTGCGTCAGCGGCCGGTCGACACCGTGACGGTGAACTTGGTGTTGCGGCCGACCTGTCGGGTCGAGCCGACGATGCGGGTGAGCATCGGGCGGTAGCCCAGGTGGGTGTTCCACACCGTCCACAGTTCGCCGCCCGGGGCGAGCACCCGCGCCGCGTCGATGAACAGCTTCTCGGCCAGTCCCGCGTGCACGGACGCTCCGATATGGAACGGCGGGTTGAGCAGAATCAGGTCGGCCGAGTTGTCCGCCTGGCCGGACAGGCCGTCAGCGCGCGCGACAGTGACGCGATCGGCGAGCGCGTTGGCGTCGACGGTCGCGCGAGCGGATGCGACGGCGACGGCCGACTGATCCGTCGCGAGCACCTGCAGCAGCGGGCGCTGCGCAGCCAGTGCGGCGGCCAGGACGCCGGTGCCGCAGCCAAGGTCGATGGCCCGTTCAGCGTCGGGCTTCATGCGGTCGAGCACCTCGAGCAGCGCCCGGGTGCCGATGTCGATGCTGGTCCCGGCGAACACGCCGCCGTGGCCGCGCACGGTGAGGTCGAAGTCCTCGTGGCGTTCGCTGTGCGGCCAAGCAGACGTTGATGTGGCGAGCGGGGACGACGCGATGAGCACGCGCGACTTCTGGCGGGCCGGGCGCACGTTCAAGGCGCCGAAATGGCGGCGCAGCACCTCATTCATGCTCATGGTCATGTGCTTGATGCGGCCGCCGGCGAAGACGATCACGTCGGGGGCGGCGTACTTCGCGATGGCACCGGCGATCTCGTCGAGCGCGTCGAGGCTTTTCGGCAACTGCAGCAGCACGACGTGGGCATCCTTCAGTAGTTCTTCGCCGAGCGGCAGTGAGCGGTAGGCATCCGTCAGGTTGACGCCGGAGGCGTTGCTGTCGAGCGCGTACTCGCCCGAGAGGGCGTCCTGATAGACCCGAATGCCGCGGGCGTTGTGCAGGGCGGCCGCACCGAGGGTGAGGGCGCCGTAGCGGTCCTCGAGCACGACGACCCCACCGGAACGGTAGGCGGCGAGTGCGCCGGCTGCCTCATCGAGGATGAGTCGGTCACTCGCGTCGACGGCGAATAGGTTCTCCGCCTCAATGTCTGGACGACGGCGCAGGCGGTCGAAATCAAATTCGTTCACACTGTCCGCTGTGCCTTTCAACGGCGTCTGCGTATTGGTGTTCCGCGGCGCGGACTGGTCGTGCGTGCCCGATTCGGACATGGTTCCCCCTGAAAGTGGTGCTGGTGCAACCAGTTCGTGCTGTGAAACAAAAACATGGAGCTGACTATGGTCTGGGCTGCCGCCAGATGACGATCTGGTTGCTGCGCCTGGTGCGGGTGCCCGCCCTCATCGAAATGACATCGCCGGCCGAGCCAGCCGCGAATACGCGGCGGCCCGGACGGTTCAGCAGTTCATCGGCGAGCGTCGATTCCAACTCGCGCAGGCGATTTTCGAGCCCGCGCACGTGATCCTCGAGTTCGAGGATACGACGAATACCTTCCAGACTCACACCTTCCGAGCCCAGTTCCGCAATTTCACGGAGCTTTGCCACGTCGAGCATGGAGTACCGGCGGCTCTTGCCGGGGGTGCGTTCCGGGCTGACGAGGCCCAAGCGATCGTATTGGCGCAGGGTTTGCGGGTGCATGCCCGCAAGCTCCGCGGCCGTGGAAATCACGAAAACCCGGGTGGTCTCGTCCATGACTAGCCCTTCGCCCGAGCGATCAGTTCATCGCGCGGGTTTTCCTGGGGCAGCGCTGCGGCGAACGCGGTGAGCTTCTCTTCCGCATCCTTCGACAGGTGCGAGGGCACGGCGACCTGCACGATAGCGAGCAGGTCCCCCGTGCCCTTGGCCGTGGTCACTCCGCGACCCTTGACCCGCAGCACGCGGCCACCGGGAGTACCGGGGGCAACGCGCAACTTCACGGGGCTACCACCGAGGGTGGGCACCTCGATCGTCGCGCCGAGGCTGGCCTCAACGAAGGTGACCGGAACGGTCACACGCAGGTTGAGGCCGTCACGTTCAAACACCGGATGCTTGCGCACGGTGATCGTCAGCACGATATCGCCGGATTCTCCTCCGTCAGGGCTGGACTGCCCCTTGCCGCGTAGGCGAATCTTCTGCCCGTCGGCGACTCCGGCCGGAATCTTCACCTTGATCGGGCGGCCGTCCTGGGTCTGCAGACTAATCTGATCGCCCTGCGTGGCCGTGATGAAGTCGATGGTCGTCGACGCGATCACATCGCGGCCGCGGGTCGGCGCGCCTGACCCGCGGTAGCCACCGGTGGGGTTGCCGAAGCCGGCCCCACCGCCGCCACCTCTGCCGAACATACCCCCGAGGATATCGTCGAAGCCGCCCTGCTCGAAGGTATAACTCTGTTGACGGCTTCCGCCGCCGAACATGCCTCCGAAAGCGTCCTCGAAGCCACCGCTCTGGGCTCGGCCGCCGGGCGCGGCGAACCGCGCCCCGCTGCCCATGGCCCGCACGGCGTCATATTCCTTGCGTTGGGCGGCATCGTTCAGAACCGAGTGCGCCTCGCTCAGTTCCTTGAACTTCGCCTCCGCGGCGGGGTTCCCCGGATTGGAGTCCGGGTGGTACTTACGGGCGAGTTTGCGATACGCCTTCTTCAACTCGGCCGGCGTGACATCTTTCGATACCCCGAGAACCTTGTAGAAGTCCTTGTCGAACCAGTCCTGGCTAGCCATCGCTCGGTACCTGAACGACGACCTTGGCCGCGCGCAGCAGCGTGGAGCCGAGGTAGTACCCCGTCTCCGCGACGTCGCCGACGGTTTCGGTGTCGACGGCCGCACTCGGCTGCTGGAAAATCGCCTCGTGCATGGTCGGGTCGAATGGGTCGCCGACCGTGCCGAAGGAGGTCAGGCCGAGGCGTTCAACGCTCGCTCGCAGCTTGGCCGCGATCGTGGCGAAGGCGGAGTCGGGCACGAGATCGCCGTGCTTCTCAGCACGGTAGATGTCGTCGAGTACCGGAATCAGCACCTTGACGATATCCCCGGTCACGCGCTCTTTCTCGATGGCGCGGTTGGCTTCGGTGCGCCGACGGTAGTTGGCGTACTCGGCCGTCACTCGCTTGAGGTCGGCGAGATGTTCGCTCGTCGGTTCCGCTACTTCACGCTCTGCCGCGTCCAGAATGTCCTGAACGGTCAGTTCGTCTTCTTCGATCCCGTCGGCCGAGGCCGCGGCGTCTCCGTCAGCAGCGGATGCCCCAACGGGCGCTTCTTCTGCAGGGACGCCCACGCCGGCCGCGGCGGTGCCGTCATCGGGCACCCCCGCAGCGTCGTTGTCTGGATGTTTCTTATCAGCCATAGTTGCGGCCTACTTCTTCTTCTCGTCTTCGTCGTCGTCAACAACCTCGGCGTCGACAACATCTTCGTCTTTGTTCTCGTCGGCAGGAGTCTCGTCGGCGCCGGCCTCGTCGGACCCGGCTGCGGCATCCGCCTGGCTGGACTTGTAAATGGCTTCGCCGAGCTTGCCCTGGCTTTCGTTGAGCTTGTCGAACGCGGTCTTCACCGCGTCGTCGTCGTCGCCGGCGAGAGCGGACTTGAGAGTGTCGACATCGGCCTGCACCTCATTCTTCACGTCTTCGGGCAGCTTGTCGACGTTGTCCTTGATCAGCTTCTCGATCGAGTAGGCGAGCTGCTCGGCCGTGTTGCGGGTCTCGGCGACTTCGCGCAGGCGCTTGTCTTCGGCGGCGTGCTCTTCACCCTCGCGCACCATGCGCTCAATGTCTTCCTTCGCCAGCGAGGATCCGCCCGTGATGGTCATCGACTGCTCAGTTCCGGTGCCCTTGTCCTTGGCGGACACGTGCACGATTCCGTTGGCGTCGATGTCGAAGGTGACCTCGACCTGCGGAATGCCACGCGGTGCCGGTGCGATTCCGGTGAGTTCGAAGGTTCCGAGGTTCTTGTTGTCGCGGGTGAACTCGCGCTCGCCCTGGAACACCTGGATCGCGACAGACGGCTGGTTGTCGTCGGCCGTCGTGAAGGTTTCGCTGCGCTTGGTCGGAATGGCCGTGTTGCGCTCGATCAGGCGCGTCATGATGCCGCCCTTGGTCTCGATGCCGAGGCTCAGCGGGGTGACGTCGATGAGCAGAACGTCCTTCCGCTCGCCCTTCAGCACGCCGGCCTGCAGTGCGGCGCCGACGGCGACGACCTCGTCCGGGTTGACGCCCTTGTTCGGGTCCTTGCCGCCGGTCTCGCTCTTGACGAGCTCGTACACGGCGGGCATGCGGGTGGAACCACCGACGAGAACGACGTGGGCGATGTCGCCGACCTTGACGCCGGCCTCACGGATGACGTCCTGGAAGGGCTTCTTGGTGCGGTCGAGCAGGTCTTCGGTCATCTTCTCGAACTGGGCGCGGGTGAGCGTCTCGTCGAGGTTGGCCGGGCCGTTTTCAGTGAGCGACAGGTAGGGCAGTTGGATGCTCGTCGACATGCTTGACGAGAGTTCCTTCTTGGCCTGCTCGGCGGCTTCCTTGAGACGCTGCTTGGCGATCTTGTCCTTGGAGACGTCGACGCCCGTGGTCTCCTTGAAGCGCTTGATCAGGTGATCAACGATGCGCTGGTCCCAGTCGTCGCCGCCGAGGCGGTTGTCGCCGGCGGTCGAACGCACCTGGATGGTGGAGAAGTCGTCGTCCTTGCCCACCTCGAGCAGCGACACGTCGAAGGTTCCGCCTCCGAGGTCGAAGACCAGGATGAGCTCGTCTTCCTTGCCCTTGTCGAGGCCGTAGGCGAGAGCGGCGGCGGTGGGCTCGTTGATGATACGCAGCACGTTGAGTCCGGCGATTTCGCCGGCCTCCTTGGTGGCCTGGCGCTCGGCGTCGTTGAAGTACGCGGGCACGGTCACGACGGCGTCGGTGACCTTCTCGCCCAGGTACTGCTCAGCGTCACGCTTGAGCTTGGCGAGGATACGTGCCGAGATCTCCTGCGGGGTGTACTTCTTGTCGTCGATGGCGACGTTCCAGTCGGTGCCCATGTGGCGCTTGACGCTGGAGATGGTGCGGTCGACGTTGGTGACGTTCTGGCGCTTGGCGGTTTCCCCGACGAGCACCTCGCCGTCCTTGGTGAACGCGACCACCGAGGGGGTGGTGCGCAAGCCTTCAGCGTTGGCGATGACGGTGGGTTCTCCACCTTCGAGCACGGCCACCACAGAGTTGGTGGTTCCGAGGTCAATACCTACTGCACGAGCCATGTGGGTTGTTCTCCTTCAATGATGTGCGAAACGAACCGCAAAGTAATCTCAAGACTTGAGTCTCGATGACTCAAGTATTCCAGAGTCGTTTCATCCCTGTCAATTTCTGCGCCTGAAAGTTGAGTGTGAGTGACTCAACTTTTAATGAGCGGATGCCGCCGCGTCAGCGGCGACGGGAGACAAAGCCCGATCGTTACCCCGGAGCAGTAGATTGTGCACATGACCGAGACTGTCGCCATAGACGCGGGTGCTCCTCCGACGCGTGGTCGGGTGGTGGCCTGGGCGTTCTGGGACTGGGGATCGGCGGCTTTCAACGCGGTAGTCACGACTTTCGTCTTCAGCACCTACCTGGCGAGCGGCCTGTTCGTCGATCCGGCAATCCGCGAAGCGGCCGGTGACAATGCGAAGGACCCCGCGCTCGTGCGGGCGCTGGCCGAGAATGCCGCCACCATTTCGTGGGCCCTCGCGATTGCAGGCGTCCTCGTGGCCATCGCTGCCCCCGTGATCGGGCAACGCTCCGACGGTTCTGGCCGGCGCAAGTTCTGGCTCGGCGTCAACAGCTTTCTCGTCGTGGCCTGCATGCTCGGCATGTTCTTCGTGGAACCGTTCCCGAGCTATTTGTGGCTCGGAGCCGCGCTGCTCGCGGCGGGCAACGTGTTCTTCGAGTTCGCCGCGGTCAACAACAACGCCATGCTCGTGCAGGTGTCCACGCCCAAAACGGTCGGCCGCGTCTCCGGTTTCGGCTGGGGCATGGGCTACATGGGCGGCATCGTGCTGCTCATCATTCTGCTCGCGGGCTTTCTGTTCAACTTCGGCGACGACGCCGCCCGCGGGCTGATCGGGCTGCCAACGGGTGAGGCCGGCGGGTCGCTCGACGTGCGCCTCGCGATCGTCGTGGCCGCCGTGTGGTTCGGCATCTTCGCCCTGCCCCTGCTCCTCAAAGTTCCCGAGATACCGCGCCGGTTCGGTGCCGAGCGGATCGACTTCCTCGACTCCTACCGCCTTTTGTGGCGCACCATCACGGCGCTCTGGCGCAACAACCCGAATGTGCTGCGCTTTCTGCTGGCCAGTGCCGTTTTTCGTGACGGCCTGGCCGCCATCTTCACCTTCGGCGCCATCATCGCCGCGCAGGTGTTCGGGTTCACGTTCACCGAGGTGTTGCTGTTCGGCATCGCCGCCAACGTCGTGGCCGGCGTTGGAACGTTCATCGGCGGCTGGGTCGACGACCGGTTCGGCGCCAAGGCGGTCATCGCCTTCTCGCTGGCCTGCCTCGTCATCGGCGGTTCGGCGGTCTTGTTCGTCGGCGACGCAAAAATCGGCTTCTGGATCGTCGGCCTCTTCCTCTGCCTCTTCGTCGGCCCGATCCAATCCTCTGGACGGTCCTTTTTGGCCCGCATCACCCCGGCCGGGCGCGAGGGCGAAATCTTCGGCCTCTACGCCACGACCGGCCGCGCGGTGAGTTTTCTCGCACCGACCCTGTTCGGTGTCGCCGTGGCGATCGCCGGCGACACCCGCTGGGGCATCGTCGGGATCATGCTCGTGCTGTTGCTCGGGCTGATCCTGCTCATGCCAGTGAAGACCACGCAGCAGCAGATCGACTGATACCCGGAGCAGCCCGCCGACGATCGAGAATGTGCTCAGACCCCGGCAGTCCACGAACCGCGCGTCGGTCGCGCAGCCGCGCCGCGGACTGGGCGCCAGCCCGCGGTTACCTGAGCATCCGCTGAACTGAGGCTGTCCCCCCTCGCGGAGGCGGCACCCGCCGGTCAGACTGAAACGCATGACACTTACCCAGCTCCAGAAAGCCGAACTCCTGCTCTCGCTGCACGTGCCCGGCGAGCCCCTCATCGTGACCAACGTCTGGGATGCCATCACCGCCAAGGTCGTGGCCGATACTCCCGGCGTCAAGGCCCTCGCCACCGCGAGCCACTCCATTTCGAACGTGCGCGGCCTGCAAGACGGGGAGGGCCTCTCGCTCGACGAGGCCATCATTGCCGCCACGATCATCGCCGGTGCCGTCGACCTGCCGGTCTCGGCCGACTTCGAGAAGGGCTACGCACCGGATGCCGTCGGCGTCACCCGCAACGTGCGTCGCCTCATCGAGGAATCCGGCATCGTCGGCATCAACATCGAGGACTCGGTCGGCGCCGCCAAGGCCCCTCAGTTCGACATCGAGACGGCCGCCGCTCGCGTAGCCGCCGCCCGAGCCGGCGCCGACCAGAGCGGGATTCCGCTCGTCATCAACGCCCGGGTCGACACCCTCGCCGGCGGAGGCGACTGGGACGAGGCCGTCGCCCGCGCCAACGCTTACCTGGGGGCCGGTGCCGACCTGATCTTCTTCCTCGGTTTGACCGACGAAGACAAGGTGTCGCGCGCCATCGAGCAGGTCCATGGCAAAATCTCCGTGATCGGCGCCCCCGGGCTCGTGCCGCTCGCGCGCCTCGCCGAGCTGGGCATCTCCCGGGTCAGCTTCGGCCCCGGCACGCTCGGCCTCACCCTCGCGGCCCTGCAATCCGCAGCCGCGAACCTCACCGCGCTCGGAGAGTACCCCGCCGACCTCGGCTTCAAGTTCAAACTATAGGCCGTCCTATCAACGGGGGCCGTCGGCATCCGCTCGTCGTTCCCGGCTAGCGGATGCGGGTGGCCTCGTTGTGTTCGATCAGTTGCCAGGTCGCACCCTCGTCGGCCGAGACCCAGCCTTCCCAGTTGTAGCTGTCGGGGGTGATGGCGGTGAAGTTCCAGCGGATGGGGCGGCCGTCGGTGCGGGTGCCCTCCTGCCGCACGCCGTGGCGGTACGGGGTGGCGATGAGCTGGCAATATTCGCCGAGTACCGGGGCGAAGTAGCTGACACGCCAGGCACCGGCAAACGGGTCGTAGACGCGCACGGTGGTGGCGACGGTTTCAAATCCCGACGGATGCGTCGTACTCGCGACGATCTCGACGTCTTGCACCGCCCGACCATCGAGGATGAATTCGACCATCCAGACGAAGTCACGTTCGATCCATTCGCCCGTGGTCTCGTCGAGGCGGAAGCCTTTGGCGGCCCAAGAGCCGACCAGCTGGCCGAAGCGGTGCATGCGCCCTGGGTATGCCGGCGTGGGGCCGTGCGCGATGAGCGCCTCGTCGAAGCGGGTGGGCATGGAGGTCATATTCAGATTTTACCCGACTGGAGGTTACGTTCGACGTACTACGGTTGCTCGGCCCGCCGGCATCCGCTCGCACGTTCTGGTGGGGTCAGCGGTCGATCGTGGTGCGGTGAAAATTCTGGAACGAGCGCGAGGCGGTCGGGCCGCGCTGGCCCTGATAGCGGGAGCCGTATTCGCTCGAGCCGTACGGTTTCTCGGCCGGGGAGCTGAGCTGAAAGAAGCACAGCTGGCCGATCTTCATTCCGGGCCACAGCTTGATCGGCAAGGTCGCGACGTTGCTGAGCTCGAGCGTGACGTGGCCAGAGAACCCGGGGTCGATGAAGCCGGCGGTCGAGTGCGTGAGCAGGCCGAGGCGACCGAGCGAACTCTTGCCCTCGAGCCGGGCGGCCACATTGTCCGGCAGGGTGACCCGCTCGTAGGTGGCGCCGAGCACGAACTCGCCCGGGTGCAGAATGAAGGGCTCGTCTGGCTTGGTCTCAATGAGATGGGTCAGCTCTGGCTGGTCTTCGGCCGGATCGATGTAGGCGTACTTGTGATTGTCGAACAGCCGAAACAGGCGGTCGAGGCGCACATCGATGCTCGACGGTTGGACCATAGCGGGGTCGAGCGGCTCCAAACCGATTCGTCCAGCGTCGAGTTCAGCTTTGATATCGCGATCGGAGAGCAGCACGGTGCCAGCCTAGCCGCGCGGGGTTGATATGCTGGCACGGTTCCGATTGTTGTTCACTCACGGTCGGGCGCGCGGATGTAGTTCAATGGTAGAACTTCAGCTTCCCAAGCTGATAGCGCGGGTTCGATTCCCGTCATCCGCTCCGTTCAAGCCCACTCGCGTTTTTGTCGTTTCGCAAGGTAATCGAGACTCGCGTCAACGTAATCGAGACTGGTTCGCTGACGGAGGCTGACGCTGCCCATTTGCCGCGTAAACATGCGGGTGTGGCGCCGCCGGCGTCGGGCGCAGTCTCGATAGCCGTGAGAGGCCATGCCGCAGCCGGCGAAGCCCGAGGCCAGTAAAGACGTGATCTCGATTAGGTCAAACAGTCTTGATTACCGTGAGAACTGACAGTTTTTGTCAGTTCTCAAGGCAATCAAGACTTTAATCATTCATACCGAGACTTTTTATTTGTTCTCGTGGAATTCGAGACTCAGGGCCCGGCTCTTTCGCGAACCTCTGTACTTCGGGGCCTCCGTGGCGACGATTGGTCACACTTCTAGCCAACGAGCGAAAGAAGTGTGACCTCAGTGCGGGCACGGAGACGATCAGCTTCCGAAGGTCTCCCGCCGTCACCGAGTTCGCCTCCGACAAGCACCGTCAAACGTCGTCCGAAACCCGAACCCTGCATGGCGCGCCACTAGCCAGACCAGACCAGATCGCACCCACCATCACGCGGCCTCCCTGCCGCCTTGGAACATCCAACTAGGCGGCGTTGCGCTCGTCTTGGTAGAGTGCTCGGCCGATGATGTCGATGATCTTGGCGAGCTTGTCGTCGCTGGTGAGGGCCTCGGCGACCATCGCCGTGAAGTTGGTCCCTGACGACACGATTGCGTTCGTCACCGTGCTGCCCAGGTCGGGGCTCGCCAGGAACTGCTGCTCGCTATTGACCTTGATCTGGGTGGTGACCTTCTCGTTTTCGGCGACCTTGCCCTTCACATGGGTGTAGAAACCCATCATGTCGGCGGAGGTGAGCCCGTCGCCGTCGAAGAGCTGGTTGAGCTGGTTCACGGCCTCGAGCAGACGCGCTAGAACTGGGTCGACGGCACTCTTTGACCCGGAACCGATGAGCGGGTCCAGCTCCTCATCACCGGTCAGACTGATGTTCTGCTGGTCATGCTTTTTGATGCCATAACCGATCATCGCCACACCGGTCAGGTCGATGGCGCTACGCCGTGTTTTCTCACTGATCACGCGGGCCAGAGCCCGGTAGTAAATTGCGTGCTTCTCAATCGACACGTCTTCAAAGTTGATGATCTGCGACAGAAAGTCGTAGGCATTAATGAACGAGGTCAGGTCCCTGCGGAACAGCTCCAACCGGTCGACCTCTTCATGGTCGTCGGCCTCAACCGCCGCGTCATACCGCTTGTTGAACCTGTCCTTGCCCGGCGCAACAGCGGCGGCGAGAGCGTTGTTACCCTTCTTGAAAACCTCTACAGAGGCCGCCGCATCCACTTCGTGCTCCTCGTAGAGGTGCAGGGCATCGAGCTTGCCCTTGATGTCGTGCACGATGTTTGGGTCCGACACGGCCGACAGGCGCGCGTCCTTGAAGTAGGGCTCGAACGACTCCCGAATGATCTCGGGGTCGTTCACGAAGTCGAGCACATACGTGGTGTCTTTGCCCTTGGCCATCCGGTTCAGCCGAGACAGGGTCTGCACCGCCGTGACACCGGAGAGCTTCTTGTCGACGTACATGGCCACGAGCAGCGGCTGATCGAACCCGGTCTGGTACTTGTTGGCCACGAGCATCACTTGGAAGCTGTCGGTCTTGAACGCTTCCGGTAGGGAGCGGCCTTTGAGGCCGGTGTTCATGCTCGTTTCCGTGAACTTGTCTGGGCTGAGGTCCTCGTCGAGAACCTCGCCGGAGAAGGCGACGAGAGCGCGAACATCCGTGTGTCCGGTGCGCTTGAGGTAGGCGTCGAAGGCGAGCTTGTAGCGCACGACTTCGCGGCGTGATCCGGTGACGACCATCGCTTTGGCTTTGCCGTTCAGGCGCCAGGCCACGTTTTCGCGGTAGTGCTCGATGATGAGCGCGACCTTCTGGGTGATGTTGAAGTCATGCAGCCGAACCCACTGCATCAGCTCCTTGACCGCCTGGGTCTTCTCCACCAACGGCCCATCGGAGTCATACTCTTGACCGTTGTGCGCGAGCTTGAACGCCACCTTGTACGGCGTGTAGTTGCGCAGCACGTCGAGGATGAAGCCCTCCTCAATGGCTTGCTGCATTGTGTAGAGATGGAACGGTTTCGGCAGGCCTCCGTCGACGGAGCGACCGAAGAGTTCCAGGGTCTTCGCCTTGGGTGTGGCCGTGTACGCAAAGTAGGAGATGTTCGTCGCATTCGCGCGGGACTCCATGTCGACCGCGAGCAGTGCCTCCATGTCGACCTCACCGCCGTCGGCGAGATCCGCGAGCTCGTCGGCGTTGAGCACCGACTTCACCTTGTTTGACGTGGTTCCCGTCTGCGAGGAGTGCGCCTCGTCGGCGATGATCGCAAAGCTGCGCCCCGCAAGGGACCCGTCGAGCTTGGCCAGCTCGGCCATCGCGAACGGGAACGTCTGAATGGTCACGACGATGATCTGCGCACCCTGCGTGAGCGCCTCAGCCAACCGGCTCGACTTCGACCCGCCGGTCTTACTATCGATGCCGATGACCACGCCGGTCTTGGAATCGATCTGCTTGATCGCATCCTGCAACTGGGTGTCCAGAACGGTGCGGTCCGTGACGACGATCACGGAGTTGAAAACCTTGCTGCCGTCGGTGCGGTGCAGCGTCGACAGCTGATGCGCGGTCCAGGCGATCGAGTTCGTCTTGCCCGACCCTGCCGAATGCTGAATCAGGTACCGGTGCCCCGGGCCTTCTTCACGGGCTGTCTCGATGAGTTTCGTCACCGATTCCCACTGCTGAAAACGTGGAAACAGCAGGGTTTCCTTCTTCTCAACCTCGCCCGTCACGGGGTCAATGCTCTTCTCCACCTGGAGGTGCATGAACCGCCCGAGAATACCGAGCCACGCGTCTTTCTGCAGCACGCGCTCCCACAAGTAGGCGGTCTCCGACCCGTCGGGGTTGACCGGGTTGCCGGCCCGCCCGTCATTGCCCTTGTTGAACGGCAGGAAGAACGTGTCCGGGCCCTGCAGATGCGTGGTCATGAACACTTCGCTGTTGGAGACGGCGAAGTGCACGAGCGCGCGGTGGCCGAAGGAAAGCAACGGTTCACCCTTGGGATTGCGGTCGGTGCGGTACTGCGAGATCGCATCCTGCACGCTCTGCGTGAAGTCCGTCTTCAACTCCAGCGTCGCCACCGGCAGCCCGTTGACGAACAAGACCAGGTCGATGCTTTTCTGGTTCGACGTGGAATAGAACACCTGACGCATCACCCGCAGGCGCATCTTGCCGTAGTCAGCCGTGGTCGTGGGGTTCAACCCGTCAGCAGGCCGAAACTGCGCCATCCGGAACGATGCCGGCGTGTACTTGAACCCACGTCTGAGCACCGACAGAGTCCCGCCCTGCACCCCAGCGACACTGTCGAAGGACGCACCGAGTGATTTGGCCAGCCGGTCGAGAATCGCGTTCCGCGCCTCCTCTTGAACGGATGCCGCATCACCCGGCTTCAGAACCTTCGCCAACGCCTCGGGCTGCGTGTCGGCCAACCAGCCGAACACATCCTCTGGGAACAGGGCGCGTTCCTTGTCGTAACCCGTGCTGGTGGGGGAATACAGCCACCCCCGGGATTGCAGGTAGAGAGCGATTTCCTCTTCGAACGGTGTCTCATTGTGCTGCCCCATCAGAGCCCCCTCACATCAATCTTCCCGGTGACTGCAGCACTGATAAGTGCCTGACGACGCTCCTGCAGGACCTCAACGACCTGATGTGCTTTGGCTATGAGCGCATCGATAATCGAAACGTGTTCTTGAAGATAGAGAACAATTTCGTCCTGCTCTGGTCTCGGAGGGGTCGGGATTTGCAGGTCGCCGATTGATTTCATTCCGATGTTCTGTTGAGTGCCAAACGTCCATGCAAGCGTCAGCGCTCGCTGAAATGCCTGTGACTGAATGGCGAAATGCATGAAAAATGGGTTAGTGCGGTGGCCACTCCGCAGCACGGCCAACGGCGACCAAATACTGAAGTCCCTGTCCTCGGTTAAAATCGCCGAATTCCCGGTGGTCGCCCCCGACTTGATCATGTAAATGTCATAGAGCCGAGGTGAGTATTTCATCGAGTAGAGTGCGTGGTCTTCTGCAGAGATAAAGCCCCGGCGCTTGTCGAAGTTGACGGTTCCAGCGGAAATCGCTGAGGCAGAGATGAATTCCACTCCATTAGCCAAGAACGTTGGAGTCTCATGTGGCCCATCCGTGATCGGGATTGACACAAGATGTTTGAGTCCGGTAATCGACCAGTGCACGGGAATGTTTCCCCACCATTTCGTCGCGGAGTCCCTGAGCTGAATCAGAGGATCAAGGCCACGGGTTATCGCTTGGGTGATCACTGCTTGGCGGCGCTCAGTCAGCGCCACGACCAACTGCTCCTGCTTGGTAATCAGCGCGTCAATCTGGCCAGTCTCCCGATCCAGGAAAGCCAGAATCCTCTGCTGTTCATCAATCGGCGGGACGGGAACCAGTACGTTCCGTGCGTCGCTCCAACGAAAGTCAGTCGAACGCTCTCGAACGCCCTTTCCTAAGGACGTGATATATCCCGAAAGGGCGATGTGACGCATGACTCTCGCGAAGTAGCGGGCATCGTGGCCAGGCAGCGGCTGGCAAGCAAGGTAAACAGGAGATGACTTACCATCGCTGTCCGATACGCCGATGGCGCCCGCAAACGCATCCATAGCGTGAATAACGAGATCCCCGACACGGATGCCTTGATAACCGATTTCTTTGTCAGCCTCCGTGTAACCGTCTAACCGTCGATTTGAACGGAGAGTCACCTCTCCGTCGCGGTAGGCAGTCAGATTGCCGTCTTCCTTGCGTGGTGGGCGTCGCATGAGTTGGAAACCACGACCAAGACGCGTTACAGCCCAATGGGTCGGGACCTCTCCGAGCCATTGCGTCCCGGACGGTTTGTATTTTGAGTATTTCAATGACCCGCTCATGCGCGTTCTACCTCACCAAGCAGGACAGTGATCTCCTGGACCAGCTTGTTGAGATCGGCGTCGATCTCCTCGAGCGAGCGCGGTGGCATGTATTTGTAGAAGTGTCGGGTGAAGGGGATCTCGTAACCGGTCCTGTCCTTGGTGCGATCAACCCAGAAGTGCTGGACGTGCGGGGCAATCTCGCGCTGGATGTAAGCGTTGATGTCCTCCGTGAGCGGCACGTTCTCCGTGTCGCGCAGGGTGGTGTCGGCGACGGGTTTCCCTTTGCTGTCCGTGACAACCGGTGCGGTTTCATCTCGCTCGGCGAGCCCGGCAATGAGGACCTTCAGCAGGGGTGCACTTAGGGCGACGTCGGCGGAAGTGAGTACCTTCTTGACTCGCGTGGTGAACACGGCGGCATCGGTTGTGGTCTTGGCGGCGTTGCTGAGATCGAGCAGTGCCGTCTTGATCTGGTCCGCGAGGGCGGTGAGATTCTTCGGCGACAAGGCGAGCTGCAGGCGCTCCGGGGTGACGGCCCAATTGAACTGTTGAGGACGTTCGACGGTGATGGTGGTGTAGCCGAAGTCGGCGGTGGCGAAGATTTTCGAGGCGTCAGCATCCGTTTGTTCGGTGCCGTCGCTGTTGTTGCCGTAGAGCTGGACGATGTGTTCGATTTGTTCGGGGCTGATGAGACGGCGTTTGGAGCCGAGGTTCTTACGCATTTTGATCCACTGGTCGGTGGCGTCGATGAGTTGCACTTTGCCCTTGCGGCTGGTGGGCTTGTCGTTGTCGAGGATCCAGATGTAGGTGGCGATGCCGGTGTTGTAGAAAAGGTCGGTGGGCATGGCGATGATGGCGTCGAGGAGGTCGTTCTCGATGACGTACTTGCGGATGTTGCTCTCGCCGGAGCCGGCGCCGCCGGTGAAGAGTGGGCTGCCGTTCAGCACAATCCCGACGCGACCGCCTCCCTGAGCTTTCGGGCGCATTTTCTTCACGAGGTGCATGAGGAAGAGGAGGGACCCGTCGGAGACGCGGGGCAGGCCGGGGCCGAAGCGGCCGTCGTAGCCGCGTTGGTCGTATTCGTTCTGCACGAACGTCTGCTGTTTCTTCCATTCGACGCCGAACGGAGGGTTCGACAGGCCGTAGTCGAAGGTTTTTTCGAGGTGTCCGTCGTTGGTGAGGGTGTCGCCCCAGATGATGTTCTCGATGGCCTGGCCTTTGATGACCATGTCGGCCTTGGCGATGGCGAAGGATTCGGCGTTGAGTTCCTGGCCGACGAGGGTGAGGGAGGCTTGGGGGAAGTGTTCGCGTACGTAGTCGTCGGCGACGCTGAGCATGCCGCCGGTGCCGGCGGTGGGGTCGTAGACGGTTCGCACGGCGCCGGGAACGGAGAGGGACTTCTCGGGGTTTTCGTCGGGGTGCTCGGTGAAGAGCAGGCTGACCATGAGGCGGACGACCTCGCGTGGGGTGAAGTGTTCTCCGGCGGTTTCGTTGGAGGCTTCTGCGAAGCGGCGGATGAGCTCTTCGAAGATGAGGCCCATCTCGGTGTTGCTGACCCGGTCGGGGTGCAGGTCGACGGCAGCGAACTTCTGAATGAGTAGATACAGCAGGTCATTCTCGTCGAGGCGCGCGATCTGGGCCGGAAAGTCGTAGCGATCGAATATGTCACGCACATTGGCCGAGAAACCGTCGAGGTAGTTGAGCAGGTTCGCGCGCACGTTGGCGGGGTCGCCGCTGAGCTTCTCGACCGTGTACAAGCTGGTGTTGTAGAAGTCATGTTTGGAGACGGCCGGGAGGAGCTTCTCGACTGGAATGCTGCCGTCTTTGTATTTGGTGTACTCGGCGAGGACGGCGTCTTTGGTCGGCGCCAGCACCGCGTCCAGGCGGCTGAGAATGGTGAACGGCAGTACGATCTTGCCGTAGTCCGATTGCTTGTAGGTGCCGCGAAGCAGATTCGCGATTGACCAGATAAAAGCGCCGTTGTTGTTTTCGGCCATGTTTTTGGAGCTCCCCAATTACGTGTTGGGTTCAGCCTATTGGCGACGAATGACATCGAGCATGTCCGTGCCCGAGTAGACGGTACTCTGAGATCGAATCAACGGGGGGAACAATGAGTAATGAATTAGCGGCGACGCCGCAACTGCCGCCGGCAGGTTGGTACACGAGCCCCGACAATGCAACGGTGAACCGGTGGTGGGATGGCTCCGGTTGGACGGAGCATTCCACGCCCAAAGTCGCCGCGCCGGGCGCGCCGCCGCAGGTCGTCTACGTGAGTGCACGACCCGGCGAGAAGACAACCGGGATCGCGTATCTGTTCATCTTGCTCTTGGGCGGCTTCGCGGCGCACAACTTTTATCTGGGCCGCGTCGGGCCGGCCATCGGGTTCCTCGCCCTGTATTGGGGCGGGTGGGCGCTCACGGGCGTTGGTGTTGGCGTCCTCATGCTGATCGCAGCGGTCATCTGGTTCATCATCGACCTGTGCTGCATCCGTCAATACGTGGATGCGGCTAACGGGAGGCTTTGAGGCGGGAGAAGTGGAGGCGGCCTGAGCCAGGCTTGGCTCTAGAGCGCTGACACCACTGCATAATCTTGGTCAAATGTGTCCTATGAAGCTGTCGGTAGTGCGTTCCGCCCAGGCACAACCATCGAATGGGCAAGGCTCCGCCTCGTCATCGCTCCTTCTGCGACTCGCTGCAGCGTCCATGCGACCGTCAGCGGTTGGCGGTAACCTGTTGTTATGGATAGTCGGATGAGCGTGGAGAATGTTGCGCTCTATGCCCTCCTGCGGGATGGTTCGCTGAAGTGGCGTGAGATCCGAGCTCTCATTGAGCGGGCGGGCGGTCCTGACGCAGCGCTGAGAGAGCATCTTGCTGGCTACCTCATCGACGAGGAATATAAGCGCGCACTGCACGATGCGCGAAGAGCGATCGCTGAGTTTGAAGCCGTTGGTATACACGCCGATACGTACCTTGCGGATGGCTACCCTGAACAGCTTCGTACGATCCACGATTTCCCTCCCGTTGTTTACTGGAAGGGTCACAGGGAGATCGCTGACCTGCGATCAGTGGCCATAGTCGGAACGCGGAAGCCTTCCGAAGGTGCCGTAAGGTTCGTGACTGATCTCGCAAGAAGGCTCGCGCAACACCAAGTCCCCATCGTGTCTGGGCTCGCCTATGGTATTGATGTTGCGGCTATGACCGCGTCCCTCAGGGAGGGGAACCGGACAATCGGCGTGATTGGGACGGGCCTCAATCGCAGCTACCCGAAAGAGCACGCTGCCTTACAAGATGAAATCGCTGCAAATCACCTACTCCTTTCTCAGTTCCACCCTGATGGCAGCGCATCTCCCAAGACGTTCCCGATGCGCAACGTTGTGATGAGCGGCTTCGCGTCCCTGACGGTGATCGCCGAGGCGAGTGAGAAGTCCGGGACGCGGATTCAAGCCCGCGCTGCGGTGCGACATGGGCGGCCACTCATAATCAGCCGAGCTGTCTTTCTTCAAACAACGTGGGGCAAGGCGCTCGTGGATGACGGACTCGATGTCGTGGTCGTTTCAAATGCGGCGGAGGCAGAAGAAGCTGTCCATCGCATCCACGACCGACGTGATGCAGGGGCGGCGAGCTGGGCTGCAGGGTCTCTCTTCGCGACCTAAGCGCCCACGATGCAGGAACAGCCTAAGGACGCATCCCTGCGTCGCATATACAGAAATCCGCCAAGTCGCCAACCTGGCATCTGCCCCGTCTGCACGGTCCCCAAGGATCCGAACTACGAGCTGTGTTACGCATGCAACATTCACAATGGTTCAGGGTTGCCTCTTGCTGATTTCGTCGCCCCGCTGAGTTGGGCTCCCATGGGCGGGCAAGCCTATGCCGACCTGGCCTCGTACAAGGATGAGGCTCAGCAGGCAGTCGCTGACGTGGCCGCCGAGCGGCTACGCCTCATGCTGCGTCTCGCCTTCGCCAATTACGCTCAATGCCTAATGCCTGGCTGGGAAACCTCGACAGTCGCCATAGTTAGTATCCCGTCAACGGGAGGACGCAAGGGTCCACATCCGATCGAGGCGATACTGGCGATGTTCACTCCAAGCATTCCCAGGCTCATGCCGACCTACGTCGGTGACACGGATCGTACGCGGAATGGGAGACGCCAATTGCGCCTCGAAGATTGGGCCGTCGACGCTGCCGCTGTGGCTGGCCTTACGCGGGCTGTTGTCATCGATGACTCGTGGGTGACGGGCGGCCATGCCCAATCAATTGCAGCGAGCCTGAAGCTGGCTGGAATTGCAAAAGTTGGGATTGTTCCTTTCGGTCGCGTGCTTCGGACGGATTGGGGACCGAACGTAGAGTATTTGCAGGGCCATCCCGAACCAGCGTTCGATTCTCACGTCTGCCCCCTCCATGGAATCAAGCATGCCTAACTTCGCTTTTGCCAACGATTCCTGGACCGTCGTGCACATCGATGACCACACCCTGCTAACTTGTTACTGAGCCTGGGCCACCCCGCTGGGCTCGGTCAATGCGCTCGCGCTGTGCCGTGAGGTCAAAGATGTGACGTACTCCGTCGGCGATGACTTGAGCGTGCGTACGACATCAATCTCTTAGTCATATATGACAACGACCGGTCGGTCGATGCGTTTCGAACAGACGTCGAGGCCTTGAAACTCTCGTTGCCGGTGGATCTGATCGCCATGACCGCTGACGATCAGGCCCACTATCAATAGACAGGGCATGCGCGCAGTCATTGGCCGGTCTGTTCGCTCGCCCTAGATCCGATCGGCACCTCGCGGCCCGGTGCGACCGACCGATAATGGCCTATTACGTCAACACCGGCCGTACTGCCCGGCAGGCCGCTGGACGGGTCACTGCTCGTTTGGCGAGTATCGCTTGATGCATGTAATCACTCGCGTCTGAGACAACCTTCTTCCCTTATCCCCCGACTAACCAGATCGAGCGCGGCAGGCCCGCAGGCGGAAACAGTTGCCCGTCAACCTGCGGGCGCAGTCGCTCGTTACCTCTAACCGGCTGGCGGGTATGCATCGTTCCCGTAGGAGTTCTTCTGCGCGATCTGACCATTGAGATTGCGTACGGTGTGCTCCACACGACGCCCCTTAGCCAAATCCTTGCCGATCGCTTGCTGCTCGGCTTTGGTGCCACCGACATGCGCCGCTCGAGAGCTGCCCTCAACCGCGCTTTTCCAGGTTCCGTCTTCGTTGTATGTCGAGATGTCGCCAGTTGCCATGATTTTCCGCCCTATTCTTGAGTTGTCATTCGGTCCTCCCATATCAGGGTTGCAGTAGCCACTGACATGGCCCAGACAAGCGTCCGTCTCAGCACTACTGCATTCGGCGATGGACCCGCCGAAGATGCGCAAAGAGGCGAGCCACGAAAGTTGTCCGCTTGAATGGGCCTGGCGCTGCCAGCTGGTCAATCCGCGCTTCGCGATCTCGCTGCGCGCCGGCTTTGATCTGCTTATCGGTCCACTGAGTCGACCACCTCACGTCGCCCCTTTGGATCAAATAGTGGGATCGGCAGGGGAACTCCCAATTCCCGACTGAGGGCGACAATGTGGCATCGATTCCGTCCCATGACAGGTGCCAACGAGCTGGGTCGATCGGTGTGACAACTTTGTTGCCGCATCCGCACGCGCAGTTGTGAACGGCTGTTCTAAATTTCGTCGATACGTATAAGACCCCTTCGTCACGGGTGGACGGGATGTATTCCACGAATTGCGTTCGCACGGTCGACACCTTCATTCGCTGTTCTCCGAGTTCGCGAAGAAGTTCCCGCTCACGGTGTAAGTCGAGTGCAGTTCTTTTTCGTGATCAAGGTAGAAGCCCATCAGCTTTTTCCACTTGATGACGGCCATCGTCGCGTTCAAGGAGTTCAACTCGGCGATCTGGATGTTGCGGTCGTACTCGTCGTGCTGCTCGTCGGCGAACGACACCCTGTTGAGTACGTGCGCGTGCTGTCCCTCTGCGCTCGTCGTTACCCGCACGACGCCGCCGAGCGCGTCGCCCTGCCGCTGCACACCCATGCCCGTGTCGATGAATGGGATTCCCTTGCTTATGAGGTACTCGACGATGACGCGTTTGGATGGTCCTGCGTCCATGCACACAAAGACGAAGCTCATTCCAGCAAGCTCGGAGACGTTTTCCTCCTCGATGCGTTGGGGATGTGGGAAGATCCCCCGTCGCATCTTGCTGTAAATGGTGGTGTAGTAGTCGACCTTGAGCGGCCGTGCGTTGAGATCTATGACGCTTGCGGCGCCGGGCGCGCGAAACGCATTATGGGCCGAAAAGACGTCCGAATCCCACAGGTGGATCTGCTCGACCGGGGTCTTCACGAGCAAGTCCAGCAGATAGGATCCGGTTCCACCGAGACCGATGACCGCCACCGGCCCCCTGGCGAGACGCCTGGTGAGCTCGGTGATGCCGGCTCGGCTTGAAGCGGAGTCGAGGTATTCGAAAACGGAATCGGACTCATTGACGATGACAGGTCGGTAGGTTCTGGCAGTCACGTCGGGATCGACGGCCTGCGCCCACCCCCAGATCATCTTCGCGTATTGCGTCATCTTCGCGTGGTAATCCGAGTAGTAGCCGATCGGCGGTTTGCTCGACAAGAAGGTAGCGGCCGTAAGCGTGGGGGTAAGCACCTGAGACATGACTCCGGCGATAATCTTGACCAACGGGCGCCCTTGGGTGTCGTGGGGCACTCCGGTGAAGTACACGGTATGTGGATCTGGTCGCAGCGTCTCGGTGCCCGAGACGAGCAACTCCGAAATCAGCTCACCAAATTCAACAACGCCGGAGGCGTTAAGGAACGGTACATGGCCCATAACGAGGTAGTTATCCTCGATCCTGATCTCATAGCCCTGGTCGATGAGGCTGCGAAGATCGAGGCTAGGACTTTCCCGTAGTAGTGACATCGAAGGTCGTTCCCTTCTTTTTGATGTTGACCGACTGGCCATCTACCAATTCACCTTCGCGCCGACGGCCTTGCGCGTTCCTGAACGTCACCGTGAAAGTGGCGTCCGGCGCCGGTGCCTCAGGAAATGCGATCTGCACGAGCTCCTCGAAGGTGATCGTGTGTGCAGCGTGCGCGGTCAATTCTCCATTCACCACGATCTCGTTCAAGCGCTCGGGCTTTCGCGCGCCGGGACCGTCGACTTCGATCAATGTACTATTCATGATGGGCACCTATTTTCTGCACCGTGGGGTGCGTTGTTCGAGGACCAGCTGAAATGGTTCCGATAGTTTGATGCACCTTGTTGGTGCATCAAACAGTTTAGCACACCTGATGGGTGTATCATTTCTTTGGAGGCCAACGCGTGAACGTTGGCTTTGGCAACGCCAAGCTCGCCAAGATGTGCACCACCGCGTCGCAACGAGTCAGAAAACTGGGATCTGAGCGGGCAGACAAGGTACTTCGCCGCCTGGACCAACTTTCCGCCGCTTCGAACCTCGCTGAGTTCTACACGCTCCCTCAGGCGAGGTGCCACCAACTGATAGGTGACAAGGACGAGCAGTTCTCCATTGATCTCGACGGCCCTTACCGCCTGCTCTTCGAAATCGCCGATGATCCGATCCCACGGCTGAGTGACGGCGGCATCGACCTGAGCCAAGTAGTCACCGT
This sequence comes from Cryobacterium glaciale, assembly GCF_004402535.1. Taxonomy (GTDB): domain Bacteria; phylum Actinomycetota; class Actinomycetes; order Actinomycetales; family Microbacteriaceae; genus Cryobacterium; species Cryobacterium glaciale. The sequence goes on along the minus strand of NZ_SOEY01000008.1, from coordinate 176,165 downwards.
TTGCGTTCTCGAGATCACAGACACTCATTGACCAATCACTTCAAGGAGCCAGACATGGCTGAGCACAACAATCAGGGTTCGACGTGGATCCCCTATGTCCCCGATCGGATTTCAAGCCCCGGGGAGACGCTCCGAGAGACGCTGGAGGCCTTGCCCCTGTCGCAAAGCGACCTCGCGGTGCGCACCGGGTTGTCCACTAAACACATCAGTCAGATTGTTCTAGGCACAGCTGCCCTCACGCATGAAACTGCCATCAAGTTGGAACGCGCTACGGGCGTACCCGCCCGCTTGTGGAATTCACTCGAATCGCAGTATCGGGATTGGCAAAGCAGAGCATCCGAACGTGAATCCCTTGCCGGAAGTCTCGACTGGTTGAAACAGATGCCTGTTGCAGCCCTCCGCAAGAGCGGGATCATCCAGGCCACGCATCACGATCGCGAAACACAACTGCAGGAGATTCTGGAATTTTTCGGAGTCGCTTCGGTTGGCGCGTGGCGTGCTGCTTGGGCCGAGCCATCGGCGGCGTTCCTGCAATCCGCCGCCTTCATCGCCGATGCCGGCGCCGTTGCAGCCTGGCTCCGCCTCGGTGAACTTGAAGCCAGCAAATTGGCCGTTCAACCGTTTGACAAGGCGGCGCTGCGAGCGATCCTCCCTAAATTGCGCGCGCTCACAGTCCTCGAGCCAGACGTGTTTTGGCCGCAGGTGCAGGAACTGTGTGCCCGGGCTGGCGTTGCCATCGTCCTCATCCCCGAAGTCACTGGAGCCCGCGCAAGCGGCGCAACCCGATGGCTATCGCCGAGCAAGGCTTTAGTTCAGCTAAGCCTGCGCCACAAAAGAAACGATCACTTCTGGTTCGCGCTCTTTCACGAGTTGGCACACGTCCTCCTTCATGGCAAGAAAGACGTCTTCGTCGAGCACTCCCTCGGCAAAGACGGCGGCCGACTCGAGGCAGAGAAGCAAGCAAACGACTTCGCGGCCCGCACACTCATACCGCTCGAAGCTGACGCGCTCATTGAGAACGTCCACACCTACTCTGAAGTGAAAACCCTAGCGTCGAAGCTTGGCATCCACCCAGGCATTGTGGCCGGACGAATCCAACATGACCGAAACAAGCACACCTTCGGCGTCCCCGGACTATTTGCCTCGCTCATCATCGTGTCGGCTGACGACTCCGATCAATAGGACTGTTGCCCAGCTCCGGAAACGAATCGATGGTGATTTCCTGCCTGTCGGGCGAGGTCCTCGTCCGGCCTGAGCTGTATTTCGCTAGCGACCAAGGGCCCCACTCCGAGGGCACGAGACCGAGAACGGTCGATTACGTCAAGACCGACCGCCGCGGCCCGCCAGCCGCGGGACGGTTCGTCAGCGGGCATCGAACGCGGTTCCCGCCGTGACGATCTTCTGACTCAATTGGGGTCCGCCAACGTCTAGCATCAACGCGCGGCACCCCGAAAGGCTCAACGCCGTGAGCGAAGCCGAATCAGCACGACTCGTCATTGATTCAGTTGGCGGAGTGACTCGCCGCGTGGCTGTTGGTTTCATTTATCTGGCGACGAGCATCGTCTTCGCATACGGCATTCTGGATGTTCTTCCACACGTGAGTGACACCCCGAGTCTGGTGCCTGACTTTGTGCCGTCAGATTGGCTGGTCCTAGATACAGAGCTTCAGATCCCTGTCATCGGAGCCTTGGCGGCAGTGGCGATCGGCTTGTAGGTCGCCGTCCACGGTCTCCGTTCCGAGAGCAGCCGAGAAGCAAGCCCCACAGAAGTATGGCGAGCGAAAGCCTTCTCCACGACGGGAGCGTTCGTGGCCGCCGTCGTCATGCTCCTTGCCGTCAGCACAGTCGTCCAACGAGCGTTCGGGCCGCCCTCGACTTCGTCCAAGGCAGAACTCCTCGCATTCCTCGTGATCGCCTTCGCTACTGCCGTGCTCTGTATTGATGCCGCACGGGTGATCACGAGCACGGAGGTCAACGAACGGCTAAATACGGCGTACGAGTTGGTGAGCTCACGGCAGGTGAGATTAGACCGGATCACCCGTTCCCTGCCCTCTTACCGCTGGCTGATCGGAACAGGCATCGCGAGCGTCATCATTCTGATGCTGCTGCCGACCGCAGCGCAACTTGTTTTCCAACCAGATTACGCGTCGCCTGAAACCGCGCAGAAGTACTTCGACGGGCTTGGGAACAGTGTGGATACGACCCTCGGAATAGCGGTAGCGATGCTATTGGTCCGGTGCTTCAACTTTGGACTGGGGCTGCTCGTGCTCTTGTCGAACGCAAGTTCCGGTCCGTCCAAGTGGAAAAGGAAACTGATGTGGTTTGTGATCACAGTTCCCGGGGCCCTCGTGATCGTCGCTATGACCGTCGACTCTGAAGGCTCACCACTCGCGTTTCTAGTCATAGTCACTCTCAGCAACACGATCGTGTACTTGGCGTTGCTGCGAGCGTGGCTTCAATTCGTTCGAGAAGAGGATCCGCGACACCCCAGGCTCACCTTCGGGCTTCATGGGCTCTTCAGGCTCGTGATCGCACGTATGTATCAGGGACTAATCGAAGGCGTGAAGGAAGATGTCAAGTGGCTGGAAAGCGTCGCTGACCGCGCGCAACCTGCACTCACCCAAGCTGTGGCTGGTCCAGCAGTTCCGCCACCCAGATCACCGACCCGAAACTGGTACGGCCGGCGCATGGTGGCGCGTTCAACAAAACACCGATCAACTTCCTGAAAGCCAATGGAAACTCGACAAGTGCTCTTGAGAGCACATCCAGACGGCGCTCCAGCGGGCAGTCAGGCCAAACAGCTTGCCGGAGCCGGCAAGCGCGTGAACGTACGCCTCGGGCCCTTAGCCTCAATACCGTTCAGTTAAGCATTCTCGTGTTACGTTGTGGTTATGGCGCGTACAGGGTGGGTGAAGCCGGTCTCTGACCGTCGGTTGTCGGATTTGGTGTCGGTCGGTTTGTTGACCCGTGTGTTCCCTGCTGATGTCATCGACGAGGTGGTTCAGGCCGCGGGGCGGACTGAGCAGCGTAACCGGGCGTTGCCGGCACGGGTGATGGCGTATTTCTCCATCGGGATGGGCCTGTATGCCGAAGCGTCCTACGAGGATGTGTTTGCTCGGCTGACGGATGGGCTGTCGTGGTCAACTGGCTGGTCCGAGACGTTTGCGCCGCCGTCAAAGTCGGCCATCTTTCAGGCGCGTCGACGGCTGGGGTTCGAACCGGTGCGGGACTTGTTTGCCCGCGTGGCCCGGCCGCTGGCTGGGCCTGACACGCCGGGGTCCTGGTTGGCTGGGCGGCGTCTAATGTCCATCGACGGAACGATCCTGGATCTGGCCGACAGCGTGGTGAATACGGAGTTCTTTGGCCGGCCACCGGTGAGTCGTGGGGAGCAATCTGCTTTTCCGCAGGCACGCCTGGTGGCGCTGGCCGAGTGCGGAACGCATGCCGTTCTGGACGCGGTGATGGGCCCGTGCACGACGTCGGAAATTGAACTCTCCCGGGAGCTGGCCGGCCGCTTCAAGCCGGGCATGCTGGTGCTGGCCGACCGCGGCTTCTACGGCTTCCGGTTGTGGGCGCAGGCAGCAGCGACGGGCGCTGATCTGCTCTGGCGGGTCAAGACGAACCTCCGTCCCCGGTTCCAGGAGACCCTCGCTGACGGGTCCTGGCTGGCAACGATCATCCCGACCTCCGGCACGGGGCGGCAGTCGACGACACCGTTGGCGGTTCGGGTCGTGGACTACACGATCGACGATGGACGCGAAAATCCTGACTCCTACCGGCTGCTGACCACGATCCTGGATCCGGCCGAGGCCTCGGCCGAAGAACTCGCGACCGTGTATTCCGAACGGTGGGAGATCGAGACGGTGTTTGACGAGTTGAAAACCCACCAACGCGGCCCGCGCATGGTGATGCGGTCCAAATCCCCGGAGTTGGTCAAGCAGGAAATCTGGGGCCACCTGTGCTGCCACTACGCGATCCGCACCCTCATGGTCGAGGCCGCCCAGCACGCTCACCGCGACCCTGACCGGGTCTCTTTCGTTGCCGCACTCCGCATCGCCCGTCGCTCCGTGGCACAGGGCGATTTTTCCCCCTCCGCACCTTGACCACGCCAAAGCAGTCTGGCGTCATGCCATCCGCGCCCTCGTCCGAAGGCTGAACCCCGCGCGCCGACGACGATCAAACCCTCGCATCATCAAACGCAAGGTCTCGAAATGGCCCGCCAAACGCTTCCACTACGCCCACTGGCCACAACCCGCTCACGAGCCAGAAATCACCATTCAAGTGCTTAACTGAACGGTATTGCTCTTAGCCTCGATCCACCGGTCGGCCTTGACTGAGTGGCGTCGCTAATTTCGTGGCGGTGTTGTGGTGGTAGGCGTGGCGAAGCTGCCGGCCTTGCTGCCGGTGGTGTTCCGTGATCTTCGGTGCCGGATGGCTGGTGGTCAGGTGGTGATGGTTCGCGGCGGGCCGCAGGCCGCCGCGAACGCGGCGGTCCACCCGGTTTCCCATGGCCAGTTCGTTGGAAGGTGCAGGATGATTTTCCGCGCCGACGTGGATATGAGGGCCGGGATGTTGATGAGTTTGCGGCGGATGGTGCCGCTTCGCGCTTTGCCCAATTCCGCGCCGGCGACAGAGCCAATGGCGCGGGAGAGGTTGAACGCGATCGTGGCCAGCACGAGCCAGGCCGCGTTGGCCGTGAAGACACCGGACGGCAGGTGGGCCAGCGCGCTGTCCTTGAGATCGGCGTTGATCTGCTCGATGATCGCGTGCTGCCGGTGGGTTTGATCGGCTGTGACGGTGTCCAGGTCGCTGGTGGTGAAGAACGCGTGAAAGCGGTGCGTGTCGAAGAGGGTCGGCTGCCCTTCGCCCGCTTTCTGGTTCAGTTCGGGGATCCGCCGCACGATCAGACGGCCCTCGATGCGTTCCGCTTTCCGGCGTGAGCTGAACGCGGTGAAGGTGACTTCGGCGACCTCGGCGGACGAGATCCAGGCGCCGCTTTCCTCGTCTCGGATCGCGTCGGTGTAGTTAATCGTGGTCCACTGGTCGGCGCCGATCGTGGCGATCGCGCGCTTGACGGCGGGGTCCATCCGAGCGGTGATGGACACTTTCGCCCCAGCCCGATTCGCGGCGGCGACGACGGCGTGGCCATAGAACGCGCTGTCCGCGCGCAGCAGCACGACGCCGGTCGCCGTTTCGCTGCGGAGACGTTTCACGGTGGCGAGTACGTCACCGACGAATTTGCCCGCGCCGCGGGGAGAGCCCGTCGATCCTTTCCGCAGCCGAGATCCGATGATGATCGGTGCGGCCGTCGGTGTGGAGACGATGCCGATCAGAGCGTTCAGCCCGCGCACCCCGGAGTACCCGTAACCGGAACCTTGCTTCTGGTAGCCGTGGACTTCTTTGATGGTGTCGTCGATGTCGACCAGGGCGTAGTCGTTGATTCCCGCGACGATCGGGGTGTGGGCGGCGACGTTGACCAGCCACCGCCACGCGATGGAGTCGAGCTGACGGACGTGACCAAACGTGAACGCGCGGAGGAAGGACCCCAGCGTCGAGGGGGCGTACGTTCCGACGAAGAGTTTCTTCATGCCGCCGTGCCGCAGCAGCGCCATGTCATCAATGGAGTCGGCCCCGGCAAGCATCCCCGCGACCAACGCGGTGACTTTCAATCCGGCGTTCGCGCCGAAGTATCCGGGCAGGCTCAGCCGCGCATCAGAGAGCTCCCCAAGACCTGTTTTCACCGCCAAGGCCAGCGCGGGCACGAGCCCTACGGCCGACACGAGATTTGTGTCATCGAAGGTGGCTGACAAGCGCTTCGAAGTATGGAAAAGTTGCATCTACGAGATGCCTCTCGAATCGGTCGAAATGAACCCTAAGTAAGTTCTATTTTTCCTGATCCGACAGGCATTCTCGGTTTAACGCGCCGTCACCACCTCAACTCGACCGGTGGATCGAGGCTTAGTCAGCGCCCACGTCGTGCCGATGGTGCACGATGTCGTGCAGAAAGTAGGCCCCGAACGTCGCCACGGTGAACGACGGCCCGTCGCTGCGGCGGGCGGTGCGCTGGCGGGCATCCCCTGGTACGGCGGCGAAGCTCTCGGCCACGCTTGAAGCGGCTGCCACGAGCTCGCGTCCCACGGTCTGCGGATCCTGTAGGTCGTACCGCTCCGCGATCGCCGTGGCGTCCTGGTCCCAGTTCGCCAGCAGCGGGTCGTCGTCGTCGAGGATGAGGCGCAGGCGCTCGTCGAACAGGCGGCAGACGTCACGCACATGGGCCGCGTATTCGAGGGCTGACCAGGTGTGATCGTTCGGACGCACCGCAGCATCCGTTCGCGTCAGCACGACCGGCCAGGCTGCGGCGTTCGCGCGGATCAGGCCCGGCAGGCTCTCGAAGTCCACCTCGCTCGCCCGAAATCCACAGGCGGGGCAGGGGCGTTCGAGCACCCAGGTCCAGTCAGACGTGTCAGGAATAATCGGCATGGCTTCATGGTAGCAACCGCGATTTGCGCGCCGTCGGCCGATGGCGCGGCCGTCGTAGACGAACGCGCCACCCGGGCGCCGAAGCGACTACCGGGCGGCGCGTCGATGCCAGGTCGGGCTTAGCGCTTGCTGATCTTCCAGATGCCGTCAGCGAGCGCCTTGTCGGGGTGCTGCACGCTCACGAAGAGCTCCGTCGGGTTCTTACCGAAGTAGATGCCGGTCGTCTCGGCGCCCTGATCCGTCAGCGAAGCGAAGAGCTCAACGTTGATGGAGTTGCCGACCGTATTGGTGCGCGTGCTGGCCCGGTAGACATCGCTGAAGCTGTTGTCTTCGACGATCCACAGGGCGCCGTCGGGGCCCTCCGCCAGGTTGTCGGGGTTGTTGAATCCCGTGATTCCGGCGGCCTGGTTCTCGACCGGCACGTTGACCCCAGCCTGCACGAAGGTGCTGAGCGCGCTCTTCTGCAGGTCGATGGCGATGACGCGGTCTTCCGAGGTGTTGGCCACGTAGAGCGTGTGGTCGATGATCTCGACGTCTTCGGGGCGACCGAATTCGGTCGCGACGACCGCGTTCGACGCGACGTCGGCATCCACTTCGACCTGATTCTGGTCGAGGGCCACCCAAGTGAAGGCCCCGACCTTGTTCGCGAAGGTGCCCGCGTTCCAGAGTTGGTCGGCATCGACCAGCCCGGTCAGCTTGAGCGCGTAGAGCTGGCCCGCCGCGAGGTTGCCCTTCTGGGTGGGTACGAACTTGTAGATCGAGCCACCGTTGAGCTCGTCGATGACGTAGACGTTGCCGTCTTTGTCTATGTCGATGCCCTCGTGGCGCAACACGCCGAGCGCGATTCGCTCTTCGATCTTGACGACCTTGGTGAGGTCCTTCTTATCGAAGAACAGCTCGTAGACCTTGCCGCCCGCCGTCTCCTCGGTGATCAGCAGGGTGCCCCACGGCGTCCAGCGGATGCCATCCAGCCGGTTCCAGTCGGCTCGCTGGGCGATGACCGAGGTTGTGCCGGTCTTCAAATCGGTGACGGCCACAGCGCCGTTCGCGCCAACCTCGTAAGTGTTATACAGGTAGCGTCCGGCTTCGCGACCGGTCTCATTCTGGGTATTCATGTCGTGCAGGTCATCGACGCCGGGGTAAACGTCGAGCACGGTCTCGTCCTTCACCAGGGTCTGCGTGAAACCGGCCGGAACCAGGTACGGCACGGTCCAGTCGCTGCTGGCCTGACCGTAGGCGGATGCGGCGAGGGGCTCAAAGGCGAACGGGCCCTGACCGTGGTCGCTCGGACCCGCCGGAGGGCCGGCCGGATCTGCGTGGGCGGCCCCGCCGAGGCTGAGCAGCAGGGAGACGAATACAGCGCCAGTTGCAATCTTCTTGATCATGTCAATCTTTCTGAGTCGATGGCTGAGAACTCCTCGAGACTATTTGCCGTGGGTGAACAGTCGGCAACGCCCATCCCACGTTTTGGTGATCATCCCGGCGTGTCCATTTCGGCACCGAAGCCAGCTAGCGTTGTCACTGAGCACAAGGAGAATGATGACGGTACTCATTGCCGGATGCGGTGACCTCGGCACCGAGGTGGGCCTGCGGTTCGCGCGGCTGGGCCATACGGTGGTCGGGCTCCGCCGCAACGCGAGCGTCCTTCCGGCTGAGATCACCGGCCAATCCGTTGACCTCAGTACTACGAAGCCGGTCATTCCAGGCGATACCGAGTTCGTCGTCGTCGCCATCTCCGCCGGCAGCCCCACCGTCGACGCCTACCGCGCCGCCTACCTCGACGGCCTGGGAAACCTGCTCGACGCCCTCGCCACTCATGACGAGAACAGTGCCAACGTCACGCCCCACCGCGTGCTGCTGGTGTCATCCACGGCCGTCTACGACGTCAACGACGGCAGTCGGGTCGACGAGCAAACCCCCGCCAACCCCAAGCCGGGCACCGATTCCATCGTGCTTGACGCCGAGCGGATGCTCCACCAGCGTCTCCCCGCCGCCACCGTACTTCGCCTGGCCGGCATCTACGGCCCCGGGCGTGAACGGCTGATCAAGCAGGTACGAGGCGGCGCCGCGCTCTCCACCCAGTCACGCCACACCAACCGCATACACCGGGACGACGCAGCCGCCGCGATCGTTCACCTGCTGCTGCGCCCGGAACCGCCCGCACCGCTCTATCTCGGCGTCGACAACGCACCGGTGACGGCAAACGAGGTAGTGACCTTTCTCGCCGCCGAGCTCGGCCTGCCAGCACCGACTCTGAAGCCGACCCCGAAGCCAGCGCCGAGCGAGCCGGAATCCCACGAAAGCCAGCGTGGCGGTGACAAGCTCCTCAGCAACAAGCTCTTACGTCAAACCGGCTTTGTGTTCAGCTATCCAACGTATCGAGAGGGCTATCGTGCTCTTCTCTCCGGGCGAGGCACTCGGCACTCCTAGGCCCGTCTCTGCCGACAGACCTACGTTGTTGGCCCGGCCGGGGTGGCCTCGGAGTCCGATGCGATGATGACTGCCATCGAGGTCAACAACGACCCGAGCCGAGTCTGGTCTTCCGGCGTCACGTTGCGTGCGGCATGAGCGAAGAGCACTTGAAATTCGTTTTGGAGTCTCGCCGCAGTTACTTGCGCAGCCGGGGTCAGTTCCAACAGCAGGCTGCGCCGGTCGTGCGGGTGCGGCACGCGGGTAAGCATATTCAGAGCCACGAGGTGACTTGAAATCGCGGTCACGGCGCCCGTTGTCATCTCCAGGGACTTAGCGAGCAACTTCGGGGTGATGCTTCCAGCTTCGGCTACCCGCGACAGGGCTCGCAATTCACTGCTGGACACGCCGATCTCGGCCGCGACCTGACTGCGGTTGTGGTCCATAGCGCGAAGAAAAACGAGAGCCGGTATCGACAGGCACTCCTGGGTGCGTACCAAGTTGTTTGCGTCGTCCATGCATTCCTGACCTCTGGTCGTTATTGATTCCCCGCGCTGCAGGTCCGTGTTGGTGCCCGTATCAGGACTCTGTGTTTCGCCAGTGTATTGGAGCAATTAATTTCGAAAGCTTCTCACAACTTGAATAGTTAACTGTTTAAGTTACTTGCCGTATATTTGACAATCCGGTGAGTCCGTGGGCCCCCACCTGGGGCTCGCAGATCTGTGCGCCCATGAGCTCACCACAATGAAATGGATCAGCTAATGCAGAGCTACCGGTTGACGATCAATGGAGACTGGTTTTACCTGTCGAACGAGTACAACATCGCAGATTTAAAGGCGACCCTGGCCGCCGCGGTGCATAGCGGCGGTGGCTTCGTGGACATCGTCAGCTCCGTGCAGACCCACGTGTCCCTGCTGATCACGGCCTGTTCGGTAGTGAAGCTCGAGACCATCGTCGAGAAGGACCTGCCTGACGTCGCCGAAGGTGTTCCAACCGTCGGCCCGACCTACGTCGATGGTGACTATTGGCTCGACTGAGGGTTGCACTGCCGGCACGGGCGAATTCGCTGGCCTGCAGCCGCTGCTCGGGATTGTCGACAAATCGTTGATTTCGCGCCATTGACGAGAAGCGGGCACATGAGTAAATTCACGCGAACGGCATCCGCCCGTTTCGCGTACGTCTACTGAAAGGCAGTCTCATGAGTTTCCTCGGATTTCTCTTACTCGGTCTCATCGCCGGCGCTATTGCGAAGGCGATCTTGCCCGGCCGGCAAGGCGGGGGCTGGTTCATCACCCTGTTGCTCGGAGTCATCGGAGCTTTCCTTGGCGGATGGCTGGGCGGGCTCTTGTTCAACGTCAATCTGGGGGAGTTTTTCTCCTTGACGACCTGGATTCTCGCGATCGTCGGATCGCTCATCGTTCTCCTCATCTACGGCGCGATCACTAACCGTCGCAAGGCCTGACTCGCTCCCAAACCGCGAAATACAGCGCGCCGCCCATTTCGGGTGGCGTGCTGTTTTGTTCTCCGCCCAACAAGATTGCCCTAAACAACAAGATCAGGGCCACAATTAGCACCAATCCGAAGCAGATGGAGCTCCGAATACAAAGCAACCACGGGTTAGCCGTGAATCACCTAGGAGGCACCTGAAATGCGCACATCACCCAATCGCCTGATCGCCACCGTCTTCGGCGCGGTCTACGTTCTCGTCGGATTACTCGGCTTCGCCGTCACCGGCAGCGTCGGCTTCATCGCCACAGAGGGCGGATTACTTCTCGGCATTTTCGAGGTCAATCCACTGCACAACGTCGCGCACCTCTTGATCGGAGCAGCCCTGTTGCTAGCCGGACTCTCCAACGCCATGGCGGCCAAGGCCACCAACAGCACGATCGGTGCCGTCTACCTGCTCCTCGGCATCGTCGGATTTTTCATTGCGGGCACCTCGCTGAACATCCTGGCGCTCAACACGGCTGACCACTTCCTGCACCTCGCCAGCGCGATCGTGCTCCTCGGTGTCGGCCTGACCGCTGACAAGACTGTTCGCAGTCACGCGACGGTCTAAGCACCCCACTCCATCCCTTCGCAGCAGCAGATCCATCCAAGGAGCATCATGTCCCCGGTTCTTCGAACCTGGCTCGGCTTCGCCGCACTCGGCGCCGCCCTGATCCATCTGGCCGTGGGCGTGACCGCTCCGTTTCCCCTGTCGGTTCTCCTGGTCGGGTTCGGCATTGCTGAACTCGGCTGGGGAATCGCCACCCTTGCCGCGGGCCGCGTGATCGGGCCCCGCGTCGTCGTGGGCGCGGCTCTCATCCCGGTCTTCATCTGGGGCGCCACCGCAGCCCTCGGCAGTGGGCTCGGCATCACGAGTGCCCAGACCGGCCTGCCGCTGTACCCGATGGCCATGGCGTCATGGTTCAACGTTTTCCTGGCCGCCACGGTGGCCATCGCACTTCGGCATGCATCGAACGGGATCCCTACACCCGCCAGTGCATCAACACCCGGTGCCGCTGCACCCGGTGCCGCTGCACCCGGTGCCGCTGCACCCGGGGGCTGGCGTTTTCTCACCGGCCTCGTCGTCGGAGGGTTTCTACTCTCCGCACTGACCACTCCGGCCCTCGCCGCCACAGAGGTCGGCTCCCACGCGGTACCGCACGGTTCCCACGGAGTGACGGAGGTCACCGTGCCGGACTCGGACGGCCACGGGTCACATTAGAGTCCCTCGCAGAGCAGTCAGGCCGGGTCGGTCGCGCTCAGCCCCGACGCGTCGAGCCCTGCCAGATCGGCCACCGGCGGCACCACCTCAATGTTCATGAACCGTTTGACGTTTTCGTCAACGATGATGTCGCTCGGTCGCAGCGGGCGGGTCAGGTACAGCCCGTCCAGGCTGGTCAGCCGGCTCAGCGCCACGTAGGTCTGGCCGGGGCTGAACACCCGAGCGCCGAGGTCGACGATCGCCCGCTCGTAGGTGGCGCCCTGCGACTTGTGGATGGTGACCGCCCAGGCCAGTCGCAGCGGAAACTGCGTGAATTCCGCCACGACATCCCGGCTCAGCTTCTTGGTCGCGGCGTTGTAGGTGTACTTGTATTTCTCCCATACGGTCGGCTCGACCTCGTGCACGTCACCGTCGATGTCGACGAACACGGTCGAGGTGACCTTGGTCACCGTGCCGATACTGCCGTTCACCCAGCGCGGGCCACCGTCGAGTGGTGAATCGTTGCGTAAAAACATCACCTGCGCGCCCACTTTGAGCTCGAGCACCTCGTCAGCCGGAAACTGCTTGCCACCGAAATCCCCGGTGATATCGGCCTTCGCGGTGAGCGATTTGCCCGACAACCTTTTCAAAGCGGATGCGTTGATGCGGTTCACAGCATCATTGCGCGTCGCGAGGGTGATCACGCCCTCACTCGGCGGCGTGCGCGCACCGGCCCCGTTGAGCGCACCGCCAATCTCCGGGGTGACCTGCCCGTGGCGGACGGCGTTGAGCATGAGTTTGAAGTCGTTGTCGCGCTGGCGGTGAATCTCGGTGAGCTCGAAGATGCGCAGTTCGGCGTCACGCCAGACCTTCGCATCGAAGAACCACATCGAGCGATAGTGGTCGGCGAAATAGGCGCGCTCGTCGGGGCCGCCTGGCACCGGGGCCAGCTGGTACGGGTCGCCGAACAGCACGATCTGCACGCCGCCGAACACGTCGAACGGCCGCTGCCTGGCCTGACGCAGACTACGGTCGATGGCGTCCATGAGGTCGGCGTTGACCATGGAGACCTCGTCGATGACGAGGGTGTCGATGGTGTTCAGGAGCTTGCGCACCTGGTCGTTCTGGTCGATCGGGCTGTCGGCGATCACGCCGATCGGCAGGCGAAAGAGCGAGTGGATGGTCTGGCCGCCCACGTTCAGTGCGGCGACCCCGGTGGGAGCGGCGATCACGATCTGCTTGCTCGTGTTCCACGACAGGTGGTTCAGCAGGGTGGACTTACCCGTCCCGGCCCGTCCGGTGACGAAGACGTTCTGCTTCGTGCCCTCGATGGCCGCGAAGATCAGCGCCTGTTCTCGGCTGAGCGGAATCTCGGACACGGCACACTTTCTCTGGCAGGCGAATGCTGCACGGTGCTATCAACACTGGTGTTATTGACAGAGGGGACATCCCACTGTAACCGCCGGCAGCGCGCGTGGGGGCGGGACCGGGCACTGGCCCCCTGACCGGCGCACCCCCCCATACAATATTGAAGTGACCATTCCGGCCGAGCAGAAGCGGGCGAGCGGGCGCCGCGGCAGTATGCTCCGGGCCGTTCTCGCCATCGTGGTGGTCGCCGCGCTCCTCGCGGCCGGCCTCGTGGCCACGATCGGAGCCCTCAACCGCACGGTGTACAGCGCCGGCGGCTTTGCCCGGCAGTACCTCGACGCCCTGGCCCGCGGCGACACCGTTGGCGCCCTCGCCCTCGACGGCGTCATGCCCGACACAGCCGACCTCGCGGCCTGGGGACTGACCGACGAGGCGGCCCACGATCTGCCCAAGACGCTGCTGCGGGCATCCGTACTTGGCGGCCTCGACAATATTGAACTCGCGAGCGCGACCGCCACAGCAGCCACCGACGACGGAACCGCCCAGACCGTCGTGTTCGACTTCGATTTGAACGGCACCGCGTCGAGCATGGTCTTCACCGTCGAGCGCGCCGGCACGTTCGCGGGAGTTTTCCATGCCTGGCGGTTCACCGCCAGCCCCCTCGCGGTGCTGCAGGTCTCGGTACTGCACGAACGATCATTCACGGTCAACGGCCTCACCCTCGACACGCGCGCCCACAGCGCAGCGGATGCCCCAGCCACGTTCTCTACATCCGCCGCCTATCTCGCCTTCGCCCCGAACCGCTACGTGTTCGAGCACGAGTCGGCCATGCTCACCGCCAAGAAGGCCACGGTGCGCGTCACAACGGCCGGCCCGACCGCCGTCGAGGTCGACGCCGTGCCGAACGAGGCCATGGTGACCCAGGTGCAGTCGGAGTTGAACAAGTTCCTCGACGCGTGCGCCACCCAGACGGTACTGCAACCGACCAGCTGCCCGATGAGCTTTCCCGTCGATGACCGCATTGAGGGCGCACCAGCCTGGTCCATCACGGCGTATCCCCCCGTCACCCTGACCGCCGGCGACTTGTCATTCGAGATGGTCGCCACGGACGGGCTGGCCCATATCGTGGTCGAGGTGCAGTCCCTATTCGACGGTGACATCAACATCCGCGACGAAGACGTACCGTTCACGATGGGGCTCAGCGTTGTCGTGCAGGCGAGCGGCGCCCTGGCCATCCAGCTGCATTAGCGCCGTCCTAAAGGATTGATGGCAGAGATTCGATCAAGACTTCGAATCGTGCAGACGAGGCAGCAGATCTTCCAAGCAGAAGAACGCACCACGGCTTAATATATAGGGGATTCGGCTGGAACTCGTGGTTCCCAAGCGCCGAATTGTCCAATTTCTATTCAGTACTTTTCTTGAGTTTATCTCGCTTTTATGTTCGATTGCGGTAGAATTGGCGTCAAGGAGGCACTGGCGCCCATGTTCATGGAAAACCCTGACAGCACCGGCTCGAATGCCGCCATTGTGGCGGTGGAGCAGGCCAGGGATCTGTTGCTGGCGGCGTTGGGCGGGGTGTCGTTCGGGCTGCTCGGCGACGAAGAATCCCTGACCATGTTGCTCGCCCTGGAGAGTGTGGGCCGGGTCGTCGATGGAGCCCGGGTGCTCTCCACGACCGACGTGCTGCGCCGCTCCGAGTACTTCGATGCTTCAGCCGCGAAGAATGCCGCAGCTCAGGCCGCCGCTGTCCAGACTGCCGCTGTCCAGACTGCCTCTGTCCAGACTGTCGCGGCGGAGGTCGCCGGTGCGGAGTCAGGCAGGACGGAGTCAGGGAGCACGGAGTCAGTCATCCCTGAGGGCGCCACGCCGAGTGCGGCGGCTCTGGCCGCGCCGACGTTGGCGCGCCGGCTGGGCTGCCGCAGCGGCGTGGATCTGGTCTGCACCCTGGCCCGGCTTTCCCGCGCCGAGGTGCGCCAGCGTGCCGCGCTCGGCGAGAAAGCCGGCGAGCGGATGCTGCTCGGCCGGCCCCTCACCCCCACCTATCCTGTTCTCGGCGAAGCACTGCAGGGCGGAGCAGTCGGGGTGGAGCAGGCCCGCGTGATCGTGAAAGTGCTCGACGGCCTGCGCTCCTCCGTGCTGATCGAGGACCTCGACCGGGTCGAACGCTCCCTGGTCGCGAGCGGCTCCGGCGCGATCACCCCCGAAACCGAGGGCCTTCCCGGAGCTGGCATCGCCTTCGCGCCGGAGTTGCTGCGGCAGCAGGGCATTCAGTGGTGAATGGGCGTCAGCTAATGGGCCGGAATCTGGCACAACCGGCTTCTCGGAACTCCCAAGAATCGATCTCGCACCGCCCACGACCATGAGGACTCACTCATCTAGCCGGGGGTCTGCGCGTCGCGCTGGGCGATTCGGGCCAGGTTCGCGTTGTACGCAATCAGCTCGGCGTCCTCGTTGCGGTCGGCCTTGCGATCCAGCCTCTTGGTCACCTTGGTGTCGTCGCGGCTCCACATGATCGCGACGACGACGGCCAGCACGAAGGTCGGCAGTTCCCCGATTCCCCAGGCGACGCCGCCGCCCATCTGCTGGTCGGCGATGGCCGAGACGCCCCAGGTGCGGCCCATCGCGCCGTACCAGTCGGCCAGGAGCAGCCCGGTACCGCTCATCAGGGCGAGGCCGAAAAAGGCGTGGAACGCCATCGTCACGAGAAGCAACAGCAGGCGGAAGGCGTACGGCAGCCGGAACGGCACCGGGTCGATACCGATCAGGGACTGCACGAACAGGTAGCCGGTGATCAGAAAGTGCACGATCATCCACTGGTGTCCGATGTGGTCGGTCGTCGCCCAGCTGAAGATCGAAGTGTAGTAGAACACCCAGAGCGAGAGACCGAACAGAATGGCGGCGACGATCGGGTTGGCCACTATGCCGGCGAAGCGCGAGTGCACCGCGGTGAGGATCCACTCGCGCGCCCCGCGGCTGCCGTCCTGCCGCTTGGCGATGGCTCGCGCGGCGAGCGTCACCGGGGCGCCGGGCACGAGCATCAGGGGCACGAGCATGGTCAGCATCATGTGCATGAGCATGTGGGTGGAGAACAGGTACTTCTCGTACACGTTCACGCCACCGTTGGTGATGTAGAACAGGGTGAGCATGCCGAGAATCCAGAGCACGCTGCGGTAGACCGGCCAGGCGTCGCCGCGGCGGCGCAACCGCCAGACGCCGGCGAGGTAGAAGAAGATGCCGAACGCACAGAACAGAATCCAGGCGAGGTCGAAGTTCCACTCGGTGAAGTAGCGCGATAAGGTCAGCTCGGGCGGCAGGAGTTCACCGGTGAGAATCTGCGCCGGCGTGGACTGGGGGATCTCCGTCGCGACGACCTGGGACACCGGGGTCGCTGTGCGGGCCAGAGCGGCAGCAACGCCCGAGGCGAGGCCCATGAAGCCGAGCTCGGTCACGATGAGCCACCAGAACCAGCGGCCGCGTGCCTGGTCGCGACGCTGCATGCGTTTGATGAAGAATCGGCGCTGCAGCACGCCGAAGGCTCCGAGGGCGATCAGGGCGGTCACCTTGACCAGCACGAGGATGCCGTAGGGGCTGAACAGGTTGTCCCAGCTGCCGATGCGCAATTCGGCGCTGACATAGCCGGAGGCGGCGACCACGATGAAGGAGATCAGGGCGAGGGAGGAATAACGCCCGATCACCTGGCGGATGCGTTCGCCGTCGAGCTGGGTGCGCAGCACGACGATGGTGAGCAGGCCGCCGAGCCAGATCGCCGCGAAGACGAGGTGCAGGCCGAGGGCCGTGATGGCGGCGTTGTGCCCGGCAGCGCCCGCCGAGTGGCCCTGCTGGGCCATGGGCAGCAGCGAGGACAGGGCCAGCACCGTCACGAAGACCAACGCGGTCTGGTTGCGCACGGCAAAGCACAATACGGTGACGCCGGCGGCGATCAGGGTCGTCGCGAGCCAGGCCTGTCCAAGTTCGATCTGGCTGAAGAATTGCCCGACCGTGGCGCTGAACTGGTCGCTGATTCCGAAGGGCACGTTGGTGACCTGCAAAAATGTCAGAAAGCCCGTGACAGCGGAGGCGACGGCGAACAGTGCAGCGCTGGCGGCGGCGAAGTCCAGGGCCGTGCCGAATTCGCGTTCCTTGGGGCTGAGTGCGAACAGCGTGAGCACCAGGGCGCCGATGGTGCCGGCCGCTGCAATATTGACGACGAGCTTGGCGATTGGGAGTCCCCAGCGCACCACCGGTCCCGGGTCGGCCAGCAACTGGGCCGAGGCGCCACCGCCATAGGCCAGGGCAACAAGGGTGGACAACAGAGCGACCAGCAGCAGGGCTGCCGGTCCGAGAACGCGGACGAGACGGGGCACCCGCCCAGCTTATTCGCCCAGCCCTGGGCATCCGTCGCCAAACGGATGCGTCGAGACAGCAAAAGGGGCGCCGACCGTAGTCGACGCCCCTTCTTTACAGCAAAAGCTACTTGGCGGCAGCCTTGAGCTTGCTTCCGGCGGTCAGCTTGACGCGGTGGCCGGCAGCGATGGCGATCTCTTCGCCGGTCTGCGGGTTGCGGCCGGTGCGAGCGGCGGTTGCGGTGCGCTCGACGCCCAACCATCCCGGGATGGTGACCTTGCCGTCAGCGGCAACGGTCTCGGCCAGGGTTGCAAAGAATGCGTTCAGAACGCCGTCAACGGCGGCCTGGCTCTGTCCGGAGTCAGCGGCAACCTTGGCAACGAGCTCGGTCTTGTTCAGCGACTTGTCAGCCATTGAGTGTCCTCCTCGGACCTTCGTCTGTATAAACAGCGATATTCGTAATACGGATGCTCCTCGAGAGAGAAACCCCGATGGTCGGTTCGACCGAGTTGAAATCTAGCATTGATCCACCAAAATCCCCGGATTTACGGCGTTTTTAGGCCATTTCAGGGTAATTTCCCCTTCAGTGGCACCCGATTTTCGCTCTCCGCGAAACATCAGAGGAGCTACGGTGAACACCGCCCGAACACAAAACGGGATGCCGACCGAAGTCGACATCCCGTTTCTATAGTGCAGGGGCCGGTAAAACCGGCTTCCAGCAGGAGTTACCAGCTGGACTTGGTGATGCCGGGCAGCTCGCCGCGGTGCGCCATGTCGCGAAAACGAACGCGCGAGATGCCGAACTTGGAGAGGTGGCCACGGGGACGACCGTCAACGGCGTCACGGTTGCGCAGGCGCACCGGGCTCGCGTTGCGCGGCAGCTTCTGCAGGCCCTTACGAGCTGCTTCACGCGACTCGTCGGTGCCGGCCGGGTCAACCAGTGCCTTCTTGAGCTCAAGGCGCTTGACGGCGTAGCGCTCGACGATGACCTTGCGCTGGTTGTTCTTGGCAATCATGCTCTTCTTCGCCATGTTTAGCGCTCCTCACGGAAGTCAACGTGCTTACGGATGACCGGGTCGTACTTCTTGAGCACGAGACGGTCGGGGTCGTTACGGCGGTTCTTCTTGGTCACGTAGGTGTAACCGGTTCCAGCCGTGGAACGAAGCTTGATGATCGGACGTACGTCATGAGCCTTAGCCATTAGATCTTCACCCCACGAGCGAGAACGTCCTTGACGACGCTCTCGATACCACGCGCATCAATAACCTTGATGCCCTTTGCGGACAAGGTCAGTGTGACCTTGCGACGAAGCGACGGCACGTAGTACGTCTTCTTCTGAACGTTCGGGTCGAAACGACGCTTGGTGCGTCGGTGCGAGTGCGAAATGTTGTGTCCGAAGCCGGGAACAGCTCCGGTCACCTGGCATACAGATGCCATGGTTACCTCCATTACCGAAGGGCGAGTGCCCTTCCCAAGATCCCTTGTCGACGGGCACAACCCCACAGCAGCCCCGAGCGAACTCAAGGCCGGGAGAGAAACGCCCGCAGTGTACGCACACAGGCGTAGCAGCTACCTACGTTACTCGATGGCAGAGCGTCCTGCAAACTCGTCAGCGCATCAGCGCTGAATAGTTTACGAAGCGGATGCCGCGGCCAGGGCACTGCAGGCAGCGCACAGCCCGAAGACGTCCACGACATGCTCCGCCTGGGTGAACCCGTTCGCGGCGGCGACGTCGTTCGCCCACTGCTCGACGGCATGCGGTTCGATCTCGATCGTCAACCCGCAATTGCGACAGATCAGGTGGTGATGATGCTTGCTCGTGCTGCAGGCGCGATACAGGCTTTCACCCTCCGGCGACTGCAGCGAGTCCGCATCGCCCTTGGTCGCGAGGTCGGCGAGCGCCCGATAGACCGTGGCAAGGCCGATGGGAGATCCGGTCGCGTGCAGGGCGGAGTGCAGTGCCTGGGCGCTGACGAAGCCGTCGTTCGCGTCGAGGGCGCCACGCACGGCCTCGCGCTGCCAGGTGTTTCGCTTCATGACTTCAACCGTAGCGATGTTCGCGACGTCCGATTCGCATCCGCGGGGCCTGGGCCTCCTCCTGCGCGCACAAGCCGCCGCATCAGCAGGGCGAGCAGGAATAGCGCAGCCGCCGTGAGGGCGATCGCCGGGCCGGCCGCCACGTCGAGGGATCGCGAGAACAGCACGCCGGCCAGGCCGGACAGGGCACCGAGCAGGGGGGCAATGACGAACATCTGGGTCGTCGTGCGGGAGACGAGCCGGGCGGCCGCGGCGGGCGCGGCGATCAGGGCGATCGCGAGAATGGCTCCGACGGCCGGCATCGCGGTCACCACGGTGGCTGTGATCAGCACGAGGGTCAGCAGTTCGATGGGCCACTCCCGGTAGCCGGCCGCGCGAAAACCGTTCACGTCGAAGGTCGAGAACCTGATCTGCTTGCCGAGAAAGACGATGGCGAGCACCGCGAACACCAGCACGACGGCCACGAGCGTCACATCGCGTTCGGTCACCGTGAGAATGGACCCGACCAGATAGGAGTCGACCTTCACCGGCAAAGACGGGTTGAGCCCCTGCAACAGCACGCCGAGGGCGAATCCCGCGGTCAGCAGAATGCCGGAGGCCACCTGGTTGCCCTGCCGCTTGACGCGCCCGATCATGGTCATGACGCCCACGATGATCACACTCGCCAGCGCCGCGCCGAGGGGGATGCTCACTCCCAGGATGGCCGCGCCGACCGCTCCCGGAAAAGTCGCGTGGGTGAGGGCCTGGGCGAAAAAGGTGCGCTGCCGCAAGACCACGAGGGTGCCCACGAGGCCGCTGACCGCCCCGATCAATACCGCGGCCAGCAGTGCCTGCTCGAAGTAGCCCATCAGTGCGCCACCGCCACACGGCGTGCTCGGCGCGGACCGCCGGTCCGGTCCAGGGCCAGGCGCACGATCAGGGCCACCACGTAGCCCGCAACGAGCACGAGCACGACGGTGGCTCCGCTCGGCAGGTCGACGCCACCGTTCACCGAGGCGTCGTAGCCGAGCGCGAGCCCGACCCATGCCGCCAGGATCGCGAAGCCGGCGGCGACCGGAAAGAGCAGCCACAGGCGATTGGTCACTAGACGCGCGACCGCGCCGGGCACGATCAGCACGGCGAGCACGAGCAGATTGCCCACGGCACTGCTCGCGGCCACCACGACGAGGGCGATGGCGACATTGAGTAGAACGTCGAGCACGAGCGGGCGGTATCCGGCTGCCCGGCTGCCTTCGAGGTCGAAGGCTCGAAAGACCTGCTCCTTGAGGGTGGACCCCACGATGATCAACGCGATCAGGCAGACCACGACGGTCTGATTGACCTCGGCCGGGCTCACGGTCAACAGGCGTCCGAACAGCAGGGCATCGAGCTGACCGACATAATTTGTTTCCCGTGAAACCACGATGATTCCCACGCTGAACATGGCGGTGAACACAATGGCGATGGCGGCGTCCGAGGTGACCGCGCGTTTGACGATCACTGTCAGCACGACGGCGGCGATGAGGGCCGCCACCATGGCACCCACGAACAGGCCGTCGCGGCCGCCCCAGACGAATCCGATGGCCACCCCGGGAAAGACCGCGTGGGTCAGTCCGTCGCTGATGAACTCGAGCCCGCGCAGGTTGACGAGCACACCGACGAGCCCGGCGACCAGGCTGAGCACAACGAGCACGAGCAGCGCCCGCGCCATGAACGGCAGGTCGAAGGCGGTGAACAGCATGGCCAGGTCCATTCAGTGACCTCCGTGGCCCGGAACGACGATGGTGTGCTCGTCCATCTCCACACCGACCGACCCGAAGGCCTGCTGCACGTTCGCCAGAGTCAGCACCGTGTCGCGCGGCCCGAACGCCACCTGCGCCCCGTTGAGCAGCAGCACGCTCTCGCACACGGCACGAGCCAGATCAAGGTCGTGCGTCGAGACCAGCACTGCAACACCCTGCTTCTTGAGCCGTTTCACGGTGTCAATGAGGGCATCCCGGTTGACCTGGTCCAGACCGTTGAACGGCTCATCCAGCAATAACAAGCGCGGGGCGGATGCGACGGCGCGCGCGAGCAGACCGCGTTGCTGCTGGCCGCCCGACAGCTCACCGAAGCGAGTCTTCGCGCGGTTGCCCAGGCCGACGGTCTCCAGCGCCTCGGCGACTGCCCGGCGATCGGCTTTGGCTGGCATGCGCCACCAGCCGAGCGAGCGGTAACGGCCCATCATGACGACCTGCTCGAGCGAGACCGGAAAGTTCGGGTCGAGCTGGTCGGTCTGCGGCACGTAACCGATGTAGCCGGCCGGAGCCGGCCATTGCCCGAGCACCTCGACGTCACCCGCCGTGCGGGCGATGAGCCCGAGAATACCCTTGAGCAGGGTGGACTTGCCCGAACCGTTGGGGCCGATCAGGGCAACGGCCTGGCCGGGCAGCACCGTGAAGTCGATCCCGGTGAGCGCGGGCTCAGCATCGTACGCGAACGACGCCGCCGCCACTCGGAGAGCGGCGGCAGCGTTCGCTGTGGATGGTACTTGAGAAGTGTTCTCGATCACGGGTTAACTATTGCAGGTCGGCGGGCAGCGCAGAGGGCGTGACGCCCCATGATTCGAGCATGAGCGTTGCATTGTGCAGCTGCGCCCTGATGTAGGTGTCGCCCGAGCTCCCCTCGGGTCCGAGGGAGTCGACGTAGAGGGCATCATCGCCGGAGTAGACGGTGACGCCGGCCTCGGTCGCGATCGTCCCAGCGGTTTTGGGGCTGAACGATGCCTCGGAGAAGACGGCCGTGACGCCGGTCGCTCTGATGGCTGCCACAAGGGTGTCGATCTCAGCGGCGCTCGGCTCGGCGTTGTCGTCGAAGCTTGGAATCACCGAGCCGACGTAGTCGATGTGGTACGCCGCGGTGAAGTAGCCGAGGGCGTCATGGTTACTCACGAGCAGACGGTCGGTCTCCGGCACGGTCTCGACATTGGTGCGGATCCACTCGTCGAGGGCGCTGAGCTGGGCCGTATACGCCGTCGCATTGGATTCGAAGGTCGTCGCGTTGCCCTCGTCGGCGGCCGTGAGACCGTCGGTGATCGTCGCGACGATGGTCTCGGCGTTCTGCACGTTCGTCCAGATGTGCGGGTCGCCGCCCTCTTGGGCGTGCTCCTCCTCAGCGGCGTCCGTGTCGGCATCAGCTTCTTCGTCGGCATGCTCGTCGCCGGCGCCGACCTCCGAAATGGTGATGCCCTCGTCGGCATCGATCGTGACGCCATCGAAGCCGGATGCGGCGATGGCGTCGTCGAGCCACTCTTCGAGGCCGACACCGTTGATCACGAGCACGTCGGCAGCGCCGAGCGCGGTCAGGTCGGCCGCGGATGGGTCGTAGCTGTGGGCGCTCTGGTTCGGCTGGATGAGCTGGGTCAGGTCGACACCGCTGGAGTCACCGATGACGTTGCGGGTGAAGTCGGCGACCTGGGTGGTCGTCGCGACGACTTTGAGGTCGCCACCCCCGTCGGCGCTCGCTGTGGTACCGGCCGTGCACCCCGACAGAGCTAGAGTGGCTGACCCGAGGAGTGCGGGAACAATAAAAAATCTTTTGTGCATTCCTCGACACTATCCTTGCTGATAATGATTGTCAAAACCATTAGCAGGGATTGCGCTACTCGAGCAGCAGTGCGGGCTCCTCGATGATGCTCGCGACATCAGCGAGAAAACGGCTCGCGACATCACCGTCGACGACGCGATGGTCAAAGCTTGCACCGATCGTGGTCACGTACCGTACCCGCACCTCACCGTCGACGACCCACGGCTTCTGCTTGATCGTGCCGAGGGCCACGATTCCGGCTTCGGGCGAGTTGAGGATGGGGGTTCCGGTGTCCATGCCGAACACACCGATATTGGTGATCGTGATCGTGCCGTTGCTCATCTCGGCCGGGCTGGTCTTGCCGTCGCGCGCCGTCATGGTGAGCTTCTCGAGGGCCGCGGCGAGTTCGAGCAGGCTCATATCCTGCGCTTCCTTGATGTTCGGCACGATCAGCCCGCGCGGGGTCGCCGCGGCGATCCCGAGGTTCACGTAGTGCCTCACTATGATCTCCTCATCGGTGAAGGTGGAGTTCACCGTGGGGTTGCGTCGCACCGCCCAGATCATGGCCTTGGCCATGATCAACAGCGGCGACACCCGAATTCCGGCAAAGTCGGTGGAGGCCTTGAGCCGCTTGACGAATTCCATGGTGCGGGTGGCATCGACGTCGACAAACAGGCTCACGTGCGGCGCGGTGAAAGCGCTCTTGACCATCGCCTGCGCTATGGCCTTGCGCACGCCCTTCACCGGAATGTGTTCGTCGCGATCGACCGGCCATTCCGGGGTCGCGATGTTGCGGAACACGCTGGCCTGGGTCGCACCGCGCAGCACGTCTTCGCGGGTCACGTCGCCGACCGGCCCGGTCGCCGTAACGAGCGACAGGTCGACGCCGAGGTCCTTGGCCAGCTTGCGAATGGGCGGCTTCGCCATGACCGGTCCAGCGGATGCCGCGCGCCGGGTCGGTTCCAGCGGTTCGGTGCGCGCACGCACCGGGGCCTGCGGGGCCAGGGTCTCGTGGGCGATCGTCGCGCCGGTGTGCCGGCGACGACGCGTGGGCATCGTGGCCGCGGCGCCGCGGCCGACGAGCACCGGCTCGGGGGCCTCGTCGCTGATGCTGCTGCTCGTGTCCGTTGCCAGGGTGGCGGCGGCATCCGCTGGCGGAGCGGCCGCCGGCTGGTCTGCACCCGCGGTGGCGTCGGAATTGATCGTGATGATGAGCGTGCCGACGTCAACGGTGGTTCCGGCAGCGACCAGGATTTCCCCGACCACGCCGACGAACGGAGACGGCAGCTCGACGAGCGATTTGGCCGTTTCGATCTCGACCAGCACCTGGTTGATCGTCACGGTATCGCCGGGGGCGACCTTCCACTCGACGATCTCGGCCTCGGTCAGGCCTTCGCCCACGTCGGGGAGAGTGAACTTCATCGCGTTCATGCTGTGCCTTTCCTGCTGCTGGTGGAAGTGAGAATGATCAGTAGGCGAGAACGCGGTCGACGGCTTCGAGCACCCGGTCGGGGCTCGGCAGAAAGTGTGTCTCGACGGCGGCAGGGGGGAACGGCGTGTCAAAGCCGGAGACCCGCAGCACGGGAGCTTCGAGCGTGTAGAACGACCGCTCGGCGACCGTGGCGGCGATCTCGCTGCCGACGCTCACGAAGCCGGGGGCTTCCTGGGCCACGACGAGGCGGCCGGTTTTCTGCACGGAACCGAGAACAGGTCCGTAGTCGATCGGGGAGATCGAACGCAGGTCGATGACCTCGAGGCTGATGCCCTCGGCGGCGGCGAGGTCGGCGGCCTGTAACAGCACGCTCACCATGGCGCCGTGGCCCACGACGGTTACGTCGAGACCGGCCCGCACCACGCGGCTCGCGTGCAGGGGCGTCCCGCTCTCGCCAAAGCGCACCTCGCCCTTGGGCCAGTAACGGCTCTTCGGCTCGAAGAAGATCACCGGGTCGTCACTGGCGATGGCTTCCTGCATCATCCAGTAGGCGTCGTGCGGGTTGGACGGACTCACCACGCGCAGGCCCGGGGTGTGCGCGAAGTACGCCTCGGGGCTTTCCTGGTGATGCTCGACCGAGCCGATGTGTCCGCCGTAGGGAATGCGGATGACGACCGGCATGATGAGCCCGCCCTCGTGGCGGTTGCGCATGCGGGCCAGCTGGCTGGTGATCTGGTCGAAGCCGGGAAAAACGAATCCGTCGAACTGAATCTCGCACACCGGTCGAAACCCGCGCATGGCCAGGCCGATGGCCGTGCCGATGATGCCGGATTCGGCGAGCGGCGTGTCGAGCACCCGCTTGTCACCGAACTCGGCGATGAGTCCCTCGGTAACTCGAAATACTCCGCCGAGCGGGCCGATGTCCTCACCCATCAGCAGCACTCGGGGGTCGTCCAGCATTGCGCGGCGCAGCCCGGCATTCAGGGCCTTCGTCATTGGCAGTGAAGCGGATGCAACGCTCGTGTCGGTTGCGGCGATCATCAGTTCTTACCCTCGTCAAAAGACGCTTCATAGCGTGCCAGCCAGGCTTTTTGCTCAGCCACGAGCGGATGCGGTTCGGCGTAGACGTTGTCGAAGATCACCGATTGCTCCGGGCCGGTGACCTCGAGCGCCCGTCGGCGGGTGTCGGCGGCGAAGTCGGCCGCCTCCTCTTCGACGGAGTCGAGGAACTGCTGTTCGATGCCCCGGCTTTGCAGGTAGCTGCGAAAGCGCACGATCGGGTCGCGGGCCACCCAGTAGGCGAGTTCATCGGGATCGCGATACTTGGTGGGGTCGTCGGCGGTGGTGTGGGCGCCGACCCGGTAGGTGAGCGCCTCGATCAGCGACGGGCCAAGGCCGGCGCGGGCGTCATCCATCGACTTTGCCGTGACGGCGAAGCTCGCGAGTACGTCGTTGCCGTCGACCTGTGTGCCGGGCATGCCGAAGCCGCCGGCGCGCAGGTAGAGCGGAGTTCGGGACTGCCGTGCCACGGGCACCGAGATAGCCCAGTGGTTGTTTTGCAGAAAGAACACCTGCGGCGTCTGGTAGCTCGCTGCGAACACGAGCGCCTCGTTGGCGTCACCCTGCGACGAGGCACCGTCGCCGTAGTAAACGATGACGGCCTGATCGGTTTCCGGGTTGCCGGTCGCGGTCGAGCCGTCGAGTTGCATCCCCATGGCATAACCGGTCGAGTGCAGCGTCTGCGCGGCGAGAACCAGGGTGTACAGGTGAAAGTTTCCGTGTTCTTCGGGCACCCAGCCCCCGAGGGTGACCCCGCGCAGCATCCGCAGGATGTCGACGACGTCGAGACCGCGAATCATGCCAACGACGTGCTCCCGGTAGGACGGAAACACGTGGTCCTGCAATCGTGTGGCGTAGGCGGACCCGACCTGGGCCGCTTCCTGCCCGTGGCTCGGCACCCAGAGGGCGAGCTGGCCCTGACGCTGCAGGTTGGCTGCCTCGGTGTCGAACCTGCGTACCACGACCATGTCGCGGTAAAAACGGCGGTGATCAGCCTCGGTGAGTCGATCGAGGTAGGGCAGGTACTCTTCGGCGGCGGCGTTCGGTTCGAACGCCCCGTTCGGCGAGATCATGCGCACGCAGGTCTCGGCCCCATCGAGGCCAAATTCCACACCGGCCGAGGAGGGCACTGCAGCAGTGCGCACGTCAGAAGCTGGTGCGGTCGAGTCGTTTCGGGTGGCTGACACCGTACTAACCTATCTGCCGAGCCGGGTGATCGGCGGGAAGGGCACCGACAAGATCCGCGCTCATAAGTAGGAGTGTCGCCACAGCCTCCTCCTCCCCGATCGAGACCCGAATACCCTCGGGCGGGAAGGGGCGCACGACGAGGCCGGCCGCGCCCAGCGCCTCCGCCACGCTCGTCGTTTCAGCCCCGGTGGGCAGCCAGAGAAAATTTCCCTGGGGCGCGGGGATGCTCCAGCCCTGGCGGGTGAGCGCCTGCCAGGTCGCATCGCGGCGCGCGGCGATGCTCCGAACCCGGGCGAGCAACTCCTTCTCGGCCTCGAGCGAGGCGATCGCGGCGGCGGCTGCCTGCGCGGTCACCGAGAGAGGGATCGCGGTGGATCGGGCGGCATTCAGAATGTCCACCGCGCCGAGCGCATAACCGACCCGCAGGCCAGCGAGCCCGTAGGCCTTCGAAAAGGTGCGCAGAACGACCAGATTCGGGTATCGGGCCAGCAGGGGCGGCCCGTTCACGGCATCCGTCTGGGTGACGAACTCGATATATGCCTCGTCGAGAATGACCAGCAGGTCGGTCGGGACGACGGCCATGAAGGCCTCGAATTCGTCCTTCGTGACGATGGTGCCGGTCGGGTTGTTCGGCGAGCAGACGATGACCACCCGGGTGTGGTCGCTGATGGCTGCGGCCATTTCGGGCAGGTCATGGCCGTGATCGGTGCGGTTCGCAACGCGCACGCTCGTCGCGCCGGCGACCGTCACGAGGGAGGGGTACGCCTCGAACGACCGCCAGGAGTAGAGCACTTCATCGCCAGGGCCGGCGGCGGCAAGAATGAGCTGGGCCAGCAGCGCCACCGAGCCGGAGCCTATGTGCACCTGGTCGACGTTCACGCTGTACTTGGCGGCGAGGCGTTCTCGCAGGGCGAGTGCTGAGGCGTCCGGGTAGCGGTTGTACGCCGTTTCGGCCGTGACCGCCGCGACGACCCCGGGCAGCGGGTCGAATGGGTTCTCATTGCTGGAGAGCTTGAAGGCACTGGCATCAGCCGGTTTTCCCTGCTTATAAGCCGGGAGGGCGATGATCTCCGGACGCAGGCGGACGGAGGGTCGGTCTGAGAGGCTCACCCGGTGAGTCTACGCCCGGATATATTCGCAATAACGAATGAATGTTCGCGTGGCTTTCGCCCGCCGCGAGCCGGTGAGATAGTAGGGGCATGGCCAGATTCCTGATCCAACTGATCGTCAATGCGGTAGCCCTGTGGCTCACCGCCCTACTCGTGACAGGGGTGCACGTGACGCCCTACGCGCCCGATGCGAGTGCGAGCGTGCTCACTTATCTGCTCATCGCGCTGATCTTCGGGTTCGTCAACACCGTTGTCGGCGGCGTGCTGCGCGTCGTCGCATTTCCGCTCTACATTCTGACGCTCGGCCTGTTCGCACTGATCGTCAACGGTCTGCTGCTCTTACTCGTGGCCTGGCTCTCCGGGTTCCTCGGCTTCGGCCTGGTCATCGACGGTTTCTGGTGGGGCGTGCTCGGCGCCCTGGCACTCGGCATCATCTCCTGGCTGCTCGGCCTTATTCTGCGCCCGGTCACTGCCCGCGACTGATCCGGCCGGTACCGATCCGGCCGGTACTACTGCGGCACGGGTCGCTCCGGCAAACGGATGCCGCGCCACAAGAATGCCTCGCCCGGCGCGCTCCCGAGAGCTCCGGTCACGGTGTCTCGAAAGCCCTGCAGGGTTGTTTCTGGTGACGCGTCGATGAGGCGGGCCGTCTCGCGATAGGTATCAAGATGGTGAGCCGGTAGAACCTCCCCCTCAGGGAGTGGAGCAGAGACGAAAGCCTCACGGCGCACGGTTACCCGGTCGTCAGAATCAATCAGGCTGGCCCCGCCGGACGCGGTCACTATATCGTCCGTATGCTCGACCGTGAGGGTGGCGACGCCGGGCGGCACTGGCATGGGCGATTCCGGTGCCCCCAGGGTCACGACCGCCCGCACATCAAACGCCCCGGAGGCTGCTACCTGGGTGGCAATCAGCCCGCCTTGTGAATGTCCGGCGAGCACCACGGGGTCCCCGGACGTGATGCCGGCGGCGTCCATTGCCTGCATCACGGCTTCGTATGACCCCGAGTTCTGCCTGGCCATCGCGGAAACGTTGGCGGTGAGGTCCCACGGTTCCGTCATGGCGACGGAGTCCCAGTCAACCGTTCCTCCGACATAGACGGCCCAGGACCAATGTCCAGGCGTGCCATATCTCTCGATCCGCACCTGTGGCTGCCCCTCGACGGCTTTCGGAATATTCGCGGCGAGGTCGCCTACCCCCGCCGGTGGTCGGGCTGGTATCGGCGCACCCACTGCGGCCACCCTCACCGGCCCTTCCCGAAAGCGCCCGCCGCTGCGCCCCAAAGCCAGCACGCCAAGCGCCGTGCCGGATGCCCCGGTCAGGCCCAGGCCGGAGTTACCAAGCGCCAGGGCCACCGGGAAGGGCATTCCGTAGCCGCCCGCGACGACCTCGTCGAGGGAGGAGACGGTCAACTTCGTCAGCAGAACCACCGACGGATTGGTGAGAAGCCGGGGGTCGAGAGCCTGCGGCCTGCGTGTACTGCCCCCGGCCCAGGACTGCCAGGCCAGGGCTGCTTTGGCCGCGGGCCCCGCGGCGAGGAGGAGAACCAAATTGCGAAACAGCCCCAGGTCGTAGCCGACCTTTGCGCTCCCGAGCAGTGCTAGTTGCATCGCCGCACGTTCTGTCCGGCCGTAACGTTCGGCGGCATCCATGAGACTCACGACGAGATCGCCACTGCGCTGTTCGAGATGGCCGAGCGCTGCCTCTGCCCAGTGCAGCGGCAGGTCGGTTTCCTGGGAGGCCCGGTTGCGGGGTCCGTCCGAGTCCAGTGCACGGATACTCGCGACCCTGGACTTCCACTCACCGGCCTGGATGTGTGTGTAGCGCAGTATTGCAGCCTGAGCCAGGACCACGTCGGTCGCCACGACGGTCGTTCCCCCCACCGAAACCGTCAGGTCACCTCCCCCTGCCCCATCACGTGGCTCGATCATTGTTCAGCTTCCAACTGACGAATAGTGCGCTCTATTTGTTCCTGCGCCTCAGTGAGGTAGACCAGCACGCGTCGCAATTCATGCACGATCTCCTGAATCCGATCGCGATAGGCGCGCTGCGCGCCACCGCGCCAGAACTCACTGGGATCCAAACCGGCAAGTCGACGTTGCACCTCCCGGATATCCTCGGTGAGCCCGAGAAGTCGCCGCCGCTGGGACCTCAGCGCTGCCAGGTGCTCGGTGTGGCCCGGCGAACCGAGCCAGTCCAGATCCTCCATGACACCTCCCGGTCACGGCCGATCGTCGCAGGAACGCGAGCTCGGCGACCGCACTGCGCGCAATCTGTGCGCAGACGCTGAATACTGGGCGTGTGGAGAAGGCGAATCTGCTCCACAATGGGAGGCATGTCCTTCGCGTCACTCACCCCCGATGAGTCGATGCCGTTTCGGATCATTTTTGTCTGCACCGGAAACATCTGTCGATCGCCCATGGCCGAGGTCGTGCTGCGTGACCTCGTGACCAAGCTGGGACTTGGTCGTCTTATTGCAACCAGCTCGGCCGGCACCGGGGACTGGCATGTGGGTGAGCAGGCTGACGGTCGCACGATCACTGCCCTGGCCAAGCGCGGCTACGACGGCAGTCACCACCGGGCCCGCCAGTTTGATCCGCTCTGGTTCACCGAGCACGACCTCGTCGTGGTACTCGACCGCAGCCAGGAGCGTATTCTGCGCAACTGGGCACTCGAGGATCGCGATCGCGCCAAGGTGCGCCTGCTACTGAGCTTTGACGCCGAGCAAGCCGCCCTGTTCGACGTGCCAGACCCCTACTATTCCGACGATGCGTTGTTTGACGCCGTATTAGGCATGATTGAGAGGGCAAGTCACGCACTTGTGAAACAACTCGCACCCGCAATTCGACAGGGAGTCCGATGAGTCACCTACCCGTACAGGTTCTGAGCCCGCTAGATGGCCGCTACCGAGCCGCCGTTTCCGATCTGGGCGAGTTCCTGTCCGAGGCCGGCCTCAACCGCGCCCGGGTGCGCGTGGAGGTGGAGTGGCTGATCACCCTCACCGACCGTAGCCTGTTTGGCTCCGCACCCCTCACCTCCGAGCAGAAGCTCTCCCTGCGCGCCCTGGTCACCGACTTCGGCCAGGCCGAGATCGACGAACTGGCCGAACTCGAGGCCACCACCCGCCACGACGTGAAGGCCGTCGAATACCTCGTGCGTCGACGGCTGGGCACGCTCGGCCTCGACCACATCGGTGAACTCACCCACTTCGCCGCGACCAGCGAAGACATCAACAACCTGTCCTACGCCCTGACCGTGCGTGACGCCGTGCAGACCGTCTGGCTGCCGAAGCTGCGCCTGGTCATCGAGGCGCTGCGCAGCAACGCACTCGAATTTCGAGCGGATGCGATGCTCGCCCGCACCCACGGGCAGCCCGCGACGCCGACCACCATGGGCAAAGAACTCGCCGTGTTCGTCTACCGCCTGGAGCGCGTCGTCGCCCAGATCCAGGCCGGCGAGTACCTGGGCAAGTTCAGCGGCGCCACCGGCACCTTCGCCGCCCACGTGGCCGCCGAGCCTTCCGTCGACTGGCCCGCCGTCTCGCGCGAATTCGTCGAGGGCCTCGGCCTCGGCTGGAACCCTCTCACCACCCAGATCGAATCGCACGACTGGCAGGCAGAGCTGTACTCGCGCGCGGCGCACGCGAATCGCATTCTGCACAACCTGGCCACCGACATCTGGACCTACATCTCCATCGGCTATTTCCGCCAGATTCCGCAGGCCGGCGCCACCGGCTCGTCCACGATGCCGCACAAGATCAACCCGATTCGCTTCGAAAATGCCGAAGCGAACCTCGAATTGTCCTGCGCCATCCTGGACTCGCTCGCTGCCACCCTCGTGACCAGTCGACTGCAGCGCGACCTCACCGACTCCACAACCCAGCGCAACATCGGTGTTGGCTTCGGGCACTCGCTGCTGGCCCTCGACAACATTCTGCGCGGCCTCGGCGAGATCGACATTGACCGTGCCCTCCTCGCGAGCGACCTCGACTCAAACTGGGAGATTCTGGGTGAGGCGATCCAGACCGTGATTCGCGCGGAGGCCTCGGCCGGGCGCTCGTCGATCGCGGATCCCTACGCGCTACTCAAGGAGCTGACCCGCGGCAAGCGCATCACGAGCACCGACCTGGCGACCTTCGTCTCCGCCCTCGACATCGGCGCCGCAGCCAAGACCCGGCTTCTGGCACTCACGCCGGCGACCTACGTCGGGCTGGCCGACCCGTTGGTTGACTACCTGCCCTGATCTGCGTTGAATGAATAGGCATCTTCGTCGGTATCGTCGAAGGTGCTTTTTCATTCAGACGGGCTAGTGACCGTTCTGCTCGTCGAGGTCAGTCTGCTCCGACGCGTTCGGCTTCATTCCCAGCACGAGCATGGCGATCACCACGAGTGCCACGATGAACGTCACACCGAGCCCGATGGCCGAGAGCATCAGCTCGCGGGTGGTGACCAGAATCGTCACCCCGACGAACAGGGCCATCCCCGCGGAGATGGCGAGCAATTCTGCCGGTTTCAACCGATCGGATCTGCTGGGCTGATGCGCCGAGTTGGGGGTACCAGGAGTCTTAGGGGTCACAGGGAGTCCGAATCATTGGGTGCGGTGTTCACACGTGCGGTGTTCACACGTGCGGTGTTCGCGGGTGTCGCGTTCAAGGATGTGCTGCGGCGCTGGCGGGGAGCATCCCACTTGAGGGAGAGCCCGGCGATGGGCAGGAAGACAGCAAGAAAGACCAGATAGGCGCCGAATAATCCGACCGAGACGACCGGGTTCGGCGGCAGCAGCAGCAGGAGCAGGGCGAGTACCGCCGTGCCGATCCCGGTGAACAGCCAGTCCTTGGCGGGCGCCGGCCGTCTACGCAGTCGGATTCCGGCATAGATTTCGAGAAACCCGGTGACGGCTCCCCACACACTCACTACGAACAAGAAGAACCCGTGGCCACCGGCGTGAAAGCCCAGGGCCAGGCCACCGGCGACCATGCTCACGATGCCGTGGATGAGGAACAGGCTGCGGTCGGCGGACACGGTCAGGGCACGTCGACCGGTCACAACGAGCAGGATTCCGCTAGCTAGGGCAAATGCGCCGAACACGATCAGGCCAAACTGGGCGGAGTGATCGCGGTTGAAGGTGATGATCACGGCGGGTATCACGGCGATCAGGGCGCGCCCGACGGCCACGGACCAATACCCGGGGCCGACGTTTGATGGTGCCTGGGCGTTCGCCACGCACGACCTCTTTCGTTGCAAAATTTATCAGGCCTAGTCTACGCGGCGACCCACCCGCGCATCTGCGAGCCGCCTGCATGCACGACTCGTGCGGATTACCCGCCTGCCACCATGTCGGCGAACCGGGAGTAGTGGCCGTGGAAGGCGACAGTGACGGTGCGGGTCGGACCGTTACGGTGTTTGGCCACGATGAGGTCGGCCTCACCGGCGCGAGGGTTGTCCTTCTCGTACGCGCTTTCGCGGTGCAGCAGAATGACCATGTCGGCGTCCTGCTCGAGCGAACCCGACTCACGAAGGTCGGAGATGGCCGGCATCTTGTCGGCGCGCTGCTCCGGCCCACGGTTTAGCTGGGAGAGCGCGATGACCGGAACCTGCAGTTCCTTGGCGAGCAACTTGAGCGCCCGCGAGAACTCACTGACCTCCTGCTGACGTGACTCGACCTTCTTACCGCTGGTCATCAGCTGCAGATAATCGATGATGACCATTTTGAGCCCGACGCGCTGCTTGAGCCGACGGCACTTGGCGCGGATCTCCACGAGGGTCATGTTCGGGCTGTCGTCGATGTAGAGCGGCGCATCGTTGATGCGCCCGCGCGTGGCGGCGATCGTGGTCCAGTCACGGGCCTCAACTGTTCCCTTGCGCATACTCTGCAGGGGAACGGATGCCTCGGCCGCGAGCAGGCGCATCGCAATTTCACTGCGCCCCATTTCGAGTGAGAAGAAGATGCTCGGCATGTTGTGGTGAATGGATGCCGACCGCGCGAAGTCGAGGGCGAGCGTGGACTTACCCAGCGCCGGGCGAGCCGCCACGATGATGAGCTGGCCGCCGTGAAACCCGTTGGTGAGTTCGTCGAGGTCGGCAAAGCCCGTGGGGACGCCGCTCATCTGGCCGTCTTTGAGCTTGGCGGCCTCAATTTCTTCGATGGCCGCTGTCACGGCGTCGGTGAGTGGAACGTAATCTTCGGTCTGGGTGCCACCGGTGACGGAATAAATCTCGGCCTGGGCGGTGTTCACGAGGTCGAGCACCTCACCCTCGGCGGCATAGCCCATTTGGGCGATGCGCGTGCCAGCCTCGACGAGGCGGCGCAGGAGTGCACGTTCGGCCACGATGGTCGAGTAGAAGCCCGCATTGGCCGCAGTGGGCACCAGGCTCGTCAGGGTGTGCAGGTAGTCGGCACCGCCGGCCCGGGAAAGTTCGCCGACCTTGGTGAGCTCGTCGGTGACCGTGATGACGTCGGTCGGCTCACCCTGGGCGTACAGCGAGAGGATCGCATCGAAGATGATCTCGTGCTTGGGGATATAAAAGTCTCCGCCGCGCACGGTTTCGACGACGTCGGCGACCGCGTCTTTGCTGAGCATCATTCCACCGAGGGCGCTCTGTTCGGCCAGGAGGTCGTGGGGCAGCGCTCGCTCCGACTTCCAGGCTTCAGCGGGTCGCTCGGCACGGTCGATACCGCCGCGGGCCGACGAACCGTACTCGTTTGATGCTGGCTGGTTGGCCAGGCCCAGGTGAGCGATCGACACTCGGCACCTCTTTCTCTGTCGTGCTTTATAGGTGTATCAGGACCCACCGACACGGGACGTGACGCACCAGCCGAAGCGAGATGCCGGTACTCGAACACCCTAGGGAGCCAGCAACACCCGTCACAAGCGCCCCTGTGGATAACTCTGTGGAAAATCTGCGCGAAACGCCGTGGAGATTGTGCAGAACCTGTGCACTCACCTGTGGACAAACATAAATTATTGGCAAAAAAAAGCATTTTGATCAGGACTTTAAGTTTTGCACACGGGTGTGAATAAAGTAACCTCAAGCAACCCTTGAACCTTGTCGACAGGAATGCTCACCTGTGCACAAAAGCGGCGGGTCAATGCCCCAAAAAGGGCTCTTAACGCCCCATAGCGGGGGGTTCCTATCGGAACCCCCCGCTATGGGAGCAGGAAAAGCGACCGGCCGCACAGCACCGGGCCTACTGGAGTGCGTTGTTACTTGGCGGCGACGACCACGAGGGTAATCGTGGCGCTGAGCTCGTCGCGAAGACGAACCGTTGCCGTGTGCTCACCGGTCAGCTTGATGGCGGTGAGTTCGATCTTGCGCTTGTCGACCGTGCCGAGACCGGCGGCTGCGACGGCGTTGGCCACATCCGTGGTCTTGACCGAACCGAACAGGCGTCCGCCGGCGCCGGCCTTGACGACCAGGGTGACCTTGGTGTTCTCAAGCTTGACCTTGAGCGCCTCAGCCTCTTCGAAGGTGGCGTGCTCGCGGGCTGCGCGGGCTGCCTTGATCTGCTCGATCTGCTTCTCGCCACCGCGGGTCCACGCAACAGCGAAGCCCTTGGGAACGAGGTAGTTTCGAGCAAACCCGTTCTTGACGTCTACGACGTCGCCGGGTGCACCGAGGCCGGAGACCTCATGCGTCAGAATCAATTTCGACATTTGGTTTCCTTACCGGCCTGAGCCTGCGTAGGGCAGCAAAGCCATTTCGCGGGCGTTCTTGACGGCACGGGCGATGAGGCGCTGTTCCTGAACGGAAACGCCTGTGATGCGACGGGCGCGGATCTTTCCACGCTCGGAGATGAACTTGCGCAGGGTGGGGACATCTTTGTAATCGATGACACCAACCCGAATCGACTTCGCGGGAGCGGCATTCTTGCCACCCTTAGCTCCGCGAAGCGGCTTGCGGCGGTCGCCGCTCGACTTTCCAGCCATGATTTCCTTACTTTCTAAAAAAAGGTTTTAGCTACGCGCCAGGCGTGGCTTAGAAGGGGGTCTCGTCGCTGAAGTTGCCTGGACTGTTCCAGACGTCTCCACCAGATGCTGCGGGCGACGCAGTCTTGGCGGGGGCGCTGGGTGCCCACGGCTCATCATTGCCCTGGCCGCCTGCAGCGGGAGCGCCGCTGCGGGGGCCGGACGACTGCGCGCGAGTGAGGGAAGCGGTGGCGTAGCGCAGCGAAGGACCAATTTCATCGATCTCGAGCTCCATGCTCGTGCGCTTTTCACCTTCCTTCGTCTCATACGAACGCTGCTTGAGACGCCCGGAAGCGATGACACGCGACCCCTTGGTCAATGAACCTGCCACGTGTTCGGCGAATTCACGCCAAACGCTCGCACGCAGGAACAGCGCGTCCCCATCTTTCCACTCGTTAGCCGCACGATCGAACGTGCGCGGAGTGGAGGCGATGGTGAAGTTGGCAACCGCCAGCCCGTTCTGCGTGTAACGCAGCTCCGGATCGCTGGTGAGGTTGCCCACCACGGTGATTACGGTCTCGCCAGCCATGGGCTACTTGTCGCTAGCCTTGTCGGCAACAGCGGCCGGAGCCGGAGTGGCCTTGGCAGCAGCAGGCTTGGCACCAGCAACCTTCGCAGCCGGAACCGCGGTGGAAGCGGCTGCAACGGTCGCAGCGGCCTCTACCTTGGCAGCAACCGGAGCGGCGGCGGCCGGAGCCTCGACTGCCTCGGTGGCGGCAACGACGGGCTTGGCAGCAGCGGCAACCTTCGCAGCCGGAGCGGCAGCGGCTGCAGCAGCAGCGTCAGCCTTGGCAGCGATAACCTTGGGGTTGGCAGCCTTGCGGGCGGCCTTCTCTGCGGCCAGCTTCGTGGCGACGACGACCTGGGCGATGCCCTCTTCGGCGCGGAGCACCTTGGTGCGCATGACGGCCTCGGACAGGCTCAGCTGGCGGTCGAGCTCGACCGTTGCTGAGGCGTTCGCGGTGAAGTCAACGACGGCGTAAATGCCTTCGGTCTTCTTGTTGATCTCGTATGCGAGACGACGACGACCCCAAACATCAACCTTGTCAATGGTGCCACCATCGTTGCGAACAACGTTGAGGAACTTGTCAAGGCTGGGAGCTACGGTGCGCTCATCGATCTCGGGATCGAGGATAACCATAAGTTCGTACTGATGCATGACTAACCCACCTCCTTCGGACTAAAACGGCTACAGACTTTCTGTAACAGGAGGGTTGTGCATGTGCTGAACGCGGAGGCCGGGAATCCGGCACGCAGGCAACCTGCCCAGACTACCGGATGCCGAGTCCATGCGCCAGTCCATGCGCCAGTCGAACGTGTGGGGCTATTCGGTCAGGGTGGCGTTGGCGGCTTCCTGCGCGGCGCGCACGCCCTGGCCTGCGGGTGTACGCCCGAGGAAGACTTCGTCGAGCAGCGGGCGCATGGCGTTCTCGGCGGCCGGCCAGCCGGCTCCCCGCGGCGCCGGCGCCGTTCCGGCGGCCAACACATCGTAGAACGGGCTGATATCGACCTTCTCGGCCGCCCAATATTCCGCGTACGCCGGCTGCGCTGCGAGCACGGCGGGTGAAGCAGCGCCGGAGGCTCCGATGAACTCGGATCCCGCTGCGCTTCCGAGCCATTCCAACACCCGCTGGGTTTCGGCCGGATGCGCAGACGCCGCATTGCCGGCGGCCGCGATGCCGTCAACATTGCTGATCGCTCCGACGGGACCGCTCGGCAGTTGCACCACCCCCCAATCGAAGTTCGCCCCGGCACTCACGTTGGCGAGGTTGTAGACACCACTCTGAAACAGAGCCATCTTGCCCTGCAGGAACTGCTCGCGACTGAAATCGCCGTTGCTGTTCGTATCCGCGGCCGACGGGGCGACCTGCCACTTGTTCATGAGGTCGATGAGGTACTGGAATGAAGCGATTCCGGCGTCGGACGCGAAGGCGTACTGGTTGGACGCGTCTTGAAACTGGGCACCATTAGAGGCCAGATAGTTGAGCACCATCGCCTGCAGATCGTAGCCGGCGTTGTAGCCGTATTGGCTGAGGTTGGACCCGTCGAAATCGGCACTGTCAGCCGTATTGCCGTTGTAGTCCTTGGTGAGTTTCTGCAGTACCGCAATGAGCGTGTCATCTTGTCCGGCGGGATCCCAGGTCAGTGCGGACACGTCATCGGGGGTCAGGCCGGCGTCACCGAGCAGGTCGGCGTTGTAATACACAGCGATGCCGGGATCGGCGAGCTGGGGCACTCCCCAGAGCACGGCGTTGCGGGTGTACTGGGCTGTCACGGCTGCGGACCAGTCGGCCTGGGCATCCGCTGGAAGGGCGGTCGTGATGTTGAGCAGCGCTCCCGCGTCGGCGTACGCGGGATAGCTGCCGCCGTCGACCCAGAAGACATCGGGCGCGCCGTCACCGGCCACGTCGGTGCGCAGCTTCTCGAAGTAGTCGTCCCAGGGCACGATCTCGACGTCGACCTGAATGTCGGGGTTGTCCTTCTCGAAGGCGGCAAAGGACTTCTCGTAGGCGGCGGCAACCGGTTCGTCCCAGAGCCGCACGGTGACGCGTGCGGCCTCGCCGGGCCCATCAGAGTCGGAAGGGTTCAGCGCGGCAACGGCACCGATGATAGCGAGCAGCACGGCGGCAGCGCCGGCGGCAATGACGGTGGAACGCTTGGCCATGATGTCCTCTGTTGACGGTTCGAACGTGTTCCCCAAGGGACCAGCCTACGCAGAACCCGCGATGGTGATCGACCGCACGAAGCTGCGCTGGAACATGAGAAACAAGACAAGCAGCGGAACCAGAGCGAGCGTGGTGGCCGCCATGACGAGAGTCCAATTGCCGTTGAACTGGCTCTGGAGGCTCGCGGTGGCGACCGTCACGACCCGCCATTCGGTACCGGTCGTCACCACAAGCGGCCACATGAAACTGTTCCAGTGGCTCACGATCGTGATGAGGGTCAGGGTGGCGATAATCGGCCGGGACAGCGGCACCACGATTTCGACCAGCACGTCGAGGGTATTCGCCCCGTCGAGCCGGGCGGCATCGATGAGCTCCTGGGGAATTCCGCGAAAATATTCGCGCAACAAAAAAATCGCGTAGGGGGAGGCGAATGCGAACGGCAGTACGAGGCTCCAGAACGAGTTGCGCAGCCCGACCTCCGTCATCATGAGGTACAGCGGCACGACGAGCACGACCGGCGGGATCATCAGGGTCGACAGATACACCCAGAACAGCACCTGACGACCGGGAAAATCGACCCGGGCGAAGGCGTAGGCGGCGAGGATCGAGCAGATCAGCTGCCCGACCAGAATCAGCACGGCCGCGAGCACCGTGATCAGGATGGCGCGACCGAATTGCGCCGGCCCGTTCAGGAGCAGCGCAAAATTCTCCAGGGTGAAGGGGTCAGGCCAGGTCAGCGCCGACTGCTGCGCAAACTGCTCCCGCGTCTTGAATGCGGTCAGGATGCTCAGCAGGAATGGGCCGAGGGTGAACAGGGCGCCGAGCAGCAGCACCAGGTAGACAGCCGCCGTGGCAGAGAATCTAGTCCATTTCATAGGTGACCCTCCGACGAAAATAGAGCTGCTGGGCGAGGGTGATGACGACCAGGATGACCAGCAGGACGACGGCCATGACGGCCGCCCGGCCGAGGTCGAAGGCATCGAAAGCTTCGTAGTAGATGCGCGCAGCCACGACATCCGTTGATCGCGCCGGGCCGCCCTGGGTGAGCGCGTACACCTGGTCGAAGACCTGAAAGGCCGAAATGACGGTGGTGACGAGCACGAAGAACATGGTCGGACGCAGCAGTGGCAGCTTGATGTGCCAGAAGACCTTCACCGCGCCCGCACCGTCGATGCGGGCCGCCTCGAGAATCTGCCCTGGGATGTTGAGCAGCCCGGCCATGAAGAACAGCGTGACGTAGCCGACATTGGTCCAGATCACGACGGCGGCCACCGCCGGCAGCGCCAGGGCGGGGTCGCTGAGCCACTCGACGCGGTGGCCGAGCAGGGTATTGAGGGCTCCGTCGGTGGGCGCGAGAATCCACTTCCAGACGACCCCGAGAGCGAGCGGGGCGCAAATCCACGGCAGAACGTAGACGGTGCGAAACCAGGCTGACCCCGGCAGGCCCCGGGTAAGCAGGGTCGCCGCGCCGAGCCCGATCAGGGTTTGAATCGGAACCACGAGCAGCACGAAGATGAGCGTGACCACCAGGGAGTTGCCGAAGACGCCATCGCTAAGTACCGATCGGTAGTTGTCAAGGCCGACGAAGCTGATCGGGCCGATCAGATCCCAGCTCTGAAAGCTGAGCCAGAGCACGACGAGCACCGGAAGCAGGAGAAAGCAGACCACGCCGAACAAGCTGGGAGCGAGCAGGGCGTAGCCGGTGATCGCACTGCGTCGACGCAGGCTGCCCCTACTGCGCACGCTCCGCCCACCACTCAACCAAGCGGCGGGTGGCCTCCTGCTCGCCGAGCGGGCCGTCGTCAAGCCGCTGCTCGAGCAGATACCGGTAGGCCTCACCCACCTCGCGCCCCGGCTTCACGCCGAGCACGTCCATGATCTGTTCGCCGTCAAGGTCGGGGCGCACGGCTCCGAGCTCTTCCTGCTCGTTCAGCGCGGCAATGCGCTGTTCGAGGTCGTCATAGGCGAAGCCGAGCCGGTCGGCCTTGCGCCGGTTGCGGGTCGTGACGTCGGCGCGGGTCAAAATGTGCAGTCGCTCCAACTGGTCACCGGCGTCGCGCACATAGCGGCGCACGGCCGAGTCGGTCCAGGCCCCCTCGGTGTAGCCGAAGAACCGCAGGTGCAGCTCGATCAGCCGGCAGACGGCGTTGATGGTGTCATTGTCGAAGCGCAGGGCGCGCAGTCTCTTCTTCGCGAGCTTCGCACCGACCACGTCGTGGTGGTAAAAGCTCACGACTCCACCCGCTTCAAGTTTGCGGGTGGCCGGCTTGCCAATGTCGTGCAGCAGGGCGGCGAGACGCACGATCAGGTCGGGTGCCTCGAGGTTGCCGCGGTCCGTCTCGTAACCGATGGCCTGTTCCAGCACGGTGAGGGTGTGCTGGTAGACGTCCTTGTGGTGGTGGTGCTCGTCGATTTCCAATTGCAGGCCGGGGATCTCGGGGAGAACGATCTCGGCGAGGCCCGATTCCATCAGCACTTCAATGCCGGCGCGCGGGTTCTTCGAGACCAGCAGTTTCGATAGTTCGTCGCCGATACGCTCGGCCGACACGATACGGATGCTGTCCCGCATCTTCTCCATGGCCAGTGCGGTGTCCAGATCCAGCGTGAAACCGAGCTGGCCGGTGAACCGGGCCGCGCGCAGCATCCGCAGCGGGTCATCTCCGAACGACACTTCCGGAGTGCTCGGCGTGCGCAGGCGCTGGGCGAGCAGGTCGTCGATTCCGCCGGACGGGTCGACCAGCGTCAGTTGGGGCAGCCGCAGGGCCATCGCGTTGACGGTGAAGTCCCGGCGCAGCAGATCGGGCGTAAGGTCGCGTCCGAACACGACGTCGGGCTTGCGAGTGGTGCCGTCGTAGCTGTCGGCTCGATAGGTGGTGATCTCCACGGTCTCGCCGGCCAGGCTGGCACCGATCGTGCCATAGGCCCGACCGATATCCCACTGGGCTTCGGAGAGTGGTTTGACGAGTGCGAGGATCTGGTCCGGTGTCGCATCCGTCGTGAAGTCCAGGTCGTGGAGCGGACGATTCAGGAACGCATCGCGCACCGGGCCGCCGACCAGGGCCAGCTCGTGGCCGGCCGCCGCAAATGCGTTCGCCAGACGGGATACCGTGGGAGTGGCAGCCAGGTCGCCCAGTCGTGCGAGGGCTGCCGCGACGCTCTGCATATGCCCCATATTAGTTGCCATCGGGGGGCGCGCAGTCGCGGTGCAGGCGGCTCTAGGCTGGCACGCCGTAGAATCCACCTATGGTGGCCGATTCAGATTCCGCGCATCGGCCCGCGCTCTCGGCTGCCGCGTGCAGTGCCGTGCGCCCGGTCCGGCGCATGCAGGGGCGACGGAGTTTGCGACCGTTCACGGCATTTCTCGTCGGATTCCTGACCCTGGCGTCGCTGGTTTTCGCCCCGTCCCAATCCCTCGGACCGGCCAGCGCGGAAACCGAGAACGGCACCGCCCCAAGCGCCACGACTCCCGCTGACACGGTCGGCGTCACCGTTTCTCCGCGCGAATCTTCCGAGCTGTCTCCCGGCCAGGACCTGCTGCTGACGGTGACCGTTCACAACAACACCGACGCGGCTATTCCCCTCGGCCGAGTCGATGTCTACCTGGCGCAACTGGCACTGACCACCCGCGCTGCGCTTGACGGCTGGCTGCGACCCGACGCTGATACGAATTCCGGCGACCAGCTGGTGAGCGTGCCGACGGCGGGAATCATTCCGGCCGGTGCCAGTACGACCATCAGCGTCACGGTTCCGGCTGATTCCGTCGGATTGACCGACCAGAACGCGTGGGGAGCCCGGGGAATCGCCGCAATTCTCAGCGCGGATGACGTGGTTCGGGCGGAGGGCCGCGGCACGTTCGTCTGGTCGCAGGGCAGCGCGATCACCCCGGTCGCTCTCGCAACCATCCTGCCGATCACGACCCCGGCCAGCGCGACCGGCCTGATCACCGCCAAGGCGCTCGAGTCTTACACGAGTTCGGTCGGTCTGCTCTCTCGCCAACTGGATGCCGCGACCGATG
This sequence comes from Cryobacterium glaciale, assembly GCF_004402535.1. Classification (GTDB taxonomy): domain Bacteria; phylum Actinomycetota; class Actinomycetes; order Actinomycetales; family Microbacteriaceae; genus Cryobacterium; species Cryobacterium glaciale. The sequence goes on along the minus strand of NZ_SOEY01000008.1, from coordinate 133,861 downwards.
CGCCGACGGCAACGATCGCGATCGATCCGCAGATCATCGCCTCTATTCGTGTGCTCGGCAGCGCGGCTCCCGCGTCGGCGCTCGCCTGGCTGGATCGCCTGGCCGGATCGAGCAATGACATCTTCCCGCTCAGCTACGCGGATGCCGACATCGCGTTGCAGGCGCAGGCCGGTGCCGCGACCCTGCTCGCGCCGACATCCTTCGACCCGGCCATCGATGCGAGCCTGTTCGTGGTGCCCTCGAATTCGCCGATCCCGGAGACGACCGCTGATCCGACCAATGTGCCCACGGTGACGTCGCGCACGACGGCTACCACCACACCGTCACCGACACCGACGCCAGCGCTGGAGCCGGGCCAGACGGTCATTCCCAGCACGAGCGACCTACTCGCCTGGAATTACACGAGCACCGCGATCGGCTGGCCGGCCGCCGGGCAGGTGGCGCGCACCGACCTCGACGTGTTCGCCGCGAGTGGCCTGACCACCACCATCCTCTCCAGCGGCAACGTGGAGCAATCAGACGTCTTCACGCCGAATACCGCCGTCACCCTCCCGACCGGGCTGGGCCTGGTCAGTGACAGCCCTCTCTCGGCCGCCATCCGTGCCGCCGCCGCAGCCACGACCGACGAGGAATGGCGGGTGAACGTCGCCGAGGCAGCCTCCCTCCTGGCTATCGTCTCCGCCGAGAACCCGGATTCGGCGCGCACCCTGTTGGTCACATTCGACCGCAGTAGTCCTACGGCCGTGACCCGGATCGGCCAAACCCTCGCAGCCCTCGACGGGGCAACCTGGTCGAATGCATCCTCGCTGCAGTCCGCCCTGGCCGCCACCCCGGCAACCACCGTGAGCTTCCAGGACGAAACCATCGACAGCAACCGGGTCACCCTCGCCCGATCATTGCTGGAGCGCGAGGGTGCAATCGCCGAGTTCGCGACGATCCTGACCGATCCGGTGGCCATTACCGCCCCGGCGCGACTAGATCTGCTGGCGCTCCTGGACACGACCTGGGATTCACAGACGTCGGCCTGGGAAGACCAGGTTCGTACCAGCCTCGCCGCTTCCTTCGACCTGATGCATGCCGTGACCGTGACCACCCGTGGGCCCATCATCGTGGTGGGGAGCAAGGTCGACCTGCGCATCACGCTCAACAACGCCCTCGACCAGGCCGTTACCGTGCGCACCGAGATCGTGCCGTCCAATGGACGCCTCGTCGTCGGTGAGACCCTCGAGACCATTATTCAATCCAACTCCGCACAGGCCGTGTCGGTGCCGCTCAGCGCCGCCGTCGGCAACGGCGACGTCGTGTTGCGGGTCACGTTATTCACCCTGAACGGCACCCCGCTCGGCCAGCCGGCCCCCATCGATGTCAGCGTGCGTGCCGACTGGGAAGGAGTCGGCGCGAGCATCTTCGCGATCCTCGTCATCGGCTTCTTTGGATTCGGTATCTGGCGCAATATCGTGCGCCGACGCCGGGAACGCGCCGCTGAGGCATCCGCTGCTGCAGTTGAAACGGCGTTACCGGCGGCGGAGCCCGATGTCTGACACCGTGACCGGCACCGGCGGAATCGGTCGAGCCAGCGCATTCCTGGCCTCCGGCACGATCGTGTCGCGCATTCTCGGCTTCGTGAAGGTCATCGTTCTGGCCGCCATCATCGGCCAGTTCGGCGCCGCTGCCGACACCTTCGCGATCGCCAATCAGCTGCCCAATACCATTTATGTAATCGTGGCCGGCGGAATCCTGACGGCCGTTCTGGTTCCGCAAATCGTTCGTGCCAGCCTGCACGCCGACGGCGGCACGGCCTACATCAACAAGCTGCTCACGCTCGCCCTGGTCGTGCTGTTCACGGCGACCCTCGTCGCTACCCTGCTGGCCCCGACCATCACCGGGTTCATCGGCTTGAACCTCCCCCAGAACGAGAAGGCACTGGCCGTGGCATTCGCCTACTGGTGCCTTCCGCAAATGTTCTTCTATGGGCTGTACACCCTGCTCGGCGAAGTCCTCAATGCCCGCAAATCCTTCGGACCGTTCACCTGGGTACCTGTGCTCAACAACCTGGTGGCCATCGTCGGACTGATCGTCTTCGCGACGCTGTTCAGCCCCGATCCGTTCGGTGATCGATCGGCTGCCGAGATCACGTCGGCCATGGTCGCCGTGCTGGGAGGCAGTGCGACCCTCGGCGTGATCACCCAGGCCGTTGTGCTGTTCTATTTCTGGCGTCGCATCGGTCTGCGCTACCGCCCGGACTTCCATTTTCGGGGCGTCGGTCTCGGGGCCGCCGGCAAAATGGCGAGCTGGACCTTCGGCATGCTGCTGCTCACTACTTTCGCGGGCATTGTCGAAACGCAGGTCGTGACGCTGGCCCACGGTAAGGCATCCGTGGCCGTTCTCGCCACCGCCTGGTTGATCTTCATGCTGCCGCACTCCGTGATTACCGTGTCGGTCGCGACGGCGTACTTCACCCGCATGAGCGAACATGCCGCGTTGGGTAATTGGTCCCTGGTCAGAACGGATGCCTCGAGCGCGATTCGCGGAACGTCGCTGGTGATCGTGCTCGCTGCAGCCGTCATCGCGGTCTGCGCGTACCCCTTTGCGGCCGTCTTCGTGGCACCATTCGAGCAGGTGCAGTCCATCGGCAACGTCATCATCGCGTTCATCCTCGGACTGGTGCCGTTCTGCGTGTTGTTCGTTCTGCAGCGCACCTTTTACGCCCTCGGTGACACGCGTACACCGTTCTTTTTCACACTGTTCCAGGTCGTTCTGCTGATCTGCGCCGTGCTGGCCTGCGCGTGGCTGCCCACGGACTGGATTGCCGTTGGCATCGCCGGTTCGATCACGGTGACCGGTACGCTGCAGGCCATCCTGGCCGCCCTGCTTCTGCGCCATCGAATGCACGGTATCGACGGGCGACGCATTCTGCGCAGCCTCGTGAGATATCTGGTCGCCGTCATCATTCCCCTGGCCGCCGGCCTGACCCTCATGATCATCCTGGGGGGCAATGTGGAGGGCGGATTCGCCGTGTCCTCAAGACTCACAGCCATGGTCTCCATGGTCCTGATCGGTGTGGTCATGGCCGCGAGCTACTTCGGCCTGCTGCTGCTCATGCGCAGTGACGAGCTCACAGCGTTCCTCACGCCCTTGCGGGCGCGCTTTCGCCGCTGAGTACCTCGATGGGCACAGCTGCCCGCAGCGGCGGGGTGACGGCCGCGCCCGTTCTGTGCTCGGCCAGGTTCCGTGGCTGTGCGGCAGCTCCAAAGCTGGGAGGGCCCGGAATAGCATCCGATTAGGATGTGTTGTATCGAAACGTGAGTCGGGATTTTGCCCGTCTTGCCCACCACTGCAAGGAGCGTGCGCGTGCGTCAGATCATCATCATCGGTTCCGGACCGGCCGGCTACACCGCGGCGATCTATGCCGCCAGGGCCAATCTCAAGCCGCTCCTGATCGCCAGCTCGGTAGAGGCCGGCGGTGAATTGATGAACACGACCGACGTTGAGAATTTTCCAGGTTTCCCGGAGGGCGTGCAGGGGCCCGACCTGATGACCAAGATGCAGGAACAAGCCGAGCGTTTCGGCACCGAGGTCGTCTATGACGACGTCGAGTCGGTCGATCTGACCGGCCCCATCAAGACGGTAACCCTCGGCAACGGCGACGTGGAGCAGGCCCTCGCAGTCATCTTCGCCACCGGGTCGGCCTACCGCAAACTCGGCCTGAGCGACGAAGAACGTCTCTCGGGTCGCGGTGTCTCCTGGTGTGCCACCTGCGACGGTTTCTTCTTCAAGGGCAAGGAAATTGCCGTCATCGGCGGCGGAGACTCCGCCATGGAGGAAGCGACTTTCCTCACCCGGTTCGCCTCCAAGGTGCACGTCATTCACCGCAAGGGTGAGCTTCGCGCCTCCAAAATCATGCAGGAGCGCGCCTTCGCCAATGACAAGATCGAGTTCACCTGGAACTCGGAGGTCGTCGGCATCACCGGTGCCGAAGCTGTCGACGGTCTCACCCTGCGCGACACCGTCTCTGGTGTCGAGAGCAGCCTTCCCGTTGGCGGCGTGTTCGTAGCGATCGGCAACGACCCGCGCACGCACCTCGTTCACCAGCAGCTCAACCTCACCCCGGAGGGCACCATCGCCGTCGCCGGCCGGTCATCGCTCACCAGTCAGGCCGGCGTCTTCGCCGCTGGTGACGTGATCGACTCCAGCTACCGTCAGGCCATCACCGCGGCCGGCTCCGGCTGCGCGGCCGCTCTCGACGCAGAACACTACCTCAGCACCCTTCCCCCCGCTTTGCTGGCCCAGGCCGGCGACACCGAACTCGTTTCAGTCAACTAAGGAGCACCGAATGACCGCACGATCCGTCACCGAAGCCAACTTCGATCAGGAAGTCATCAACAACGAGAAGACCGTTCTGGTAGACTTCTGGGCCGAATGGTGTGGTCCCTGCCGCGCCGTCAGCCCGATTCTCGACCAGATCGCGGCCGAAAACGCCGACAAGCTCGACATCGTCAAGCTCAACGTCGACGAGCACCCGGCCCTGGCCGCCAAGTACCAGATCACCTCTATCCCCGCGATGAAGGTCTTCCAGAAGGGCGAGGTCGTCAAAACCGTCATCGGCGCCAAGCCGAAGCCGCAGCTCGAAAAGGACCTGGCCGACTACCTCGTCTAACCAGCGCCCGCACGTGAAACCCGCCCGGTGTGAACCGGGCGGGTTTTTTCGTGCCCGGTGCCACCCCATACGATGAAGACGACAGCAGAACGGATGCGACGTGACAAATCAGGGTTCCCCCCAGGCCGTTAGCAAGCAAAGCGGCAACAACCTCGACCCGTGGTATCACCACTACGCCGAGCGAGCCGCCGGACTCAAGGCTTCGGAAGTGCGCGCCCTCTTCGCCGTGGCCTCCCGCCCGGAGGTTGTCTCCCTCGCCGGCGGCATGCCGTACGTCGCAGCCCTGCCCCAGGACCTCGTCATAAATGCCATGGACCGCGTTATGCGTGAGAAGGGTTCCACCGCCCTTCAATATGGCTCTGGTCAGGGAGTTCCCCTGCTGCGCGAGCAGATTCTCGACGTTATGGCCCTCGAAGGGATCAAGGCCAACGCCGACGACGTCGTAGTCACCACCGGCTCCCAGCACGCCCTCGAACTGGTGAGCAAGTTGTTTTTGAACCCCGGCGACGTCGTGATCTCTGAGGGACCGAGCTACGTCACCGCCATGGTCATCTTCAAGTCGTATCAGGCCGAGGTCGACCACGTGCCGATGGACGAGAACGGACTGATCCCGGCCGCCCTGATCGAGCACATCGCGGCCCTCAAGGCCGCCGGACGCACCATTAAATTCCTCTACACGATCCCCAGTTTTCACAATCCGGCCGGCGTCACCCTCAGCTGGGAACGTCGCCTGGAGATTCTCGAAATCTGCCGCTCCAACAACATTTTGGTTCTCGAAGACAACCCCTATGGACTGCTCTATTTCGACAAACCGGCACCGGATGCCATCCGCTCGCTCGAACGCGACGGCGTCGTCTACCTGGGGACCTTCTCCAAGACCCTCGCGCCCGGTTTTCGGGTCGGCTGGGCGCTCGCCCCGCATGCGATCCGCGAGAAACTTGTGCTGGCGAACGAGGCCGCCGTGCTGTCCCCCAGCTCCTTCACGCAGATGGTCATCTCGGAATACCTCTCCACCGCCGATTGGAAGGGACAGATCCGTACCTTCCGCGGCGTGTATCACGAGCGTAAGAACGCCATGCTCGCCGCGCTCGATGAATACCTCCCCGACCTCACCTGGACCAACCCCGCCGGCGGCTTCTACGTCTGGGTGACGCTGCCCGAACAGCTCGACTCCAAGGCCATGCTGCCTCGGGCGGTCAAGGAACTCGTCGCGTACACGCCCGGCACCGCCTTCTACGCCGATGGCGACGGACGGCAGAATATGCGCCTGGCCTTCTGTTATCCCACTCCCGACAACATTCGGGTCGGCATCCGTCGTCTCGCCACGGTGATTCGCGGCGAGCTCGATCTGCTCGACACCTTTGCCGGTACCGGCTCGCTCGGCGCCGTTCCTGACCGACCAGGGGCCACGAATCAGCGGTACGCCGGCCCGCCGGCCAATATCTCGTGACTCCATCGCCTCGATTCGTCTCCTTTCACCCAATCAGTTAGGAAAATACCTGATCATGAGCGAATTAACTCATCTAAAGATTGTCATCCTGGCCGGGGGGATCTCGCACGAACGAGACGTTTCGTTGCGCTCAGGGCGCCGGGTAGCGGATGCCCTCACCGACGCGGGCCACTCCGTCACCGTACTCGACCCCGGCTCCAACCTGCTCACCACCCTCAGCCAGCAAGCTCCCGACCTAATCTGGCCCACCCTGCACGGCGCTACCGGCGAGGATGGCGCGCTGCTCTCCCTGCTTGTGACCACCGGAATCCCCTTTCTCGGGTCACGCGGCCCGGCCGCCGCCCTGGCCTGGAACAAGGCCACCGCCAAGGAGCTCGTGCTGCGGGCCGGCATCGCCACTCCCCCAGCCATTGCGCTATCAACCGAGACGTTTCGGGACCTCGGCGCCACGAGCGTTCTCGAGCACTTGATCGGCGCGATAGGCTTACCCCTCGTCGTCAAGCCGGCCCAGGGCGGATCCTCACAGGGCGTCACCATCGTACGCACCCCCGCCGACCTGCCCCGGGCCATGGTAGAGGCGTACACCTACGCCAATACCGCCCTCGTCGAGGCGTATGTCGAGGGCACCGAGGTCACCGTGGCAATTATCGACACGGGCGACGGCGCCACCGCCCTCCCCATTGTGGAAATTGTTCCCGTTGATGGCGTGTACAGCTTCGAGGCGCGCTACAACGCCGGCGAAACCGACTTCTACACGCCAGCCCGCCTCACCGACGAGGTGGCGGAGTCCGTTTCGGACGCAGCCTTGGCCATCCACGCACTTCTGGGGCTGCGCCACCTGAGCCGCATCGACCTCATCGTCGACGCTGCCGGCACCCCCTGGTTCCTGGAGGCCAACGTGCTGCCCGGCCTAACCGAGACATCCCTGGTACCGCAGGCAATCGAAGCTGATGGCCAGACCCTCAGCGCCACCTACTCCGCCCTGGCCTCCCACGCCCTGGCAACCCAGTAGCCCGTTTCACGTGAAACATTATCGCAAGTGTTTCACGTGAAACATGGCCACCTCACCTCCCGAAGGTTCCTCATGGGAAAGCGATAACGCTCTCGGTAGCCGCGATAAGCGCAGCCGTCGATCGAGGAGCGAGCTTGCGAGCGATCGAGATCCAGACCTCACGAACCAACAAGTCTCGATCGCTCGTTCCTCGCGCCTCGACCAGCGAGACGTGCAGGATGCGCGGGCTCCGCAGCACCGAGCGACGGCTACCGACGTGCTCGATCAGCAGAGCCGGCCGATCGAGGCGCGAGCTTGCGAGCGATCGAGATCCGGATGTTTCACGTGAAACACCATGGTCTCGACCGGCTCGATCAACGATCAGAGCAACCAATCAGCTGGCGCTAAAGCCAGGTTCTCCGAGCACCGTCAGGATGCGGTTGAGATCTCCGATGGTTGCGAAATCCACTGTGATCTGGCCTTTTCGTGCACCAAGGTTGATCTTGACGCGAGTATCGAGACGATCGCCGAGGTGTTCTGCGATCTCATCAAGGTGTCCCTGGCGTCGTCCGGGAAGCGGCTTGGCTTTCGCGAGCTTGGGCACCGCTGTGGCTGCAGCCTCGGCCGCGCGCACGGAAAAGTCTTCTTCGACGATTTTGTCGGCCAGCCGCAACATGCCGGCCAGGTCACCCACCGACAGAATCGCCCGAGCGTGCCCGGCCGACAGAACACCCGCAGCCACGCGCAGCTGCACCGGCTCCGGTAGTTTGAGCAGACGCAGCGTGTTGGTGATCTGCGGGCGCGACCGCCCGATGCGGGCCGCGAGTTCCTCCTGCGTGATCCCGAAGTCAGCGAGCAGCTGCTGATACGCGGAAGCCTCTTCGAGCGGGTTCAGCTGAGCACGGTGAAGGTTCTCCAGCAGCGCGTCGCGCAGCATGTCAACGTCAGCAGTTTCGCGCACGACCGCCGGAATGGTGTCGAGCCCGACTTCCTTGGTCGCGCGCAGCCGACGCTCACCCATGACGAGCTCATATTTACCCGGCTCATCGGCCAGCGGCCGCACGACGATCGGTTGCAGCACGCCGACCTCGCGAATGCTGTGCACAAGCTCGGCGAGGTCATCCTCGTCGAAAATCGTGCGCGGCTGGGCCCGGTTGGGAACGATGTCCTGCGGGTTCAGGTGCGCCAGGCGGGCACCGGGCACCGGGACGAGCTCGGGGGAGGAGGCATCCGCTGCAATCGCCACACCGCGAGGAAAGAAGACGTCGACCGGGCGGGGCGCCGAAGCATCGTCCTGTACCGGGATAAGTGCACCGATGCCGCGGCCCAGGCCAGTTCTCTTCGCCATTATTTCTTTTCTCCTAATTGGGTCTTTTCTCCTTTTTGGGCCTGATCTCCCGTGCCGGGAGCCCCACGATGGGCCATTTCTGCTGCTGCTTCGAGGTAGGAGAGCGATCCCGCGGAGTTGAGGTCGTAGCTCACGACGCTCTGACCGTAGCTCGGGGCCTCAGAAACGCGCACAGAGCGCGGAATCGCGGTATTCAGCACCTCTTTGGGAAAGTGATCACGTACTTCCTTGGCTACCTGCGTTGCCAAATTGGTGCGGCTGTCGTACATGGTCAACAGAATCGTCGACACGACGAGGTCGGGGTTCAGGTGCTTCTCGATCAGGGCGATGTTCTTGAGCAGCTGGCTCAGCCCCTCGAGCGCGTAATACTCGCACTGGATCGGAATGAGAACCTCACGCGCCGCAACGAACGCGTTGATGGTCAGCAGCCCGAGCGAAGGCGGACAGTCAATGAAGACGTAGTCGTACGGCTCGGCCATCTCGCCCAGATAGAGATCGAGCGCGCGGCGCAGTCGCTGTTCCCGCGCCACGAGTGAGACCAGTTCAATCTCGGCACCAGCGAGGTGGATGGTGGCTGGCACACAGAAAAGGGCTCCGAATTCGGGGCTTTTCTGCACGACCTCGGACATGGGCATGTCGTTGATGATGACGTCGTAGACACTCGGCGTCTCGGCGCGGTGCTCCACCCCCAGGGCGGTGGAAGCGTTGCCCTGCGGGTCGAGGTCGATGACCAAGACGCGAGCTCCCTGCCGAGCGAGGGCTGCAGCAAGGTTGACGGCAGTCGTGGTCTTGCCGACCCCGCCCTTCTGGTTGGAGATCGTCAGCACACGGGTCTTGTCTGGTTTGGGCAGTTCGCCGGCCGCAATGACCTGGCGGCGTCGCGTGAGTTCAGCGATCTCGCGGGCGAGCGGCGTTGTACCGTCGAACCCTGCCGCCTTGCCCGTGCGCTGATCTTCAGCAGGATGTTTCACGTGAAACCTTTACGTTCGACGGTTGATGAGCCACCCGAAAGGGACCCCCGAACACCAAATCTGGTGACATTCGGGACTAGTCCACTGTAGCCCGGATGACCCGGGTTGCCTCTGGCAGCACGCCCACGCCGAGGGTAATGACCTCGACATCACGCAGACGATATTTGCGAATAGGCTTCGCTGCGGCGTCGACTTCACGCTGGGCGCCCTCACCCTTCATGAGAATGAGCTCGCCACCGGTCCGCAGCAGCGGCGCGGTCAAGGGAATGAGCTTGCTGAACGCACTCACCGCGCGGGCCGTAACCTTATCGAGCGGATGCGCCAGCCGCGCTTCCTCCGCACGCGCCCGCACCACGGTCACATTGTCGAGGTGCAGCGCAGCAACCTGATCATGCAGCCAGGCCACCCGGCGCTCCATCGGTTCGATCAGGACGAAGTTCACGTCGGGCCGGGCGATGGCCAGGACCAGGCCGGGCAGGCCAGCGCCGGAACCCACATCACCGACGAGGCCCGGACGCAGCAGTGGCGCTACAATGGCGCAGTTGAGAATGTGGCGAGACCAGAGCCGGGGGAGTTCCAGCGGTCCAATCAATCCCAGAATTTCGCCCTGATCAGCCAAATTGTTCGTGAAAGACCGAATGACGTCGATCTGGGAACCGAAGAGTTGGGCAGCGGCAGCCGGTTCGGCCTCCAGCTTCAACGGGTCGATGGCAACCGAATCGGACTCGACCTGTTCTGGGGTCGCGGGCTCAGATTTGTTCAAGACTGAACGGATTGGTTCCGGCGTGGCAGATTCCGACATGACCAGCGAAACTACGCTGCGGTAATGACGGTGTGGCGGTCGCGACCCTCGCCGGAGGACTCGGACCGGTAGCCGCCGCTCGCGGCGACGATGTCATGCACAAGCTTGCGCTCGTAGGAGGACATGGCTGGCAGGTCAGCTTCGCTGGCGCCGGCGATGATCCGCTCTATGGCCCGCGCCACGAGGGTGGCCAGCTCAGCTTCGCGCGCCTCGCGGGACCCGCCAATGTCGAGGATCAGGCGTGAGAACGAGCCCGTCTTGTTCTGCACGGCGAGGCGTGTCAGCTCCTGCAGGGCGTTGACCGTTTCCGGCTTGGAGAGCACGCGCAGGTTGTCGGCGTCGGAGGCCTTGACCGAGAGGTACGCTCGGCCGTTTCGGGCATCGATGTCGATGTCACCGTCCAGGTCGCAGATATCGAGAAATTCTTCGATGTAGTCTGCGGCGATGTCGCCTTCGCGTTCGAGCTGGTCGGTCGTGAGGGGGATCTCGACGACGCTGCCCGTCTCCGGAGCGGTGGGGGAGGCATCCGTCGTGGCGGGGGCAGTGGGAACTGCGCTGTCAGCAGAGACGGTATTGGTCTCGGTGCTGACCTCGGTGAGGCCGGTCTTGTCCGTCACGGTGATCTCCACTACTTCTTCGGGCCGGTTTGCTTCTTGGCGCGGGCCTTACCGACCGGCTGCTGACGCTGCACGGGCTTGACGGGCTCCTCAACCACAATGATGTCACCATCGGTCGCAATGAGCTTGCCCTTGCGGGCCATACGCTCTTCGCGCGCCTTGGCCGCCTCACTCCCGGGTGTCGGCATGTTTCGGATCACGAGGAACTGCTGAATCATGGTCCAGAAGTTGGAGGTGAGCCAGTAGAACATGACGCCGAGAGGGAATGCCACTCCGGAGAAGGCGAAGACGAGGGGGAGCAGGTAGAGCATGATGCGCTGCTGCTTGAACATGGGGCTCGCCTTGGTCTCCGGCGACATGTTCTTGGAGACGATCTGCAGCTGAGTGATGAACTGAGACGCGGTCATCAGCACGACCATGGTGGCGGCGATGATCATGACAGTGCCGTTGAACGGGTCACCGGCGGTCCACAGCGACCACTGCGAGGCAAAGGTGTCGTGCAGCGGGGCATTGCCGAATAGCTTGGCGTTGCCGAAGCTCTCGGCCAGGCTCTGGTCGAGCGGGCCGACGCCGCGGGTGGAACGCTGGGCGTCATTGAGTACCGAGAACAGGGCGAAGAAGATCGGCATCTGCAGCAACAGCGGCAGGCAGGAGCTCAGCGGGTTGGTACCCGTCTTCTTGTACATGGCCATGGTCTCGCGGGACATGGCCTCGCGCGAGAATTGGTCTTTCTTACCCTTGTACTTGTCCTGGATCTTCTTGAGCTGCGGAGCGACCTCGAGCATCTTGCGCTGGCTCTTGATCTGTCGCACGAAGATGGGAATGAGGGCGGCACGCACCACCAGCACGAGCCCCACGATGGAGAGCACCCACGTGATGCCGTCGTTGTACCCCATTCCGACCTGGGAAAACAGCCAGTGGAAGGCCACGAGCAGCAACTCGACCACCCATTTCAGAGGCCAGAGGATCGTACCTATGAGGTCCATACTGTGGGTTAGCCCTTTCCGTGGCTGGGTGCGACGACAAAACCGAACGACGTCACTCGAAAGCGACGTTTCTTTTTGAGAGGTACATCATCGATGCCGCCTTCAGACCACGGATGACAGTGGCTCAATCTGCGGGCAGCAAGGGCGCAGCCCCACGCTAGTCCGTGTTCCTGTACGGCCCCCAGTGCGTAGGCCGAACAGGACGGGTAAAACCTGCAGACGTCTCCATACAGCGGAGAAATAACGGCTCGATACACGCGAAGAACCAGCACACCCACGTTGCGGGGCAGCAAAATGCTCGTCGCGAGTATCGGGTTCATCGGCCCGCACTGCCCTTTCGCGCTGGTTGCGGGCGAGAAAGTAAACGTTGGACCTCTTCGTGCAGCGTCTGCCACGCGGCATCGCGCGCCGTCGGCAAAGCACGGATCACGACATCCGTTCCCGGAGGTAGCAGGGAGAGCAGTCCGAACGTGACCGCCTTGAGACGGCGGCGAACGAGATTGCGCCGCACGGCGTTACCCACATTCTTCGCGACAATGAAGCCGAAACGAACCGGAGTACCGACGGGCCCCGAGGGCTCGACAGCACTTTTTCGTACATAAAGAACGGTGTGCGCACCAACGATCCGCACACCGCGCCGAACGACGCCCTGGTAGTCACTGCCGCTCGTGATGCGATTTACGTGAGCGAGCACAAGAACCTGACGACCACGAGAACCTACGCGGAAAGTTCGGTGCGACCCTTGCGACGGCGAGCACCGAGGATGGCGCGGCCCGCACGGGTGCGCATGCGCAGACGGAAGCCGTGCACCTTGGCGCGACGACGGTTGTTCGGTTGGAAGGTTCTCTTGCTCATAGTTCAATCTCCACGTATTTGAATCACCGCTGGCCAAATTCCCCTCGGCCAGAACAGCAGCGCGCACAGAAGTTGGAAGCCCGCGGGATGGGGTCAACTGATTAAAACTACGGCCTCGGCCAGCTCTGGTCAAACTCAGGCCCCGAATCGGCGGAATCTCCACAATAATGACTCCAACGCAGATTCCAAACGGAGAAGGCAAAATCACTGGTGAATTCGCCTCTCTGAGCGGGATTGACTACCGTAAAGACAAGTTATCCACAGGTTGGTGACCCCAACCTGAGAATTAGGTCGGTTTTATACACAAGCGGTGGATAACTTTAACGCTGAGCTTGACCCTGCCGTGAAACCCGCGCCGCACGGCCCGCATAACGGTGGGTGCGCCGACGTCCCACACCGACCTCGCACGCACTTACGCCCGCGGCCCGATAGTAAAAACCCGAAATACACAGATTGTAGGAACAATGGCAGACGTTGAAGCGCCGATAGCCGAGACCTGGCGGTCCGTTTTGACCACGTTGGAATCCGACGCCACGATCACACCCATGCTCTACGGGTTTCTCAGTCTGGTCGAGCCGAAAGGCATCGCCGCTGGCACCTTCTACCTCGAGGTGCCCAACGAGTTCACGGCCAGCATGCTCAACCAGCGGATGCGGGTTCCCCTCCTCACAGCGATGGGGCAGCTCGATGAGGCCACCGCCGTCTCGACGTTCTATGTGGTCGTCAACCCCGAACTCGAGCAGGAATCCCTGCGTCCGGTGCAGCAGACGTTGACATCGCCCGACATCGTCACGCCCGCACCGCCGCAATCGGTGTTCGAAGGTGCTGTCCCCGCCCAGCCGCACGAAACCAGGCTCAACCCCAAGTACAGTTTCGACAACTTCGTGATCGGACAGTCCAACCGGTTCGCGCATGCCGCAGCCGTGGCCGTGGCGGAAGCGCCGGCCAAGGCCTACAACCCGCTCTTCATCTACGGGTCATCGGGCCTCGGCAAAACTCACCTTCTACATGCCATCGGCCATTACGCCATGAGCTTGTATCCAGGCATCCGGGTGCGGTACGTCAGTTCCGAAGAGTTCACCAACGATTTCATCAATTCCATTGCGAACAACCGCGGTTCCGCCTTCCAGGCGCGCTATCGGAACATCGACATCCTGATGATCGATGACATCCAGTTTCTGCAGAACAAGGCGGAGACCCAGGAAGCCTTCTTCCACACCTTCAATACCCTGCACGACCACAACAAGCAGGTCGTCATCACCAGCGACCTGCCCCCCAAACACCTCACCGGCTTCGAAGACCGCATGCGCAGCCGTTTCGAGTGGGGACTCATCACGGATGTCCAGGCTCCCGACCTCGAGACCCGCATCGCCATTCTCCGCAAAAAAGCCCAGAGCGAAAAACTGCAGGTGCCGCACGACATTCTCGAGTTCATGGCGTCAAAGGTCTCGTCGAATATTCGTGAACTCGAAGGAACTCTCATCCGAGTCACGGCTTTTGCAAGCCTCAATCGCACGCCGGTCGACATGGATCTGGTGCAGACGGTTTTGAAAGATCTCATCACCCTCGACGAGGACAACGTGATCGCGCCGGTCGACATCATTACGAACACGGCCAATTACTTCAAGCTGTCGGTCGACGATCTCTACGGGTCCAGTCGATCACAGGCCATTGCTACGGCTCGGCAAATCGCGATGTACCTGTGCCGTGAACTAACCAACCTGTCCCTGCCCAAGATCGGGCAGCTGTTTGGTAACCGCGATCACACGACCGTGATGTACGCGAACAAGAAGATTAGTGAGCTCATGAAGGAACGCCGGTCGATCTACAACCAAGTTACTGAGCTGACCAACCGAATCAAGCAGGACCACCGCTACAAGTAAGAACCACCGGCTCCATTTCGGTGAATTTTTCGGCCCCTCGGGAAGCTTTGACGAGTTTTGACCCGGAGGGGCCGAATTTTTTTTAGTTTTCACACCTGTGGATAACCCTGTGGAATTAACTCACACAACGTGGCCGTTCCTGTAGAAACTTTGGGCCGGCCTGTAGAAACGTGTAATTGCACGGAGTTCGCCGTGCTCAAACGAATGACAAACTTCCACAGCTCGCCCACAACTTACAAATGTGTAGTTCCCAGTGCCTGAGCGGTTTTCACAGAGTTATCCACAGTTTCCACAACGGTTAAGAAGATTAACAAGAATTCCTTAACTGGATCTAGCCGACAACCTTGACGAGCAGGTCCCTCGAACCAGCACGGTACCGAACCGGTCCGTGACAACAGCTAGCATTGAGGCCCACCCATCCGCCCGTCCAACGCAAGGACTATTTCGTGAGATTTCAGGCAAATCGGGATGTCTTCAGCGAAGCAGTGTCCTTCGCCGTCAAACTTCTGCCCCAACGCACGACCCTGCCGATTCTGAGTGGTGTCCTCATCGAAGCCACCGCAACGGGCTTGATCCTCTCGTCCTTCGACTACGAGGTCTCGGCTCAGACCGAGATCGTAGCCGAGGTGGAAGAAACCGGAAAAGTCCTCGTCTCCGGCCGACTGCTCGCCGAAATTGCCAGCCGCCTCCCCAACGCACCGGTGCGCTTTTCCACCGAAAACTCGCGGATCAAGGTCAGCTGTGGTTCAGCCAGCTTCACCCTGCTATCCATGCCCGTTGAGGAATATCCGAGCATTCCAGTCGTCAGTACCCAGTCCGGCCTCATACCGGCTGAAGATTTCGCCGCAGCCGTCGCCCAGGTCGCCGTCGCCGCGTCGCGGGACGATGTCACTCCCGTCATCACCGGCGTGCAGCTCGAAGTCACCGAAAATAGCCTGAGCCTCGTCGCCACCGACCGCTATCGCGTCGCCGTTCGTGAGATCGATTGGGACCCGGGAACCAACACCACCGACGGTGAAACAGGAACGATAACGGCCCTCGTACCGGCGCGGACCCTGCAGGAAGTCGGCAAGACCTTCGGTCACAGCGGAACCATCTCCGTCTCCATCACCAACAGCGACGACCGAGAACTGATCGCGTTCACCGCCAATAAGAAGACCGTCACCTCGCTGCTCATTAAGGGCAATTTTCCCCCGGTCCGCCGTTTGTTCCCCGCCACCGTTGACAACTATGCGGTCATGAACACCGCCGAACTGATCGAAGCGACCCGACGCGTGCAGCTCGTGCTGGAGCGCGAAGCGGCACTGCGATTCACCTTCGCCGTCGACGGGGTCACCCTGGAAGCGGTTGGCTCCGAGCAGGCGCAGGCCACGGAAACCATTGACGCCATCCTCTCCGGCACCGAAACCGTGGTCTCGCTCAAGCCACAGTTTCTGCTCGACGGGCTCAGCGCCGTGCACTCGGAGTTCGTGCGCATCTCGTTCACCAAGACGGAAAATCCGAACAAACCAGGCCCGGTTTTGATCACCAGCCAGACCTCGCGCGAGCAGGCCGGAGCGGACAGCTACAAATACCTGCTTCAGCCCAACCTGCTGCTGCGTTAACGCCGGTGCGGGTTACCCACCTCTCGCTGACCGACTTTCGCAACTATGCGACGGCCGAGGTCGGGTTCGTTCCGGGCCCGAACCTCATCGTCGGTCGTAACGGGCAAGGCAAGACCAACCTGGTCGAGGCGCTCGGCTTTCTCAGCACGCTGAGTTCACAC
This sequence comes from Cryobacterium glaciale, assembly GCF_004402535.1. Lineage (GTDB taxonomy): Bacteria > Actinomycetota > Actinomycetes > Actinomycetales > Microbacteriaceae > Cryobacterium > Cryobacterium glaciale. Next base: position 117,536 of record NZ_SOEY01000008.1, on the reverse strand, counting down.
CGTGTTTCCAATGACAAAGCCATGATCCGGGCCGGCCAGGACGCCGGCATTATTCGGGCCCGGCTGGAATACAACGACCGGGATATTCTGGCTGAGGTGCAGTTGAACCGCACCGGACAGAACCGGGCGCAGGTCAATCGATCGGTCATCAAGCCCCGCGATCTGCCGCGGTATTTCTCGAGCGTGGTGTTCGCCCCTGAGGACCTCGCCCTGGTGCGTGGCGATCCCTCTGGTCGGCGCAAGTTTCTTGATCAGCTCCTGGTTCTGCGCACCCCGCGCCTAGCCGCCGTGCTCAGCGATTATGACCGGGTGCTCAAACAGCGCAACACCCTGCTGAAGTCAGTGCGGGCATCCGGTGTGCGTGGCAACCAGCTCTCGACGCTCGATATCTGGGACGAACGGCTGGTGGAGTTCGGTTCGGAGATCATCGACGAACGAGCCAAGCTCGTGCAGCAGCTCGGTGAACCGCTGCGCGCGGCCTATCGGGCAGTGGTGGATGAGGACCACGGGCCGGCCCTGGTCGCGAGTCTCAGTATCCTCGGCGCTGACGAGGATGCCGATCTTAGCGTGGATAATTCTGCAGCGTCCACGGCGGCAGCCGGTTCAGTGGAGTCCACTACCAACGAGATCTTTCGCGCCGCGCTGGCCGGACTGCGCAAACGGGAACTGGAACGAGGCATCACCCTCGCCGGACCGCACCGCGACGACCTGGTCTTCATGCTCAACTCCCTGCCGGCCAAAGGGTATGCCAGCCACGGGGAATCGTGGTCGTTCGCGCTGTCGTTGAAACTCGCATCCGCTGCGCTGTTGCGTCAGGATTCAGCCGTTGGCGACCCGGTCCTGATTCTCGATGACGTCTTCGCGGAACTCGATCTGGACCGTCGGGCCCGGTTGGCCTCTGCCATTGGATCGTTCGAACAGGTACTGATCACGGCCGCCGTACTTGAAGATGTTCCGAAAGCCCTCGTGGCTAATACCATTCACATTCACAATGGTCAGGTTCAGACCGGAATGGTCGGAAATGGCTGACGACGATGTTCCACGTGAAACAACCGAGCCACACGTTTCACTGGAATCCACTACCAGCGAAGCCGCGAATGTCTACCTGCGCTTCAAGAGCATCTTCGGCGATCCGCATGCCCGACGCTCACGCGGCCGCAAACGAATTACGCCGGTGGCCGGTTCAAGTGTTCCCTTCGGAATCGGGCGCGACCCGCATGGTCTCGGCGACACGATCAACTCGCTCACCATGCAGCTCGGGTGGAACTCACCGTTGGCCCAATCTGAACTTCTCGCATCGTGGGCCGAGCTGGCCGGGGAAGAAACCGCCAACCATTCCACCCCCGCCGGCATCGATGACGGCGTACTCACCGTGCACTGCGAATCCACCGCCTGGGCCACGCAGCTGCGGCTGATGCGCAATGTCATCATGGAACACATTGCGAATCGGTACCCGGATGCGGGAATTCAATCAATTCGATTCCAGGGGCCCAACGCGCCGTCCTGGAAAAAGGGTCCCAGATCAATTCCAGGGCGTGGTCCGCGCGATACCTACGGGTGACCCAACATTTAAGGTCACCCCCTTGAACAAAACGCGTCAAACGGCGATTATGGCCAGTTGGTCTCCCCCCGTTTGGTAGACTGAATGGTCGCCCGTGCGATGGTCAGGAGCCTAATTTCAGATGACAGTTGAACCGACGCCCGAACGCACGTCCCCAGAAATATCCCCAATCAAGGCGGAGCGGGAGCCGGAGCACGAATATGGTGCCGATGACATCCAGGTGCTCGAGGGCCTGGAAGCCGTTCGCAAGCGACCCGGAATGTACATCGGATCCACCGGACCGCGCGGATTGCACCACCTCGTCTACGAGATCGTGGACAACTCCGTCGACGAGGCTCTCGCTGGACACTGCGACACCATTGACATTCGTATTCTCGCGGACGGCGCGATCCGCGTCGAAGACAACGGCCGAGGCATTCCCGTCGACATCCACAAGGCCGAGGGACGGTCGACCGTTGAGGTCGTACTGACCGTGCTGCACGCCGGCGGTAAGTTCGGCGGCGGCGGCTATTCCGTTTCCGGCGGACTACACGGTGTCGGAAGCTCCGTTGTCAACGCCCTGTCGAGCCGCCTCGAGGTAGAGGTTCGCCGACAGGGATTCATCTGGCGACAGAGCTTCGCCAACGGTGTTCCGAACGCTCCCCTGGAACAGGGCGAAGCGAACGACGAAACCGGCACGACCATCACGTTCTGGCCCAGTGCGGAAACCTTCGAGACGATCGACTTCGACTACGAAACCCTGCGCGCACGTTTTCAGCAGATGGGCTTTCTCAACAAGGGCTTGCGCCTCACCCTCACCGATGAGCGTGAAGCCCACCGCACCGACGACGGCAACGCCGTCACGAACACCTTCAAGTACGACAAGGGACTCGTCGACTACGTCGAATACCTCAATCGTGCCAAGAAGGCCGACCTCGTCAATGACGAGATCATCTCGTTCGAGTGGGAAGACCACGAACGCAAGATGGCCCTCGAAGTGGCCATGCAGTGGACCACCGCGTACACGGAGAGCGTGCACACCTACGCCAACACGATCAACACCCACGAGGGCGGCACCCACGAAGAGGGTTTCCGCGCCGCGCTGACCACGCTCGTGAACAAGTACGCTCGCGAGAAGGGAATCCTGAAAGAAAAGGATGACAACCTCACCGGTGACGACGTGCGCGAAGGTCTGACCGCGGTCGTGTCGATTAAGCTTGCCGAACCGCAGTTCGAAGGCCAGACCAAGACCAAGCTCGGCAACACCGAGGCGAAATCATTCGTGCAGAAGGTCGCCAACGACCAGCTCACCGACTGGTTCAACCGCAACCCGAACCCGGCCCGCGAGATCATCCGCAAATCACTGCAGGCCTCCAATGCCCGCATGGCAGCGCGTAAGGCCCGCGAGACCGCGCGCCGCAAGGGACTGCTCGAGGGCGGCGGCATGCCGGGCAAGCTCAAGGACTGCCAGAGCAAAGACCCGTCGATCTCCGAGATCTTCATCGTGGAGGGCGACTCGGCCGGCGGCTCCGCCGTGCAGGGTCGGAACCCGGAGACGCAGGCAATCCTGCCGTTGCGCGGCAAGATCCTCAACGTCGAAAAGGCCCGCCTCGATCGTGCCCTCGGCAACAACGAGGTACAGGCCATGATCACCGCGTTCGGTGCCGGAATCGGTGAAGAATTCAACCCCGACAAGGTGCGGTACCACAAGATCGTTTTGATGGCCGACGCCGATGTCGATGGCCAGCACATCACAACCCTTCTGCTGACCCTGCTGTTCCGCTACATGCGACCGTTGATCGACCTCGGGTATGTGTACCTGGCTCAGCCGCCGCTGTACCGCCTCAAGTGGAGTAATTCGCCGCACCAGTATGTGTACTCCGACGTCGAACGCGATGCGCTGCTCGCCGACGGTGCCGCCGCTGGCAAGCGCATCCCGAAGGACAACGGAATCCAGCGCTACAAGGGCCTCGGCGAGATGGACTACAAGGAACTCTGGGAAACCACCATGGCTCCCGAATCCCGCACCCTGCTGCAGGTCACCCTGGACGACGCGGCATCCGCCGACGAAATCTTCTCCACCCTGATGGGTGAAGACGTCGAATCACGACGTAACTTCATCCAGAAAAACGCGAAGGACGTGCGTTTCCTTGACATCTGACGACACCACGCGCAACCCCGACGGGGTCACCCCCGACGAGACAGCCGCAACGGCTGCTGCTGCGGCAGCGCACCTCGTGCAGCACGGCAAGATCGACCAGGTCGACCTGCAGCTGGAAATGCAGCGCTCCTACCTCGACTACGCGATGAGCGTCATCGTCGGGCGCGCGCTGCCCGACGTGCGCGACGGCATGAAGCCGGTGCACCGCCGGGTCATCTACGCCATGTTCGACGGCGGCTACCGACCCGATAAGGCCTTCTCCAAGTGCGCCCGCGTCGTCGGTGACGTAATGGGCCAGTTCCACCCCCACGGCGACTCCTCGATCTATGACGCCCTTGTGCGTCTCGTTCAGCCGTGGAGCCTGCGGTATCCGCTCGCCCTCGGCCAGGGCAACTTCGGTTCCCCCGGCAATGACGGAGCTGCCGCCCCGCGATACACCGAAACGAAGATGGCCCCGCTCGCCCTGGAAATGGTGCGCGATATCGACGAGGACACCGTCGATTTTCAGGATAACTACGACGGCCGCACCCTCGAGCCCACCGTGTTGCCGGCCCGTTTTCCGAACCTGCTGGTCAACGGCTCGGTCGGTATCGCCGTCGGTATGGCCACGAACATTCCGCCGCACAACCTGCGCGAGGTCGCCTCAGGCGCTCAGTGGTACCTCGAGAACCCCGACGCCACCCGCGACGAGTTGCTCGATGCGCTGATTGCGCGCATCAAAGGCCCCGACTTTCCCACCGGCGCGCAAATCCTGGGCGTCAAGGGCATCCAGGACGCCTATCGCACCGGTCGTGGCTCGATCACGATGCGGGCCGTGGTCAGCATCGAGGAGATCCAGGGTCGCACCTGCCTCGTCATCACCGAACTGCCCTACCAGGTGAACCCCGACAACCTCGCGATCAAGATCGCCGACCTGGTCAAGGATGCCAAGATCACCGGCATCGCTGATATTCGTGATGAGACCAGCGGTCGTACCGGCCAGCGCCTCGTGATCGTGCTCAAGCGCGACGCGGTCGCCAAAGTCGTGCTGAACAACCTGTACAAGCACACCCAGCTGCAGGAGAATTTCGGCGCCAACATGCTCGCCATCGTGGACGGCGTACCGCGCACACTCGCCCTCGATGGCTTCATCTCGGCCTGGGTCGCCCACCAGATCGAGGTCATCGTTCGGCGCACACAGTTCCGCCTGAACAAGGCCGAAGCGGATGCCCACATTCTGCGCGGCTACCTCAAGGCACTGGACGCCCTCGATGAGGTCATCGCACTCATCCGTCGCTCCAACACGGTCGACGACGCCCGCGAAGGCCTCATGGCCCTGCTCGACGTCGACAAACTTCAGGCCGACGCTATTCTCACGATGCAGCTGCGTCGCCTGGCCGCCCTCGAACGCCAGAAGATCATCGACCAGGCTGCCGAACTCGAACTGCAGATCGCGGAATTCAAGTCGATCCTCGCCAGCCCCGAACGTCAGCGCACGATCATCAGCGAAGAACTCGCCGAGATCACCGCGAAATTCGGCGACGATCGCCGCACCGAGATCATGTTCGGCTTCGACGGCGATATGTCCATCGAAGACCTCATCCCCGAAGAGGAGATGGTGGTGACCGTCACCCGCGGCGGCTACATCAAGCGCACCCGCAGCGACAACTATCGCAACCAGCACCGCGGCGGCAAGGGTGTCAAGGGTGCCCAGCTCCGCGCCGACGACGTGGTCGAACACTTCTTCGTCACCACCACGCACCACTGGCTGCTGTTCTTCACCAACACCGGCCGGGTCTACCGCGCCAAGGCCTACGAGGCACAGGAGTCCGGCCGGGACGCCAAGGGTCAGCACGTCGCCAACCTGCTCGCCCTGCAACCGGGCGAGGAAATCGCGCAAATTCTGGATATTCGCGACTACGAGGTGGCCCAGTACCTGACCCTTGCCACCCGCGACGGGTTGATCAAGAAGACCGCGCTGAGTGAATACGACACCAACCGCACCGGCGGCATCATCGCCATCAAACTGCGCGAGGGCGACGAACTGGTTTCAGCTCTGCTGGTCGAAGATGATTCCGACCTGCTGCTGGTCTCCCGCAAGGGCATGTCGATTCGTTTCACCGCCACCGATGAAGCTTTGCGCCCGATGGGCCGCAGCACCTCCGGCGTGATCGGAATGCACTTCCGCGGCGAGGATACCCTGCTCGACGCATCCGTTATCAACGATGATGGATATGTCTTCGTCGTCACCGAGGGCGGCTACGCCAAGCGCACCGCCGCCGATCAATATCGGCTCCAGAATCGCGGGGGTCTGGGCATCAAGGTGGCTAAGCTCAACGACGACCGTGGCGACCTGGTCGGCTCGTTGATCGTGAACCCCGAGGACGAAGTCCTTGTGGTTCTTGCCAGCGGCAAGGTGGTACGCTCTGACGTCGCCGAGGTCCCGGCCAAGGGTCGGGACACGATGGGCGTCGTTTTCGCGAAGTTCGCGGATGAAGACAGAATTATTTCCATCGCGAAAAACATCGAACGCAATCTGGTCGCCACCGAAGAAGAGGGCGAGGGCGCAGCGCATGCGGATGCATCGGCTGGTACCGTCGAGACCAGTGCTGCAGACAACGCTGCTCCCGAACGTGATGCAGGGAAAGTAGAGACACCGAATGACTAGCGTCGCCGAAAAGCTCGCCAAGAAATCCACTCGCAAGACCGCGACCAAGCAGGTCCGCCTGAAACTGGTCTACGTCGACTTCTGGTCGAGCGTGAAACTGTCCTTCCTGGTCGCGGTCTGCCTCGCCATCGTCACGGTCGTGGCGACGTTCCTCATTTACACGGTTCTCGTGTCGACCGAGGTACTGAGCAAGGTCGACGAGCTGTACGCCACCGTCGCGGGAGAATCGGCCGACCTGGCCGCCATCCTCTCGATCGGCAATGTCATGGGCTTCGCGGTCGTCGTGGCCGTGCTGAACATGGTCGTGATCACCGCCCTCGGCGCCATTTACGCCGTGCTGTACAACCTGAGCGTCAAGATCACCGGCGGACTGCTCGTGGGCTTCACCAACAACTAGTTTTCTAGCTTTTCGCACGATCGAGGGCTGTTTCTCCCCGAAAACAGCCCTCGCAGCCCGAATCCAGACATTTCCTCCGCACGGAGGGTGACTCGATTTCAGGTTCCGGCCAGATTCCGGTAGTCTTCAATCTGCCCAAGAGGGGGATATAGCTCAGTTGGTTAGAGCGCTTCACTGATAATGAAGAGGTCCCAGGTTCAAATCCCGGTATCCCCACGCAACACCTGATTCATTCCGATCCCGGCCATACCCGCCGAGAAGTCGGGGCCATAGCTCAATTGGTAGAGCGCCTGCTTTGCAAGCAGGAGGTCCGGGGTTCGATTCCCCGTGGCTCCACAATTCACGCACAAGGCTCGTCTTCGGACGGGCCTTTTCGTTTGTGCGCACGCGATCCTGGTTCCCGCGCAGGCGCCGGCGTCGCGCATCCGCTCTACGGGCGTGTGTGCAGCCGTCAGCGGCCCCGTGTTGGCGTTTCAGGCCGTTAACGCGGCAGGGCCCGCATCCGGTGGATGCGGGCCCTGCACGAGCTGGTGGGCGTTCTGGCCCTAGTCTTCCTGCTGCGCGGTCGGTTCGACCTCGTCGTCGGCGACCCAGAGTTCGTCGTCGGCGCGGAAGGTCTGCCAGACGGCGTAGGCCACACCGACAGCGGCCACAACGGCCAGGCCGAGGGCGAAGTACGTGCCGGCTCCTACACCCTTGGGTTCTACGACAACGGGCTTCTGCAAGCGGATGCGACCCAGTGCGGCCCGCACGCGGGCGTCGCGGGCGACGTCGCCGACGGACATGACGGTTCCGATAGCGGTACCGATGCCGGGGAGCACGTCGTTGACGACGCGGCGGCGCACACCGTCTGCGGCTTCCTGCGTAGCGTTCACGCTCGGGCGAACGTAGTGGTCATAGCTCTCGCGTACGCGCGGAGCAACTTCTTCGCGAGCGAGGATGCCGGCCTGGTGACCGGCCTGACGAGCGAGGACGTTTGCTCGTTCCAATACTTCTTGTTGGTGGCTCCATAGTTCGTCTGCGCTTTTGCGCAGCCGAGTGAGTTCCTTGCGGCGCTTGCGTGACAGGCTCATCTGGACCCTCCATCGATGTCGTGTGGCGAATGTTTATCCATCTTGCCACTGAGTGCCCATCTTGCCACTCAATCGCCGTGTTGCCAGCGAATGCACTGGGAGGAGTTTGCGGCAGTCAGATTCGGTGGAGATTGCTGTGCAAGAATCGCTGTATGTCTAAGCACACCGCTGTCGCCACCCTGAACACCACCCTCGGACCGATTAAGGTCAACCTTTTCGGCAATCACGCGCCGAAGACGGTCAAGAACTTCGTCGGCCTCGCGACCGGCGAACTCGAGTGGAAGCACCCCGCCACGGGTGTCGCCTCCACCACGCCGCTCTACGACGGCACCATCTTCCACCGCATCATCAAAGACTTCATGATCCAGGCCGGCGACCCGCTCGGCCAGGGCACCGGAGGCCCCGGCTACCAGTTCGACGACGAGATCAGCCCCGACCTCGACTTCACCCAGCCCTACGTTCTCGCCATGGCGAACGCGGGAATCCAGGGTGGTCACGGCACGAACGGCTCGCAGTTCTTCATCACCGTCGTTCCGACCACCTGGCTGCAGGGCAAGCACACCATCTTCGGTGCCGTTGAAGATGAAGACTCCCGCGCGATCGTCGCCAAGCTCGCCACCGTCGCCACCGACGGTCGCGACCGCCCGATCGAGGACGTCGTCATTCAGAGCGTCTCCGTCGAGTCCGTCTAGCCAGCCAACTTCCCAGCAGAATGAGTGATCTGCCGGCCTCGGTGGCGAATTTTTGTTACCGCCATCCGGGGCGGCAGAGCTTCATTCTGTGTCAGCGCTGCGGGCGTACCATCTGTGCGGAGTGCCAGACCCAGGCCGCCGTCGGGGTCATCTGCCCAGAGTGCATGAAAGAGCAGCGAAAGAACGCTCCCCGAACCAAGCCGGCGATTCTCACCCGGCTGACCGGCAGCGACCGGCCCACGGTGACATATTCCATTATCGGGATCACTCTGGCCGTCTACGTGCTGCAACTGTTCCTCGGTTCACAGGTCACGAACCGGCTGTGGTACGCGGGTTTCTACTCCCAGCCCGGCAGCTTAGAGCCGTGGCGCTTACTCACGACGGCGCTCGTGCACGGTTCCATCTTTCACGTGTTGTTGAACATGTACACACTCTGGATCTTCGGCCAGCTCCTCGAGCAATTGCTCGGCCGCGGCCGCTATCTTGCGCTCTATCTGTTGAGCGCGCTAGCCGGTTCACTCGGGGTGCTGTTTCTGTCGGATCCCTTCACGCCCGTGGTGGGCGCATCCGGTGCGATCTTCGGCCTGATGGGCGCCTTCCTGGTGATTCAGCGCCGTTTGGGCGGTAATGCCACACAGCTGCTTGTGCTGGTCGGCATTAACGTCGTGATCGGGTTCATTCCGGGGCTGCAGATTGCCTGGCAGGCGCACATCGGCGGGTTGATCGGTGGTGCCGTGCTCGGCCTGATCTTCGTGCAGACGCGGCGCATCCGGCAGAAGTCGCTGCAGGTGGGGCTGATCGGCGCGTTCGCCGCCGTGCTGGTGCTGCTGAGCTTCGTGCGCGTCTTCGCGATCTAGCGGTCGTCGTCGGCCTGGAATGGCGAGTTATCCACAGGTCTATCCACATGGGGATAATTACACCCGTGTCATTACCCCTGTTATTACGTGTTGGTAACCGGGCGGTAACGGAGCAGTACGGGCCGGATGACGGGCAGGTTCCAGTTGGGTTTGCTGGATCAGCGCCAGCGGGTCGTCATCAGAAAGCCGATGAAGGCGATTCCGAAGCCGACCAGGATGTTCATGGCGCCGAGGCCCGCGATGGGCAACTGGCTGCCACTGACGTAGAACACGATGATCCAGGCCAGGCCGAGCAGCATGAAACCGAACATGACCGGCTTGAACCAGACAGCATTGGGCGCGTCCTCGTTCGAGCGGGCAACTTCGGTGCGGGCGGGCCGGGTGCGGGGATTCTTACGTGCCATTCTGCGATCCTAGCGTCTTCGGCTGTTTTAGTGGATTTGACGCGGGCGCCCTGGGGCACTCGGTTCAGTAGACTCGCAGTATGTGTCCACAGGCAGACGACCCCGTCGAGATCGTCACCACGCGGCCGCGCCGCGCGAAAAAGGGCAAAGTCACCGTTGTCGGTGTTCTGGGCGAACTACTCATCACCGCGGGCGCGCTTGTTTTGCTTTTTCTGGGTTGGCAGCTCTGGTGGAATGACATGCTTATGGCCAACTCGCAGTCCAACGCTGCAAGCGAGATCAGCCAGGACTGGATCGATCAGGACACGTCGACGCCAAAACCCGTTCCGACCGTCGATCCGGCCGAGCCGAGTGCCGCACCGGTCCCCGCCGACTATGGAGACCCGATCGTGGCTGCCGTTCCGGCCAACGCGAAAACCTTCGCGGTGCTGTACGTTCCCCGTTTCGGCGCCGACTATCACCGCAGCATCGCTGAGGGTACCGGTCATGACGTTTTGAACAGCAACCGGCTCGGTGTCGGGCACTACGCAGGAACCCAGATGCCCGGCGAGATCGGCAACTTCGCCGTCGCCGCCCACCGCAGCGCGTTCGGCGGTGCCATGCACCTGATCAATGAACTCCAGTTGGGCGATGCCATCTACGTGCAGACCGCCGACGGTTACTACACCTACCGGTACCGCGATACCGAGTATGTGGCGCCCTCACAGGTGCAGGTGCTGGCATCCGTTCCGAACAATCCCGACGGCACGGCGGTCGACCGCATCATCACCCTCACCAGCTGTAACCCGCTCTATTCCACCGCCGAACGCATCATCGCGTACGGCGTGCTCGAATCGTGGCAGCCGCTCTCGGCCGGAGCCCCGGTCGAACTCGCACCGATCATCGCAGCCCAGGGCTAGGAGACTCCCATGTACGCAGCACTGTGGCGTGTTCTGCCCGGACCCATCTGGGTGCGCATCATTCTGGTCCTGATCCTGGTGGTGGCCGTACTCGCCGTGCTCGCCACCTGGGTGTACCCATGGATCGACGGCATACTCAACAGCCAGGAAGCGACGGTGGGCGGCGCATGACCCGTATTCTCGTTATCGACAACTACGACAGCTTTGTCTACACTCTCAACGGGTATCTGATGGAGCTCGGTGCTGAAACCGACGTCGTGCGCAACGACTCCTTCGGAAAAGCGGATGCTGCCTCCCGCATCGCCGAATACGACGGAGTGCTGGTCTCGCCGGGTCCCGGCAAGCCGTCGGACGCTGGTGTGTCCATCTCCGTCGTCGAGGCGGCACTGGCCGCCGACCTGCCCCTGTTCGGCGTGTGCCTGGGCCACCAGGCCATCGCTGAGGCCTTCGGGGCCACGGTCACCAATGCCGAAGAGCTCATGCACGGCAAAACCTCACTCATCACGCACGATGGCAGTGACTTCTACGAGGGAGTGCCGCAGCCGTTCACGGCCACTCGATACCACTCGCTCGCCGTCGTCGCTTCGACCGTTCCGAGCGACCTCATCGTCACGTCGCGCACGCAGGGCGGCGTCATCATGGGGCTGCGGCACGCGTCCGCTCCCATTCTCGGGGTGCAGTTCCACCCGGAGTCGGTCCTGACCGAGGGCGGCTACCGCATGCTCGGCAACTGGCTGGCTCTCACGGGCCTTGAGGGTGCGCAGGAGACGTCGAAGTCCCTGCATCCGCTGTTGCGCCTCACCTGAGGCAGGAACCGCCGGTCGACGAGCGAGGCAGGAACCGCCGGTCGACGCGCGAGGCACGAGCGATCGAGACCAAGCGAGCCGAGTCGGGTCTGCGGATTAGCTTGCGCGGTCTCGATCGCTCCTTCGTCGCGCCTCGACCAGCGAGAGGGAGAGTGAGCTAAGTGCCGGCGCAGTAGGTCAGGATAATCTCGGAACGCTGGGGGACGTCGCCGGGCGCCAGCGACTGCGTTTTGATCGGAGAACCGGACTCCTGGGCGCAGGTGAAATCAGCCTTGGAGACGGGCACGAGGCCCTCGTTGCTCACCAGATCGATCGCGGCGACCAGTGACTGCCCGGTCAGGTCTGTCAGGGTGACCAGACCACTCGATACGACATAGTTGATCGTGTCCCCGGCGAACTGCGAGGCTGCGGCCGCCGGATCGGTTCGCATGACGACGTCGGCCGCCACCGTGGGAGAGTTTTCGGCGGTGACCGACCCGGAAACGAATCCGAGCGCTTCGATCGCGGCCTGGGCATCCGCTATGGGCTGATTGGTGACATCGGGAACCGTGACGGGCACGGGACCGGTCGAGACGAAGACCTTGATCACGTCGGACGGGTTGACGATGGTGTCGGCGGGCGGGTCGGTGCGAATGACCTGGTCGGCGGGCACAGTCGTGCTCGACTCTTCGGCGCGAGTGGCCGCGAGATCCAGATCGAGGAGCGTGTTCTGGGCGTCATCGTAGGTCTGGCCGGTGAGTGAGGGCACCTGCCTGGAGCTGTCGGGCAGTTCAACCGAGGGCTGCAGGTTCGCGACCCAGATCATGACCGCCACGACGATGACGATCACGCAGACGATTCCTGCCCAGACCCAGATCACCGGGGGACGCCGCTGGGTGCGAACCATCGTGTGGTCTTCGGAGAGCTGCTTCAGGGCGAGCGCCGAACCGGTGATGGCCGTCGGCGCAGCACCGAACAGGCCGGCTCCCACTTCTTCGCCCGCGTGGTGGATGGGAATATGGCCGGAGCCGGCCGTCTCGACGTCATTGCGAAACTCGACGGCGCTCTGGTACCGGGCAAACCGGTCTTTGGCCAGGGCGTGCAGCACGACCGAGTCGAGGGCCGGCGACACCCTCGGGTTGAGCGCGGACGGCTTGACCGGCATTTCACTGACGTGTTGGTAGGCGACGGCCACGGGGGTGTCACCGCGGAACGGCGGACGCCCGGTGAGCATCTCGAACAGCACAACGCCGGTCGAGTACAGGTCGGTGCGCGCATCGACGGATTCACCCTTGGCCTGTTCGGGGGAGAAGTAGGCAGCCGTGCCGAGAATGGCAGTGGTCTGGGCGACGGTGGTGGCTGAGTCGGAGATGGCGCGGGCGATGCCGAAGTCCATCACCTTGACCTGGCCGGACTTGGTGATCATGATGTTGCCGGGCTTGATGTCGCGGTGCACGACGCCCGCACGGTGGGAATACTCGAGCGCAGTCAGAACACCGTCGATGATGCGTACGGCTTCGGCGGCTTCGATGGGGCCTTCATGGATGATGTCCTTGAGCAGCCGACCATCGACGTGTTCCATGACGATGAACGGAATCTGCGAGTCGTGGCCGGCGTCGTCGGTGACGGTCTCTTCGCCGGCGTCGAACACCCGCACGATCGTCGGGTGGGCCATGCGCGCAGCGGCCTGGGCCTCCTGGCGAAAGCGGGTGCGAAACGCCGGGTCGGCGGCGAGGGTGGACTTGAGCAGCTTGATCGCGACCGTGCGACCGAGCCGTGAATCGGTGCCGATGTGCACGTCGGACATGCCGCCGCGGCCGAGCAGGGCTCCGACGCGATAACGGCCCGCGATCAAACGGCCAGAGTCAGGCACTACAGCACTCCCCCACAATCAGACACCGCGTTCGGGTTGGACACAGTGAGCGCTACTTTACCCCACGGCATTAGGGAGTTACTCTCCGACAGCAGCGTCGCCCGTAACGAGCACTTCGGCATTCGGGGAGAATTCAGAACTGATCTGGCCACAGAAATAGCGAAACTTCACTGTGAAATTCTCGGTTCCGGCGGTGATCGTGGCCGTGGTCGTTTCAGCGTTGGTCGGGTTCGCCGACGTGATCACGGCGGCACCGCCCTCCGTGGCGATCTCATAGCCAGCCAGTGTCTGGCCGGTCGGGCAGGTCTGGGCGTTCCACTGCACCGTGACGGTACCGGCCGGCGCGGCCGGTGACGGCGTCGCGGTCGGGGCCGACGTCGGCGTGCTCGGCGTGGCAACCGCCCCATAAACCGTGAGGGTGATCGTTGAGCCGGCCGGAACGGGGCCCCGGGGGTTGACCTGATACACCCGGTCGACGTCGTCCTCGGTGGCAGCCGCATTTCCGGGTTCGACGTCAGCGACGAATCCCATCTCGACGAGCAGGGCGGCGGCCTCGGCGCTTGGCTTTCCAATGAAGTCGTCGGGATTGACCGAGGTATTCGTGGGGGTGGGGGTCGGCGTCGGACTCGGCGTCGGAGTGGGAGACGGCGTTGGCGTCGTCGAGGGCGTCGCCGACGTCTCGGTGGGAACCGGGGTCTCGTTGTTCTGGGTGAACAGGGCGATGAGCGTGCCGGTCAGCACGATCACGAGCAGGGCGACCAAAGCGATGAGCGGCCAGGTCCACTTGCTGCGTTTCTTCTTCTCCGCCTCAGCGGCCGCGGCAGCGGATGCCCGCGTGATGGGGGCGCCGGTGGCCGGAAGGATAGTCGTGGCCTGGTCGTTGCCGGCACCCGGCATGAGCATGGTGGCGCTGGTAGCCGTGAGACCGCCCAGAACCGACGGTACGGCCACCGCGGCCGCGGTCACGTCACCACGACGCAGAGCGGATGCCGCGCGCGCCAGGTGCGCAGCCGACGCCGGTCGGTCGGCCGGGTTCTTGGCCAGGCAGGCGAAGACCAGGTTGCGCACCGGCTCGGACACGGTGACCGGCAGGTCGGGCGCGATCTCGTTGATCTGTGCCATGGCGATGGCGACCTGCGACTCGCCCGTGAACGGACGTCGGCCGGCGAGGGACTCGTACGCGACGATGCCGATCGAGTAGATATCGGTGGTCGGCGAAGCCGGGTGGCCGCTGGCCTGTTCCGGCGAGAGGTACTGCACGGTGCCCATGACCTGGCCGGTCGCGGTGAGCGGAACCTGGTCGGCAATACGGGCGATGCCGAAGTCGGTGATCTTGACCCGACCCTCCGGCGTGATGAGCAGGTTGCCGGGCTTGATGTCGCGGTGCACGAGACCGGCAGCGTGGGCAGCGTGCAGCGCCGCCGAGGTCTGCGCGACGATGTCGAGCACCTTGTCGGTCGGCAGCACGTGCTCGCGCTCGAGAATGGTGGACAGGGCTTCGCCGGGTACGAGTTCCATGACCAGGAAGGCGCTGCCGTCTTCTTCGCCGTAGTCGAAGACATTCGCGATGCCCTCGTGGTTGACGAGCGCGGCGTGGCGGGCTTCGGCGCGGAAGCGCTCGAGAAAGCCCGGGTCGCCGAGGTACTCGTCTTTCAGGATCTTGATGGCGACGCTGCGTCCGATGACGAGGTCGGTGGACTTCCACACCTCACCCATACCGCCAATCGCAATGCGCGACTGCAGCTCGTATCGTCCCCCGAAGGTGAGCCCTGTTGTGGGTCTCATTTGTTAAGCACCGCCTCTAGAACTTTCTGTGCGACAGGTGCGGCAAGAAGGTTGCCGAACCCGGTTTGTCCCATTCCCCCGCCGTTCTCAACGAGAACGGTGATGGCGTACTGCGGGTCGTTCGCCGGCGCGAAACCGGTGAACCACAATGTGAACGGATCGGTTGACCCGTTCTGCGCCGTGCCTGTTTTTCCCGCCACGTCAACCCCGTCTATTCTTGCATTGCTTGCCGCGCCATCCTGAACGCCGTTGATCATCATCGCGGTGAGCGTCGCTGCGGTTTCTTCGCTCATCACCCGCCCCCGCTCGACCGGTTCGAAGGTTTCAATGGCGCTGAGATTAGGGGCGAGAATCTCCTGCACCAGGTTGGGTGCCATCGAAACGCCGCCATTGGCGATGGCACCGCTGACCATGGCCATCTGCAGCGGGGTCGCCTGCACGTCGTACTGACCGAACGCCGACTGCGCGGTCTGCGGGTCGTCGAGACCCCGCGGGTACACACTCTCGGAGACGGTCATCGGAATGTTGAAGCTGCTGTTGAATCCGAACTTCTCCGCGGTCTCTCGAATGGCCGTGTCACCGAGTTCGACGCCCAGCTCGGCAAAGGGAATATTGCAGGACAGCCGCAGCGCGGTGGCGAGGGTGACCGTCTCGCCGGCGCCGCAGGTGCCGCCGCTCGAGTTCTCGATCCGGCTCGTGGTGCCCGGCGCGGTGTACACGGTCGGGTTCGGGAAAGTGCTCTCTGGCGTGTAGCTGCCCGATTCCAGAGCGGCGGTCGTGACGACGAGCTTGAACACCGACCCAGGAGGGTTGAGTGAGCGGATGGCCCGGTTGATCAGCGGGTCGTTCTCGTCGGCCAGCAGGGCCTCGTAGCTCGCGGCGACCTCGGCATTGTTGTGCACCGTGAGCAGGTTCGGGTTGAAGCTCGGCTTGGACACCATGGCCAGGATACGACCGGTCGCGGGTTCGGTGACGACCACCGACCCGGTGTAGTCGCCGAGGGCATCCCAGGCGGCCTGCTGGGCCACGGGATCGATGGTGACCTCCACGGCGGCGCCCTTCGGGTCCTGACCGGTGACGAGGGCGCTGATCTTGTCGAAGAACTGCGAGTTGGAGTTTCCGGTCAGCTCGGCGTTGAGGGCCGACTCGAGGCCGGTCGGTTCGCCGTTGATCGGGATGTACCCGGTAATCGGTGCGTAGAGCTCTGGGTTGGTATAGGTGCGCAGAAACTTGAGGTCGTCGTCGGCCGGCATTGACTGCGCGATCGGGTCACCGGCCACGAGGATGGCGCCGCGCTCGACCTGGTAGCTGTCGTACAGCGTGCGGGTGTTGCGCGGGTCGGCCGACAGATTGTCGGCCTGGAAGGCCTGCACGACCGAAGTGGAGCTGAGCAGGGCGACGAACATCAGCATCACGACGATACTGACGCGCTTGAGTTCGCGGTTCACTTAGACCACCAGCCTGGGTTGGTTGCGCACGGTGTCGGAGAGCCGCAGGAGCAGGGCCGCGATGATCCAGTTGGCGACGAGTGATGAGCCGCCAGCGGCCAGGAAGGGGGTGGTCAAACCGGTCAGCGGAATGACCCGAGTGACACCGCCGATGACGATGAAGCACTGCAAAGCCACGACGAAGGCGAGGCCGACAGCGAGCAGCTTGCCGAAGTCATCCTGGCCGGCGAAGCCGATGCGGAAACCGCGGGCGACGAACAGAAGGTACAGGGCGAGAATGGCGAAGATTCCGGCGAGCCCGAGCTCCTCGCCGAGGCTCGCGATGATGTAGTCGCTCTGCGGAACCGGGGTGATCTCCGGGCGCCCCTGGCCCCAGCCGGTGCCGAGCAGGCCGCCCTTCGCGAGGCCGAACAGCCCCTGTACCAGCTGGAAGCTGCCGCCTTTGGCGTCGTAGACAGCCGGGTTGAGGGCGTCTAGCCAGTTGGTGAAGCGGCCGTTGACGTAGTTCAGGGTTTGGCTGGCTATCAGGGCTCCGCCGAGGAACAGGCCCATGCCCAGGATGACCCAGCTCAGCCGACCGGTGGCGAGGTAGAGCATGACCAGGAACAGGCCGAAGTAAAGCAGAGCCGTGCCGAGGTCGCGCTGAAAGATAATGACCGACATCGACAGGGCCCAGACAACGAGAATTGGGCCAAGATCGCGAAACCGGGGAAACCGGGCGCCGAGAATTTTCTTCCCCACCATGGAGAGACTGTCGCGGTTGCGCACGAGGTAGCCGGCGAAGAACACGGCGAGGGCGATCTTGGCGATCTCACCGGGCTGGAAGGTGCCAAAACTGCCGACCCGGATCCAGACCCGCGCACCGCTGATCTCCTGGCCGAGGCCCGGAACGAGCGGAAGAAAGAGCAGGAGAACACCGACGAGGCCGGCAATGTAGGTGTAGCGAAACAGCACGCGGTGGTTGCGAATGACCAGCAGCACGAGGATGGCGCAGAAGATGGCCAGGGCACTCCAGACCGTCTGGCGGACGGCGGCGCTCTCCCACCCCGATTCTTTGTCGGCGATATCGATGCGGTAGATCATGGCGATTCCGATGCCGTTGAGCAGGGTGGCGATCGGCAGGATGAACGGGTCGGCATCGCGGGCGACGAATCGCAGCACGATGTGCAGGCTGATCACCAGGGCCGACAGGCCGGCGCCGAGCAGCACAAGGGTCGGGTCCAGCTCGCCGAGGGCTCCGAGTTGCACGAGCACGACCGCGCTGGCGTTGATGAAGCAGGCGATCAGCAGCAGGAACAGTTCGAGGTTGCGCAGTTTCTGCGGCAGGTGCAAGCGGTGCACCGGCTCGGTGGCCGGGCGTGCCGTGAGAGCGGATGCCTTACTCAACGATCGCTCCCTTCAGTCGCTCGACGATCGCCAGGGCGTCGGCGAGGGAGCCGGCGTTGATGGTCTGCTCGACCTGCTGGCGGTCGTAGACGCGCAGGTCGTCGAGGACGAGATCGGTGTCTTCGTAGACGCTGGAGAGCCTGATCGGGCCGATGTCCTGCTGCACGCCCTGGTAGATAGCGACGTTGGAACCGTCAACGCCGACGAAATAGCGCGTCTGGGTCCACTGGTAGCCGAGAACAGTAGTCGTGACGATGCTGAGCACCAGCAGGATCACGCCGACCAGCCAGGTGGCCTTGCGGCGGCGCGCGCGGCGGGCATCCTCTTCGATCAGTTCGGACAGGTAGTCCTGGGAGTCGGGCTCGAAGTGGGTTTCGCGCACCGGGTGCAGGCGCAGGGCCGGTATGCGCAGGGCGCGGTTGCGGCCGGGTTCCTCACCGAAGGCAAGCGGATTCGCGGCGGAGCCGACGACGACCGGGCTGTCGGTGCGGGAGACGTTGTCGTCGATATCGACGATAACCACCGTGACATTGTCGGGGGCGCCGCCGTCGAGGCTCTCTTTCACCAGCAGGTCGGCGACATCCTGGGCGTTTGCGCCGCTGGCCAGGGCGGAGGCGATGGCCGTGTGCGAGACGACGCCGGTGAGGCCGTCGGAGCAGAGCAGCCAGCGGTCGCCGGCAATGGTGGCCAGGATCGAGGTGTCGATTTCGGGGCTGGCCTCGACGTCGCCGAGCACGCGCATGAGCACCGATCGGCGCGGGTGCACCATGGCTTCGGCCTCGGTGATGCGCCCGCTGTCGACCAGACGCTGCACGAAGGTGTGGTCGATGGTGATCTGGGAGAGTTCACGTTCGCGCAGCAGGTAGATGCGCGAATCGCCGATGTGGGCGATCGCGACCTCGTTCTCGAGCACAATGATGGCGCTGACGGTGGTGCCCATCCCGGTCAGTTCGGCGTGTTCGAACACCGTCTCGGCGAGTTGGGCGTTGGCGCCGATTAGGGCGGCCTGCAAGGCGAATTCGGCATCCTGGGCGCTCGCGTATGGCTTGTCGGCTTCGATGATGCGCTTGGTGGCGATCGATGAGGCGACGTCACCGCCTGCATGCCCGCCCATGCCGTCTGCGACCACGAACAGGCTGCGTCCGGCGTAGCCGGAGTCCTGATTGTTGGAGCGAATCTTGCCGACGTGGGACGCGGCTGCGCTATGACTGACCGTCGCCATGACCTACCGCCGAAGCTCGAAGCTGGTGGCGCCGATCTTCACGGTGGCGTTCAGGGGAATCTTAGTCGGCACGGTGACGCGCGAGCCGGCCAGAAAGGTGCCGTTGGTGGAATCGAGGTCCTGCAGCATCCACTCGTCGTGCCAGAGCATCAGACGAGCGTGGTGGGTGGACGTGTAGTCATCGCGAATGACCAGGCTGGAGTCGCTCGAACGGCCGATGGTGATCGTGTCGCTGCTCAGCGGAAACTCGGTGCCGGCTTTCGGGCCGCTCGTGATGACCAGGCGGGTGGTGTTCTGGCTGGTGGCCAGTCCGGCCTGCGCACCCGGGACGTCCTGGGTGCCCGGGCTGGCGCGGGCGACCGGCGCTGTGAAGGCCTCCGCGACCGCTGCTGCGACGGGAACCGCGACGGGTACAGCGGATGCCGGGAAGGCGGCGGGCGGGACGGGCGCGGCATCCGCTTTCATCTTGCGCACGCGTTGGCCGAACAGGTCGCTGCGCAGGGCGTAGACGATTCCGAAGATGAACATCCAGAGCAGAAGCAGAAAGCCGATGCGCAGCACGAGCAGGGTCAGTTCGCTGACGTTCATACGCCCGGCCCCCAGAATCCGCCCATGTCGTGGCGTTCGGTGGCCGGGTCGGTCGGTGCCGC
Organism: Cryobacterium glaciale; assembly: GCF_004402535.1. Classification (GTDB taxonomy): domain Bacteria; phylum Actinomycetota; class Actinomycetes; order Actinomycetales; family Microbacteriaceae; genus Cryobacterium; species Cryobacterium glaciale. The sequence goes on along the minus strand of NZ_SOEY01000008.1, from coordinate 97,717 downwards.
CGCACGGGGAGCCTCGCTGGACGCCTGGGCGATCACTCGGAACACGATGCGGGTGCGGCCGATGGTGACGGTCGAGTCTGGCTCGAGGATGGCCTGGCTGACCGGGGCGCCGTTGAGCTGGGAGCCGTTGGTGGAGCCGAGGTCGCGCACCTGGGCGCGGGCGCCGTCCCAGAGGATTTCGACGTGGCGGCGGGAGGTTCCGGTGTCGTCGACGGTGATGTCGGCGTCGGAGCCGCGGCCGATCACGGTGCGTGCCTTGACTAGCTGGTAGCGGGTACCGTTGATGTCGAGAACCGGGGTCCAGGCGACGGTGCTCGTGACCGAGCTCGAGTCGATCTGCACCATGCCCTCGCTGAGGCTGCGGTCGTCCTGCAGGGTGATCGTGATGCCGCCCGTGAACTGGTAGCGCTGCTCGGTGCCGTGTTTTTGTACCAGGGCGGTGAGTTCGTCGATGAGGGTGACGCCGAGGGCGCTCATGCGGGCGTAGTCGGTGTGGGACATGCGCACCGTGAAGCGATTGGGCGCGAGGATGCGATCCCGCGCTACGACAGCGGCCTTCGTGTCGAGCTCACGACGCAGCGCGGAGGTTATTTCCACCGGCTGCAAGCCCGATCGAAAGGTCTTGGCGAACGCTCCGTTGACGGCGCGCTCCAAGCCCTTTTCAAAGTTATCCAGTATGCCCACAGGTCTCCCGATCCGGTCCGTTTGGCTATGAGCATGTTACTTGTCTCGGGTGACAACCCACCTTGAGGGCGCAAACGGCACGAACAGTCATACTACCCGCGGAGCGTCCCAGACCGAATTCCGCACCCATTATGGGCATTCCCTGAGACTTTTCGATGGGTCTCGGCGAGCGGATGCGGCGCGGCCGGGCAGGAATGGCGTCATTTGAGCGCGACGCGCCGTCGAATGGCGCTGACCCCCCTCGCAGTGTTAGCATTCCTAAGTTCGCGCGAGTGGCGGAATTGGCAGACGCGCTGGCTTCAGGTGCCAGTGTTCGAAAGGACGTAGGGGTTCAAGTCCCCTCTCGCGCACAGCGGATGGGTGCGGATAGCCGCACAATCCATGCGAACAGTCAGGGCCTTCGAGAAATCGGAGGCCCTGTGTCGTTGGTGCCGGCCTCACTCACTACCGGCCTGAGACAGGTGTGCGCCGCGTCATCGCGGGTGAGGTGTCCCGACAAGAGCCTGGTGGCAGGCAATGTGACCTACCGCGTCATTCCGTGCCGCCTCGAGGCGAGGGGCAAGTAGCCTTGCGGAGACGCTGCGGGAATCTGCCCGGGCGAGAACGGATCGCGATGACGACGGGTGCCTCCCGGCTGAGCAGGTTTCGGCCGAGCCGGCCGAGCCGGTGGTTTCGGTTGGCCTGGATCGCGCCAGCCCTGCTCGCAGTTCTGGCCCTCATCGTGCTCGCGGCGAACGGATTGAACGCCCTTCCCTCGGTCGAGTCATTCAGGCGCAGCTACCCCGGTGTGGCGACCCAGGCGGCCGCTGCACCGATCGGAATACCGGCCTGGCTGGCCTGGCAGCACGGCCTCAATGCCTTCTTCATCCTGTTCGTCCTTCGCACCGGATGGCAGGTGCGCACGACCAAACGTCCGTCCATTTTCTGGACGCGCACGAACACGGGGCGCTTTCGCACGAAGAACCCGCCGATTCGCATCACACTCGACGTCTGGCAGCACATCGTCTTCGACACCCTCTGGGCGGTCAACGGCATCGTGTTCTACGTTCTGCTGTTTTCGACCGGGCAGTGGCTGCGCATCGTGCCCACAAACTGGGACGTCTTTCCCAACGCGGTCTCGGCGGGCCTGCAGTATGCCTCGCTCGCCTGGCCGACCGACTCCGGCTGGGTGTATTACAACGCCCTGCAGCTGCTCAGCTACTTCTTGGTCGTGTTCGTGGCGGCGCCGATCGCACTCGTGACCGGCCTGCGCATGTCACCGGGGTTTTCGGCGCGGTTGCGACGCCTCGACCGCGTCTTTCCGCTGCCAGTGGCGCGCAGGCTGCACTTCGCGGCGCTCATCCTCTTCGTGGCTTTCATCATCGTGCACGTTCTGCTCGTGTTCACGACCGGCGCCCGCGCCAATCTCAACTACATGTATGCGGCGCGAAGCGACGACGGCTGGCTAGGCGTCTGGATTTTCGTCGGGTCACTCCTGCTCGTGGCCGCGGTCTGGCTGGGCGCGCGTCCCGCCGTCGTTCGCGCCATCGCGGCTCGGAGTGGGCGCATCATCCACCGCACGCGGTAGATCAGGCGTGGTCGCGAGAATGTCGCGGCTGAGCAGGGCCGCTCCAGCGACCGCCGCGGGCATCACGATGACGGCCGCGCCCGGAATCAGGAACAGTACATAGGTGAGCACCCCGAAACCGAGGCTGCGGGGACGGCGGGAGCGGAGCATCCGTCGTCGCTGGGTGAGGGTGAATCCGCGGGCATCGAAGGCGAAGCCGGTGAGTTCGAGGGCGAGGATCCAGCCGCCGAACAGCGCGCCGAGAAGGAGCGCGAGCAGCTGGCCGAGCCCGGGAATCAGGCCGCACAGCAGCAGTACGAGCGCGACCAGAAGGGCGAGGCCGACCAGCCGCAGGGCGTCGGCGACGGAACGCACCAGACTGCGGTGTTCTTCGACCGGCGCGTCGCCGAGGCTGATCTCGACCGACCGCCAGATGCGCTCGTAGAAGGGGTCGCCGACCAGCAGTGTCACCGCTACAAAGGTGTACGCCATCAAGAGGATGCCGGCGGCCGCGACCGCGACGCCCGCCACGACCCGCAGACCCGTGCGCCACGGCTCTCCCCAGCCGCTCGCGAACGGAGTGAGCCAGGCGGCGGTGGCCTCGACATTGACCAGCAGGAGCACGATTCCGGCGAGGTAGACGATGCCCACGATGAACGCCGGCAGGGCGCCGAGCAGCATGAGGCGCGGTGAGGTGATCCACATTCTGAGGCCGCGCCCGAGAAAGCCGGCCCCGGCGACGAACTCGCGGGTGGCGGTGGGGCGGGGCGACGGCGGCACACCCACACCCTAACCCGCCGGCTGGCCGCGTGAACCGGTATTCTCGAAGGTACAACAGTGAGAGGGGGCAGCCGTGACACACGCGTATCCGCTGCACGTCGACGTCGAAGCGGCCTGCCTCTGCTGCCTCGCGCCGCAGCCGTTTCACTTCACCTCGCTGAGCGACCAGGTGGTCTGCTCGAAGTGCGTGCACCATCTTGGAACTGAGAAGAGCGAGCGCCGCGATCTCGAACACGTGAAGCTGTGGGCGGCGCGGTGGGCTTCGAGCGAGACCAGCCACGCCGAATATATCGCCGAAACGGATGCCCTGCTCGTCGCCAGAGACACCGATCTGACCGCGCTGCGCGACCAGGTCGCCAAACTCAGTGCCCTGGTCGCCGGACAATTCTCGGCCGGAATCGAGGGCGTGCGCGGATTGCTGCAGAACGACCTGGTCAAACGGGCAGAACGCAACACCGAGCTGGCCCGGCGTCAGATCGACTGGGCGATGGCTGGCATCTGGCGCACTGAGGCGCTGCACCACGACTCGGCGCCGCAGAACAACTCGGCGGCTCAAAAATGCTCCTGCGGCCGCACCGCCGGCAGCTGCGCGGAGAGCGCCGCGATCGACCCCCTGCGCCAGGCGCTGCGCGACTGGGAGAAGAAGAACGTCGCGCTGCTGCAGAGTGGCCGGCGGCACGGTCTGCCCGGCGAGCATCCTGCGGTGCTGGCCCAGCGCATCCGCTGACTGAGGCCAGTTAGTGACCGACCGCGACGGGGGCGCCGAGCGGCGGGCGACGCACGAGGAACGCGGCCGGAATCGCGAACAGTGAGATGATGGCGCCGCACAGGAACGCACCGCGAATACCGGATGCCGTCGCTGAGATCTCGGAGACGCCCTGCGCCATGAGCGCGGCCGACTGTGCGGTCATGACGGCGATGAACAGGGCCGTTCCGACGGCGCCGGCGAGCTGCTGGATGGTGCCGACGACCGCGCTGCCGTGCGAGTACAGGCTCGGCTTGAGCGAGCCGAGGCCCGAGGTGAACAGCGGCGTGAACAGCAGGGAGAGGCCGGCGCTCATGCCAACATGGGCGATCAGGAGCATCCATGGCGGCGTGGTCTGACCCATCATGGTCATCGCCCAGAACGCGGCGCTGACGATGATCGATCCGGGAACCAGCAGGATGGTCGGGCCACGATGGTCGTAGATGCGCCCGACGAACGGCGCGAGCAGTCCCATGGTGAGGCCACCAGGGAGCAGCAGCAGCCCGGTTTCGAGGGCGGTCAGGCCGAGCACGTTCTGCATGTACAGCGGCAGCAAGATGATGGTGCCGAACAGGGCGAGCATGCTGATGCTCAGCATGGAAATCGAGAGGGTGAAGGTGCGCGAGCTGAACACGCGCAGGTCGAGCAAGGCGCGATCGGTGCGCTGCAATCGCAGCTGGCGCAGCACGAACAAGGCGAGGGCGACCAGGCCGATGCCGAGCGGCACCCAGCCGGCAGCGGATGCCCCACCCAGGTTGCTCAGGCCGTAAACGAACCCGCCGAAGCCGAAAGCCGAGAGGATGACGGAGAGGACGTCGAGCGGAACCTTGCGCGGCGTCGTCACGTTCTGGATGCGTGAGGCGCCGAGGATGAGCGCGCCGATCGCGATCGGTAGCACGAGGATGAACATCCAGCGCCAGTCGAGCACGCTGAGGATCACGCCGGAGATCGTCGGGCCGATCGCCGGGGCGACCGAGATGACGATGGAGATGTTTCCCATGGTCTTGCCCCGCGAAGCCGGTGCGACGAGCGTCATGACGGTTGTCATGAGCAACGGCATCATGATGGCCGTACCGCTGGCCTGCACGATGCGGCCCAGCAGCAGCACCTCGAAGCCGGGCGCGAGCGCGGCGATCAGGGTTCCGGTGCTAAACAGCGTCATGGCGGCGATGAACACCGGGCGGGTGTTGAAACGCTGGATGAGGAAACCGGTGATCGGAATGACCACGGCCATGGTGAGCATGAACGCCGTGGTCAGCCACTGCGCGGCGGTCGCGGTGATGCTGAGGTCCTTCATGAGGTGCGGCAGCGCCACGCCCATGATGGTCTCGTTCAAAATGACGACAAACGCGGAGACCAACAGCAGTCGGATCACCAGCTGGTTGCGCTTGGCGTCGGGGTGCACCTCGGCCTCGGTCGTGGGCGCGCTGGTTGTTGCGGTCATGGCTGGTCCTGACGTGGTGCGAGAAGGGAATGTGCCAATTAATGACATGCGAGAATGAGCGGCCGTGCGCCCCCCGGGCCGGTTCGCTGTGTGCGCCTCTAAGTGCAGCGTCGTGCAGGGTATGGATTATTCCTGCGCTGGCGAAGTTCGCGAAAGCGGGAAAAACGTTGCTTGCGGTACCGTGAAACAACAAATTTCCCGCTCTCGCGTTCAGTCAGGATAGGCGAAGCTTGAGATAGGGAGCGGTTTTGCTCGTTGGGTGGGCGGCGACCGTGGCGGGGGTGCCGGCGGCGATGATGCGGCCGCCGGCGTCGCCACCGCCGGGGCCGAGGTCGATCACCCAGTCGGCGGTTGCGACCACGTCCATCTCGTGTTCCACCACGACGACGGTGTTTCCGGCGTCGACGAGGCGTCCGAGCTGGTGCAGGAGCAGCTCCACATCGGCCGGGTGCAGCCCGGTCGTCGGTTCGTCGAGCAGGTAGAGCGTGTGGCCGCGACGGGCGCGCTGCAGTTCGGTCGCAAGCTTAATGCGCTGGGCCTCGCCGCCGGAGAGCTCGGTGGCCGGCTGCCCGAGCCGCAGATAACCGAGGCCCACCTCGCGCAGGGTTTCGAGGCTGCGCGCGGCGGCGGTGACGTCGGTGAGAAAGCCGAGCGCGGCATCCACTGTGAGGCCGAGCACCTCGGCGACGTTCTTGCCGCGGTAGGTCACCTTGAGGGTCTCGGGGTTGTAGCGCGAGCCGCCACAGTCCGGGCAGGGCGCGTAGCTGCCCGGCAGAAAGAGCAGTCCGACGGCCACGAAACCCTCGCCGAGGCAGGTCTCGCAGCGGCCGCCGGCCACGTTGAACGAGAACCGTGAGGCGGTGAAGCCGCGCGCGCGAGCCTCGTCGGTGGCCGCGAAGGTGGCCCGCACGGCATCGAACAGGCCGGTGTAGGTGGCGAGGTTGGAGCGCGGCGTGCGCCCGATCGGCTTCTGGTCCACCTGCACCAGCCGATCGACGGCCTCGAGCCCGGTCACCGCGGCGACCAGGCTGGAGGCAGCCTCCATGTCGGCGTCGGGATCGTCGAGATCGAGCACCGGCACGTCGTCGGGATCGGGATGCAGATGCTGCCCCACAGCCTCTGCGAGCACCTGGCTGACCAGGGTAGACTTGCCCGACCCGCTCACTCCGGTCACCGCCGTCAAAACCCCGAGCGGAATCTGCGCGTCGAGACCCTGCAGGTTGTGTCTGGTCACGTCGGTCAACCCCAACCAGCCGAGCGGATGCCGCAGCTCGCCCCGCGCCACCGGCTCGCGATCCTCGGCGAACAGGTAGCGCCGTGTCACGGACGGCCCCACCGCCGCGAGCCCAGCGGTCGGACCGCTGTAGAGCACCTCGCCGCCGCCCTCGCCGGCCCGGGGGCCAACGTCGACGACCCAGTCGGCGCTTCTGACGACGTCCATATTGTGTTCGACCACGAAGACCGAGTTGCCCGACTGCTTGAGCTGCTCGAGCACGAGCAGCAGGGGCTCCGCGTCGGCCGGGTGTAGCCCGGCCGAGGGCTCGTCGAGCACGTAGATAACGCCGAACAGGCCGGAGCGCAGCTGGGTGGCGATGCGCAGCCGCTGCATCTCCCCCGGCGACAGGGTGGGCGTCGACCGGCCGAGGGCCAGGTAGCCGAGGCCCAGTTCGAGCAGCACGTCGATGCGGCGCAGCAGGTCGCCGGCCAGGGTGACGGCCACCTCCGTTGCGGCGGGGTCGCCCGCGACGATTGGCCGCAGGATCTCGGCCAGCGCGGTCATCGGCAGGGCATTGAGCGCGGCAATCGACCGGCCGGCCACGGTCACGGCGAGGGCTTCGGGCTTCAGGCCGCTCCCGGCGCAGTCCGGGCAGGGGCCGGTATCGACGTAGCGCAGCACCCGCTGCCGCACGTTGGGGCTTTTGCTGTCGGCCAGGGTGTGCAGCACGAAGCTTTTCGCGCTCCAGAATCGGCCCTGGTAGGGCTTGGCGATGCGGTCGCGTTGCGGCATGACCTCGACCACCGGTTGTTGCTCGGTGAACAGAATCCAGTCACGATCGGCGCGCGGTAGGTCCTGCCAGGGCCGGTCGATGTCGTAGCCGAGCACCGCGACAATGTCGCGCAGATTCTTGCCCTGCCAGGCACCGGGCCACGCCGCGATCGCGCCATCGCGGATGCTCAGCGCGGGATCGAGCACCATCGACGCTTCGCTGACGGTGTGGGCCAGGCCCAGGCCGTGGCAGCGCGGGCAGGCACCCATCGCCGTGTTCGGGGAGAAGGAGTCGGATTCGAGGCGACCGGCCGCATCCGCTGGATATATCCCGGCACGGGAATACATCATGCGCAGCGAGTTGGAGAGGGTGGTGACCGTACCGACGCTCGAGCGGGAGCTCGGTGTCCCGCGGCGTTGTTGCAGCGCGACGGCAGGGGGCAGCCCGGTGATCTCATCGACGTGCGGGGTATGCCCCTGTTGGATGAGTCGGCGGGCATAGGGCGCGACCGACTCGAAGAAGCGACGCTGCGCCTCGGCGAAGATGGTGCCGAAGGCGAGCGAGGATTTGCCGGAGCCCGAGACGCCGGTGAACGCGACGATGGCGTCCCTGGGTACGTCGACGTTTACATTGCGCAGGTTGTTTTCTCGGGCACCGCGCACCCGCACGAAGCCCTCGGACTGATTTTCGCTAAGCATCCGAACTACAATAGTTCCTGCAGTTGTGTGCCGACCGGTCAGATCGAGGTGGCATCCTCGACCTGGCCAACGAGCTCCTCGATGATGTCCTCCAGAAAGAGCACACCGGTCACGGTGCCGTCGGCGTCGAACGCCGTCGCCACGTGAGCGCCGAGGCGACGCATCGACGCGAGCGCATCCTCCAACTCGCTGTCACACGAAACGGATGCGAGTCGGCGCAGCCGCTTGCTCGGCACCGGCTCGATCTGGGAGCGGCGGGCGGAGATCACGGCGAATTCGGCGCCGACGAAGAACGCGTTCACCACCAGCAGCACGACGAGCCAGATCAGGCCGGGCAGATACTCATTCATGGATCAGGTCTTTCTTGATATCCTTCACGATTCGGTCGTGCGGGGTGGCCAGGCTCGGGTCGGTCTCGGGATCGGCGGGCGTGTAACGCACGCGGTGCACACGCACGCCGTCGACACGGTCGATGCGCAGCACGCCGCCCGCGATGGCGACCTCGTCGCCGAGTTCGGGGATGCGATCGAGCTGGTCGGCGAGAAATCCGCCGACACTGTCGTAGTCGCCATCGTCGGGAACGGCCACGCCGGCCCGGTCGAGCAGCTCGTCGGGGCGCCAGGCGGCGTCGAAGACGACGGACCGGCCGAAGCGCACGACGCCGGCCTTGGCCCGGTCGTGCTCGTCTTCGAGTTCACCGACGAGTTCCTCAACGAGGTCTTCGAGGGTGACGATGCCGGCGGTTCCGCCGTATTCGTCGGCGGCGACAGCAATCTGGAAGCCCTGCTGGCGCAGGGCGGCGAGCAGGGAATCCAAGCCCATGGTCTCGGGAACGCGCAGCGCCTCCACCTTCAGGTCGGCGGCGGTCACCGTGCCCCGCTCACTCAGCGCGACGGCGAAGGCCTGTTTCACGTGCAACACTCCGACGATGTCGTCCGAGTCCTTGTCGATCACCGGAAAACGCGAGTAGCCCGTGCTGGTCGCCAGACGCACAATGGCATCGGCCGTGTCGGTAACGTGCACGGAGGCCATGCGCACCCGGGGGGTCATGACATCGGCTGCCGAATGGTCGGAGAATCGCAGGGTGCGGTGCAGCATGGCGGCGTGGTCGCCGTCGAGTGCCCCCTCGCGGGCGGAGCGGCGCACCAGGAAGCTGAGCTCCTCGGCACTGCGGGCGCCGGAGAGCTCTTCCTTCGGTTCAATGCCGAAGCGACGAATGATCGCGTTGGCGGTGTTGTTGAACAGCAGGATGACGGGTTTGAACACGGTCGTGAACACGGCCTGCGCCGGCACGACGACCTTCGCCGTCGCGAGCGGAACGGCGAGGGCGAAGTTCTTGGGAACGAGCTCGCCGATCACCATGGAGAACAGGGTCGCGAGCGAGATGGCGATGATCGTTCCCACGAGGGGAACAAGGCCGGCCGGCACACCGGCACTCGTCAACGGTGAGCTCAGCAGCGCGCGGATGGCCGGTTCGAAGGTGAACCCGGTCAGCAGCGTGGTCAGGGTGATGCCCAGCTGCGCGCTCGACAGGTGGGTCGAGGTGATCTTGAGCGCCTTGATGGTCGGACCGAGACGTTTCTCGCCGCGATCTCGGCGGGCTTCGAGGTCATTGCGGTCAAGCGTCACGAGCGCGAACTCGGAGGCTACGAAAATTCCCGTTCCGACGGTGAGAACGAGTCCTACGCCCACCATGATCCACTCATACATGTTGTGGTCACTCTCAGTGACAGAGGCATGTCGGTGGTGGCGGGCGAGGGTTTATGCGAGGGAGGGTCTTCCATTGTGCTTATAAGGCTATAGACGGATGCTGCCAAACCGCCCGTCTGCCAAGCGCTAGGAGACTGCCGGCGCAGCGGCCTACTCGGACAGCTCGCGCAGCACGACCTTCATGATCTTTCCGGTAGCGGTGCGTGGCAGGGCGTCGACGAAGGTCACATAGTCGGGCACCTTGAACGCTGCGATCAGGTAGCGGGTGTGGGTGAGTAGGTCGACCTCGGTCACCATCGAGTCGGGTCGCAGCACGACGTAGGCCTTGGGTCGTTCGCCCCACTTCGGATGTGGCATGCCGACCACGGCGACGTCGAGCACGGTCGGGTGGGTGAGCATCGCGTTCTCGACCTCGATGGTGGAGATGTTCTCGCCGCCCGAGATGATGATGTCCTTGGCCCGGTCCTTGATTTCGATGTACCCGTCCGGGTGCATAACGCCGAGGTCGCCGGTGTGGAACCAGCCGCCGCGGAAGGCATCCGCTGTGGCCTGCCGGTCTTTGAAATAGCCGAGCATGACGTTGTTGCCGCGCAGCACGATCTCGCCGATGGTCTGCGCGTCGGCCGGAACGTCGGTCATGGCGGAGTCGACGATGCGCGCCGATTCGGCCTGCACCATGCCCACGCCCTGACGGGAGATCTTGCGGGCGCGTTCGTCGGCGGGCAGGTCGTCCCACTCGCGCTGGTATTCGCAGATCGTGTACGGGCCGTAGACCTCGGTGAGACCGTAGACGTGCACGACCGTGATGCCGAGCGCATCGAGCTGCTCGATCACGCTCGGCGACGGCGGGGCGCCAGCCGTGGTGATGGACAGCGGCGTGTCGAGCAGGTGCTTCATCGGCGCGTTGGCGATGACGCCGCACACCGTGGGAGCGCCGCACAGGTTGGTCACGCCGAGGGTATCGATGGCCGACCAGACCGATTCGGCGCGCACGGTGCGCAGGCAGACGTGGGTCGCGCCGGCGGCCGTGACCGCCCACGGCGTGCACCAGCCGTTGCAGTGGAACATCGGCAGGGTCCACAGGTAGACCGAGTCGCTCGTGAACTTGTTGTGGAACACCTCGCCGAAGGAGTTGAGGTAGGCGCCGCGGTGCGAATACATGACGCCCTTGGGCTTGCCGGTCGTGCCCGAGGTGTAGTTGATCGAGATGACCGCGCGTTCGTCGGTGACCTCCCAGGCCAGTGGATCGGCTCCGTCGTTGTCGGCCTCGGCCAGGAATGATTCGAGCGTCTGCTGGCCGACCTCAAGGCCACTGCCGGTGAGCCCGAACTCGCCGTCGGCGATTTCGATGACACCTGTCAAGGCAGCGGATGCCGCGAACGCGTCACCGACCCCGGCGACCAGCTCGGCATCGATGAACAACAGGGTGGCCTCGGAGTGCTCGAGGACGTAGTGCACCTCCGGTCCGGCGAGCCGCGAATTCAGCGCGACGAGTACTCCGCCGGCCAGGGGAACGGCATAGTGGGCGATGAGCATCTCGGGTATATTCGGCGCGAGGAATATTACCCGGTCGCCCGGGGAGATGCGCGAGCGGATGGCGTGCGCGAGCTCCTCGGCCGCCTGGGCGAATTCCCGGTAGTTGTAACGCCTGGCGCCGTAGATGATCGCATCCTTGTTAGGGAATACTTCGGCGCTGCGTTGCAGAAAGCGCATCGGCGTGAGCGGTGAATCGTTGGGGGTGCCGGTGCTGCTCAGTAGTGTCGTCAGGTCAATCACGCAGGACTCCTTTGTCCGAAAAGATCTAGCGAAGTGCGGGCTTAGTGAAAGGCGCTGACCCCGGTCAGGTCGCGACCGATGAGCAGCGACTGGATGCTCTCGGTCCCCTCATAGGTGTGGATTGATTCGATGTCGGCGAGGTGTCGGATGACGTGGTTCTCGAGCAGAATGCCGTTGCCGCCGAGCATGTCCCGGGCGAGAGAGGCGAGCGAGCGGGCCGCGCGGGTGTTGTGAAACTTGGCGAGGCTGGCCTGAATAGGCCGCAGGGTGCCGGCGGCGTCGAGTTCGGCCAGGCGGATGCAGTGCAGCTGCATCGAGGTGAGCTCGGACAGCATGAGGGTGAGGCGCTCCTGCACGATCTGGAATCCGGCGATCGATTTGCCGAACTGCACGCGTTGCTGGGCGTAGTTGAGGGCGGCTTCGAAGACAGCGGTGGCATGTCCGAGCGCTGACCAGGCCACGCCGAGCCGGGTGGCGAACAGTACGACCGCGGTGTCCTTGAAGGTGTGAGTGCCGGGGAGCACGGCATCGAGCGGGATGCGCACGTTGGTCAGGGTGATGCGGGCCTGGTGCACCGCGCGCAGCGAGCCCTTGCCGAGCATCGTCTCGCCGTGGTAGCCGGGCAGGGACTGGTCCACCAGAAAGCCGCGCACGTTGCCGTCGTCGTCGCGGGCCCAGACCACGGTGACGTCGCCGACCGAACCGTTGCCGATCCACTTCTTCTCGCCGTTGATGACCCATTCGTCGCCGTCACGATGCGCGGTGGTCTCGAGGGCCACCGAATCCGAGCCGTGGTCCGGTTCGGTCAGGGCGAAGGCGCCGAGCTTCTCGGCACGCGCCAGTGGAACCAGCCAGGTAGCCTTCTGCTCATCGCTGCCGAACATGGCGATGCTGCGCAGGGCCAGCCCGCCCTGCACGGCCACGACGGTGCCCATCGAGCCGTCGCCGCGGGAGATCTCCATGTTCACGAGGCCGGCTGCAAGGGGGGACATCGGGGTGAGTCCCGGTCCAACGACACCGTCGGTGAGCAGATCGAGCTTGCCCAGGCGGCGGGCGAGGTGCAGCGGGTACTCCGCCTTGTCCCAGGCCTCGCTCAGCTCGTCGAGTGTCTCGACCGCGAAGGTACGTGCCCGGCTCCAGAACGCCCGATCGGCGTCGGGAACTTCGGCGAACACGCCGTAGTAGTCGGTGTCGAGCGGGGCTGATACATCGTAGTCGGGCATCAGTGCCTTTCACGGTAGCGGGAGTGACTACAGTTCTACCTGACACTGAGTCTCAAGTCAAGTGACACTTGGTGTCAGAGTGCGGCGGAGCGGAGCTGTTTCTCGATCGCCCGGGCAACATCGTGCGGCAGCGCCGAAGCGGGAAATACCGCGACGAGCAGCTCGTTGGCGGGCATTTCCGCGGTTTCGCGCCGGGCGACGGCGGGGGCAAAACGGTCGCGCACCGCGTGCAGTTCGTCGGCGAGGCCGGCCGAATCGGGCATCCGTTCTGCGTCGACGGCGCGAATCAGGCGGCGCAGCTCGAAATTGTGCGTGGCGGTCACGGCGGCTGCGAATTGAATCGCGATCACCGGGTCGACACCCGGCAGCGTTCGCCGCAAAAAGGCCGAGAAGGTCTTCTCGTAGCGGGACACCATCACGGTTTCCCGGTCACGCAGAACGGATGTCTGGCGCACAAGCAGGTCGCGCACCCGCACGATCTCGAGGCGCTCCCGAAACCGCTCGAACACGAGCGCCGCTGCCTCACAGACGGCCAGCCAGGGGTCGTCGTGTTCGGCGGCGAAATAGTCGCCGATCTGCTCGAGCAGCTCATCGTGGTCTGCGAAGATCACGTCATCCTTCGACCGGAACTGACGAAAGAAGGTGCTGCGGGACACCCCCGCAGCCGCAGCGATCTGCGCGGTGCTGGTGGCCTCGTAGCCCTGGGCCTGGAACAGGCCGACGGCGATATCGGCGACGGCGACGCGGCTGCGGGCATCCGCTTGCCGAGCGGCCCGCGGAAGGGTGAAATCGGGGACTTCAGTGGCGGCAGACGGATCAGACATGATCTGGCGAAATTAGCACGGAATGAGTGCAGTGGACGGTGGGTTGACGCACCGGCGGATGCACAAGGTTTCCATAAGGCCCGCATCGCACTCTTACAGCATTCGCTCACCCTGAAGAGATCGGTGCGTCATGAGCAGGTTCGAAGGTAAAGGAATTGTTCGCAGCATGAGAAACACCACTGGAATGCGAGGTAGTCCACCTTCCCAGGACAGTGAAAGACCACGGAGGGTCTTCGGAAAGCCCATGCGCATTCTCGCCGCCGGCATGGCTGCCGTGCTCTATGCCGGGCTCGGCCTGTCGGCCGCGCTCCCGGCGCAGGCCGCGGTCGCCCCGGTCGGCCAGGGGTTCACCGTCACGGCGTCCGACCTCGCTTACATCCTCAAGCAAATCAAGATCGCTGAAGCGCACGTGACCAACACCACCTCGGCCACCGGCCCCTGCGGCGCCCTGGTCGGAACCGGCCCCAACCAGATAGCCAGCCCCCTGCTCTCCCTCGGACTGCGCACGGTCGACGGTTCCTGCAACAACCTGCAGCCCGGCCAGGACCAGTTCGGCGCCGCCGACCAGGTCTTCCCGCGCCTCGCGACGCCGGTCTTCTCCTCAGCGGATAACACTCCCGCTGGCTTTGGACCACCGAACCCGACCACCTACGCCCAGAAAAAGGGCCTCGTCTTCGACTCTGAGCCACGCACCGTCAGCAACCTGATTGTCGATCAAACGTCGACCAACCCGGCCGCCATCGCCGCCGCCGGCAACCCGGTACGCACCCAGGGCAACGAGGGCGTTGTAGCCTGCACGACCGACCCGAGCCCGACCGTGCCGTTCGGCGTTCCCGCCGGCTGCATCCCGTCCAATGAGACACTGTTCATGCCGAACGTGACGACCGACGTCGGCCTGTCGCCGCCGTACAACTCCCTGTTCACCCTGTTCGGCCAGTTCTTCGACCACGGCATCGATCAGACGGTCAAGGGCGGCGGCACGGTCTTCGTGCCCCTCAAAGCGGATGACCCGCTGCGCGTCTCCGGTCCCGACGGGATCGCCGGCAATGGCGACGAGGTTCCTGCCGCCGAGGCCTTCATGGTGTTGACCCGCGGGCAGAACCAGCCCGGCGCTGACGGCGTCGTCGGCGACAACCCGGCCACCCCGGCCGATGAGAGCGCTGATGACATTCAGGACGCCCTCAACACGGACTCACCCTGGGTCGATCAGAGCCAGACCTATACCTCACACCCGTCGCACCAGGTGTTCCTGCGCGAGTACGTGCTGAACGCCGGACGACCGGTAGCCACCGGCAAGCTCCTCGGTGGCCCGGCCGGACCGACCGCTGGCGGCATGGCCACCTGGGCCACCACCAAGGCTCAGGCCGCGAACATGCTGGGACTTCTGCTGGCGGACAAGGATGTGCTCAACGTCCCGATGCTCGCAGCGGATGCCTACGGCAAGTTCATCCCGGGACCGCTGCGCGGAATGCCGCAGTACGCCACCGCGACCGGCCTGGTCGAGGGCGACACCGCCAACCCCGTGCCCGTTCCGAGCAACGTGCTGTACTTCAACACTCCGTTCCTGACCGATATCGCGCACAACGCGGAACCGAAGTCCGGACTGAGCCCGGACGGTGACAACACGGCATCCGCTGACTTCGCCAGCCAGCCGGCCGGAACCTACGACGATGAGATGCTCAATGCTCACTTCATCGCCGGAGACGGTCGTGTCAACGAGAACATCGGCCTGACCGCCATTCACCAGGTGTTCCACTCCGAGCACGACCGCCTCATCGTCGACATTGAGAACACCCTGACCAACGACACCTCCACCAAGGGCATTGCCGCCCTGGCCGAGTGGAAGCTGGCCAGCGGTGCCGCCGGCTGGAATGGCGAGCGTCTGTTCCAGGCTGCTCGATTCGTCACTGAGATGGAATATCAGCACCTCGTGTTCGAAGAGTTCGCACGCAAGGTGCAGCCCGGTATCAATCCGTTCGAACCGTTCGCGTTCACCCAGACCGAGATCAACCCAGCGGTCAAGGCGGAGTTCGCTCACGCCGTGTACCGCTTCGGACACTCCATGTTGACCGAGACGATCTCGCGTACCAACGAGGGCAAGCCGGGTGCTGATGGCGTCTTTGGCACGAGCGACGACATTCGGGGCAGCTTGAACGACATCTCCCTGCTCGAGGGGTTCCTCAACCCGCTGGCGTACACCGACGGTGGACCCGATGGTCAGCTGACCTCGGAAGAGGCCGCTGGCAGCGTCATCATGGGAATGAGTGACCAGGTCGGCAACGAACTCGACGAGTTCGTCACCGACACCCTGCGCAACAACCTGCTGGGTCTGCCGCTCGACCTGGCATCGATCAACATGACCCGTGCGCGTTCGGAAGGCGTGCCGCGGTTGAACGTCTTCCGTCGCGAACTGTTCAACAAGACCAACGACGGGGCGCTCAAGCCGTACACGAACTGGATCGACTTCGGTGAGAACCTCAAACACCCGGAATCGCTCATCAACTTCGTGGCCGCCTACGGTCAGTACCCAACTATCACGAGCGCGACCACGCTCGATGGTAAGCGTGACGCTGCGCGACTGATCGTGAGCCCTGACGCCCTCGCCGGAGAAGTGTCTCCGGACGGTGCCATGGACTTCATGAACAGCACGGGAGCATGGGCCAACACGGGCACGCGCTCGATCACCGGTCTCGACGACGTCGATCTCTGGGTCGGCGGTCTCGCGGAGATGACCACCCCGTTCGGCGGCTTGCTCGGCACAACGTTCAACTACGTGTTCGAGAACCAGATGACCGACCTGCAAAACGGGGACCGGCTGTATTACCTCGCCCGCACGCCCGGCATGAACCTCCGCACCCAGCTGGAGGGCAACTCCTTTGCCGAGCTCATGATGCGCAACACCAATGCGCAGACCCTGAAGGCCGACCCCTTCGCCACGGCCGATTGCAAGTTCGAGTTGAAGAACCTGGCTGGAACCGTCGCAGGGTTCGCGGCTTCGGGGAACATCGTCGCCAACGATCCGCAGTCCGAGTGTGATGAGACAGCGTTGCTGATTCGCATGCCCGACGGCACGATCAAGTACCGTGCCCGCAACGCGGTCGACCCTTCCGGCATCAACGGGCAGGCTGTCTACAACGGCACCGCCAATGTGGACCGGATGTTCGGCGGCAACGACAACGACACCTACTGGGGTGGCCTCGGCAACGACGTCATCGAGGGTGGTGGTGGAGCCGACGTGGCTCTTGGTGGCGAAGGCGACGACATCATCACCGACCTCGCCGGAGACGATGTCCCCAAGGGCGGACCGGGCAACGACGCGATCGATGCCGGCCCCGGACTCGACATCATCATGGGTGGCGAAGGCAAGGACTTCACGAACGGTGGAGCCAACGCCAACGAGACCTTCGGTGGCGCCGGCGATGACTTCATGATTCTCGGTGAAAGCCTCGATGCTGGTTTCGGTGACGGTGGCGACGACTGGGAAGAGGGCGGCAACCAGCCCGACCTCATGATTGGAGACAGCAGCAACCTGTTCTTCCTGGACGACTCACAGAAGCCCGGTCACGACTTCATGATCGGCCAGGGCGGCGACGACGACTACGACATGGAGGGTGGCGACGACATTGGCGTTGCCGGTCCGGGAGTCGAAAAGAACGCCGGTGGTTCCGGCTACGACTGGTCAACCGGCCAGGGTGACCCCCAGGCGCAGGACGCCGATCTGGCGCTGCCGATCGCGCCGCTCGACATTCTGCAGGTCGGTGTGCGCGACAAGTTCAACGAAGTCGAGGCACTCTCCGGCTGGAAGCTGAATGACGTACTCCGTGGTGACGACGTTGTTCCCAGCGCCGTCGGCGGCGGCGGTTTCATCGGCTGTGACGTGGTGGACCAGGCCGGAGTAGACCGCATTGCGGGCTTCGACGCGCTGATTCCGGAATTCACAACCACGCTGGCATCCGTTGTCGCACTGTCAGCACAGGGTGACTGCCCGATCCTGACCGGCCCCAACGTCTGGGGTGCCGGCAACGTGCTCCTCGGCGGCGGCGGCAGCGACCTGATCGAGGGACGAGGAGCCGACGACATCATCGACGGTGACGCGTACCTCAGTCTTCGCCTGAGCGTTCGGACCAACCCGAACGACCCGGCGACGGAGATCGGCAGTGCCAGCATCAACGGCACGAACCAGAGTGCCATGGCCAGCCAGTACCTTTCTGACGGCGCCGGTGGACTCACCGGGCCGACGCTGCAGGAAGCTGTCTTTGCCGGCACGGTCGACCCCGGTGACATCGTTGCCGTCCGCGAGATCCTCTACGGCACGGGTGGTATCGACACCGCGCAGTTCTCCGGACTGACCAGCGACTACGTGGTCACCACGACCGGTGGCAACGGCACGCTCGGCTCGGCTGGATCGACCACCACGGTGCTCGACAACCGCGGTACCGACGGTACGGACACCCTGCGCAACATCGAACGCCTGCAGTTCCGCGACACCGTGGCCCCGGGAACCCCGACCGCCGTCGCTGCAGTTGCCGGCGACGGTCAGGCGACCGTCGACTGGGTAGCTTCACTGACCGGCATCCCCACCAGCTTCTCGGTGCGGGTGCTCGACTCGGCCGGAGCCCAGGTGGGCGCACTGCGAACCGCACCCGGAACCGCTTTCAGCCTGGTTGTCACCGGACTGACCAACGGCTCCAGCTACACCTTCCAGGTATCGGCGACCAACGCGGAAGGAACGAGCGCATTCTCGGCTTCGTCCAACGCGGTGACTCCGTCGGCACCGGTGGTGCAGGTGGTGGCTGGCGCTCCGACGATCGGTACCCCGGTCGCTGGTAACGCTCAGGTGACCGTCAACTGGACGGCTCCCGCGCCGGTGGCCAACCAGGCACCGATCACGGGCTACCGCGTTCGCACTTACGAGGGCACGGGCACTACGGTGTTCCGCACCTCGAACGTCGCCCCCGGGTCATCCGTGACGATCACGGTGCTGACCAACGGAACCGGGTACTCCTTCGATGTCGCCGCGATCAACGCGGTCGGCACCGGAGCGGCCTCGGCCCGATCGGTAGTGGTCACCCCGACCGCACCGGTCGTGCAGGTGGTCGCTGGCGCTCCGACGATCGGAACCTTGGTCGCTGGTGACGCATCGGTGACCGTCAACTGGACGGCCCCCGCACCGGTGGCCAACCAGGCGCCGATCACGGGCTACCTGGTTCGCACCTTTGTCGGAGCGAGCGCGACGGCCACGGGCACCACGACGGTGGCTAACGTCACCAGCGCGGTGATCGGGTCGCTCACGAACGGAACCGGGTACACCTTCGATGTCGCCGCGATCAACGCGGTCGGCACCGGAGCGGCGTCCGCTCGTTCGGTGGTTGCCACACCGCGCACGGAATTCGTGCTCCCCACGGTGATCGCCCGCACGCCGGCCTCCGGTGCTCGCTCGGTCAGCCAGACCGGCAACCTGACGGCAACGTTCAGTGAGCCGGTCACCGGGGTTAGCGGCACGACGTTTGTGCTGCGGCGCGGCACGCTGGTGATCGCCGCCGTGGTCTCGTACAACGCCACGACGCGAGTCGCGACGCTGAACCCGAGTGTGACGCTGCTCACCGACCGCACCTATACGGCCACCCTCTCGGGCATCCGTGACGTGGCCGGCAACACGATGGCCGACAGCACCTGGTCGTTCATCACCGGTCCGGCTCCGACGATCACTACGAGGACTCCCGCCGCGGGAGCCACCGGGGTACGCCGGAACGCCAACGTGACTGCGACCTTCAGTGAAGACATCATCGGAGTCAGCGCGAGCACTGTTGTGATCACCCGGGTCTCCACCGGAGCGGTAGTCGCATCGGCGGCGGCGTTCAACGCCACCACCAATGTGCTGACAATCAACCCCGGGGTAACCCTGACCTCGAACGTGCAGTACCGGGTGACCATCATCGGTGGCAACACGAGCGTTCGAGATCTGATCGGAAACCCCCTGGTGACGAGTACGTGGACCTTCACGACCGGCACCGTGCTCTAAGAAACACCTGATCCGCTTCACCCGGCCGGCGACTGAATTCAGTTGTCGGCCGGTTCTCCCACCTCGCCAGAACAGCACAAAACCTTCAAGAGGGAAACGAGATCACGCAGGGAAATACTCGGGGCCAGCTCACCGTCGATAGGGCATCGTAGGAAACAGTTAGTGGCCCCATTTGCAGTCGGCGTTAACGTGAGGACCACCTCGGCCCTCGTGGGCAGGGCCGGACAGACCGTGAGTGCAGAGTCCCAACTCGGCGGCGCGAGGGCCGGTGCCACGATCCGCGTCCAATAAGCCACCGACGAGATCTACCCGACGGCTACGAGCGAAAGATACGGTTTGGTTCAGCTCCTCCACCCAGGAGCAGGACCAAGCCGTATTTGCACGTCTCCGCGTAACAATGCCGCTACCGGCCATATGATCCGTCTTGTTGTTATGAGCAGTGTGAATCTACTGACTAACCGAACCCGAAATCGAGGAGCACCATGACACCGAGCACCGATCTCTCCCGCCGCTCCATTATCCTGATCGGGAGCGCGGGCACCGCTGCTGCACTTGCCGGCTGCTCGGCTGAATCCTCCGCCGGAGTGGGGGCTGGTGGCCCGGCGACGACGTCCGCGGGCGGGAGTGCGCCCCAAGAGGTTGCCAAACTTGCCGACATCCTGGTCGGCGGCTTAATTTCGGCCGCCCTGGACGGGAAGCCGATTTCTGCTTTCACAGCCGACCGACGGCAGCGTCATTGCCTTTAGCGCCATCTGCACGCACCAGGGTTGGGTCGTCAAACCCGGGGGCGGCGAATTCGATTGCCCGTGCCATCAGTCACGCTTCAACGGGGCAACTGGCGAGGTTATTGACGGTCCCGCGCCCTCGCCGCTGAAAAAGATTCCGGTGCGCGTCACCAACGGCGTCGTGCTCGCCGGTCCCTAACCATCGAGGGTGACCATGAACATCCACAAAAATGTGGCCGGTCACCAAGATAATTGTCTACGTGGAAGACCTGCGAACCCAGTGCGGGACAGGGCGCCTCAAGCCGGTACGCGTAACGGGCTACCGACTCATCTGAGTCGATAGCCCGGCTAAGCCGCAGGCTGGTGCCAACGCTACCAAGATGACCAATTAACAGCATTTGTCCGTCGGCGATTCTCGGAACCATTTGGCAGCACCCGGCTGGCACCATCCCCGGCGCTAGTCATCGTTGCCTCCGTTGCCGTTGCCGGAGCTGCTGCTGCCGCTCACGGAATCGACCTGGCTGCCGAGGCCGCTGTTCTCACCGGCATCGGGGCCGGAATTAGTCTTGCGGCCCGATGCTGGTGTCGTCGACCGTGCCATTGACGCTGGGGCCGGAGTTGCTGCTCACCCGTCCGTCGCTGTCAACGGGAGCGTCGTTGACGTCGTCACTGCCGTTGCCCGATCCGATGCGGCCGTCGCTGTCGTCGGGCGCGGCGTCGTGGTTATGGTCCGAGGCAGCTTCGGTGACTGCGGGCGCGGGAGCGGGCTCGTTTGCCATGTCCACACCGACCCCGGCGGTCGAGCGGGGGGAAACGGTGACTGCTGCCAGGTTGGTGTTCGCCGCGCGCGCGATGCCGTTTTGGACCGACTGGATCAGCTCATCGCTGAGGAGCGGGCCGGTGTAAGTCACGTCGAGCTCACCGGTGCGGAGGGTGGTGGCGTAGTTGCCGAGCGCGTCCGACAGGATGCCTTCCCGGGCGATGGACTCCTCCAGTACGGCCGCGTTGGTCGATCGAACCGCGAACCGGAGATCGTGGACCAAGACCTCGGCGACGTGGTAATGGTCCACCCCAGGAACCGCAGGGTCCTGGAAGAACGCACGATTGACCAGTTCCCCGGCTTCGGCAACGGTGCCCTCCACCGGCAAAACCACGATCAGCTCCGGCACCATGTGCTCGAGCGCGGCGGCGTCGAGCACGTTGGGAGAGATGTTGGACAGGTTCATCTGGCTCTGGTTCGCCGCAGTATCCAGCACCGTGCGGAGCGCGGTGAGATCGGCGTCGGGAGTCGGGTGGAGTTCGATCACCACGCGGCGTCGAACCATCAGCCCGTCGTATGTCACAGTGGGTCGGTCGTTGCCGGTATCGGTACCCGTCTCAGCGGAGCCAATCAGTCCGGCCGAAACGGGAGTGGTTGGAGGGGGCGCCGCCACGGCGGTGCATCCGCTCAGCGCGAACGCGATCAGCGCCGCCGTGACCAATCGCGTGACGTGGCGCATGTTAGGTACCTGCCGGATACAGGGGCCGGTACGTCGGAGGGAAGGCACCCAGGGGCGTGGTGTCGACGAGTGGCCTGGCCGAGCTGACGGGGTCGTTGTTCCGCCAGTCGCCCACCGAGAACTGCACCATCATGTCGTGGTCTTCGTGCACCAGGTTGTGGCAGTGGATCATGTACCGTCCACCGGTGTGGGCACCGGTGTCGAACTGCATCAGCACGGTGACGGACTCGTTCTCACCCGCATAGAAAACGTCCTTCGGACCGTTCTCCCAGGGGAACGGCTTACCGCCATTGGTGTTTCGGGCGATGATCTTGGCATCGATCAGGTGAATGTGCACCGGGTGAAACCAACCGCCGGAAGCGTTCGTGATGGTCCATTGCTCCACGGAGTACGACGGTGGGCTGGCAAACACCTTAGAGAACCCGGACTTCTCCACGTCTTCCCAGGTTTCTTCGTTGATCGTCCACTCACCGCCTTGCCGAACCACCCTGAGCTCCCGCTTCGCGACGGCCATGCCAGGAGTCAGATCCATGGCGTGGAGGCCGCCTCTGGCCGCGTTGGGTGATGCACCGGTGTCGAGCGTCATCGGGATAGCGGAAATCGACCCCGCTGCGGAGCCGGAGTCGGCCACCACCTGGAACCGCATGATCTTGTTCGTGTTGGCGTAGTCGACGTTGTTCTTATTACTCAGGTTGCGCATCTCAATCATCTGGCCGACCTTGTACTTGCGAAAGTCAATCAGGACCTCGTAGCGCTCGGCGGTGCCCTGCCGCCAGGACTTCACCGCCTCCACCTTCGGCGTCATGCCACCATCGGTGCCGACGACGTAAAACGGGTCACCGGTGGACAAGGTGGGTCGATAGGAGCGGGTGATCGAGCCGACCAGCACCCGGAAACGGTAGACACGGGGCTTGACCTTCATTGTCGGCCACGGCACTCCATTAACCATGATGATGTCACCCCACAGCCCCAGGTGACCGTTGTCGTTGTACCCCAGGGAGGCATCAGCCTTGAACATAACATCCGAAATCAGCAGCGGCACGTCGAACTCGCCCTGCGGCAGCTGCGCGCGCTCGAACCGGTCAGACAGGGGGTAAACGGCGGCCAACCCCGAGTACACGCCCTGGGCGGTGACGAGGTGATTGTGGTCGTGGTACCAGAGTGTGCGCGCGGCCTGCCAGTTGGGGTAGTGGTAGGTCTTGAACTTGCCGGGAGTGGTGAAGTCGTTGGCGTAGCCGTCAAACTGGGGCAGCGAGGCAGAACCGTGCAGGTGGGTGACGGTGTTGAACGCCCCGGAGTGAAGGAGCGCGGTCGCCGGGAGCGCATTGCGGATGCGAACCTCGGTTCGGGTGCCCTGGTTGACACGGATGGTGGGCCCCGGGAAGATTCCGTTATAGCCGGCCACCGTGGTGGACAGTCCCGGAACGAACTTGCCCTGACCCAGCTTCTGGGTCAGGGCAAACTTGGCGAATGGCCGAGCCGGGTCGCCGGCGTCGAAGCCCGTGGCGTACGGCACCAGCTCGGGCGGGCGGCGGAACACGCCCGCGTAAGGGACCGGCATGTTCGCAGGTGCCAGCAGACTAGGGGTCGGGACCGGGTCCGACATCCTAGCCATGCCGAGGGTGCTCATAGCGCCGACGGACCCGACGACCCCGATTGCGCCCAACTGCAGAACTTCCCTACGTGTTGTCATAATCACTCCAGAGTGGTGCGTCGAAATGAGTTCATGATGAAGCATGCCGTGGCGGCCTTTTGGAAACCTTGTGAGCGAGGATGGTGTGCCGTGCAGGCGCAGGGGAACTGGCCCGTTGCGCTGCCGCCGGGGCGACCACTTCTTTCCGCGACCAGAGCCGATTGCAGATCATCACTGATCAGCGCGCCCAGGTAGCTCTCCTCGAGCGTGTCGGCACCCACGGTCGTGTTGCAATTGCCGAGGGCTTCCGAGAGGATGCCTTCCCGCGCGACAGCATCGGCCGGCCCGGTCGGGTCGACTGCGAACCGCAGATCGTGCGCGAGCACGTTGTGAGCCGCCAATGGCCGCCCAAGTTTTTCCAAAGGTTGGGTCAGGAAGATGTCAAGGCGTCCCAGTCTCGGGACGCCCGGGCCTAGGAATGTCAGGACCTTGCTGATCGCTGCCTCAGGCGGCCTAGTTTGGAGCGCATCATGATGGAAACACGGTCAAATATGGATGGGACTAGTCCCACCAAATACCGCCGGGGGCGCACCCGAGCCGGTACGGCGATCGCAGGCATCCTGGCAATCGCCTTGCTGCCCCTGGCTGCTCCGGCTTACGCTGCGACACCTCCAGCCTTCCCAAACGGCATCACCATCTTCCCCAACCGCGACTTCGTGTCGATCGACGGCTACCAGGACAGGGTCGGCCAACTCGCCACAATCACGGTTGACCGGGGCGGCGTTGTTACCGGACGCGCTGAGGGACTCGTCTCCGCCGGCTCTCCAGCGCTCGAGGCCAACCACCCGGGTGGGGTCTGCTGGGGCACCGGTGCGGGTGCCCCCAACGTGACGCCGGACATCCTGCCAGGTGATGAAGTCACGGTGGCGTTCAACGGCGTCAGCGCCGACTCGGCCGTGATACAAAGCCCCACAGTCACAGGTTCCACCCACACTCCCGGCACAACTCAGGTCGTCGTCAACGGCACTCTAAACGCTCCCGGGGGACCGGCTGCAGTTCCTGGCCAGATGGAGCAGCGGATCATCGAGCCCCTCCTGGTCTCGACCGACGTTGGCAAGCGGGATGTGCGCGCTCTCCCCGGACCTCTCACGCCCGCCGCCAACGGCGGTTACTCCTCAAGTCTGGAGTTCACCGCAACCACATTCACCGCGACTTATAACTTCGACCTGGCCAGCAGCGCAGACATTGCGGCTGCGGGCGAGAAGCGCGCGATGTCTTGGATGGGCACCGACCTGGCGGGCAACCGGCTCGGGGTGACAATCGCTGAGTTCGGCCTGACCGGCGGCCCCGGGATGGGCGGCTGCCCGCAGGGTCCGAGCAGTACTCCACCCAACGCTCCTGCCAACGTCAGCGGGATTCCCGGGGACGCCTCCCTCACCGCTACCTGGGACGCGGCGACCACCATCCCTGGCGGTTCCCCGGTGACGGGCTACGTGGTGGAGGTACAAACCGCCGGTGACCCCAACGCCGCCATCTTCCGCCGAACCGTCGGGGCCGCTGCCCTCTCGGCGCCCATCACGGGCCTAACCAACGGCACCGCATACACCATTCACGTGAACGCCACCAGCACCGCTGGACCGGGTTCCGTGGGCACGGGCGGTCCCATAACGCCGTCCCCGCTGCCGACCACAGCCCCCGGCGCGCCAACGATTGGCACCGCAACGGCTGGGAACACTTCAGCGACGGTGAACTGGACCAGACCTGCGGGCGTGGTTGACAGCTTCACTGTCACGGCCAGCACTGGAGGCGTTGTGGTCAGAACCATCCCCCTGGTTTCTGGTACCGCAGGAAGCGCCGTGATCAGCGGACTCGCTAACGGCACGCCCTACACCTTTACGGTGACCGCGGTGAACATTATCGGCCCCAGCTTGCCTTCGGCTGCCTCCAACACGGTCACCCCTGCTGTCCCCGTCACGGTACCAGGTGCCCCTACGATCGGGACCGTTACGGCCGGAAACGCCTCAGCCACGATCCCATGGACGGCGCCAGCTAACGCGGCGACATCGGCAATCACCGGGTACCGAATTCAGCGGTTCAGCGGGACTGGCACCACGGTGCTGGGCACGACGACGGTCGGGCCGACGTTGCGCTTGGCGACCGTGTCAGGGCTCACCAACGGCACCGCGGTCAGGTTCGATGTGACCGCAGTCACAGGGACGACATTCGGCGCGGTGTCGGCCAAGTCGGTGGTTGTCACACCACGCACGGAGTTCGTGCTCCCCACGGTGATCGCACGCACGCCGGCCTCCGGTGCTCGTTCGGTCAGCACGACCGGCAACCTGACGGCAACGTTCAGTGAGCCGGTCACCGGGGTTAGCGGCACGACGTTTGTGCTGCGGCGCGGCACGCTGGTGGTTGCCTCAGTGGTGTCGTACAACGCCACGACGCGAGTCGCGACGCTGAACCCGAGTGTGACGCTGCTCACCGACCGCACCTATACGGCCACCCTCTCGGGCATCCGTGACGTGGCCGGCAACACGATGGCCGACAGCACCTGGTCGTTCATCACCGGTCCGGCTCCGACGATCACTACGAGGACTCCCGCCGCGGGAGCCACCGGGGTACGCCGGAACGCCAACGTGACTGCGCTCTTCAGTGAAGACATCATCGGAGTCAGCGCGAGCACTGTTGTGATCACCCGGGTCTCCACCGGAGCGGTAGTCGCATCGGCGGCGGCGTTCAACGCCACCACCAATGTGCTGACAATCAACCCCGGGGTAACCCTGACCTCGAACGTGCAGTACCGGGTGACCATCATCGGTGGCAACACGAGCGTTCGAGATCTGATCGGAAACCCCCTGGTGACGAGCACCTGGACGTTCACGACGGGAGCCCTGCTCTAAGAGCTACCTGATCCGCTTAACCCGGCCGGCGACTGGATCCAGTCGCCGGCCGGTCCCACCAGCACCACCACACACGCACAAAGCCTTGAGGAGAGGTCATGACATCACGCAGGGAAGTCCTCCAGCTCGGCGCCTTCGGAGCGCTCGGACTGGCCGGCATGGAGGGCAACGACAATGTCGTTCCGACCGTGCCACTGCTCACCCAAAGCCTGCTAGCTCCCGCAAATATGCCGGTGCCCGATGCCGGCGTCTTTCGCCGCCCACCCGTGCTCGCCCCGTACCAGACCGGCTTCGATGACGGTGACCCCGACCGCCCGTTCGCCAAGTACGCGCTGACCCAAAAACTCGGCCAGGCCCAGTTCGATGTACCGCTGATGATCTCCGACGCCATGTTCAACGCCGACGGATCGCTTGGATACAACGACCGGCTGCACAGTAGCCTCTACGGCGACATCATCCTGGTCAACGGTGTTCCCTGGCCGACTATGAAGGTCAAGCCGCGTATCTACCGCTTTCGCGTGCTGGTCGCCTCGATCTCCCGCTCCTATCGCCCGACCCTGTCGACCGGCGACCCTGTCTATATCGTCGCGACCGATGGTGGCATGGTTCCGATCGTGCAGCCGGTTGCTTCCTGGCGCCACGGCACCGCCGAGCGGTACGAGATTCTGATCGACTTTCGCAAGTATCGGGTGGGGCAGAAGATCGAACTGAAGAATCTGAGCAACAAGAACAACGTCAACTTTGTGAACACCAATAAGATCATGCGCTTCGAGGTCGTTGCAGATTCCCGGTCTACGCGATTGGCCTCGCGGCGGTGCTGGGCGTGACCGTGGCCTTCGCCGCGTGGATCCTGTTCCCGCCGCGGCGGCGCCGTCTTCTGGCTAGCGCACTCGAGCGGGAGCAACCCGCTCGAGAGTGGCCATGACCGAGGTGCCGCCGCCCATCCAGGAGCGCACCTCGAGCGAGCCCCCGGCGACCTGGATGGTGTCGCGCATGATGCGCAGGCCGAGGTGATTGTCGGGGGCCCCCGCAGAGATATCAAATCCGCAGCCATTGTCGTGGATGAGCAGGATGGTCCGGTCGTCGTCCTGCATGAGGGTGAGTTCAAGAACGCCCGCGTGAGCATGCTTCATGGTGTTGGTGAGCACCTCGCGAGCTACTCGGTAGAACATGGCGGCGCGGTCGCGGTCGATGTCGCAGCTGGCCGGAATGTGAAGCTTGACTTCGATGCCGTGCTCGAGCAGCGGTGCGGTCAGGCGGGTCAGCGCGGCCGGCAGGCCGAGCTCTTCGAGGTCGGGGGGATACAGCGCAGTGGTCATAGCCCGCAGGGTTTGCACGTTTTTCTGCAGGATGGCTTTGGCCTGGCTGAACAGTGCACGGTTCTCCGGCGTCGAGTGCCGCTCTTCGGCCTCGAGGGCATACGACAGCCCGGCAAGATCCTGGATGACGTCGTCGTGCAGGTCGCGGGCGATGCGTTGGCGCTCCAGGTCGGACGCGTCGATGGCGTGTTGCAGGAGTTGGCGCTTGGTCGATTGGTGGCCCTGGATGCGCCGCGCCAGTTGTACGGCCGGAAACAGCTGGGCCAGCTGCAAGGCACCGAGGGACAGCAGGAACGCGGGGATGAGGCCGACTACGAGAGCATTCTGTTCGTCGCGGACCGCGTCGTCGTTGAAGTAGGCCTCGAAGATGAGGGGGTCACCGCTCGCCGATGAGGCGCGCACGTAGACCTCGACCAGCTCGCCGGCCTCGGTCTCGTTTTCGTCGCCGGGGTCCTTATGCAGCCCCAGGGTTGCTCGCCCCTTACCGTCGGCGAGCAGCTCGGGCGCCCAGGTCGGAAGTGTGAATTCCTGGCCGATCAACTCCGGAAGGTCGGAGTACACAATGCGGCCTGCGGGATCCCACACCTTGACGCGCACAATCGATCCATCGGAGATGCGGGGGGCCAACCGCTCATCCAGCCGCCGGGTCGCGCCGGGGTCACCCGCGAGGACGGCATCGGAAAGGATAGGCCCGACGGAGTAGTCGGCAAGGCGTTGGGCGTGCTGGATGGCATTGTCCATGGCGTTACGCTCGGAGAGTTCACGCACCCAGAGGGCGGCCGGTACAGCCACGAAAACCATCGCGAATATGCCCACCGCGAGAAATCGACTCACCGCGGCGCGAACCTCGGAGCGTTCTGTCGACCGGGCGCGGTCGCTGCTGCTGGCTCGAGGCTGCGCTGGTGCCCACTTAGACATGCTGGGCCGGCACCAGACCGAGTCGGGTCGCGATCACGACGGCCTCCAGCTGCGAATGAGCGCCGAGCTTGCCGAGGATGGCCTTGACATAGCCGCGACAGGTGTTCTCGGAAATGCCGAGAACCTTGGCGTTGGCCCGCACGTCGGAGCCCTCGCCCATGAGCCGGAGCACAGCGAGCTCACGTTTCGTCAGGTCGGGAAACGGGATGTCTTCGCTGTGCTGCCGACGCCGTGCGCTCAGCAGACTCACGAGTGAGGGATGCACGATGAAACCGCCGATGCGCGCGTGCCGCAGGGTGTCGAGCACCGTCGCGAGGGAGCCGTCCTTGGGCAGGAAGGCGCAGACACCGATAGCGGCGGCCTGTTCGAGGGCTTCCAGCGCCGGGTCCCCGGTGAGAATGACGATGCGGGTGTGTGGCGCGCGGGCAAGGATGGCCGTGGCCGCGACGAGGCCGCTGCCGTCGGGCAGGTGGTAGTCCATGACGACGACGTCGGGGACCAGTGCCAAGCATGCGGTGATGCCACTGGCCACGCTATTGGCTGAGCCGACGCTGCAGAGGTCGGATTCACGATTGAGGGAACCGGTGAGCAGCTCGGCAAAAGTGGTGTGGTCGTCGACGATGAGAATGCGAATCTGTGCGGTCGTGGACTGGGGCAAAGACGCGGTCGCTGTTGTGCCCTGCACGCTGGGTTCGCGAGGGGACATCTGCGCGGTCATTTGCGGTGACCTCTCTGCCCGTTCCCAAGCCTCGACGTTGACGGACAGCACGGCACTGTTCCGGTTGGCGACACCAGTTTCAGTACAATATGAGTTTTTGTCGAGTACTGTTTCTTTTGCCCCCCATATGGTAGGCATGTGGGCCGGCGAGTTGCCGGCTCAAGCGCGAGCGACGGCGCGTCGCAAAAATGACGTGACAACATCAGTAGCCTCCCGGAGGGAATCCGCGACCGGCTCTGGTCGGGGAGAAGTAGTGGCGGCAGGCCGGGAAACCGGCCCGGTCGCGGGCGCCGGGCGGAGTTGCTCGTGCAACATGAGCAGGGCCGAGAGCACGTTGGCCAGCTCGCCGTCGCCGTCGGCCGTCGCGCGCAGCAGCCGCAGCTGGGCCGCCCGCAGAATCGGGCCAGGAGCGCAGCCCAACTCGTTCTGCATAGCGTGGCGACACCGGTCGAAGGCCTGCAGGCCCTCGGCGTTGCGCCCGCTCGCTTCGAGTCCGAGCACTAGGGCCGTCCAGGCTCGTTCGTTCAGCGGTTCATCAGCCAGCGCCAGATTCGCCAACTCGAGGGCATCATCCATGCGGTGCAACGCCGCGGCGGTCTCCGAGGCGAGAATGCGGGCACCGGTGAGTCGTGCGGCGTGCAGGTCGCGCGCATCTGACGCCCAGGCCGGCACGAGTTCGTCGCCGAGCAGCGGAGCATTGGCGAGGTCGAGGGCGCGCAGCAGCAAGGGGTAGGCGAGGCCAGGAATGGTCTTCTGGGCGCGTTGCAGCAGGACATCGAACTGGTCGAGGTCGACCTCGACCAGGTCGCGGTCGAGGACGTAACCGCCGGTCGTGGTCTGGAGTGGGCCGAATTTTCCCGCGCCGGGCTGCAGGTGGCGGCGCAGCACGCTCACATAGCTTTCGAGGGTGGGCAAAGCTTCGACCGGGGCGCTGGCACCCCAGAGAAGTTCGATCAGGCGGTCCTTGGAAACCGGCTGCCCGAGATGCACAAGCAGAATCTCGAGAATCTGACGGGGTTTGGGACCGCCCAGCTGGTGGGCGTGCAGCACGACCGGCCCGCGTCGAATGGTCAGGTTGCCGAAAACGTGCACGGTCAGGTGGGCCATGGTTGTTATGGTGGGCTGTTCTCGTGTGTCGAATCCGGTTGTCATGACGACCTCCACAGTTGGAATGCGACCATGCTGCCCGGTTGCTCCCAGCCGGGGTAGCCGCGTGTGGAGGAGCGAATTACCCCCAATTTCGGGGATGGGTCAGGGCTCGGTGTGGTGCGCGGTGCCGAGTGACAGACGCGCTCCCTGCGGGCCGTCGAGAACCAGGGTGATCGCCCGGTTCGGGATCTCGAAAACCAGCGTCGCCAGAACAGATGTCCCGGCCGGCGTGTCTTGCCGGCCCGGGTCGACCCAGAACGCTGTTGCACGAGAGCCGACGCCGGACAGCGAGTAGTCGGCGGCGTCGAAAGTGAGGCCGGCGGCATCCGCTGTGGTGAGCTCGAGCAGGATGCGCACGCGGTGGGCGCCCGGCTCGGCGGGGTCGGCGAGGCGGTCGGCTGAGCGAGGCGGCACCCAACCGTCGGTTTCGAGCGGTATGACTGCGCTGATGCGGGCGAGCCCGCCGGGCACGGCGGCCGTGTCACCGAGCGGGGTGCTCGGCTTCGTTTAGGTGACCAGCAGCACGGCAGCCAGGGCGGCCATCACGAGCCAAGCGACGGCCAGCGGAATCAGGATCTTGCGGCCGCGCTGGAACAGGGTGCGCGTGGTGCCCGGCCGCGTCTGCCGCGTGGTCTCCGGGTGCTTCTCGCCGCCGTCGGGGCGCACCAGGCGCAGCGTCGCGTTCGCGGGGGTCATGGCGGAATTCTGGTACCGGCACCATGGGAAAAGCCTGCTGCTCGCGTTTCCGACGAGAAGCTGCGCGAATACGCCTCCCCGAGCGACGACTGGTACCTCGAGAATACCCGCGGCGACGACTCCCGCGGCATCCGCTCACCGAGCCCTGAACGTGACGCAGCCCCGAAGGGGAGGGGGCGGCCACGACCGGAGCGACTTTATGCTCAAGGCATGACCACCACTGTGAAAGATTTGCTCGCGCTCGTTCCGTCGCTCAACATTGACGGCGAACCATATACCTTCGAGGCGAAGGGCAAGACCCTGGTCGGTCAGTGGGACATCGTGAGTGCTGTCTCGCTGTACCCGACCGAAGCGGCCGCGATCGACAAGAAGTACAAGATCATCGTCTCCTTCGACGAGAAGGACGGCACCTACGATTACACCGAGAAGCAGACTTCAACGAGCGTCTCCGTGAACGGCGGGGGACTTTCCTTCGGTACGAGCACGTCGTCCGGAAAGTCGTCGAGCAAGCAGGCCAGCTTCGAATTCGGCGGGATCAACAAGACGAAGAACGGGGTCTCACCCGTTCTGGCCTACTCCTTCTCGACCTCGCAGATCAAGACGCCCCTGTTCGCGTTTCTGGAACAGAACGGCTGGACCAAGAAGAAGGGTTTCTTCGGTCGTCTGTTCAGCAAGTAGCCGTCTGTCGCCGACCCGATCGCGGCCCCACTGCAGCTCGACATCGCTGTTCCGGGGTGCTGCGACCTGCGCCGCGACCTGCGCGGCGGCGCGCGCTCGGCGCCGAAAGGTGGGCTGCGGCGGCTCGGTCTGCGCCAGCGTCCAGCGCAGGGTGTACGGCAGCCAGCCCCTTGGTGTGCAGATCACACAGCGCGCCAGCACCCTCGGCCGGGCTGAACTCGATCGGCCGGGCCTGCAGGTAGACGGCCGGCCACCACCGGGGCAGGTCGCGCGCGTTCGCCAGCGCCGCTGCCACCTCGGCGCAGCTGCCCGCGACGCGCCAGATCGTACGGAACTCAAAGTCTGTCGGCATGAGTACCTCCTGGAGCGAGTCATTCTGCCGCCCAGTATCGTCCTGCTTGCCCGAGTTCGACGGGGGCTGCGCTCGCCGAACCGCGAGTGCCTGGTGAAAACCGGCCCCGGGCTCGTGGTTCGGTGAACGGATGCGCCCGCTCGCGAGATCAGGCGGCAGCGCGATCAGCGATCAGGCCTCGTCGCCCGTGAGCACGCGAAGTGGCAGGTAGACCGAACTGCCCATCCGGGTGAACTCGGCCGACTTCTCGGCCATCCCGGCCTCGATGGCCTCGAGGCTGGTGAGGCCGTTCTCTGCGGCGTACACCCGCACATCCGCTGAAATGCGCATGGAACAGAACTTGGGACCGCACATGCTGCAGAAATGAGCTGCCTTGGCCGGGCCGGCCGGCAGCGTCTCGTCGTGAAAACTCTGCGCGGTGTCCGGATCGAGCGAGAGCGCGAACTGGTCGGTCCAGCGAAACTCGAAGCGGGCCCGACTGAGGGCGTCGTCGCGTTCCTGCGCGCGCGGATGCTGCTTGGCCAGGTCGGCGGAGTGGGCGGCGATCTTGTAGGTGATCACGCCGGTTTTCACGTCGTCACGGTTGGGGAGCCCGAGGTGCTCCTTCGGCGTGACATAGCAGAGCATGGCGGTGCCGGCCTGGGCGATGATGGCCGCGCCGATCGCGCTCGTGATGTGGTCGTAGGCTGGCGCGATATCGGTGGCAAGCGGACCGAGCGTGTAGAACGGGGCCTCCTCGCAGAGTTCCTCTTCCAGGCGCACGTTCTCGACGATCTTGTGCATCGGCACGTGGCCAGGCCCCTCGATCATCACCTGCACGCCGTAGGACTTCGCGACCTTGGTCAATTCGCCGAGGGTGCGCAGCTCGGCGAATTGGGCCTCGTCGTTGGCGTCGGCGATTGAGCCGGGGCGCAGGCCGTCGCCGAGCGAGAAGGTCACGTCGTAGCGGCGCAGAATTTCGCAGAGCTCCACGAAGTGGGTGTACAGAAAGCTCTCCTCGTGGTGGGCGAGGCACCAGGCGGCCATGATCGAGCCGCCGCGCGAGACGATGCCGGTGACCCGGTTCGCGGTGAGCGGAACGTACCGCAACAGCACACCGGCGTGCACGGTCATGTAGTCAACGCCCTGCTCGCACTGCTCGATCACGGTGTCGCGGTAGATCTCCCAGGTGAGCAGGGCCGGGTCGCCGTTGACCTTCTCGACGGCCTGATAGAGCGGAACGGTGCCCACCGGGATGGGCGAGTTGCGCATGATCCACTCCCGGGTGAGGTGGATGTCCTTGCCGGTCGAGAGGTCCATCAGGGTGTCGGCGCCCCAGCGGGCGGCCCAGACCATCTTCTCGACCTCCTCCGCGATCGATGAGGTCACGGCGGAGTTGCCGATGTTCGCGTTGATCTTCACCGTGAAGGCCTTACCGATGATCATCGGCTCGCTCTCTGGATGCTTGCGGTTGGCCGGGATGACGGCCCGGCCGCGCGCCACCTCGTCGCGCACGAGCTCGACCGAGACGCCCTCGCGCGCCGCGATGTAGGCCATCTCGGGCGTGACAATGCCGGCACGGGCCCAGACCAGCTGGGTGGTGGCGCCGTCGATGGGCAGCGGATGCTCCCACCCGTCCCGCGTCTTCGGCAGGCCGTTCTCCAGATCGATCGTGGCCGTGTCGTCGGTGTACGGGCCGGACGTGTCGTACAGGTCGAAGTGTTCGCCATTGCTGAGGTGCACTCGGCGCACCGGAATCTCCAGCCCGGGCCAGGCTGGCACCGGTTCGTAGCGTTTGCTGCTGCCCTGGATCGGGCCGGTCGTGATCGTTTCGGACATGGTTGTTTCGTCACTTGTGCGCATTGGTTTCGAACTTCCTACGCCGGCATTACCCGGACAGGTTCAACGGTCGACGGCCCTGGCCGTCCTCTCAGCTCGCTGGTGCGCGCTCCCGTGGTTTGTGTGTCTTCTGACTCCTCCACCCTAGCGCGGGTTGCGCGCCCGGGGGCTTTCCGGGCCGCAGGAGCGGGCCGTAGTCGTGGTCACCGCGCCCGTTGTAGGCCACCGCGCCACACATAGGTGGCGCGACGAACGGCAGCTGGCGCGGTGAACGCGCGCGGGGCATCCGTTCGGCGAACCGGGGGCATCCGCTCAGCGGGCGAGGGCGGCCAGCTCGGCGCGGGTCGAAGCGCCGACCTTGCGCAGCAGGTTGGCCACGTGGAACTTCACGGTGTTCTCGCTGATGGTCAGCGCCTCGGCTATCGCCTTGTTGCGCGCTCCCGAGGCGACGAGTTCGAGCACGCCGCGTTCGCGCGGGCTGAGGCCCCAGGCCGCCGCGGCAGTGACAGATGCCGTCGGGGCGTCGAGCGGCAGCGACACCGCCATCTCGGATCCCCAGCCCGCAGTCGCCTCGACATTGAGCGAGCCGCTGAGCGCGACGACGCGGGCGGCCAGCTGGCGCACGCTCGGCACCTCGGCGTCGAGGTCGCCCGGTCCGTCGTCGCGAATGCGGATGAGCAGGTTGCTGCCGTCGCAGTCCCACTGCACGCGCACCCGGCCCACGCCGGCCTGCTCGACCAGGGCGAGCACGGCGCCGCGCACGATAGCCCGGGCTTCGTGGGCGACCTCGCCGGGCAGTGCGCGCCCGTTGACCGGCGGCTCGATGAACTGCACGTCGAGGTCGCCAAAACGCACGAGCGGGCGCAGGTCGTTCTTGAGGCGTTCGAAGGCGCGGGCCACGGGTTCCTCGGTGAGGCTGCGATCGAGGTCGCTCACCGCACGCAGGGCCACCATCGCGGCGGCGGCCAGTTCGGTGGCCTTCTGCCGGGCAATGGTGTCGCTCGTACTGCCCGAGCGCAGCACGGCGAGCAGCGATTCCAGCGTCGTCGCGTGCGCATCGGTGAGGTCGGCGATGAGTTTGGAGCGTTCGGCGGCCGCGGTGCGGGCGGTCTGCGCGGTTTGCGCGGCCTGCGCGGCCTGCGCGGCCTGCACGGTGGAGTCGACGGGGAAAGTCATGCCCTCAGCCTATCCGAGCCATCCTCCAGGCCCGCCCATCGCTATCCGTTTGGGTAGTTAAACCGTTCGTTTGGCGGGCCGCATACCCGCTCGAAAGAGTGGAGCATTGACCTATGACCGAAATGACAACCACCCCGACAACAGCGGATGCCCTCGGCCTCATTTTCGCCGAGAACAGCCGCGTCGTCGACGCGCTGCGGGCATCCGCTTCGTCACTGGATGATGCGGCGAGTCTGCTCGCTGCGGCACCGCGAGTGTTCGTGCTCGGGGCCGGCCGCTCCGGGTTGGCGCTCAAGATGACCGCGATGCGGCTCATGCACCTCGGCCTGGACGTGCACGTGGTCGGCGAGGTGACCAGCCCGGCGATCGCTGCCGGCGACGTGTTGCTGGTCGCGAGCGGATCCGGAACGACGGGCGCCATAGTGCGTGCCGCCGAGACGGCGCACGGCGTGGGCGCGAGCATTCTGGCACTGACCACGGCGGCCGCTTCAACGCTCGGGCGGCTCGCCGCGGTGACCGTGCTCATTCCTGCGGCGGCCAAGCAGGACCATGCGGGGCAGGTGTCGGCCCAGTATTCGGGCGGCCTGTTCGAACAGTCCGTGCTGCTGGTTGGTGACGCCCTGTTCCACACGCTCTGGAAGCTGAGCGGCCTTACGGCCGACCAGCTCTGGCCGCGTCACGCGAACCTCGAGTAGCGGTTTCCGGGCCCGGGCCCGGAAACCGGGCCCAGGTTAGATCATGGGCCCACTCTCCGGGCCCGGGCCCGGTCGCAACAATACTGACCCCCAACAGACACTCACCCCAACAGAAAGTAGAACCCATGAAGCTTCAGGTAGCAATGGACGTACTGACCACCGACGCCGCGCTCGCGCTCGCCGCCCAGGTCGCCCCGCACGTCGACATCATCGAGCTCGGCACCCCGCTGATCAAGGCTGAGGGCCTGCGCGCCGTCACCGCGATCAAGGCCGCACACCCCGACAAGATCGTCTTCGCCGACCTCAAGACGATGGATGCCGGCGAGCTCGAAGCCGACATCGCCTTCGCCGCCGGCGCCGACCTCGTGACCGTGCTCGGTACGGCCGGGGACAGCACCATCATCGGTGCCGTCGCCGCCGCGACCAAGCACGGCAAGGGCATCGTCGTCGACCTCATCGGCGTCGCCGACAAGGTCACCCGCGCCCGCGAGGTCACCGCGCTCGGCGCCCAGTTCGTAGAGATGCACGCCGGACTCGACGAGCAGGCCGAGCCCGGCTTCTCACTCGCCACGCTTCTGAACCAGGGCGAAACCGCCAGGGTTCCGTTCTCGCTCGCCGGTGGCGTGAGCCTGGCGACCATCGCCTCGGTGCAGCGCGCCGGGGCATCCGTCGCCGTCGCCGGTGGAGCCATCTACGGCGCCGAGGACCCGGCCGCCGCTGCCGCAGCCCTGCGCGCCGCGATCATCTAGCCTTCGATTCTCTTTCGGTGCCGTCCCGCGTCTGCGGGGCGGCACTTCTGCGTGAGCGGATGCCGGCGCTCGCCGTCCGCAGAATCCGTTCCGAGTCGAGCCTGGTCGCGTCGGATTTGGGACGGGGCTCGGGCCCCGTCCCAAAATGGACATGCTCACGAACCGCTCTGGAACGGATGCGCGCGCCGCCGTGTCGGAGGGCCCCGCTAGGCTGGTGGCGCTCGAGACCAGTCGGCGGCATCGTCGCCGCGAGAGGACGCGCCCCGCATGAGCAGCACCATTTTCGACCGAGCCCGGCCCGCCCAATCCGTCGTGACCGCCGCGCTCGCCGGCACCCGGCAGAGCTCCTTCTGGCTCTGCGATCTCGCGCCGCGCGCGAGCTATCCCCGGCTCTCCGGCGACCTGAGTTGCGACCTCGCGATCGTCGGCGGCGGCTACCTCGGCCTGTGGAGCGCGGTGCTCGCCAAGCAGCAGAATCCGGCGGCGCGAGTGGTGCTGCTGGAGGCGCGCACGGTGGGCTGGGCGGCATCCGGTCGAAATGGCGGCTTCTGCGAGGCCAGCCTCACCCACGGTGAGGAGAATGGCCGCAATCGCTGGCCGAAGGAGATCGACCGGCTGACCGCGCTGGGCCAGGAGAACCTCGACGGGATTGAGCGAGCGGTGGCAAGCCTCGGCCTCGACTGTGACTTCGAGCGCACCGGAGCCATCGACCTCGCGATCGAGCAGCACCAGGTCGACTGGCTGCGCGAGGAGTCGACCGACGAGAACACCGTGTTTCTCGACCAGGCGGCCGTGCAGGCCGAGGTGGCCTCGCCGACCTACCTGGCCGGGGTCTGGCACCGGCGCAGCAATGCCCTCGTGCATCCCGGCAAGCTCGCCGCCGAGCTCGCGCGGGTAGCCACCGATCTCGGCGTCGAAATCTTCGAGCACTCGCTCGTGCAGAACCTCGACACGACCGGGCTCAGCGCCGCCCAGGGCACCAGGGTCGTGAGCAAGGGCGGCACCGTGACGGCGCAGAAGACGGCCCTCGCCACGAACGTGTTCCCCTCGCTGCTCAAGCGCAACAAACTCGCGACCGTGCCGGTCTACGACTACGTGCTGATGACCGAACCGCTCGATGCGAGCCAGCTCGCCTCGATTGGCTGGCAGAACCGGCAGGGCCTGAGCGACCTGGCCAACCAGTTTCACTACTATCGGCTGAGCGCCGACAACCGCATACTGTTCGGCGGCTACGACGCCGTGTACCACTACGGGCGCAAGGTGCGCAGCAGCTACGAGAACCGCCCGGAATCCTTCGAAAAACTCGCGAGCCA
This sequence comes from Cryobacterium glaciale, assembly GCF_004402535.1. Lineage (GTDB taxonomy): Bacteria > Actinomycetota > Actinomycetes > Actinomycetales > Microbacteriaceae > Cryobacterium > Cryobacterium glaciale. The sequence goes on along the minus strand of NZ_SOEY01000008.1, from coordinate 59,936 downwards.
CTTCTTCACGACGTTTCCGCAGCTGGCCGGGGTGCGCTTCAGCCACAAGTGGGCCGGCGCCATCGACACCTCCACGCAGTTCTGCGCCTTCTTCGGCCAGGCACGCCACGGGCGCATCAGCTACGCGGCCGGGTTCACCGGCCTGGGCGTGGGCGCCACGCACTTCGCCGCCCAGGTCATGCTCGACCAGCTGGCTGGCCGCACCACGGAACGCACTGAACTGGCCATGGTGCGGGGCCGGCCGCTTTCGTTCCCGCCGGAACCCATCGCATCCGCTGGAATTCAGGTGACGCGCTGGGCGCTCAACCGGGCCGACCACAACTGCGGACAGCGCAATGCGCTGCTCAAAACCCTCGATGCGCTGGGGCTGGGGTTCGACTCCTAGTTACTCGGGCACGCGGGGTCACGGACGGCGCACGGCTGCACGCGCCCCCGGCAGGCCAGGAGTGCGTGCAGCGGCCGCGCATGCAAGATTTGGCCGCCTGAGGAACGCCAGGCAAGCGGATGACCGCCCTCACGGCCCGGCCAGACCCCCTGGCAGCCAGGAATCAACCGAGCAGCAGTTTGCCGAGCTGGTCGGTCGAGTGCACCACGGCGGTCGCGGCCTCGGCTTCGGCGGGGGAGCCGTAGCCCCACTCCACCAGGATCGCGGGAATGCCGTTGGCCTGCGCGCCGATGGCGTCGTAGCTGCGGTCACCGACCATGACGGCGCCACTCGTGTCGACGCCGGTCGCGGCCAGGCGGGCCAGGGCCTCGGCGACGATGTCGGCCTTGTGGCTGCGGGTGTCGTCGGCGGAGGCGCCGACCGTTGCCGTGAAGTACTTCGCGAGATCGAAGTGCGTGAGAATGGCGATCGCGCTCAGTTCGGGCTTGCTCGTGGCGAGGGCGAGCGGAATTCCGGCGGCGTGGATGCGCTCGAGCAGGCCGGCCACGCCGGGATAGACGGCCGTGTCGAGCGCTGCGGCACCGTGGTATTCGGCCCGGTAGACCGCGATGGCCTCCACGGCCTCGTCGGGGGTCATGGCCGCGTATTCCTGGAAGGCGTCGAGCATCGGCGGGCCGACGTACGCGATCAGGTCGGCAGCGGACGGAACGGGGCGGCCAAGCACGGTGAAGGTGCGGGTTAACGATGCGGTGATTGCCGGGGCGGAATCGGTGATGGTGCCGTCGAGGTCGAAGAGGATGGCGCTCCAGGTGCGCGTCAATGTTGCGTTCATTCGGCATAGCCTAGGCGGTTCGCACAATATGTACCCCATTTGCCCATTTTTCCTCAGCTTTCGCACGGGTTCGCACTGTCAACCGGGGTGCCGACGAGTTAGCCTGTTCCCTTGCCCTCCGAAAGGAACCCCGTATGCCTCACGCCCCGTCCCGCCTCATTTACGGATGCATGGGACTCGGCGGCGATTGGACCCCCGGGGTGGTCACCCCCGCCGCGATCGACCAGGCCGCTGCCGCGATCGAGGCCGCACTGTCGATCGGCGTGAGCGTGTTCGACCACGCCGACATCTACCGCTTCGGCAAGTCGGAGACGGCGTTTGGCGAGGTGCTGAAACGCACGCCGGGACTGCGCGAGCGCATCGAGATCCAAACGAAGTGCGGCATCCGCCTGGATGCCGACCACGCTCCCTACGACCTCTCCACGATCGTGGCGCGGGTCGACGACAGCCTCGCCCGCCTCGGCGTCGACTACGTCGACACCCTGCTGCTGCACCGACCCGACCCACTGCTCGAGCCCGCCGAGGTTGTTGATGCTGTGGCCGACCTGCACGCCGCCGGCAAGATTCGCGCGCTCGGCGTCTCGAACATGTCGGGGGCGCAGATCGCTTTTCTGCAGCGTGAGACGCCGCTGCCGATCGTGGTGAACCAGCTCGAAATGAGCCTCCTGCGTCGCGACTGGGTGGACAGCACGGTGCTGGTCAACCATCCGGATGCCGCCGACAACACGTTTCCGCACGGCACGCTCGAGTACTGCGCGAGCAACGGGGTGCGGCTCCAGGCCTGGGGCGCCCTCGCCCAGGGCCGGTATTCGGGGGCGCCGTTCGCTACGTGCACGGCGGCCGAGGAGGCGGCATCCGCTCTCGTGCAGACACTGGCCGAGGCGAAGAACACGACCCGCGAGGCCATCGTTCTCGGTTGGCTGATGCGGCACCCGGCGCGCATCGACCCGGTGCTCGGATCGAGCGACCCGACCCGCATTCGCGCCTGCGGCGATGCCGCTCACCAGGCGGCGACGATGACCCGCGATGAATGGTTCGCGCTGTATCTCGCGGCGCGCGGGCGGCCGCTGCCCTAAAAACTAGAACAGTTTCGAGGCTGTGTCGTCCAGCCCGCGCATGGCGTCGTAGTCGAGCAGCAGGCAGCGGATGCCGCGATCTTCGGCCAGTTTGCGGGCCTGCGGCTTGATCGTCTGCGCGGCGAAAACCCCGCTGACCGGCGCCAGATGCGGGTCACGGTTCATTAGTTCGAGGTAACGCGTGAGCTGCTCGACGCCGTCGATGTCGCCGTTGCGCTTGAGTTCGACCGCGACGGAGCGGCCGCTCGCGTCCTGCGCGAGGATATCGACCGGCCCGATGGCGGTCATGTATTCGCGGCGCACGAAGGTGAACCCCTCACCGAGCAGGTGGATGTGCTCGGCGAGCAGCTTCTGCAGGTGCGACTCGGCGCCGTCCTTGATCAGGCCGGGGTCGATGCCGAGGTCGTGCGCTGAGTCGTGCTGCACCTCGTAGACGCTGACCACGAGCTGGTCGGCGGTTTTGGCGTGGGTGACCGTCCAGAGGGCTGTGACGCCGGCATCCGCTTGATCGCTGTCGGGTTCGGAAATGGCGACCGAGCAGGGCGGGCTCATCCAATTGAGCGGCTTATAAGAGCCGCCGTCGGAGTGCACGAGCACACTGCCGTCGGACTTGATCATTAACAGGCGGGTGGCCATCGGCAGGTGCGCGCTGAGACGCCCGGCATAGTCAACGGAGCATTTCGCAATTACAAGGCGCACTGGACGAGCTTACGGCTTCGCGTCTGTGAAAGCGGATGCCGCCGGCCGCGCCGCCGGGGCCGCCAGTCCGGCCAGCACCATCAGTATCAGAATCAAGTACAGGGCATTGAGGAGGCCCCAGGCCTCGCCGAGCAGGCCGAGCACCGGCGGCCCGACCAGGAACGCGAAGTAACCGATGATGGCCACCGCGCTCACCCGGGCCGCCGCATTCCTGGTGTCGTCGGCCGCCGCCGACATGCCCACCGGAAACCCGAGCGAGGCGCCGATGCCCCAGAAAATGGTGCCCACATAAACGAGCGGGGTGTTCGGCGCGAGGATGAACAGTACGAGCCCTGCGATGCCGATGCCGGCGCACGCGCGCAGTACGGGTACCCGGCCGAATCGGTCGAGTACCGGCCCGCCGAGCACGCGGCCCACCGTCATGGCGGCCACGAACACGCCGAAGACGATCGCGCCGTCGGTGTTGCTGAGGCCGTGACCGTCGACCGAGGCGAGGGCAAGCCAGTCGTTGGCTGAGCCCTCGGCGAAGGTCATGCCGAGCACGATCACCCCGATCAGCAGTAGTTTGCGGTCCCGCCAGACGGCGAGGCTGTCGCTCAGGCGGGCGGGCCAGGCCTGCGTGGAGGCATCCGCTGGTTCAGCGGTCGGGGTTACCGCCGGCAGGAACCGCACGGCCACGACGATCGTGCCCAGTACCAGCACCGCCATCACCAGCAGGTGCCAGAACACCGACACGTGCAGAGCGGATGCGGCGGCGCCGCCGAGCGCACCGACCACCGTGCCGAGGCTGAAGCAGGCGTGCATGAGCGGCATGAGCGTGCGTCCGATGGCGCGTTCGGCGGCGGCGCCCTCGACGTTCATCATGACGTCGAGCGATCCCATGCCGATTCCGAACACGGCGAGGGCCGCGAACACGAACGGGGCTGAGGGGACGAGACTGACTCCCGCGCCCATAAAGACGAGGCCGGTGGCCGACAGCGTCGTGCTGAGGAGCATCGCCCGGCGTGCGCCGAGGCGACCGAGCAGACCAGCGGCGATCAGCAGGCCGACGACCGAGCCGGACGAGAGCCCGAAGATGAGCAGGCCGACCTGGGCAGTGTCGAGCCCGAGGCCGTCGCGCACGGCGGGAATCCGCGCCATCCAGCTGGCCAGGCCGAGCCCGGCCACGAAGAAGGCGGCGAACACGGCGTTGCGCCAGCCGAGCTGGGCTGGTCGCGTGCTGGTCGCGGGGGAGTGCGTCATCGGGCTCCTCAAGCAGCGGCCGGGAGGCCTCGGCAACGGGTGGGCGGGTGCTTTAACGGTACATCGATTGGCGCCGGGAAGCATCGCGGATCGTGCCGGTCGCAAGACGCTCCATGACGCCAGATGACCGAACACCGGTCACGATTCGCACCCCCGGACGGGTTAGCGTAGCCTTACCTTGGTCGTTCAGTTCCCACACCTCTGGAGAAAAATGCGCATCCCCTTTTCTGTCGCCGCGCTCGTTGCCGGCGCCACCGTTCTCGCCCTCGCCGGGTGCACGCAAGCCGCCGAGCCAGCAGCCACAGCGGAAACCAGCGACGGCGCGTTCACCCTCTACTCCGGGCGCGACGAAGCGCTCATCCAGCCGCTCATCGACCAGTTCGAGGAGCAGAGCGGCATCACCGTTGAGGTGCGCTACGGCAACACCGCCGAGCTCGGCGCCCTGCTGCTCGAAGAGGGCGACGCCACCCCCGCCCAGGTCTTTCTCGCGCAAGATGCCGGCGCACTCGGCGCCCTCGCCAACGCCGACCTGTTCGCGACCCTGCCGGCCGCGACGACCGACGCGGTTCCGGCCGGATTCACCTCGACCGACGACACCTGGGTCGGCGTCACCGGCCGGGCCCGCGTGATCGCCTACGACAGCGAGGCGATGAGCGCGGCCGACGTGCCGGCATCCGTTGACGCCTTCACCGACCCGGCCTGGGCCGGAAAGTTCGGCATCGCGCCGACGAACGCGAGCTTCCAGGCGTTCGTCACCGCCTACCGCGTGCTGAACGGTGAGGAAGCCGCTGACGAGTGGGTCAAGGCCATCGCCGCGAACAGCCCGGTCATCTTCGACAACAACCGCGCCATTCTCGCCGCCGTCAACGACGGGGTCATCGAGGCCGGACTCATCAACCACTACTACTGGTTTGCGATGGCCGCCGAGACCGGCGAAGAAAACATGCGTGCCCAGCTCTCCTACCCAGAGGCTGGCGACGCGGGCTCCATCGTGAACGTGGCCGGGGCCGGCCTGCTGGCCGGAGCGGCAGAAGATGCCGACGCCCTCGAGTTCATCGATTACCTCGTGGGTGCCGAGGCGCAGCAGTACTTCGTCGATGAGACCTTTGAGTACCCCTTGATCGCGGGCATTGACGCCCCGGCCGGCCTGCCGGAGCTTGACTCGCTGATCAACCCCGAGCTCGACCTCGCCGACCTCGACACCCTCGAAGACACCCAGGCGCTGCTCGGCAAGCACGGCCTGATCTAACATTAAGGCAGTGAAGGCGCGGTTGCGGGCTCAGGTCGGCAGCCGCGCCCTACCCTGCGTCGGGAGCCCCTCGTGACCGAGTTGCTCGGTCCACCGCTCGAAACGGATGCCCCGCCACCACCCCGCGCGCCCGGCCGGTATCGCTTCGGCGCGCCACCCTGGCTTCTGGTGCTCGCAGCCCTGTGCGCGGCGACCGCCGCCATCCCGCTGGTCTACCTCGTCGTGCGTACGACCGAGGCCGGGCTCACCGAACTGCTCGCGACGCTCGTGCGTCCGCGGGTGCTGCAGCTCACGGTCAACACCGTGCTGCTCGCCGGGGCCGTGACGCTGTCGTGCCTCGTGCTCGGCACGATCTGCGCTTGGATCCTCACGCGCATCCGCTTCTCGTTCCAGCGCATGCTGCTGCTGGTCTCGGCGCTGCCGCTCGCGGTGCCGAGCTACCTGGCCGCCTACGGCTGGCTGGTCTGGTTTCCGCAGCTCCATGGCTTCTGGGCCAGCTGGTTCGTCATGACCATGGTCTGCACCCCCTACGTGACCCTGCCGGTGGCGGCGGCGCTGCGCGGGGCATCCGCTGATCTGGAATCGGTGGCCCGCACCCTCGGTCGCGGCCCGCTGCGGGCGTTCGTGGCCGCGACCTGGCCGCAGATTCGGCCGGCCGCGATCGCCGGGGCGCTGCTCGTGTGCCTGTACTCGCTGAGTGATTTCGGGCTCGTCTCGATGCTGCGGTTTCAGACGCTCACCTGGGGAATCAATGCCGCCTACGGGGCGAGCTTCGACCGCAACCAGGCCGCGCTGCTCGCCCTCGTGCTCGTCGTGCTCGCCCTCGTGGTGGTGGCCGGCGAGCGGCGCAGCCGCCGCCAGGTCTCCAGTGTTCCCGGTCGCAGCACCATGCCGGCCCGCCCGGCAGGAAAATACGGCGTCGTCTATGTCGCGGTGCTGCTCGCCGCGCCGCTGGCCGGGGTCGTGGTGCCGGTGGTCGGGTTGCTCAGCCGCCTGCTCGAAGCGGAAACCCTGCGCGCGATCGACGTGCCGCGCCTGATCGAAGCGATCGGCGCGACCCTCGGGCTCGCCCTGGCCGCCGCCGTGGTCGCTGTGCTCGTGGCCCTGCCGATTGCCGCGCTCGCGGCCCGGTACCGCGGTCGCCTGGTCGCCGTGATCGAGGCCGTCGGGTTTCTTGGCCATGCCCTGCCCGGCATCGTCGTGGGCCTTTCTCTCGTGTTCTTCGCGCTCGCCGCGGTTCCGATGTTCTATCAGACGTCGGTCGTGCTCGTCTTCGCCTACGTCGTGCTGTTCATGCCGCGGGCGATCGGCAGCGTGCGCAGCGGCATCGCCGCGGTGCCGACGAGCCTCGGCGATGTCTCCCGCATGCTCGGACTCTCGCCGTTCCAGGCCTGGTGGCGGGTTACCGCGCGCCTCGCGCTGCCCGGCATCGCGATCGGCGCACTGCTCGTGGCCATCTCGGCCATGAAAGAATTGCCAGCGACGCTGCTCCTGCGGCCGACGGGCGTTTCGACGCTCGCGACCGAGTTGTGGAGTCGCACGGCCCTGTTCGAGTTCGGCGCTGCGGCGCCCTACGCGGCGGCGCTCGTGCTCGTGGCGATGGTGCCCGCGGTGCTGCTGTCCGGTATCCGCGGCACGGCAAGGGAGAACTAGTGGGCTGGGTAACGATCGAGGCGCTGAACGTCGCCTACGGTGACCGTCGGGTACTCGACGACGTCAGCCTGCGCATTCCGCGCGGCTCACTCGTGGCCGTTCTCGGCCCGAGCGGATGCGGCAAGACCACCCTCCTGCGCGCGGTCGCGGGTCTGCTGCCGGTCACCTCCGGCACGATCACGGTCGGCGGGCGCCTCGTCACCGGACCCGGCGTGCAGCGAGCCCCGGAAAAGCGCGGCATGGGCTGGGTTCCGCAAGACGCCTCGCTGTTTCCGCACCTGTCGGTCGGCGAGAACATCGGTTTCGGGCTGCCCCGCACCAGGCAGAGCGACGAACTCTACTGCGAGCCGGGTGACGCCCCCCGGGGAGTAGCCGGTCTCTTCGCCGGTCTCACCCGCCAAGGGCGAGCGGCCCGCGCGCGCCCAGCCGCGCTGCATTCGACCCCCCTCACCCCGGCGCCGATCAGCCCCGACCGCGGCCGCCAGACCAGCCGCGCGGCCCGCATCGCGGAGCTCGCCACCCTCGTGGGCCTGGCCGAACTCGTGGATCGCGCCCCCTCGCAGCTTTCCGGTGGCCAGGCCCAGCGCGTGTCCCTGGCCAGGGCGCTCGCCCCCCGCCCCGACCTCATGCTGCTCGATGAACCCTTCGCGGCCCTCGACCCGCTGCTGCGTTCGGCCCTGCGCCTCGAAGTCGCTGCCCTGCTGCGCGGCCAGCACAACACGAGCCTGCTCGTGACCCACGACCAGGAAGAGGCGCTCTCCCTCGCCGACTTCGTCGCCGTCATGCGCGGTGGTGAGATCCTGCAGTTCGGCACCCCCGCCGACGTCTACGAGCGCCCGGTCGACCCCTGGGTCGCCGGGTTCGTCGGCGATACCGTGGAACTCGACGGGGTCTGGCAGGGCGGCCGCGTCGACTGCGGCCTCGGCTCGCTCCCGGCGGACTGGATGGGGGCGCGGGGCGCAGCATCCGCTCCCGCCGACGGAACGAGCGTGCGCGTGCTGCTCCGCCCGGAATGGCTGACCCTCGCCGCCCCGTCAACCGGGCGACAAACGGATGCCGTCACCACCGCCATCGCGTACGCCGGCCACGACGCCCTGGTGAGCTTCACCCTCGCCGGCGGCCTCGTCGTTCGTGCCCGCGTCGCAGCCCCCGACCTGCCGCGCGTCGGCGAGCGGCTGACCCTCGGAGTGCGCCAGAACGCCCTCGCCTACCCGCTCGCCTACCCGCTCGGCTAACGCCGGGGGCGCGGCCTTATGGCGCACGCGCTGGCGATTGCTGCACGCGCCCCCGGCACGCCACTAGCGCACGCAGGTATCGGGCGCGCGAGCAGCAGCCCGCAGCGCCGGGGAGAGGGGCGCACGCAGGTATCGGGCGCGCGCGCAGCAACCGGCGGCGCCGACCCGGTGACCGAGCCAGCGCCCCGAACGGGGGACCTTCGGCCCTCGCGCGGCTTGGCCGCCGCTGGTTAGAGTGAGCCTGCCCGCCGATGAGGGGGAGCGAAAACTCGAAACGAGGCACCATGGCCGGCCACACGAACGCCCCCGGGCAGTCGGTGACCAGCCGCGTGCTGAGCATTCTGGCGGCATTCGAGCACAGCGCATCCGCTCGGTCGCTGTCGGAGATCAGCCAGGAGAGCGGGCTGCCGCAGAGCACCGCTCACCGCCTGCTCGGCGAACTCGAGGCCTGGGGCGCCGTTCAGCGCGACGCCCAGGGTCGCTACCAAATCGGCCTGCGCCTCTGGGAACTCGGCCAGCACGCCGGCCGTAAGCTGCGCGACGTGGCCCGCCCCTACCTGCAGGACCTGTTCGGGCTCACCCAGGAGACCGTGCATCTCGCCATTCGTGACGGTGCCGAGGTGCTCTACATCGACCGGGTCTACGGCAGCCGGCGCGTGCCGCAGGCCAGCCGGGTGGGCGGTCGCCTGCCGCTGCACGCCACCGCCGTGGGACGCGCCATTCTCGCCTTCGAAGAGGAGTGGGTGCAGAACGCCGTTCTCGACGGCGAACTCGTGCGCCGCACTCCGCTCACCAAAACCGACCCGGCCGAGCTGCGCCGCGAGCTCGGCAAGATCAGGGAACAAGGGTTCGCCCTCGCCTCCGAAGAGGTGCGGCAGGGCTCGTGCTCGCTCGCGGTGCCCGTGTTCCAGGCGTCGGGGCAGATTTTCGGCGCGCTCGGCATCGTTCTGCCGACCTCGCGCGCGCACCAGCTCGAGCGCTACCTGCCCGTGTTGCAGGGCACGGCGCAGCGCATCCAGGCCGGAATCGCGCACCTGCCGCCTGCCACCCTGCGGCTGCCGGCCAGCGTGCCAAAACCTGCCCTGCCGTGAAGCCACTTCCATCCAGTGGGACAGCGCGGCAATTGCGGCCATCAACGCGTCTTAGATAGACCTCGTCGACCTCAACGTTGAGAACTGCAGACCAAGGAGCACTCGTGACCGCTCAACCCGCACTCGCCCACCCGGCCGCCGCCACCGGCCAATGCCCGGTCGCCCACGGCGCCCCCGTCAAAGACCGTGCCGAAAGCGCGCACACCGCACACCACGGCTACGCCCCCTTCGCGATGACCGACCCGTTCCCGTCCTATGCCGCCCTGCGCGAGAACGAACCGGTCATGTTCGATGAGGAGATCGGCTACTTCGTCGTCTCCCGCTACGTCGACGTCAAGGCCGCCTTCGACAACTGGCAGGTCTTCAGCAGCGAGAACGCCCAGGCCCCGGTGCGAGCCCGCGGTGCCGCTGCCGCGAAAATCATGAACGACGGCGGCTTCACCGCCTACTCCGGCCTCAGCGCCCGCATTCCCCCTGAACACACCCGCATGCGCGCCATCGTGCAGAAGGAGTTCACGCCTCGCCGCTACAAGAAGCTCGAACCCACCATTCGCGAGAACACCGCGCGTCTACTGCAGCAGATGCTGGCCCATCCCACTGGACGCGGCGACTTTCTGAAAGACGTCGCGGTGGACATCCCCACGATCACCATCCTCGGGCTGCTCGGTGTGGGTCCGGAAATGGTCTCGACCTACAAGAAATGGTCGGACTCCCGCGCCGCGATGACCTGGGGCGATCTGAGCGACGACGAGCAGATTCCGCACGCACGCAACCTCGTCGACTACTGGACCGAGTGCCTGCGCCTGGTCGCCAACGCGCACGAGCAACTCGCCAACGGCGAGAACGGCGACAACCTGGTCTTCGACCTCGTGCAGGCACAGTCGACCGGCTCCGAGATCTCCGACCACGAGATCGCCTCGGTCTGTTACAGCCTGCTCTTCGCCGGACACGAAACCACCACGACGCTCATTTCCAACACCATTCGCGAGTTGCTCGCCCATCCCGCCGAGTGGCAGAAACTGCTCGAGGATCCGAGCCGCATCCCGGCCGCGATCGACGAGACCCTGCGTTTCTCCCCGAGCATCGTCGGTTGGCGGCGCAAGGCGCTCGTCGACACCGAGATCGGCGGAGTGCAGATTCCGGCCGGGTCGAACATCCTCTTGCTCATGGGGTCGGCCAACCGTGACGGCGACACCTTCGAGCAACCCGAAACCTTCGACATCAACCGCGTCAACGCCCGCAACCACCTGTCATTCGGCTTCGGCATCCACTACTGCCTCGGCAACATGCTCGCCAAGATGCAGGACAAAATCGTCGTTGAAGAGACCCTGAAGGCGGCCCCCGACCTGCGTCTGGTCGACGCCGAGAAGATCGTGTTCGGAGACAACCTGTCGTTCAGGGCGCCCACCGCGGTGCCCGTCACCTGGGGAGAAACGAAGTGAACATCGCACCGTACATTCAGTTCTTCGATGGCGCCGACCAGCCCCGCCACGACCTACTCGGCGGCAAGTGCGCCTCGCTCGTCGCTCTCACCCAGGCCGGCATGCCGGTGCCGCCCGGATTCGCCATCACCACCGCCTCCTACGATGCTTTCATCGCGGCCGCCGGTATTGAGCAGGACATCCACGCCCTGCTGGCCAACCTCGACGCCGACGACGTGGCCGAGGTCGACCGGGTCTCGGCGCAGTTGCGCTTCGAGATCGAGAGCCGCCCGGTGCCCGCCGACGTGCGCGCCGACTTCGTGGCCGCGTACCACTCGCTCCAAGCGCGGTTCAGCGAGCCGGTCCCGGTGGCCGTGCGGTCCTCCGCGACCGCCGAAGACCTGCCAGACGCGAGCTTCGCCGGTCAGCAGGACACCTACCTCTGGCTCAACGGCGTCGACGACGTCACCGAGCACATCCGCCGCTGCTGGGCCTCGCTGTTCACCTCCCGCGCCATCACCTACCGGCTCAAGAACAACATCCCCAACGAGGGCCTCTCCATGGCCGTCGCCGTGCAGAAGATGGTCAACGCCCGCGCCGCCGGCGTCGCCATCACGATGGATCCCACCACCGGCGACCGCTCCAAAATCGTCGTGGAGGCCTCCTATGGCCTCGGCGAACTCGTCGTCTCCGGCCTCGTCACCCCCGACAATGTCACCGTCGACAAGATCATGCTCATGGTGGTCAAGCGGGTGATCGGCGACAAGCACGCCGAACTCGTACCCGACCCGGCCAACACGGGCCTGGTCGAACTCGAGGTCTCGGTCGCGCGCCGCGCCGTGCTCTCGATCAGCGAGACCGAGATCACCGCCATCGCGACGATCGCCAAGAAGGCCGAAAAACACTTCAAATGCCCGCAGGACATCGAGTGGGCCCTCGACCGTGACCTGCCGGACGGCCAGAACCTGTTGCTGCTGCAGTCCCGACCCGAGACCGTGCACTCCTCCGGCACGAAAGCGGATGCCGCCGGCCCCGCGGACTCGAGCACTGGCTTCGGCATCGAGAGCATCACCCGATCACTCCTGGTGCAGGCCGGTAAGGCAACGGACTAACCCGACCCGCAGCATCCGCTCGCGCAGTATCGCACGTGCAGAATACCCACCCGCGCACCACCTTCGAGAACGGTTTTCTTATGACAGAGAAGTCATTCCCCAGCCCCTATGACCAGGCTCCCGCCGCGGGAGCCGAGGGCTGGAAAGACCTGTACGCCTACAACCTCGTCTTTCAACAGAACCGCCGTGAGGTCGAAGAGGCCAAGTTCTGGTTCTGCGACAGCCAGCACTGGCCCACCGTGACCAAGCCGTTCGAGACGATCGGTTTCGAGTTCGCCGTGTCCTGCCTCGGCCAGTACAACACCCGGCACCTGCTGATTCCGCCGGCCAACGGCATCGAGTTTCGCATTCACAACGGCTACGTCTTCATGTCGCCGGTGGGCGTTCCCGAGTCGGAGATCGCCGCCCGTGTGCCCGAGTTCATGGCGCGCGCCGGCCACTACTTTCAGAACTGGGACGGCTTGCTCGAGCAGTGGCAGGGCAAGATTCGCGGCACGATCGACGAACTGGGCGCACTGAATTTCGACGCGCTGCCCGACAAGGTCGACATGGGCGACGTCACGAGCGGCAAGGGCACCGGCCCGAACAACGACCTGCTCGCCCAGTACGACGAGTTGATCGCGCTCACCTATCGCGCCTGGCAGTACCACTTCGAGTTTCTCAACCTCGGTTACGTGGCCTACCTCGACTTCTTCAGCTTCTGCAAGGAGGTCTTTCCGGGAATTCCCGACCAGGCCGTCGCGAAGATGGTGCAGGGCGTCGACATGGACCTGTTCCGACCCGATGACGAGCTCAAGAAGCTCGCCAAGCTCGCCATCGAACTGGGCCTGACCGGTCTGTTCGGCAATACCGCGAACCCGGAGCAGACCCTCGCCGGCATCGAGGCCGCCACCCACGGCGCCGAGTGGATCGCCGCCTTCAACGAGGCGAAGGACCCGTGGTTCAACTTCACCGTCGGCAACGGCTTCTACGCCCACGACAAGTACTGGATCGACCACCTCGAACTGCCGCTCGGCTACATCAGCGACTACATCGGGCGTCTGCAGGCCGGCCAGACCATCGACCGCCCGGTCGCCGAACTCGTCGCCGAACGCGAACGCATCACCGAGGAGTACTCGGAACTGCTCAGCCCCGAGCAGCTCGCCGCCTTCGAGGGCAAGCTCGGCCTGGCCCGCCAGGTCTACCCCTACGTCGAGAACCACAACTTCTACATCGAACACTGGACCATGGGCGTCTTCTGGCGCAAGGCCCGCCAGCTCTCGGCGATGCTGCAGGAACAGGGCTTCTGGCCGGATGCCGACGGCATGTTCTTTCTGCGCCGCGACGAGGTGCGCGAGGCCCTGTTCGACTACGTCACCGGCTGGGCGGTCGGCGCTCCGGCCATCGGCCCGTCCTACTGGCCCGAGGAGGTCGAGCGTCGCCGCGTCATAGTGGATGCCCTGCAGCAGCAGCGCCCGCAGCCGGCGCTCAACACCCCGCCGGCCGTCATCACCGAACCGTTCACCCTCATGCTCTGGGGCATCACGAGCGACCAGATCAAGAACTGGCTCGGCGACTCCGATGCGCCCGAGGGAGAATTCCGCGGCATGGCGGCCTCGAGCGGCGTGGCCGAAGGTCCAGCCCGCGTCATCAGCAGCTCGGACCAGCTTTCCGAGGTGCAGGAGGGCGACATCCTGGTCGCCCCCGTGACGGCACCGTCGTGGGGACCGATTTTCGGCAAGATTCGCGCCACGGTCACCGATATCGGCGGCATGATGAGCCACGCGGCCATCGTCTGCCGGGAGTACGGCATGCCGGCCGTCACCGGAACCGGCACTGCCTCGTCGCAGATCGTGACCGGCCAGTGGCTGCGCGTCGACGGAAACAACGGCACCGTCACCATCGTGCCTGATCATGCTGACGAGGACCACGCCGTTGAGGGGCACAGTCACGACCTCACCCTGGCCGGCGACGCGGCAAGTCAGCTGGAGCAGGCACTCGACGGCACCGTTCTTGATGGCACCGTTCTCGAAGGCAGCCATGCCTGATCAGCGCACGGACCAGCCCGTCAGCCAAACCAGGACGGTGCTGATCACCGGCGCCGCCGGCGGGCTGGGCCGTGCCTTCGCCCTGGGCTTCGCGGCCCAGGGCGACCGGGTGGTCGTCGCCGACACCAACCTCGAGGGCGCGCAGCAGACCGTGGCGCTCGTCGAGGAGGCCGGCGGCAGCGCCCTCGCCCTCGCGGCCAACGTGACCCAGCTCGACTCCGTCACCCAGCTGGCAGCGGATGCCGCGGCCTTCGCTAACGACGGCAAGATCGACGTCATCATCAACAACGCGGCGATCTACGCCACCATCACCCGGTCGCCGTTCGAGGAGATCGATGTGGACGAGTGGGACCGCGTGATGGCCGTCAACCTCAAGGGACCCTGGCTGGTCACCCGCGCCTGCTCGCCCTTTCTCGCGAACAACGCCGCGGTGATCAACCTGTCGAGCGCGACGGTGCTCAGCGGCTCAGCCCAGTGGGCACACTACGTGGCCTCGAAGGGCGGCGTGATCGCCCTCACCCGGGTGCTCGCGAAGGAACTCGGCGACCGCAATATCACCGTGAACGCCATCGCCCCCGGCTTCACCCTCACCGAGGCCAGCTACGGCCTCATCGAGAGCGCCGCCAAATACGGCGTGGACCGCGGCTCGATCAAACGCGCCAGCGAGCCCGACGACATCGTCGGGGCTGCCCTGTTTCTGGCCGGCCCCGGCTCCCGCTACATCACCGGCCAGACCCTCGTGGTCGACGGTGGCCGACAGTTTCTGTAAGGAGATACTCACATGCCATCCGTAACCTACATATCCGCCACCGGCAGTGAAACGGCCGTCGCGGGATTCGCCGGCGACTCCGTCATGGAGACCGCCGTGCGCAACGGCGTTCCCGGCATCGTCGCGGAGTGCGGCGGCAGCCTCTCCTGCGCCACCTGCCACGTCTTCGTCTGCGCCGACAGCGTCTTCGACCCCATGCAAGAGCTCGAGGACGACATGCTCGACGGCACCGCCATCGACCGCGAGCCCAACTCCCGGCTCTCCTGCCAGCTCACCCTGCGCGACGCCGACATCCGCGTGACCACCCCCGAAACGCAGGTCTGAGCCATGCGAATCGGAACCCTTATCATCGGCGCCTGCCAGGCCGGCGTGCAGCTCGCCTGCAGCCTGCGCGAACTCGGCGATACCGAGCCGATCGTGCTCGTGGGCGAAGAGCCGCACGCGCCCTACCAGCGGCCGCCGCTGTCGAAGGCCTTCCTCAAGGGGCAGGCCACGGCCGATTCGCTGACCTTTCGCACCCACGAGTTCTACGCCGAACACAGAATCGAGCTCGTCACCCGGGAGCGCATCGTCTCGATCAAGCGCGACTCGACTGGCGGGGTGGCGACCGCCGAATCCGGCCGTCGCTTTGAATTCGCCCGGCTCGCCCTCACCACGGGCGCCGTTCCGCGCCAGATTCCGTTCGACGGCAGCGAACTGGAGGGGGTCAGCTACCTGCGCACCGCAACGGATGCCGCCCTCCTCGAACAGAGACTGCAGACGGCCCAGAACGTGGTCGTCGTCGGCGGCGGTTTCATCGGCCTCGAAGTGGCAGCCGGAGCCCGCGCTGCCGGCAAGACCGTTACCGTGCTCGAAGCAGCGCCCCGCCTGGTCGGGCGAGCCGTCTCCGAAGCCACGAGCGCGTTCTACCTGGCCGCGCACCGCCGCCGCGGCACCCGGGTGGTCTTGAACGCCCAGGTCACCCGTTTTCTCGGTCAGCACGACCGGGTCACGGGGGTCGAACTTGCCAGCGGCGATGTGATCGAAGCCGACGTCGTTCTGATCGGCGTCGGCGTGATCGCCCGCACCGAACTGGCCGAGCAACTCGGCCTTGCCGTCGACAACGGTATCGTCGTCGACGCGAGCGCCCGCTGCTCCGACGGGCTCACCGTCGCCGCGGGGGACTGCGCCAACTTGCCCAACCCCTCGCTCACCCCCGGAGGCATCGAACGGCTGCGCCTGGAAAGCGTGCAGAACGCGATCGAACAGGCCAAGGTCGCCGCCGCGACGCTGCTCGGCCTGCCCGCCGAATACTCCACTGTGCCGTGGTTCTGGAGCGACCAGGCCGACCTTAAATTGCAGATCGCCGGCCTCAGCGGCGGCCACGACCAAGTCGTGCTGCGCGGCGACCCCGAGTCCGAGAAATTCTCGGTGCTCTACTACCGCGCCGGGTGGCTCATCGCCGCCGACTGCGTGAACCGCCCGCTCGACTTCATCGCAGTGCGCGCCCTGCTGCACTCCGGGCAGCACCTGCCCGCTGCGCAAGCGGGCGACCTGTCGCTGCCGCTGAAGAAACTCGTCGCATCCGCTCTGGAAACCGCCCCTGCCGTGCCCGTCCTCCTAGGAAAGTAACCCCATGACACTGCAGACCGAAGAACACGTCGACACCTCTCCGATCGCGGCGGGCGTCGTCTCGATCGACCTCAACGCCCTCTGGCGGGCCGTGCGCCCGGAGATGCGCTCGCGCTCCAACGACATTCACATCCCGATCTCCTTCGCGTTCGCCGAGCGGCTCTGCCAGGCCTATCCAGAGGCCGATGCCCTCGTGGTGCGCGTGTCCATTCTGCTGCACGACACCGGCTGGGCCCGGGTCGACGAGACCAAGATCATCTCGGAGGGTTTCGGTGCCAACTGGCGAAAGGCCGACATCCGTTACGAGCACGAGATCAAGGGCTGCGAGATTGCCCGCGAGGTGCTTCCGGCCCTGGGTTACGAGCCGGAGTTCGTCACGCGGGTCACCGACATCATCGACGGGCACGACACCCGGGCGGAGAGCTACTCGATCGAGGATTCCCTCGTGCGGGACGCCGATCGGCTCTGGCGCTTCACCACCACCGGCATCGCACTCGCCTCCGGCTGGTTCGGCCAGGAACCCTCGGCCTACTGCCGCCGCCTGCGCACCGACATCATCCCCGAGCTCATCACCGCGGCCGCCCACGAGATGGCCCTCGCCGAGCTTGAACGTGCCGAAGCGCTGCTACAGACAGACGTGCTGGCCACCGGCCTCGACGCCCCCGCGTTGGACGGGAGCGGCGCATGACCAGCCTGGTCGCGGACCCCGTGATCGCCAATCTGCCCTACCGGCACACCGACGACGTCTTCATCGACGGCCAGTGGCAGGACGCTACCGGCACCGGCCGCACCCTGGTGACCAACCCGGCGACGGAGGAGGTCTGGGGGTCGGTGCCGCAGGCATCCATTGCCGATCTGGACCAGGCGGTTGCGGCCGCCCGCCGCGCCTTCGTCGGCGCGGGCTCGTCAAACGGATGGCGCGACCTCGCTCCCACGGTGCGGGCCGGCTTTCTGCTGCGGCTCGCCGACGAGGTCGAGAAGCGCGCGGAGGCCATCTCGCACACCAACACCTGGGAGAACGGCTCGCCGGTGGCGGAATCATCACGAGCTGCCAGCAATGCCGCCTCAATCTTTCGCTACTTCGCCGCGCTCGCCGGCCTGCTCGAGACGGCCGACATCCGGCCCTTTCCCGACGGGTCTGGCGAGACGGTGGTGCGGCAGGACCCGATCGGGGTCTGCGCGCTGATCGCGCCGTGGAACTTTCCGATCAACCTCGTCGTCGCCAAGCTCGCACCGGCACTGATGGCCGGCTGCACCGTCGTGATCAAGCCGGCCTCGCCGACGCCGCTCTCGGTGCGGCTCATCATCGACGCCGTCCAGGCTGCTGGCATTCCGGCCGGCGTCGTGAACCTGGTCACCGGGCCCGGCTCGTTCGGCGACGCGCTGGTCAGGCATCCCGGCATCGACAAGGTGGCCTTCACCGGCTCGACGCCGGTCGGCCGAACGATCGCCGGGGCCTGTGGACAGCTGCTGCGGCCGGTCACGCTCGAACTGGGGGGAAAGTCGTCGGCGCTCGTGCTGCCCGACGTCGACCTCGACGCTCTGGCGCAGGTGTTGATCCGTACCTGCATGCGCAACACCGGGCAGACCTGTTATATTTCGACCCGCATTCTCGCCCCGGCCGAGCGCTACGACGAGCTCGTCGACATGGTCACCGCCACCATCGCGGCCGCCAAACAGGGCGATCCGATGCAGCCGGACACCGTGTTCGGGCCGTCAGCCACGCGCGTACAGGAGCAGACCGTACGGGAGTACATTCGCAGCGGCCTGGCCGAGGGCGCCTGCGCCACCACCGGCGGCGACGTGGCATCCGGCTTTGATCAGGGATTCTTCGTGAAGCCCACGGTTTTCGCCGACGTGACACCTGGCATGCGCATCGCCAGGGAAGAGATCTTCGGCCCGGTGCTGTCAATTTTGCGCTACTCCTCGCTCGACGAGGGTGTGGACCTCGCCAACAACACGTCGTTCGGGCTCGGCGGCACGATCTTCTCCGGGGATCCCGACCGGGCGTTCGCGCTCGCCGGGCGCCTCGACACCGGTTCGGTCGGCCTCGGCTTCTTCGCTTCCAACCACGCTGCGCCGTTCGCCGGTCGGCACGATTCGGGGCTCGGCGCCGAGTTCGGACCGGAGGGTCTGAAGGCCTACCTGTCACCGCAATCGGTGCACCGCCGCATCCGCTAGCCTGTGACCGCACCCTGGGGGCATGGTCAGGTCACCACAGTTTCAGCGCGCGTCGCGGTCACGTTTCGGCGTGCTCCCGCTGGTCGCGTTTCTGCTCGCGGCGGTGCCGGCGGCGGCAGCCTTCGCGGTCGGCAACGCCACGAAATCACTGACAGCGGCCGACTCGACCGACAGCGTCAACGTCTATCTCGGCTCCTAGCGGGCTGGTCTGCCGCTGGCGTTTGCTTCACGCGCTGGCTTTCCTTGCTCGCGCTGCGGGCATGCCGCGCGCGCGAGCATCTTTCGGGCGCGCGAGCAGCGTGCGGGCGCTCCAGACGCAGTCAGCGCGCGCCGACGACCATCCAGGCCAGGCTGCGGGCGCGCAGGCTCAGCGTCACGGCCCGGGCTCCGAGGTAGCCGAGGGCGAACGCGGCCATGAGCAGCGCGAGCCCGGCTGCGCCCGCCGGTGCCCACACCAGAACGGCGACGGCGAGCGGCACGAACACGGCGAGGTTGACCAGCCCGGTCAGGGCCAGGTAGCGGGCGTCGCCGGCTCCGATCAGCACCCCGTCGAGCACGAACACCACCGCGCCGAGGGGAACGGATGCCCCCAGCACGATCAGGGTCGGCGGCAGCAGGGAGGTCACGGCTGACGCGTTGGTGAACGCATGCCCGAGCACCCCACTCGTGCCGATCACGACGACGGCGAGCACGAGTCCGGCCAGCACGCCCCACTCCAGGCAGCGGCGGAGCACCGCGCGCACCTGCGGCACATCCCCGGCGCCGAGGCCGCGGCCGACGAGGGCCTGGGCGGCGATCGCGAGGGCGTCGAGGGCAAAGGCGAGCGTCGCGAACAGGGTCATCGCGATCTGGAACGCGGCGAGTTCGGGTGAGCCGAGCTGGGCGGCGACGAACACGGCGAGCAGCATGGCGGCGCGCAGGCTGAGCGTGCGCACGAACAGCCAGCCGCCGCTGCGGGCACCGAGCAGCAGCCCGGCCCGGTGCGGGCGCAACGGGGCGCGGTGGCGGCGGGCGTGCCTGACGACCACGACGAGGTAGACGGCGACCATGCCCCACTGGGCCACGACGGTGCCGACGGCCGACCCGGCGATACCCCAGCCGAGCAGGTAGATGAACACGTAGTTCAGTGCGATGTTCGCGCCAAAACCGATCCCGGCCACATACAGCGGGGTGCGGGTGTCCTGCAGGCCGCGCAGCAGTCCGGTGGAAGCGAACACCAGCAGCATGGCGGGCAGGCCGAACATGGAGATGCCGAGGTAGCTGGCGGCATCCGCTGTCACGGCCGTTTCGGCGCCGAACGCGCCGACGAGCGCCGGGGTGGCGAGCAGGCCGCCGGCGGCGAGCACGACGCCGAGGCCGAGGGCGAGCCAGAGCCCGTCAATACCGACCGACACCGCCCTTGTCGTGTCGCCGGCGCCGAGCCAGCGGGCCACAGCCGGGGTGGTGCTGTAGGCGAGGAAGACCATGAGACCGATGATGGTCTGCAGCACCGCGCTCGCCAGACCGAGGCCGGCCAGCGGGGTGGTGCCGAGGTGGCCGACCATCGCCGAATCGGCCAGCAGAAACAGCGGCTCGGCCACGAGCGCACCGAGAGCGGGCACGGCGAGCCGCAGAATGTCTCGGTCGATGGGCTGTGCCCGCACAATGTTGATGCTTCGACTCTACGGCGGCCGCGCTGTCGATCACTGCGCCCGCCGCGGGCCACCGCGCCACCTACAGTGGGCGCGCTCACCCGTAGTGGGCGCGCCCACGCGCCGCACTCCGCTCATCCGCATTCGGTGAATGCAAGCGGATGCTGGACGCTCAACTGACGAAAGCGGCTCAGGTCAGCCCCGACAACCGGCGGAATTGTTAAGAATGCCGAATCTTTCATCAAACGCGGGCCCGAAATGGGCCTGTGCCACGCTCCATCCAGCTATGTTCGACCAAGGAGCTGCTGCCGACCGTGGATGCTCCGGGCACACTCTGCCGCGCCGGGGACATCATTTCCGGCCCTGGGTGCCCCCTTTCCATCCCGCAAGGGTGTTTGCCGCCTCACCGACGAGCGTGCGGACATCCGCTTCGAAAGGCTCCACCATGCCTGACCCCCAGCTACCCCCCGAGGCGCCCCGTATCGGCGTCGTGCGTGAGAGCGGGGCGGATGAGCGGCGTGTTGCCCTCGTGCCCCGCGCCGTCGCGTCCCTCGTCGCGAAGGGCCTCAACGTTGTTGTCGAGGCCGGTGCGGGAGCGGAGGCCCTCATGGGTGATGATCTCTATCTCGCCGCCGGCGCCACCATCGGCGACGCGTGGAGTGCTGACATCGTGCTCAAGGTCGCCCCGCCCACCGACGCCGAGATCGCTCGTCTGGCGGCGGGCACGACCCTGATCGGGTTCCTCGCGCCGCGCAACGCGGATAACAAGATCGGCGCCCTGCAGAATGCCGGCATCATCGGCTATGCGGTCGAGGCGATCCCGCGCATCTCCCGGGCCCAGGTGATGGACGCACTCTCGTCGCAGGCGAACGTGGCCGGCTATAAGTCGGTCATTCTCGCTGCGTCGTTGTCGACCCGGTTCTTCCCGATGCTCACCACGGCGGCGGGCACCGTCAAGCCGGCCAGTGTGCTCGTGCTCGGCGTTGGTGTTGCCGGGTTGCAGGCGCTCGCGACCGCGAAGCGACTCGGCGGTCGTGCAACCGGCTATGACGTGCGTCCGGAGGTCGCCGATCAGGTGCGATCGGTGGGAGCCCAGTGGCTCGAGGTGGGCATCGATGCCGCCGGTACGGGCGGGTATGCCCGCGAACTCACCGACGAGGAACGTGCCGAGCAGCAGGCCGCGCTCGAGACGGCGATTTCCACGTTCGATGTCGTGATCACGACCGCTCTCGTGCCGGGGCGTCCGGCGCCGCGGCTGGTGACCGCTGCGGCCGTATACGGCATGAAGGCCGGCAGTGTCGTCATCGACATGGCGGGCGAGACCGGCGGCAACTGCGAGCTGACCGTGCCCGGCGAGACCGTGGTCGTCAACGGTGTCACGATTGCGTCTCCGCTGAATCTGCCCTCGACGATGCCCGAGCATGCGAGCGAGCTCTATTCGAAGAACCTCACCGCGCTGCTCGAGCTGCTCGTGCGGGACGGCCGACTCGACCCCGACTATTCCGACGACGTGGTGGCGCTCTCTTGTGTCACGCGCGACTCTGTCTCGAACAGGATCTGACCCATGGACTACACCGGCTTTCTGGCGAACATCGCCATCCTCGTGCTTTCGGGTTTCATCGGCTTCGCCGTGATCTCCAAGGTGCCCAACACCCTGCACACCCCGCTCATGTCGGGCACCAACGCGATTCACGGCATCGTCGTGCTCGGCGCCCTCGTGGTTCTCGGCACGGCCGAGAACCCGGGCCTTCCGCTGCAGATCATCTCGTTCGTGGCGATCGTGTTCGGAACGGTGAACGTCATCGGCGGGTTCGTCGTGACCGACCGCATGCTCGCGATGTTCAAGACCCGCCCCACCAGCACGACTATGACCGACGGGAAGAACTGAACATGGACATCCTCGTCTACGCCCTCTACATCGTCGCCTTCGCGATGTTCATCCTCGGTCTCTCCGGGCTGACCGCCCCTCGATCGGCCGTGCGCGGCAACAAGATCGCCGCGGCCGGCATGGCCGTCGCGTTCGTGGCGACCCTGATCCACATCCGCGAGACCAGCAGCTGGCTGATCATCATTATCGCCCTCGTCGTAGGCGTGATCATCGGCATCCCGCCCGCCCGCAAGGTGAAGATGACGGCGGTGCCGCAGCTCGTCGCCCTGTTCAACGGCGTCGGCGGCGGAACCGTCGCCCTCATTGCCTGGGGAGAATTCATTGAAAGTGACGGCTTCACCGGCCTGCACGTCGCCTCCGGCCCGGTGCTGCCGCTGGTGATCGCGTCGCTGTTCGCGGCGATCATCGGTTCGTTGTCGTTCTGGGGCTCGATCGTGGCGTTCATGAAACTGCAGCAGATTCTTCCCGGGCATCCTTTGTCGGTGGGCCGGTTGCAGCAGCCGCTGAACGCGATCCTGTTCCTCGGAGCTGTCGTCGCGGCCGTCATCGTCGGCCTCGGCTCGGTCAGCACCGGCGCCGACCCGGTCTGGTTCATCGCGATCCTCGTTGTGGCCGGCATCCTCGGGGTCACGACCGTGCTCCCGATCGGCGGCGCCGACATGCCCGTCGTCATCTCCCTGCTCAACGCGCTCACCGGCCTGTCCGCGGCGGCGGCCGGGCTCGCGCTGAACAACATTGCGATGATCGTCGCCGGCATGATCGTCGGGGCGTCGGGTACCATCCTCACCAACCTGATGGCCAAGGCCATGAACCGGTCGATCCTCTCGATTGTCGCCGGCGGATTCGGCGGCGGCACCAAGGGTGCTGCGTCGGCGAGCAGCGGCGACCAGATCGCCAAATCTACGTCCGCAGCGGATGCCGCCATCAAGCTCGCCTACGCCAACCAGGTCATCGTCGTGCCCGGCTACGGACTCGCCGTCGCCCAGGCCCAGCACGCCGTCAAGGACATGGCCAAGGTGCTCGAAGCGCGCGGCATCGAGGTCAAGTACGCGATCCACCCGGTGGCCGGGCGCATGCCCGGGCACATGAACGTGCTCCTGGCCGAGGCCGATGTCTCCTACGACGCGATGAAAGAGATGGACGACATCAACGGCGAGTTCTCCCGCACCGACGTCACCATCGTCATCGGCGCCAACGACGTCACCAACCCCGCCGCACGCACCGACCCCAACTCGCCCATCTTCGGCATGCCCGTGCTCAACGTCACCGAGTCCCGGTCGGTGATCGTACTCAAACGCTCGATGAGTTCGGGCTTCGCCGGCATCGAGAACCCCCTGTTCTTCGGCGCCAACACCACCATGCTCTTCGGCGACGCCAAGAAATCCGTCGCGCAGGTGACCGAGGAACTCAAAGCGCTCTAGGTCGTCGCCGCGCCACCTGTGGGTGGCGCGGCCGCCCGTACCTGGCGCGGCCGCCCAGCCCGGCCAGCGCGCTCACCGCTCGTGACCGCGCTGAGCGGGCGCGGTCATCCGCTCGGCTGTGGCAAACTGCTCGCCGTGACCACCCACCCCGAGCGCCGCATGCTCCTCGACACCGCTGCCCTGTACTTTCGTGCGTTCTACGGCGTGCCCGATACCGTTCGCGGCCCGGACGGCCAGCCGGTGAATGCCGTGCGCGGGCTGCTCGACATGATCGCTCGGCTCGCCACCGAGTTCGAACCGACCGAGATCGTGGCCTGCTGGGATGACGACTGGCGCCCGCAGTGGCGGGTCGACCTCATCCCCACCTACAAGACGCACCGGGTCGCCGCCGACGCGGCAACGGATGCCGATTCCTCCGTCGAGGTCGTGCCCGACCTGCTCAGTCCCCAGGTTCCGATCATCCGCGAGGTGCTGGGCGCCCTCGGCATCCCCATCATCGGCGCCGCGCGGCACGAGGCCGACGACGTGATTGGCACCCTGGCCTCGCACGCGTCGATCCCCGTCGACATCGTCACGGGCGACCGCGACCTCTTCCAGCTCGTCGACGACTCCCGACACGTGCGCGTGATCTACACCGGCCGCGGCATGTCCCGGCTCGAAATATTGACGGATGCCTCCCTCAGCATCAAGACCGGCGTCACCCCGGCGCAGTACGCCGACTTCGCGGCGCTGCGCGGCGACGCCTCCGACGGGCTGCCCGGTGTCGCCGGGGTGGGGGAGAAGACCGCGGCGATGCTGTTGGCCTCCTGGGGCGACCTCGACGGCATCGTGGCGGCCGCGGCTGACCCTTCCAGCGCGATGGCGGCATCCGTTCGCGCCAAGATCCTCGCCGCCGCCGACTACCTCCAAGTGGCCCCGACCGTGGTGAACGTGGTGCGCGACCTCGCCTTGCCGGCGTTCGACGCGCGCATCCGCTCGAGCACGCCCGATCAAATCGCCGCGCTCGATCTGTTGGCCACCGAGTGGGGGCTCGGTACCTCGATGGCGCGCGCCCGCGAAGCGCTGGCTGGGCGCGCCTAGCGAAGCGGATGCCCGCCCCGTGACCGCGCCCGATATGGGTGCGCGCTACGCCGGGTTACCGTAGCGGCTATCGATATGGGGCGCGGTCAGGCCAAATCGCAACCGAGGCCGCGCTACACGGCCACCTGTCACCGGCCCCGGATAGGCTGGGGCCATGACTGAGCTGGCGACTGCATCCGGAATCAACCAGAACGAACTCGACCCGGAGGTGCGCCCGCAAGACGACCTTTTTCGGCACGTGAACGGCAAGTGGATCGCCCGCAGCGAGATCCCCGCCGACAAGGCCCGCTGGGGCTCGTTCATGATGCTCGCCGAAGATGCCGAGAAGGCCGTGCGGGAGATCATCGTCGAAGCGCAGACCGCCCCGGCCGGCAGCCTCGAGCGCAAGTTCGGCGACCTCTACACGAGCTTTCTCGACGAAAACCGCATCGAAGCGCTCGGCGCCACCCCGCTGCACAAAGACCTGCAAGCGGTCGACGCGGTCACCTCCATCTCCGAGCTGCTCGCGACCCTCGGCCGCCTCGAGCGCGGCGGCGTCGCCGGCGCCTTTCACCTCTACGTCGACAACGACCCGGGCAACCCCGAACGTTACCTCGTCTTCATCGCCCAGGGCGGCATCGGCCTGCCCGACGAAAGCTACTATCGCGAAGAAAAGTTCGCCGAGATTCGCACCAAGTACCAGGAATTCCTCGAGCGGATGTTCACCCTCGCCGGTTTCGCAGACGCGGCCGACCGCGCCCGGCGGGTGTTCGACCTCGAAACCGAACTCGCCTCCCACCACTGGGACAAAGTGGCCACCCGCGACAGCGAGAAGACCTACAACCTGCGCACCTGGGGCCAGGTCTCCGCGCTCGCCGCCGGCGCCGACGTGGATCTGTGGCTGGACGGCCTCGACGCCCCGGCCGGCGCCCTCGAAGAGGTCGTCGTGCGCGAACCCAGCTACATCGCCGGCCTCGCGGCGACCCTCACCGATGACCGCCTTGAATCGTGGCAGGACTGGCTGCGGTGGCAGGTCATCCGCTCGAGTGCCGCGTACCTGTCCGGCGAATTCGTCGAGGCCAACTTCGACTTCTACGGCCGCACCCTGAGCGGAACCCCGCAGCTGCGCGACCGCTGGAAGCGCGGCGTTTCGCTCGTGGAGGGCGCCCTCGGCGAGGCCGTCGGTCGCATCTACGTGGAGCGTCACTTCAAGCCGAGCGCCAAAGAGAGCATGGACGTGCTCGTGGCCAACCTCGTCGCGGCCTACGAGAACAGCATCAGCACCCTCGACTGGATGACCGAGGAAACTCGTACAAGAGCCCTCGAGAAGCTGCGCAAGTTCACGCCGAAGATCGGCTACCCGGTGAAGTGGCGCGACTATTCGAGCCTTCAGATCACCGCCGACGACCTGATCAGCAACGTCAAGGCTGCTGGCGAGTTCGAATTCCAGCGCGAGCTCGGCAAGATCGGCAAGCCGCTCGACCGCGACGAATGGTTCATGACCCCGCAGACCATCAACGCCTACTACAACCCCGGGTTCAACGAGATCGTCTTTCCGGCGGCTATTTTGCAGTTTCCATTCTTCGACGACGAGCGCGACCCGGCCGCCAACTACGGCGCGATCGGCGCGGTCATCGGCCACGAGATCGGCCACGGCTTCGACGACCAGGGCTCCAAGTACGACGGCGACGGCCGTCTCATCGACTGGTGGACCGCCGACGACAAGGCCTCGTTCGAGCTGCGCACGACCGCGCTGATCGCCCAGTTCGAGGGCCTCGAACCAAAAGCCATCCCGGGAAACACCGTGAACGGTGCGCTCACTATCGGCGAGAACATCGGCGACCTCGGCGGGCTCTCCATTGCCTGGAAGGCCTATCTGCTCTCGCTGGACGGCCAAAAGAGTCCGGTCATCGACGGACTCACCGGTGCAGAGCGCTTCTTCCTCTCCTGGGCCCAGGCCTGGCAGATGAAGCTGCGCGACGCTGAGGCCATCCGCTTGCTGGCTATCGATCCGCACTCGCCGAACGAGTTTCGCTGCAACCAGATCGTCAGCAATATTCCGGCGTTCTACGAGGCCTTCGATGTGACCGAAGCGGATGCCCTCTACCTCGCCCCCGAGAAGCGCGTCACCATCTGGTAACACGCCTGGGTTAGTGTGGGCATTGCTTGAAAGAGCAGGGGATGGCGGGTGTGGTCGCGCCGGGAAGGAAGGGGTCGACAGTGGACTTTCCGACTCGCGGCGACGTGGGCCCGTCAGCGGATGCCGGTGGCCGCCGCGCCAGCCTGAACGCGGGGGATGCCGGTCATTCCCGCCATGCCGCGGCCAGGGCTGGCAAGCATCGCGGGACCGATGCTCCCGAAAACTTTGCCCGTGGTTTTGTGGCGCTCGGCGAGCTGGCCCTGGGCGGGGTGCAGGTCTCGGCGAGGGCAACCGACCTCTCCACCGGACGGGTGCTATTCTCGGTCGACGACCACGTGGCGATGCCGACGGCGAGCGTGGGCAAGGTGCTGCTCTTGATCGAGGTGGCGGCGCGGCTCAAGGATGCCGAGTTCGGCCTGGCCACCATGCTCGAGCGCTCAGTGAGTGATGCCGTAAGCGATTCCGGTGTCTGGCAGCACCTGCAGGTGGCCCGGCTCGGCGTCGCCGACCTCGCAGCCCTGGTCGGGGCGACGAGCGACAATCTCGCGACCAACGTGCTCATTCGGGCCGTCGGGTTGCACTCGGTGCGCGCCCGAACCGAGCAACTCGGCCTCAGCCGCACGGCGCTCCTCGACCTCGTGCGCGACAAACGCGGCCCGGATGACGCACCACAACTGTCGGTGGGCAGCGCGAAGGAACTCACCTGGCTGTTCACGGCACTGGCTCGCGGCGAGATCGTCGATGCCGAGACGAGCGCGCGGGTGATCGGCTGGCTGTCGCTCAACACCGATCTGTCGCTCGTGGCAAGTGCCTTCGGGCTCGATCCGCTCGCGCATCGGGAGAGCGATCACGGCCTGCTCATGGTCAACAAGACCGGAACGACCACGGGAGTGCGCAGCGAAGTGGGAATCCTCCGCGGTCCGCGCGCCGGCGCGACCTACGCGGTGTCGATGCTGTTCGACGACGCCGAGCTGATGACGCGGCTCGCCGTGCTCGACGGGATGCGCGCGGTCGGGGCCGATCTGCTGGAGTACGTGCACTGAGGCGGACGGAGCCCGGGCCCCGTCCGCGGGCCCAGCCTAAACTGGGCCCGTGTTCACAGGATGGGCCCGGAACGTCGTGCCCGAGTGGCCGACAAGTTGTGCCATCGTGGGGTTGTCGGGCATAGCGGCCCGAAACCAACGCAAAGGAGCTATGCCATGGCGGTCATCGGATGGATTGGGCTGGGCCACATGGGCGGCCCCATGACGGCGAACCTGGTGAAGGCCGGGCACAGCGTG
Source organism: Cryobacterium glaciale (assembly GCF_004402535.1). Classification (GTDB taxonomy): domain Bacteria; phylum Actinomycetota; class Actinomycetes; order Actinomycetales; family Microbacteriaceae; genus Cryobacterium; species Cryobacterium glaciale. The sequence goes on along the minus strand of NZ_SOEY01000008.1, from coordinate 31,934 downwards.
CGCGGTTTCGACCTGAGCGCCCCGGCGCTCGACGCGGCCGCGGCCGCCGGCGTCGCCCGCGCGACCAGCATCAGGGACGCCGTCGAAGGTGCCGACGTGGTCTTCACCATGCTGCCTAAGGGCGACCACGCCCGTGCGGTGTACTTCGGTGACGAGGGCGTGCTGGCTCATGCCGCCACGACGACCCTGCTGGTGGACTCCTCGACGATCGACATCGAGTCGGCCCAGGCGCTGCACGATGCGGCCGCCGCAGCCGGTTTTCGCTTCGTCGACGCTCCGGTCTCGGGGGGAATCACCGGCGCCGAAGCCGGCACGCTCACCTTCATGATCGGAGGCGAAGCGGATGCCGTGACCGACGCAACCGCGTTCATCGAGCCGATGGCCGCAAACATCATTCCGACCGGCGGCGCGACGACCGGCCAGGCCGCGAAGATCTGTAACAACCTAATGTTGTTCATCAACCTCGCCGCAACCTCCGAGGGGGCGGTTTTGGCCGATCGGCTGGGACTGGACCCGCAGGTGTTCTGGAATATCGCATCCGTCTCGTCGGGTGACAGCTGGGCGCTGCGCACCTGGTATCCGGTCGAGGGGGTCGTGCCGTCGGCGGCCGTGAACCGTGATTTCGCGCCGACCTTCACTGCCGAGCTCGCCAATAAGGACATCGGTCTTGCGGTCGCGGCCGCGGCGGCGACCGATACGCCGCTGGAGATTGGCACGCACGTGCAGCAGCTGTTCCAGCGCCTGATCGACCAGGGCCAGGGCGGCAAGGACTGCTCCATGATCGTGAAGCTGGTCGACGGCACCCTGGCCTGAGTTTCAATCGCCGAGGTGTGAGTTCTGACCCGATTCACACGTTTCAACGGGCTGGGACTCACACCTCGGGGCGCTGGACTCACGGCTCGACGGGCGGCCAGGGTCGCGGTCTCCAGAATGCGCTTCTGGCGCGTCAGCGGAGTCCTGGCCTGCATGACCTACTCGCGAATGGCCGGCCGCGCCGATCGAGGAAAAGCATCCCGCTGCGCCCGCGATCCGGCCTGTTTATCAAAGGCCTTGGCCAGGTCCGGGGGCACGCTCAGCTTCACGACACCAGCCAAACGGATGCCTCGCTCGCGTGATTGCGCGCGAGCCACGCCCGCCAGTCGGCGCGTGTCTCCGGGGGAACCGGGCAGCCTCGTCGCTCATGCCGCGGGGATACCCTCGCGGGTGGCGGCGCGGAATTGCCCTCACCCGGAGCTCGGCGCCTGAAACTCACGGCTCGGCGGGGCCAAGCCGCCCGAACGCCACAACTCCTCGAGCGGATGCCCGCCCGCCCCTAACCACGCACTCAGACGATCGCGAGCTCCGGCCCGGCGGCACTCAGCTTGCGGGCCTGCCGCGGGTCGATTCCGTCGTCGGTGATGATGAGATCGAATTCGTTGGCGGCGGCGACGTGGCAGAACGAGTTCTGCCCGATCTTGCTCGAGGTCAGCGCGAGCACGCGCCGCCGCCCCGACAGCATCATGGCGCGCTTCACCTCGGCCTCGTCGGGAATTGTCGTGGTGAGCCCGGCCTCGGCGGTCAGGCCGTTTCCGCCGACGAACGCGACGTCCACGTTGAGCTGGCTGATACGTGCCCGAGTCCACTCGTCGACCGCACCCTGAGACACGCTGCGCACCCGACCGGGCAGCGCGAGCACCGTGAGCAGGGGCTTGCGCGAGAGCAGCCGCACAGCGGGCAGGTTGTTGGTCACGACGATCAGTCGCCGGTCCTCCGGGAAAACGGATGCGATCACCAGCGTGAGCGCGCCGGAATCCAGCAGCACTACGCCATCCTCCGGCAACTCCTGCAGCACGCGCTGGGCGATGCGGTGCTTCTGCGGTGCGTTCTCCAGCCGACGTTGGGCCATCGCGATCTCGAACGGCGTGCTCTGCACCAGGCGGGCACCGCCATGCTGGCGACGGATGACGCCCTGACGTTCGAGCACCACGAGGTCGCGGCGAATGGTCTCGGCGGTGACCTCGAGCGCAACACTCGCAGCGGCCACGGAGATCTCGCCGGTACCGCCCTGCGCGAGCGCGATGATCGCGGCCTGTCGTTCCGCTGGGTACATGCCTGCCTCCTCGCAGTCGACGGCACTGGCCGTCGCCCCAGACTAGCAATCCGGCGGGCGGGAACCGGCCGGCGGCATCCGTTTTTATGGTTTCGCAGCGAAAATAATGCACACTCGGGCAATTTCTCGTCACTAAAGCATCACAAAACCACAATTTGAGTTGCTTTTTCCACTCAATCGGTTCACAGTGGCTATATACCAGTCCACAAGGACGTGTCGACGATGAAGAGGTTTGAGATGACGAAGTCTTATTCCATGAAGAAAAGGCTTGCCCTCAGCGCAATCGCCTTCTCTTCGGTGGGTGTGCTTTTGGCCGGATGCAGCGGAGCCGGAGGCGGCGCACAGCAGGCCGACGGCCCGGTGACGCTGACCCTGGCTACGGTGAACAACCCGCAGATGAAGGACATGGAGGAGCTCAAGGGCGCCTTCGAAGATGCCCACCCCGACATCACGGTGAACTTCGTCGCGATGGAAGAAAACGACCTGCGTGACGCCGTCACCAAGGACGTCGCCACCCAGGGCGGCCAGTACGACATCGTCACCGTCGGCAGCTACGAAGTACCGATCTGGGGCCAGAACGACTGGCTCGTCGACCTCGGCCCGCTCGCCGAAGCCGACACCGCCTACAACGTCGACGACCTGCTGCCGCCCGTGCGCGAGGCCCTCACCGTCGACGACAGCCTCTTTGCCGTTCCGTTCTACGGCGAGTCGTCCTTCCTGATGTACAACAAGGACATGTTCGCCGCGGCCGGCCTCGAAATGCCGACCAACCCCACCTGGGACGAGGTTGCCGGTTTCGCCCGTACCCTTAAGACCGACGATGTGGCCGGCATCTGCCTGCGTGGCAAGCCCGGCTGGGGCGAGCTGTTCGCCCCGCTGACCACCGTCGTGCAGACCTTCGGCGGCAGCTGGTTCGATGAGGACTGGAACGCCGAGGTCAACTCCCCGGAGTTCACCGAAGCCGTGCAGTTCTACACCGACCTCGTGAAGGATGCCGGCGAAGCCGACCCCGTTTCGACCGGCTTCACCGAGTGCCTCAACCTGTTCTCGCAGGGCAACGCGGCCATGTGGTACGACGCCACGAGCGCTGCCGGCCCCATCGAGGCTGACGGTTCCGCCGTCGCCGGCAAGATCGGCTACGTGCACGCCCCGGTCAAGGAGACCGAGGAATCCGGCTGGCTCTGGGCCTGGAACCTCGCCATTCCGAAGACCAGCACACAGCAGGACGCCGCGTGGGAGTTCGTGAGCTGGGCCACCAGCACCGAGTACATCAACCTCGTCGGCACCACCCTCGGCTGGGAGCGCGTTCCCCCGGGATCCCGCACCTCGACCTACGAGAACGCTGACTACCTTGCCGCCGCTGAAGCCTTCGCGCCGATCACGAAGGACATCATGCTCGGGGTCAACCCGACGCAGCCCGGTGTGAACCCGCAGCCGTGGGTCGGCATCCAGTACGTCACCGTGCCGGAGTTCCAGGACCTCGGTAACCAGGTCTCGCAGGACATCGCCGACGTCTTCGCCGGTCGCGACACCGTTGAGAACGTTCTCAACAAGGGCCAGGAGCTTGCCCAGCAAGCCGGAGACGCCCAGAAGTAACGCAGCACCCCCGCGGGCGGCGTCGACCAGACGCCGCCCGCCACCTCAGTTCAACGCCGAGAACGAGAAGGAAGTCAGAGATGACCGCGCCAGATTTGATCGTGGCTGAACCCGCGCACGACCCGGCCCCCGCCGCGTCACGCACGCTTCGCCGCCCCCCGAAGCCAGAGCTGAGCGCCGGCCAGAAGAAGGCCCTTCGCCTGGCCCGCACCCTGGTCTGGCCGGCCATCGTCGTCGCCATTCTGGTGACGCAGATTCCCTTCCTCGTCACCATCTACTATTCGTTCCAGAACTGGAACCTGATGCGTCCCGGCTCGCGCGGCTTCGCCGGGTTTGACAACTACGTGACAGTCTTCACCGGCGGCGCGTTCATGCAGTCCCTGTCGGCGACCGTGGTCATTACCGGTTCGTCGATCGTGCTCTCCGTTCTCATCGGCCTCGGAATCGCCCTGCTGCTCAACCGCAAGTTCTTCGGCCAGGGCCTCGCCCGCACCCTCGTCATCACGCCGTTCCTCATGATGCCCGCCGCCGCAGCCCTCATCTTCAAGTGGTCCATGCTCGACGCCAACGTCGGCATGGTCAACTGGGGCCTCTCGGTGCTCGGCGTCGACCCCGTGCAGTGGAACACCGACTTTCCTGCCCTCACCGTGATTATGGTGCTCACCTGGCAGTACACGCCGTTCATGATGCTCATCCTGCTCGCCGGGCTGCAGAGCCAGAGCAAGGAGACGCTGGAAGCGGCATCCGTTGATGGAGCCGGCCCCATTCGCAGCTTTCTGCACATGACGCTACCGCACCTGCGCCAGTACATCGAGCTGGCCGTGCTGCTCGGCGGCATCATGCTGCTGCAGGTTTTCGACCCGATCGCCATCATGACCCGCGGCACCGGCGGCACCAAGACCCTCTCCTACCTGCTCTACGAACGCGCCTTCGTGGGCCTCGAAATCGGCGAAGCGGCGGCCTACGGCGTGATCACCGTTCTGCTGACCATTGTCGTGGCGAGCGTCGCCCTTCGCCTGCTCTTCAAGATCTTCTCCAGTGAAGGAGCCAAGTCATGAGTACCGCCACCGCCACCCCGGTCAGCACCGCAGCCCGCGCGAGCACCACCGCACCACCGCGCCGCCGTGCCAAGCGGATGCGTCACCGCGCCACCAGCACGGCCCTCACCATTTTCACGTGGATCGTCACGCTCGGATTCTTCTTTCCGGTGGCCTGGATGGTCTTCACGGCCTTCAAGACCGAGGCCGCCGCGGCGACCCGAACCCCGACCATCTTCACGGCCCTCTCCCTCGACCGCTTTGTCGAAGTGCTCGACCGCGGGTTCGGTGTCTACCTGATCAACTCGCTCACCGCGAGCGTTATGAGTACCGTCATCGTGCTGCTGCTGGCCATTCCGGCCGCCTACGGTCTCTCGATTCGCCCGATCATCAAGTCGACGGACGCCCTGTTTTTCTTCATCTCCACCCGGTTCATGCCGATCGCGGCCGCGATCATTCCGATCTACCTGCTGCTGCAGGGCCTCGGAATGCTCGACAACATCACGGCCCTGAGCGTTCTCTACGTGGGCATGAACCTGCCGCTCGCGGTGTGGATGATGCGCTCGTTCTTCAGCGAGGTGCCGCTCGAGATCGTTGAAGCGGCCCAGATCGACGGTGCGAACTTCTTCACCGAGCTCGTGCGCGTGGTCATGCCCATCGTCGCGCCCGGTATCGCCGCTGCCGCGCTGATCTGCTTTATCTTCGCCTGGAACGAATACTTCCTGGCCAGCCTGCTGACCTCGACCATGGCCCGTACCACCCCGCCGTTCCTCGGCAGCTTCGTCGACGGGCGCGGGCAGTTTCTCGCGGTACTCTCGGCAGCATCGACCCTCGCAGTTCTCCCCGTGGTCCTCGCTGGCTGGCTGGCGCAGAAGCGCCTCGTCACCGGCCTCGCCATGGGCGCGATCAAGTAATCAGGAACAGGTAGCCCAGATGAAACCGGATCCATCGAGCCGCAGTGCCGACGAGCGTCGCGCCAGCATTCTGATCGCGCTGGCCGGCGCCGGCCGGGTCGAAGTGAACGAGCTCGCTGAGTCGCTCGCCGTCGCCGAGGAGACGATCCGCCGCGACCTGCGCACCCTCGAAGACGACGGACTGCTGCGTCGGGCGCACGGCGGGGCGATCAGCGTCGCCGACCCGGTGGCCGACCTCGACCGGGTGACCGTGCCCGAACCGATCGCCCACCCGGTCGCGACCCTGGCGGCGACCCTGCTGCCGGAGCGCGGCATCCTCTTTCTCGATGCCGGGCCGATCGCCGAGGCGCTGTCGGTGTGCCTGCCGAACTCGGCTGCCCTGCAGGTGGTCACGACGTCCATTCCGGTCGCGCTGGTGGCGAGCCGCAACGCCGAGCTTTCGGTGTACAACCTCGGCGGCACCGTCGACCCGGTCGACGACTCGCAATCGGGGCAGTGGACGCGCGAATCGCTCGAAAACATTCGCATCGACCTCGCGTTCATCAGCGTCAGCGGGCTCACCCAGGACGGCCAGCTGCTGGCCGCGAGCCCGAAAGCCGCCCGCATCAAGCGCGCCGCAATGGATGCCGCCACCACCGTCGTGCTCATCGCCGACCACGACCAGCTGGAGGCCCACGGACTGGTGAAATTCGCCCAGCTCGACGAGGTCGACCACCTCGTCGTCGACGGGGGAGTGGGCGACGCTGTCCTCGCTCTGGCCACCGAAGCCGGAGTGCCCGTGCTGCGCGCGGAGCCCCTCGAAACGGAAATCACACTGTGAGCATCGCCGGCCTGGCGTCGGAGATCGGCAACTATTCGATCGACGGCCTGCTGTTCGACTGCGACGGCGTGCTCGTCAACTCCGACGAAGCCGCGGCCGCGGCCTGGAACGAGTGGGCCGTGGAGTACGCGCCCGGCTTCGACTTCGATCGCGACATCATTCACGGCCGCCCGGCCCGGGAGACGATCGCCGAACTCGTGCCGGCCGCCGACGTGCACCGCGCCGACCACGCGCTCATGCTGAGAGAGGTCGAGACGGCCCCGCTCGTACGCGCCCTGCCTGGTGCCCGCGACCTGCTGCTGGCCCTGCCGACCGGTTGCTTCACCATCGTGACGAGCGCTGTGGCCGTCGTGGCCCGCGCCCGGCTGCAGGCTGCCGGGCTGCCCTGCCCGGTCGGCCTCGTCACCTTCGACGACGTGGCGCGCGGCAAACCCGCCCCCGACCCGTACCGCCTCGGCGTCGAACGGCTGGGCATCGACCCGCGCCGCGCCGTCGTGTTCGAAGACGCCGACGCCGGGGTGGAGTCGGCCCTGGCCGCCCACATCGGGCTCACCGTCGGCATTGGCGCGCGCGGGCTCGACACCAGGGCGACCCTCGTTCTGGCCGACCTGAGCGGCATCCGCTTTGACGGCACCCTGCTGTATCTGGGGGGCGCGGTGCAATTGCGCGCCGACCCCGCCCACGCTGCACCGACGCAATCGCAGACCGAATGAATGAGGAACGCATGACCGACACCACGACTCCCGCCCTGGCCCCGCTGCGCAACGCGACGCTGTCGTCGCTGCCCTCGACCGTGCAGGTTCCCAGCTACGACCGCACCGGTCTCACGGCCGGCATCGTGCACTTCGGCGTTGGCGGTTTTCACCGCGCGCACCAGGCCCTGATGATCGACGACCTGCTCGAGCAGGGCCTCGCCCGCGACTATGCCATCTGCGGTGTCGGCGTGATGCCCTCCGACGCCCGCATGCGCGACGCCCTGCTCGAGCAGGACAGCCTGTACACGCTCGTCGTGAAGCACCCGGACGGCACGCTCGACGCCCGGGTGATCGGGTCGATCATCGACTACCTGTTCGCTCCCGACGACGCGGAGGCCGTGATAGAACGCCTCGCGAGCCCCGAGGTGAAAATCGTCTCCCTTACCGTGACAGAGGGCGGCTACAACATTCACCCGGTCAGCGGCCGTTTCGACCTCAGCAACCCTCAGGTCGCCGCCGACCTGCAAGCGGATGCCGCCCCCGCGACGGTCTTCGGCCTCGTCGTCGAAGCCCTGCGTCGCCGACGCGAGCGCTCCATCGTGCCGTTCACCGTGATGTCCTGCGACAACCTGCAGGACAACGGTCGCGTCGCCCGCCGCTCCTTCGTGGCCTTCGCCACCGCCAAGGACGAAGGCCTTGGAGCCTGGATCGACGCCGCGGTGAGTTTTCCGAACTCCATGGTCGACCGCATCACCCCGGTCACGACCGACGACGACCGCGCCCAGATCGCGAAGGCCTTCGGGCTCGCCGACCGCTGGCCCGTCGTCTGCGAGCCGTTCCTGCAGTGGGTGCTCGAAGACTCCTTCACCGATGGCCGCCCGCCCTACGAGAAGTCGGCGGCGCAGCTCGTGAGCGACGTCGAACCCTACGAGCTCATGAAGCTGCGCCTGCTCAACGCGAGCCACCAGGGCCTCGCCTACTTCGCGCATTTGATGGGTTATCGCCTCGTGCACGATGCCGCGGCCGACCCGTTGATCGCCGGATTCCTGCGCGCCTACATGGACCGCGAGGGATCGCCGACGCTCAAGCCGGTGCCCGGAATCGACCTCGAGGATTACAAGACGCAGCTCATCGAACGCTTCAGCAACCCGGGCGTGCGCGACACCGTGGCCCGCCTCGCGGCCGAGTCGAGCGACCGCATTCCCAAGTGGTTGCTGCCGGTGATTCGCGAGCAGTCCGCCCGCGGCGGTGAGCTCGCCCTCTCGGCGGCGATCGTGGCGAGCTGGGCCCGGTATGCCGAGGGAACCGATGAGCAGGGCGCACCGATCGACGTCGTCGACCGCGTCAAAGACACCGTCATGCAGAACGCCGCCGGCTACGCGAGCGACCCGCACTCGTTCCTGCGCGACCGTGACCTGTTCGGCGACCTGATCGACGACGCCGCCTTCGTGGCGGCGTACGATAACGCGCTCGGCCTGCTGCACACTGTCGGAGCCCGCGGCACCCTCGAGGCGCTGACGAAGTCCCTCGATTAGGCTTGAGTCACAAACCCAGGTTTCAAAGGAGATGCCGTTGGCACTGAATCGTCGTGTGGTTGTCGGAGTCGATTCTTCGACCCAGAGTTGCAAGGTCGTGAGTGTCGACGCCGACACCGGTGAGCTGTTGCAGTTGCAGAGCGCCCCCCACCCCGACGGCACGAGCATCAACCCGGATCGCTGGTGGGAGGCTTTCGAGCAGGCCGGCGGCGGCGCATCCGCTGGGGGCGAAGGCAACGTGCTCGCCCTCGGCGTGAGCGCGCAGCAGCACGGAATGGTCGCCCTCGACGCGGCCGGCACGCCGGTGCACGACGCCCTGCTCTGGAACGACGTGCGCAGCGCCCCGCAGGCGAAAGCGCTCACCGAGCAGTACGGCGCCTCGATGTGGGCCGACGAGGTCGGCGTCGTGCCGGTCGCCTCGTTCACCATCACCAAGCTGGCCTGGCTGCAGCAGAACCGCCCGGAGCTCGCCGCCCGCGTCGAGCAGGTTTTGCTGCCGCACGACTGGCTCACCTGGAACATCCTCGGGCGGCCAGCCGAGGCCACGACCGATCGCAGTGATGCCTCGGGAACCGGGTATTTCTCGGTGCACAGCAACGAGTACCGGCTCGATCTGCTCGAGGCAGCCCTCGGCCGTTCTGCCCGGGTGCCGCGCGTGCTCGGTCCGGCGGAGCGGGCCGGGGTCACCAGCGGCGGCGTCATCGTGTCGGCCGGCGCCGGCGACAACGCCGCGGCCGCGCTCGGCCTCGGTGCCGCGGAGGGCGACGTGGTCGTCTCGATCGGCACGAGCGGCACCGTTTTCGCGAGCACCGCCGCCCGCATAACGGATGCCTCCGGCTCCGTCGCGGGGTTCGCCGACGCCGCCGGCGGCCAGCTTCCCCTGCTCGCCACCATCAACGGCGCCCGCACCCTCGTGGCGACGGCCCGCATGCTCGACGTCGACATCGAACGCTTCGGCGCCCTCGCCCTGAGCGCCCCGATCGACGCGGACGGGCTGCTCATGCTGCCCTACCTCGACGGCGAACGCACCCCGAACCTGCCGGAAGCCACCGGTTCGCTCACCGGCATGCGCCGGGCCAATATGCGCCCAGAGAACCTGGCGCAGGCATCCGTTTTGGGGCTGGTCTGCAGCCTGGCCGACGCACTTGACTCGCTGCGCCACCAGGGGGTGCCCGTTCGCCAGGTGATTCTGATCGGTGGGGGCTCGCAGTCGCCCGCCGTGCAGAAGATCGCCGCCGACGTCTTCGGCGTGCCGGTCGTACTGCCCGCCCCCGGCGAATACGTGGCGCTCGGCGCGGCCCGGCAGGCTGCCTGGGCGCTCGACGGCGAGTTTCCCGCGTGGAAGCTCGAGATCGCGACCGAACTCGAGCCCGCAGGCAACCGTGACTGGGCCATCGACGTGCGCGCCCGCTACGCGGAGCAGCGCGGCCTGATCTACGGGGTCTGAGGCTAGGGGTCCCCGATGAACCAGATTCGTCTTCGATCCAGACTCGTCGCCGCTAACAGCAGCGCCCCTGCGGATTCTTATCCTGGCGATCGGTCTGGTCCCGCCAGAATTCGCGCTCGGTCATGAGCGGATGCGGCGCGCGGCCCACGCCCGCAGCATCCGTTCCGCAGGCGGCTGCGTGGTGCGCCACATACTTCGCGTAGGCATCTTCACCGAGAACGCCTTTGAGATACCAGGCCACGCTGCGGGCGCCCTTGCGGACGCCCGCCAGCAGGGTCATCAGTGGCCCTTGATTTTGATCTTCTTGTGCAGGGGAAGGGCGTCCCACTCGGCCTGCAGCACCTTTTCGGGCGCCGTCATGATGAAACCGGCCGGCGCGTAGATCTGCGACTGCACGGCGTCATCCTCGCTCGTGGCGCTGGAATGGTTGCGGTACGCGCGCACGGTGGCCTGGATGGCCGTGAGGATCACGATGATGGCGAGTACGACGAAGATGATCGACAGCACGCCCTGCACCATCGTGTTGCGCACGACGGCCTCCATGGCTTCAACACTCGGTGCGGTACCGAAGCTCGTCTCGCCGGCGGCGAGGGCCTCGGAGAACGCGCGGTTCTGCGCGAAGTAGCCGATGCCGGGGGTGGCCCCAAATATCTTCAGGAACGACGCAGAGATGGTGACCACGGCGGCGAAACCGAGAGGAAGCGCCACCACCCAGAGGTACTTGAACAGACCACGCTTGGCGACGATGGCCATACACACGGCCAGGGCAATGGCCGCGAGCAGCTGGTTGGCGATGCCGAACAGCGGGAACAGCGTGTTGATGCCGCCGAGCGGATCGGTCACTCCCATCAGCAGCACGGCTCCCCAGGCGGCGACCATGATGGCCGTTGCGGCCCAGGCACCGGGGCGCCAGGAGGTGTTCTTGAACTTCGGGAAGAAGTTGCCGAGGCTGTCTTGCAGCATGAACCGGGCAACGCGGGTGCCGGCATCCACTGCGGTGAGAATGAACAGGGCCTCGAACATGATGGCGAAGTGGTACCAGAAGCTCATCATCGACGTGCCGCCGACGAGCTGCTGCATGATGTGCGAGAGCCCGACGGCGAGCGTGGGGGCGCCGCCGGTGCGGGAAACGATCGACTCTTCGCCGACGTTGGTCGCCATCTCGGTAAGCATGCTCGGCGTGAGGTTGACGCCGGTCAGGCCGAGGCTGTTCACGAACGCGACCGCGCCCTGCACGGTGCCGCCGGTGAGGGCGGGCGAGGCGTTCATGGCGAAGTAGATGCCACGGTCGATCGAGAGCGCCGCGACGAGGGCCATGATCGCCACGAGCGATTCCATGAGCATGCCGCCGTAGCCGATGAAGCGGGTCTGGCGTTCCTTCTCAATGAGCTTGGGCGTGGTGCCCGAGGCGATGAGCGCGTGAAACCCGGAGAGGGCGCCGCAGGCGATCGTCACGAACAGGAACGGAAACAGCGTTCCGGCGATGACCGGGCCGGTGCCGCTCGTGGCGAATTCGCTCACGGCCGGCACGCTGATTTCGGGACGGATGATGACGATCGCCACGGCGAGCATGCCGATCGTGCCGATCTTCATGAAGGTCGAGAGGTAGTCGCGCGGGGCGAGCAGCAGCCAGACCGGCAAAATGGCGGCGATGAAGCCGTAGATGATGATGCCCCAGGCGATGGTGACTTTGTCGAGCAGCAGGTAGGTCTGGCCCCAGTCGGTGCCGGCGACCATGCCGCCGCCGACGATGGCGGCGATCAGCAGCACGAAGCCGATGATGGAGATCTCGGTGATTTTGCCCGGGCGGAAGAAGCGCAGGTAGCAGCCCATGAACAGCGCGATCGGAATGGTCATGCCGACCGAGAACACGCCCCACGGGCTTTCGGCGAGGGCGTTGGTGACGACGAGGGCGAGGATGGCCACGATAATGACCATGATCACGAGCGTTGCGATCAGAGCAGCGGTGCCGCCGATCACACCGAGTTCGTCGCGGGCCATCTGGCCAAGCGAACGACCCCCGCGACGCATGGAGAAGTGCAGAATGAGGTAGTCCTGCACCGCACCGGCGAGCACAACGCCGACGATGATCCAGATCGTTCCGGGAAGGTAGCCCATCTGCGCGGCGAGCACCGGGCCCACGAGCGGGCCGGCGCCGGCGATGGCGGCGAAGTGGTGGCCGAACAGAACGCGACGGTCCGTTGCAGCGAAGTCCTTGCCGTCGGCCTTGTACTCGGCCGGGGTAGCCCGACGGTCGTCGGGACGCACGATGTGCTTCTCGATGAACTTCGAATAGAAACGGTAGCCGATGAGATAGGTGCAGATCGCGGCGAAGACGAACCAGATGGCGTTCACGGTCTCACCGCGCACCACGGCGAGCATCACCCAGCTGAGTCCGCCGAGCAGCGAAATAGCCGACCAGATCGCAATTTTCAGGGGCGTCCACTGACGATCGTGGGCGGCAAGCTCCTCCGGATTCAGGGCGACGGCGAGGTCGCGCGGAATCCGTTTCAGAGCGGTCGGTGATTCGGTCGTTCCTTCGGTCGTGCTGGACGCTGCGCCCATTTCTCCTCCTTGAGCCAAGGCAAATCCTGTGAATCCGCCTACTTACGTTACCTCCGCGCGAGAAGGCGTCCGAACCCGGGCGGGAACCGGCGGGAGATCGAGCGCGTAAAATGGGTAGTCGGGCACTCGCCCGCATTCTGCGCCTTCGACCATTGGAGCCACCGTGGCCGCACCCACTCATCTTGATTCCGTCATCGCCCTCGCCCGCCACCGCGGTTTTGTCTTTCAGGCCGGTGAGATCTACGGCGGATCCCGTTCCGCCTGGGACTACGGCCCCCTCGGCGTCGAGCTCAAGGAGAACATCAAGAAGCAGTGGTGGCGTTCGATGGTTACGAGCCGCGACGACGTCGTCGGCCTCGACTCGAGCGTGATCCTGCCTCGCCAGGTCTGGGAAGCATCCGGTCACGTCGAGGTTTTCAGCGACCCGCTGATCGAGTGCACCAGCTGTCACAAGCGTTTTCGCGCCGATCACCTTGAAGAACAGTATGAGGAGAAGAAGGGCCGCCCGCCCGAGAACGGGCTCGACGACATTGCCTGCCCCAACTGTGGAAACCGTCACATCTGGACCGAGCCGCGCGCCTTCTCCGGCCTGCTCAAGACCTACCTCGGCCCGGTCGATGACGAGGCCGGCATGCACTACCTGCGCCCGGAGACCGCGCAGGGCATCTTCGTGAACTTCGCCAACGTTCTGCAGGCCTCGCGTTCCAAGCCCCCGTTCGGCATCGGCCAGATCGGCAAGAGTTTTCGCAACGAGATCACACCGGGCAACTTCATCTTTCGCACCCGCGAGTTCGAGCAGATGGAGATGGAGTTCTTCGTCGAGCCCGGCACGGATGAGACCTGGCACCAGTACTGGATCGACACCCGTATGAAGTGGTACACCGACCTCGGCATCAACCCCGAGAACCTGCGCCTGTTCGAGCACCCGGCCGAGAAGCTCTCGCACTACTCGAAGCGCACCGTCGACATCGAGTACCGCTTCGGCTTCACCGGCACCGAGTTCGGCGAGCTCGAGGGTGTCGCGAACCGTGGCGACTTCGACCTGTCGACGCACGCGAAGGCATCCGGTAAGGATCTTTCATACTTCGACCAGACCAAGAACGAGCGCTGGACGCCGTGGGTGATCGAGCCGGCCGCCGGCCTGACCCGTTCGCTGATGGCCTTTCTGGTCGACGCGTACGTCGAAGAAGAGGTTCCCAACGCCAAGGGAGGCGTCGACAAGCGCACCGTGCTCAAGCTCGACCCGCGACTGTCGCCGGTGAAGGCCGCGATTCTGCCGCTGTCGCGCAACGAGAAGCTGTCGCCGATGGCCCGCGAGCTCGCCGCGAGCCTGCGCCAGCTCTGGAACGTGGACTTCGATGACGCCGGAGCCATCGGCCGCCGCTACCGCCGCCAGGACGAGATCGGCACGCCGTTCTGCATCACCGTCGACTTCGACTCGCTCGATGACCAGGCCGTCACCGTGCGCGACCGCGACACCATGGCGCAGGAGCGGGTGCCGCTCGCCGAGCTCGAGGCCTACCTGGCCGTGCGCCTTCGCGGCGCCTAGCGCTCCACAGACGGATGCCGCGGGCCGGCCGGCAGCGCCGGTCCGTCGCATCCAGGCGGTCACGTCGCCCGCACTCGCCCGCTCTGACCGTCGCACCGTCGCGAGACGACGACTGGCCGATGCACAGGGACCGGTTGCAGGCTAGGAGGCGATCGAGCCGGTGCCGGCAGCATCCGCTGCACCGGCGGCGGGCAGCGTGACGTCGATGCCGAACAGGGCGTCGAGGCCCCCGAGGTAGGCGTCCTGCTCGCCGGCGCGGGCGAGGTCGCGGGCGCGCACCATGGGGGTGTGCAGCAGTACGCCGGCCAGGTGGCGCAAAGCCGACTCGGTGGCTTCGCTCGAGTCGCCGCGGCTGCGGGCCCGGGCGATCTCGGCGTCGCGCAGTTCGAACACGTAGCTGCGCAGGGCGACGACGGCCGGGGTGAGGCTCTGCTCTTCGGCCACGTCGGAGAATTTGCGGGCGGCCTTGCCGACGATCTCGCGGGCCTCGGTCGTGGCGTTGAGTTCTTCGAGCGGGGCGTGGATGCTGATGGTCTCGAGGTCGAGCAGTTCGACGCCGGGCACCAGGGTCACGTCGGGAGCCACGTTGCGGGGCAGGCCGAGGTCGATGATGAGCTGCGGCGGCGCTTCGGGGCCGGAATCCGCCGGGCAGAGGCGGGCAGGGGCGTCGGCTGTGGCGCCGGCGATCGCGAACGGGTCCGTGCCGATTTCGGCACGACCGCGCGTGATCAGGGCCGCGTCGATCACGTGGTCGTCGCGCAGGGTGCAGGTGACGACGACGTCGGCGCGGGCGACCTCGGCGGCGAAATCTGCCGGCGGAACGGCTTCGATACCGTGCGAGGTGGCGAATCCGACGGCACGACCGGACGGCGAGTAGACGCGCACGTTTTCAGCTCCGCGGTCGCGCAGGGCGGCGAGCGAGGCGCCGGCGTAGCGGCCGGTCCCGACCAGCAGTACGCGGGCACTCGACCAGTCGCTGACCCGGCTTTCGGCCAGTTCGAGAGCGAGGCGCACGATCGAACGGCCGGCCGAGCCGATGCCCGTGCGGTTCTTGACACCGCGAGAGGTTTGGGAGGCCCGTTGAAACAGACGCTCGAGTTCGGGGCTCGTGGTTCCGTTGGCGCGAGCCTGCTCGAGAGCGCGGCGCACCTGGCCGGCGATCTCGACCTCGCCGACGACGACGGATTCCAGTCCGCTCGTGACGGCGAACAGGTGCTCGGCGACCCCGTTGCCGTGCACGAGGGTCAGGTTGTCGCGCAGGGTGTCCTCGGTGATACCGGTGCTGGCACTCACGGCTTCGATCGCCGCGTAGACAGCCGGCAGGGGAGAGACGCCGTAAGGCTCATCCAGGTCGAGGTAGGCCTCAAACCGGTTGCAGGTCGCGACGACGACGGCACCGCTGAGTGGCCCGTGCTGCTCCACCATGCGAGTGGCCGAAGAGCCCCCGCCCACAGACAATTTCTCCAGCACATCGAAGGTGGAGTTTTTGTGACTGGCGGACAGAAGAATGAGCACTAGATGATTCTACGACTTCTTGCTGTACGCTTCCGTCGCGCGGCGTCAGGGATGTTTGAGAGAATAGGCGAGATGATCCTCGACGCGCAGCATCCACTCTCCTCCGGCCTCACCGCCGATTCCCGCCTGATCCAGGCCTACCAGGGCGCCCGGCCCGCCGTGACGCCGGTGTGGTTCATGCGGCAGGCCGGTCGATCACTGCCCGAATACCGCGAGTTGCGGGTGGGAACGCGCATGCTCGACGTGTGCCTGGACCCCGAATTGGCGAGCGAAATCTCGCTGCAGCCGGTGCGTCGCCACAATGTCGACGCCGGAATCTTCTTCAGCGACATTGTCGTACCGCTCAAGCTCGTCGGTGTCGACGTGTCGATCGTGGCCGGCAAGGGTCCGGTTCTCGGCACGGCCGTGCGCAGCCGAGCGGATGTCGACTCCCTTACCGCCCTCGACCCCGCCCTGCTCGATGAGGCCCTCGCACCGATCAGCGCGGCCGTGTCGATGGCGGTCGCCCAGCTCGGATCGACGCCGCTCATCGGCTTCGCCGGCGCCCCGTTCACCCTCGCCGCGTACCTGGTCGAGGGCGGTCCGTCGAAGGACCACATCCACGCCCGCACCCTCATGCACGCTGAGCCCGAAGCCTGGGCAAAGCTCATGGCCTGGACCGCCGATGTCACCGGCCGGTTCCTGCGTGCGCAGGTGCTCGCCGGCGCGAGCGCCGCGCAATTGTTCGACTCGTGGGCCGGAGCGCTCTCGCTGGCCGATTATGCGGCATCCGTTGCCCCCGCCTCGGCCGCAGCGATCGCCCACGTGCGCGAACTCACCTACAGCGTGCCGGGCGCTGGAACCGAACCGGCCGACCGCAACGTGCCCATCGTGCACTTCGGTGTGGGAACGGGCGAACTGCTCAAGGAAATGCACAACATCGGCGCCGACGTCGTGGGCGTCGACTACCGGGTACCGCTCGACGAGGCCAACCGCCGGCTCGGCGGTGCCGTTCCGGTGCAGGGCAACGTCGATCCGGCCCTGCTCGCAGCTCCCTGGCCCGTGCTCGAAGCGCACGTGCGCGACGTACTCGAACGCGGACGCACCGCACCTTCCCACGTGCTCAACCTCGGCCACGGCGTTCCGCCCGACACCGACCCCGATGTGCTGACCCGTCTGGTCAGCCTCGTGCACGACGTGAGCGCGGCCGAGTAGGAGCAGCAATATGACCACAGCGATCGACGTTCTCGTGATCGGCGGGGGAGTGGCCGGTCTGGTCGCTGCCCGCGAATGCGCCCAGGTGGGGCTCTCCGTCACCATCATCGAGGCGACGGATGCCGTGGGCGGCCCGGTCGCCGGCCACGTTCTCGACGGGCTCAGCCTGGACAGCGGCTCCGAGAGCTTCGCGGTGCGCGGCGGCACTGTGGCCGCCTTCATCGAGGACCTCGGCCTCACTGACCAGGTCGTCGCGCCCAACGCGGCCGGCGCCTGGCTGCACCTGCCCGCCCTCCACCCGGGTTCGCCATCCAGGGCCCGCGCGAAGAAAATCGCGGCCGGACGTGCCCTGCCACGTCCGGCAACGGATGCCTCGGTCAGCGTTCCGCTGCCCAAGGCCGGTGTTCTCGGCATCCCCGGCTCGCCGCTCGCCGACGACGTGCGCCGCGTCATCGGCTGGAAAGGGTCGCTGCGCGCCTACCTCGACCGGCTCATGCCCGTGCTCACGATCGGCCGCGAGCACAGCCTCGGCGAACTGGTGAAGAAGCGCATGGGAGCGCGCGTGCTCGACCGCCTCGTGGAACCGGTCGCCTCCGGCGTGTACACGACGAGCGCCGTCGACCTCGAAATCGACGTCGTCGCCCCCGGTCTCAACCGCGCCCTGACCACCGCCGGCTCGCTCTCCGGCGCCGTCTCGGCCCTGCGTGCCGGCGCCCCGGCCGGTTCCAACGTCGGCGGACTGCTCGGCGGCATGGCCAGCCTGCCCGCCGCGATCGTGGCTGCCCTGGAACACCACAATGTGACCATTCTGACCGCCACCACGGCCGAAACCCTGGCCCGCTCCGGCACCGACGACGCGCCCACCTGGGACGTCACCGTCACCCGGCAAGCGGATGTCGACCCCGCCGACCTCGACAGCGCCGTGCCCGCCGCTGCTGTGCCTGCCGCCACCGCGCCCACCACGGCAACGCTCACCGCCCGCTACGTCATCGTCGCGACCCAGGGCGCGCAGGCCCTGCGACTGGTCAATCCGCTCGGCGAACAGTTCGACGCGCTCGCCGAACTGGACTGGCCGGCCCCGACCGCCGTCACCCTCACCTCGCTCGTGCTCGACGCGCCCGCCCTCGATGCGCACCCGCGCGGCACCGGCGTGCTCGTTGCCGTCGATGCCCCAGACGTCACCGCCAAGGCGCTCACCCACGTCACCGCGAAGTGGGCCTGGGTGGCCCAGGCAGCCGGTCCCGGCCGCCACGTCGTGCGGCTCTCCTACGGTCGCGCCGGAGCGCCCAACCCCACCGACGACCTGAGCGACGACGAGCTGCAGGCGCTCGCGCTGCACGACGCATCCGTTCTGCTCGGAGTGCCGCTGCCGGCGAGCTGCGTGCGCGCCTTCGCCCGCACGGAGTGGCGCGACGCCCTCTCGCCGGCGACGCTCGGGGCGCCCGAACGCGCCCAGCGGGTGCGCGAGGCTGTCGCAGCGACCCCCGCGCTGGAGATCACCGGCGCCTGGCTGGCCGGAACCGGGCTCGCCTCGGTCATTCCGCACGCCCTCGAGGCCGGCGACCGCATTCGGCACGCCGCCCTCGGCCTCACCATCACCGCGCCCGACCTCTAAACCCCGCCGCGAAACTGTGCACTTCCTGTATTGATACAGGCGCACCCAGACATGCCGAGGCGACACCCCCGACGCAAACGGTGAACCGGGTTACTCTGGGGGGACCTTACGAGAGTGGAGACTCAATGCGCGGAAAGCTTCTGTTCATCACGGGCGGACTCGTCGGCTATGTGCTCGGTGCACGTGCCGGTCGCAAACGTTACGACCAGATCGCTGCCGCCGCCAATGATCTCTGGAACGCCAAACCCGTGCAGCGACGCGTGACCGAGGTGCGCGACGCCGCCCTCGAACTCGTCGGCGACGTTCCCTCCACCCTGTTCAAGGCCGGCAAGAAGGCTGTCGCCCAGGCCGCGGCGAAGAAGAAGCAGGCCACCTCCAAAACGGATGCCCCCGCCGCCTCAACCTCCGCCGCCTCAACCCCCGCGGCTTCCACTCAGGCCGCGCAGGCCAGCGCCACCACGAGCCACACGGGCGCCGCGAAGCCGAAGGCGAAGCCGGCGGCGGATGCCGGCGACAAGACCGCGAACTGAACAGTACCTCGTAGAATTCTCAACACCTGACACACCGACACCCGAACGTAGGGAAGGCAATCCGTGACTAGCAGTGGATTCAACCCGAAGAGCAAGCGCCCGTTGCTCGCCCTGATCGGGGAGCTGCCCGGCCAGATCAGCGCCCTCGTCAAAGCCGAATTGGATGCCTTCAAGGCCGAGTTCGCCGCGAAGGCCAAGAACTTCGGGGTCGGTGCCGCCCTCTTCGTGGTGGCCGGTGCCATCCTCTTTTTCGCCCTCGGCGTGTTTGTCGCCCTCGCGGTGATCGCACTGGCCCTCGTGCTGCCGCTCTGGCTGGCCACCCTCATCGTGGCGGTGGCACTCGTGCTCGTGGCCGTCATCCTCGTGCTGATCGGTGTGAACCGGGTGAAGGCGGCTACGAAACCCGACCCTGAGGGCGTGCACGCGAGCATCCGTGCAGACGCAGATGCATTCAAGGGAGTTGGCGAATATGACCACAAATAGCAGCACCGAGACCGAGAAGCACGGCATCAGCGACCTGCGCGCCGAAGCGCGGCACGCGCGCGCCGAGCTCGCCTCGACGCTCGATGCGATCGAGTACAAGTTCAACCTGCCCAAACAGCTGCGCATCAAACGGCGTCAACTCTCCCATGCCCTGCGCCAGCTCGGCGAGGACAGCCCGGCTGCGCTCGTTGGTATTGCGCTCGGTGCGGCGACCGTCGTGGGCGTGATCGTCTGGTTCGGCGCTTCCGCGGTGGCCAAAAACCGCTAGCTTTCGGGTGGCTTCACAGGAACCGCGGCGCTCATTTAGGTGACCGGACCAATTCGGAGCAGACTAGAGCCATGACTCACCCGGCTGCCGGAGAGGCAGTACCCAGCGTTCAGCCCACCACCACCACCACCGATTCCGAGGTAACCGCGGCTTCGCCGCAAGGTTTCACCCTCTTCACCGTTCTGCGAAAAGATCCGCACAACCCCGACGACCTCGACGGCCGCGACGTTCCGCACGCCGTGAACGAGCTCGACGATGTGGTGGCCCTCATCGAAGCCGAGGGCGTCACCGTGCGCGGCTTCTACGATGTCTCCGGCCTCAAGGCCGACGCCGACGTCATGATCTGGACCCACGCTGACAATGCCGAGACCCTGCAGTGGGCCAACCGCGAGCTGCGCCGCAGCCGCCTGCTCAAGAGCCTGCTGCCCACCTGGAATGCCATGGGTGTGCACCGCGACGCCGAGTTCAACAAGAGCCACGTCCCCGCGTTCCTGCGCGGGGTCGAGCCCAAGGCCTGGCTCACCATCTACCCCTTCGTGCGCAGCTTCGAGTGGTACCTGCTGCCAGAAGAAGACCGCAGCCGCATGCTCGCCGACCACGGCCGTAAGGGCGCCGCCTACCGCGGAGCCCTCGCCAACACCGTCTCGGCCTTCGCCCTCGGCGACTACGAGTGGCTGCTGCCGATCGAGAGCGACGAACTCACTGAACTCGTCGACCTGATGCGCGGCCTGCGCGACACCGAGGCCCGCCGCCACGTGCGCGAAGAGGTTCCGTTCTTCACCGGACGCCGCATCGATTCCGCAGAGCTCGTCGAGGTGCTGCAGTAATGGCCCAGTACGACGCCGTCCTGCTGGCCGGTTTCGGTGGCCCGGAGGGCCAGGACGACGTGATTCCGTTCCTGCGGAATGTCACCGGCGGGCGCGGCATACCCGAGGAACGCCTCGAGGTCGTCGCCAAGCACTACCGCCACTACGGCGGCGTCAGCCCCATCAACGACCAGAACCGCGTGCTGAAAGCGGCCCTGCAGGTTGAACTGACCCGGCGCGGCATCGACCTGCCCGTGATCTGGGGCAACCGCAACTGGGCGCCCTACATTAAAGACACGATCTCCCAGGCCCACGCGGATGGCCAGGACCGCCTGCTGGCGATCGCGACGAGTGCCTACAGCTCCTACAGCGGATGCCGCCAGTATCGCGAAGACTTCGCTGCGGCCCTCGCTGACAAGGACCTCACCGGCACGGTCCACATCGACAAGATCCGCCAGTTCTTCGACCACCCCGGGTTCGTCGACCCGTTCATCACCGGTGTGACCCAGGGGCTGAAAGACGTGGCCCTGGCCATTCCCGGCATCAACGTGGACACCGAGGTCGAGATTCTGTTCTCCACCCACTCCATCCCGATGACGGACGCCAACAAGAGCGGCCCGGCCGAGCGCGGTTTCGGCGAGGGTGGCGCCTACGCGGCGCAGCACCGCGCCGTCGCCCAGGTCATCATGGACTCCCTCGTGGAACCTGATCTCGACAAGCTCGATCCAAGTGAGTCCAGGGTTCCGCTCAAAACGCAGTGGCAGCTGGTCTACCAATCCCGCAGCGGCCCGCCCAGCATGCCGTGGCTCGAACCCGACATCAACGATGCGATCGCCCTGCTGCCGGCCCGCGGCATCCGTGCCGTCATCATCGTGCCGCTGGGTTTCGTGAGCGACCACATGGAGGTCATGTGGGACCTCGACAACGAGGCGATGGAGACGAGCGAGAAGTTCGGCATCAAGGCCGTGCGCGTGCCGACCCCCGGCGTCTCGCCCGACTTCGTGAGCGGCCTCGTCGACCTGATCGAGGAACGCCTCAACGACACGCCGGCCTCCGACCGCCCGGCCAAGACCACGCTCGGCCCCTGGTACGACGTGTGTCGCCCCGGCTGTTGCGAGAACGTGCGTCTCGGCTTCAAACCGGCCGTCGCGGGAATGGCGCCATGACCGTGATCCGCGTGGGTACCCGCGCGAGCGCGCTCGCGCTCGCGCAGACCCAGACCATCGTCAACCGCATCGCGGCCTCGGCCGGCGTCGAGGTGGAAATCGTGCGCGTCACCACTCACGGCGACACGTCGACCGAGCCTCTCTCGAGCCTCGGCGGCACGGGTGTGTTCGCGAGCGCCCTGCGCGAAGCCCTGCTGAACGACGAGTGCGACGTCATCGTGCACTCCTTCAAGGACCTGCCGACCGAGCCCCACCCAGGCCTCGTCATCGGTGCAACCCCCAAGCGAGCGGATGCCCGCGACGTGCTGGTGGCGCGCACCGGCTTCACCCTGGACACCCTGCCAGAGGGGGCCAGGGTCGGAACGGGCTCGCCCCGCCGGGTCGCCCAGCTGCTGGAGCGTCGCCCCGACCTGACGATCGTCGACATTCGCGGCAACATCGACACCCGCGTGGGGCGTGTCGCCGAGGGCGACCTCGACGCCGTCGTGCTCGCCGCTGCGGGTCTCGGCCGTCTGGGCCGGCTCGATTCCCTCGCACCCGAGTTTCTCGACCTGTCGGCCTGGCCGACCGCTCCCGGCCAGGGAGCGCTCGCGATCGAAGTGCGCGATGGCAAGCCTGATCGCCTGCTCGGCGTGGCCCTTGCCGCCATGAACCACGCCTCCACCGAGGCGACGACCACCGCCGAACGCACGGTGCTGGCCCGCCTCGAGGCCGGCTGCGCCGCACCGATCGGTGCGACAGCGGTCGTCGACGATGGTCTGCTCTTTCTCACCGCGACCGTGTACAGCCCGGATGGCTCCCGCAAGGTCACCAGTTCACACGCGGCGACGCCCGATTCCCACTCCGCCCTCCATCTCACCGAAGCCGCTCTCGACGTGGCCGAACGAGTGTCCATAGATCTTCTGGCCGGTGGCGCGGCCGAGTTCGCTCCCCTGAAAGTGACTGAGTGACCACGTGACCAATCGACTGACCAAGCCCCTCGCGGGCTGGCGAGTTCTCGTTCCGCGCGGCGGACCCTGGGGTGACCAGGTGGCAGCGAATCTGCGGGCCAGGGGTGCGCATCCGATCGTCGCTCCCATGATCAACTTCGCCGCCACGGACGACGCCCCGGCCCTCGACGCGGCGCTCACCCGCCTCGCCGCCGGCGACTTCGACTGGATGACCATCACGAGCGCCACGACCGTCGACGTTCTGTCGTCGCACCGTGCGGTCGTCGCGCCCGGAACACGCATCGCCGCGGTCGGTGAAACCACCGCGGCTGCGCTCATTGCGGCCGGCTATCACGTGGACATCGTTCCATCCGAAGACAACTCTGCCCGCGGCCTGCTCGAGGAATGGGAGACCGCCACCGCCGGCGTCATCCCGCTGCGCGTGCTGACCCTGCGCAGTGAGATCGCCAAGCCGCTCCTGAGCGAGGGACTGCGCCGCATCGGTCACGACGTGGAATCCGTCGTCGCCTACCGCACGATCGGTGTTCCGGTCAGCGACCAGGTCGTCGCCGACGTCAAGGCCGGCCTCGTGCACGCCGTGCTCGTGACGAGTGGCAGCGTCGCGCGCCAGGTGCGCGACCAGTTCGGCGACATTCCCGAGCGCACCCTCGTGGCCTGCATCGGCCCGCAGACTGCCAAGGATGCCCGCGCTCTGGGGCTGCGCGTCGACGTTGTCGCCTCGGAGCGCAGCGCCGAGTCCCTCATCGAGGCGCTCGTCGACGCCGCTCTCGCGGGAACCGCACCGGCGCTCTAGAGCGCAGGTAACGACCGGATAACGAAACGTGCAGCGGGCGGCGTAGGGTAAAGGGGTGACCAACCCCGTTATTCGCCCACGACGCTTGCGCACCAGCCCCGCGCTTCGTCGCCTGGCCAGTGAAATTCGTGTCCACCCGGCGGAGCTCGTGCTGCCCATGTTCGTGCGCGAAGGCGATGAGACCCGCCCGATCAGTTCGATGCCCGGCGTCGTGCAGCACAGCATCGACAGCGCCCGTCGTGCCGTTGTGCAGGCGGCGGAAGCCGGCGTCGGCGGCATCATGCTGTTCGGGGTGCCAGAAGTGCGGGATGCCACCGGCACCGGCGCGACCGACCCGAACGGCATCCTCAACCTGGCCACCCGCGCTATCGCCTCCGAGATCGGCGATGCCCTCGTGGTGCAGACCGACCTGTGCCTCGACGAATTCACCGATCACGGCCACTGCGGCGTGCTCGCGGCCGACGGCCACGTCGACAACGACATGACCCTCGAGCGCTACCGCGACATGGCATTGGCGCAGGCGTCGGCCGGCTCTGCACTGCTGGGCCTCTCCGGCATGATGGACGGCCAGGTCGCTGCCGTGCGCGAGACCCTCGACGCCAACGGCTTCGAAGACACCGCGGTGCTCGCCTACTCGGCCAAGTACGCCTCCGCCTTTTACGGCCCGTTTCGCGAAGCCGTCGCCTCGACCCTGGTCGGCGATCGCCGCACCTACCAGCTCGATCCCGCCAACCGCCGGGAGGGCGTGCGCGAAGCCCAGCTCGACATCGAGGAGGGCGCCGACATCGTCATGGTGAAGCCGGCCGGCAGCTACCTCGACGTGCTCGCCGAAGTCGCCGCCATGAGTGATATTCCGGTTTGGGCATATCAGGTCTCCGGCGAATATGCCATGATCGAGGCCGCTGCCGCGCAGGGTTGGATCGACCGGCGCCGCGCCGTCGAAGAGTCGGTGCTGAGCATCCGCCGGGCCGGAGCCGACGCCGTACTCACCTACTGGGCCGTTGAACTGGCCACCTGGCTCAAGGAGGAGCAAGCATGACCGACACGATCAGTGCAGAAGCGACGTCGAGCCCGGTGGAGCACGTTTCCACCCACAATGACGAACTGTTCGATCGCGCCCGCCGCGTCATTCCCGGCGGGGTCAACTCGCCGGTGCGTGCCTTCGGCTCCGTCGGCGGCACCCCGCTGTTTCTGGTGAAGGCCGCTGGCGCCTACGTCACCGATTCCGACGGCCGCGAGTACGTCGACCTCGTTAACTCCTGGGGTCCGGCCATTCTCGGTCACGCGCACCCCGAGGTCATCAAGGCCGTGCAGGATGCCGCCGCCCTCGGGTTGTCCTTCGGTGCATCGACCCCGGCCGAGACCGAACTGGCCGAACTGGTCGCCGACCGGGTCGGCGCGGTGCAAAAGTTGCGCCTGGTCTCGACCGGGACCGAGGCGACCATGACGGCCATTCGCCTGGCCCGCGGTTTCACCGGTCGTGACCTGCTGATCAAGTTCGCCGGGCACTACCACGGCCACTCCGACGGACTGCTCGCCCAGGCCGGCTCCGGCCTCGCCACCCTCGCGCTGCCCGGCTCGGCCGGCGTGACCGCCGCGACCGCCGCGCAGACGCTCGTGCTGCCGTACAACGACCTCGATGCCGTGCGGGCCGCTTTCGAAGCGCACCCAGGGCGCATCGCCGCCATCATCACCGAGGCGGCCGCCGCCAACATGGGTGTCGTCGCCCCGGATGCCGGCTTCAACGCGGCGCTGTCGTCGATCGCGCACGAGAACGGTGCGCTGCTCATTCTCGATGAGGTCCTCACCGGCTTTCGGGTGAGCCGCTCCGGCTTCTGGGGCCTCGAAACCAGCAGCCTCGAGTCGGCCGGCGAAGAGTTCTACACGCCCGACCTGCTCACCTTCGGCAAGATCATCGGCGGTGGCCTGCCCGTCGCCGCCCTCGGCGGTCGAGCCGACGTCATGGACTTTCTCGCCCCGACCGGCCCGGTGTACCAGGCCGGAACCTTGTCGGGCAACCCGGTCGCCGTCGCGGCCGGCATCGCGACCCTCAACCTGCTCGACGAGAGCGTCTACGACCGGCTCAACGCGACCGCCACCATCCTCTCGGAGGCGGTCTCCGCCTCGCTCGCCGCCGAGGGAGTGGCCCACCGGGTGCAGCGGGCCGGGAACCTGTTCAGCTTCGTCTTCGGCGAGGAGGCGCAGGGTTCGGCCCCGCGCACCTACGCCGACGTGCAGCGCCAGGAGGCCTTTCGTTACGCACCGTTCTTCCACGCCATGCTCGACAACGGAGTGTCCCTGCCGCCGAGCGTGTTCGAGGCCTGGTTCGTTTCCGACGCGCACGACCAGAGCGCCATCGGGCGCATCTTCGAGGCGCTGCCCGCTGCGGCCAAGGCCGCGGCCGCCGCAACCCCGCAGGGCTGATCCGCTCTGATTGTCGAGATCCTGCGCTGGGACGTTATTGCTTTTGTTCGCTTCAGACAACGGGTTTTCGGCCCTGACCGGGCAGACTGGAACAATGGCTTCCCTGAGCGTGCATTCTGACCGGCTCGAGATCCACCTGACGCGCGCGGAAAGAACCCTCGCGCTGCGACGGGAGTCGATCGTGGTGCAGCGGGACAACATCCGTTCGGTCATCATCACCGAAGATCCGTGGATCTGGCTGCGCGGAATTCGCGCCCTCGGTTCGATCGTTCCGCTCGTCGTGGCTGCCGGAACCTGGAAGTTTCACGGCGGCAAGGACTTCGTCTCGATCAAGCGTCACCGTCCGGCCGTGGTGATCGACCTCGTCGACGAAGAATTCGCCCGCGTCATTCTCACGAGCCAGCACGCGACCGATCTGATCGACTCGCTCAAGCTGCCGGTCGAACCGACTGCGGCCGTACCGACCCCCGCCGAGCCGACCAGCTAGGTGACGTCCCTCTTCCAGCTCACGGCATAGCCGATCACGGTCGCGATCAGGGCGTAGCCGAGCAGCACGAGGCCGCCCTGCCACCAGTCCAGCGGCGCGGTTCCGGCCGGGCTCGCCATGGTGAAGACGCTCGCGCCGACCAGGGCATCACTCGCGGCACCGGGAAGAAAGTTACCGATCTTCGCGGTGACCTCGAGAAAAGATGCCGCCAGCCGCAGCAGTGGCTCGACGAACTGGGTGAAGGCCAGCACGATCACGATCGAGGCGACCTGGTTCGGCACGAGCGCGCCGAGGCCCACACCAATCGCTGCCCACAGGCCCATGGCGAGCAGGGTGCGAGCGACCAGCAGCCAGGTCTCCGCGCCCTGCAGCAGCGCGTCCACCCCGAACGCGCTCAGCACCCCACCACCGATACCGACGGATGCCGCCAGCGCGACGACCCCGAACCCCGCGCCGATCAGCACCAGCGTCACCGTCTTCGCGCCGAGCACCAGACCGCGGCGGGGGGTGGCCAGGAAGGTGGGGGTGAGGGTCTGGTGGCGAAATTCACCGGTCGTCGCGAGGGCGCCGAGCAACACCGGAAAGACGTAGCCGACCGAGGAGGCGAAGCTGTAAATGAGCGGCGGGAGGCTGCCGAAATCGGTGGGCCCGCCGCCGGTGTTCACGGCATCCGGGCTGATCACACCGGTCTGGATGCCGGCGAACAAGGCCGCGAGGCCGCCGGCCAGCAGGCCGATGTAGCCAAACAGCACGATAGCGAGGATCCACCACAGGCGCGTGGTGAAGATCTTGGCGAATTCGGCCGAAACAGACCGCAGGAACATTGTCATAGCGTGTGGCCTCCGCCGACGAGGGCGAGAAACGAGTCTTCGAGGCCGGCTTTCTGCCGATGCAGCACGCTCAGCTCGACCCCGGCAGTGAATGCGAGGTGGCCGAGCAGTGCCGGGTCGCCCGTCGCGGCGAGCAGCCCGGTGCGGCCGATCGAGAAGGTGATGCCGGCCGCCGTGAGGGCTGCGGCGAGGGCCTCGCGGTCGGGAGACTCGACGATCGTCTGGGGCGCGGCATCCGTGTCGAGGCTTGACAGCGGGCCGAGGTGCACGAGTTCGCCGCGGGCGATGATGACGACGTCGTCGACGCTCTGCTGCACCTCGGAGAGCAGGTGCGAGCTCACCAGCACGGTGCGACCCTCGGCGGCCATGTCGCGAAGAAATCCGCGAATCCAGCGGATACCCTCCGGGTCCAGTCCGTTGATCGGCTCGTCGAGCACGAGCACTCCCGGGTCGCCGAGCAGGGCGTAGGCCAGGCCGAGGCGTTGGCGCATGCCGAGCGAGTAGCCGCCGACGCGCTGGGCGGCGTGGGCGGCAAGGCCCACCAGGGTGAGCACCTCCATGACGCGGGTGCGCGGCAGTCCGGCCGCGATCGCGTAGACGCCGAGGTGGTCTCGGGCGGTACGTCCCGGGTGAAAGCTTGCGGCTTCGAGGGCTGCGCCCACTGTTTTGAGCGGATGCGGCAGGTCGCGGTAGCGCACGCCGCCGAACGTGGCCGTGCCGCTGCTGGCTGCGACCAGCCCGAGCAGGATGCGCAGGGACGTGGTCTTGCCGGCACCGTTCGGACCGAGAAAGCCGGTAACCCGGCCGGGTTCCACCGTGAACGACAGATCCTTGACCGCGGCGACCCCGCCAAAGCGTTTGCTGATGCTGGTGAATTCGATAACAGCGCCGGTAGACATCCGACTCCCCTCTGTAGTATTTCCCACCCTATGGCCCGGCGGGTCGTCTTACGCCGCCGACCGGGGTTTATTTGGGTGGGCGTGCGCGGCGCAGACCGGCGACGCCAGCGCGACGCACTCGGGGCAGATCACGAGCTGCTCCCGGCAGGATGCCTCCCGGCAGTTGAGCATGTTCGTCGTCGGCGCCGCACAGAGCCGGCAGACGCCGAGCACGGCAGCATCGGGAGCGAAGTCGAGGGACATCCGCTGGTCGAAGACGTAGAGCGAACCCGACCACAGGCCCTCGTTGCCGAAGGCCTCGCCGTACCGCACGATGCCGCCGTCGAGCTGGTAGACCTCCTCGAAACCGCGCGCCTTCATGAGGCCGCTCAGCACCT
Organism: Cryobacterium glaciale; assembly: GCF_004402535.1. Classification (GTDB taxonomy): domain Bacteria; phylum Actinomycetota; class Actinomycetes; order Actinomycetales; family Microbacteriaceae; genus Cryobacterium; species Cryobacterium glaciale. The sequence goes on along the minus strand of NZ_SOEY01000008.1, from coordinate 3,350 downwards.
CACAGCGGATGCCGCCGGTGCAGTAGGTCACCACCGGCTTGTCCTTGAGGTGGTCGTACTTGCCGCTGTCGAGCTCGGCCACGAACTCGCGGGTGTTGGCTACGTCGGGCACGACCGCGTTTCGAAAGTGGCCGATCTCGGCCTCGAATCTGTTGCGCCCGTCGAAGAAGACGACGTCGTCGCCGCGCTCGGCGACGAGCGCATTGAGTTCGGCCGGCGCCAGTTTGGTGCCGCCGCCGATGACTCCGGCCTCGTCGACGCGCAGCTCGCCGGGGGCGCCGAAACTCACGATCTCCTCGCGCACCTTGACCACGAGCCTGGGAAAGTCGAGGCTCAAGCCGTCGGCGTCGAGGCCGGTACCCTCGCTCCACTTGAAGTCGATGTTCTTGAACGCCGGGTAGTCGCGCGTTTTGCGCACGTACTTCTTGATGGCGGGCAGGTCGCCGCCGACCGTGCCGTTCAGGCCGTCTGCCGATATGAGGATGCGCCCGCGCAGGCCGAGCCCGGCGCACAGGTCGCGCTGCCAGAGCCGAACGGCCTCCGGGTCGGCCAGCGGCGTGAAGATGTAATAGAGCAGAATCTTCGGAATGGCCATAGGGCCAGTTTACGAGCGCGCGCGTAGGCTGGCCGCACTGATTGTCTCGCAACAGATCGACCACGAACGCACACGGAGGCCACCGATGACCCAGGACCCGCTCGCCCGCTTCGGCGAGGTGCCGCAGTTCGCACTCACCAGCACCGACATGACCGACGGTGGCCCGCTGCGCCCAGCCCAGTACGGCACCGACGCCGGGGGAGCGGATGTTTCCCCGCAGCTGTCCTGGTCGGGTTTCCCCGCCCTGACCCAGAGTTTCGCCCTCACCGTGTACGACCCCGACGCTCCCACCGGCTCCGGGTTCTGGCACTGGGCCGTGGCGAACCTTCCGGTGGAGGTAACCAGCCTGCGGGCCGGCGGCGCTCTGCCGGCCTCGGCGCTCGTACTGCCGAATGAAATGCGCCTCACGTCGTTCGCCGGCGCCGGGCCGCCGCCCGGAACCGGCACGCACCGCTACCAGTTCATCGTGCACGCCGTCGATGTACCTACGCTCGACCTCGACCCGCAAGCCACGCCGGGCGTTCTCGGCTTCAATCTGCACTTTCACACGCTCGCGCGCGCGGTGCTGGAGGCGACCGGGGTCGCGGGCGGGGCATCCGCTGCCTGAGCGCGGGTGCCGACGGCCCATCTGAAACCGGGAGTTACCCCCAAATGGGGTACTTCCCAGTAAGGATTCGGGGGAGTCGACCTAACCTCAGGCAGTGAGTTACACCAGCACCACGTTCGGCACCGTTCGTCCCATTCCCCCGTACCGCCCGCCGTCGTCGACGGATCGCGTTGCAACGTCGGCCAGGGCCTGGCTGCACGACATCCGTTTGCACGCTGACGGAGTGACCGTCGACCGCTCGGCGCACCGCGAGACGGGTATCCGTCGGCTGCCGGTCTGGGCGTGGCGCGCCTTGATGCTGCGACGGGCGACCCCGGTGCATAGGTTCAATCTGCATCCGATCGATTCGGTCGAGTACGATCTCGATCTCGACTACGTCGGGGATGGCGAGAAGATCCATCGGCTCGACGTGTTGTCGCCCAAGCGCGATGCCGGCGCGCCGCCGCTCCCGGTCTACGTGTACTTTCACGGCGGCGGCTGGACCTCGGGCGACAAGGACCCGCTCACCAAATACTGCGCGACCCAGGCCGCCGAGGGCATGATCGTGGTCAACGCGAATTACCGCATGGCCACGCGATTCCAACTGAAACACATGATGCACGACGGCAACGCGGTGCTCGACTGGGTCGCCCGCAATATCGCCGCATACGGGGGAGACCCGACTCGTATTGTGCTCGGCGGTGACTCCGCCGGCGGCCACATCGCGGCGCTGCTCACGGCCGCGGCCTACACGCCGGAGCTCGCCGAACACTACGGCATTCGCCCGCCGGTCGCGGCACGCAACCTGCGCGGCCTGGTGCAGCACTGCAGCATCGCCGACTTCTCGGTGCTGTTCGACCGCGGGTTCGTCTTGAGCCTCAACTTCGTGCGGATGCTGCTGCCCGAGCGCGGCCGCGGGCAGCACCTGCGCACGGCAGCACGGTTCATGTCGCCGATCGAGTGGCTCGACCGCGGTTTTCCGCCGGTCTTCGTCACCACCTCGGAGCGGGACTATTTCTACCGCGCGAATCTCAACTTCATTGAGGCGTTGCGGGCGCGCGCGATCCGGGTCGACACCCTCATTTACGGGCGGCGCAGCGTCAACACCAAGCACACCTGGCAGCAGGACGACACGCATCCGGAATCGCAGGAGGTCTACCGCCGGCTCGGTGCGTTCGTGCGTGCCATTGCGCCGCGTGCGGTTGCTGTGACCTAAGAACGCGCCGGCGACTGTGATACATCGTGCACGCACCCCCCGCTGGGGCAGCGGATGCTGGCGCTCACCCACAACGGATGCCCCGCCCGCGCTCCTGCTTCGTTAGCATCGTCTCGTGCATATGTTCTTTCGAACCCTCCTCCATGCCGTGCTGTCGAAGTTCGGCCCCCGGCTCGGTCACTTCGACGTCACCCGCACCAATTTCGTGACGATGCCGACCGACCTGGACATCTTGCGGCACATGAACAACGGCGTCTACCTGTCGATCATGGACGTGGCGCGCTTCGACATGCTGCACCGGACCGGCGTCTGGGCCATCTTCCAGGAGCGCGGCTGGTACCCGGTCGTGGTGTCAGAGACGATCAGCTTTCGCAAGTCGCTCACGGTCGGCCAGAAATTCACGGTGGAGTCGCGCATCCTCGGCTTCGACGAGAAAGCCGTGTACGTCGAGCAACGCTTCGTACGACCGGATGCCGACGGCTCACCCGAGATCTACTCCCACGGCTACATTCGCGGACGCTTTCTCAAGCGCACCGGCGGCGTCGTGACGATCGACGAACTGCTCGAAGCCATCGGCGTAGCCCCCGACAACGTGAGTGTTCCCGAGTGGCTGCTCGAGTGGAGCCGCAATGCCGCCGCTCCCGCGACGCGCGCTCCCGCTCCCAGCATCTGGAACTAGCATCTGCTGATTGAGAAGCGCCAACCGAGCCACGAGTAGCACTAGGTGCGCCAGGGTGGTTCGGGGCTGGGGGTGTTGGCTCGGTGGCTGTGGGCTGGGCGCCAGGTTTGGGTGGGGTCCCAGAGGAGTGGGCCGAGTACTTGGGGCCTTCCGCCGACCATGCGAATTTGCCAGCCGTTGGTGTCGATGGTGTGGTGATGAAACCAGCACAAGAGTGTTCCGTTGTCGACGTTGGTTGGTCCGCCTTGTCCGGCGGGGTGGACGTGGTGGACTT
>NZ_SOEY01000007.1 GCF_004402535.1 Cryobacterium glaciale | reverse complement strand
CCGGCGGTGCGGGCGGGGCCGCGAACACGGGCGGTGCGGGCGGTGCAGCAAACACGGGCGGTGCCGGCGGGGTTGCAAGAACGGGCGGGGCGGGTGGGGCGGGTGGCGCCGAGAACAGGGGTGGCGCCGGCGGGGCGCTCACATAGAACGGCGGCGGTCCGGTGGGCAGACCGTTCGTGGCGGGCGCCAGGGGGACTGGCGGCGCGGGCGGGGCGGGAGGTGCGGGAGGCACCGTCGCCAGGAACGCTGCCGGCGGGACTGGCGGCACGGGCGGCATCACGCTCTGCCCGGCCGGTACCGGGTCAGCGGCCGGGACAGAAGCCGGAGCGTTCATCGACAGGGGCGTCACCGGGGCAAACGGAACGTACCCGGTCGCGGCCATTCCGGGCATCCACCCGGTGTCGACGCTCTTCCCGAAGCCGACAACGCCGGCCCAGATGGGAAAGGAGACCAAGTAGAGCAGGGTGAATCCGCCGCCGTGGCCCAGGCGCCGGTTGACGTTGTTGACCGCCATGATGAAAACGACGAGGGCCACGAGGTTCGCTGCCGGAATGAACAGGCCCACCACCCAGAGGGCCGAATAGCGACCGAGCTCAAACAGGGTGATGGTATTGACGATCGGTATCCAGCCCTTCCAGGCTTGTTCCCCGAGCTTCACAAAGATCTTGCCGAGGGCGATCGACGAGAATACGTACACGCCGAGGCCGACCAGCACGGTCACCACGATTCCGGCGATCGCCGCTCCAGATGATTCATCCATTTATGATTCGCGGCCGCTGGTGGGCGGCCGCTCCCCCAATCTGCTGGTGTCGCGCCGGTTCGGGCGCACGGTGGTCGTGACGTATCGAGAAATGCGTCGTCGAAAAGTGAAGAGTCGGCCAGCATCAGCCAGCCGGGAAAAGGAGCGCAAGGAGAGGGCGGCGCGCCACCGGTCTCGGCGAGTGCCGCTCGCGGCCAGACCGGCCCGTTCCGCGGTGACGAGGGCCCAGAAAGCATCGCTGTCGCCGGTCTCGGGCGGCACCGGGCCGAACACGGCCCGGTCGGCGAGGTGAGCGAGCACGGTGCCGCCGACCGACTCGTAGTGCGACGCGATCTCGACCCTGGTCATGCTGCCCTGGTCGGCGAGGCCGCGGTCGACGGCGGCATCGATGTATTCGTCCCAGCCCCCGGCGAACCGCGCCGAGACGTCGACGGCACGTGATCGGTCCCGGCGGCGCTTCAGTTTGGCACCGAGAATGACCAGGAACGGCGTGCTGATCGCCAGCAGCGTGGCGAGGCTGATGCCGCCGATCTTGAGGGCCGCGAACAGCCAGTCCAGGTCGGGGCCGGTGGCCTGTTCCTGTTCCTGCTGGTCTTCACCGCTGGTCGGGTTCGCCTCGGGGGCGCGCTGTTCGGTGGCGCTCTCGGCGATGACCTCGGTGTTGTATTGCGGGTCGCGGGTGGTGTCGTCGATGGGTGAGAGCGGGTTCTGAAACTGCGGGGTCGCATCCACGGTGACCCAGTTTTCGTCGCTGCCGGCCACTTCAACCCACGCCGCGAGGTTCTGACCCGAGCAGACGCCCTGCAGGCAGGCGCCGGGTGCGCCCGTGGTGCCCGCAGCACCAGCAGCGGTTGCAGCGCCGAGGGTGAACCCGAGCACGACGCGGGACTCAAACCCGAGGTGGCGGGCGAGCAGCGCCGTCGCCACGGCGAATTGTTCGTCGTCGCCGATCGCGGCGACCAGGGCCGAATTCTCGGTGGCCGTGCTGCTGTTCTGCTTCTCGAGCAGCGCGGTGAACAGCGCGTCAATGCGGGCGACGGAATGCCCGGACAGGCTCGGCGAGAACTGATAGTCGGCGAGGTCGGCGGTCCAGGAGTCTCCGACTGGTGAGTCGAGGGGCGGTGCGGTGAGGGCGTGGCTGAGGTAGCCGCGCTCGCGCAGCCGGGTGACCAGCTCGGCCAGTCCGGCGCCGTCGTTGGTGACCGCCTGGGCGTCGACCCAGTCGCCGAGGCTCGCGGGAATGAGCGTTTCGTCGAGGGTGTCGCCGGCCTGGCTGGTGAGACCGGCCAGGGTCGTCGCATCCGTTTGAGGTTCGGTGACCACCGTGTAGCGGTCACCGTTTTCGAGGGCGTTGAGTTGAATGCCGGAGGCCGTTCCGGCGTTGTAGAAGAAGCCGTCGCTCAGCGCGGCGGCTCGATCACCGGCAAAGCGGATGCTGAACAGAGCGCCTGCCCCCGGCATCCACACACCGGTGTACCCGGCGATGTCGAAGCTGGTCGTGACGCGCTCGGCGGTCGACCCGCGCGAGTGCGGCACCCGGGCGAAGGCCGTGATCTGGTCGCTCTCGCCTGCGGCGGGATTCACGACCCGAAAGACTTCGCCGTCGTAGTAGCTGAGCACGGCGAGGCGCACGCGCGATGCGGAACCGTCATCGACGGTCGTGGCGTCGCCGGTCACCGTGAACAGTTCCTGGTCGTACCGCTCGGCGCTGAAGTAGCTGCGGTACTGGCTGAGCGGGCTGATGTACTCCCGCAGGTCGACGGCCGGGTCGATGCTGCTGCGCAGCACCTCGCGGTCCGGCGTCGCAGCGACAGCCGCGAGCCCGCCGAGCGAGACGCCGATGGCGAGTACCAGCACGCCGGCAGCGAGAACGGCCCGGCGCACGCGACCGCCGAGGCCGCCGGGGGTGCGCCGCACTCCGGTCGTGCGGGCAGCCAGGTCGAGCGCTTCGCTGCGGGCGAGGTGGGTGCGCCAGGCCAGAAAGCCGAAGGCGAGAAGCAGGGCAGCGAGGCCGATCAGGCTCTCCCGTGGTGCCGGCACGCTCAGGCCCACAATGGTCAGCGGAATGCTCACGGCACTCGACCCGAAGACCAGACCGAACAGCTGCACGGCAAGAATCAGGGGCACGGCGAGGTAGAAGAGTCGTTTGCCGCGCCAGGCCAGCGACAGCGCCACCGTGGTACCGCCGAGAAACAGCAGAAAGGCGGGGGCCAGCAGGGTCTGGTACGAGCCGACCGGCAGCTGGATGGTGACGAGTTCTTTCCAGCTGAACACCGTGGCCGTCACGAGGTCGAGCAGCCCGCCGAGAATGTTTGGCACGCTCGTGAGCGCGCTCGGCACCGCGAGCGGAACACCGAGCAGCAGGTAGCCGCCGAGGACGGCGAGCAGCACGGTGAACCAGGACCAGCCACGACGTGCGCCGAGCCAGGCCAGGGCCAGACCGGCGAGAATGGCTCCGCCCGCCATGACCAGGTAGCTGGTGTCCTGGTAGATCGGCCAGGCCGCCCAGACGGCGACGAGCATCATCGCCACGACGAACACGGTATTGATCAGGCGGGCACTGACCACACCGGCTCGACGGCTGTGGCCGGGCGCGCGGCGCGATCGGCGCGGCGGAACCGTCGGCACGGCACCGGTCACGGGTCGGCCGGCGGCGGCGGCCGGCACTGCGGGCGCGCTCATGCGGCTCGTCGGCTCAGCAGGGAGCGAAAGTCGTCGAGCACGCCGATGGTCAGCACGCTCGTGCCGGCGAGGTCGCGAAAGCTCGGCTGCTCGTCGGGGTTGCACAGAACGGCGACGACCTGCACGTTGCCGGCGAATTTTAGGGTGAGCGCCTGGAGGCGCCGAGCGGTCATCGCCCCACCGCACACCACGAACGCGATCGAGATATCGGGCACCACCTGGGCCGCGAGCACGCAGACGTCTTCGACGTTCATGGCGTGCGGGCTGGTCTCGATCGCCGTGAGGTCGTCGAGCAGGGTGCGCGTCGACACGACACTCAGGCTGCGCACCGAACGGATGCTGCTGCGTACGATATCGGGAATCTCCTCGCTCGCCACGACGGCGAGGTCGCGGCCGTCGCGAATGGCGCGCACGCCGAGCGACCCGGTGGCGCTGACCGCCATCTCGAACTCCTCCTCGGAGGCGTACTCCGCCGCGTTGAGGCTCAGCACGATGGCCAGGCGGGAGCGTCGACTCTCTTCGAACTGCCGCACCATGAGCTTGCCGGTCTTCGCCGTGGACTTCCAGTGGATGTGCCGCTGCCCGTCACCGGGGGCGTACTCGCGGATGGCGTGAAAGGAGATGTCGGAGTCGACGATGTCACTCGTGGGGTTGCCCTCGAGGTCCCGCACGAAGCCGGCGCTCGTGCTGGGGATCGACACGGTCACCGGGTGCACGAACAGGCGGTTCACGTCGGCCCAGGGCCGTGAGCGGCCGAGCACCCCGAGCGGGTCGCTGCGCACGGTCGTGACCGGGCCCACATCGATGACGCCCCGGCGGTAGGCCGGCACGCGAACGTGCTCTTCGTGAACCTGGCCGGCGCGCAGGAGCGGCACGTAGACATCCGCCAGGCCTTTTCCGATTGGAACGTCGACGCGGCCCGGCAGTTCGAGGCGCTTCGACACGTTGGTGACGGTGAGGGTGCCGAGCACCTCGGAGCCGGCGACGACCCGGTCGACCGGCAGCACGAAGTCCACGCTGTAGGCGCGGCCTCCGGCCAGAAAAGGCAACGAGATGAGAATGAGCGCGATCGCCACGCAGCCGGTCACGATCAGTTCGGTCCAGCCGAAGACCAGACCGAGCGGCAGCAGCACGATCGCGGCCGAGACCACGACCCAGCCGGCCGGCGTGACCGTTTCACCCACCCATTCAACGGATGCCTTCACACCGATTCGCACAGCGCGCTCAAAGCGTATCCACAGCACTACGGCTCCCACGAGGGTCAACGTCGTTGACTTGTTCGTGCGCGTGGTGCTGTACCGGGTGTGCGTTGCAGACCTGGTCTGGGTGCTCGTACGGGCCAGATTCGAGGTCTGGGATCGCCGCGATTCGGTGTGGAAACTCACGCCAGGTCGCTCCGACTGGGCGGCAGCACGTCGAGCAGAATCTGGCCGATGACGGCGCTCGCGGTGACGCCGTCGAACTCGGCCTCCGGGTCGAGCACCATGCGGTGCGCGAGCACCTGCTCCGCGAGGGCCTTGACGTCGTCGGGGGTGACGAAGGTGCGGCCGTGGGCGACAGCCCAGGTCTTGGCCGCCTTGGTGAGGGCGCGGGCTCCACGCACGCTCACCCCCATCCGCACCTGGCGGGCATCGCGGGTCGCTTCGACCAGGCGGCCGATGTAGTCGTAGACGAGGGGGTTCACGAACACCGCGCGGGCGATGTCGCTCATGCTCACGAGCGCCTGCGGGGTGATCACCGGGGCGAGTTCGTGGCGCACGTCGGCGGTGCCCTCGAGGATGCGAATCGTTGATGCGAGGTCGGGGTAGCCGAGCGAGGCCTTCATCATGAAGCGGTCGAGCTGCGCCTCTGGTAGCCGGTAGGTACCGGCCTGCTCGATCGGATTCTGGGTGGCGATGACGAGAAAAGGCACCCCGGTGGAACGGGTGACGCCGTCGATGGTCACGTTGCCCTCTTCCATCGCCTCGAGCAGTGCCGACTGGGTCTTCGGGCTGGCCCGGTTGATCTCGTCGGCGAGCACGACGTTGGCGAAGATCGGACCGCTGTGAAACTCGAACTCTCCGGTCTTCTGGTCGTAGACGGTGATGCCGGTCACATCGCCGGGCAGCAGGTCGGGGGTGAACTGGATGCGGGTCGAGACACCCTGCACGGTCTGCGACATGGCGCGAGCGAGCGAGGTCTTGCCGGTGCCCGGGTAGTCCTCGAGCAGCAGGTGGCCCTCGCTGACCATCGCCGTGAAGGCGAGTTCGATCACGTGGCGCTTGCCGAGGACAACCTGCTCCACGTTGTCGACCATCATCGTGAAGGTCGCGGTGAACCAGTCTGCCTGTTCCGGGGTGATTGTCATGTGGGGAGCTCTTTCAGTCGGGCGGGGAGTTACGAGGCGGGAGAGCAGGGGACGGCGCCGGACTGGGTCACGTCAGAGACCTGGGCCAGGCCCGACGTTTCCGGCGCGGTCCAGTTGATGGTCCAGCTGACGTTTCTCACCTGGGCTGCATCACCGGGAACCACGGCTGTGTTGCGGTACTCCCACATCCGGCCACCATTCGGGTTGGGCACGTCGTACTCGGCACGGGTGACGACTGCCGTCGCGAGGCCGGAAGCGGTCGCGTCAACGGCGACCTTGAGGGTGCCGCCGATGACGCATTGGGCGGTGGTGAGGCCCTCTACCGAGTACGTGACCTGCCAGGCGCGCGAGGCATCCGCTGCCGTCACGGTCGACCAGTCGCTGCACAGGGTGTCGTCGCTGGTCGTGCAATACCGCACGCGAATGCCCGGGTCGGCGCCGAAGGCTTCCGAGCCGGTCGACTCGTCGTAACGGTCAAAGTCAGCCTCGAAATCAGCGGGTACGGTCGCCGACGACCTGGGCGTCTCAATCAGGTACTGGCCGTTAGACGGCCCGCCCGTCCCGTAGGTGTACGTGCCGTCGCCGGGGGCCGCCGGCTTCTCCCAGGTCGTGATCGGTCCGGCCGTGGTCGTCGTGACCCCGTAGCCGTTGGAATAGCAGATCGTCACGTAGTACCTGGTGTGCTTGGTCAGGCCGCCGATCGCTGGGTCTTCCGAGGTGACTGCGCCCGCCGAGGTGAATCCCGCCGGCGTCAGCGTGCAGGCTGCGCCTTCGGTGGGCGAGGCGACGTACAGCACCTCTTCCGGCAGCACGCTGGAATTCAGGTCGAACCGGGCGTCGGCCACGGTGATCGACCGGTTCTGCGAGCTCAGCACCCCCGGCGACGTGATCGCGGGTGATCCGGCCACGAGCACCGTTTGACTCTTCGATTCCTCGGTCGGGCCACTGCCCGCCGGCTGCTCGAAGCTGCTGAGGGGGGTGACGGTGATGGTCTGCGGGCCCACGCCGAGCGCCAGCTTGTGCACCGTCTTTCGCCCGTCGGCGGCATCGATGACCGCGTCTCCGATGCGGTATCGGTTCGTGGAATCGTCGGTGTTCTCGATGGTCAGGCTGACCGCACCGACAGTCGAGGACGTCACGGCCGGGTCGTACTCCGGCTCGGCCGTGAGCGTGCCCATACCCGGGGTGTCATACGACCAGGCCGTCACGCTCACTGGGGTGCGCGATTCACCGACCGCGTTGAAGGCCTTGGCCTCGTAGACCGCCTGATCGCCGTTCGCCGTCGTCGTGATCGTGCCGCAGTCGCCCGATGTGTCGCAGCGGGCCACCGAGGCTCCGTTGCGGTACAGGTTGAACCCCTCGAGGGCCGGGTAGGCGGCATTGGCGCCGCCGGGGCTCACCGAGAGAGTCACGGAACGGTTGCCGTAGGCGATCTGTGCCACCGCGTTCGGCGCCTTCGGGTAGCCCTGCAGGTCGACGGTGATCGATCCGTTGCGGTTTCCGGCGCTGAGCTTGCCCTGCGCGTCGCGCACCACGAAGCTCGCCTCACAAACCCCGCCGGCGGTGTCGCCCGACCAGCTGGCTCGCACGTTCCTCGAATTCTCGACCGCGAACGACACACCGACGCAGGTGCTCGGGGCGGTAACGGAGACCAGTTCGAGCGGGGTGCCGCGGTACAGGTTGACCTCACCGGCGGTGCCGATGACCGCGATCGAGCAGCTGGAGCCCGACGACTGGGTGCAGCTCGTTGCCACGGTGCCGCCCTTGGGCAGTTCACTCGGCGCCGGCCCCACCTTGAGTGCGAGCACCGCAGCAATCGCATCGCGGTGGCTCGACAGACTCACCGAGACGGCGGCTTCGCGGCCGGCCACGGCATTATCGGCGACACCGATCGTGAGGATCGCGCCGTCCTGCTGCACGGTGAACTGATCGGAGGTGAAGTCGATAGCAAAGGTCAGAGCGGGCACGTCACCCTTGCCCTGCCACTCGACCATGTGGCTGAGGTCGTAACGAATGGCCTCGGAGCCGGGGCTCGCGGTGAGTGCCGCCGGACGCAGTTCCGGCTGCGGGTCGAGCGGCTCGACCACGATCGGCACGACGAGCTGGGTGTAGTCCTCCTGGCCGTCGATGCGGGCCGGCACGGTGCAGGAGTCGGTCCACGGCGCGTCAGACCCGGCCGAGTAGGTCACCCTGGTGCCGGAATCGAACGTGCAGGTCGCCCTGCCGCGCTCCCCCGACGAACGGATGCCGGTGCGCTGCAGTTCCAGCGTGGTTCCGGCGGGGATCAACACGAGGCTGGTCAGATCGAAGGTGACCGAAGCGTCTTCCCGTACGTTCTGGTCGACGTTGCCCTTCTTGAGGGCGATGATGATGGCGTCCTTGGCCGGAATGCGCAGGAAGCCGTAGGTGGTCACTTCGACCCCCTGAAAGTTTGGTCCGGTCAGGGCGAACGGGGCGAGCAGGCCCTCGTCGGGAACGTCGCCGCTGATCTTCCAGCCCGAAACCTCGAGCCCGGGGTGGCTGCCCCACAGGGTGAGGGTGAGGTCAGAGACGTCACCGGAGTTCCAGGAGACCTTGTCGGTGACCACGTCGACGCCGTCGGGAAAGGCATCACGTTCGTCCAGGGCCAGGGTCGTGTCGATCACGACCGGATAGTCGGGAACGGAGGTGCGCACGATCTTGACCACGATGAGGCCCTGGGCGACGTCGTCGTTGGCATTGGTCACCGAGTAGACGAAGGTGAGCAGGCCCGGCTCTTCGCCGGCCGTGAACACCACGCGTTCGTCGGTGACGGAGTCGATACGCTCAGCGAGCGCGTCGAACTCGGCGCTGCCGGCCGTCGCGTCGGGGGCGACCCCGCTCAGCGTCAGGCTGCCGCCGCCGGGCTCGATGTCGTTAGCCGCGGGAAAGACGACCACCTGGTTGTCGGCTCCGGCCTGCACCTCGACGTAGTCGCTGAAGGTGATCGGGCTCGGGTTGGAGCGCTGGTCGAGCACGCCGATGCGCACGAGGGCGAGGCCGGTGGCCCGGCCGCTGTCGCGCACACGATACTGAAACTCGATGGCTCCGTGGTAGTCGAGGGGGCTGGAATAGACGATGGCGTCGCCGGTGGCGTTGATCGACGCCGTTCCGCGGGCCGGCTGGGTGAGCACCCGATCGAGCACGACGGTATCGCCGTCGGGGTCGATGCCGAAGCTGTCGAAGGGAATCTCGATGGTCTCGCCCGACAGCACCCGACCGTAGAGGGTGTGCGGCTGAGGCGCCGTGTTGTCGCCGTCGGCGAGCACCTCGACCGAGACCACGGCCGAGTCGATGAGTTCCGGTGCTCCCGCGGTGTACACGCTGTAGGCGAGTTCGTAGCTGCCCGGCTCGTCGGGGGCGAGGTAGCGCAGTTCAGCTCCGGCCGCGAAGGCCAGTCCCCGGGAATCGCGGTTCTGCACCGATTCGGCGTTGAGAATCACGATGTTGCCGTCGGGCGCCACATCGTTGTCGAGCACCGGAATGTCGATCTGCGCGCCGACCCGCACCGACACGCTGTCGTTCCTGGCGATCGGCGCCTGCGGAACGGAGGCCTCGAGCAGGTAGACGGTGGCCTCGCCGCGCACGGTGTAGAGCGGGTTTTCCGTGCCGTCAGACACGGTGTAGCGCACGGTGCCGAGCTTGCCCGGCCGTTCATCGGCCGTGGAGCCGCGCACCCGCAGAATGTTCTGGCCGACGACGTCGACGCTGAGGGAGGCGCCGAGCACGGTCTCGGGAATGGCTTCGCCGAGCAGCAGCACTCGTCCGGCCGGGTTGGAGACGGCGGTGAAGACGTCGACACTGGTGTCGGCCTTGGGCCGCACGAAAACGGTCACCGGGGAGGTCGTGAGGGCCTGCGCATCCGCTGACACCACCGAGATGCGCACGAGCGACACGACCTCGCTGACGTCGTCGGCGATCGTCAGGCTGACGGTGTAGTTGCCGATCGTGGTCGCGGAGAAGTCGAAGGCGGTGCCGTTGGCGGTGACGGCAACGGTGGAACCCTCGGCGCTCGTCGGGATGGTGGCCGACGCGATGCGGTACAGGCCGGCAGCGCCGGACACATACTCGGCCGGGTCCACCGTGATGCCTTCGTTCACCGAGGCCAGCAGCGCAAACGGTTCGACCGTGAGGCGTGGGGTCGGCGTGACCACGATCGTGAGCACCTTCTCGGTCGCGGCGCCGTGAATGTCCGAGACGCGCACGAGAATAGTGGCCGACTGCGCGCTCTGCTCTGCCGCATTGGGATGCTTGTAGACGAGCACGCCGGCCGGCGTCACACTGACCGAGCCGATGTCGGTGGTGTTGGCAGCGGATGCGACGAAAATAGGATCACCGTCGGGATCGACCCAGCCGGGAAGCACCGGAACGGTCACCGCGCCACCCGGCTGCACCTCGGGACTCGGCCAGTCCTGCAGGCAACCGTCGGTGCCGCACCAGACCGGCGCCGAATTGACGTCGTCGCCGTGCACGGTGAGGGTGACGGTGGTCGATGGCGAATCGAGGCCGTCGGTACGGGAGCCGTCGGTGATGGCGTAGTTGAAGGTAGCCGAGCCGCTGGCGCCGGGGGCGACCTGCACGGCGAGCGCCTGGTTCTGGTCGGTCACGAAGACGGTGCCCCACGAGGGGTCGAGGCCGGTGACCGAGTCGGGCACCACGCTGAGCACATCGTCGTTGGCGTCGTGGTCGTTGAGCAACACCGGCAGCGAAACGAGCTGGTCGACGCGCACACCGAAGGAATCCGGCACGGCCACGGGGGCCTTCGGTTCGACGACCTCTGACGCCTCCTCCACGTTGTTTTGACGCTGCGGTTCTTCGGCGGCCGCGAGGGTCCAGTCCTGGGAACTCTGCACGAGGGCGCCGTCGGGAACCGTCCACACCCATCCGCTTCGGGTGTCATTGAGAATCATGAGTGATTCGTTGGCGCGAAACGCGGGGGCGGCGTCGCCGTTCGGCGTGATCGCACCGTAGCTCAGGGCGGTTTCGCCGGCGCTTTCGCTGAACAGCGTGCCGCCGGTGCCGGAAGCGGGCAGCCAGGCCGCGTAGCGCACTCCCTTATAAGGGGTCGGGGCGGCGGGTACACCGAGCACGGCCGCGGCGCCCCCGACCAGCGTGGTGTCGCCGACCAGCTCGGTGCGGGCACCGTCGGCGAGCGCGAAGGCGACCAGGCCGGTCTGGTCTGCGATGAGCACGTCGTCGTCGGTGGTGCTCGGGCGTTGCAGCAGGGCCAGTTCGCTCAGGTTCGTCTCGACGGGTTCGTTCTGGCCGGCCAGCCACAGTTCCTCGCCGCTCACGCTGAGCAAAGCCCAGGTGTCGCCGACGACGGTCAGCTGGCTTCCGGCTTCGGCCGGACCGTCGGTGACGGCTTCTTCTCCGAGGATTCGGTCGTCGGCAATCGAGTAGCGGAGCACGCTCCTGGCGTCACTCGAAAAGCTGTAGAGCACCCCCTCGGGAGTGATCGCGATGGCATCGGAGCGGTAGGCGACGGGCGTCTCGCCCGGGGCGACCGCATCGTCGGCGTAGGGGTTCACCGGGCGCGGCTCCTGGGCGCCGCCAACACCACCCGCAACGCTCCCGGCGAAGACCGTTCCCGCGCTCGTGAGGTAACCGACCCACGAGGTCGACGACACGATCGTGCGGGTGCCGGCCGGCGTGCTGTCGTAGTCGGCCGCGTCGTCACCGAGGTCGATCGGCGCCGCGAGGCTCACATCGACGACCTTTTCATTGTTCTGCGCGTACAGCAGCACGGTGGAATCGGTCTGCACCAATTCACTCGGAGCCGGAACCGTCTTCACCGTGTCAAGTTCGCCGAGGTCCGTGTTGATGCGGGCGTACCGGGTGCCGTCCCCGCTCTGCAAAGCCCAGATCGAACTTGCGTTCACCGGCGTCTGCTTCACGTCGAAACCATCGACGACGATCGCCACCGTGGCCAGCAGCGCGCCGATCGCGGCCACCGCGGCAATGCGAATGACGCCGAGGCGTGCTTTCGAGAACACCGGACGATGACGACGAGTGCGCTTACCGGCCATCAGCTCAGCCCAGCCATCAGAACACCCCGGCGATCGCGAGCGCACCAACGGTGGCACCGATGCCGACAACGACCGCGCTGGTCAGCAACAAGCTGAGCGTGAGCGGGGTGAACCGGGTGCGTCCGGTGTCGCCGGCTCCCGGCAGGGTACCCTCGCGGGTTTGCGATGCCGGGCGACGCGCGCTACGCCGCGGGCCGGGGCGCAGAGAAGGAATAACGACGTCGGAGATGACGGCCCCGCGCGACTCGTGATTGTTGAAGTCGACGGGTGCACCAGCGGATGCCCACGCTTCGTCCGCCACTTCAAGTGCCGTGAGGGGCAGACCGAGGTCCCTTTCCACGCGCTGCAGGTCGTGGGCGCACTCGAGCAGGCTGGTCTGGCGGGCGGCCGGGTCGCGACTCATCATGCGGGCGAGGACGCTTTCGAGGGAGGCTGGAACATCCGCTCGCCCGATGTTGGTGTACCTGGCACGATTGATGCGCTGTTTCAGCTGGGTGCGCGACCCGTTGGAACCGGCGGGCAGTTCGAACGGGGCACGGTCGGCCAGCAGCGAGTAGAGGGTGGCGCCGAACGACCAGACCTCGGTCGCGACCGTGCCGGTGGTGCGTTCGTCGACGACTTCGGGGGCGCTCCACGGCAGCGACATGGCGAATAGTTCGCTCTGGGCGCCGCCGGCGAGCGAGGCGGCGATGCCGAAGTCGCCGAGCACCGGCCCGCCGAAGGTGGTGGTGAGAATGTTGGAGGGTTTGATGTCGCGGTGCAGCACCTTCGAGCGGTGTGCGGTCTCGAGGGCGCAGGCGATTCGCACGGCAATGCTGAGCACTGTCGCCACGGGCAGCGGCTCTGCACGCTCGCGGGCAGAGTACGAGCCGGGACAGAACTCCATGACAAGATACGGGCGGCCATCGGCCGAGATACTCGCGTTGTAGACGGTGAGAATCGACGGGTGCGAGCTGAGCCGCGCCATAACATCCGCTTCGGCGTTGAAGGATCGCAGCACGTCATCGTCGACGATGTCCTGCAGCAGCACCTTGACCGCCACCGAGCGGCGCGGCATGTTCTGCTCGAACAGAAAAACGTCGGCGAATCCGCCGGTACCGAGGGGGCGCACGTAGGTATAGCCCGACAAAACGGGCGGAGCGGAAGGAAGCCGTCTACCCATTGCTCCCCCGACCTGCATTGTTCCTGTATTGCGTTTGGATACCCCACGCAAAGACTCAACTGGTCTCAGGCTCAAGCCTAACAATGGCGTTTGACCCCATTACCCACTCAGCGGGATGGTACACCCCCAAAATGGGGGTGTCGACCTCAGGTGTTCGCCCGTCGGCAGCTGAGGATTGCTTCAGGGTGCTCGTCGACATAACCTTAAGCATCGTTCGGCGCACGTGCCCTTCGGAACTGAAGGGCTCCCCATGCGGCAAGTAGCACGATTGGCTGTTTCCCTGGTGGGAGCAACGGCCGTGGTCGTGATCATCGGCTGGTACACCGGCATAACGGCGCTCACCATGCTCCCCGGCTTCCCGTCAATGAAACCGACGACGGCGTTGATGCTGCTGCTGCTCGCGGTCGGGCTACTCCTCATCGACCAGCGATGGGTGGCAGTCACGATCGGCCCCGTGGTGGCGATTCTCGGCGCGCTAACCCTGATAGAAGTGGTGCTGGGCAGGTCGATCGGCGTCGATACCTTGCTGATCGGCATCAAACCCGGCACGGGCGCCCTGCTCATGGCCCCCGCCACCGCACTCGTTGGGCTTCTCCTCGGCAGTGCGCTCGCGACGAGCGGCCGGGCACGACCGTGGATGTCCCACGGCTTCGCGCTTCTGGCGCTGTGCGGAGGCCAGATCGCCTTCTTGGGGTACCTCTATGGGGCGTCGTCGCTGTACGCGTTGGGCAGTTTCGCGGCCATGGCCCCGCAGACCTTTGTCTGCACGATCATTCTGGGCCTATTCCTGCTGCTGCACCGTCATGAAAAAAGCCCCGTTGGCCTGCTCACGGATCGCGGCAGCGCCGGAACCCTGCTGCGCTGGGCCATCCCGTTCTTCATCATCGGGCCGCTGGTCCTCGGACTGGTGCGCCTCTGGGGACAGCAGGCGAATCTGTACGACACCAAATTCGGGGTGGTGCTGCTCGTCATCACCATGACCGTTCTGGGTTGCGCCGTCAGCTGGGTAGCCGCGGTGCGGCTGAAGGACCTCGATCGCCTGCGCGACCACGCCGCCGCCGAACTAGCGCAATCGAACGCGGGTCTCGAATCGGCGGTGACCGAGCGAACCGCGGAACTGGCCGACACCGCTCTGCAGCTGAACGCACTCGTGCGGCTCGCCCCGGTTGGCATTGTGGAGCTCGACGCGGCTGGCGGCCTGCTGACGGCGAACGACCAGTGGCTCGCCCTCAGCGGCCTGCGACTCGAGCAGTCCCTGGGGTCGGGCTGGGCCGCCGCCATCCACCCCGATGATCTGGAGCGGGTGACTACCGAGTGGGCGGTACGTGGCACGGACGGCACCGCTTATCAGACGTCGGTGCGTTTTCGCACACCGGAGGGGCGCATCAACTGGGTGCAGGTGCACACGTCGCCGACCTATGCCGACGGGGTCGTGGCCGGGCATGTGGGGGCGGTCACGGACGTCACGGCCCTCCGCGCCGCCGAGCAAAAAGCATCCGCTGCCCATGCGCGATTTGAGGCCGCTTTCGAATCGTCTCCGCTGGGAACGGCCATTGTGACTCTTGACGGCTACGTCGTCGAGGGCAACCGACGGCTGTTCGAGCTTGCCGGGCCGGCCGACCGGGTGCTCGATCGGCCCATCGAGAACATATTCCAGATGAATCCAGCGGATGAGAGTGCGCCAGCCAATGCGACGGCTGGCGGTAAGGTGCACCAGCTGTCTGAGCGGCAGCTGCGCGGCAGCAAAGCGGAAGGGATCTGTGTCAACGTCAGCGTCGCCGAGATTCACGAGGGTGAGCGGGTGACGGGGCTCCTCTACCAGCTCGAAGACATCACGGCCCGACGGGTGGCCGAAGCGCGGGTGGAGCACCAGGCCTTCCACGATTCCCTGACCGATCTGCCCAACCGACTGCTGCTGCTGGGCCGTCTCGACGAGGCCCTGCACGCGGCCACGCAGAACGGTCGCGGCGTCGGGGTGCTCTTTCTCGATCTGGACGGCTTTAAGGCCGTGAACGACACCTTCGGCCACCAGGCCGGCGATGCCGTTCTCATCGAAGTCGCCGCCCGCTTGGTGGGCGGCGCCCGCGCCGACGACACCGTGGCCCGCATCGGCGGCGATGAATTCGTCGTGCTCTGCCCCGACATCGGCACGACCGATGACGCCGCCGTCATCGCGGAGCGCCTGCAGCAATCGCTCGTGCAACCGATCCGTCTCGGCACGGCGACGACATCGATCAACGCGAGCATCGGCGTCGCGTTCGGCGGCGGTGGGTCCGATCCCGAATCACTCCTGCATGATGCCGACCAGGCCATGTACCTGGCAAAGAAGCAGGGTCATCTCCCACTTGACGTCATCCAGGAACCCGATCGCGAAGTCGAGTCGCGACGGTCCGAGACCGAGTCGGCACTGCGCGAAGCCGTCGCGCGGGGTGAGATCGAGACCTGGTATCAGCCCATCGTCGATCTGCAGGATGGCGGTGCGGCCACGGTCGTCGCGACCGAAGCGCTGGCGCGTTGGCGACGGCCGGCCACCGGAATCATGATGCCGGGCGACTTCATTGCCCTCGCCGAGGAGTCCGGCCTCATCGCTGACATCGGCCAGGCGGTACTCAATCAGGCCTGCCTCGCGGCAACGGCGCTCGACGGGGTGATCGTCAGCGTCAACGTCTCGGCCCGCCAGTTCGCCCGCGACGATTTCGGTGCCGTGGTGCGGCAGGCCCTTGAGATGTCGGGACTTCCGTCAGACCGACTCTGCCTCGAGCTGACGGAGAGCGTCGTGGTCGAGGCGATAGAGTACGCCGCAGCAACTCTGCACGACCTCCGCGAACTGGGCGTGCGCCTGGCCATCGACGATTTCGGGACCGGGTATTCATCATTCACGCAGCTGCGCACCTTCACCTTTGACCTGCTCAAGATCGACATGACCTTCATCCAAGGCATCGAGGAATCGGGCCGTGACCGCGGCGTGGTCGAGGGAATTTTGCGGCTGGCCGACGTGCTGCACCTCGACGTGATCGCCGAGGGGATCGAGACCGCCGGTCAACGCGACCTGCTGCGCGAGATGGGGTGCCGGTACGGTCAGGGCTACTACTTCTCCCGGCCGTCGCCCACAGCGCACCCGACCCTGGTCTCCCACACGTGACGTCCACCCGCACCTCAGCCAGTGTTGAGCAGCACGTAGACAATCCCCGCGATCTGCCCCGTCACCCGGTCGGGGGCGTCGGCGCTGGGCGTGCCGGAGCTGAACGAAGTCACCGTCATCAGGCGCTGACCGCTTTGCAGGCCATCGAGAAATTGCAGCACGGCGTCGAAGCTTCCGGTCACCGAGATCGTGACCGGGACGGCGACGAAATTGTCCGTGGTCACCAGCGCGCTCGGCGCGGCAGCCGCTGCATCCGCTGCCCCGGGCGCCGTCGTATCGGGCACGGTCGTGTCGGGCACGGTCGTGTCGGGCACGGTCGTGTCGGGCACGACCGGTGCGTAGAGCAGTGCGTCGGCCGAGGAGAATTCAGTCAGGGTGACCGAGGTGCGGCCGGCGATCGCATCGAGCTGACCAACGAAAGCGGGAAGCGCTGCACCCTCCGGAATCGCCTCCCGCAGCACAGCGAGCTCGTCTTGCACCGTCTCGAGGCCGTCGAATTCACGCTGCAGGGCCGCGAGCTGCAGCTCGTAGACCTCGTTCTGCGCCAGCGCCGCGGTGCGAGTCGCGCGTGACGCGCTCAACTCCTCGAGTTTAGGTGAGATGCCGAGCGTGAATCCGGCCGAGACGACGAGCACGATGACGAGTATCGCCCCCACCGCCCACCACTTGGTCGTTGTCACTGGGTCACCTCGGCTTCCGCGAATCGGTTGGAGAAGGCCTCGGCGGTAACGTGCAGGGTGAGGCTCACCTCGTACCCCCCGGAGTCGAGCCGTGCCACCCGGGTCGGTGCGCTGTCCGCGTACCCGGGCAGGGTCGCCATCTCGTCGAGCCAGTCCGGCACGCTCGGCAAGGTCGGGCTGGTCAGAGTGAGACTGACGGTGGCCACGCGACTCGGCTGTAACGGCGCGGTCGCCTGCCCGTAAGGCGCCCACGGCGAACCCGCGTCGAGCACGACGGCACCGATCACGACATCACCGGGCAGGCGAGCGCGTATCTGCTCAAGGTAATCGGTCCAGTCGATATCAACGGATGCCGCCAGACGGCGAGCCTCGACCGTCGCGTCGACCTCCTCCTGCGCCCGGCGCACCGGGGCGTATTCGCCCTGCGCGGCCAGGAGTTCGGCCGTGCGAGCCTCGACTACGGCGAGGCTGGCCTGGCTGCGCTGAGCTTCCCAGGTGGCGGCCGCGATGCCGCCGGCCGTGACAAACACGACCGCGACGACAGCGACGGCGAGTGCGCGTCGCAGCCTGCGCCCCTTCTGCTCCGCCGTGACTTCAGGCGGCAGCAGGTCTACCCGGGGTTCGCCGCCGATGACCGGGTCGTGCACTGTCTTCGACGCGCTCATGCTGTGCGTCCCAGCGCGAGACCGAGCGCAACGAGATAGTCGCCGCCGGAATTGGCCAGCCGCTCGGCGTCGACGCCCCGGCCAACGGCGAGGCCGCCGGTCGGGTTCGGCGGTACGACCGGCAAGCGGGTGAGCTCGGCGAGTTGTGCGGCGAACCCGCCCAGCCGGGCTCCGCCGCCGGTGAGAACGATGCGGGTCACGGGCAGGTCGCTGCGGGTGTGGATGAAATAGTTCACGGTGTTGCGCAGGCTCGCCAGTAATTCGCTCACGCCCTCGTGAATGACGAGCGCAGCGGTCGCCGCAGTATCGGCCGACTGGCCGGGATCCGCTGTCATACCAGTGAGCGGCCCGCCCAGGCCGATACCCGATGCGCGTTTGAGGGTTTCCGCTTGATCGACGGGCAGGTCGAGGTGCGCGGTAATGGCCTGGGTGAGGTCGTCACCGCCGGCCGGAATGAGCCGCACGAACTGGGGCACACCCGCCGCCGTGATCACGACGCTCGTCGTGCCGGCCCCGACGTCGATCTGCGCGACGACGTCATCGGTCGGACCGCCGCGACGAATGGCGCGGCTGAGGGCGAACGGAATCAGGTCGACCGCGACCGGGTTGAGACCGGCCAACTGCACAGCGCGAACGTTGCGCAACACAACTTCTTTCACCGCGGCGATCAGCAATCCGTTGAGCTGCGGCCCGGACTGGCCGTCACCGGGCACGGCCTTGATCGGGTAGAAGTCAAGCAGGGCCTCGGACACCGGAACGGAGAGCAGGTCCTGCACCTGGAACGGCAACGATTCGCGGATGCTACGCATCGGTTGCGCAGCCACGGTCAAGTCGCGAGCAACCACCCGATGATTTCCCATGCCGATGACGACATTCTTGCTGGTGAATTTGCCGCCAGCCCACAAACGTTTCAGCTGGGAGGCGACCGTGTTGGGCTCGAGTACCTCGCCGCGCCCCACGGCGCCGTCGGGCAACGCCTCCTCATGAAAGCGCACGATGGTCGGCTGCTCCCGGCCGGCGTCGGCCAGCTCGACCGCCCGCAACGAGGCCCGGCCGATGTCGATGCCGACGACGTGGCGCGTCATAGTCTGTTATCCATCACTCAGGTCCCTCATCGACGTCATGTTTCCGAGCCGGGGAACGGCGCCGGCCGAGCCTCCCCCGGTCACCGTGCCGGTGTCGAGGTCGATTCCCGGCAGGCCGAGCGGCGCCGATTCGAACCGGGTGTTATTTTTGAAGTCGTTGGCACCGTTCGCGTAGAGCTGGCCGCGCCACTCGAAGTTGTTCATGGCGTTGAACCGGCAGGGTGTGTACGTCATGGCGTCGAGCGTGGGCGCTATCGTGAAGCTGTTCTTCATCCAGAAGTCACCCTGCGACGCGCCACAGGTGGGCAGGTGATCGGCCACCAGGTCGGGCGTGATGAACCAAACTTTGTGTCGAGATGTCGACGACGACTGAAATTGCACGTTGTTGACGAAGGTGAAATTGTTGGCAAAAATCACAACATCAGAGCTGAGCTTTACCGTGCCGACGGCGGTGACTCCAGAGGGGCACACGGACAGGGCGTTGATGATGACGGGTCTACCGCCGTTCGCGGCCGCGGTCAAAGTGCTCGCGTCGATGGTGCAGTTCGCACCGATCGACGTAACCTGATAGGGCACGCCGCTTGCATCGATCCAGTCGCTCGGGGCGTAGTTGAGATCAACCCAGGGCGGTACCGTAGGAATCGGTGTTTCTACCGTGTAGCGAGTGTAGACGCCGCCAACCCTGTTGGTTAATTGAGCGCCTGACAGGTTCACGCTCGACGCAGTGAGGTTGCCCGTTACGGCGCCGAGCGTCGCCGCGCCGGTGGCCCACGCGTTGCCCTCGATGGAACATCCGCTGATATTGAGGTTGCCGGCCGAGACGACGACATCGCCTTCGATCACGGTGTTATTAGAGCACGACACGCTACCGTTCTTCACCTGAATAGCCGCACGACCCGACTTGGCCACCAGCAGGTCGGCATTGTTCATGAACACGACGCCGCCGTAGAGATACATAGCAGCCCCGCTCGGCTGCACGCCCGTGGGCGCCGCCGACTCGTACTCAAAGATCGCTTCGATCCGAGTCTGATCCGACGCCGGCCCGGTCAGCGCGCTTCCGGTTGACACAACGCGCACGCGCACAGCCGCGACGCTGGCGGCGGGGCAACCCGCCACCCAGACGTCGTCGCTCGAGCTCAGGGAATACGCCACCTCGGCCGTGAATTGTGGCGAAGCTCGCGTGTAATTGGGCCGACAGATGCCCTGGGTCAGGCTGAGCTGGGCCGCGCTGACACCGCTTTCGGCGGCGGCGACCGACTGAACCGAGGCACGGGTGCTTCGGGTGAAATCAAGCGAGTACAGCGTGGCCGTGGTTAGGGTGAGAGTGATAACGATCAGCACCCCCATGACGCCGATCACGGCCATGAGCGCGCTGCCCCGCTCAGTGCTCGCGCCGTTCTGGACTACAGGCACGGGGCACCCACCGTCGCTAGAGTCCGTGGCGATGCCGTCGTGTTGACGCTGACGGAGGCCTGGGTGCCGGCCGCGACGTTAAGGTCTACGGTGATGCGGCCGTTGATCCCGCCGAAGACCGCCGCGCCGTTCGCGCTGACGCCGTCGCCAAGCTTGATCCAGCTCGTCAGGTCGTCAGCTGCGGGTGGCGCGATGAGGCTCGCCGGTGAGGTGCGCTTGGTGTAGAGCGAGCCGCCGGCCGCCGGCGTGTAGAACCATGCCTCGCAGGCCCACACCACGGAAGCCGCGCTGCCCGCAGTGCGCGCCACCAAGAATTGGGTGGCGTCGATGTTCTGCAACGACACTTGCGAGGCGTTCCGCACCCCGGACTGCACCGACCGACTGATCAGCTGACCGAGGTTGGTCGCCTCGGTCGTGCTGCGCACGTCACGCTCGGTTCCGACCGAGCTGATCAGCATGCCGCCGATGATCGCGAGGATGACCACGGTAAAACTCACATAGACGAGCAGTTCGATCAGGGTGAATCCCGATTCTGGCGCCGTCGAAGCGGATGCTGCGGTGCCGGTCACGGCGCGTCCAACAGGATAAGGGTTTCCGCGGCGGCCAGTTCCTCGGTCGATCCGACGTCCGAGGCCCAGACCCGCAGTTGGACGACGCGCAGGTACGGCTCGGCGCACACGTCGGAGACCGGCAGGTTGAGCCGCAAGTGCGGTTGCAGGGACCCACGCTTCGTTTCCACGGCCGCCGGTACACTCGCGGTGATGGCCTTGACCGCTGAGCAGCTCGACCCGGCAGCCCCGACGCGCTCCAGCTGCTGGGCAACGACCTGGGTCGCCTCGGCCAGGCGAGCATTGGTGGCGGTCACCCGCACGCTCTGCACCAGAATCGGCAGGAAGGCCACCGCGAGGATCCCGATCAGGAACATGGCCACGACGATCTCCACCACCCCGAAACCGCACTCATCGGTGGGCTCAGTGCGCTCGAAGCAGGGCGAGTTGGGCATGCTCGCCCCCTTCGACGGTTCGGTTCAGTTGATCTGGTGCGGCTTCCCGCCGACGGGTCAGGCGACGTGCGAGCCCGGGGTCGGTCGGGCCCGGCGGTGTCGGTGACCTAATTACCCGGCGACGAAGGCGGCGGAGCAGATGCCTGCGATCGCTGCGCCGTTATCGTCGATGGCAAAGGTCCTCGTGGAACCGTTGAACTGTCCCTTGATGCAAAACGCTGTCGCTGAGCCGGTCAGCACGACGGTGACCTCACTGCTCGGCGTGTACGCGCTCGCGGCATCGAGATTTGCGGGGAAACCCTTCGTAACGATCTCGGCCACCACGGCGGTCTTCGCCTGGGTGATCTGGGCCTTGACGGCGCTGTCCTTGGCGCCCTCCTGCTGGCTCAGGAAGATCGGAATTGCTACGGCGGCGAGCACGCCGATAATGAGCACGACGACGAGGAGTTCGATCAGGGTGAAGCCCTGTTCCCGATCGCGAATAGCTGTACGGGTACGAGACAGTGCCGCAAGCGGGCGGTGAATCATTGAGCGGATCATGAGCGTGGTTTCCTTCGTGCCGTGATAATGCTGAGGAATAGTGGGTAAATGGGTAGGTGGGAAATGCCAAAATCTCACTTGTGTCGATCATACGAGTATTTTTCCCCTTAATGGGGGTATTTTAAGAAATTTGCTCGTTGATCAGACGGACTTTCTATTTCACGTACTCGAAGATGCTGAACATGGGCAGATACAGGGCCACGATCATGCCGCCGATCACCACTCCGATGAAGGCGATCATGAGCGGCTCGATGAGGGCCGTGAGCTGCTCGGTGGTCGCCTGAACCTCCTGGTCGTAGAAGTCGGCCACCTTGGCGAGCATCTGCTCGAGCGCGCCGGCGTCTTCCCCGACGGCGATCATCTGCACGACCATCGGCGGAAAAATCGGCTCCAGCGCGAGCGGCCCGGCGATCGAACCGCCCTGTCGCACCGACTCGGCCACCTTGCGCAGCGCGGATTCGATCACCCAGTTGCCGCTGGTCTCCCCGACGATGGCGAGCGATTGCAGGATCGGCACGCCAGCGGCGATCATGGTCGAGAAATTGCGGCTGAACCGCGCAATGGCAAGCTTCATGAGCAGTCGCCCGAAGACCGGCAATTTGAGCTTGAACGGGTCGACCCTGCGGCGTACCGCTTCGGTGTTCTTGTTGGTACGCCACCAGAACGCGAGAGCAGCGCCGAGCACCAGCAGCAACGGCCCGAGCCAGACCATCATCTTCGACAGCACCACGAGCACCTGCGTGGGCAGCGGCAACTCCCCACCGAGGCCCGCGAACATCTTCTCGAACACCGGCACGATGAAGATCAGCATGCCAATGACGGCCAACACCGCCATGATGAGAACGACGACCGGGTAGGCCAGCGCCGACTTGATCGTGTCACGCAGCTTCACTTCCGACTCAAAGTTGGCAGCCACCGAGGTGAGCGAACCTTCGAGAAACCCCCCGGTCTCGCCGGCACGCACCAGGTTGATCATGATCGGCGGAAAAACCTGCGCGTGCTTCGCCATCGCCTCCGACAGCGACGCACCGGTTTCCACCTCGGTGCGAATCGTCGCCAGAATTCGTGCGAGCTGTGCGTTTTCGGTCTGCTCCGAGAGGATGTTCAGGGTGCGCAGCAGGGACAGCCCCGCGCTGGTCATGGTCGCCATCTGTCGGCTCATGACTGCCAGGTCCTTCAGCCCCACACCCTTGGAGAAACCAGGAATGTGCAGTTCCCGTTTCAGTCCGGTGCCTACGCTGACCTCGGCGACCGAGATCGGGGCGAGGCCCATGCCGCGCAGGCGCTGCGTCGCCGCGAACTCGGAGGCTGCATCCAGCCGGCCGGAAACGATCTTGCCCACCGCGGTGCGGCCCTTGTACGCAAAAACGCCGCCCGTGGTCATTGCGGTTCCCGCATGGAGTAGGAGTCACCAAAGTCGATGCCGTCCGATGACGCCGGCCCGGCCGCGCCGTCGGCCGCATCCGACTGTCGCAGTAGCTGGGCGAGGCTAGCCCGATCCTGCGCCTTTTCTTCGGCTGCTTTTCGGGTGATGAGCCCGCTCGTGACGAGTTCGGCGAGGTGCTGGTCCATGGTGTTCATGCCGAGCGCCCGCCCGGCCTGCATGGCCGAGGGAATCTGATAGGTCTTCCCTTCTCGGATCAGATTCGCGATGGCCGGAGTGGCCACGAGCACTTCAATGGCCACGGCCCGACCGCCACCGATTTTCTTGATCAGGGACTGGCACACCACGCCTTGCAGCGTCGCTGCGAGCTGGGCGCGCACCTGCTCCTGTTGGAACGGCGGGAAAACGTCAATGATGCGGTCGATGGTCTGTGCGGCATTCTGGGTGTGCAAAGTGGCGAACACGAGGTGCCCGGTTTCCGCTGCGGTCAGCGCCACAGAAATAGTCTCCAGGTCTCGCAGTTCACCGATCAGGATCACATCGGGGTCCTGCCGCAGCACGTGTTTGAGAGCGGATGCGAAGCTATGCGTGTCGTGGCCCACCTCGCGTTGGTTCACGAGGGATTTCTGATGCTTGTGCAGGAACTCAATTGGATCTTCGACGGTGACGATGTGATCGGCCCTGGTGCGGTTGACGAGGTCGATGAGGGCCGCGAGGGTTGTCGACTTGCCTGATCCGGTCGGTCCGGTTACCAGCACGAGCCCGCGCGCCAGCTGAGCGAAGTTGCCGACCGATTTGGGAACCCCCAGCTCGGCGAGCGGTCTGATCTCAAGCGGGATCAACCGGAACGCGCCGCCGACGGAGCCGCGCTGGATAAAGTAATTCACTCGAAAGCGGGCTCCGCCAGCCGTGTACGCGAAGTCGAGCTCGAGTTCACGTTCAAACTCTTCGAGTTGCGCCGCGGTGAGCAGGCTGTGCAGGGCGGGCGTGACCTTGTCTCGCATCCACTTGCTGGAATTCTCCAGGGGTCGCAGATTGCCGTCCACCCGGACACACGGTGGAGCCCCCACGGTGATGTGCAGGTCTGAGGCGCCGAGATCGAGCACCGCCAGCAGTGCCGCGATGAGGTCGGGGTCAGGCCCTTCGTCAAGCGACGAACGCTGGCCGCGTCGGGTCGGCTCGACCGCGTCTTCTTCGACGAGAGCCGCTGCTCGGTTGTCCGGTTCGGGCACATCGAGGGCGGGATCGTCGAGCGGCCAGGCAGCGCCGGCTGCTCCCGGGGGCGTGACCGGAATCTCGTAAACAGGATGGGTCATGAACTGGTCCTTTCGACCTATGCGACCACGCGCAGGATTTCTTCAATGGAAGTGAGACCGAGGCGCACCTTGGCCCACCCGTCGTCACGCAGGGAGATCATCCCCTGCTCCCGGGCAGCGAGGGTGATTGCCGCGCTCGAGGCCCTGGCCACACAGAGACGTTCAATTTCTTCGGTGACCGTCATTACCTCGTGAACGGCCAGCCGACCCCGATAGCCGGTGTGCGAACAGTTGATGCAGCCGGCCGCTTTGTAGATCACCGTTGGGCTTGCGTGAGTGAATCGTTCGGCCTCGGCGTCGAAACGGAGGGACACGAGCTCGTCAACGCTGCGCGCATCGGGCACCTTGCAACGGTCACACAGGCGGCGGGCCAGGCGCTGGGCCACCACGCAGTCGAGTGCACTGCCGACGAGAAAGGGTTCGATCCCCATCTCGGTGAGGCGGGTGATCGCGCTCGGTGCGTTGTTGGTGTGCAGGGTGGAGAGCACGAGGTGACCGGTGAGGGCGGCCTCGATGGCGATCTGGGCGGTCTCGTGGTCGCGAATTTCACCGAGCAGAACGACGTCGGGATCGCACCGCAGGATGCTGCGCAGGGCGCTCGCGAAGGTGAGGCCCGCCTTCGGGTTGACCTGCACCTGGTTGATGCCCGCCATGCGGTACTCGACCGGGTCTTCGACGGTGATGACATTGATCTCGGACCGCGCGACTGAGTGCAGCGTTGTATACAGGGTTGTCGACTTTCCCGACCCGGTCGGCCCCGTCACAAGGATCATTCCGTAGGGCTTGGAGTAGGCCTTCTTGAAGTCGTCATAGTTATGGTCGAGTAAAGACAATGCCCGCAGGTCCATGCTCGTCGTCGAGTTGTCGAGAATACGCATCACGACCTTTTCGCCCCAGACCGTCGGCAGGGTCGCCACGCGCAAGTCGATTTTGCGGCCGCCGTGACTCACCGACATGCGGCCGTCCTGGGGTTTCCGGCGTTCGGCAATGTCAATATCAGCCATGATCTTGAGGCGGCTGATCACTCCGTTCTGAATACTTTTCGGCGCGCTCGGCATCTCGTGCAGCACACCGTCGATGCGATACCGCACCCGCAGACTGGACTCTCCGGGCTCAATGTGAATGTCACTGGCCTTGTCCTGAATGGCTTGACTCACGAGCAGATTCACGAAGCGCACGATGGGCGCACCATCGTCGTTCACCTCGTCGCTGGGGTCCGGCGTCGAGGAAATCGAGTCGTGTTCTTCCTCGAGTGTGGTCGTAAGGTTGCTGAGCTCATCGTCGGCACGGTGGTACCGCCCGATTGCAGCGAGCAAATCTGATCTCTCGGCGACGACCGGTGAGACCCGCATACGGGCGGCTTCACCGACATCGTCGAGCGCGAACACGTTACCGGGGTCGACCATCGCGAGCACGAGACGCCCGGCCACGATTCCGATCGGCAGCACCTCATGGCGGCGGCAGATCAATGGTGACACGAGGGCGAGGGCACTCGCCTCGACCGCATATTCGAGCAGTTCGACGAAGGGGAGGTTGGCCTGGGCGGCCCGCGCCTTGGCGAACTGCAGCTCGGTGATCACGCCGCTGTCGACGAGCCGGCGCACGGCTCCCTCGTCGGCCGGATCGCCGGCCATCAGGGTGTCGAGCACCTCGATCGGCAGCAGTCCGTGCAGAATGAGAATCTCGGTCAGGGTTGCCACACGTGCCTCCCCCGAACTAGTTACTTTTACTCTAGACCCCGAGTATACGTGTCCCTCCCCCGTTTCCCCCTCCCCCTCTCCTCTACTTTCCGGGCCCGGGCCCGGAAAGCGGGACCACGATAGATCATGGCCCCGCTTTCCTAAGGTGGGCCCGGCGGCGCGCAGGGGCGGGGGCTCAAGCCAGCCGCGTCATCCGCTTGCCGGCCCGTGCTTAAACGACGGATGGCCCCTGCCGAAGCAGGAGCCATCCGTTGAGAACTGCGGGTTCCTAGTTATAGGTACCCGGAGTCAGGTCGTCCGACGAGAAGCTGTCGAAGTCGACGAAGCTCAGGTCACCCTCGCTGAACGTGGCATCTTCGGTGAAGATGCGGTTCGGGTAACGCTCAGCCTTGGCTTCTTCCGTTGCCTCGACGGTGACGTCGCGGTAGCGGGGAAGGCCGGTGCCGGCGGGAATCAACTTACCGATGATGACGTTCTCCTTGAGGCCCATCAGCGGGTCGCTCTTGCCTTCCATGGCCGCCTGGGTCAGAACCCGGGTGGTCTCCTGGAAGGAAGCGGCCGACAGCCAGGACTCGGTCGCCAGGGATGCCTTGGTGATACCCATGACCTCCTGGCGAGCGGATGCCGTCTTCTTGCCCTCGGTGAGCGCGGTGCGGTTGAGGTCGTTGTACTTCAACCGGTCAACGAGCTCGCCCGGGAGCAGTCCGGTGTCGCCGTGTTCGACGACGGTCACCTTGCGAAGCATCTGGCGAACAATGACCTCGATGTGCTTGTCGTGAATCGGCACACCCTGCGAACGGTAGACCTCCTGCACACCGGAGACGAGGTGCTTCTGCACCGCGCGAACACCCTTGACGCGAAGAACTTCCTTCGGGTCGACGGCGCCGATGATGATCTGCTGTCCGAGCTCAACGTGCTGGCCGTCCTCGACGAGGAGGGTCGAGCGCTTGAGCACCGGGTAGGCGATTGCTTCGTCGCCACTGTCGGGGGTCAGGATGACCTTGCGGCCCTTGTCCGAATCCTCGATCGTGATGCGTCCGGCGGAGTCGACGATGGGCGATGCACCCTTGGGGGTACGCGCCTCGAACAGCTCCTGAACACGCGGAAGACCCTGGGTGATGTCGTCAGCGGATGCCGACCCACCCGTGTGGAAGGTACGCATGGTCAGCTGGGTGCCGGGCTCACCGATGGACTGCGCGGCGATGATACCGACGGCCTCACCGATGTCCACGAGCTGGCCCGTGGCGAGCGACCGGCCGTAGCAGACCGCACATACACCGACGGCCGACTCACAGGTGAGTACGGAACGCACCTTGATGGTTTCGACACCACCGGCGATGAGCTTCGCGATGAGCACGTCTCCGACGTCGTCTCCGGCGTCGGCGATGACCTCACCGGCAGCGTTGACCGCGGCTGCGGCCAGGCTGCGAGCGTAGACCGCGTTCTCGACGTTGAAGTCGACCAGGAGGCCGCCGTCTTCGCCGCGCAGGAGCGCACCGGTCGTGGCATCGGTTCCGGCGATGGGCAGTTCGAGACCCTTCGTCGTTCCACAGTCATCTTCGCGGATGATGACATCCTGCGAGACGTCCACGAGACGACGGGTGAGGTACCCGGAGTCAGCGGTACGCAGAGCCGTGTCAGCCAGTCCCTTACGAGCACCGTGAGTAGCAATGAAGTACTCGGCGACGGACAGGCCTTCGCGGTAGCTCGAAATGATCGGGCGAGGGATGATCTCACCCTTCGGGTTGTTCACGAGGCCTCGCATGCCGGCGATGTTTCGCACCTGCAGCCAGTTACCACGTGCACCAGAGGTCACCATGCGGTTGATGGTGTTGTCGGCCGGGAAGTTCGCCTGCATCGCTGCGGCGACGTCTTCCGTGGCGCGGGTCCAGATCTGGATGAGCTCTTGGCGACGCTCGAGGTCGGTCGTGAGACCCTTCTCGAACTGTGCCTGAACCTTGGCGGCCTGCTTCTCGTAGCCGGCAACGATCTGCGGCTTGTTCGGCGGGGTGAGGATGTCGCTGAGCGCAACGGTCACGCCGCTTCGGGTTGCCCAGTAGAAACCGGCATCCTTGATCCGGTCGAGGGTTGCAGCAACCTCCACCTTGACGTACCGCTCCGCGAGGTCGTTGACAATGGTCGACATGGTGACCTTGTTGGCAACGTCTTCGAAGTACGGGTAGTCGGCCGGAAGCGCCTCGTTGAAGATGGCGCGACCGAGGCTCGTGGTGACGAGTACGGTTCCGACGGCCTGGCCGTTGACCAGGTCGACGCCGTCGGGCTGGGTGCCCTCGGTGAAGAACTTGTCGGTCAAGCGGATGCGCACCTTGGCATTCAGGTCGAGCGACTTCTGGTCGAACGCGAGAATGGCCTCTGACACGGTGGAGAATGCGCGGCCTTCTCCGACCACACCTTCCTTCAACGTGGTGAGGTGGTGCAGACCGATGATCATGTCCTGGGTGGGCAGGGTCACCGGGCGGCCGTCAGACGGCTTGAGGATGTTGTTCGAGGCGAGCATCAGGATGCGTGCCTCGGCCTGGGCCTCAACCGAGAGCGGAAGGTGGACAGCCATCTGGTCACCGTCGAAGTCGGCGTTGAACGCCGCACAGACGAGGGGGTGCAGCTGGATTGCCTTACCTTCAACGAGCTGAGGCTCGAAGGCCTGGATGCCCAGACGGTGCAGGGTGGGTGCACGGTTGAGCATGACGGGACGCTCGCGGATGATCTCCTCGAGCACGTCCCAGACCTGCGGACGCGAACGCTCGACCATACGCTTGGCGGCCTTGATGTTCTGAGCGTGGCTCAGGTCGATCAGGCGCTTGATCACGAACGGCTTGAACAGCTCGAGTGCCATCTGCTTGGGCAGACCACACTGGTGCAGCTTGAGCTGCGGGCCGACCACGATGACCGAACGGCCCGAGTAGTCCACGCGCTTGCCGAGCAGGTTCTGCCGGAAACGACCCTGCTTTCCCTTGAGCATGTCGCTCAGGGACTTGAGGGCGCGGTTACCGGTACCGGTGACCGGGCGACCACGACGACCGTTGTCGAACAGCGCGTCGACGGCCTCCTGCAGCATCCGCTTCTCGTTGTTCACGATGATCTCGGGAGCACCGAGGTCGAGCAGACGACGCAGACGGTTGTTGCGGTTGATCACACGACGGTAGAGGTCGTTGAGGTCAGAGGTCGCGAAGCGGCCACCGTCGAGCTGCACCATCGGGCGCAGTTCGGGCGGGAGCACGGGAACGACGTCGAGCACCATTCCGGCCGGCGAGTTGCCGGTCATGATGAACGCGTTGACCACGCGCAGACGCTTGATGGCGCGGATCTTCTTCTGACCCTTACCCTCGGCGATCTGCAGGTGCAGGTTTTCGCTCTCGGTGACCAGGTCGAAGGCCTCAAGGCGCTTCTTGATGGCTTCGGCGCCCATGTAGGCCTCGAAGTACATGCCGAAACGGTCCTGGAGCTCGTGGAAGACGGAGTCTTCCGGCTTCAGGTCGCCGACCTTGAGGGTGCGGAAGTCTTCCCACACGCGCTCGAGGTGCGCGATCTGCTCGTCCAGAGACTTGCGGATCTGGCCCATTTCCTTCTCGGCGGCGTCTTTCGTGCGCTTCTTCTGGTCGCTCTTGGCGCCTTCGGCCTCCAGCGCTGCGAGGTCGGTTTCGAGGCGCTGCAGGCGATCGGCGATGCGCGAGTCGCGGCTGGACTCGATGGTCTTGAGTTCGAGGCGCAGCTCGTTCTCGAGGCCGGGCATGTCCTGGTGGCGACCGTCTTCGTCCACCGTGATGACCATGTAGGCGGCGAAGTAGATGACCTTTTCGAGGTCCTTCGGAGCCATGTCCAGCAGGTAGCCGAGACGCGAGGGCACACCCTTGAAGTACCAGATGTGCGTGACCGGGGCAGCGAGTTCGATGTGGCCCATGCGCTCACGGCGCACCGACGACTTCGTGACCTCTACACCGCAACGCTCGCAGACGATGCCTTTGAAGCGAACACGCTTGTACTTGCCACAAGAGCATTCCCAGTCCCGTGAGGGTCCGAAGATCTGCTCGCCGAACAGGCCGTCTTTTTCCGGCTTGAGCGTGCGGTAGTTGATGGTTTCGGGCTTCTTGACCTCACCGTGCGACCAACGACGGATGTCGTCTGCGGTAGCCAGGCCAATACGAAGCTCGTCAAATGTTGTTACGTCGAGCAATTTCTCTCCTTGGAAAGTTTTCGAAGTTTCTTTGGACCGGGCTTAGATGTCGTCGATGGACGACGACTCAAACCGGGTGGAAATGTTGATGCCGAGTTCTTCCGCCGCGCGGAACACCTCGTCATCCGTGTCGCGCAGGCTGACTGCGGTGCCATCGGCCGAAAGCACTTCGACGTTCAGGCAGAGCGACTGCATTTCCTTGATAAGAACCTTGAAGCTCTCGGGAATGCCGGGTTCCTGGATGTTCTCACCCTTGACGATGGCTTCGTACACCTTGACGCGGCCGAGGATGTCGTCAGACTTGATGGTCAAAAGTTCCTGCAGGGCGTAAGCGGCTCCGTATGCTTCGAGCGCCCACACCTCCATCTCACCGAAACGCTGTCCACCGAATTGCGCCTTACCACCCAGCGGCTGCTGCGTGATCATGGAGTACGGGCCGGTCGAACGAGCGTGGATCTTGTCGTCGACGAGGTGGTGCAGCTTCAGGATGTACATGTAGCCAACGGACACCGGCATCGGGAAAGGCTCGCCGGAGCGGCCGTCGAAGAGCTGGGTCTTTCCCGAGGAACCGATGAGACGTTCGCCGTCGCGGGTCAGGGTCGTGGAGTCTAGAAGACCCTCGATCTCGATCTCGAGCGCACCGTCGAACACCGGGGTGGCGACCTTCGTGCCGGGGGCGGCGCTGAAGGCATGCTCCGGAAGACGAGCAGCCCACTTCGGCTTGCCCTCGACGTTCCAGCCCTGCTTCGCAATCCAGCCGAGGTGGGTTTCAAGCACCTGGCCGAAGTTCATGCGACCGGGGATACCGAGCGGGTTGAGGATGATGTCGACCGGGGTTCCGTCGGCGAGGAACGGCATGTCCTCGATCGGCAGGATGCGGGAGATAACACCCTTGTTGCCGTGACGGCCGGCGAGCTTGTCACCCTCAGTGATCTTGCGCTTCTGGGCGATGAATACGACCACGCGCTGGTTGACGCCCGAGCCAAGCTCGTCGTCGCCGTCCTGCGAGTCGAACACCTTGACACCGATGATGGTGCCGCGCTCACCGTGGGGAACCTTGAGCGAGGTGTCGCGAACTTCGCGGCTCTTCTCGTTGAAGATGGCGCGCAGCAGGCGTTCCTCGGCAGAAAGCTCGGTCTCGCCCTTGGGCGTGACCTTGCCGACGAGGATGTCGCCGGGGCGAACCTCGGCTCCGATGCGAATGATGCCACGCTCGTCGAGGTCGGCGAGGAAGTCCGGCGACACGTTGGGAAGGTCGCGAGTGATCTCTTCCTTACCCAGCTTGGTGTCGCGGGCATCCACTTCGTACTCTTCGATGTGAATCGAGGAGAGGGTGTCGTCCTTCACCAAGTTCTGGCTCAGGATGATTGCGTCCTCGAAGTTGTAACCTTCCCACGGCATGAATGCCACGAGCAGGTTTTTTCCGAGGGCGAGTTCGCCCTGGTCGGTGGCGGGTCCATCGGCGATGACCTCGCCGGCTTCGATGCGCTCACCGGCGTTGACGATCACGCGGTGGTTGAAGCTCGTGCCCTGGTTGGAGCGGCTGAACTTGCGCAGGTAGTAGTCCTGCGTGCCGCCCTCGTCGAGCTGGATGGTGACGACGTCAGCCGACACCTCGGAAACCACACCGGACTTCTGCGCGGTGAGTACGTCACCGGCGTCGATGGCCGTGTAGACCTCCATGCCGGTTCCGACGAGCGGGCTGTCGGAAAGAAGCAGCGGCACCGCCTGACGCTGCATGTTGGCACCCATGAGCGCGCGGTTTGCATCGTCGTGCTCGAGGAACGGGATGAGGCTGGTCGCAACCGACACCATCTGGCGCGGGGAGACATCCATGTAGCCGATGTCTTCAGCGGGAACGAGGTCGACCTCGCCACCCTTCTTACGAGCGAGCACGCGGGCCTCGGCGAAGTGCGAGTCCTTGGTGAGCGGCGCGTTGGCCTGGGCGACGATGAAGTCGTCCTCTTCGCTCGCGGTGAGGTAGTCGATCGTCTCGGTGACCTTGTTGTTGAGCACCCGACGGTACGGCGTCTCGATGAAACCGAACGCATTGATCTGCGCGAACGAGGCGAGCGAACCGATCAGGCCGATGTTCGGGCCTTCCGGGGTCTCAATGGGGCACATGCGGCCGTAGTGCGAGGGGTGAACGTCTCGCACCTCGACGCCGGCGCGGTCACGGGACAGACCACCCGGGCCGAGCGCGGACAGGCGACGCTTGTGCGTGAGGCCGGCGAGCGGGTTGTTCTGGTCCATGAACTGCGAGAGCTGCGAGGTACCGAAGAACTCCTTGATCGCGGCGACGACGGGGCGCACGTTGATCAGGGTCTGCGGGGTGATCGCTTCGATGTCCTGCGTGGTCATGCGCTCGCGAACGACGCGCTCCATGCGGGACAGGCCGGTGCGCACCTGGTTCTGGATGAGCTCGCCAACGGCACGGATACGACGGTTACCGAAGTGGTCGATGTCGTCGATGTCGATGTTGATGTCGGTCATCTTGCCGTCGCGCAGGCCCTTGAGGGTGGTCTGGTTGTCGTGCAGGGCGACGAGGTACTTGATGGTGGCCAGGATGTCCTGGAGCGTCAGTACTGAGTCACTCAGCGGGGCTTCGAGGCCGAGCTTGCGGTTGATCTTGTAACGACCAACCTTGGCCAGGTCGTAGCGCTTGGAGTTGAAGAAGAAGTTGTCGAGGAGCGCACGCGCAGCCTCGGCGGCAACCTGCTCGCCGGGACGAAGCTTGCGGTAGATGTCCTTGAGGGCTTCTTCCTTGGTGAGGATATTGTCCTTCTCGAGGGTGAGCTCGATGGACGCGTAGCCCTTGAACTCCTCGAGGATCTGCTCGCTGGTGAGGCCGAGGGCCTTCAGGAACACGGTCACGGACTGCTTGCGCTTGCGGTCGATGCGCACGCCAACCTGGTCGCGCTTGTCGATCTCGAATTCAAGCCAGGCACCACGGCTCGGAATGACACGGGCGGAGTAGATGTCCTTGTCAGACGTCTTCTCCTGCTCGCGGTTGAAGTACACGCCCGGGGAGCGCACCAGCTGCGACACGACGACACGCTCAGTGCCGTTGATCACGAAGGTGCCCTTGGGGGTCATCAACGGGAAGTCGCCCATGAACACGGTCTGAGTCTTGATCTCACCGGTGAGGTGGTTCATGAACTCAGCGTTCACGTAGAGGGGTGCGGAGTAGGTCTTACCCTTTTCCTTGCACTCATCAATGGTGTACTTCTCCGGCTCGAGCTCCGGGTTGGTGAACGACAGCTGCATCGTTTCGCCGAGGTCTTCGATGGGAGAGATCTCCTCGAAGATCTCATCGAGCCCGGTGCGATTCGGCAGGTCCTGGCGTCCGGCTTTCTGGGCCTCGGCGACGCGAGCCTTCCAGATGTCGTTGCCGACGAGCCAGTCGAAGCTCTCGGTCTGCAAAGCAAGCAGATCCGGAACGTTCAAGTGGTCGCTGATCTTTGCGAACGACAGACGCTCAGCTGAGCGGCCGTTCTTGGGTGAGTTGGTGGTTGCGTTGCGCGCAGCAGCCAAGGAAATAACCTCCGTGGACCCCGTCAGGTCTAGTTACTGTTATTGGTGATGACTCCGCAGACCCTCAAAAGAGGTGTGCCTCAAGGTGGCTTGAACACGCAAAGCCGACCGCAATATGAAGGCATAGTTTGTCTGGGAGCGCAAGGATCAACTATATGCCCCAGTTCGCGACATGTCCACCCAAATCTTGCGATTACCCAAATTCTCAGGTATAACCCACCCCGGCCCTGCCCGCTAAAGCGGAAAATTCGTCGCTTCCGAGGTGCCGAAGCAACGAATTTCCCGCTCTCGCGAAACGGATGGTGCGGCGCAGCCGCGCAGAGAGGGCGCAGGGAGGGCGCAGACTGGGGAACATGAGTACTGGGAGTAAGGGTGACGGCGACGGCGATGCGGGGCATCCGTCTGTCGTGTTGAAGTTGAGCGGACACACGGCGGTGATCGAACCTGACCGGTTCACCCCTGGAAGTTTTCAGCTCGTGGTCGACGGTACGCCGCAGTCGCACGTAAACATCGACCACCCCGAGGAGTTGTTCTTCGAGTACATCCAGCGCATCGGGCACGTGATCGACCTGCTCGGTGACCCGCACGAGCCGATCACCGCCGTGCACCTCGGGGCCGGCGCCCTCACCCTGCCGCGCTACGTCGAGGCGACCCGGCCGGGGTCACGCCAGCAGGTGGTCGAGATCGAGAGCGACCTGATCGACCTCGTTCGCCAGGTTCTGCCGTGGGACAAACGCGCCCAATTGCG
Source organism: Cryobacterium glaciale (assembly GCF_004402535.1). GTDB lineage: Bacteria > Actinomycetota > Actinomycetes > Actinomycetales > Microbacteriaceae > Cryobacterium > Cryobacterium glaciale. Next base: position 172,183 of record NZ_SOEY01000007.1, on the reverse strand, counting down.
GGTTCGCCACGGCGATGCCCGCGAGGTGCTCGGCAAGCTGCCCGCCGGACTGCAGGGTGCCGTCGACCTCGTCGTGGTCGATATCTTCTCGGGAGCGCGCACCCCGAAGCACGTGACGAGCCGCGAATTCTTCGCTCTCGCCGCTCCGCTCTTGTCGCCGCGCGGCGTGCTCGCCGTCAACGTAGCGGATGGCCCCGGCCTCGCGTTCGCGCGCGGCCAGGCCGCAACCCTCTCAGCGGTGTTCGAACACGTGATCGGATTCGCCGAGACGCAGGTGCTCAAGGGCCGCCGTTTCGGCAACATCGTCTTCGTTGCGGCGCACACGCCGATCGACCTCAATTGGATTCCGCGGCTGCTCGCGAACGGACCGCACCCGGCGAAGGTGATCGAAGGAACCGAACTTAGGCAGTTCATGGCCGGATCGCTCGCGGCAACCGACGAGACCTCGACGCAGTCGCCGCTTCCCGGTCGCACGGTTTTTCAGATCGGGCACTAGCGCGACATCCGTTCCGAACTGCCCGCCGGGCAGCGTTCCCCCAACTGCACCCCGGACAGCGCGACACCGCCGCAGCTTCGGCCGAATTCACACCGGCGGCGGTACTCTGGGGGCACCCGTCAATCTCCCGCGGCCCTGGCCGCCCTCGTCATTACAGGAACACACCCTGAGTTTCATCATCGGTTACGATCCCATCACCCTGCGCGAAAAAGTTGACCTGCTGGCCGCCGGCGAGCGTCTCACCGAGCTCGGCAACCTGCGCAGCCTGGCCGCGCTCAACGAGAAGGTCGCCCTGCTGCGCCTGGTCGGCCGGCTTGATGAGGCCTGGGAAATCGCGAATGAGGCACTGCGCCAGTCCCGCTTCACCGGTAATCGGGAGCAGGCGGTGGCCAGTCGCATCCGTCGGGCCCAGGTTCTGCAGTTCCAGGGCAAGCTCGACGAGGCCGCGAGCGAGCTGACGCACTGCATCCTCGACTCCGAGGTGCACGAGTGGTCCCGGCTGGCCGCCTACGCCCGGCAGCACCGCGGCAAGGTGTACTTCGACCAGGGCAACCTCGAGGGCGCGCTCGCGGACTTCACGGCTGCGGTGTTCCTGCGCGAGAAAGACGGCGCCGACGCCGACGAACTCGACAGTTCGCTGCTCGCCGTGGCCGTCGTGGAATCGCACATCGCCGCTCGAGGCCCCCAGGCCTGACCTGCCTCCGTGCATAACTCCTGCAATTCGGCGCAGACGATCGAAACAGGCCCTGAATCACGCGGCACCCGATGCGTTCGACCAGAAATTGCAGGAGTTATGCCCCATCGCAGCCGGAAAGTAGCCGTCGAACGACTTCTCGGGCATGCTGTGTTCACCACGAAGGCGAGGTGAACGATGACTTTTCAAGCGTTTCGGCGCGCGGTGGCCACCGCGTCGGCCGCCCTGCTGGTTCTGGCAGTGGCCGCCTGCAGCGCCGAGGCGCCGCGCGCCACACCGGCGACGTCGACACCGGCCGAACCCGCACCGGCCGAGACCGCGACCGCCAACCTGGCCCCGGTGCATCCGGTCGGCGAACCGGTCGTGATCGCCTCGGGACTCGAGGCTCCGTGGTCGATTCTGCGGCTGCCGGATGGCGCCACGCTCATCAGCGAACGCGATACGACGCGGGTGCGCGAGTTGCTGCCCGACGGCAGCCTGCGTGAGGCCGGTACGGTCGAGGCAGCGGAACCCAATGGTGAAGGCGGACTGCTCGGCCTGGCCTTTCTGGCCGACGAAGCGGCTCCCGGCGGCGCCGGCTGGGTCTACGCCTATTTCTCCACCGCGACCGACAACCGCATCGAGCGGATGCCGCTGGCCGGCTCCCCCGGCAGCCACACCCTCGGGGCGCCCACCCCGGTTGTGGATTCGATCCCGCGGGCCGGCAATCACAATGGCGGTCGTATCGCCTTCGGACCGGACGGCCTGCTCTACGCGAGCGCCGGGGACGCCGGAAACCCCGCCAACGCCCAGAACCTCGACGTTCTCGGGGGTAAAATTCTGCGCCTGACCGCGACCGGAGGCGTGCCGGAGGACAACCCGTTCGGCACGCTCGTGTACTCGTTCGGGCATCGGAATCCGCAGGGCCTGGCCTGGGATTCGCGCGGCCAGCTGTGGGCGAGCGAGTTCGGCCAGAACACCTGGGACGAGCTCAACCGCGTCGTGCCCGGCGGCAACTACGGCTGGCCGCTCGTCGAGGGCCAGGCCAGCGACCCGGCGTATCTCGATCCCCAGCAGCAGTGGTCGACCAACCAGGCCAGCCCGAGCGGCATCGCCATCGTGAACGACACCATCTTCATGGCGAGCCTGCGTGGTGAACGGCTGTGGAGTATCCCGATCGTGCGCACCTCAACTGGTGCTGACTCCTCCACAGCCGTCCCCACCGAGTGGTTTGTCAACGAATATGGCCGGTTGCGCGACGTGGTGTCGGGGCCGGCTGGCACACTGTGGTTTGTGAGTAACAATACGGATGGCCGGGGCTCCCCGGCGGTCGGCGACGACCGGCTCTATCAGGTTGCATTGCGCCAAGTCGAGGTTGGTCCTTAGTGGCCGACCTCGCTCAGGTGCGCCGATGGGCTGACGCCCTCATTGTGCTGCACCTCGACCCGGCCTGGACCTTCGGCTTCGACAACGCGAAGAAGCGGGCCGGGCTCTGTAATTTTAGCAAGAAGCACATCACCGTGTCGCGCTACCTCGCCTCGCGCTATGCCGACGACGACGTCCACCAGATCCTGCTGCACGAGCTCGCCCACGCCCTGGCCGGCCCGCGCGCCGGGCACGGACCGCGCTGGAAGAAGATGGCGCACGATCTCGGCTACGACGGTAAGCGCACACACGACGGAGAGATCGCCAACGAGCTCGCGCCCTGGGTCGGCACCTGCCCCGCCGGCCACACGCACTTTCGGTATCGGCAACCAACCCGCCCCCTGGCCTGCGGCCTCTGCGCCCGCCGCTTCGACCAGGCACACGCGATCACCTGGTTGCGGCGCGAGATCACGCCGGCGATTCGGCGCCGGGCCGCGGCATCCGCTGGACCGTAGTCACGCGAGCGGGGAGCTAGTGGGTGTCGTAGCGGGCGAGGGCGTCGGCATCCGTTGCCAGCGTCATCGAGCGCCGCGCGGTGTCGAGCGCGGTCACCGGGTCTGCCTCGGCCACCGCGAGCGCCAGCTGCCGTTCGGCTTCGGCCAGCCGGGTGCGGGCTGCGGCCTGCACCCGGCTGCGATGGGCGGCAACAAAGTCGTGGGTGACGGTGATCTGGCTGCGCGCGGTGAGCAGCGCGCCGGCCAGGGCGGTGCGCGCGTTATCGAGGCGCAGCTGGCGGTTGCGCGCCTCCGAACGGATGCTGTCCAGCCCGTTCATCGCCGCCTCCAAAGCCACGAGATCCGCGGCCGGGTCACTGCGCCGTCCGGGCTCGCGCAGAGACGCCTGAACCGACGCGGCGTCGGTGATCACCTGGTTGAGCGAAGCGCTCGCGTCGGATTCCTCGTGACCATCGCGCAGGGCGCGAGCCTCGGCGAGTTCGGTGCCGGCAGCATCCAGAGCCTGCTGCAGATTGGCGAAGCCGCGATGCAGCTGATCCTCGCCGGTTTCGATCGCATCGAGCAGCTGCGTGGCCTGGAACAGGGCGTGCTCGGCGGCCTGCAACTGCTCACCGACCGGCTCAGCGGATGCCGCGTCGAGGCGGGCCGCTGCGGCATCCGCACTCGCCCTGGCCGCGTCCAGAGCCGTGCGCGCCCGGCCGACGTTGCCGCTGATCGGCGCGAGAGCCGCCGAAGAATAGCTCAGGCCCAGCCGGGTGAGGGTGCTCGCGCCGCCCGCGACCCGGTCGGACACCCGGCCCTGTCGGCGGCGCAGCTCGTCGAGCTGCTGCGGCGCGTTGCGCTCCACCCCGCGCTTGGCCGTGAAATCGCGCGCCTGGCTGTTCAGCCGGCCGGTCGCCTCGTCGGCGAGCTGCACGATCTGCTGGTTCCAGCGGGTGCGTTCGGCCGCGCTGTCTGGCACGGCATCGTCGAGCTTCTGCTGCAGCGCGAAGGCGTCGCTCAGCTGCCGACGGGAGGTAGCGAGCGCGGCCGCAAACTCCCGCGTCGACGATTCCCCGAACTGCGCGATCGCGAAGCTCAGTTCGTCGGTCGCGTCCTGCACGAGGTCATCGGCGCGCACGAGGCTGCTCGCCGCGCTGCGCTCCAGCTCGGTGGCCGCCGCGCTCACCTGCCCGAGCCTGGCCCTGGTACGCCGCCGCGAGGCGCCCACCAGTGCCCAGACTCCGGCCACGACGAGGCCGATAATGATGACCGAGGGTACCCACCAGAGATCGCCATTCATGGGCTTGAGTCTAATTAAGGATTGCTGACCGAACGCCCTACCGATCGTCGGCGGAGGGCCGGCGCATCTGCTGCCGGATCATCTCAAAGTCGTGCCGCGAAATCTCGAGCACGCCGCGGCGCAGTTGAAAACCCCAGTCCGGGTTGCCGCGGGTCAGTTGCAACACCGACAACAGCGGGCGGATGCTCGTGGGCCAGGCATCCAGATCGTAGTCGGCACGGCGTCGCCACGGCCGACGCTCGCTGCCGGGGTCGCCCACCTGGTAGGCGTGGGCATCCGCTATGCGTCCGATCGCGGTGAATTCCTTGAGCGGATCCCCTTCGATCGCCGTTTTCGGCGAGTAATAGACGATGCCGTCGGCTTCGCCCATCTGGGCGATCAGGTCACCGGCGCCGCGGTTGGCGCGGGCGATGCCCAGATCGACACCGCGGAGCACGTGCTCGCGGTGCACCACAACGAGCCAGAACCGAATTGCCACCCTTCATTTGTACTGCATTCAGTTGTACTGCAGACCACCGTCAACCAGACTGGGCAGATGCGCGTACTGCTCAAAGAGATCCTGAACTGCACACCGGATGCCGCCTGGCACGCCATCCACAGCCCCGCCGTATTTCGCGAGGTGAGCAGCCCGTTCATGGCGGTTCAATCGCTCGAAGCCGACGGGTTTCCCACCCGCTGGGAGCCCGGTGAACACCCCGCCGTGTTCTCCATGCTCGGCCTCGTGCCGATGGGCACCCAGATCATTCGGCTCGCCAATTCCACGCACCGCCCCGACGGGGTGCGCATCCTGCGCGATACCGGGCGTGGTGTGTCCGGTGCGCTGAGCGCGGTGACGCTGTGGGACCACCGCATGGCGATCGCCCCCGATCCGGCTGGCACCGGCAAGACGCTGTACCGCGACCAGCTCATTTTTCGAGGTCGACCGGCTACGCTCGCGCTCTGGCCGACGTTCTGGGCGTTCTGGCAGTGGCGCATGCTGCGGCTCCGTCGCCTCGCTCCCACCTGGCAGCACGACGTCGGCATCGACGACCCCAACTTTGTACCGCTGTCGCAGCGTGCAGCCCCTACTGAAACTAACTAGCGCGCGTGAGCGACTTCACCGGTCGAGGGCTGGCCGCTTAGGATCGAACGCCCAGCCATCGACGAGGTACTGCATCGCAACCGAGTCGTCGCGACCGCCGAGTCCGCGACTCAGATAAAGTTCGTGCGCGGCGAAGAGGCGCTCCTCATCGATGGTCACGCCGAGTCCAGGCTCGGTTGGAACAGCGATCTGACCGCCCCGAATCTGCGGAGGATTCGCCGTGAGGTTCTGTCCGTCCTGCCAGATCCAGTGTGTGTCGATCGCGGTCGGCGTGCCGGGCGCCGCGGCAGCGACGTGGGTGAACATGGCCAGCGACACGTCAAAGTGGTTGTTCGAGTGCGATCCCCACTGCAATCCCCAGTCGTTGCACAGCTGCGCAACGCGCACGGATCCGGCCATCGTCCAGAAATGCGGATCTGCAAGCGGAATATCAACGGCATTCGAACGGATGGTGTGACCCAGTTCACGCCAGTCGGTCGCGATCATGTTGGTCGCCGTTGGCAGCCCGGTGGCCCGTTTGAACTCCGCCATGATCTCCCGTCCGGAATAGACGCCCTCCGCACCGACCGGGTCTTCGGCGTAGGCGAGCACGTCGCGCAGGGACCGACCCACGGCCACAGCCTGCTCGAGCAGCCAGCCACCATTCGGGTCCAGGGTGACGCGCGCTTCGGGAAACCGGGTCGCCAGAGCCTTGATCGCCTCGGCTTCGTCCCAGGCGGGAAGCACCCCGCCCTTGAGCTTGAAATCCCGAAATCCGTAGCGCTCGAAGGCGGCCTCGGCCTGCCCCACGATGCCTTCCGGGTCGAGGGCGGCCTCGTGGCGAACCTGCGACCAGGCATCCGTTCCCGGGTCTGTCTGCACGTACGGCAAGTCGGTTCGGTTTTTGTCGCCGACAAAAAACAGATAACCGAGGGTGTCTACGGCGTCACGTTGCTGGCCCTCGCCGAGCAGAGCCGCAACGGGCACGCCGAGGTGCTGGCCCAGAAGATCGAGGTGGGCCGCTTCGAGTGCGGTGACTACGTGGATGGTCGTGCGGAGGTCAAAAGTTTGCGCCCCGCGGCCACCGGAATCGCGGTCCTTGAACTGCAGGCGCACGCGGCGCAGGGTGTTCAGATAATCACCGAGGCGCGATCCGACCACGAACACCCGCGCGTCTTCCAGGGTACGTCGAATCGGCTCGCCGCCGGGGACTTCCCCCACTCCGGTATTACCGTTCGAGTCGGTCAGAAGCACGATGTTGCGGGTGAAGAAGGGGCCGTGGGCGCCGCTGAGATTGAGCAACATACTGTCGTGGCCGGCGACCGGCACTACCCGCATCGACTCGATCGTTGGGCTGGAAGTCATCAGAGATACCGTTCTAGTCGCGCGCGAGTTGGCCATTGTGTTGACGAAAGATGCCGAGCGGGTTGTCGTCCCGCAACGCCTCCGGCAGCAGCGCCGCTGGCACGTTTTGGTAGCTCACCGGGCGCAGGAACCGATCGATCGCCAGGGTGCCAACGGAGGTGCCCTGCGCGTTCGACGTCGCGGGGAAGGGCCCGCCGTGCACCATCGCGGAGACGACCTCGACGCCGGTCGGCCAACCATTGAAGAGCACTCGTCCGGAGCGCAACTCGGCCGCCTCCAACAGATCAGCGGAACCGGGCTCGTCAGCGTCGGTGTGCAGCGTCACGGTCAGCTGCCCTTCGAGCCCGGCCAGAATCTGCGCCATCTGGATGGTGTCGCGCACGGTCACGACGAGGCTCGCGGGGCCGAACACCTCTTCCTGCAGCGCGGGGTCAGCGAGAAACGTCGCGGCGTCGGTCGCGAAGATCTGCGGCGCGGCGCCCACGACCACAGCGGCGTTGGGGGTACCGGCGGCGAGGTTCTGAACGCCGGCATGGTCGTGGAACGCTGCGGCGCCGCGATCGAAGGCGTCCTTGATGCCCGCAGTGAGCATCGGCGCGGCGCTGACCTTTGCCGCAGCGGCGACTGCGGCGGCCGTGAACGCAAGCCCGTCGGCGCCTTCGGGCACGAAGACCAATCCGGGGCTCGTACAGAGCTGGCCGGTTCCGGTTACAACGGATGCGATCCACTGCTCGCCGAGGCCGGCCGCGTTGCGAGCGAGGGCGCCCGGCAGAACGAAGACCGGGTTGATGCTGCTCATCTCCGCGTATACGGGAATCGGTTCGGGGCGGCTGGCGGCCGCTGCCACGAGCGCTAGCCCGCCACGGCGGGATCCGGTGAAGCCGACGGCTTTGATGCGCGGGTGGGTCACGAGGGCGGTGCCGACCGAAGCCCCGCCACCGAACAGCAGCGAGAACACCCCGATCGGCAGCTCATGGTGCGCGACCGCCGCGCTGATCGCCCGGCCGATGAGTTCGGACGTGCCCGGATGGGCGCTGTGCGCCTTGACGATCACGGGGCATCCGGCAGCAAGCGCCGAGGCGGTATCGCCGCCGGCGACCGAGAAAGCCAGCGGAAAGTTGCTCGCGCCGAAGACGGCGACCGGTCCGAGGGCGATTGACCGCAAGCGGATGTCTGGGCGCGGCAGTGGGGCACGGTCGGGCTGCGCCGGGTCGATTCGGGCGCCGTGAAAGTTGCCTTCGCGCAGCACCGCGGCGAAGAGGCGCAGCTGGCCGACGGTGCGGCCCGTTTCGCCGATCACGCGGGGAACGGGAAGGCCGGTCTCAGCAATGACCCGGTCGGTCAGGGCCGCCCCGAGGGCCGCGATGTTGTCGGCAATGGTCTCGAGAAAGGCCGCCCGCGCCTGGGGCGAGGTCTTGCGATAGCTGGCAAACGCCGTCCAGGCGAGTTCCGCAGCCTGGTCGACCTCCTCAACGCCGACAAGGCCGTACGCCGGGGTGAGAGTGTGGCCGGTGACCGGGTTTACCGCGCAGACTTCGCCGCGGGTTCCGCGCACGGAAACCCCGCCAATCAGGGAAGACCCGGTGAGAACGGTGGGCTGCGTGGTTGCGGTCGGCACGGTCATGTAAGCACTCCTTCGGGCGGCGGGTCACGCGGACTGCCACCAAGCCTAGGAATGAACCGATGCCGCTTCAACTTGAAATCTGCATGCACTGATGCGCGCAAAGCATCGATCACGGTGCCGGGGCGGTTCCCGGAGTTTCTTCCGCGGCGTCGGCCTGAGGGTCGCCCAGCGCACCCACGGCGGACGCCTCCGGGCGCGTCAGCATTTCAACAGCTTTTGCCACGGCCGGGTTGGTGCTCTCCTCACTCCAGGCCACGTCGAGGTGCACGATGTTGAGCCGGTCAGCGGGCGAGTTCGAGTCGAGGTCGCGGAAGACCACACCTTCCGGCGCGAAGCGTTGGGCGGATGCTGGCACGAGAGTCAGCCCGAGGCCTGCCTGCACGAGCGCGAGCAGCGCCGGAACCTGGCTCGCGTACTGGATCACAACCGGCTGGCTGCCGCTCGCGGCGAACAGGCGCAGCAGCAGGTCGTGGAAATACCGAGCCTCGGTGGGCGAGTACATCAGCAAACGTTCGTGCTCGAAGTCGAGCAGCGAGATTGGACCGGTCGGTTGCGCGAGGCGGCTGGGAGCGGGAATGGCCGCAACCATCCGCTCAGACATGATCTCGCGAGTCTGGATGCCCGGCCGCGCCACCAGTGGCCGCAAGAGCCCAAGGTCAACGGTTCCCTTCACGAGTTGGTCCATCTGATCGGTCGTCACGAGCTCGCGCAGCACGAGGCTTACGTCAGGCATGTCCGCGGCGGCGCGCCGAATGAACAGGGGCAGTGCGCTCTGAGCCGCCATGGCCGTGTAGGCCACGGTGAGGGTACCCGCCGCTCCCGACGCGACCCGGCGCACATCGACGGCCATCTTGGCTGCCAGGTCGAGCACCCGCCGCGCGCTCGGTAACAGCGACGCGCCCGCCGCCGTCATCTCCACGCGCCTGCTGGTGCGATTGAACAACAGCGCGCCGAGCTCACGCTCGAGCAGCTGAATTTGGCGGCTCAACGGTGGCTGCGTGATACGCAGGCGTTCGGCAGCGGCGCCGAAATGCAGTTCCTCGGCCACGGCGATAAAACACTCCAACTGCACCAGCGAAAACATCGATCTACTCCTTGTATCAAGCTGTGCATATTTTAGCTTGGACTTGAATCGATTTCTCTTTATCGTTTTCGACATAGCCGCTGCAGTGTGCAGCCGACCAAAGGAGTCTTGCCGTGCTCGACGGAATATTGTTTTTCCCGATTACGCCATTCCATGAGGATGACACCGTCAACCACGAGGCGCTCACCGCTCACCTCGAGCACGGAATCAGCTACGGTCCTGGCGGAATCTTTGTGGCCTGCGGCACGGGCGAATTCCACACCCTCGCCGTCGACGAGTTCGCCGAGATCGTCGCCACCACGGTGACCGTCACGGCAGGCCGCGTCCCCGTCTTTGCCGGAGCTGGCGGCCCGATCGCCTCGGCCAAGCTCATGGCACGTCGGGCAGAGGATGCCGGCGCCGACGGCCTGCTGCTGCTGCCGCCCTACCTCGTGGGCAGCCCAATGGCCGGAATCCTCGACTACGTGCGAGCCGTCGCTGACTCCACCGACCTTCCCATCATCGTCTACCATCGCGGAAACGCCCAGTTCACCGTGGCGGCTGCCGTGGAAGTCTCCACCTTTCCCACCGTCATCGGTTTTAAGGACGGCGTCGGCGACCTCGATCTCATGTCCCGCATCGTGCGCGCTGTAGAGGATTCGACCACGGCCGCCGGCAAGGAATTTCAGTTCTTCAACGGGCTGCCCACCGCCGAGTCATCTCAGGCCGCCTACCGGGCCATTGGCGTTGAGCTGTATTCCTCGGCGACCTTCGCCTTCGCCCCTGAGCTCTCGGTCGCGTTCTACGACTCGCTCATCTCGGGTGACACCGAGCTGACGAATGCCCTCAACCGCGAATTCTTCCACCCACTCGTTGCTTTGCGTGATCAGGCTCCCGGCTACGCCGTGGCGCTCGTCAAGGCGGGTGCTGCGCTGGGCGGCATCGATACCGGAAGCGTGCGCCCGCCACTGCGCAATGCCTCGGCAGTTCACGTCACCGAACTCGCCAGCATTCTCGCTGCGGGCCGCCGCGTTCTTGCCGAACGCGCGGTACCGGTCGACTGAATGTCACGGATGAAGTCGTCATCCATATACGTGGACGCGACCCAGCCGCTCGACTAGGCTCACCAGCAGATTGCGTCCAAGGAAGGGCGTCTCACGAAGGAGTTGACGATGCCGATTTCAGCCGTTCCGAATGTGACCGAGCCGGCCGATTCAACTCCCACCCTGACTCCGAACCTCACCCCGGAGTCGGGGATGCGCGACGTGAAGTCTGCGGCACGCACGGTTGAGCTGCTCGAGCGGCTGGCCGCCCGCCAGAACCGACCCACCAGCATCCGTGAACTCAGCGAGGCGATGAACGTGCCCCGCAGCAGCCTGCACGCCCTGCTGCGCACCCTCTCCAAGCACGGATGGGTGCGCAGCGACAGCTCGGGGTCGATGTACATGATCGGGATTCGGGCGCTGTTGGCCGGAACCAGCTACCTCGACGCCGACCCCTACCTGCCGATCGTGCAAACGTATCTCGACGAGCTCCACGAACAGTTCGATGAGACGTTCCACTTCGGGAGGCTCGACGGTTTCGACATCGTCTATCTGGCCACGCGCGCATCGAGCCGGTACTCACGTCATGTCAGTCGGATCGGGCGGCGCCTACCCGCCTACTCAACCTCACTCGGCAAGGCCGTGCTGGCCGAGCGTAGTGGAGCAGATCTCGACCCTCATGTTCCAACGGATGCCCGACCCCTGACTCCGCACACCCTCACCCTGCGAGCTCTGCTCGATACCGACCTCGACCAGACGCGGCAGCGCGGCTACGCCATTGACAACGAGGAAAACACCCTCGGGCTGAAATGTTTTGCCGTCGCCCTCCCGTATGCCGACCCGACCTCGGACGCGATCAGCGTTTCGCTTCCCCTCGCGAGACTCACCCCGCAACTCGAGAGCGACATCGTGGCCGCGTTGCGCTCGGCCGCTCAGAAGATCTGCAAGATCATTCGTCCGATCAAGGACGCCGCCTGGCCGTGATCCCCAGGTCCCAGTTCAATGCCACCAGAAGGAGCACCCCGCAGTGACCAGCCCCATCGAAGTATCCGAACGCCACCTCGTGACCAAGATCACGATCACCCCGATCGCGTTTCGCGACCTGCCCCTGCTGAACACGGTGGGCGTGCATGAAACGTTTGCCCTGCGCGCGATCGTCGAGATCGAAACAGATTCCGGTTTCACCGGGCTCGGCGAGACCTACGGAGACGCCCCGCATATCGCCCGGCTCAAGCTGGTCGCCCGTGATCTCATCGGCGTCGACATCTTCAACATCAGCGAGATGCGCCGTCGCATCATCCTCGGTCTCCACGCCGACACGACCGTCGGCGGCCACGGCATGAGCGGCATGGTCACTGGCTCCAGCACGCCGGACCGGGTGCTGTCACCTTTCGACGTCGCCGCCCTGGATATCCAGGGCAAGGTTGTCGGTCGCCCGGTGAGCGATCTGCTCGGCGGTGCGGTACGCAGCGAAATCGCGTTCAGCGGGTACTTGTTCTACAAGTGGGCCGGCCACCCGGGCCAGAACGAGGATTCGTGGGGTGCGGCACTGGACACGGCCGGCATCGTTGCCCAGGCCGCACGCATGATCACCGATTTCGGCTTCACCGCGCTCAAGCTCAAGGGGGGAGTGTTCACCCCCGAGGAGGAGATCGACGCCGTTCGGGGACTGCGACAGGCATTCCCGAATCACCCCCTGCGCCTCGACCCGAACGGCGCCTGGACCGTTGAGTCATCCATCAAGGTCGGGCAGGCACTTGAGGGAGTATTGGAATACCTCGAGGACCCCACGCCCGGCATCACCGGCATGGCCGCGGTGCGTCGCGGAGTACCGATGCCCCTCGCCACGAACATGTGCGTCGTAAGTTTCGACGATGTGGCCCCGGCCGTGCGCGAAGGCGCCGTCGACGTCATCCTTTCTGATCACCATTTCTGGGGTGGCTTGCGGCGGTCCCAGGCGCTCGCGGGCATCACGGAGACCTTTGGGCTTGGGCTGTCGATGCACTCCAACTCGCACCTCGGCATCAGTCTCGCGGCCATGGTTCACCTCGCTGCCGCAACACCCAACCTGGACTACGCCTGCGACACGCACTGGCCATGGAAGGACACCGACCAGGACGTGATCGTGCCCGGCGTGCTGTCGTTCCATAAGGGGGCCGTCACCGTGCCCACGACGCCAGGTCTCGGCGTTGAACTCGATCGTGACGCTCTGGCCCGCCTGCACGAACAGTATCTGAAGTGCGGTCTGCTCAATCGTGACGACACCGGATACATGAAGAGCATCCAGCCGGACTACGAGCTGCTCAGCCCGCGCTGGTGAGCGCCTTCCCCGCCGAATCGTTCACTCCGCTGCGAGTGCTCGTGACGGACAACATCATGAGCCGCTTTGTGGCCGAGCTGACCCAGGCAGACGCTGGCAACGAGTGGACGATCGCGAATACGTGGAGCGAGCAGCAGGTCATCGCGGCCCTGCCAGATACCGACGTGCTGGTCTGCTCCTCAATGTCGTCGACCATGGCCGCTGCGGCATCCCGACTGCGGCTCGTGCACGTCACCGGAGCGGGCTTCGACAAGATTCCCCTGGCCGAGCTCGCGCCGGAAATCCGGGTTGCCAACACGTTCCACCACGGTGAGGCGATCGCGGAGCACGTCATCATGACCGCGCTCATGCTCTCCCGGCGGGTCATCCCGGTCGACCGGGAAATGCGGGTGGGCACCTGGCGGACGGTCGCCAATGACTTGTCCGAGCCGTTCCACGGCACCCTGCGCGGCCGCACCCTGGGGTTGCTCGGATTCGGCGGGATCGGGCAGGAGGTGGCCCGTCTGGCCTCCGGCCTGGGCATGCGCGTGCGGGCCGTTCGGCACAATCCCGCCGGCTTTGTACCCGAAGACCTGACACTCGACTGGGTCGGCAGCCTCGACGAGCTGCCCGAGCTGCTCGGCAGCTCCGATATCGTCGTCGTGACCCTGCCCCTGAGCGATGCCACCCGCGGCGTCATCGATGCTCGCGCCCTGCACCAGATGCGAGCCACCGGCATCCTCATCAACGTCGCCCGCGGCCCGCTGATCGACGAAGACGCACTCGTTGAGGCCCTCACAGAGAAGCGCATCGGAGGCGCCGCGCTCGACGTCTGGTGGGGAGCGCCGAGCGCCGATGGCGCGGCACCGGCATCCGCTGCCCGTTTCGCCGACTTCGATACGGTCGTCCTCACCCCGCACTACTCCGGGCATGCTCTGCGTACCTTTCAGCTGCGCGCGGCCGACATCGCGGCGAACGTTGACAGCCTCGCGCACGGTCGGCCGCTCGCTCACGTGGTGCACTGACCGCGTTCGAGGCTATAGCAGCTGCGCCGCGATCAGCAGTACCGCGCCGAGAGCGGATGCCGCCAGCGCGGTCAGTCGCAACCGACCGTGATTGAGATACCGGTTCACAAACCGGGACAGCAGGTAGCCCAGCAGCACCGCGGGGATCATCCACACGGCAAGCTGGACGGTCGCTCCGGTCACCGTGCCGAGCGCGGCCAGCGCGATGAGGGAGATCGACGAGCCGACGAGAAAGAACGCGCTCATCGTGCCGCGCAGCTGCGGCCCGCGCGAACGCTGCCAGATCAGAGCCATGGGTGCGCCGCCGATCGACGTCGCGGTGCCCATCACACCAGAAGCCGCCCCCGCAGTGATGAGGGACCCCCGTCCAGGCATCGGCGCCCAGCCGGACACGGCCATCACCACACCCCCGAGCACGACCACCGCCACGGCCCAGGCGAGCCCGCTCGCGGGGAGCACAAAGACCAGCCAGGCTCCAAGAAGGCTGCCGGGGATGCGGCCGACGAGGGCCCAGCCTGCGCCCTTCAGATCGAGGTGGGAGCGCTCCTTCACGGCGACAATCCCGGTGAGGAGCACCGCGAGGATGATCACCGTGCCGGGCAGCAGAGCGGGGTCGATGAGACCGATCACGGGCGCGGCGAGCATACCCATGCCAAAACCGATCGACGCTTGCAAAGCGGATGCTGCCACAATCACGATCGCAATGATCGCGATCTCCATTCCGCTCACTGAAGCGGTGCGAGCAGGTTCACCGCGTTCTTGGGCTTGATCGGGCTGCCCGCCGATTTCAGGTCTTCCGTCGTCATCGGAAAATGGCATTCGGCCGTGTGCAGGGGCTCGGCTGCGGAGCTCGAGCCAGACGGTGCAGTCGTGGCGCAGACATCCTCCGCCTTCCAGCACCGCGTGCGAAACCGGCAGCCAGACGGCGGGTCAAGCGGCGACGGCATTTCACCCTCGAGCACAATGCGATTCCGCGGCGTGGCACCGGTCACGTCGAGGTGCGGCGACGCCGACATGAGTGCGGCGGTGTACGGGTGTCTCGGTCGGTCAAAGACCTGCTCGGTCGTGCCCGTCTCCACGATTCGGCCGAGATACATGACGGCGACCCGGTCGGCGACGTGCCGCACCACCGAGAGGTCGTGGGAAATGAAGATGTACGCAACGCCGAGGCGCTTCTGCAGGTCGTTGAGCAGGTTGAGCACCTGCGCCTGAACCGAGAGATCGAGCGCGGACACGGGCTCGTCGAGCACGATGACATCCGGATTGAGGGCCAGAGCGCGGGCGATGCCGATGCGTTGGCGCTGGCCGCCGGAGAATTCCTGGGGGGACTTGCCGGCGTCGCTCGCGCGGAGTCCCACGATCTCCATGAGTTCGTTCAGGCGGGCGGCGCGGGCCTTTTTGGTCGGGTACAGATCGGTGTGGGTGGCCCACGGTTCCGAGATGATCTCCCCGGCGGTCATGCGTGCGTTGAGGGACGCGAACGGGTCCTGGAAGACCATCTGCACCCGGCGGCGCCAGGCCAGCAGCTGCTTGCCCTTGAGGCCAAAGGGGTCTGTTCCCTCGAACCGGATGGTGCCCTCATCGGGCTGCTCGAGCATCAGCAGGGTGCGGGCGAGGGTCGACTTTCCGCAACCCGATTCTCCGACGAGTCCGAGTGTTTCACCACGGCCCACGTGCAGGTCGATTTTGTCGAGCGCGCACAGCACGTTGTTGCCGCGCCCCGGAACGTGAAAGTTTTTGGTCAAGCCGCGCACGTCGAGCAGTGGCACGGTCGGCGCGACAGCGGAAGGTGTTAAAATGGCGTCAGACATGGTCCAGCTCCTTGTTCGCGGTTGTCAGTGCGAAGTGGCAGGCGACGGTGCGACCGGCACCCTCGGCTTCAAGAGCCGGGCGGATGGCGCGGCACACATCTTGCACGAGGGGGCAGCGGGATTGGTATACGCATCCTTCGGGGATACGGTGCAGCTCGGGCGGCGACCCGGCAATGGAATTCAGGTCGGCACCGCGACCAACATCGGCCGGCACAGAATCGAGTAGTCCGCGCGTGTATGGGTGTTTCGGCGAACCAAAGACCTCCCGAACGGGGCCGGTCTCCACGACATTGCCCGCGTACATGACGGCCACGGTGTCGGCCTCTTCGGCAACCAGGGCGAGGTCGTGGGTGATCAGCACGACGGCCAGGTGGCTCTCGGTGCGAAGGTCGCGCAACAGCTTCATGATCTGCGCCTGCACGGTTACGTCGAGTGCGGTCGTGGGCTCGTCAGCGATCAGGAGCCGGGGGTTCAGGGCGACGGCCATAGCGATCAGGATGCGTTGGCGCATGCCGCCAGAGAACTGGTGCGGAAACGAATCCACCCGCGACTCGGGTTCGGGAATACCGACGTGGCGCATGAGTTCGATCGCCTTGACCTTGGCTGCCTTCGCCGAAAGTTTCTGGTGGATGCGGAATGCCTCGCTGAGCTGCGTACCAACGGTATAGACCGGGTTGAGGGCGGTCAGGGCATCCTGAAAGACGATGCCGAGTTCCGGGCCGGCGTATTTCAGCCGCTGCTTCGGGCTGAGCGCCGCAAGGTCGGTGCCGTTCAGTACGACCGTGCCTCCGGTGACGTCGGCGACCGGGTCGAGCAGTCCGGCGACGGCCTTGGCCGTCATCGATTTGCCGCAGCCGGACTCGCCCAGCAGGGCGAGGGTGCGCCCGGCGCGCGCTTCGAAACTCACGTTGTTGACGGCCCGCAGCACGCCCTTGGGGGTGCGGATATCTACGTCGAGGCCGGTAACTCTGAGCACGACCTCATTTTCGGTGAGGTCCTCGCGCGCCGTGGACACGCTCTGGGTGTGGGTGCTCATCACTGAATCTCCTTTGCGGGAATACGCATAATCATCCGCTTGCGGGGCAGCGTGAGCCGCCAGCGCTGGGCCGGGTCGGTCGCGATGCGCAGCCAGGCGGCGAGCACGTTGGCCGCGACCGTCGTCACCACGATGGCCAGTCCGGGGAAGAACGATAGCCACCAGGCCGTCTGCAGGTATTGACGGCCCTGTGCGACCATGAGGCCCCAACTGACGTCCGGCGGCTGGATTCCGATGCCGAGAAAGCTCAGCGAGCTTTCGGCGAGCATCACGTAGCAGAATTCCAGCGTGGCCAAGGTGAGCAGCGTGGGCAGGACCACCGGAATCACGTGGCGACGGATAATCGCGTTCGGCTTGGTGCCGAAGGTTCGGGCGGCGTCGACGAAGGTGCGGCTCTGCAGCTCGGCCGATTCGGCCCTGGCGGTGCGCAGGTAGATCGGGATGCGGGTCACCGCGAGGATCAGCACGATGTTGGCGGCGCTCGGCGAGAACACGTAAAGGATGACGACGGCGAGCAACAGAGACGGGAAGCTCATGACGACATCGGCGATGCGCATCGAGATGGTCTCGCGGATGCCGCGGTGGTAGCCGGCCCAGACGCCCCACAGCGAGCCGATGACGAGAGAGATACCGACGGCGGGGAGAGCGACCGAGAGCGTGGTTTGAGTGGCAACCACGAGGCGCGCCACCATGCTGCGGCCGAGTGAATCGCTGCCGAGGATGAACGCCCAGCCGTCCGCAAAGCTGAAGGGTGGTCGGTTCGTGGCGCTCAGGTCCTGGCGCGTTGCGAGGTCGCCCATCAGGGTCGGCCCGAAGAGAGCGGTCAGCCCAACGACAACGAGGATCAGCGCGGCGACCGAGGCGAAGCGGTCTTTGAGCAGGAGGTGGAAGAGGCGGATCCTCTTGTCGGCGACGTCTGGCCGGGGGAGGGCGATCGCTTCGGTGCCGGGAGGGGCGACGGCGCGGCCGCCCGTGGGCAGCTGCGTGACGTTACGGGGTGGTTTGGACATGAAGTTTCCGTTCCTTCGCCGGGGCAGCAGTGGCCTTGCCCGTTTTGGACGCCTTCCTCGGTTTGCCGGTGGGACGCACTCGAGCATCGAGCCCGGCGTAGCCGAGGTCGATCAGAATATTCAGGATGAAGATCGAGATGGCGGTGAGCAGAACGGCCGCCTGGAGCACCGCGAAGTCGCGCTGCAGGATGGAGTCGATCATGAGCTTGCCGATGCCGGGCCAGCCGAAGATCGACTCGACCACGACCGCTCCGTTGACGAGGCCGACGGCCAGGTCGCCGGCGACGGTCAGTGCGGGGGCCGCTGCGTTGCGCAGGGCATGGCGGGTGACGACCCGAAACTCACTCGCTCCCTTGCTTCGAGCCAGCTTGATGTACGGTTCCGAGAGCGAGGACACCATGGCGCCGCGCACGATCTGCACCAGCACCCCGAATGGGCGCAGCAGCAACGTGAGAATGGGCAGCACCCAGGCGTCGAGCCCGCCGACGCCCGAGGTGGGCAGCCACCCGAGAGTGATCGCAAAGACCCAGATACCCATGATGGCGAGCCAGAAATCGGGAACACTCGCGGCGGCCATCGAGATGAAGCTTGAGATACGGTCGGCAATTCCGTTGGGCTTGAGGGCGGCCCAACTGCCGACGATGACGGCCAGCACGACGGCG
The DNA here is from genome assembly GCF_004402535.1 of Cryobacterium glaciale. GTDB lineage: Bacteria > Actinomycetota > Actinomycetes > Actinomycetales > Microbacteriaceae > Cryobacterium > Cryobacterium glaciale. The sequence goes on along the minus strand of NZ_SOEY01000007.1, from coordinate 153,854 downwards.
AGGAGCATCGTCGTGCCAGCCAGCTGCAGGGTGGCCGGGAAGGCCCGCAGCGCCATGGCGGCTGCGGACTCTCCCGTGCGAAGCGACTCACCGAAATCCAGCCGGAGCACCCCACCGAAATATTCGGCCATCTGCACCCAGATCGGGTTGTCAAGCCCGTTCTTCTCCGTGAAGTCCGCCCGCATCTGCTCGGTGGCGTTTAGCGGTAGGTACAGGCTCGCCGGGTTTCCGGTCAGCCGGGCCAGGGCGAAGACGCCCAGGATCACGACGAGCAAGGGGAGTGCGCTAGAGAGGATTCTGCGCCTGAGGAATGTCAGCATGAGTGACTTCTACCTATTTCTGCCGGTCAGCGGATGCGTCAGCTCGCGGGCGTGATCTCCGCGATGCGGAGTTCGTCACCGGAGGAGGAGTTCGGCGTGTAGTCGACATTAGCCGCTTTGCCGATGATTCCGGTCTGGTGCGAGATGAAGGCGAATTGCACGATTTCATCGTTCTGGTACTCGAAGATGTCCTCGTATGCGGCCTGTCGTTCCGCACCCGTCTTGGTCGACGCTGCTTCGAGTAGGGCATCGAATTCGGCTGTGCCATACACGCTCTGCGCACCGGTCGTCGTCATGTACTGGTCGGCGCTGAACTGGGCGTCTCCGGCTTGGTTGCCGTGCTGGATCAGCAGGGCAATGGCACCCTCGTTCTCGACGAACGGACGCAACTGGTACTGCAGGTGCTGCGTGGTGTCGACCATCTTGAGTTCGACGGTGAGGCCGGCCTGCGTGAGCTGCTCCTGCAGCACCTGGGCCATCTCCGACACCTTCGGGAACTGGGCGTTGCGGGCGACGATGGTGATCGTCTCGTCAACGGGTACGCCGTCGGCCTTGGCCTCGGCGACGAGCGCCGCGGCCTTCTCCACGTCGAAGTCCCACGCCTCGAGGTCGGCGTTGTGGCCGACGATGCCCTCGGGAACGAGCTGTGCGGCAGCGATGTGCGCGCCCTGGTAGAGCGAGTCGATGATGCCCGACTTGTCGATGGCGTAGTTGACAGCCTCACGAACACGGATGTCGTTGAGCGGGGCAATCTCGGCCGTCATGCGCAGGGCGACGGTCTCGTTGTTCGGGTAGTCGAGACCGAGGTCGCCAGCGCCGTCGTCCGGGCCGAGGCCCATGGCGAGGTCGGCCTCGCCGCTCGTGATCATGGCCGCGCGAACGGTTCCCTCTGAACGCCACTGGTACTCGGCGCTCGCGTAGGCGGGGGCGTCACCCCAATAGGTGTCGTTGCGCTCGAGGGTGAGCTTGGTGCCGGCATCCCATGAGGCGATGGCGTACGGGCCGGTACCGATCGGTTCGCGAACCTTGGCCGTGGCATCCGTTGAAGTGGGGACGATCTCGATGAACGACAGTCGCAGCGGGAGGATGGGGTCGGGTGAGACGGTGGTGACGGTGAGGGTCGTGTCGTCGACCGCGTTGACGACGAGGTCGTCGTCGCCGAAGACGTATCCCTCGACGTTGCAGGCCAGGTCGGAGTTGACGGCCCGGTCGATGGTGAAGGCTGCGGCTTCGGCGTTGAAGGGGGTGCCGTCGGAGAAGGTCACGTCGTCGCGCAGGGTGAAGGTCCACTCGGTATCGCTGGTCTGTTCCCAGGAGGTTGCCAGAAGCGGGTCGAGGTCGCCGGTGGTGGGGTTGCGTTCCACGAGGGGTTCGGTCACGTTAGAGCGCATGACGACTCCGGTCGAGGTGAGGTTGGACTCGCAGGCCTCCAGGGTCGGCGGCTCCTGGGTGAGGACGATGCGAATGGTATCGGCAGCCCCGCCTTCGTCCGTGGATTCGGAGTTGGCGACGGAGCAGGAGCTGAGCAGCAGGACGGCACTCGCGGCGACCGCGGCGCCCGTGACGACAGCACGGGGTGTCCTCGAGTTACGGGTAAAAGAAAACAACATTGGTTCCTCCGGTTGATATGGCACAGAGCTTGCCGCAACCTCATGGTGCGGTACCGGCCCACGCGCTTGTGCTGAGCGCTCGTCTACAGATGAAGATGAGGTCTGTGCTGGTAGACAGGACTTAGCTTGTGCGGCGTCGCGTGGATCGTCAAGACACGAATTCGTTGCGGCGAACGTCCGGGACCGGCGGATGGCGGTCTTGCGCCATCATGTTGCCCGGGCAAGGTCCGGAAGTTCCGCGGAATTCCGCGGAACTGACCGCCCTGCGCCAGTTTCATGCAGGGCGGGTATCGATCTATACGAATTACGTGTTGGACGGGTATCGGTCGCGCAACCTAGCCTGCAGAATGTGACCATAAACGCAGAGCATCAAGCCGCGAATACTCCGGCACCGACCGACCTCGCCGACCTTCGCGGCGGAGTGCTGCAGGTGGGGCCGCTCATGCCCATGGTGCAGAACGCAATTGTGGCCGATCACAACGCGGTGCGGGTGCCGGACGGCTCGGATCGGCAAGCATTTCTCTCCGACCACGGCTCCAAATTCACCATTGCCGTGACCTCGGGAAAAATCGGTGTCGACAGTGCGCTCATGGCGGGGCTTCCGAACCTGCGGGCGGTCGTGAACTTCGGAGTCGGCTATGACACAACGGATGTCGCCCAGGCCCAGGCCCGCGGCATCCTGATCAGCAATACCCCCGACGTCCTCAACGACTGTGTCGCCGACACCGCCCTGGCGCTGCTCCTGGACGTCTTTCGACGCACTAGCGAGGCCGATCGGTTCGTGCGCCGCGGCGCGTGGAAGGCAGGTAATTTTCCGCTCGCCAGCAAACTATCCGGCAAGCGGGTAGGCATCGTTGGCCTTGGCCGCATTGGTACGGCTATCGCCCAGCGGCTCGAAGGTTTCAACTGTGTCATTTCCTACCACAACCGAAAGCCTGTGGCCGGGGTTGACTACAGGTACGTGGGCTCGCTCACCGAGCTCGCCGCGGGCTCGGACGCCCTGATCGTCGCGGCGGCCGGCGGTGCCGACTCGGTCAAGCTCATCTCAGCCGAAGTTCTCGCGGCGCTGGGACCGCAGGGTTACCTCGTAAACATTGCGCGCGGCACAGTCATCGATGAAACCGCACTCGTTGCCGCGCTGGTTAGCGGCGCGCTTGGTGGGGCCGGCCTCGATGTCTTCGCGGACGAGCCCAATGTTCCTGAGTCGCTCCTTGCGCTCGACAACGTCGTACTTCTGCCGCACCTCGCCAGTGGGACCGTCGAGACCCGACAGGCGATGGCCGAGCTGACCCTCGCCAACCTGGATCAATTCCTCACCGATGGAACGCTGTGCACGCCCGTCGCTCGATAGACCGTACGTCACGGCAGCGTGCACCTGCGCCAGTGCGGATCTGACCGGCGACGACCAACTCGGTGCACACCATCGCCGCCGGCGGTAGCGTAGCGATCATGAGTTCTTCGCTCGGAGCCTTGCAGATCGCCGACTGGCGTCGTCGCATGATCGGACTGTATGCGGGAGTGCGCCAGTTGAGCGCGAGTAGTCCGCAGAGCGGGCACGAGCTGTGGCGTTCCGGGCGGGACGAACTGTTCGCCGGGCATCCGTCGTCGCCGTTGCTGCCCGACGACCGCTCGGCGTTCACCGGGCTGCCGATCGCCGCCTACGACCCCGACTGGCGGTTTGAGGCCGAGGTACACCGGGCCGAGCAGCCCTATCGCCTGAACGTGGAAACCGGGACCGACGGCACGGTACTCTTCGACCTCGTGGGAACTGTGCGGCTGCCGTACCTCGGGTCGCTCGACGTGTGGCGGCTCGCCAGCTACGGCGGCGGACTGTTCCTGCCACTGAAAGACGCCCTGGCCGGCAAGAACGACGGCACCTACGGCGGGGGGCGCTACCTGCTCGACACCATCAAGGGCGCGGACCTCGGCCCGGGCCTGGGCGACGACAGCCTCATCCTCGACTTCAACTTCGCCTACAACCCCTCCTGCGCGTACGACCCGATGTGGGCCTGCCCGCTGCCGCAGAGCGGCAACATCATCAACGTCGAGGTGCCCGTCGGCGAGCTCTACCGAGGCGACCACTCCTAGCGGCCAGCGAGTGCGATTTGACAGCATCCGCTAGACTGGGGGTACTTGCGAGTGCGTAGTTGCGCTTGCTGCGTCGTAGAACGCCCTCTTCTTTATCCGGCGGTCCACCAGGGCTGACCTGATTTTTCGAATGAAACATTCTTACGGCGAACGGATGTGCCCCTCGGCACCTTCGCCATGTGAATCCTCCTGGTTTGCTCATCGCTGCGCGGTAAGTCGAACGGGCGAGGAGACTGATGCCCCGAAAGGCACCATTTTGTCTACAACTTTCAATACGCTCGGCGTGCCGGCTCCCCTGGTCAAGGTTCTCTCCGGTCAGGGAATCGACACCGCGTTCCCCATCCAGGTCGACACCCTTCCGGACACCCTGAACGGCCGCGACGTGCTCGGCCGCGGCAAGACCGGCTCGGGCAAGACCCTGGCCTTCTCCATACCGATGGTGTCCCGCCTCGGCGGCGACCTCGCCGGCGGCAAGCGTCGCCCTGGCCGCCCGCTCGGTCTGATCCTCGCGCCGACCCGCGAGCTCGCCACGCAGATCACCAACGCCATCACCCCGCTCGCCGAGGCCTACGGCCTCAACACCACCACCATCTTCGGCGGTGTCTCGCAGGGCCGTCAGGTCGCCGCGCTCAAGGCCGGCGTCGACATCGTCGTGGCCTGCCCCGGCCGCCTCGAGGACCTCATGAAGCAGGGCTTCGTGAACCTCGACACGATCGAGATCACCGTGCTCGACGAGGCCGACCACATGGCCGACCTGGGCTTTCTGCCCGTCGTCACCCGCATCCTCGACAAGACGCCCGGCAACGGTCAGCGCATGCTGTTCTCCGCCACGCTCGACAACGGCGTTGACAAGATCGTCAAGCGTTTTCTGCACGACCCGGTGATGCACTCGGTCGACGAAGCCAACAGCCACGTCTCGGCCATGACCCACCACGTGTTCGAGGTCTCCGGCGTCGACGCGAAGAAGGAACTCGTGCAGAAGCTCGCGAGCGGCTCCGGCCGTCGCATCCTCTTCATGCGCACCAAGCACCAGGCCAAGAAGCTCGCCAAGAGCCTCACCGACGCCGGCATCCCCTCCGTCGACCTGCATGGCAACCTCTCACAGGTGGCCCGTGACCGCAACCTCGCCGCTTTCAGTGCCGGCACGGTCAAGGTTCTCGTCGCAACGGATGTCGCCGCTCGCGGCGTGCACGTGGACGACATCGAACTCGTGATCCACGTCGACCCGCCGGCCGAGCACAAGGCCTACCTGCACCGTTCGGGCCGTACCGCCCGGGCCGGCAGCGCCGGTGACGTCGTCACCGTCGTACTGCCAGAGCAGAAGCGCGACACCGACGCCCTGCTGCGGAAGGCCGCCATCAAGGTGACCCCGCAGCGCGTGGATTCCTCCTCCCCCGCCGTCGACGCCCTCGTCGGCGACGTGGCCGCTTACGTCAAGCCGGCTCCCCGCGTCGAGGCGCCGCAGCAGCAGCGCCAGTCGCAGGGTGGTCGTTCGCAGGGCGGTCGCTCGCAGGGCGGCCGTGCCCAGGGCGAGCGCACGGGTCGCCCGAGCCGTGACGGTGACTCCAGCCGTGGCGGTCGCGATGCCGGCGCGAGCCGCTCCGGCGGCAGCCGCGACGGGGCCCGCACCGACCGCAATGACGGTGGCCGCAGCGCCAGCCGCGACTCGGCTTCGGCCGGTGGCGCCCGTCGCGAGCGCAGCGGTCGTCCGGCCGGTGCATCCTCCAGCGCACCCCGCACCGGTTCGGCCGCCGGCCGTTCCGGCGGGCCCCGCGTCGGCAGCCTCCAGGTTGGCGGACTCGTTCGCGGACCACGCGACGGCGGAGCCGGTCGCTCGGCGCCGCGCCGTTCGCAGGGCTAAGCCAGCAGCATCCGCTTGAAACAGCAGTGGAACGGGCCGGTCTCTCACGAGGCCGGCCCGTTGCTGTGTTCGGGACCACCCGCAAAGACGGTTAGTGTCGAATCATGAACACCACAGTTGTCGTTCGACCCGTCAGCGCAGCCGATGCCGAAAGCCTGGGACGTGTACACGCCGCCTGCTGGCATGAGACCTACGATCACCTGCTCAGCCAGGCCGCCCTGTCACAGCTGCGGCCGCAGCGCCTGGCCGCCCTCTGGAGCCGTTTCACGACCCAGGGCGCTGAGTATCGCCAGCATGTCGCGCTCGTCGATGACGAGATTGTGGGCTTCGCCGGTAGCGGACCGACACGCGACGGTGACCATCCCACCCCGAACGAGTTGTTCTTCCTGTATCTGCTCGAGGCGAACCACGGTTCAGGCGTCGGCCAGAAGCTGTTCGATTCCGTCGTCGACCCCGGCCCATCGTCGCTGTGGGTAGCCGCCGATAACCCCCGCGCGCACGCCTTCTACGCCCGCAACGGCTACCTCCCGGACGGTCTCGAGCGCAACGAAGAGGTGCTCGGCGAGAAGCTGCACGAGGTGCGCTTAGTACGCTAAAGGCCTGCTCAGAAGTGCAAACTTCGCCATTTAGCGCTTGGATCTGGCCCAAAAACCCACAATGGGGATTGTGGGCAGATTCATAGCAATACAGTGAGCGAATGACTCCTTCCACGGCCCCCGAGGCGATTCCTGTCATCCTCGACGTTGACACCGGCGTCGATGACGCGATGGCCATCCTGTTCGCGCTCGCACACCCCGGGATCAACGTTCTCGGCATCAGCTGTGTCGCCGGCAATGCCTCGCTGGAACGCGTCGTCGAGAACACCCTGCGCATTCTCGACGTCGCCGAGGCGCCGCATATTCCGGTCGCCGCCGGCGCGCGGCGCCCCCTGCTCGAACCGCCCAGGTCGGCCGCGCACGTGCACGGTGAAAGCGGTCTCGGCACGCTGCAGCTTCCGCCGACCGACCGGAAGGCGGAGCCGATCAGTTCGATCGACCTCATGCACCGGCTGATTCAGGCCAGCCCGCACCCGGTCACTCTGATCGGCCTCGCGCCGCAGACCAACCTGGCGCTGCTGCTGCGACAGTACCCCGACGTGGTGGACAACATCGAACGCATCGTCTTCATGGGCGGTTCCACCACGGTCGGCAACGCTACGGCCGTCGCCGAATTCAACGTCTGGCATGACCCGGAAGCCGCAGCCATCGTTCTCGACTCCGGCGTGCCTACCTTCATGTATGGGCTCGACGTATTCAACCAGGTCTCGATCCCGGAGCGGGTCGCCCTGGCCCTCGTGCAGAGCGATTCCACCGTCGCCCACGTTGTCGGTCAGCTCCTCAACAACCGGATCGCGCTTGGATCGGGTCGCAACGCCGAATACACGGGCCTGATCGGCGACGCCGGCGCCCTGTGCGCGCTCGTCGACCCGCGCGGTCTGACCACCAGGATGCTGCCACTGCGCGTGCAGCTCTCCGGCTACGGCCGCGGCCAGACGCTGGTCGACAAGCGCACGCACCCCGGCGAAGACATCATGCACGGCCTCGCCGGCGAGTGGGAAGCTGCCGAAGTCGCCCTCGACGTCGACGTCGATCGGTATGCGCGCCTGTTCCTCGACACGCTCGGCCTCGGTTCGGCGCTGCCGGCGTAGGCGCCCACCAGCGGATGCCGCCCGCGGAACGCCGGCGCGGCATCCGCTGGTGCGTCAGTACAGCTGGCCCACCGAAGCGAGGGCGGCCCGCAGCAGGGTGCCGCGGCCGCCTTCCATTTCGGCCGAGACGCCGGGGGACGCGGCCTCGGCCGGGGTCATCCAGGTGATCTCGAGCGCGTCCTGGCGGGGGTCGCAGGTGCCGGTGACGGGAACGACATAGGCCAGCGAGACGGCGTGCTGACGGTCATCCGTGTAGGCGGTGATGCCGGGCATGGGAAAGTATTCCGCCACGGTGAACGGCACCGGGCTGGTCGGCAGCTGCGGAAAGGCCATCGGGCCGAGGTCTTTTTCAAGGTGGCGAAAGAGTGCGTCGCGCAGGGTCTCGCCGTAGAGTACCCGGCCGGAGACCAGCGTGCGGGTCATCTCGCCGGTCGGGCGCGCGCGCAGCAACACGCCGACCTCCACGACCTGGCCGAGGCCGTCGACCCGCACGGGCACGGCCTCGATATAGAGAATCGGCAGGCGGCGGCGAATCTCGGCGAGCTCGACGTCTTTCAGCCAGCCCGGATTCGTGTTCGGAGCTCCCGTGGGGGGCTTCGGCGTCCAGTCCGGGTCTGGGTCAGGGGTTCGCACGCTCATAATGCCATTCTGTCCTACGCCGGCCCGGCTCGCGCACCCGGCCCGGGTCCGCACGGCCCAGCAGCGACGGGCAGAGTTGCACAGGATCGCCGGCCGGGCACAAATCGCGGGTACGGAGATGAAAGTATTGACGTGCGCGGCGCCGACACGTCCCGAACCCCCCGGAGGACCCCATGACCACGAGCACCACCATCGACAACGCCGCCGTACTCTGGTCGGCGACCGGCGCCGACCGGGCTGACCGCCCGTTGTTGATCATCATGCACGGCTACGGCTCGCACGAGGGCGACCTGTTCTCGCTCGCCCCGCATCTGCCGCTCGAGCCGGTGATCGCGGCCCTGCGCGCGCCGCTCGTGGCTCCGGCGCCGGTCACCGACGGCTGGGCCTGGTTTCCGATCAGCGAACCGGGCAGCCCCGCCCCGGCCACCGTCACCGCCGCCGTCACCGCCGTGCTCGCCTGGCTGGACGCCCTGCCGCAGCGGCCGCCGTCGGTCGGCCTGCTCGGCTTCTCCCAGGGCGGCGCTATGGCGCTCGAGCTACTGCGCGCCGCGCCCGACCGGTTCAGTTTCGCGGTGAACCTCTCCGGATTCATCGCGACCGGCCCGCAGTCCAGCGACGCAGTACTGGCCGCGCAGCCGCTTCCGGTGTTCTGGGGCCGCGGCACCGCCGACGGCGTGATCCCGGCGAGCGCGATCGAACGCACCCAGGCCTGGCTGCCGGGCCACAGCACCCTGACCGAGCGCATCTACGAGGGACTTCCCCACTCGATCTCGCAGGCCGAACTCGGCGACGTGGTCAACTTCCTGCGTGCCCAGTACGCGGCGGTCGCGGTAGAACCGACCGCCTAGGCGAATTCGGGTGAGCGGATGCCGCCGCGCGGTACCCGCTCACCCGCGAAGCGCGGAGCGAGCAAAGCGACTAGCGGTCGCGCTTGGCCTGCTCCTGGGCGGCCTGGCGTTCGACGTGCGCCTTCTTGGCCGCGCGGTGGGCGTCGCGATCTTTCACCGCGATCTGGTCGGCGCGCACGCCGGCCTGGGTGGAACGTTCGAGCACGAGCCAGGCCGGCGGCTGCTGCAGCAAGGCGGCGATCTCGGCGGTGGTCAGCGGGTCGATGATTTCGCTGCGGGCCAGTCCCGAGATCGAGACGCCGAGCTTGGCGGCGACGACCTGGCGCGGGTGCGGGCCGTTGGCGCGCAGCTCGATGAGCCATTCGGGTGGGTTCGCCATGAGCTCGGCGAGCTCGGTGCGGCTGACGAATTCGGTCTGGAACTCGGCCGGTGCCGCGTCGAGCAGAATCCCGAGTTTCTGGGCCGCCGTGGCGGGCTTCATGGTCTGGGGCTTCTTCTCGGAACTCATTGTTCAAGCGTATAGCCTGAGAGGGCCCTCGTTTGGGCAAATCGCACGCTTAACTCCCCCGAGAAAGGATGCCGGTGAGCTTTTCCCTCGCTTTCGTCGCCGGTGTGACCCCCACCAAGTGGACCCGCATCTGGACTACCCGCCGCCCCGACGTTCCCCTCACCGTGTTTCGCACCGAGACGGCCGAGCAGATTGCGGTGCTGCACGACGGCCGGGCCGACCTGAGCCTCGTGCGCCTCCCCATCGACGAGACCAACCTGAGCGTCATCAACCTGTACAACGAGATTCCGGTCGTCGTGGCGTCGAAGGATCACGCGACCCTGCAGTCCGAAACGGTTCTGCTGGCCGACCTGGCCGGCGAACACCTGCTGCAGAACCCCGACGAAGTCCCGGAGTGGCGCGACCTCGCCGACGAGGTGCGGGACGGCACCCGCCGGGCCCTGCCCCTCACGCTCGGCCTCGATGAGACCATGGAGCAGGTCGCGGCCGGCGTCGGCATCATCATCGTGCCGCACGGGGTCGCTCGGCTCTACGGCCGCAAAGACGTCGTGTCCCGCCCGGTGACGGGTGTCGCCGACACCCAGATCGCCCTGGCCTGGATCACCAGGGAGACCACCGACGACATCGAGGAATTCATCGGCATCGTACGCGGTCGCGGCGTCGCAAGCTCCCGCACCGATACCGGCGCTGCGGCGGCGGGAGCGGCATCCGCTGAGGCATCCGCTGATGCCGACGAAGCACCCGCGCGCAGCGACGGGCGGCCGCCCAAGCCACCGCGCAAGCCCAAGAAGACCGACAAGGCCAAGGCCGCGGCCAAAGCCATTCGGGTGGCGGCCGCCAAGGCGAAGCCCGCCGTGCGCAAGAAGGTCGAGAACTCCCCCGGCCGTACCCGGCCGACCAAGAATCCCAATAAGGGCAAGAGCCGCGGCCGATAAGCGGATGCCGGATCCCGCCTTCGGAAGGTCGCTGAGCCACAACATCCCGCCGGGCCGCCCGAGCTACGGGTTCTTCAACACCGAGAGAATGTTGCCGGACGGATCGGTGAACCAAGCGATGTCGGGTCCCTGGCCTCCCCCGGCCGCGATGCCCTTGTCGTTCTGTTCGAAGCCGTCGTAGCGCAGAAACTCCACGCCGCGTTCGGTGAGTTCATCGACGGTGGCGTCGAGGTCGGAAACAGCGAGGTTCAGAATCGTATAGGTGGCCGGCACGAAGTCCGGCTTCGGATAGACGATAACGGTCGCTCCGTCGGGCAGAATGATGCGCAGCATGCCCATCTCCCCGATCGTCACCTCGAGGCCGAGGGTTTCGGCGTAGAAGGTGCGCGCCGCGTCGAGGTCGGAGACCGCGAATCCGCTGAAGCCGGCGACGATTCCGACGTTGTGCTCGGTCTGGGCCATGAGGGTGACTCCTTCAGTCGGAACGGTGATCGGTCAGCGGGAGCTGATCGACGCGAACTTGCGGATGCACAGCGGCACGAAGACGAGCAGCATCACCGCGATGCCGATGAGAACGGTGAGAATCGGGTTTTGCATGGTCCAGATATCGGGCACCGGCGCGGTGCCGAGGTTTCCGAACAGCTGCCGCACGGCCTGCACGAGCGAGGACACCGGGTTCCACTCGGCGAAGACGCGCAGCACGGTCGGCAGGGTTTCGCTCGGCACGAACGCGTTCGAGACGAAGGTCAGCGGAAACAGAATGAGGAACGACGCATTGTTGATGACCTCTGGACTCTTCACGCTCATGCCGAGCAACGCCATCACCCAGCTGAAGGCGTAGCCGAAGAGCAGAAGCAGCCCGACTCCGGCCAGGAACTCCAGCGGTGACGTGTTGACCCGCCAGCCGACCGCGAGGCCGGTCGCCATCATGATGACCATGGAGATGGTGTTCAAGACGAGGTCGCCATTCGTTCGACCGATCAGCACAGCGGATGCGTTCATCGGCAGGCTCCGAAAGCGGTCGATGATGCCCTCTTTCAGGTCGAGCGCCATGGCGGCGCCCGAGAACGTTGCCCCGAACACGACGGTCTGGGCGAAGATGCCCGCCATGAGGAACTGCGTGTAGTCGCTGCCCTCCACCGCAATGGCGCCGCCGTACACCTGGCTGAACAGCAGCACGAACATGATCGGCTGGATCACGGCGAAGACGAGCATGTCGGGCGAGCGCTTGATCTTGATCAGGTTGCGCTTGGTCACCGTCCAGCCGTCGGAGTACCACAGCGAGAACGGGTTCCAGGTGGGCAGCGGGGGCAGGGTCCCCCCTCGGGATTCCCCGCGCGCGAGGCCGGGCTCCGGCGTGGTGGACTCAGACGGGACGGTCGCATGCCGGGGACTCATTGCACCTTCTCCAGATCTGCGCGCGCCTGCGCACGCTTGGCCTGCGCCCGTTTCGAGAGTTTGGGCCCGCCGGCATCATCGTCGTCGGTCGCGTCCAGGTCGGCTTTGTGGCCGGTGAGTTTGAGGAATACGTCGTCGAGGGTGGGGCGGCGCATGCCGGCGTCGTGCAGGCTGATCTGGGCGGCGCGCAGGTCGGCGAGCATGTTCTGCAGCGCGGTGGGGCCGTCGGTGACGGCGACTTCGACTCCGCGACCGTCGGTAGAGACCGAGGGCTGCCCGGATCCGTGCCGGGCGAGAATGTCACGAGCGGCCGCGCCGTCGGCGGCATCGACCAGGGCCACGACCACGCGGTGCCCACCGATCTGCGCCTTGAGCTGGTCGGAGGTGCCCTCGGCGATGACCCGGCCGTCGTCGATGACTACGATGTCGTCAGCGAGCTGGTCGGCTTCTTCGAGGTATTGCGTGGTCAGCAGCACCGTCGTGCCGTCGGCGACGAGGCGTTTGATGACGTCCCACAGGGCGATGCGGCTGCGCGGGTCGAGCCCGGTCGTCGGCTCGTCGAGAAAAAGAACCTTGGGGTTGATCACGAGCGCGCCGGCGAGGTCGATGCGTCGCCGCATGCCGCCGGAGAACCCCTTGACCGGCCGGTTGCCTGCGGCGGTGAGCTCGAACAGGTCGATGAGCTCCTTCGCCCGTTGGCGGGCGGCCGCGCCGCCCAGGTGGTAGAGGCGACCGACCATCTCGAGGTTTTCGAAACCGGTGAGGTTCTCGTCGACGGCGGCGTACTGGCCGGATACCCCGATGATGCGGCGCACCGATTTGGGGTGGCGCACGACGTCGATTCCGTCGATGACCGCGGTGCCGGCATCCGGTCGAATCAGGGTCGTGAGCATCTTCACGACGGTGGTTTTTCCGGCGCCGTTCGGTCCGAGCAGGGCTTTGACCGTGCCGCGCGGAACCTGCAGGTCGAGCCCGGCGAGTGCGTGCACCGGCCCGCTCTTGGATTGGTAGGTCTTGGTCAGGCCCTGGGCCTCAATGATCACGGGGATTCCTTGCCGGTGGTATCAGGGGGGAGGACTGCGGGCTGCCTGCCATGCTAGTAATGACCTCCCTATTCAACAACCGCGGATGCTGATTCGGACGGGGCCCGCGCATCCGCTTGCTAGAGCCGGGCGAGCCGCTCGATGTCTTCGAGGAACTCGGCCGCGACCTCGTCGGACACGGTTCGACGAGTTTCAGAAATCGCCAGGGCATAGTCCTCGGTGCTCGGGCCGTTGATGACCGGCCCGTCGCCGGCCCGGTACAGGGCCTTCTCCAGGGCGTGCTGGGAGGCACGGTGCGCGGCATACTCGACGTCGGCCGGCGAGAAGCCATCGCTCTGTTCGACCAGAACGGCGAGGTCGACCTCGTCCGACACGGCCTCGGGTATGTAGCGCTCCCAGATGGCCTGGCGGGCGGCGATATCCGGCAGCCCGATCGGCACGACATAGTCGAAGCGGCCGTGCCGGAGGAAGGCGGAGTCGAGCGCGCGAATGAAGTTGGTGGCACAGACCAGCAGGCGTCCGGGCTGTTCGCGGAAGGCCGGGATGATCTTGAGCAGCTCGTTGGTCACACCCTGCATGGCCGACGGCGGTTCGCCCGAGCGCTGGGCGGCGATCTCCTCGACCTCGTCGATGAACACGACCGCGTGTTCAAGCTCGGAGATCTTCAGAAACGTTTCGCGCAGCGCGCCGGCGAGTCCCTGCGGGTCGGCGGCGAGGCGCGACGGGAAGACCTCGATGAACGACCATTCCAGGCGGGACGCGATCGCCTTGGCGAACGTGGTTTTTCCGGTGCCGGGCGGCCCGAACAACACGACGGCCTTGGGCGGCGACACCCCGTATTGCTCGGCGAGGTCGGGTTGCGCCAGCGGCATGACCAGGCGGCGCTCGAGCAGTTCTTTCTCTCGCGCCATACCGCCGACCTTCTGCCACAGGTCGCGAGGCAGCACCCGGCCGCCGAGCTCACCGAGCAGCTTAAGCTCCTCGCGCTGCACCGGGATGTGCCGTTCGAAGTAGCGCAGGTTTTTCTTCACCTCGAATCCGCGATTGAGGAAGGCGTCGACCTTGGTCTCGGATTCGGGCATGAGCGCCGACAGCTTGGTCATGCCGTGCGGGGCCATCCGAGCTTCGAGGGCGGCGAGCATGGCCGTGCCGATGCCCTGGCTCTGCCAACTTTCCGCGGTCGCCAGAAAGACGATCCAGCCCTGCGCGTGGGCGGCTCGCCCGACGGCGGCACCGACCACCTCGTCACCGTGCACCGCGACGACGGCGTGATCCTTCTGGCAGGAGGCGAGTACCTCGGACAGGCCGTACACCGGCTCGGTGTCGGAGGCCTTGATCTCTTCCCATAGACGCAGGATGCCGTCGAGATCGTCGGAGTGAAAATCGCGCAGTCGCCAGCCAGTCATCGTGAACCTCGCATCTTTGGGTGTACTGCCAATCTATTGCACCGGTCCTTGTGCCCCGTTAGCCCTTCGTCGCCCCTCCAACGCGCATAACTCCTGCAATTCGGCCCGCAATTTCTGACGAGCCCCGAAAACACGCCCAACTCTTCGAAGCCCCGAGTGATTTGCAGGAGTTATGCGCGGGCGGGCCTGCTGAATTGGAGAAGATCAGGCGCGAAAGGCGGCGGCGAGGATGCGTGGCAGCTTGCGCGCCGAAGGATGAGCCGCGAATTCGGTCAGCAGGCGGGCGGTGCGCGCTCCGCTTCGAGCCGACACGAACCACGGCGGTTTGGGCAGCAGTGCCCAGTCGCCGTGCAGGATCGAGCGCGGAAACGGCCGGAACGGTCCCCGCACAACGGTGCGTTCGACCTCATCGAGCAGGAGTGCGTTGTGCACCACCCCGATGCCGCTCCCCACGTTTGCCAGGGTGTGCCCCGGGAACGCGCCCCACGGCGCCGCCGCCGACAGAAAGCCGACACCGGTCCAGGCGTTGATCGCAATGGTTCCGTACCGCAGGCGCGCCACGGCCAGCTCGAACCCCGGCCCGAGCTGTCGAATCGTGCCGGGCCGCCCGAGAATATTGGCACCGAGGGTGCCGAGAAAGTCACGGTTCACGGTCTCGACGGCCGTGTCGAGAAAGGCCTGGCCGGTGCCGGGCAACTCCAGCACGCCGAGCACCGGCGCGAAATATTCCGTGATGAGCATATCTTCGGGTGAAGCGGATGCCGCACTCACTGCGGCGTCCGCGGCCGCCACGACAACGCGCCCACCGGCCAGTGACCGAGCGGCGGGGTAGGCGGCGCGGGCTGCGCGCATCCGGTCGTCGCTGCCGGGATACCAGGCCGCACGCACGGGCGCCGCCGCGAGGGCGGCCGCGACCGCATCGAGGAACGCGGCCTTCTGCGGCCAGGTGGCGCTGAGCACGAGCACCTGACCGGCGATGCAGTTGGAGCCGCCGTTGTGCAGCCGCATGGTGGCGACGTGCTCCGCCTGGTAGCGCAGGTCGCGGGCGCTCCACCGGCCCGGCAGCACGATGATCGGCGCGACACCGCCGAGCTCGCTGCTGATCGGTTTATCGAGGCGGGGCGCATCGGCGCCGCCGAAGACGATCGCATCGTGGCTGGCCGCGCTGCCGGTGATGTGCACGTGGCTGATGACGGAGTGGTGGGCGAGGTAGCCACCCACCTCGACGCCTCCGGTCACGATGCGCAGCAGGCCGGCGTCAATGAGCGGGGCGAGAGCCGCCTGATAGACCGGCAGCAGGCCGTCGAGAGTGGGGTTGAGCTTGAGGATCGAGACCCGGTTGTGCGCCATCAGCTCGTAGAGCACGTCGAGCGGCGCGATCGAGGAGATATTGCCGGCGCCGAGCACGAGGCCGACTCCGCCGGGCGCTGTGGGTGTGAGCTGGCCCAATCCGGCGTGGGCCTGCGCCGTTGTGATGCCCGGCTTGAGCCAGGCACGTGCCGTGAATCCGTGCAGCAGCAGGCCGTCATACCGGTTGTGCGGGAGCACGGAAACCGTCACCCGACCGCCCGGCGCCCGCCCGAACCTCCGGCCGGCGAGCGGGTTACGCCCCGAAGCGAGCGTGCGCAGCGTGCGGCCGAGAGCGGTCAGGGAGGTGAGCACGCCGTAGGGACCGGTCAGCCATTCCTCACCGATCAGCGGCGATGACGGCTCGAGGCCCTTGGCGCGCGCTGCCGCGGCCACCCAGCGCTCGGCCTCGTCGGCAACGGATGCCGCGGTGCGGGCCAGCAGCTCGGCACGCGCCGCGAGGGTGGTCGCCGCCCACCGCTGGCTGCCGGCGCCGAGCTCGGCGATTGCGCGGTCGAGCTCGGCGGTGTTCATTGTGGCTAGTGTGCCACGACCGGGCAGTGCAGCTGGGTGCGCTCGCCGGTGCGGTCGATGTCGTGCTGGTCCATCGGCTGGGCGCAGACCGGGCAGCCGCGCACGGGCGCGGGTGCTGCCGGCAGCAGATCGGACCCGGTCGGGCCGACCGGCGGCGGCCCGAGAATGGGAAACAGTCGACCATTGAGCCAGGCCGTGAACCCGCCGGGGCCCTTGCTGCGCGGGTGGGATTCCCTTCCGTGTGTCATAACTGTTAGTGTACTAACTAAACGCTCGAACACGAAACGGATCGCCTCATGACTTCATCAACGCTCGAGAACCCCCTCGCTCTCGACAACCAGGTCTGCTTCGCCCTCGCGATCGCCTCCCGCAATGTCATCGCCCTGTATCGCCCGATTCTCGAGCCGCTCGGCCTCACGCATCCGCAGTATCTGGTAATGCTGGCCCTCTGGGACGAAAACCCGCGCACGCTCAAGGGTCTCGGCCAGACTCTCTGCCTCGAGTCGGCCACCCTGTCGCCCCTGCTGAAACGTCTGGAAACGACCGGCTACGTGCGTCGCCAGCGCCGAGCCGCCGACGAACGCACGCTCGACATCACCCTGACCGCTCAGGGCACAGCCCTGCGCGCGGTGGCCGAGACCATTCCGCCGCGGGTCGTCGCGGCCCTCAACCTTCCCCTGGAGGAACTCGCCACCCTGCGCGACGCGCTGCACCGGGTGATGGCCGCGACCGCCTGAGGCACCTGCTACCCACCGGTCAAGCGGATGCCGCCACCCGTTCAGCTCGCCTGGCGCTCGTCGTAGTCCTCGCGGGCGTCAAGAATATGAGCCGCATTGGCCTCGGCCCAGGCGCGCACCGCGTCGAGCGGTTCGAGCAACGTGTGCCCGAGCGGCGTGAGCTCATAGTCGACCCGCGGCGGGACCTGGGCGAACACCGTGCGGCGCACGAGACCGTCACGCTCCAGGGTACGCAACGTCTGGGTGAGCACCTTGGGCGTCACGCCCTGGATGGTGCTGCGCACGCTGGAGAAC
Organism: Cryobacterium glaciale; assembly: GCF_004402535.1. Lineage (GTDB taxonomy): Bacteria > Actinomycetota > Actinomycetes > Actinomycetales > Microbacteriaceae > Cryobacterium > Cryobacterium glaciale. Next base: position 136,599 of record NZ_SOEY01000007.1, on the reverse strand, counting down.
CGCAGCGGGCCACCCTTGAGCGCCTGAAAGACGAGCGGTGCCCACTTGTCGCCGATGCGCTGCAGCACGACGCGCGATGGGCAGTCATTGTTGAGAACATCGAACTCAGTATCCATTGGGTAAGTATATTACGTTGAGGTACTGAGTATCTGTTTGATACTGTCAAACCCACACCCCCCAGATCACAGAAATGGATGCCCATGAACATCGCAATCTACGGAGCCACCGGCATGGTCGGCAGCCAGATCACGGCCGAGGCCCTCCGCCGCGGACACTCCGTCACCGCCATCACCCGCAGCGGAACCGCTGTCGACGGAGCCACTGCCCTCGCAGCCGACCTGTCCGACACGGCCAGCTACACCGCGATCGCCGGCGACCACGACATCGTCGTGCTGTCGGTGGCACCGGACCGCACGGGCGGGCCGCACGATTCCTTCCTTGCTATGCACCACGCCATCGTCGCTGCGCCGTCAACCTCGCGACTCCTGGTGGTGGGTGGCGCCGGAGCCCTCAGCGTCGACGGTGTGCAACTCAAGGAGACGCCGGGATTCCCCGCGGAGTATCACACTGAAGCCTCCACGTTCAGCACCGTGCTCGACCTCTATCGGGCGTCGACCGACCTGGACTGGACCATGCTGGCCCCGGCCCCGCAGATCCTGCCGGGCGAGCGCACCGGCAGCTACGTTCTCGGCATCGACTCCCCCGCCGGCAGCGAGATCTCGACCCAGGACTTCGCTGTGGCAGCCCTCGACGAGCTGGAAACCCCGGCGCACGAGCGCCGTCGCTTCACCGTCGCCCACTAGCCGAGGTTGCGGGGCGCCACCCGCGCCTCAGGCGATCGCGTCGGCGACCGTGAGCAGCTCAGCGTGGAACGCCGATGCCACGTGCGGGTTGGTGATGCGCCCGTCGTGTGTATTGAGGCCCTGGGCGAGGGCGGCGTCTTCGGCAATGGCCTTCTTCCAGCCCTTCTGGGCCAGCGCGACGACGTAGGGCAGGGTTGCGTTGGTCAGCGCGCGGGTGGACGTGGCAGGCACGGCACCGGGCATATTGGCGACGCAGTAGTAGATGCTGTCGTGCACCGCGAAGGTGGGGTTGTCGTGCGTCGTGGCGTGCGAGCCCTCGAAGCAGCCGCCCTGGTCGATCGCGATGTCCACGAGCACTGAGCCCGGCTTCATCGACGCGACCATGGCGTCGGTGACGAGCTTGGGTGCCTGCGCGCCCGGAATGAGCACGGAACCGATCACGAGGTCGGCTTCCCGCACCTGCTCGGCGATCTCGTACTGGGTCGACGCGCGCGTCTGGATCTCGCCGTTGAACCGGGCCTCGAGCTGGCGCAAGCGAGCCAGCGACAGGTCGATGATCGTCACGTCGGCGCCCATACCGAGCGCATTGGCCGCAGCGTGCTCGCCGGCGACACCGCCGCCGATCACGACGACCTTGGCCTTGGGGGTTCCGGGCACGCCGCCGAGCAGTATGCCGCTGCCGCCGTTGGCGCTGAGCAGGTGGTACGCGCCGACCTGCGCTGAGAGGCGGCCGGCGACCTCGCTCATCGGGGAGAGCAGTGGCAGGCTGCGGTCGGGCAGCTGCACGGTCTCGTACGCGATCGCGGTCGTGCCCGACGCGAGCAGGGCATCGGTGCACTCAGCGGATGCCGCGAGGTGCAGATAGGTGAACAGTACCTGGCCAGGGCGCATCAACGGGTATTCACTGGCAATGGGCTCCTTGACCTTCAGGAGCAGTTCGGCCGCGGCCCAGACTTCGGCGGCGGTGTCGGCGATGGATGCCCCGGCGAGCCGAAACGCATCGTCGGTGATGCTCGAGCCGAGTCCGGCGCCCTTTTCAATGATGACCTCGTGGCCGCGGCGGGTGAGTTCATTGACGCCAGCCGGGGTGATCGCGACGCGGTTCTCGTTGTTCTTGATCTCTGTGGGAATGCCGACCAGCATGAGGTCTCCGTCTCGGGGGTTGAAGCCGAACGACTCGGCTGTGATAGACGTAAGACTGCTATTGATTCGTTCCGGCTAGGTAAAATCCGTAGAATCTGCCAGACTTCAAGAATATTCCATGAAATATGCGGATGACGGGAGCCCTGCGATGGCGGAAACGAAGAGGATTCGGGTTGCCGAGACTCTCGACGAGGTCGACCGCATTCTGGTCGCGGCGCTGCAGGCAGATTCCCGCACCACCAACAGCCGACTGGCCAGCGCGGCCGGCATCGCCGAGTCCACCTGCGTTTCCCGGGTGCGTTCGCTGGTCAGCCGCGGAATCGTCACGCGCTTCACGGCCATGGTCGACCCCAAGTCGATCGGGCTCGGCCTGCAAGCCCTGATCAGCGTGAGCATTCGCGCCGGCGCGCGCACACATATCCCGGCCTTTCGCGATTCGATCCGGGTGATGCCGCGCGTCGTGCAGCTGTTCTTCCTCGGCGGTTCCGAGGACTTCATCATTCACCTGTCGGCCCGCGATACCGACGACGTGCGTGATTTCGTGCTGGAAAACCTCTCGGCCAACCCCGCAGTGGCGTCCACCCGCACGAGCATGGTGTTCGAGCACTTCTACAACGGCGTAGCTCCCGAGTAGTTAAGCCAGCACGAGTAGTTCAGCCCGTACGTCTATTCGCGCCAGTACCCGGCCTTGCCGAGCAGCTGCACCTCGCGATTCGCGGTCTCGGGCACCGGCACTTCGGGCGGAAAGACGCCAAAACCCCGCCACATTTCAATGTCGGGCGCGATCTGCTCCCACAGGTTCTCGACGAGCGGGTCGGGCAGCGAGTATTCGAGGCCGAGGTGCTTGGCGATGCTCCAGGCCTGGAACGCCCGATACAGGGCGGTGTGCTGCAGGGCTTCCTTGAGCGGATAGTCGCCGTAGCTGAGGTGCACGACCTTGTCGGGGTCGAGGTCGTCCCTGACCACCGCTGTCGTCACGTCGTTAATGCGGTCGTAATTGCCGATCGGATCGTCACCGAGCAGATCACCCTTGTAGGTATCACCGACCTCCTCGATCGTTTTTCCCTCGAGCACCGCGGGCAGCCAGGCTTCGTCTTCGGCGTGCGAGGCGAGAATATCGCGCAGGGTCGGGTTCTCCTCGGTCGACCACTCGGCCGGGGCGGGCCGGTCGAGCTGTGCGGGAGTGATCTGGTCGACGACGAAGCGCAACGCGGCATCCGCTTGAAGGAACATCTCTCTCTGCTTCATCTGGGGAAGCTAGCACGGCTGCACGGCTGAGGCTATAAGCTCGTCGGCCAGACCCTCAGCCGATCCGTGCCACGATCACCGCGATCTGCGCCACTGGAGGGTTGCCGGCCTGTCGCAGGTGCGCGGCGATGGCGTCGTGCACCCGAGCGCTGACCTCGGCCGAGGACTCGGCCGCCCCGATGCCGATCTTCGCGGTGACCCGCACACCGTCGGCCTGCTGCGCAGTGTGCACCAGCGGCGTGTGCACCAGCGGCGCTGCGGGCGCACGATGCGCGACAGCATCGAGGGTGGCGGTGAGTACGGTGGCCACGATCGACCCGGCCGGGTACAGCGCGTCAACACCAGGAACCTGGCGCACCAGCGCGTCAAGCTGGTCGGTGAAGGGAAGAACCGTGGTCATCAGTGCTCCTTTTCTTGAGCGGGTGCATCGGGCAGTGCCTGCAAATCGCTCACGGTGATGTCGATGGCCGCCACCACAAGTTCCGTGTATTTGCCCAGCGCGACGTACATCGCGTGGCGCAATTGCTCGGCGAGCAGCGGTATATTCTCCCCCGGGAATACGGTCACATCGACCCCGATGGAGATCGGTGCGCCGGGCACACTGACGTCGCCGACCAGCACACACCGGCCCACGAATACGTTCTGCATGCGGTCGCCGGTCTCTCGCAGAATGCCGCGCACGGCGCCCTCCGTCACGACCAGCCGCGCGGTCGGCGAGGGGTGGGCCAGCGGAATCTCGCGGCCGGCGTGGGCCTCCAGGGTGATGTTGTCCAGAATGGCCGACACCCAGCTGTCGTCGCGCCGCGATTCACGTTCGAGGTCTCGCTCGAGCAGCAACCGCTGAGCCCGGCGCAGGCGTTCGAGACCGCGCAGGGCGATCTCACAGTCCGGCGAATCGTCGATGCTCGCGTCGGCGGGCATCCGGTCACGGTCGAGGTAGTCGCTGAGGTGCTCGATGGTGTGGCCGCTCAGGCCGGCCTGTTCGCGCTCGGTGTCGTCGAGGTCGAAGGCGAGGAAGCGCCGGTTTGCCGGCGTCAGTTCGGTCATCGCCATTCCTCCATCTCGCGAAGCAGGGTTTTTCGCGCCCGGGCCAGCAGGCCGCGCACGGTCGAGAGCGGAAGGTTGACCTCGGCGGCAATATCACCGTAGCTGTACTCGGCGACTTCCCGCAGGGTCCAGCAGCGGCGTTGGTCTTCGGGAAGGGCGGCGAGCACCCGGGCGAGTGCTTCGGTCTGTGATTCGACTTCGGCCAGGGCGTGCGGGGCGTGGTGGTCAGGTGCCGGGGCATCCGTGTCGTCGATGTTGACGTGCTGGCGGCGAGCGCGCAACCGATCGATGCTCTTGCGGCTGACGATGCGCATGAGCCAGCTCTTCACGGCGCTGCCGTCGTCGAGGGTGCCCAGTTGCTGCCAGGCCGTGATGAACGACTCCTGGACGACATCGTCGCTCTCGTCGTTGGAGCCGAGAATCCGAATGGCGTAGACCCGCATGAGCGGGCCGTACCGCCGAACGAGTACTTCAAAGGCTCGCAGGTCTCCGTCGGCGGCGCGGTCGGCGAGCATCTGGTCGGTCGCCGCAGCGAGCGGCGACGCGACCTGCTCACGCAGGGTGCCGGGCATTGTCCCCTCCTCCAGAGAACCCTAAAAAGTTTTTCTCATCTTTGCGTGACGAATATGCCACAGGTTGCGTCCTACAGGTAACAATCCGCTTTCGGCGTGACAAACAGCCAGACCTTAAGGAGTTCTTCAGATGGACCTCATCGACACCAATGGCACCGCGTCCTCGAGTAAATCAACCAACACCAGCGCCCCGATCGGCACGGCACGGGCGGGCGAGCCGCTGATCGGGACCGGAAAGACGGTCATCAATGACGGCGTCGTGGCCAAGGTCGCCGGCCTCGCCGCTCGCGAGGTCGCCGGTGTGCACGCGCTCGGCGGCGGCGCCGCTCGCGCCCTTGGCGCGATCCGCGAGGCGATGAACAGCACCGATGTGAGCCAGGGCGTGTCGGTCGAGGTCGGCGAGACCCAGGTGGCCGTGGACGTGACCATCGTCGCCGAGTACCCGGTGCCGTTGCAGCAGGTGGCAAGCGACATCCGCTCCAATGTGATTCGGGCCATCGAGGATCTCGTTGGCCTCGAGGTCACCGAGGTCAACGTGACGATCGTCGACATCCACCTGCCGAGCGACGACGCCGCCGTCGAAACCGAACCGACCAAGGCCGCACTCCGATGACCACCGCGACCCGCACCGGAATGCTGGTCGGAGCGTTGTTGGCGCTGACCTGGGTGATTCTGGGATTCTGGGCATTTGTGTTCGTGGGCGCGGCGATGCTCGTCGGAGCCCTCGTCGGCCGGGTGATCGACGGCCGTCTCGACGTGAGCGGCCTGATCGGCGCCTTCCAAGGAAAGCGCTCCTCGTCATGAGCGTGACGGCCGACTCGGCCGACTGGTTCCTCGGTGCGCCCAGTGACATCAAGCACAGTGACATCAAGCCCAGTGACACCCCAGCGCACTCGCCGACGGACGAAACCCCGGCCTTGACCCGTGGGCGCACCCGTATCGTGCCGCGCGCGCTGCGCCAGATCGTCGGCATGGTCACCGCCGAATCGCTCGGCGTCACGCCGAACCAGGTCAGCGTGGAGCTGGGCGACGACCACGGCCTGCTCGCGCTCACGATCAGCACGTCGATCCGGGTTGTGTCCCTGCAACGCGTCACCCGCGAACCGGCCCTGATCGCGCGCACCGGTGGCACCATTCTGGCTCGCTCGGCGGCCTCTCAGACCGAGATCCGCCGCCGCGTCGGTGAACTGACCGGCGCCGACATCGGTCGGGTCACCGTGCGCCTCACCGGCGTGGACGTCACCCCGGAACGGCGCGTGCAATGAACCTGTCAGCGACCTACGGGCGCATCATTCGGCGGGAACTGCATTCGCCGCGGTCCGCCGCGGCGATCGCCGTGGCCGTCACGATCATGCTGCTGTGCGGCTGGCTCGGCACCGAGATCGTGCTGCACCTGATCAATGAGCCGGCCCTGCTGGCGACGCCGGCGGATCTCGCGGAGGGTGTCGCATCCGCTTCAACCGCGCCCGCTCCGCTACTCGCGGGTCTCTCCGTTGGCTGTGGCCTGGTCGGCCTCCTGCTCGTGGTGCTCGCCGGTGCACCGGGACGGCGGGCACGGCACCAGATCGATTCCGAGCGCACGGTGACCGTCGTCGATGACGAGGTCATCGCATCCGCTCTCGCCGGTCGGTCCGCACGCGTGGGCGGGATCGACCCGGACAACACCCGGGTGAGCATCTCCCGCCGCCTCGCCACGGTGCACCTTGTGCCGACGTCGGGGCGACCCGTGCACCAGGGCGCCGTGCTCGATGCCGTGCGCGGGCAGCTCGACGGGCTGAACCCGCGGCCGCCCCTGCAGTCCCGGGTGGTCGTGGCGCTCGGCGGAAAGGTCGGCGCGTGAACAACACCAACCGCGCGCTCAACCGCAGCCTGATTCTCGTGGCCGGCCTGCTCCTGCTCGCCGCGGCCACCATGCTCGGCCTGCTCGCCACGCCAACCGCGATTGCGGATGCCTGGGGCCGAGTTGCCGACAGTGTTCGCACGACGGTCGCGGGCTGGCTCCAGGCCACACCGCTTGCAGCGACAGGGCACAGCTGGCTCTGGATCGCCGCCCTCGCCCTGCTGGCCGTGGTCGTCGGCCTGCTGCTGGGCTTCATCGTGCGGCAGGGCCGCGGCCATTCCGGCCGGCTGATCAGCGAGCAGACCACGGACTGGGGCAGCACCCAGGTCGATTCGGCCGTCGCCGAGCAGATGCTGCAGGAGGCGCTCACCGAGCGTCCGGAGTTTCTATCGACCCGCGTCTCGACCTACCGGGTCGCGCGCGGAGCCGTGCTGAAGATCTCGGTGACCTGTCGACGCGGCCGCGACCCAGCGGATGTCGTGCGCATCGTCGAACAGGCGCTCACCGCCCTCGACGACCTCCTCGGTCTGCGCATCCCCGCGCTGCTGCAGATCAGCGGCGGCTTCCGGGTGCGCAGCAATCGCACCACGCGCATCAGCTGAGCGGATGCCGCACCCCCTACTCACGTTCGGCGCGCCCGCGCCGAACAGCCCCCGGAAACACAACCCGAAAGAGAGAACACGATGAGTGCATCGGACAAGATCAAGAACGCCGCGCAGGACCTCAAGGGCAAGGCCACCGAGGCCGTCGGCAAGGCCACCAACGACGACTCCAAGGTCGCCGAAGGCCGTGCCGACCAGACCAAGGCGAGCGCCAAGAAGGTCGGCGAAAACGTCAAGGACGTCTTCAAGGACTAGTCCCACCCGGGTGCGCGGCGGGCGCTGAGGCGTGCCGCGCACCCGTACTCCCCTGGCCCTGTGGCCGAATATCACGCCATGAAAGGAAGCACAATGTCCAACCTCTATGCAACCTCGCCGGCCGCGAGCGCCGAAGATTCCGAGTTCGACGGTTCGCCTGCGAAGACCGCCGCGACCCATACGGCGAACGTTGCCGCCGACCAGGCCTCGAAAGTGGGCGACACCGCCGCGCACGCGGCCGGTGAGGTCGCCGACGTCACCAAGGACGAAGTGGGAAAGGTCGCCGCCGAGACGAAGAAACAGGCGAAAGACCTGCTCACGGATGCCCGCAGCCAACTTACCGAGCAGGCCGGCGAACAGCAGGCCCGCGTCGCCGACGGCCTGCGCTCGATCAGCGACGAGCTGACCCAGATGGCCACCGTGTCCGATGCAGACGGAGTCGCCACGGACCTCGTGCGGCAGGCCGCGTCCCGCGCCGGGCGTGTCGCAACCTGGCTCGACGACCGCGACCCCGGGTCGCTGCTCGACGAGGTGCGTTCCTATGCCCGTCGCAAGCCCGGAACGTTCATCGCCCTGGCCGCCGCGGCGGGTATCCTGGCCGGCCGGTTGACCCGCTCGGTCGCCGCGGAGTCTGCCGATGAGGCGAAGAGCACGGCCGGGGACCGCAGCGGTATCGACACCGACACCACTCCGCGGTATACCGGCGCAGCAGATCCCGGCGTTGGTCTGTCCGGCACCGGCGGCGCAGTCGGCCAGGCCGGCATCGTTGGGCTCACCGACACGAGCGACCGCACGAGCGTCGCCGGGCAGCCCGGCCTGCTCGGCGACGACCCCGATCTGGCGGTTCCGGAGCGATGACCGACCTGCATACTCCGTCGGAGCAGAAGGCCGCGGAAACCTCGCTGGGAGACCTGCTGGGAGAAGTCACCCGTGACCTCTCCACGCTCATGCGCCAGGAACTTGAGCTGGCCAAGGCCGAACTGCGCCAATCGGCCACCCGGGCCGGAAAAGGCGCCGGCATGCTGGGCGGCGCCGGCTACGCCGCGATCATGGCCGTGCTGTTCCTGTCGATCGCCCTCTGGTGGAGCCTGGGCTACCTGGTCGGCAACGGCTGGTCCGGCCTGATCGTAGCCGGACTCTGGGCAATCATCGGCCTCGTGCTCTTCCTGATGGGCCGTAAGGAACTGAAAACCGTCAAGGGTGCACCGCGCACCGTTGACTCCCTGAAGAAAATCCCCGACACACTGAAACGAAATGAGGAAAACCGATGACCGACACCGACCGCACCCCCGATCAGATCCGCATGGACATCGAGCGCACCCGGCGCGAGCTCGGCGGCGACGTCGACGCGCTCGCCGACAAGGTGACACCGTCCAAGATCATGCAGCGCCAGACCGACAAGGTGAAGTCCGCCTTCGGTTCGGTATCGGAGCGTGTCATGGGCGCGGCCTCGCAGACCGGCGACGCTGTGTCTTCGGCGACCGACACCATCGGTGATCTGCCGCACCAGGCCGCGAACAAAGCCAAGGGAAACCCCATGGCCGTCGGACTCATCGCATTCGGCATCGGCTGGCTGGCCGCGTCGCTGGTTCCCGCCAGCGACAAGGAGAAGGAGCTGGCCGGTTCGTTGAAGGAAGCGGCCCAGCCGCTCATCTCCGAGGCGACGGATGCCGCCAAGCAGCTGGCCGACAACCTGCGCGAACCCGCGCAGGAGGCCGTCGCCGCGGTGAAGGACAGCGCCACCGACGCCGTCGACGAGGTCAAGTCGGCCGCGCAGGGAGCCGCGTCCGAGGTGAAAGACGAAGCGCAGGCTGCGAAGGACACCGTCACCGACACGGCTCGCGACGAGGCCGCTTCGGCGAAGCACAAGAGCGACACCAACCTGTACTGATTCCTCCCCCGGCATCCCGCCGGATAGCTCGAAACGCAGTACATTTTCAGCGCCGGGGATCGCGGTCGCCCTGACCGATCGCGATCCCCGGCCTCATTCGACCCGAGCAGGAGACCCCCCATGGTTGACCACGGCCAGAGCCAGAAACTCGCCGACGCCCCAGCGCCCGACGATGAGCATAAGCCCGACTCCCCGACCGAGGTCACTAAAACCTCGTGGAAGTACGTCTTTAAGCGCACGCTGGGCGAATTCGGCACCGACCAGTGCACCGACATTGCGGCGTCGCTCACCTACTACGCCGTGCTGTCGCTGTTTCCGGCACTCATCGCCCTGGTCTCCCTGCTCGGCGTATTCGGGCAGGGAAAGCAGTCAGCCGACACGCTGCTGACGATTCTCGCCTCGGTCGCCCCCGGCGACGCTCTCGAGGTCATTCGCGGACCGATCGAACAGTTCAGCACCTCACCGTCGGCCGGGTTTGCACTGGTGGCGGGGATCGCGGTGGCGATCTGGTCGGCATCCGGTTATGTCGGCGCCTTCAGCCGAGCTATGAACCGCATCTACGAGATCGACGAGGGTCGCACGTTTCTCAAACTCAAGCCCACCCAGCTGCTCGTGACCGTCATCGGCATCACCCTGCTGCTCGTGGCCGTGCTCATTTTGGCCATTTCCGGCCCCGTGACGGATGCCGTTGGCGCGGCCCTCGGGCTCGGCCAGACCGTGCAGGTGGTCTGGTCCATTGCCAAGTGGCCGGTACTCGCGGCGACCGTCGTGCTGCTGATCGCGGTGCTGTACTACTTCACGCCGAACGTGCGGCAGCCCAAGTTTCGCTGGATGAGCCTCGGTGCCCTGGTCGCCCTCGTGGCGATCGTCGTCGCCTCGCTCGGCTTCGGCTTCTATGTCACGACCTTCTCGAACTATGCCAAAACGTACGGTTCGCTGGCCGGGATCGTGATTTTTCTGCTCTGGCTGTGGCTGACCAACCTCGCGCTGTTGTTCGGGGCGGAGTTCGACGCCGAACTCGAACGTGGGCGCGAGCTTCAGGCCGGCATCGCCGCCGAAGAGAATATTCAGCTGCCGCCGCGCGGCACCAAGAAGAGCAAGAAGGCCGCCCTGAAGGAGATGCAGACCGTCGCCGACGGCCGCCGCATCCGCAAGGCGAACGCGACCCAGCGCGAGTAGGAGGCCCCGTCTCTTTTTTTAGACGGGGCCCGGGCCCCGTCCCTGGGCCCAGTTTGTATCATGGGCCCGCGTTCGGGGCCCGGGCCCCGTCCGCGATGCACGCACGTGCTGGTTGGATAGGAGTACCCGGCGACCCGGCCACACCGAATGGGGGCACGCGTGCGACTGCTCTACGCGCTGTTCCTGAGCGGCATCATCCTGGCCGTGGGGCTGTCGGTGGCGCTGCCCGATGCAACGCTCGTCGCCGGTGGGCTCACCCTCGCCGCGGCCGCGGTGGGCCTGGTTCTGGTCAACCGCACCCAGCGCATCATTGCACTGCTGCTGATCGGCGTGGGGCTGGCATCCGTTGTGCTGGCGCTTATGTTCGGCGGCCAGTTTGACGGCCGAAACCTGCTCTCGGTCAACCAGGACCTCATCGGCATGCTCACGGCGGTGTCGTTTCTACGGCTCGTCATCCCGACCGTGCCGAACACCCGCACCCGACTGCGCGGCCGCCTCGCCGTGGTGCGCACGGCCCTGGCCACGCACGCGCTCGGTGCGATCATCAATATCGGAGCCGTCGGCATCGTCGGCGATCACCTGCGCGGCCGTTCCGCGCTCCGGCTGGCCGACGCCGCGCTGTTGACCCGATCCTTCTCGGCGGCGGCGTTCTGGTCACCGTTCTGGGCGGCCGCCGCGGCCGCGACCACGCTCGTGCCGGGAGCGAACTCCCTCGTGTTGCTTCTGGTGGGCCTGGCGCTCGCGATCGTCGCGATCGGCCTGAGCCTCTGGGACATCTTCCACCTCTGGGGACCGGACCTTCCCGCGTATACCGGCTACTCCCTGAGTTGGGCGCTCGTGCGCGTTCCACTCGCCCTCGTGGCCCTCGTAATCACCGCCCACCAGCTGTTTCCCTCGGTCACCGTGCCGCGAATCGTGCTGATCGCCGGCCTCAGCGTCACGCTGATCGGCCTGCTGATCACCAACGGTCGCGGGGCCCTGCGCGCGCTCGCCCGACACGCCCGCCACGACCTGCCGCAGCTGCGCGGCGAGGTCACGCTCTTCGCCTCGGCGGGCGTGCTCGCCGTCGGCCTGCGGATGCTGCTTCCCCTGTTCGACCTACCGCTGCCGGTGTCCGAGTTCACCGTTCCCGTCGCCTGGGCGATGATTCTCTCCATGGTTCTCTGCGCGATCATCGGGGTGCACCCGGTCGTGTCGGTCGCGATCGTCGCGGCGCTGGTGCATCCGCTGCACCCCGACCCGACCCTGTTCGTGCTCGCCGCGTGCATCGGCTGGGGAGTATCGACGGCGGTCGGTCCGATCACCGGCCTGACCCTGCTGCTCAGCGCCCGGTACGGCATCGACAGCATCACCCTCACCCGCCGCAACCTGGTCTACCTCGCGGCCGTGCTGGTCGCTGCCTGGCCGGCGCTGCTGCTCTGCGCCGCACTGGTCTAGCGCTCGGGGGACGAACGCGCCAACAGATCAGGCAGGTGCACCCCCGTTCGCGAGGCGAACGAGGGTGCACGTGGGCGTCAGATCAGACGGCGACTTCGACCGGCTCGTCGCTGACGACGTAGTTCTGAATCTCGATGAGCAGTAGGTCGCCGGCCTCCTGGTCGGTCAGGCCCTGGGCCAGAGCGAGTTCGGAGACGAGGATCTGGCGGGCCTTTTCGAGCATCCGCTTTTCGCCGGCAGAGACGCCCTTGTCCTGGTCGCGGCGCCACAGGTCGCGCACGACCTCACTGACCCGATAGACGCTGCCGCTGGCCATCTTCTCCTGGTTGGCCTTGTAGCGACGCGACCAGTTGCCCGGCTCCTCGGTGAAGGCGTTCTGCAGAATTTCGTACACGGCGCTCACTCCGGCGGCGTCGATGACATCGCGCACGCCGACCAGCTCGACGTTGTCGACCGGCAGCTGAATGGTCAGCGCGCTCGTGTGCACGTTGAGGGTCATGAACTGCTTCTCGACGCCCTTGATGGTGCGGGTCGCCAGGGCCGTGATAGTGACCGCTCCGTGGTGCGGGTAGACCAGGGTTTCGCCAATTTCAATCTTCATAGAATGCGCCTTCAGGGTTGTGTGGGTGGTGCAACGCGAACGGGCGTTGCTGAAGCAGGGGTATCGAGAAGCCAGCCGGGCAGCAGGGCCACGAGCTGGTCGACGAGTTCGTCGTCGGAGACGTCGAGGTGGCCGCGCATCCAGGCGCCGATCAGGGTGAGGGCGCCGCCGGCGACGTAGGTCGTGACCAGTTCGGCATTCACGGTCTCGTCGAAGACCAGCACCGACTCGAGCATGCGGGTGGCGTAGGCCTCGATGATCTGATCGTGCGCGCTGCGCGTCAACGGCAGCTCGAGCACGCTCGCGTACAGGGGAAAATTCTCGACCATGTGCGCGACGAGGCGGGCATAACCGAGCCGGGCAGCGTTCTCGCCGGTTCGCGGCCGGGGCAAGTCGAGCCCGGCCGAGCCGATGTCGGCGAACTGCGCCTGCAGCAGCTCGGCCGCGAGCATGTCGAGGCTCGCGAAGTGCGCGTAGAAGGAACTGCGGCTGATGCCGGCCAGGCGCACAATCTCGGCCACCGAAACGGATGCCGCCGGCTGGGCGATCAGCGTGCGCATCGCCGTGAGAATGAGCTGCCGGGTGCGCTCGGCGCGAGGGTCGTGCTTCGATTCGCCCTGAGCGTTGGACTGCACCGCGACGGACTGCACGACGCCGGACTGAACCTCGCCCGCTGGCAGGCGGGGGGTAGTCAACGAAGTCATCCGTCTATACTAACACTTTTCGGACACATGTCCGAGACGGTTGTACCGCTTCACGGCAGACTCGCACGAATCCCCCGATTGCGCCGCGCGAATTCAGCGCCCGCGGCACTCGTCGAGCAGCTGCGCGCAGCGGATGAAGCCGAGGTGCGAGTAGGCCTGCGGGTGGTTGCCCAAGTGGGTTTCGGTGGCCGGGTCGAACTCCTCCGAGAGCAGTCCGGTCGGGCCGGCCAGGGCGATCAGCTGGTTGAACAGGGCCTCGGCCTCGTCGAGGCGACCGGTGAGCACGTAGGCCTCGATCAGCCAGGTCGTGCAGATGTGGAAGCCGCCCTCGAGGCCGGGCAGGCCGTCGTCGTAGCGGTAGCGGAACACCGTCGGGCCCACGCGCAGCTCACGCTCCACCGCGCTCACGGTCAGCTGGAAGCGCTCGTCGGTCACGTCGAGCAGTCCGGACAGGCCGATGTGCAGCACGGCGGCATCGAGGTCGGGGCTGTCGTAGGCCACGGTGTACGACTGAGCTTCCTCACTCCAGCCCTCGCGCAGCACCTCCTCGCGAATCGTGGCGGCGAGCAGGGCCCAGCCTTCGCCCACGTCGCGCCCGTGCCGCACCGCGGTGCGGATGGCCCGGTCAACGGTCACCCAGCACATGGTCTTCGTGTAGGTGTGGTGCCGCGGCGAACGCCGGGCTTCCCAGATTCCGTGGTCGGGTTCCTGCCAGCGGCTCGTGACGGCGTCGACCATCTCGGTAAGCAGGTGCCACTGAAAGTCCGAGAGGGTTCCCTGCCGGGCACTGAGCGTGTCGATCAGTTCGGCGACCGGTCCGAACACGTCGATCTGCACCTGGTTGTCGGCCGCGTTTCCGATGCGCACCGGGCGGGATCCGGCATAGCCAGGCAGCGATTCGAGGCTCGCCTCGGTCGACAGCGACGAGCCGGTGACCGAATAGAGCGGATGCAGCCACTGCGCGCCGGGACTGTCGGCCACGACCCCGGCCAGCCAGCGCAAGAACCCGTCGGCCTCGTCGGTCGACCCCAGGTCGACGAGCGCTTTGACCGTCATCGAGCCGTCGCGCAGCCAGCAGTAGCGGTAGTCCCAGTTGCGCGTGCCGCCGATTCCCTCGGGCAGCGAGGTGGTCGACGCAGCGAGCACCGCACCGGTCGGTTCGTAGCACAGAGCGCGCAGCACCAGGGCTGAGCGGCCGACGAGCGAGGGCTTCACGCTCGGCAGCGACAATGAATTCACCCAGGCACGCGAGTCGTTCATGACCGCGCCGCGGCGGGCGGCCTCGCCGGAGGCATCCGCTGTGTACGGCTCGGTGTCGCCGCAGCGCAGGTTGAGCATGACCGCGCCCTGCGAGAGGTCGACGACGGCGGTGGCCGTTTCGTTGCGGCCGTCGCTCGTGACGGCGAACTCGACGCCCGCCGCCGAGAGCACGATCGGGTCGAGGGTGCCGGTGATGGTGACCATGCCGTCGGTCGCGTGCATGTTGAAGTAGGCGACGGCGTAGTCGGGCCGCGGCGCGAACACGATGCGGGCCAGGCCGGTGCCGGTGAGTTTGCGCACGAGGTTGGTGATGCCGAGCGGCGAGGGCTCGATGTAATCGGTCACGGTGACGTCGGCCCAGCGAGTTTCGACGATCATGGTGTTGTCGACGTAGCGCTGGCCGAGTACCCGGCTCTTTTTGACCGGCTCGATCGAGAAGTGCCCGGCCTCTTCGCTGCCGAGGATGCTTGCGAACAACGACCCCGAATCGGGCAGCGGATGCGTCATCCAGCAGATGCGCGCTTCCGGCGTGACGAGGGCGGTCGAGGTGCCGTCACCGAGCATCGAGTGGCGTTCGATGGCCACGACGTGCTGGCCGAACAGCCAGTCCTTGCGCAGTTCGAACAGCAGGGCCAGAATCTGGGCGAGCTTTTCGGGGCCGCTGATGCGGTGGGCGGCGACGGATTCGTCGTCACCGATGCGAATGCCGAGGTCGGGGCCGTGCAGGGTGTTCATGGCTAATTCGTCACTCTCGGCATCGCCGGCGAAAAAGGCGGCGCTGACGCCGAGCCTGGTTCGCAGGCGGTCGAGTGCGACGCCGGAGTCCTCGGACTCGTCGTCACGCTGGGGGGCGTCGAAGAATTCCGAGTCGAACTCGGCGCCGTTCGAACCGACCAGATGCACCTCGCGGGGCAGGCGGGAGTCCGCGGCGAGGTCGCGCAGCGGGCGGCCTGACATGACGGCGGTGTGGGTGTTGGGCAGGGCCGCGAGGGCGCGCAGTGCGGTCGCCGACTCGGCCAGCAGCACCGACGGCACGTCGGAGGCAACGTGGTGCGAGAGCGTGCCGCCGTAATTGCAGGCCACCAGCAGCGAGGGCGTACGGGCGAGCTGCTGCAGGTCCTGCAGAATTTCACTTGACAGCCCCGTCAATGTGCGTGGAAGGTTTTTGGAGAGATTCATGCGGTGGGGCATCTGAAATTCCTTGCAGGAGGGCGTCGACCGGTTGCCAGACCTAGGCGACGTTACCATTTGCCAACGACGGCACAGTGGAGATCGCGCCTTCTGGCGGGCTGTTATCAGTCTGGCGTGGCTCCGCGACCCGCTAGCCTGAAGCAACGACCACAGTTAATTCTTCATCGGGTGGGTGATATGGCAACGAGATGGGCGCGATTCGTGCGCGGTTGGCTGACCGCCGTCGTGGCCGTGCTCGTCGCCGCCCTCTCCCACGTTGCCGCCGGCGGCCATGCCCCCGCACCGGTCAGCATCGCCATCGCGCTGGCCTTCGCCGGCATGGTCAGCGTGGCCCTCGCCGGCAGGAAACTGTCGCTCGCGCGGCTCAGCCTGTCGGTGGGTTTCAGCCAGGTGCTGTTTCACCTGCTGTTCGGCCTCGGCGGATCAGCCGGCTCGATGTCCGTGGCCGGGCACCACGGGGCGACGACGGTGATCGTGGGGGCGGCATCCGCTTCGCCGGTCTCGCCCGCTATGGGGTGGATGTGGCTGGCCCACGCCTGCGCGGCGGCCCTGACGATCGTGGCGCTGCGCCGCGGCGAGCGCACCTTCTGGGCGTTGGTCGAGTTGGCGCGCACCGCTCTAGTGGCCGTGGTCATTGCGCTCGGGCTGGTGCGCGTTCCGCTTCGCGTGGCTCGACTGCGCGCCGCGCTGCACCGCGTGATCGAACCAGTCGACCTGGCCGTGTTGCTGTCGCCGATGCGACACCGCGGCCCGCCCCTCGCCGGCGTCTAGCCCCCGCACATCCGCTCGTGGCACTCGTTTGAGAAGTCGGCACTGGTTTGAACCAGTGCCCCGAGCCCAAACACGTGCCACGAAGCATCCACCTTTTCCGCGACCCCTTCGGAGGTACCGCATGCTCCATTTTCATGCCCGAAACCGGCTCCTGACCGGTCTCGGGGCCCTCGCCCTCGCCGCAGCGTTCGCGATCGGCGGCGCCGCACCGGCCGCGAGCGCGCACGACTCGGTGCTCGCCACCGTGCCGTCCGACACCGAACACGTCGACCTGGCACCGGCAACGGTATCGATGCGGTTCACCGACGACATCATGCAACTCGGCGCGGTCATGCTCGTCGTGGATGCCGCCGGCACCGACTGGGCAGTGGGCGAACCCGCCCTCGACGGTCCGACGGCCACCCTGGCCGTCGACCCCGCCCTGCCCGACGGCGCCTACCAGGTGCGCTGGCGGGTCGTCTCGGCCGACGGGCATCCCATCTCGGGAACGTTCGATTTCAGTGTCGGCTCCGGCAGGGCAGCAGCACCCACAACGGATGCCGCAGCGCCCGCTTTCACCACCCCCACCGATTCGAGCGTGGCCGCGTCCGCACCGTCCCCGGACGGGCTGCCGATCGGCGTCACCGCGCTGATCGGTGCCGCGGTCGGCCTCGGACTCTTTCTCGGCATTTTGGCGATTGAGCGGCGCCGCGCGGCATCCGCTGCACGCATTTCCACAACTACAGAAAAGACAGAACAATGACTCTCCCCGCCACCCCCCGCATTCTCGTCGTCGCCGTCGCCGCGCTGCTGGCTCTCTCGGGCTGCGCTACCACCACCGACACCGCGGCGCCTGAAGCGACGACCACCGCGGCTGCAAGCCTCACCATCGCCGACCCGTGGGTCAAATCCGCCGAGACGGGCATGAGCGCCACCTTCGGTACCCTGGAGAACGCGAGCGACACCGACATCACCGTGGTCTCGGCCGAATCCTCGGCCGCGACCATGATCGAGCTGCACGAGACGGTCGAAGACGACTCGGGAGCCATGGTCATGCAGCAGATCGAGGGCGGGTTCATCGTTCCGGCCAATGGCTCCTACGAGCTCGCACCGGGCGCCAACCACCTGATGCTGATGGGGCTGACCGCGCCGCTCGTCGCGGGAGTCGACTCCACGTTCACGCTGACCCTTTCGGACGGGTCGACCTTCGAGTTCACGGCCCCGGCCAAGGACTACTCCGGCGCGAACGAGAGCTACGAAGAGACCGAGAAATAGTGTCCGGCGATCAGCAGGCATCCGCTGGTCGTCGTCTCAGCCGGCGGCACCTCCTTCTGGGAGGCGCCTCGGCCGGGATCGGCGCCGTCGGCGCGCTCGGCATCGACCTGGCGACGAAGGCCGGTCCGACGGCCGTCGCTGAGCCCCTCAACGGAACGCAGACCGTGCCGTTCTACGGGGTGCACCAGGCCGGGATCGACACCGTGCCGCAGAGCAACGCGTCCCTGATCGCGCTCGACCTGGTTCCGGGAACCGACGCCGCGGCGCTGCGGCGGCTCCTGAAGATTCTCACGAGTGACGCCGCCCGGCTCAGCCAGGGCGAGGCGGCGCTCGCCGACTCCGAGCCGGAGCTCGCCGTCGCACCGGCCAGGCTCACCGTCACGTTCGGCTTCGGCCCCGGCCTGGTCGCCCTGGCCGGCGGCGCCGCGCCCAGCTGGCTGCGACCGCTGCCGGCGTTCGGCATCGACCGGCTCGACCCGGCCTGGGCCGACGGCGATCTGCTGCTGCAGATTGCCGCCGACGACGCCCTCACCGTGGCGCACGCCACCCGCATGCTGCTCAAAGACAGCCGCTCCTTCAGCACCGTGCGCTGGGTGCAGACCGGTTTTCGGCGGGCGCCCGGCTCGGTCAAGCCCGGCACGACCATGCGCAACCTGTTCGGCCAGGTCGATGGCACCGTCAACTTCGTGCCAGGCACCCCCGACTTCGAACGGCTGGTCTGGGGTCACGCCGGCAACCCGGCCTGGCTGCACGGCGGCACCGGGTTCGTTCTGCGGCGCGTGGCCATGCAACTCGACAAGTGGGACAAGCTTGACCGGGCCGGGCGGGAGGCATCCGTTGGGCGCACCTTGAGCAACGGCGCGCCGCTCACCGGCGTCAATGAAACGGATGAACCCGATTTCGATGCGAAGACCGCCATCGGATTTCCGGTGATCCCGGAGTTCTCGCACCTGCGCCGCGCCCGCAGCGAGAACCCCGACGAACGCATCCTGCGCCGCGGCTACAACTATGACGACCTGCCCACGGCCGGAAGCGTGTCGAATTCCGGGCTGCTCTTCGTCACTTTTCAAGCGGATGTCGACGCCCAGTTCGTGCCGATCCAGCGCCGCCTCGACGCCCTCGACCTGTTGAACGAGTGGACCACGCCGATCGGGTCGGCCGTCTTCGCCATCCCGCCGGGGTGCGCCGCGGGCGGCTACATCGGTGACACCCTGTTCTGAGCTGGCGGGCCGCGCGGCTTCACGCGAAAGCGGGTGAAGTGTTATCGCAGGGGTCCTGAAGCAACACTTCACCCGCTCTCGCGACCAGAAAGGGCTGGTTAGACGACCTCACCCATCGGGAGGTTGCCCTTACGTGCATCCAGCTTGCCGAAGTGGGTCTCGAGCAGGCTCTTCATCTTGTGCAGTGCACCGGTCAGGGCTTCCTCGACGGCGTTGGCGTTCTCGGTCACGACGACCGGCGTTCCGCCGGCCGGGCGGGCCTCGAGCGTGCACTTGATGTCGTCGGTGCTGCTGCGTCCGGCGCTTTCATCGGAGAGGTGAACCTCAACCCGGGTCAGGCGTTCGCCGTAGCGCGAGAGGGATTCTTCGACGATGGTTTCGAGCGCTCCGGCAACCCGCTCGGTGCCGTTGACGTTGCTGTCGGTGTTCACGATGACCTGCATTATGACTCCTCTTAATTGCTTACAACTTAAGGCTACCGCTCCCTGATCCGGGCCCTGCACGGCCGCGGCATACCGGGGCGCTCTGATCGTGGTCAGCCACGATGACGCCTTCCTGGCCAGGCTGCGCCTGACCGAAACGCTGGCCCTCGACGCCACGGGCGCGCTGGCGAAGGGCACCCCCGCCAGATAGGGCGCTGGCGCGGTCAGTCCCTGCTCTGGCAACGACCCCATTCTGGGGGTCCCCGACCTCCCAAAAGACGCGGGCGCAGGTGCATACCAAAGTAATGTTTCGGTCAAGGGGACAATCGACCGGCTGGCTCGCTCGCTCGCTGTCTCGCTCATGACCTGCCCGAGGGAAAATGACTATCGCAAATCCCCGCTTCGCCGGTGGGCACCCGCCCTGTGTACCTCGATCGCGCCCCTCGGTGTGCAGTCCAGCAGCAACACCCTCGCCTCGTGGATCATTGCGATCTCGCCCCTGATCCAGTTGGGGGTGCACGTGACGGCGAATGTCGTGGGCGGCTATGTCACCTGGGTCGCCGTCGGTGCGATTGCTGCGCTCGTGGCCGGCACGACGGCCGTGTTGGCCTGGTATGACGGTGAACAATTGGAGACCAGGGGCTATGGAAAAACCGCCTTCCCCTACTGGGCCCTGCTGGCTCCGTCGGTCTATCTGTTCGTGCGCGGCCAGCGCACCTCCCTGCGAAACTTCGAGGGATATGGCCCGCTCTGGGGCCACCTGCTGGTCGTTATTCTGCTGGCAGCGGGGTACGTACTCCTTATCCTCTTCGGGGGCGCGTTCGCGCAGGTCATTCTGTTGCCACGCTGAATGTGGCGCAGAAGCACGTAGCCTGTGTGCATGCAGATCAGGCCGGACCCGAGCGACCGGGTCGTCGCCATCGACGTGGCCAGAGGCCTCGCGATCATCGGCATGTTCGTGGCCCATGTCATCCCGAGGGCGGGCGACACCGAATTGCTCGTCGACGGGCGCTCGTCAATTCTGTTCGCGACCCTCGCCGGGGTGTCGCTCGGCATCATGACCGGCTCGCAGCGGGCCCTCCCGCGCGGCCAGCGCTCGGATCGCGTCATCGGCATCGTGGTGCGGGCGTTGTTCCTGTTCCTGCTCGGCGTGCTGCTCTCGAGCCTGAACAGCGGCGTTGCCGTCATCCTGCACTTCTACGCCCTCATGTTCCTGCTGCTCATTCCGATGCTCTTTCTGCGCCGGTGGCTGCTCGGCCTGACCGGCGTCATCTTCCTCTTCGGCGCGCCGTTGCTGGGCGCCGCCCAGGGTGAGGTGGATGCCGGCGCGCCGCCGGTCAGCTACTTCGTCGACTACTTCTTTCTGAACGGCACCTACCCGGTTCTCATCTGGATGCCGTTCCTGCTCGCGGGCCTGATCATCGCGCGCTCCGACCTGGCCAGGCCGAAAACCCAGGTGGCGCTGGTCGGGGTCGGTACATCAGCGGCGGTCGCCGGCTATGGCGCGGCTCTCGTGTTGCCGGGCGTCAGCGCCGAAGCCCATTCCGGCTCGATCGCCGAGGTGATCGGCTCCGGCGGGCTCGCCGTCCTGCTCATCGGTGCGCTGCTCTGGCTCACGGCCGCGGAGCGTGGCGCCCTGGCACGTACCCTGCGCGGCATCCTCTGGCCGATCACCGCAACCGGATCGATGGCGCTCACCGTTTACACGGTGCAGATTATCGCCCTGGCCGTGATGGCCGGCGGCACCGAGATCGACTATCCCGGCTGGCCGCTGCTCGTCGGGATGCTGCTGCTCACCTTTCTCGGTGCCGGTCTGTGGCGGCAGTTCCTGGGCAAGGGTCCCCTCGAACGTCTGCTCGCCTGGCTGACCAGGGCGCAGCGCCGGAGCCAGCTCAGCTGATGCCACCCAAGCGTTCGAGGGCCGCGCGCATGATCTGCGCCTCTGGCGTCGGTGCCACGTGGTGGTTCGTGTAGATGCCGACGAGCCACTGCAGAACTTCGTCTTCGCTCATGGCGACGGCGTTCCAGTCCACCCCCGGCTCGGCGGTCGTGCGCGGCTCGCCGGTCTCCGGGTCGAGCCAGGCGCGGGCGATCGGCTGATCGGGGTCATCGTTGTTCATGTTCCACAGCAGGGCGATCGGGTGGTTGTCGCCGTCGATATGCTCGTGGTCGACTCGGCCGGAACCGAGCCAGGGCAGCGTCAGCAGCTCGCCGATGATGCCGACCTCGATCAGTTCAAGCTGGGTCGGTTCGGTCTCGGGAACGTAGAGTGTGAGGCCCTGCTCGAACCACTCTGCGGCCTCGAAGATCGAGTCGAGCAGGTCATCGAGGGCGTCGACCTCCTGCACCAGAATGAGCGCCCACTCGAGTAGTTTTTCGGTCTGGTCGGCCGGCCACGGGCTCTCGAACGGGTCGCTCGTGCCGTGGTAGTGAAAGCTCGGGCCGGCCTCGTCGAGCAGCACGTGCAGCTGGCCGCTGTCGTAGTCAATGGACAGGTTGAGCGCCCCGCCCTCGTCGTCGCGGTCGGCGAACAGGTCGGGATGCGCCAGCTCCGGGGGCAAAGTGACGGCCGCGGCGAGCCGGGGACCCAGGTCGAGTACGACGCGAAACTGGATGGTCGGCAGGCGCAGGGTTTCATCCTGCTCGAAGTGCTGGTCTGACATGCTTTGAGTTTATCGATCGTGCAGGGACACTCCCGCGCGGATGCCCGTCGCGCAGCACCAGCCGGCATGGCAGACTGCGCCGTATGGATATCGAGCTGTGGTGGCCCAAGCTGACGCCGTCGACGCGGGAATGGCTGATGCAGAACAACGGTGACGCCGTGCCGCCCCGGATCGTCGCCGAAATCATTCGAGCCGGCGGTGAGGTCGAACCGGACAGCGAGACGGAACAGTCCGGCACTTACCTCTCCGACGACGACGTCGACTGGATCGAGACGGTCGCCAACGAAGAAGAGCCCAGCTGACGCCTGGCACGAGCTGGTCTGCCCGAGCGGGCGTACTTCGGCGTGCACCGGGATCGTCCATCCGGCACGGGGCGGCGCTGCAATAGGCTTGAGGCCCGAGGGCGATTCCGAACGTTTCGCCGAACGGATGTTCGCTGCCAGTGACACAGCACCCCGAAGATCCTCGCTGTGGCCATCTCGGTGTTCTTCGTCGTGCAGATCAACACCCTGGCCGGCATCATGCAGATCGACCCCGCATCCTGGAATCGGCGCGCGCCTACCAGGCCACCGGCATCCGCTTGTTTCTGAACGTGCTCCTGCCGGCCGCAGCACCAGCCATCATGACCGGGCTGCGCGTGGCCGCAGGCATGTCGGTGATCGGGCTGGCACTGTCGGGGCGCGCCGCAGCGGATGCCCCCGCCGCGTCGGGAGACTTGCAAACGGTGAACGTGGGTCACGTTCAGCTCGCGATCTTCTCGCCGCTCTACGTTGCCGAGGCCAAGGGCTACTTCGAAGACGAGGGTATCCAGCTCGAGCTGGAGGCGATCAAGCAGCGCTGGCGGAACCGGTGCCTTCTACGTGGGGATGGCCCTGGAAGACGCCGGGCTCTCGATCACCGACGTCGAACTCATGCCCACCGCCCTGGCCAACGGCAGCCACGTTCGCGCAGAACTCCTAACGTATGCCCGACGGGGGCTGGATCGTGCTTCCCGCCGCAGACGGTGAGACCAACGCGCTCGGGCGGATCAGAAGAGGGAAGGCTGTTCGGGCACCCGGATCGCAAACGGATCAGCGACGCTCCGTGGAGTCCTGGCTCCGAAGATGGCTCTTCTCAGCGCCTGCAACTCTTCGCCCGCCACGTAGTGTCGCCCTCGACGTTCGCCCATGGAGTTGAGCAGGCCGGCGTCAACTAATTGCTTGAGATCGCGACCGGCAGTCTGCTCTGAGACTTCCTCGTCCTGCGCGAGTACGGCCCGATACGTCGCATTGCGAACGCGGTACCCGTAGGCCGCGTCAAACAGCGCAGAAATGACTCGCTCGGGTAGCCCCTGCCTAACTCGAATGCGTTCAAGCTCTACCCAGAGCCGCTCGCTCTCTTTCACTCGTCGTTGTAGCGTCTCAGCCTGCCGCAGATGGGCCGTCAGCATGAAGCGGATCCACGGGCGAGCGTCGCGTGACGGGCTCCAGTGTCCTCCTCCGACCTCGGCCAGTATCTGGTAGTAGGCCTGAGTGTTTTTCCCGAGATACTCTTCCACACTCATGAAAACTGGCGACAATACCCCTTCGGCTGCCAAAATCAGGCTCTGCAGGCAGCGCGACATTCGTCCGTTTCCATCGCGAAACGGATGAATCATCACCAAATTGAGGTGGGCCATGGCTGCCCGAATGACTGGCGGATCAGCCGTGTTGCTGTTGAGGTCGTTGACGAGTTCCGCCATGAGCGCGGGAACATCGTCTACGTCCGCTCCTTCATGCACGATCTCGCCCGATTCCTCATCACGAACGAATATTGCGCCCGGTCGCCATCGGCCAGGTGAGTTGCTGAGATCGTAGTGCGTCATCATGAAGTGCAGGCTCTTTATCAGGGCCTCGCTGGCCTCAACGTGCGGCTCTTGGGCAATCTGGAGGACGTATGTCATTGCATTGCGATACCCGTCCAATGCCAACCGAGTTTCCGTGGTGGCGTCTAGAGGTTCTTCACCCAGCGCGACGGCTGCCGCGTCGTCCAGGGTTGCATCGAATCCTTCGATGCTGTTGGAGCCTCGGATATTGCGTGCAAAAGACAGGCGCCGGAGGGAGCCAGTCCATCTCTTCGGCTCGTTCAGTTGGAATTGGAGTTTGATCTTGAGCGCTTCAATTTCTGCCAGCACTTCAAGCTCTCGAGCGTCGAGCGTTGGCGTCGCGAAGATCATGAGTGATATCCCTTTACTATCTGACATTATGACGGTTGATAACCCTCAGAATAGCAGTTGGAAACTATCTATACCTCATTCGTGTCGTTGTTTGCATGAGGCGACCCGCGCATCTTCCGCCGCCACGATGTAGGACAGGCAGAAGGCCCGACATCTGCCATCCTGCTTCGAATCAGTGGCCGCTGCCGAGGTTGCCGGCGAGGCGCGTGTGCAGGATGCTGCTGGCTTCGTTGAGGCCTTCGATGACGACGTGCTTGCCGTGGCGTTCGTACTTGTACGTGATCGCGTCGAGGGTGGCCACGGTCGACGCGTCCCAGATGTGCGATCCGGACATCTCGATGACGATTCGTTCCGGATCGTCGGCGTACTCAAACTGCGTCATCATGTCGTTGCTGGAAGCAAAGAACAATGCGCCGGTGACCGTGTAGTACGCCGTCGGCGCTTCACCAGCAACGTCGGTGATGCTGCGCTCAACCTTAGCGAGGTGAGCCACGCGACGAGCGAAGGCGACCATCGCCACGACGACTCCGACGACGACGCCGATGGCGAGGTTGTGGGTGAGAACGATGACGATGACCGTGGCGACCATGACCGTGGTCTCGCTCTTCGGCATCCGCTTAAGGGTGGACAAACGGATGCTGTGCCAGTCGAATGTGAGATACGACACGATGATCATCACCGCGACCAGGGCGGCCATGGGCACGACAGCGAGCAGGTCGCCGAGGCCGAGCACCAACACCAGCAGGAAGATGCCGGCAAGGAAGGTGGAGATGCGCGTGCGGGCGCCGGAGGCTTTGACGTTGATCATGGTCTGGCCGATCATGGCGCAGCCACCCATGCCGCCGAAGATGCCGGACATGACGTTGGCGACGCCCTGGCCCCAGGTTTCCCGCGTCTTGTTGGAGTGGGTGTCGGTGATCTCGTCAACGAACTTCGCGGTCATGAGCGACTCGAGAATTCCGACGAGGGCCATGCCAAGGGCGTAGGGGGCGATGATCGTGAAGGTGTCCCAGTCGAGCGGAACGTTGGGAAAGAAGAGTGCGGGCAGGCTGTCGGGAAGTTCGCCCTGGTCTCCGATGGTGGGCACGGTGATGGCGATGACCACGGTCGCCACGGTGAGTACGACGATGGCGACGAGGGGAGCCGGGATGACCTTGGTAATGCGCGGCATGACCACCATGATGATCAGTCCGGCGGCGACGAGCGGGTAGACCATGAACGGCACGCCGAGCAGCTGAGGCAGCTGCGCGGTGAAAATAAGGATGGCGAGGGCGTTGACGAAGCCGACCATGACGCTGCGGGGAATGAACCGCATGATCTTGGCGACACCGACCAGGCTGAGCACGATTTGGAAGATCCCGGCGAGGATGACAGTGGCGATGAAGTACTCCATGCCATAGTCGCGGGCGACCGGCGCAATGACGAGCGCGACGGCGCCGGTCGCGGCGGTGATCATGGCGGGGCGTCCGCCGACGAACGCGATGGTCACGGCCATCACGAACGAGGAGAACAGACCCACGCGCGGGTCGACGCCGGCGATGATCGAGAAGGCGATCGCCTCAGGGATCAGGGCCATCGCCACGACCAGCCCGGCGAGCACTTCGCGGGTCAGGATGCGCGGTGTTTTTAGGGCGGTCAGCACCGACGGTTCGGCTTGGTATCGATTAACTTTAGGCAGGGGGGATTTTTCGGCAATAGCCATAGGAGACTCCCGTGACGGGCCCTCCCGTAAGAGAGCCGATGGGCAATGTAGGTGGGCGCTTCAGTGCGCGGGCCCAACAATGTCGTGTTCGACAATGGGGCGGGGTGTGGGCGTGCAGGAAACTGTCGGCCAGAACTGCAACACTACCCTAACGTTAGGGTTAAGTTGAAAGAGGGAGTGGCATGGAGTCCGAAACACCCGCCGTCACGATGCACATCGGTGAGCTCGCCGAGAAGACCGGCCTCTCGCTGCGTACGATCCGGCACTACGACGAGGTCGGCCTCCTGAAGCCGACGGGACGCACCGATGGCGGCTTCCGCCTGTACACGCAGGGCGACTTCAACCGACTCATGCTCATTCGGCGCATGAAACCCCTGGGTTTCCCCCTCGAGGAGATGACCGCCCTCCTGCGTGTTATCGACACCCTCAGCCGCACGACCAGTACGGGTACGGCCGACCCGGGCGTTCGCGACGAACTGGACGCCTTCATTACCGAGGCGGACCAGCGCCGGGGGAAGTTGCAGGAACAAGTTGCCATGGCCGACGAATTCCTGACGCTCCTTCGCGAGCAATAGTGGGCGCCTCGACCTGGCAAAGGCCATTTGAGGACGTCAAGGTTTTCACGTGTGGGCAAAATGCGGGCAAGCCCTCAGGAGCAGGGACAGTGTGACGTATCGGGACATGGGTGACAAATCTGTATCAGGACATCTCTACACTTCTGCGGTGTTCGGTCCTGACCGTTCTCCGCCGATGTTTGAGGACGACCGTCTGGAACAACCAACCAGCAGAAGCCAACGAGACCGACGGAGACGAAACTAGCCGCCGAGGTCCTTCCTTCTCCAATTAACCAAGTTGTAATTAAGTTCTGGTGCCTTAGCCAAGCCGCGGGCCGGTCTATTTGGCGCCGAGTGGCGCCGGACGTGGTGGACTTGGTGCGAGTTGCTTGGGTGAGAGTTCGGCCGACGATCCCGTCAAGGCCGCAGCGCGGACGTCCGCAGTCTGCCCTACACCGTCGATAGCCCTTTTCGCCCCTGTCGTGCTCTCCCTTGCGACCAACCAAGGCGTGTAGACGATGTGTTCAGTCTCGGCGCTTCGACCAGATTCAATGTCGCGGAGAAGTACTTCTCCGGCACTCTTCCCGATGTCGTAGGCGGGCTGACGGACCGTTGAAAGAGGCGTTGCGACTTGCCCGGCCAGTCCAATGTCGTCATAACCGATGACGGCGACGTCTGCGGGCATTGCGATGCCAGCCCGGGCAAAGATCTGCATGAGACCGAGCGCAAGCATGTCGTTGGAGCAAAACACGGCATCCGGGCGATTTTCCGGCGCCAGGGAAGCGATATACGCTCCTGCGTCGTGTCCTCGATCGAAATCCAGGTGGGCGACGGTGAATATTTGAACGTCGATGCCTGCAGGATCCGTGATACTCAATAGGCCCTCGAGCCGGTCTTTGCTGTGAGTAAACAGAGTCGCGTTACCCACGAAGAGGATGCGACGGCATCCAAGCTCGATGAGATGTCGTCCCGCGACAGCTCCGCCCTCGACGTTGTCGACCGAGACTGAGGGCAGGTTGAATCCACCCGACGGATGGTCGAGGAGGACACACGATGTACCCCTCCGGCGGATCTGCTCCAGCTTGGGAAGGGTCTCTGATGACTGAGGGATTATCAGGATTCCCTCGAGGCGGCGCTGCTCGAATGAAGTTAGGTTCGCGGCTTCCCGGTTCACGCTCAAAGCGCTGTTGGCGACGACGACGTTGCGCCCGTTGGCGATGGCGACATCTTCAAAGCCCTTGGTCATCTCGGTGAAGAACGGGTCCCAAGTGTCAAATAGTACGAGCCCTAAGGTGCTCGACGTTCCAGAACGCAAGTGCCGGGCAGATTCATTGCGAACGAACCCGAGACGGTCGACAGCTTCCTGCACTTTCCGGAGACTGTTCTTGGAAACCCGGTCGGGGTGGTTCAGCGCGTGCGAGACGGTCCCGTGCGAGACTCCGGCCTCGACGGCGACATCATCCATGCTGATCATCGTGCCGGCCTCCCCATGATTTGGCGCCACAGTAAATATCAATACCCTACTCCACTTGACACGAGTCAGTTGCGTGTTCTACATTATCCAACAGAGCGTCTGACACGTGTCAGATGCGGACAAAATAGTGCAATGACGCATGGAGGTTACCAATGGCACACCCGCCTGATTCGGATCTGCTCACGGATAAGGACGACGTCTCGATCGCCTTGGACGAACTGTCCCAAGCCGTCCGGAGCGTGCCAGCCACGACGCTCGACCTCATTGCCGAAGAGATCGTCCACGCCAATGTCGTGGCGGCCTTTGCCGGGGGCAGAGAAGGCTTGGTCATGCGCGGCCTGATCATGCGTCTCTTCCACGCGGGAATCGACGCCCACTACGTCGGCGAGATGACCACGCCCGCCGTAGGCAAAGGTGACCTCCTTATCCTGTCTTGCGGCCCCGGAAACATCTCCATGGTCATGGCCCTCGCCGGAGTCGCGAAGAACGCCGGCGCCCGCATCCTCTACCTCACGGCAGAACCGGACACCACGCCGGCCGAGCTCGCGGACACCGTCGTCCTGATCAACGCACAGACCATGGCAAACGACACAGGACCCGAGACAGTACTTCCGATGGGCAGTGGATTTGAGATCGCCGAGTTCGTCTTCGTCGACCTCATCACGAACCGAGTCCGTAAGCTCCGCGCCGAGTCATCCGACCTGATGCGTTCACGCCACACCAACCTCGAATAGGCCAAACCGCGTCGCCGCTGCGACAGGTCAAGGAGGCCCGGCTCCAACCCGGGAGAAACCGAAATACGCTTTCCAGCACAGCCCATCAAACAGCACCACAGACAGAGGAGTCTTACATGAAACACCGTAGTTTCGCCACAGTTTTCGCCACGGTCGCCATCGCGGCCATCACACTTACCGGCTGCACCGCGAAGAACGATACGGCCACAACCACCGGCGGCTCCGCCGACAAGGAAATCACCGTCGCCTTCGTGCCGAAGCTGCAGGGTGCACCGTACTTCGAGGCCATGGATACCGGTGCCAAGCAGGCGGCGAAGGACCTCGGAATCAAGTGGATCATGCAGGGCCCCACTACCGCCGATGCCGCCGCACAGTCGGACATCGTCCGTTCCTTCATCCAGCAGAAGGTCGATGCCATCGTCGTCGCCCCCAATGACCCGAATTCGATGGCCCCCCTCCTCAAGCAGGCTGCAGACGCGGGCATCAAGGTACTGACCGCTGATACCGATGCACCCGACTCGGTCCGTGAAGTGTTCGTCAACCAGGCCACCGCGGACGGAATCGGCTCTGTTATTATCGACAGCCTCGCCGGCGCCATGGGCGGCAAGGGCGAGTACGCAATCGTCTCCTGCGGGGAAACCGCTGAGAACCTGAACTCCTGGATCGCGGCGGAGAAGGCGTACGCGCCGGAGGAGTACCCCGACCTCAAGCTGGTCGATGTCGTCTACTCCGGTGAGGACCAAGCCAAGGGTGCCCAGATGGCTACCGACCTTATGAACGCCCACCCGAACCTGACCGGCATAATCGGACAGTGCTCCACCTCCGCCGTTGGCGTCGCCCAGGCGGTCCGGGATGCCGGCAAGATCGATAAGGTCTTCACCGTCGGCCTCGGCACCCCCTTGTCGATGGCGCCGTACCTGCACGACGGGTCGTCTTCGGGCTCAATCCTCTGGGACGTCCAGAACCTCGGCTACCTCACGGCATGGGCCGGAGCGCAACTCGCCCAAGGCAAGAGCTTCGATACCACCAACAACGTCAGCAGCGACCTCTCCGCGATCGCGTACGATTCCGCGAAGAAGATGCTGGTCCTCGGCCCGGCATTCATTTTCGACAAGGACAACGTCGACAACTACAACTACTAGCCCACCACTGGCCTGAGGGTTGCGCGGCACAATGTCGCGCAACCCTCAGACCGCCAAGAAAGGCGTGATTCATCGTGGAAAACCACGCACTTGGCCCTGACGGGGGCCACGAAGTCCCACAAAACCCGGCCCGCGTGCAGCTCACCGGCATCGCCAAACGCTACGGAGCAGTCCGAGCCATCAGCAACGCCGACATCGTTCTCTACGGCGGCCGCGTGCACGCCCTCGTCGGAGAGAACGGTGCAGGCAAGTCCACGCTGATCAAGATTCTCGCCGGCGCGGAGAGCACGGACGCAGGACTAATCGAATTCGACGGCCGCCCGGTCACCCTCGGAACAACCTCGAGCTCCATCGCCCTGGGAATTGCTACCGTCTACCAGGAGCCGCAGCTATTCCAAGAGCTTACGGTCGCCGAGAACATCTTCGCGGGCCGCGAACTGCGCCGCCACGGTCGCATTGACTGGGCGAAACAGCACGAAGCCGTCGTCGAACTCCTGGCACTCATCGGCCTCGAGGAACGTTACGCGCCGATGACGGTCTCCGACCTCTCCATCGCCGAGCAGCAGCAGGTGTCCATAGCCAAGGCACTCGCTCAAGACGTGACCGTCCTCATCCTCGATGAGCCCAGCGCAATACTCACCGACGCCGAGATCGAGAACCTGTTCACCGTCATTCGTCGGCTCCAGGAACGCAACGTCGCTGTCGTCTACATCTCGCACCGGCTGGACGAACTGGCGCGAATAGCCGACGAAGTCACGATCATGCGCGACGGTCGAACGATCGCGACGCACGAGATGAAGGATGTCAGCATCCGCGCCATCGCCGAGGCGATGGTCGGGGGAATGCATGCGGTCCAGTCTCGTGAGCATAAGGCGGAGCCAGGACCGGCCCGATTCGAGCTGGTCGGCCTGGCACGCAGCAACCGGTTCCACGACGTCAACGTCACCGTCGCTGCTGGGGAGATCGTAGCGCTATACGGCCTCGTCGGATCGGGTGCCTCCGACATCGCCGCCACTATCTTCGGCATCCTCAAGGCCGACGCTGGGACCATGCTGCTCGACGGCTCCCCTGTCACCCCCCGCAACCCCCGCCACGCCCAAAAGCTGCGCATCGCCCTACTTCCAGCCGACCGGAAACGCCAGGGAATGTTCGCCTTCCAGACCATCGCGTTCAACGTCTCTATCGGCCACCTCCCCCTCCTGACCAAGTTCGGACTGTGGGTAGACCGCAAACGCGAGACAGTGATCGCGAAGGACATGATCACCCGGCTCGCCGTGCGAACCCCAAACGAGTTGCAGGCGATCGGCGCCCTCTCCGGCGGCAACGCCCAGAAGGTTGTCCTCGCCCGCCAGCTGGTGGTCAACCCGCGGCTGCTCATCCTCGAAGAACCTACCCAGGGCGTGGACATCGGCGCCAAAGAAGAGATCCATCTCCTTATCTCCCAGATGGCCGACCAAGGCACGGCGGTACTGGTCGTCACCTCAGACCTCCCCGAAGCACTCCGCGTGGCCGACCGGATCCAGATCGTCCGCAAGGGAACGACGACAGTCACTCTTCCCCCCACCGCATCACAAGTCGACCTGCTGGCAGCCGCCGCAGGGGAAGAACCCGAGAACTCACAAGAAGGAGCCGGCCATGAGAACCGCTAGCGCGCTCTCACCCCGTGGCAGCGAAACCTCCACACCGCGGCGCAATCGGATCCGGCAGCTACCTGCCGCCGTGTCCGGTCAGGAAGTCGTGCTCGTCGGGGCGATCGTTGCGCTGTGGGTACTGCTGGGCCTCACAACCCCGGCATTCCTGTCCGCCGGATCGCTGCAGCCGCTCCTGTCGAACATCGCCCCCATCGCGATCATCGCCATCGGCCAGACCATCATCATGATCTCCGGTGGCATCGACGTCTCCGTCGGCAGCATGGTCCTGGTCTGCGCCGTGGTCGCCGCGAAACTGATGGTAGTGTTCGACACCCCGCTGATCGTCACGATCGCCGCCGCCATGCTGGTCGGCGGGCTCCTCGGATTGTTGAACGGTGTGTTGATCGCTGTCGGGCGTGTGCACCCGATCATCATTACGTTCGCAACGTCGAATATTTTCCTCTTCATCGGCCTGCGAATCTTCGACTCGCAGACCGTCACCGGCATTCCACCCACCCTCGCTGTTCTCGGCAAGGGCATCAACGGACGGTTCCTCGGCATCCCCGTCTCATTTCTTGTCATGATTTTCATCGCAGCAGCTGCCTGGTACTACCTGCGCTACGTCGCGGGAGGGCGCCACTTCTACGCGATCGGCAGTGACGGTCCCGCCGCACGACTGACCGGGATCAAGGTGGATCGTCGCGCAGTACTCGCCTATACCGTGACCGGACTGCTGGTCGGCCTCGCCTCCTGCATGATCCTCGCCAACGGCACCCAAAACCTCGACCAAACCGTCGGTACGGGCCTGTCGCTGGCCACGATCGCCGCCGTCGTCATCGGCGGCACCTCAGTACTGGGCGGACGCGGCGGGGTCCTCGGCACCATCCTCGGCGCAATTCTGGTCCAGACCGTCGCCTCCGGAGTGACCCAGCTGGGTCTTCCCTCGCAACTCGGCGACCTGTTCGTCGGACTATTCATCATGGTCGCGGTCGGAACCGATCTGCTTCGGGCGCGCGCAAGGAGGCGAGCATGACTTCCATCAAGATTCCGGCACCAACTCCGGACACGAAGCCCAGTCCCGACTCTGGACAGACTCAGGTTCAACGGCTCGTAAAGGCAATACTCACACAGCGCGTTATGCTGCTGGCCATCCTCGTTGTGCTCGTCGTCGTCATCATGTCGGCACTCGACGCTGCGGGCTTCCTGGCGGGGTCGTACAATTCCGATTATCTGTCCTCGAGCCTCATCAATGCGGTCCCACTGGTAATGCTCGGACTTGCCCAGCTCGTCGTGATCGTCTCCGGGCGTGGCGGCATCGACCTGTCCGTCGGGGCCATCGTCTCTCTGGTCGGCATGGTCTTCGGCTTCTTCTACGGCGTTTGGGGACTCCCCCTACTAGCGTCCGTCATCGGCGCCATCGCCGTCGGTGCCGTCCTCGGCGCTGTTAACGGCGTCATGGTCGCATACCTCGGATTCCCACCCCTTATCGCCACCCTGGCCACGTACTACGTTTTTCGGTCACTAGCGATCGTTATCAACAACCAGCAGCCGATCAGCACCAAGCCGATTCAGGACCTCTACTCGCTATCAAACTCCGTCGAGATACCCCTGATCGGCCAATATCTTCCCAACGTTCCGCTCGGCGTCGTCCTGTTCCTCCTCCCCACCGTCGTCGTGGTGTGGTTCCTGCTCAACCGAGCACCCTACGGCCGCCGCCTGTTCGCCATCGGAACGAACGACATTGCCGCTCTCTGGTCCGGCGTGAACGTCGCCGCCTCCCGTGCGATCGCCTACACCGTATCCGGAGCCATCTCGGGACTGGTCGCGGTGGTCACGGTCTCGCAGTTCGCATCCGCTCGTCCCGATGCCGGCGATTCTGGAAGCGGAATGGCCCTGCCATCGATCACCATCGCGGTACTCGCCGGCGTCGCAATCACCGGCGGTATCGGACGCGTATCGGGCGTCGTAGTCGCTACGGTCCTGATCATCTGGCTGAACGCTGGCATCCTGCTGCTCTTCGTCGGCAACGTTGGATCCCAGCTGCAGTCCCTCGCCCTCGGCGTCATCCTCGTGTTCGCGGCCCTGCTCAATGGATACACCAACCGACGCTACCGGGTGATGGGCTGATGCCGGCAATCGTCGCCCCAGCATCCGTAGCGCCACTACTTGAGACACTGCGCCGGACAGCGCGGGAATCCGGAGCCCGCCAGCTCATCGGCATCGTCGGGGCACCCGGAACAGGTAAAAGCACATTCGCCCAGTATCTGGCCGATCAACTCGGCAACGACGAATGCGTTGTCGTGCCCATGGACGGTTTCCACCTCGCGAACACCATCATCGAGGGCACACCCCTGCAATCTAGGAAGGGTGCGATCGACACCTTCGACGCTGGCGGCTACCTGTCTCTGCTGCGACGCCTCAAGGAGCGGGACGAGCCGGTCGTGTATGCGCCCAGCTATCGGCGGGGTCTTGAGGAGGCCATCGGAGCATCGATCGCTATCCCCAAGTCGGTAGCGTTCGTCATCACGGAGGGCAACTACCTCCTCTCCGACATAGACCCCTGGAACCGCGTCCGGGAGTTCCTGTCCGAAACCTGGTTCGTCGACACCCCCCGAGAAGTTCGGATCGGTCGCCTCATCGAACGCCACGTCGCCTTTGGGAAGGACCTGGAAGCTGCGACAGCATGGGCGGAAGGCCCCGATGAGGCCAACGCACGGTATATCGAGACGACGAAGATCCACGCCAACCGCATCATTGAATGGAGTTGATCCGGCATGCCGACCGCTGCCGACCATCCCCTCCCGTCCCCCGACACGCTCAGGGAAGAGTCGAACCGGAATTCGCGTCTTAAGGACAGCACCTCGCCGACATGACCGCGCTCCTCGCGTTCCAAGCCGGGACCACGCGGCGGTCAGCTTCTTTCGGTGTCAGAAGACTTCGGTGTGATCCTGCCCGGGGGACGCGCCGCAGAGTCAACAGCACTGCCCACCGCTGGTCTTCATTTTCCTCTACGCTCCCCTCTCTGCTCGGGCCGGACTGCGACCACGTCAAGCCGAACGGTGTCAAAGCGCGAGTGGCCATGGAAGACGAGAGCGGACACGCGTCGCCGCCGAGACCGGAGACCTCGTCGCTTCCAGCGAGTAGTCGCGCCACCTCCACCAATTCAAAGAAAGAGAGGCTCTCCCAACGGACCCACGGTTACGTCAGGAGAGCCGTAAAACTGATGCTTATCTCCCTCAAAACGTGGCGCCAGGCTCTTTAGGAGCACCGTTTTATTCGGGTTCGTCGGTCGACATGCCGACTCACCATCTACACGCACGATGCCTGCCATTGCGTTCCATTTCCTATTCGTATCGCTTTATTCAGTGCCGCACCGCAAACAATCTGGTCTGCTTTCAAGGGGGGTCTCCTACCCTCCCCCGTGTGAAGTGCTCCGTCTCTCGGGTGCCCCTGCCGAGACCCGATGCCATCTAGGCGTGCGCGCGCTCTCCGGCGAAGCGCAGCGCCATCGACTCCATTTGCTCCATCACGAGTTTGATCGCAGCGGGCTGCTGGTCGGGCGGGTAGCCGTTCACGACGAGTAACCGCTTGATCGATGAGCGCAGCTTGGCGCGCACGTCGTGGCGCACGGTCCAGTCGGTGCGCACGTCGCGGCGCATCACCTGCACGAGGCCGCGCGCGATGTCGGCCAGCTTGCCCTCGCCCTGCAGATCCACTGCGGACTCGTTCTGGGCCACCGCGTCAAAGAATGCCAGCTCATCGCTGGTCAGCGCCGGCTTGAAGTGCAAACCACGCTGCGACTCGGCGGCGACCTCCCGCGACATCTCCACGAGCGCGGCGATCACCTCGGCTGAAGTCAACTGCTGGTTGGTGTACTTGTTCATCAGCTCGGTGATGCGCTCCGAGAACGCCCTCTGCCGCACCATGTTGTTTCGAGTGGATGCCACGGCCTCCTCGGTCAGCAACTTGCGCAACGCTTCAATCGCCAGATGCGGGTTGCGCGCCTGCTGCGTCTTGGCCACGAACTCTGGTGTCAGATCACTGAGCGACGGCTTGGGCATGCCGGCGGCCTCGTAGATGTCGAGAACCTCACCCGACGACGTGGCGGACGAGATCAGCTCCCCCAAGAGCCGCTGAATCTCCTCCGGAATCGGCTCACCACGGGACTGCCGCTCGTTGGCGTCCCACTTGGCCATCCAGACGCGGACTTCCTCATAGAACTTCACTTCGGGGCGCAACTCGGCGATATTGTCCGATCCCGAGCACAGCGCCCAAGCCCGTGAGAGCTGCCCCGAATACCGGCGGTACTTCACGCCCAGCGTCTCTTCACCCTCCACGATCTGGTTGCCGCGCGTGCCAGGTGCCCGCAGAAATTCAGTAGCCCCGGTCACCGCATTCAGATAGGCCTTCGGTCCGGCCTTGTGCAGCACGGCCTTCCAGTCGCACCCGGCCAGGAGACCGCGCAGGGTCTCGACCAGCGTCTCGGTGAGGGCGACCACTTCGGCGATGTTGCGGCCGAGCGGCTTGCCGGTCTGGTCATCCGCTGTGTATTCGGCGAGCGCCTTGGCGAGGTTTTCGGCGAGCGGCGCGTAGGCCACGAGCAGCCCGTCTTCTTTGCCGCGAAAGGTGCGGTTCACCCGTGCGAGCGTCTGCATGAGCAGCGCACCTTTGAGCGGGCGGTCGAGGTAGAGGGTGTGCAGGGGCGGTGAGTCGAAGCCGGTGAGCATCATGTCTTTCACGATCACGAGTTCGAGCGGGTCGTCGACGTTCTTTAGCCGGGCCTTGATCGCATCGTTCTGCGAGGTGCGGCGCACGTGAAGGCTGACCGGCGGCTGGTCCGTCGCAACCCCAGAGTAGACGACCTTGATGACACCCTGATCGACCGCAGCGGAATGCCACTCGGGCCGCAACGCCACGATTGCCTCGTACAGCAGCGCGCAGATTTCCCGTGTACCGCCGACGATCATGGCCTTGCCCGGTGCCGCGATGAACTTATGCATGCGCTTGCTGCGGTTCTCCCAGTGCTCCACGATATCCAAAGCCAGGGCCGCGATGCGTTCGGGCGCGCCATAGACCGCGTTGACCACGGCCACGCTCTGTTCGATGCGGGCGCGCTCGGTTTCGTCGAGTCCCTGGGTGGCGTCGTCGGCCGCGTCGTCGAGCATCTCTTCGGTGACATCGGCTGCGAGTGACACCTTGATCAGCCGCGGCTCGAAGTACACCGGCACGGTCGCGCCCTCGTCGACCGCGCGCGACAGGTCGTACACGTCGATGTAGTCACCGAACACGTCCTGCGTGTTGCGGTCGTCGAACGAGATGGGCGTGCCGGTGAACGCGATCAGCGTCGCGTGCGGCAGGGCGTCGCGCAGGTGGCGGGCATACCCGTCGAGGTCGTCGTAGTGGCTGCGGTGCGCCTCATCGACGATCACGATGATATTGCGCCGGTCCGACAGAAGCGGATGCTCCAGCCCGGCATGCTTCTCGGCCTGACTGATTCCGAATTTCTGCAGCGTGGTGAAGAAGATTCCGCCGGTGTTGCGCTCAGTCAGCTTCTGCCGCAGGTCGGAACGCCGGAGGATCTGCTCCGGCTTGCCCGGCAGCAGCAGGCTGCGATCAAACGACGAGAACAGCTGCCCGTCGAGCTCCTTGCGGTCGGTGATCACGACCACGGTCGGGTTCTTCAGCTTCGGATCCAGCGTCACCAGGTTGGTGTACAACTCCATCTCCATGGACTTGCCCGACCCCTGCGTGTGCCAGACCACCCCCGCCTTGCCATTGCTCGCGACGGCCTGCACGGTGCTCGCGACCGCCTTGTTCACCGCGAAAAACTGGTGCGGCTTGGCGATGCGCTTGGTGAGACCATCATCACCCTCATCGAACGCGGTGAAATAGGTCAGCAGCTGCAGAAACCTCTCCTGGTCGTACAGCCCGGCCAGCGCGGTGTCGAGCCCGGTGACCGCGTCGCCGTCGCCCGTGGTCGAGCCGGGTGGAACCGGCTTACCGTCCTCGTCGACGTTCCACGGCGAAAAATGGTTGAGCGGAGTGAACGGCGTGCCATACGACGCCGACTGCCCGTCGGAGGCCAGCGTGAACACGCAGAACCGAAACGCCAGCGGAAACTCACGCAGGTAGGTCTGCAACTGGGCGTGCGCGGCGGCCACGGTTGCCCGCTCACTGCCCGCCTTCTTCAGCTCGATGATGCTCACCGGCATGCCGTTGCAGTACAGCACGATGTCGAACCGGCGCAGGTAGTCGCCCTGGCGCAGGGTGACCTGGTTCACGGCCAACCAGTCGTTCTGCGCCGGGTCAGAACTGATCAAGCGGATGCTGGGGCTCACCTCGGCCCCGCTGGCATCCAAATAGGTGAACGGAAAGCCATGCACGAAGTACTCGTGCATGCGCTGGTTCTCGGTGATGGCGTCCATCGACTTGGGGGCGGTCAACTCGGCGAGCGCCTGCCGCAGGTACTCCACCGGAACCGTCGGGTTCAGGTTGCGCAGCGCCTCGAGCAGGCGCGGGCGAATGAGCAGCTCACTCCACGACTCGCGCTCCCCCGTGCCCGGCGCGATCTTCTCACCGGGCAGCGGCAGCCAGCCCAGCGGCTCCCCCAGCTGATCGAGCGCGAAGTTCTCCCACGCTGCTTCGGACAGCCCCTGTGGTGGACTCGATGTCGTGATCGTCATTGCCTACCCCTCAACTGCGGCGACGCTGATTTGTCATGCCACGGTTTCCAATATGTCGAGCGAAATTGCCGTGCCCTGTGGTGACTCATTTGCGATGCCATACGGGACGTGCACACTTGCAACAAATTCTGCCGTGGCAGTGAGATGGCCTTCCTGGTCATCAAAGAAGATATGCGGACGTAGAACTTTAAGGACGGAGCCTTTGGAAATACCGCCAAGGAAAAAGGCGTCGTTTACCGTTATTCCCCAGGCGCTGAGTGTTCTCACGGCGCGTTCATGTGCGGGCGCATTTCGGGCCGTGACAATTGAGATTCGCACCCGTGGCTGATATTGAGGTTGCTCCAGCTTCTTGATCTTTTCTAGATTCTGGATCATGTGTAGATCCTTCAGAAGCTCGCGTAACGGTCCCGCGCTAAGAGATCGATCAAGGTTGAAGACTTCATGATCCTGAAATCCTTTCAACCCGCCAGGGCCCTGAAAAATTCTTTCAGATTCGTCGTCGGCCAAGACACCGTCAAAGTCGAACGCCACGCGCACTTCGCCACCATCCTCGGCGTAGCTCAAATCAGAAGGCATCACACGGCCGGCCGGAAACCCGAGTTCGACAGCCTTTCTTACGTCACGTTCATCTGCGGACAGAAAGAGGGACATCTCGAATGCACCGATGTACTCGTAGGGCGACTTGCCCTGCGTGAAAACTGCGCGAGTAATGGACAGCCCGTGGGATTCGATGGATCGCATGACTCGAAGTCCAGTAGTTGGGTCGTTTTTCGAAAGGACTATCACTTCGACCAAGGGGTCGCCTATCGGACTCAGGTCGTTCAGCCCCAGTAGTCTCTGAATGAATGGGAAAGCCACCCCGGGAAGAAGCTGAGTATCTATGTTGGCATCTTGATAAGTTCGATACGGTTCTTCCCCCTCCGCGCGAAATATGGCATCCGATTCGCTCAGGTCAAAAAGCGCGCTCGATGCGACACCGACGACGAGTCGGTTAGTAAGTACATAAGCCATGATCCCCCCAACTTTCTTGCGCATGGCGCATCATCTGATCTTAACGAAACAACTCCAAGCTCCGTCGCTTATTCTGACCAGAGATCAAACTCTGACTATGACCGGCTGCGTTCCCACAAGACACAGGCCAGTCGGGTGGTCATTTTTAGTGGTTTGTTCAATCGTGGGCGTCCGGGGAAATCTCTTCACCGGCGAGCTCGGCTTCGATCGTCTCGATTGTGGGCAGGCTGGAGGCGAATTCTTCCGGCAGGGAGTCCGTGATGGCATCCTTCCACTCGGCCACTCCAATGGGCATCGATGAGCTTCGGAGCGCGTACTCGGCCACGACATTGTTCTTTGTCTTGCAGAGCAACAGCCCAATGGTTGGCTTGTCGTCGGGGTGGGCAAGGAGATCGTCGACGGCGGCCATATACATGCCGAGCTGCCCAACGAAGCCGGGGCTAAAGGCCGTTGACTTCAACTCGACGACGACGTAGCAACGCAACTGCAGGTGGTAAAAGAGGAGGTCGGCAAAGAACTCGTCGCCGCCGACCTGCAAACGCACTTGCTCTCCAACGAATGCGAAACCCTGGCCGAGCTCCACCAGAAATTTCTGCACGTGCGTCACCAACTGCGTTTCAAGTTCACGCTCGTTGCGCCGGTCGGTCATCGCGAGAAAATCGAAGACATAAGGATCTTTGGTCGCCTGCTGGGCCATGTCCGAGTCTGCTGGCGGAAGTGTCGCCGCGAAGTTTGTGATTGCCTTTCCTTCGCGCTCGATCAGTCGCGCGTCAATTTGATGCGCCAGGATGACGCGGGACCACCCGTACTCGACTGCAGCGGCCGCGTACCAGAGGCGAATATCTGGATCATCCAGCTTCTCGACTAGGACAATCTGATGGCGCCACGGCAATTCTGCAACGCGTTGCAGAATTGGATAACTCGGCCATGCTGCAGCGAATGTACGCATGTATCGCAAATTTCTGGGCGAGAATCCGCCGGAACCCGGAAAGGCGGCCTTTAGATCGGTCGACAGCCGTTCGATAACGCCGCTGCCCCACCCTTCCTCACTCTGGCGGTCCAGAATTAGCCAGCCAATGGTCCAGTTTGTCGCCGCCAACTCTCTATTCACCGCAGTCGTCGCCCCAAGTCGGCCTACATTGACACGTTGAGTGATGGCATCGAGAAGCGTCTGATACCAGTCAGGCATCGCCACACGAGCAGGCGTGCTCGGGAACGATGCGTTATTCGTCGCATTCGCCTCTGCGTCTGTCGGTTCATTCGTGGATCTCATGACCCAGTCTCCTCAAGTCGATGTAGTGCACCAATGTTCCCTACCTCGTCGCAGCCCAAGCTCGCGCACACGATTGACGCTCTACGAAAATTCTGGCAGGTACCACCGACATTAGATTTGTACGCCTTCACCGCTGCCCGAGGTGCCTGCCATGACCGGCGCGACCATTTCGTTGATCGGGCCTTCCTACAGATCGCAATGCGCATGACGCTGGCCGCGATCCCAACGCGGGTCGCGTTGGTTGATGGAGATCTCGGCAAGCTCGATCAACGGATGGGGCCAGTCTTCAGGGCGGGCATCACAGCACGCCCGCGAGCGACTTCTCGGCGTTTTTGACGCGCAGCTTGCCCGACATGAGCTGCGGGAGCAGGGCGTCGCGCGTGGCGGCGAGGGTCTCGTTTTCGGCTAGATGCGCATCCTCGGACTGCGAGAGTTCCGACAACCGCGCGCCAAGCTTGTCCTGATGCTCACGAGCAGGCAACAGCACACGAAGATTGCCGAGGTCGACTCGCGACAATTCTGTCTGCCCGGTGCTGCCCTCTCCGAGTTCTTCGATTGATTGTTGCATCCTCAGGAGGCCATAACCGGCGGCAACTGGGTTCGTCTGGGTTGCATTAAACCGCACAATCGAGATGTGTGAATCGGTCGTCGCTCGGTCGTCGCGGGTCCAACGGGCAACCCGCCCCAAAGTTCCTTGGCCGGTCGAATTCACCAAAACATCATTGACCAAGAGGATCTTGTCATCTCGGACTTTGGAGTCATTGGTGCGGCGCGAGGGAGCAAGTGAAACTCTTTGACCACGCACGCACTTCTGATTCAGGATCATCGTTGTACCAACGGCGTCCTCAGAATACGCAGG
The DNA here is from genome assembly GCF_004402535.1 of Cryobacterium glaciale. Taxonomy (GTDB): domain Bacteria; phylum Actinomycetota; class Actinomycetes; order Actinomycetales; family Microbacteriaceae; genus Cryobacterium; species Cryobacterium glaciale. The sequence continues at coordinate 95,239 of NZ_SOEY01000007.1, read as the reverse complement.
CGTTACACCTCTTGAAACCAGGGTCGTGACGTCTGAAAGCAACGATTCAACTGATCCTTTCTGAAGCGCATCTTCGAACAGCGCTCTGGAGAGCCCGGCGGATGTCGCGGCGATCCTAGTGTTGGCGGCGATCTTCTCGTCGAGCGAGCCCAAGACCTCGGCGACCGCTTGCTGGTCACGAAGGGGCGGCACCAGAAGGGGCACCCGCGACAGCGTTGTTTGATTCAGCGACAGGAGTGTGGAACCGGAAGCATGCTGCAGGAGCCACTCACGAATGTGGGGGCCTTGGAGTTGATAGGCCACGAATTTTGAATCTACAGACGACGCAAGTCGAGCTCGAATTCCATCGGAACCGAGGAACCAGCCCTCTTGGTTGGGTTGAACCCAAGCGCTGCGGTCCACTGCGCCCTTGCGTCCAAAGACTATGTCGCCCTTTCTTAGGACGTACTCCGCAAGCCTCGTCGTAACTTCAGAGGAGACTCGCGGGGTATCGCGTCGTAGAACCAAGGATCCGTAGGCGACCTCACCAACGGATATGACCGGCACGCCATGAGAGGAATACTCGCTCGCTTTGAGCGTCGTGCCGAATGGGCCCGTCTTGAAAGAACCCCCTCCCTCAAGAACAACCTCACCCAGCGTCGTCTGCTCCCAGTCAGTCACGAGACGCGCCCCAACTGCTCGCGCACGACCGCCGCAAGGCGCTCGGACTCGTCGAACTGGGCGAACAGCTCGGCGCTCAGCCGGGCGATCTTTTCCTCGATCGGCTCGGCATCCTCTTCGGCTTCGGCGGCGCCGACATAACGCCCAGGGGTCAACGCATAGTCCGCGGCTTTGATCTCGGCGAGTGACGCGGAGTAGGCGAAGCCGGGCTCGTCTGCGTAGGTGAAGCCAGCATCCGCAGCGGAGGGCGTGCCGCGCCAGGCGTGGTAGCTGGCGGTGATCTTGGCGATGTCCTCATCCGAGAGGGCGCGCTCGGCGCGGTCGACCATGGTGCCGAGGTTGCGGGCGTCGATGAAGAGCACCTGGCCGGTGCGGTCGATGCTGCCCTTCTCCCCCGCGGTCTTGTCTTTGGCGAAGAACCAGGTGCACACCGGAATGCCGGTGCTGCGGAACAGCTGCGTGGGAAGGGCGACCATGCAGGTGACGAGGTCGGCCTCCACAAGCTGGGCGCGAATCTCGCCCTCGCCGCCGGAGTTGGACGACATCGACCCGTTGGCCATGACGACGCCGGCGCTGCCGCCGGGGTTGAGCTTGGAGATGATGTGCTGAATCCAGGCGTAGTTGGCGTTGCCGGCGGGCGGAACGCCGTAGCGCCAGCGGGGATCCTGCTCGTTGCGAGCCCAGTCCTTGATGTTGAAGGGCGGGTTGGCGAGGATGTAGTCGGCCTGCATGTCGGGGTGCTGGTCACGGGCGAAGGTGTCGCCCCAGCGGCTGGCGAGGTTGCCGTTGAGCCCGTGGATGGCGAGGTTCATCTTGGCCATGCGCCAGGTGCGCTCGTTGAGTTCCTGGCCGAAGACCGAGAGCTCCGAGCCCTCTTTGTGGTGGTTCTCGAGAAACTTCTCGGCCTGCACGAACATGCCGCCCGAGCCGCAGCACGGGTCGTAGACGCGGCCGCGGGTGGGTTCGAGCATCTCGACCAGCACGCGTACGACCCCGGCCGGGGTGTAGAACTCGCCGCCGCGCTTGCCTTCGGCCTTGGCGAACTTCTCCAAGAAGTATTCGTAGACCTCGCCGAGCAGGTCGCGGGCTTTGGTCGAGCCTTCGCCGGTGAAGCGGGCAGAGTTGAAGAGGTCGAGCAGTTCGCCGAGGCGGCGCTGGTCGACGCCGTCACGGTTGTAGATGCGCGGCAGGGTGGCTGCGAGGGTGGGGTTGGCGACCATGATGAGGTCCATGGCCTCGTCGATGAGCTGGCCGACCTGTTTGAACGGCTCACCGGCCGCACCCGGGATACCCTTGGCGTTTTCGGCGATGTAGGTCCAGCGTGCGGCGGCCGGCACCCAGAACACCCTACGGCCGGTGTATTCGTCGACGTCGTCGATGAGCTGGCCGATCTGGTCCTCGTCGAGGCCGTCGGCGGCGAGTTCGGTGCGAATCTGCTCGCGACGCTCGTCGAAGGAATCACTGACGTACTTGAGAAACACCAGGCCGAGAATGACGTCCTTGTACTGCGAGGCGTCCATGGATCCGCGCAGCTTGTCGGCGGCCTTCCACAGGGTGTCCTTTAGCTCTTTCATGGTCGACGGCAGGGCGGCGATCTTGGTCTTCGGTGCCACTAGGTGGTTCCTTTCGATGGTGCGTTAGAAGCAAGGGTGATGGTGCCGGCGGTGATGCCGGTCATGAGCAAATCGGTGAGCTCGTCGAGCTGCCCCAGCCGGTCGCGCGTCTGCTTCTGTTCCCACCGTAGCGAGGTGAGGGCATCGGCGAGCGCGGCGCGTTGGGTTAGGGCCACCTGGCGTGCTTTCCACGCCCGCCAACGGCGATGGCCCGGGGGCAGCGCGGCAATGTCGGCGGCGAGCACCTCGGCGAGCAGGCCGTTCGGGTCTGCGCGGTCGATGCGTAGAATTCGGGCCGGAAACAGCACGACCGAAGTTCCCTCGGTATCGACCAGGGCGGCTGGCTTCGGAGAGGTACAGAACACGACGTCTCCAGGCTCCGTCACCCGCCCGGACGGATACCCCGCGGCGAACCTCAGGCGGTCGATGCTACGGTGGCCGAGCTCTGTGGGGTTCGCGACTTCAGCCGGGCCGATCAAGCGGATGCCGTCCACTTTTCCGACGATCACATCCTCGGCGGCGATTCGGTTGCCGGGAATGTATCGCAGGTGCCCGGCGGTGAGGAGCTCGTGCACGGTCATCGTGTTGGAGCTTTGATCTGGGGTCGCGGGGAACACGGTGAGGTCGCTATGGAGGGCCGTGACCAGCCTGTCGATGTCGATGGCAAGCGCCGCCGCCGACTGCTCGGGTGCGACGGCCACCGTGTCAACTCCGGCGATCAGAGGTTGACGGCTCGCGAGCAGGGTGCGGGTGAGCGCGAGCCGGGCGAAGCGAAAGGAGTGCGCTCGCACGGTGCTGCGGTCGCCGAGGGAGGCGACGAGGTCGCTCACAAGGTCGTCGATCACCGCGGTGTCGAGCGGTGTGGCCACGAGATCGGCCACCATCGCGTAGCGGTCGGCGAGGGCGTGCTGGGTGTGGGCGGCGCCGAGCACCCAGATGGCCTGCAGCTGCTGGGGTTTGCCGCTGAGCATTCCAGCGGGCAGGCGCACGATGGCACGCACCCGGCCCGAGCGCAACAGCGAGGAGCGCAGTTGATCGGCTTCGGGGCTGAGCCCGATGTCGGTGAGCACGGTGGCCGGGGCCAACACCACGGCGAGTTGCTGGTCGGTGAGCTGTAAGACGATGTCGTCGATGGCCGACAGCATCTCGACCGGGGTCATGGTCGGTTGGGCGGCGGACGGGTATTGCGCGATGTGTACGGCGGAACCGTCCACGGTGAAGGCACCCGAGGGCTGAACCGGCACCCCGGTGCGCACGATGCCGTGCACCATCAGGCGACGCCGTTGCAGCCGGGCGGCCGGATCGTCGTCATTCGCGGTCAGCACCGGCAGATCGCGGGGGTGCGCCTCGTGAATCGCCACCAGGAGGTCGCCCGCACTACCCGTCGGATCGACGACTACAGAGTCGGCGTGCTGGGTGAAGCGCAGCGCCGTAACGGTGTGGGTCATCAGGTCGATGGCTGCGCGGCTGAGAGTGAGGTCGCCCTCGTCGGCGAAGTTGCGCTTTGCGCGGTCGGTGAGCATCCGTTCGAAGGCGGGCGCTGGGCCGTAAGCGGCCTCAACGAGGGCGTCGACGTACTCGGCCAGGGCCACCAGGCGGGTGCCGAGAGCGTCGACCTCGCGAAAGAGCAGGTCATCGTCGGGGTCGTGCTCGTCGGCGGCGTCGAGCAACTCGGCCGCGGTCAGCCCGCCGAGCGCGTGGTCACCCGCCTCGCGGAGGGCGAGCAGTGCCGTGACGCCGCGGAACGCGACTTCGTCGAAGTCGTGGCGGGCGGAGACGGCGTAGGCGGCGGCATCCGCTGTGGCCTCGCGGTTGTTGCCGCGGCCGGTGCGTTCGAGCCAGCCGCCGACCTGGCCGGCGTCGAAGAGGTCGACGCCGCGCTGGCGGCTGATCGGGGCCGGAAACGGCGCATCGGTGCCGGCCGCGCGGCTGCGCCAAACCGAGACGACCGGGCGCTGCACGTGGGCGAGGGCAGCGATGTCGGACATGGTCATCAGCAGGCTGGTGTCGGTGATCGTCATGCGGCGCTCCTCTCGTGGTGACCTCAGCCTACGATCGCCTCGGTTTGTAATGCAACACGAACTAGTGATAACCCCTGTTATCGCTAGCAGAACCGTTGATTTTGTAGCAAACCAATAGTTTGGTGTCGTGCCCACCTCAGTCGGTCGGTACCGGCGGGTGAGGAACGGTCGTTGTCATTGGGGGGAATGACCGCCCCACCCGCTCCCACTGCAGACCAGCTAGAGGAGCCACATCATGGAACCAGCACCAACCGAGAACCCGTCCGAAGAACTCGCATCACCGCCGATGGCACAGGGCACCGCGTTCAACAGACGCGACCTCACGATCGGTCTAGTCAGCCTGGGCATCGGTCTCATCGTCGGTGTTGGCGGCACACTCACCGCAACGTCGCTCGGTGGCGGGACCGGCTCCTTCTTTCCGTCCGCCGCCATCGTCGCTGCCACCGAGACGTGCGACGTTGTCGACAACGTGTGGATCACCGTGGGCGACGAGGGCGAAAGCCTTTCGATGCAGAGCGACGGCGAAGAGTCGCCCGGCGCTGACTATGTCGACGTGCTCTGCGTTCTCGACCAGCTCGAGGTACCGGACAGCGTCAACACGCGCATCGGCAGCACCCGCGCACTCGACGGCCGACAGACCGCGACCTGGGACGATTTCGACGCCTCCTGGGGCTACCACCCGGGTAGCGGTCTCGACATCGTCGTCGAACTTTCCCAGCAGTAACTCTGCCTTTCCACTCCACGCACCCACCACAACAAACAGAGGATCACAACATGCCCACGACCAACCACAACGCACCCCCGGCCGGAGTGCCGACCACTCAGCAGGAGCAGTTCCTTCAGCCAGCGCCGACAGCGGTGCCGGCCACGGACGCGCGAATGATCGGCCCCGCGGTTTCCCCGAAGTCCTTTGTGGCTACCTGGCTGTTCGCCTGGCTACTCGGCGTCTTCGGCGTTGACCGCTTCTACCTCGGCAAAATCGGCTCCGGCATCGCCAAGCTGCTGACCTTCGGCGGCCTGGGAATCTGGTGGCTCGTCGACCTCATCCTCGTTCTCGCCCAGGGCCGCGACAAGCAGGGACTGCGCCTCGCCGGGTATGACCAATACAAGAAAATCGCCTGGATCGTCACGGGCGCGGTAACCGTGCTGTCAATGATCGTCTCCGGAGTCAACGCGAGTAACGCACCGAGTGACATTCCGGCAGCCGTGGCTCCGGTCGTTGATTCGGCAGTCGAACCGGCCGCAGAGGAACCCGTCGTTGAAGAGCCGGTGGTGGAAGCGGTGCCGGAGGACACCGTGCAGTCATGGGCCGACGACGCCTTCGGCACCTTCGAGGTTGTCACCCAGGCCGGTGCCGGCGACAACCTTGTCACGCTGCCGGCCGGCGCCACTGCCGGAATCGTCACCGCAACCCACGACGGCACGAGAAACTTCGCCGTCTCTGTGCTCGACGCGAGCAACGCATCCACTGGGCAACTGCTCGTCAACACAATCGGCGCCTACAGTGGGACAACACAGTACGGCTTCAACTCTTTCGGTGAAGACACGACCCTGCAGATCACGGCTGATGGAAACTGGAGCCTGACCATCGCACCCATCTCTGCGGCACCCGCACTCGTCGCATCCGGTGCCGGCGACGGCGTGTATCTCTTCGACGGCTCCGCCGGCAAGCTCACGGCCACGCACGACGGCGCGAGGAACTTCTCGATCATCGAGGAGACCGGCGAAGCCTTCAACATGGGGCTGCTCGTCAACGAGATCGGCGCCTACTCCGGAACGGTGCCGCTGAGCTCAGGCCCGTCCGCCATTGTCGTCAGCGCCGACGGAAACTGGACGCTGCTGGCCGAATAGTCTGCCCGAAATGGGGTGGCGGAAGCCGGGCGAGAGCAGTCCGGCCCCCGCCACCACGCAGTAGCGTAAATCGACACAGGGGGAACCACCATGAACGACAGCAACGACAGCAACGACAGCAACGACAGCAACGAAGCGATTCCCACACCGCCACGTGCGAAATCAAAGAGGTTCGACCCTTTCACCCGTTGGCTCCCTAAGTTAAAGCGGATTCCCGACCTCCGCACCAAGCGCACCCCTTTCCTCGCCCTGGTCGCCACAGGGGCTGTCGCAGCAATCGCAATCGCAACGCTGGGTGTTTTACTCGCGGGCCAAGTCGGCGCAACCAATGACCTTCAAGCAGAGTTCACCTCGAAGAGTGACAACTACGACTCACTCCGAACCGACTGGGGCAAGCAAAACGATACGATCAGCGGGCTGCGGTCGAAAGTTGGTGCTGCGGAGGTGCGCGAGGAAAACCTTGCGGGCGCGGAGGCCGCACTCAGCGTTCGTGACGCCGAATTGACCGCTCGCTCATCGGCCTTGGACACGCGCGAGGGCGCAATCAAGGGTGCCGAAGATGTCGTCGCCGCCAACACGTTCGCCGGCGACGGAACATTTCGGGTTGGCACGGATATCCAGCCGGGTACGTATTCCTCGGACGGCGGATCGAACTGTTACTGGGCGCGTCTGAACGCCACCGGCGACGACATCATCGACAATGAGCTCAGCTCGGGTCCGGCCGTGATAACGGTACAAGCCTCGGACGGCCTCATCAAAACATCGCGCTGTGCTCCGTTCACGAAGTCCGGCTAGGGTCGCTGTCCTCCGTGAGCACTCTGCCGTCGGAACGCTCTGACCGACGGTGTGTTTCCGAGGATATCTGCGAGCTGTGGGTCATCATCACTGTCGCCGAGAAGCAGGGGAATGAACCGGGTGAGGGCGGCGAAGCCGCTGGCCTGGTCCGGGTACACGCCGAGCGACACCAGATGTGTGCTCCCGTTCGAGGTGCGTGTTTTCCATGTCCAGAATCTTTGACGTGTGGGCAAAACGGCCATCCGGGCAAAACGAAACCCCCTGCTCCCCAGTGAAACACTGGGATGTAGGGGGTTTTTCGTGGCGGTACCGGTGGGATTTGAACCCAAAGTCCCGCCCAGTCACAGCCTGGCGGAAGGCCCGCTGCCCCGTAAATTCAACGGTTTTCGGTCACCATCGGGCTTCAACAATCACCTCGAATTTTTTGAAGTGTGGGCAGAATGTGGGCACGGCCTCGAAAACTAGTGTCGATAAATCGTGTGTCCGGACGACCCGGACTGGTTGGGTGCCCCTCTAGATCGGCGTAGGCCGCGCTTGCCGCCGCCGGGTAAACCGTTTTCGTTGCGACCTCGACCCGCGGTAGAGCACGACGCACGCCTCGCTGAGTCCGTCGGTAAGACAACGAAGACCGGGGCGCACGTGCGCCCCGGTCTTCCTGCGCCGGGTTAGTCCTGTGTGCCGTCTTCGACGGCGACACCGTTGATGTCGTCACTCGTGTTCTCGGTGCCTGTTTCGGTACCGGACTCGGTGCCTGACTCGGTGCCGTTGTCGTCGGCGGTTTCGCCGTCCTTGGTGCCGTCTTCGACCTCGTTTTGCACGTTGTCGGTGTCGGCCGTGGCTGCCCCGGGCTCAACGGTCGAGGCGGACGACGAGGGGCTGGCGGGAGTGGCCTGGGCTCCGGCGGTAAGCGTGATGCCGCCGACGATGGCCAGAGCCAGGGCAGCTGCTGCGCCGCCGGCGATTTTCATCTTCTTCTGCATGGTGTGCCTTTCGTAAGGGGGCTCCGCGATTGCGGGGCCGTACTTCCAAGCTAGAGAGGGTCGCGTGAGATGAGCATGAGAGCCAGAGCTACTCAGCCAATTTAGGGGCGGAGTGGAAGCTTCACCGTGACGGTCGTGCCGACCCCGATCTGCGAGGTGATCGTGATGCGGCCATCGTGCGCGTGGATGATCTGCTGCACCAGGCTGAGACCGATGCCGTGCCCGGGCCGCGATCGTGCTTGGTCGGAGCGCCAGAACCGGTCGAAAGCATGCTTCAGGTCGTGGTCGTCCATGCCCATGCCGGAGTCGCGAACGGTGACGGTGCACGTGCTGTTGTGGATGTCCGTGCTCACGGTGACGATGCTCGGCGGCGCGCTGAATTTCAGCGCGTTGTCGATGAGGTTCGAGAGCGCTCGAGCGAGCAGGACTGGAGAGCCCAAAACAACAGTGGCTTGCCCCATGTTTACGTGTAGGCGGGCGGCATCGTCTGGGCTGCTGCCGCGCGCGTCCATATCGAGACGGACAAGTTCGTTCAGGTCGACGAGTTCGTAGGTTCTCTTCAGTTCGGCTCCTGCGCCGCGGGATAACAGGAGGAGGTCGTTGGTGAGTTGGGTGAGTCCGCCGACGGCGTCGAGGGCTGTGTGCATTGCCCGCTCGTACTCGGCCGGGGTGCGGGGGGTGAGGAGGGCGAGTTCGAGCTCACCCTGGATGATGCTCAGCGGGCTGCGCATCTCGTGGGAGGCGCCATCGACGAAGCGTTGCTGCAGGTCGTAGCTTTTCTGCAGCGGCGCCAGGGCGGCGCGGGCCATGAGAAAACTCGCGCTCGGGATCAGCACCAACAAGATGGCGTAGAGCACGATCAGTCCGGAGCGGAGGTTGGCGAAGCCCTGCTCGGCCGCGTTCAGCGCGCCGGCACCGTCCGATTCGGCGGCATCGATGTCGAAAGTTCCGGTGACGAAAATGTAGATTCCCACCGCGAACGCGGCGAACAGCACCAGTTGCACGATCGTGTAGGTCACGGTGAGTCGAACCAGCGCGCGGCGAAACATCAGCTGTCCGCGTGGATCAGATAACCGGCACCGCGCCGCGTTTCGATAATGTCCACCTCACCGGGTGCGGTCAACTTCTGCCGGAGGTAGCGGATGTAGGTCTGTACGACGTTGCTAAACCCCTCATAGTTACTGTCCCAGGCATGATCAATCAGCTCGGTGGCGCTGATGATGGTGCCGGCGTTGCTCATGAGGTATTCCAGCACAGCGAATTCCTTGCCCGTCAGCTGGATCGTGCGTCCCGCGCGCTGGGCGGTGCGGGTCGCCGGGTCGAGGGTGACGCCCTGGGCCTGCAGGACGGGTGCGTGAGCGCGCGGTGATCGTCGAAGGAGAGCACGTACCCGGGCCAGCAGCTCCACCAGGTGGAACGGTTTGACAAGGTAGTCGTCGGCGCCGGCGTCGAGGCCCTCCACCTTGGTGCGCATCGAATCCAGTGCGGTCAGCATCAGCACGGGCACGTTGCTATTGAATAAGCGGATGCGTCGGCACACGTCCATCCCTCCACCCGGCAGCCCCGGGAGCATCAGATCCAGAACGACCAGATCATAGGTGTCGATTTCGAAAGCTTGCACGCCGGCGGGCGCGGTATGGGCGACGTCGACGGCGTAGCCGGATTCGGTGAGGGTGCGCCGGATGACATCCGCGATGCGGATGTCATCCTCGACCACGAGCACCTTCACCCGCCGCCCGTCCCGCCCGATTTGCGACGTAGCGGGCAGCGGGTGATGGTCATAGCCTCGACCCTAGACCGTGGCCGATGAGACCAGGATGAGACGCCCCGAGCTCTCGCGCCATTCGCTGCGGCGTTCCGCTGATGGTCACGCCCGAGCATTCTGCCGGCGTGAGGCGAGGGCCCTGATGACGACGGGAACGACGGAGAGCACGACGATGCCGATCAGCACAAGATCGATGTATCGGGCGGCGAAGTCGGAGACGCCCGGAATATGAGCTAGACCGAAGCCCAGGAGCACCACCGCGGTCGTCCAGAGCACCGCGCCGACAATGTTGAACAGAGTGAACACCCTCCGGGGCATCTTGCCCACGCCGGCCGCGACGGGAGCAAAGGTGCGCACGACCGGCACGAAGCGGGCGATGGTGACGGCCGCCGGCCCGAACCGATCAAAGAATCTCTGCGTTCGGGCGACGCTCGAGCGGCTGAACAGGCCGGAGTCGCGCCGGTCGAAAATACGTCGACCGGTTGTGCGCCCGATGAGGTAGCCGAGCTGGTCACCGAGCGCGGCCGAGACGGCGATGGCCGGAATCACGATCCAGAGCGGCTGGCTGATCACCCCGCTGAGGGTGAGCACGCCGGTGAAGAACAACAGGGTATCGCCGGGCAGGAAGAACCCTACGAGCAAGCCCGTCTCCACGAACACGATCGCGCACACGACGACGAGACCCCAGACGCCGGCGCCGGCGATCACGGATTGCGGATCCAGAAAACCGGACGTGGGTAGTGCGGTGGCGATCATGGTGTTCATGCTGCAAGGGCTTTCTCTGAATATTCTGAAGATGGGCGGCATCCGCTGTGCGCTGGTGGTTTAGACGGTGGCCGTCAGCTGGGCGTTCGTGGTTCGGGCGCGGCGGGTGAGCACGACTACCAAGATGAGAATCACGGAAAGGAACAGCACACTCGTTCCCGTGGTCCCCAGCCCCAGGCCGCCATCAACGACAGGCTGAGACAGCAGATCGCCGGTGGATGCGCCCAGCGGTCGGGTCAGGATGTAGGCGATCCAGAATGCGAGAACAGCGTTCAGGTGGAAGACGAGGTACGCCACGGCCACCAGCGCGATCGCGCCCGTGAAGACGAGCAGCGCGACGAGGAACCCGAGGTTGAGTCCCTCGGCGACGAGGTCGCCGGCGGCGGTGCCGAGCGCGAAGGTGAACAACACGGCCAGCCAGTAGAACGTCTCCCGCCGGGCCGTGAAGATGGAATGGATGGAGAGGGTCTTCTCCGAGATCGCCCAGACGGTGAAGGTCGCAGCCAGTGCGATGGCGAAGACGACCGTCGTCACCCACAGGGGCACTCCGAGGCTGTCGGTTAGATTGTCGGTGATGAGAGTTCCCACGACGCTGATGAGTACCACAGCCAGCCAATAGACGGCAGGAGTGTACTTGTGCAGCTTGAATTGCACGATCAGTGCGACGCCCAGGAGGACGGCCATGATGACCGACGTGATCGTCAGTCCTAGGCCGAGGTCGACGTTGAGAAAGTCCGCGGCGGTCTCCCCCACGGTCGTTGCGAGAACCTTGATCACCCAGAAGATGAGGGTCACTTCGGGCACCTTGGTCAGGATGTGCCGGACGGGCAAAACGGTCGTGGAGAGCGTCGAGGTGGTGGACAAGTGTTCCTCCTGGGATGGGGTCGGTAGCACCAGCGAACACGGCCCCGTCTAAGACTTCTCACAGAACCGACCTATTTCCGCTGGATCGACGACGTGGACCCATTGCTGCACGTCATTTTGCGCGCGTGCAGTGAGGTCGACATGGGCTAACTTCACCGCCCCGAGTCTCAGAAACACCTAGGAATCAGTGGTGCTTCGCCCACGGGAGGGTGAGGGCGATCGCGGTGCCCGCGGCCGAGCTGTCGACGACGTGCACGGATCCGCCGTAGCGGACCGCGATTTCTCGCACCAGGGACAGGCCGATCCCGAATCCGGTGCGGGCCTCTCCGCCGCCGTCCACGGCCGTGCCGGAGTGTGCAAATCGGTCGAAGATGCGGGCGGGGTCGATGCCCTGGATGCCGGGGCCTCGATCGCGCACGGTGACTGCCACCGTCTTTTTGGTCACGGTCACTCCCACGGTGATGATCGATTCGCTGGGGGCGAAGCGCACCGCGTTATCGAGCAGGGCGACCACGCATCGGGTGATGCTGGTGGCGGGCACGCGCACCGGCGCGGGATGAGGGGCATCCAGTTCGATGGTGATGTGTTTGTCGACGGCAATAAGTGTCATCGATTGCACGGCGGTGTCAACGGCAGTGACCATGTCTACTATTGCCGTGTCGGGTACGGCCGCGCCGCCGATTTCGGCCGATTCGAGCAGATCGTTGACGATGTGAATGAGGTCCTTCGCATCGCTGCGGAGCTCTGCGACGACCGAGGCCGACGGGTCGTCGGCGGGGAGGGTGCGTTGCAATATTTGCAGGCGGGCATCGAGCACTGCGAGCGGGGTGCGAAGTTCATGGCTGGCGTCGGCGACGAACGCCCGTTGGATGCGCAGCACGTCGCCGAGGGGTTGCACAGCCCGGCGGGTGACCAGCCAGCTCAACACCCCGGCCAGAACGATCAAGCCCACGCCCAACACGGCGGCAGCGCGCAGCAGCTTGACGGCGCTGACCTGCAGGTTCTCGGTGTCCGGCACCGGTTCGAACAATTCACCGGGCGAGATCTCGGACAGGATGTAGACGAACACAGCCACCATGACCACCGCGACGACCGCGGCGCACGCGATCGCGATGCGGGCGCCGACGAGCCGGGACGCCCGACGGATGGCGAGGGTGTCGCTGTCAACGATGCGGTCTGTGCTGCGGGTCATGGTTGTCCCAGGCGGTAACCCTCACCGCGCACGGTGAGAACGATGTCAGTGTCGGTCTTGCGCCGAAGGTAGTGCACGTAGGTGTCCACCGTTCCAGCGGTGTCCGCGGCGCTGAAGACGGTCTGCAGAATCTGTTGACGGGAGAACGTGCGTTGCGGGGCATCCGCTAACAGTTTGAGCAATTCGTTCTCTTTCACCGTCAGCAGGATCCGCCCGTCATACGGGGAATAGATGGTGCGACTGTCCGGGTAATACTCCCACCCGCCCACCAGCACCGTGCGGCCCTCCCCCGTGAAAACCCGACGGATAGCCCGGAGCCGGGCGAAGAGCTCAGCAAACTCGAACGGCTTGACCAGGTAGTCGTTGGCGCCGATGTCGAGCCCGGCCACCTTGTCGCCGGTGGTTCCCAAGGCGGTGAGGAGCAGGACGGGGGTGGTGACCAGTTTACGGCGGAGCGCTTCAACGAGGCCGAGGCCGTCCAGCGTGGGCAGGCGCCGGTCGATGACCATCACCTCGAACTCGCCAGCGAGGCCGGCGGCCAGGCCGTCCGCGCCGTCGGCGACCAGAGTGACGTCATAGATTTCTGCGAGCACGTCCCGGATCATCGGGCCGAGCTTGGCATCGTCTTCGATCAGCAGCAGCCGGGCGCGCGCGGTGCTCTCAGCGGGCATTCGTGACTCCTTCGTGCACGGGCCCGGCGGGGCGGCCGGATCGACGTTCGCTCCAGTGTGCCAGTAGTAGCATCCAGGCGGCGTTCACCAGCGCCACCGCGGAGAGCGAGTACACGATCGACGCCACCACATCCGACGGGTAGTGCACGCCCAAATAGACCCGGGACGCGGCGGTGGCGAGCACCACCACCGTGGTCGTGCCGATCACAAACGGATGCCAGCGGTGGCCGGCCGTGACGAGGAAAATCCCGAGCAGGAAGCAGGCGGCGAAGCTGGTGTGTCCGCTGGGAAAGCTGAGACCGCCCGGTTCCAGCAGCAGGATGTGCGGCAACGACGGAATGTCGGGCCGGGCCCGATGCACCAGCAGCTTAATCACGTCAGCGCCCAGCGTGGGAATCATGACCAAGACCACGAAGCGGATCGCCGGGCCGGGGCGCCGGGTCACCAGCAGCACCGATCCGGCTGCCAACAAGACAAGCACTGCGCCTACGGCGGGGCTGAACAGCCAGTCCAGGCCGAGGACCACCGCGTCCAGCGGCGCGGTGTGGGCCGTGTTCACCAGGCGAAGCAGGTCCATCTCTCCGGCCGTCCACCCTGCTGAACCGCTCAGAATGAGCCCGATGAGAATGACGGCGAGGATGACTCCGGCGGCGGGAAGAGCGGTCCGGGCGAACCGGTGAAGTGGTCGGAGGTCTGTGCTCATCCCCCTAGAGTTGCCCGTGACGTCACAGAACCGTCTAAGAATCGTTTGCCGGGCTCGCCCGTCTTAGCGGATTTCTATAGGGCCAGGACGAGAGTGGAATTCCGCCGAGCAGGCGAGGCCCCGATGGAGGTCGCAGTTGTCGTACCAACGTTCAATGAAGCAGCCAACGTCCTTGGGCTGATCCGTCGGATTGGTCAGGCGGTCGAGGGACGAAAGGCCGTGATCATCATCGTCGACGACTCCACCGACGACACCGGCCATCGTGCTGAGCGTGGCGGAAACGTCGCCGATCCCCGTGCGGCTCATTCACCGGTGCCGGAGGCGTCGCGCCCCGAACTACTCTTTCGACAACGCTCATCTATAGCGAGCATGCAGGGCCCAGCGCGGATTTTCCTACCGTTCCGAGACGAACGCACTTCCTGAGAATCGATAGTCAATTCAATAGGGAGTATCCATAGATCGACGGCCAAGCCCAGTCCGAATCGGATCTTCCTGGTCAAAAGATTGACCGTCAATCACCATGATGTGGGTCAATTGTGGGCAAACACCACTGCACAGGGACTAAAGTCCCTCTGATCAGGGATAAAAATGGCGGTACCGGTGGGATTTGAACCCACGGTGGAGTCTCCCCCACACGACTTTTCGAGAGTCGCACCTTCGGCCGCTCGGACACGGTACCGCCGTCGATCCTAGTAGAGACTGGGGTCCGACGCGAATCGGCAAACGTGCAGCAGACACACGGATGCCGCGGAGTAGCCTCAGCGGGTGACCTTACCGACCCCACGCATCCGCTCCGCCATCGCTACCGGAGCCGCCCTGGTAGCGGCCTGCATCGCGCTGGGCACGACCTGGTACCGACGCGACCTGGAAGAGCAGAAGGCCATTCTCAACGAGACTCTGCCGGTGCACTCGGCTTGGTGGCGCGCCCACGCCAAACAACCGGGAGAGCTGCTCTACGTCGCCATCGGCGACAGCGCCGCCCAAGGGATCGGGGCTTCCAGTCCGAACAAGAGCTACGTCGGCGTCCTCGCCGATCACGTGCGCTTGGCGACCGGCCAGACGGTACGCGTCGTGAATCTCAGCGTGTCCGGCGCAACCGTGGCTTTGGCCGTTCGCGATCAGCTTCCGCGCTTCGACAAGCTCGAGCCCGACCTTGTCACGGTCGCGATCGGCGCCAACGACATCGCCTCGTGGAATCCGACGGCCTTCGAAGCTGGCATTCGCTCCGTGTTCGCCGTGCTGCCGCCACACGCCCTCGTCGCCGACCTCCCGTGCTTCCACCTGCCGCACAACGAGGTCAAGGTGGCGGTGGCTAACGAAATCATTCGCCGGGTCGCCGCCGAGCACGATCTGACCGTGGTTCCGCTGCACACGACGACCAAACGGGCAGGAATTCGGAGCATCCTCACCCACGTCGCCAAGGACCTGTTCCACCCCAACGACCGCGGGTACCGGTCCTGGGCCGAGGCGTTCCTGCCAGCGATGAGTGCCGAGGTTGCGCACCGTTTCTCGGCGGTCGGCCAGATCTCAACCGACGCCGATTAGAGTCGTCGCCGCGCGCACGGCCGCCTGTCGGTGGTCCCGGCTAGGCTCGAAACATGGCAAAATCCGTCTCCTCTTTCCGCTGCTCCGAGTGCGGCTGGACCACCCTGAAATGGGCGGGCCGCTGCAGCGAATGCCAGCAGTGGGGCACCGTCGTCGATGCCGGCCAGACCGCTGGCATCACCCGCAAGCTCAAGGCCATCACTCTCGTCGGCGATGGCATCGCGCGCCCCATCACCCACGTTGAAACGGATGCCGCCGCCCACTGGCCGACCGGCATCAACGAGTTCGACCGGGTGCTCGGCGGCGGCATCGTGCCCGGTTCGGTAGTTCTGCTCAGCGGTGAGCCCGGCGTCGGCAAGTCCACGCTGCTGCTCGAAGTCGCCTCTAAGGCGGCGGCCGCGAAGAGCCGCGTGCTCTATGTCAGCGCCGAAGAGTCGGTTAGCCAAGTGCGACTGCGCGCCGAACGCACCAACGCGCTCGAACCCGAACTGTACATCGCCGCCGAAACCGACCTCGGGGTCATCCTCGGGCAGATCGACGCGGTCAAGCCCGACCTCATCATCATCGACTCGGTGCAGACCGTGTCGAGTGCGCTCTCCGACGGCTCGCCGGGCATGCCCAGCCAGGTACGGGAGGTGGCATCCACTCTCATTCGCGTGGCTAAAGATCGCAACCTGCCGGTGCTGCTGGTCGGCCACGTTACCAAAGACGGATCGATTGCCGGGCCGCGGGTGCTCGAACACCTGGTCGACGTGGTCTGCCAGTTCGAGGGCGACCGGCAGACGTCGCTGCGGTTCATTCGCGCGCTCAAGAACCGGTTCGGGCCCACCGACGAGGTCGGCTGCTTCGAGATGACCGGTGACGGCATCGCCGAGGTGCCCGACCCGAGCGGGCTGTTCCTCAGTCGCGCCACCGAGCCGGTCGACGGCACCTGCGTGACCGTCGCCCTGGAGGGTCGCCGGGCGATGCCGGTCGAGGTGCAAGCGCTCGTCACCGATACCCAGGCACCGAACCCGCGCCGCGTCACGAGCGGCGTCGACGCCGCCCGCGTGGCCATGCTGCTCGCGGTGCTCCAGGAGCGTGGGGGCATGAAACTCTCCACCAAAGACGTCTACGTGTCGACGGTGGGCGGTATCCGTCTCACCGAACCGGCAGCCGATCTTGCCATTGCCCTGGCCATCGCTTCAGCCTTCACCGGGCTCGCCGTGGCACACAATGTGGTCGCGTTCGGTGAGATCAGCCTGGCCGGCGAGGTGCGTGGGGCGCTCATGTCGAAGCAGCGCATGAACGAGGCCGTGCGGCTGGGGTTCACCACCCAGATCGACGCCGCCTGCGGCTCGATCCACGCAGCGGTTGCCCTCGCGCTCGGAACCACCCGCACGCCGCGTGACGCCGAACTCGATCGGGCGTGGAAATAGGGCAGCGCCGCGGGGAGGGTTCGAAACCCGCAGCACCTGCGAGGCACTCGACACGGTCGTGCGATCAAGACGCGATACGCGCGGGCTGTTATTCGCCGTCGGCCTGGCCGAGCTCCGGACTGAGAGCCTTCAGCAGGTCGGCCGGAGCCGCCTGCATCACATTCGGCCCGGCAATGTCGAAGAAGACCATCTCCAGGGTGGCGGCATGCACGGTGAGAAACTCCCGCAGCCACTGGCCGTCGCAGACCATCACCTGCGGGTTGGTGTCGTCGGGCACCACCCGCACGTAGTTCTCCGCCGCGGAGAAGAGCAGCAGCATCCGCTTGTCGGAGCCTTCGCGGCCGAACACGCGCACCTGCGCCGCCTCACCGTTCACGACGAGTTGCGGCACGATCATGTAGTCGTTGCGCAGCGCATAGGCGACGGCGACGACGTCTTGCGCCGCCAGGGCAGCGGCGAGAGCCTCGGAACGGGTGTTGGCAGTCGTATCGGTCACCCGTTCATTCAATCAGGCCAGGCTGCTCGACACCCAGCTGGCAGCGCATGCCACGAGCGAACGGATTGCGCAGTCCCTAGTTCAGAATCATCAGCGCCGGGTCGGCCGCTTCGATGCCGTCCACGGTCACGTGCAGGTAGTAGGACGCTCCACCGGCCGGAACCGCAGTGCGGGTTTCAGCCTCACAGGTGTCGACGGCCGAGCGGGTGCGATCCCACGTGATCGGTGTCGCGAGCGGCATGACCACCCCGGGCCTGAGGGTCACCTGCGCGTCAATCGGGTCGGTCTGGCAGTCGGTCGAGGTCCAGTAAACGTCCGACCCGCTCATCACGGTGAACACCTGCTTGGCGTTACCGGCGTTGATCACACAGTCGGTCGTTCCGATGTTGGTCAGGCTCAGCGACAGCTGCGGCAGCGCGTCGGCCGCGTAGTTCGTGGCGTCGGTGATGGCCGCGACCTGCACAGCGGACGGATCGCAGGCGGCACCGTCGACGGCGGTGGCCGTCTCGGGAATCGAGGTGGAGGGATCCGTCGGGGCGGCCGATTCGGTCGAGTCCGCCGCCGGAGTTTTCGGGGCGTCTGCGTCGCCCTTACTGGCTCCCGGTTGCACGATGATGAGAAAGAGAATGACGAGCACGGCAAGCAGGCCGAGCCCCACTACGAAACGCCGGCGCCGGTACACCTTGCTGGACTGGCGGCCGACCGGTTGCTTGATCGTCGACATGCCCCAAGGTTATTGATGTTCGGCGCCGGAAGTCGTTAACTGCTGTGCGTGTCGGCAGCAAAGGCTGTCGAAAATCGCGGCGGCCCGCCCGCGGCCGGGAGGCTGCGAGCGGGCCTGTGAGCTGACCCGCAGCCTAACGGTGCCCTGGCTTCGGCGCCTTCTTACCCTTGTCGACCTTGACGTCCGTCCAGCCGATCACGTCACCGTCAGCGTTTTGGGCAGAAACGCTGTATTTACCGTTCTTGAGGTCATCCGAGAGCGTGACACTCACGGTACCGTCGGCGGTCACGAGTAACCAGCCGCCCATGTTGTCGGCCTTATTCTTGGAGTACGCCCATACCGACACGTACTCTCCGGCGTGCTCACTGCCGACCTCAACGACGACGGTGTCACCGGCTTGATAAGAGTTCTCGTCGGTGTCGATCGCGTTCCGCAGCTTCTTGCTGAGCTCTTTCTCCGGTGCCGCGACGGGCGCATCTCCCGGTTCGGCACTCACGGTAACCGCGACGGCGAGGCGCACGACCGTGCCCGATTCAACCGCGGTCATCTCGAGAACGCTGCTCGGGGCGGCATCGACCGGCACCGTGACGGTGACGGTGGCCGTACCCGTCGAATCAACGGATGCCGTACCCACGTCGGTGCCCGACCAGCTCAGCGCCAGCTGGGTGTTTTTCGGAGCGCCGAGCGAGGTGAGGTTCAGGCCACCCACCGTGAAGATCACGGTGTCCCCCGGGTTGACTGCGGCCGTGGGGGCGCCGGTGATCGAGGCCTGGTTGGCCTTGAACGACGGCGACAGCGGGCTGTTGGCCTGGATGTAGGAGATCCACGCGTCGCGGTCAACGAGACCCGAATCACGTGTGTCCGTTCCGTTCGTGAATTCGCGGAAGTTGTCGCCACCGGTGAGCAGAAAGTTGAACGAACCGATGCGGTAGGTCTGCGCCGGTTCGATCGGGGCGCCATCAATCCAAATGCCCGTGATTCGGCTGCCGGCGTCTCTCGACGCGTCGAAGGTGTAATTCACGTTGTCGCTCAAGCCGAGCTGCAGGAACGGCCGACTCGGAATCGTGCCATCGGCGCTGGTCTGCCACTGCTGCTCGAGAACAGTCTTGAACTGCGCGCCGGTGAGGCTCGTCGTCCACAGGTTGTTCAGGAACGGCAGCACCGCATTCGCCTCGGCGTAGGTCACGACACCATCGGGAGCGAGCGAGAGGTCCGCCCGCATCCCACCTGGGTTGACGATGCCGATCTCGGCACCACCGATCGTGGGGTCGGCGAGGGAGGCGCGCAGCGAGTTTGCCACGAGGGTGCCCATGGTGGAGGGCGCCATGCGATTCTCGGCGCACGGTGCGACCCCGCCGAGGCACGCCCGGGTGATGTCGGCGGTGACTGACCCCACGGGCACGTTGCCCTGGATCGAGGCCTCGGCGAGCGCGGCGTTCGTGATGGTCTGGACCTCGGCAACGCGCGGGTAGGCGGTCGCGAGGTCGGCGTCGGTCGAGGTTGAGCGGGCCACGTTACGGTTCTTCACCGTGGTCGTGTCACCGGAGGCAAGGTCGTAGCTGAGCACGACCTGGCCGATATTCTCGCCGTAGCTGCCCGTCTGCAGCACCGGACGCGTCACGCCGTCGGCCGCGCCGGGAACCTGAGCGTCCCACGCGTACTGCTTGTGCGTGTGACCCGTGAAAATCGCATCGACTTCGGCCGAGGTATCATTGACGATGCTCGCGAAGGCTCCGCCGGTGGCGAGTTCCTGCTCGAGCGTGGCACCATCGGGGATTCCGGCTCCGGCACCCTCGTGGTACTCGGCGATGAGTACATCCGCTTCGCCGTTTGTCGGGTCACCGTCGGTGAGCTGCGCCGCAACGCGGTTGACCGCTGCGACGGGGTCACCGAAACTGAGGCTGGCGATTCCATTGGGCGAGACGAGCGCCGGGGTCTCTTCCGTGACGGCGCCGATCACACCGACCGTGACGCCGGCCAGGTCGAGAAGGGCGTACTCCTGCATTGCGGGGGTTTCCGTGCCGGCCGTGTAGACGTTGGCACCGAGATAGTCGAAGTTGGCCGTATCGGACACCCGTCCGGTGAGGTCACTGAAGCCCTGGTCGAACTCGTGGTTGCCCACGCCCGACGCTGCCAGGTCGAGGGCATTGAGCACGTCAAGGGTCGGCTGGTCGTTCTGGGATGCCGACGCGAAGAGAGACGCGCCGATATTGTCGCCGTCCGAGAGAAACAGCGAGTTCGCGTCGCCGTACTCGGCGCGAAGCTGTTCGACGGTTCCCGCGAACTTGACGGTGTTGGCATCGATACGTCCGTGAAAATCGTTAATGTTGAGCAGGTTGAGCATCACGGCGGTGGGCTCAGCCACGTTCAGGCCGAGCACGACCGGGTCGTGGTCCGAGGAACGGAATGCGTCGGCGACGTAGAAGTCGGTCACGTTGTTGTTGTACCGGCTGTATTCGAGGGCGACCGATTCGACCGAGTTGATGTTCCAGACGTCGACGGCATTGACCGTGGCATCCGCTTCGGGCGAGGCGAATACGTGGTCGAGTGAGCCGACCGTGCCACCGAAGGCGTAGGTGTATTCGCCGGTCTTGGCACCCTGGTTGATGTAGCCGGCTTCGAGCAGCACCTGAATCGGGTCTTCGAGGTCGTAGGCGTTGAAATCTCCGGTGAGAAAGACCCGGTCTATGCCGGAATCGGCTTGAACTTGATCGGCGAAGGCCACGAGCGCTGTGGCCTGCTCGACCCGGGTCGGGTTCGACGCCCCCTGGCCGTCGCCCTGGTCTGCGTCGTCCCCGGTACCGGAACCCTTGGATTTGAAGTGGTTCACGATGGCGAGAAAGCTGCTCTTGTCGTCGCCGACCAGCTGGAACGCCTGCGCGAGCGGCTCCCGTGCGCGACCGTTGAAGGCGACCGATTCGGTGAGAATCACCGAATCCCCGACCGTTTCAACGACGGCCGGCTGGTAGATGAAGGCGGTGCGGATGACGTCTTCGCTGGCCGGAAGCGCCGACGGCGAGGCCACGAAAGCCCAGACATCACTACCTGAGGCAGCGTTGAGAGCCGCGGTCAGGTTGGCGAGGGCATCGTCGCGATCCTTGCCGAACGCGCTCGAGTTCTCGATCTCCTCGAGCGACACCACATCGGCACCGAGGGCGTTGATCGCCGAGACGATTTTGGCCTGTTGGCGCTCGAAACTGAGCTGCGTGGCGGCGCCGCGGGCGTCGCATCCGCTGCTCACCGTGGTCGGCACGCCGGCCCGGTCGGTGTAATACCGGCAGCCGTCGAGAGTGTCGCCCGTGGTCGAGAAGTAGTTCAGAACGTTGAAACTAGCCAGACGGATGTCCCCACCCACGTTCTCCGGCGCGCTCGTGCGAGTATCGGCGAACGTCACCGGCTGCACGGTCGCGGCGTTGCCGGCAACGAGGGCCGTGGTCGGCTGGAATTTCCAGGTGTCATTGCGAAAGTCGAAGATGACCGGTGAGGAAAAGGATACGGCGGCACCGATCCGCACCGGTGCGGTTGTCGACAGGTAGGGAACCGGGCTGCCCTGGTTGGCTGCGGCGAGGTAGTTGGTCGTGGCGCCGTCGTCGAGGGTGACCGCGCGCCCGGCGTTCTCGGCGAGAGCAGCCTGATATTCGGCCGATCCGGGCAGGGCGGTAACGCTCGGGTTCACGAGCGGCGTCGTTCCGGCGGCGAGGCCGATTTCGGCGTACTGGTTGGTCGTGTAGTTGTTGGTGACCGTGAAATCACCCTGCGGGGCCAGCAGCATGCCTTCGAGCGTTTCGCGCTGCTCGACGCTGGCCGGCAGCGACACCGTGACCGGCATTGGGGCAACCACGTCGGTGGTGGAGAGCTGGGTGACGTCAGCAATGGTGCCGAAGGTGACCTCGGTCATGCCGAAGAATTCCACGACGGTGCCAACGACCTGCACGTGGTCGCCGATCTGCACATCGGCCGTCGCCGTGCTGGAATAGGCGAAGACGCCGTGCGAGGCGGTGTGGCTGGCGAAGTCCACGTCACCGCCGGTTGCGGCAGTCTGCAGGTAGAACCCGTTGAAACCGCCGGTCGGATAGGCGGCCGTGACGACGCCGGAGGTTTTGACGACGGTTCCGGCAAGCGGGCTCGTGTCAGTCGTGCCCTGGATCACGTCGATCGCCGTCAGCTCGTCGGGCACCGGGGTCGGATCGGGGTCTGGCTCGGGTTCCACCGGGGTGCCGGAGGCGCCGGCCGCGTTCGTCGGCGTCGGCTCAGATGCGCTGAAGTCGGCAGCGTTGACATCGGTGTCGAGCGAGGCCGTGCGGTTCACCGAGCTGCTGACGGATGCCGCGGTGGCGGCCGCTCCCTCAAATGTGTTCGAGCTGCCGTAGCCGATCAGGTCGACAATCTCGGCCTGCCCGGTGAGGGAACCGGTGGTGGGCGCGGTCAGCGCGGTGGGCTGGTTGGCGAAGAAGATCGTGCCGGACCCGGCTGCGAAGGACGTGTTGAAGGAGGCATCGGGTGTCGGCAACGCTGCGCCGTTGGCCGCGTTCGAACTACCCTGCACGAGGTAGTACCCACCGGCGGCGATGGTGCCGGTCAGGGCGACGACGCCGGTCGGGTTGGCGGTTCCCCCGGCGGAACGGTACTGAATCGAGGTGCCGTCGAGCGATACGTCGGCGTCGGTCGGGTTGTACAGTTCGACGAACTTGTTCAGGTAGGTCGCGCCCGAGCTTCCCCCGTTTAGGTAGGCCTCGTTGATGACCACGCCGGTGCCGGCGGTGTTGGCGCTGGCCGGTACGGCAATGAGCGGAGCGGCCGCGAGGCTCACTCCAAGAAATGTGGCGAAAACGAGCCTGGAGCGGCGGCGGACGGCGGATGACATGGATCTCCTCATTCATAGAACGATGCGAGTCTCATTGCACCCGGGGTCAAGCTGTCGAAAGTTCCCCCGGCCCAAGGTTTGGCAGGTGCAATGGTTCGCAGCCTAGCGAGACCCCGTGTCCGGGGGGTGAACTCCGCGTATTTTGCTCGTATGAGCATCAGCCACGGGTTAGGTCAGGCGCTTCACCATGCGGGTGTTGCCGAGCGTGTTCGGCTTGACCCTGGCCAGGTCGAGGAACTCGGCGACCCCCTCGTCGGGGGAGCGCACGAGCTCGGCGTAGATGGCCGGATCGACGGTTTCGGTGCCCATGTCGCTGAAGCCGTTACGGGTGAAGAAGCCCACCTCGAAGGTGAGGCAGAACAGTCGGCTCAGGCCGAGTTCGCGGGCATCCGCTTCGAGGCGTTGCATCATGCTGTAGCCCACACCGCGGCCCAGCCACTCGGCGTCGACGGCCAGAGTTCGCACTTCGCCGAGGTCCTCCCACATGACGTGCAGGGCGCCGCAGCCGATCAGCGTGCCGGAGGAGTCAACGGCCACCCGAAATTCCTGCACCGCCTCGTAGAACACGACGCGGTCCTTGCCGAGCAGAATGCGCTGCTGCACCAGCGGCTCGACGAGTGCTTGGATGCCGGGCACGTCGCTCGTGCGCGCGCGGCGCACCGAGTATCTGGTTTCCACTTTCACTCCCCCAGTCTATTGATCCCCTTCCAGCGACTCCTCCCCGCGCATAACTCCTGCAATTCGTGTATGCCTCGACCGGCGACCCCCGGAAAGACGCGGAAGTTGACCGGATGCTTCAGAATTTGCAGGAGTTATGCCCGACAGTGGTGAGGGCACAGAAAGGCCCGGCAGACGAATCTGCCGGGCCTTTCTACCGAACTAGTACCTAGTCGCTCGTGATGGCGAGGTCCGGCGTTGCCGGGCCGGTGCCGATTGCGGCGGCCGTGTTCACTCCGACGCCGACCGGGTCCACCCGGGTCGTCGTGGTGAAGATGTACTCACCGTTGGCGTAATCCACGTGCACGTGGTCACCGGCGTTGAGCTCACCCTGCAGGATTTTCTCCGACAGGCGGTCCTCCACCTCGCGCTGGATGGCGCGACGCAGCGGACGAGCACCGAGCGCCGGGTCGAATCCGACCTCGATCAGGTGTTCCTTCGCCGAAACGGTGACCTCGACGGTCATGTCGCGGTCGAGCAGGCGCACGCCGAGGCGCTTGATAAACAGGTCGACGATCTGCAGCAGCTCGGGCTTGGTCAGCTGCGGGAACACGATGATCTCGTCGACACGGTTGAGGAACTCGGGCTTGAAGTGCTTCTTGAGTTCGTCTTTCACCTTGCCGGCCATGCGCTCGTACCCGGTGGTGGTGTCGCCTTCCAGCTGGAAGCCGACCGGTCCGCCCGAGATGTCCTTCGTACCGAGGTTGGTGGTCATGATGATCACGGTGTTCTTGAAGTCGACGACGCGACCCTGACCATCCGTCAGCCGCCCCTCTTCCAGAATCTGGAGCAGGGAGTTGAAGATGTCGGGGTGAGCCTTCTCGATCTCGTCGAACAGCACCACGGAGAACGGCTTGCGCCGCACCTTCTCGGTGAGCTGGCCGCCCTCTTCGAAGCCGACGAACCCGGGAGGCGCACCGAACAGCCGCGACACGGTGTGCTTCTCGCCGTACTCGCTCATGTCGAGCGAGATCATGGCGGCCTCGTCGTCGAACAGGAACTCGGCGAGAGCCTTGGCGAGCTCGGTCTTGCCGACGCCGGTGGGGCCGGCGAAGACGAAGGATCCCGAGGGACGCTTGGGGTCCTTCAAGCCGGCACGTGTGCGACGGATGGTCTTGGCCAGTGCTGAGATCGCCTCTTCCTGACCGATGACGCGCTGGTGCAGCGCCTTCTCCATGAAGACGAGCCGCGAGGACTCCTCCTCGGTGAGCTTGAACACCGGAATGCCGGTGGCCTGGGCGAGAACTTCGGCGATCAGGCCTTCGTCGACGACCGCGGTGGTCTTGACGTCGCCGGACTTCCACTTCTTCTCGAGGCGCAGACGCTCGCCGAGGAGGTTCTTCTCCTCGTCGCGCAGGCCGGCGGCCTTCTCGAAGTCCTGCTCTTCAATGGCGAGTTCCTTGGCGGCCCGCACCACGGCGATCTTCTCGTCGAATTCGCGCAGCTCCGGCGGGCTCGACAGGATCGACAGGCGCAGGCGGGCGCCGGCCTCGTCGATCAGGTCGATGGCCTTGTCGGGCAGGAACCGGTCGGAGACGTACCGGTCGGCGAGGTTCGCAGCGGCGACGAGGGCACCGTCGGTGATGGACACCTTGTGGTGCGCTTCGTAACGGTCGCGCAGGCCCTTGAGGATGTTGATGGTGTGCGGCAGCGACGGCTCGTTCACCTGGATCGGCTGGAAGCGGCGCTCGAGCGCGGCATCCTTCTCGAAGTGCTTGCGGTACTCGTCGAGCGTGGTCGCACCGATGGTCTGCAGCTCACCGCGGGCGAGGAGAGGCTTCAGGATCGACGCGGCGTCGATGGCGCCCTCGGCGGCTCCGGCACCCACGAGGGTGTGGATCTCGTCGATGAAGACGATGATGTCGCCGCGGGTGCGGATCTCCTTGGTGACCTTCTTCAGGCGCTCTTCGAAGTCACCGCGGTAGCGGCTTCCGGCGATGAGCGAGCCGAGGTCGAGCGAGTAGAGCTGCTTGTCCTTGAGCGTCTCGGGCACATCGCCCTTGACGATGGCCTGGGCGAGGCCCTCGACGACGGCTGTCTTGCCGACGCCGGGCTCACCGATCAGCACCGGGTTGTTCTTGGTGCGACGCGAGAGGATCTGCATGACCCGCTCGATTTCCTTCTCGCGCCCGATGACCGGGTCGAGTTTGTTGTCGCGGGCCATCTGGGTGAGGTTACGACCGAACTGGTCGAGCACCTGGCTGCCGGCCGTGTTGGCCGCCTGCTCGTTGGCGCCGACCTGCACCTGCTCCTTGCCCTGGTAACCGGAGAGGAGCTGGATGACCTGCTGGCGCACACGGTTGAGGTCGGCGCCGAGCTTCACGAGAACCTGGGCGGCGACGCCCTCGCCCTCGCGGATGAGGCCGAGCAGAATGTGCTCGGTACCGATGTAGTTGTGGCCGAGCTGCAGCGCTTCGCGCAGGCTCAGCTCGAGGACCTTCTTTGCACGCGGCGTGAAGGGGATGTGGCCGGTGGGCTGCTGCTGCCCCTGGCCGATGATGTCCTGAACCTGCTCGCGTACGGCGTCCAGCGAGATGCCGAGGCTCTCCAGAGCCTTCGCGGCGACGCCTTCACCCTCGTGGATCAGCCCGAGCAGAATGTGCTCGGTACCGATGTAGTTGTGGTTGAGCATCTTGGCCTCTTCCTGGGCCAAAACGACGACGCGACGAGCTCGGTCGGTAAATCTCTCAAACATATGATCGCTCCCTTGGCGCCAGGGCAGTTGGTGCCGTTACATCGAGAGTAACCAGCCTGCGCCGCTCGCGGGTGTTTGTTCGCCGTAGGCGTGAAGGATGCTACGGAGCAGCGTCCTTCACGCCTTTGTTTTTATATGAACAGCGTGACGGATGCTGCGCGCCGGCCCCGCACGCAGCATCCGTTTGACTCACCTACTGCACGGCGGAGGTGAGCCGGGCGAGGTTGTCGAGGATGGTCGAACGCAACGGCTGCTTGAGCCACTCCTCGAGCGTGAGCTCGCGGCTGTTGCGCCGGTTCTCGTCTTCCATGGCCCGCAGGTTGCGCACGAAAGAGCGGCCGCGCACCATGAGGGACACCTCCATGTTGAGGCTGAACGAACGCTGGTCCATGTTGCTGGACCCGACGACGGCGACCTCATCGTCGATCGTGAAGTGCTTCGCGTGCAGGATGTACGGTGCCTTGTACATGTAGATGTGTACTCCGGCGGTCAGGAGTTCCTCGTAGTACGAGCGCTGCGCGTGGTAGACGACGGCCTGGTCGCCGATCTCCGACACGAACAGTTCCACGTGCAGCCCCCGCTGCACGGCGGTCGTGATGGCGTACATGATCGACTCGTCTGGCACAAAGTAGGGGCTCGTGATGATGATGCGATCCTGGGCGTAGTAGAGCAACGCGAGGAACAGCCGCAGGTTGTTCTCGCCCTTGAACCCTGGCCCGCTCGGCACGACCTGGCAGTCGAGGGCATCCGTCACCGGTCGCGGATGCACCGGCTCGACGTCGCGGGTGAGCAGCTCACTGGTCTCGCTGTACCAGTCAGTGATGAAGATCGCGTTGAGCCCCGACACGATCGGGCCTTCCAGCCGGGTCATGAAGTCTTTCCACTGCAGGCCGCGACGGATGTTTCTTTTCATGTTGTACGAGCGGTCGATGATGTTCTGCGAACCCATGAACCCGACGATGCCGTCGACGATGAGCAGCTTGCGATGGTTACGCAGGTCGGGTCGTTGCCATTTGCCCTTGAACGGCTGCACCGGAAGCATGAGCTCCCACGCGATACCGGCATCCGTCAGCCGTTTCTTGGTCTGGCGAAAGCCGGGCTTGCGCATGGACTGAATGTGATCCAGCAGCACCCGCACGGTCACGCCGCGTCGCCTAGCACGCTCGAGTGCATCGAAGAAGGGGGCTGTTGTGTGATCGAGGGAGAGGATGTAGAACTCGACGTGCACGTATTTTCGGGCCTGGTCGATGTCGGCGATCATGGTGTCGAACGCCACCTGGTATTCGCCGATCAGGCTCGCGGTGTTGTCGCCGACCAGCGGCATGGCTCCGAGGTTGCGGTTGAGTTCGACGACCGATTCGAGCCAGCCCGGCCACGGGTGGTCGCGGCGCACCAGCTCCATGCCCTCGGTGCTGTCGAGGATGAACTTGTTGATTTCATCCTGCATCAGTCGGCGCTTCTGCGGCAGCGTGCGGTAGCCGATCAGCAGAAACAGCAGAACACCGAGGTAGGGGATGAAGAAGATGGTCAGCAACCAGGCCATGCCCGACATCGGGCGCCGGTTGCGGGGTACCACGATGATGGCAATGACGCGAACCGAGAAGTCGACGATCAGGGCCAGCAGAACGGTGATGGTCAGGCCGTCGATGCCGAACATTGGTACTTAGGTGGCTGGTTTGTCGAGACCGAGCCGGGCGCGTTCTTCGGCTTCGATTTGGGCGTACACCTTGCGTTCGGTGCGGTCGGCGCGCAGGATCGAGCGCATCATCAGCCAGAACATGAGGCCGAGCGCAATGGTGGGCACAATCGAAAAGAGCGCGTTACCCCAGAAGTTCTCAATCACGGTCTCAGCCTACGCGTAAAGGCGGGGATAGCCGCTACTTGCTGAGCAGGCCGACGATGCCGCTGCCCAAGTAGTACAGGCCGACGCCGCCGACGATCACCCAGAGGGCGATGCGGTTCATCGACGGCGGCTTGCGGCCCCCCTTGTCGGGCCTTGACTCATCGCCCGGCAGGTAACCCACTACTTCACCAACGGAAACAGGATCGTTTCACGAATGCCGAGGCCGGTCAGGGCCATCAGCATCCGGTCGATTCCCATGCCCATGCCGCCGGTCGGCGGCATGCCGTACTCGAGCGCGCGCAGAAACTCTTCGTCGAGACGCATGGCCTCGGGGTCTCCCCCGGCGGCGAGGCTCGCCTGTTCGATGAAGCGTTCGCGCTGAACGACCGGGTCCACGAGCTCGGAGTAGCCGGTGGCCAGTTCGAAGCCGCGCACGTAGAGGTCCCACTTCTCGACCACGCCGGCCACCGAGCGGTGGCCGCGCACGAGCGGGCTCGTATCGATCGGAAAGTCCAGCACGAAGGTCGGGCGCACCAGATCGCCCTTCACGAAGTGCTCCCATAGTTCTTCGACGTACTTGCCGTGGAGGGGGTGGTCGATCTCGATGCCCTCGCGCTCGGCGAGCGCCACGAGCTCGGCCAGCGGCGTCTCGGGGGTGATCACGATGCCGGCGGCCGCCGAGAGGCTGTCATACATGCCGATGCGGTCCCAGTCTCCGCCGAGGTCGAACAGGGTGCCGTCGGCCCAGGTCACGACGTGCGACCCAGCGATCGCGAACGCGGCATCCTGGATCAGCTTCTGGGTGAGGTCGGCGATGGAGTTGTAGTCGCCGTAGGCCTCATAGGCTTCGAGCATCGCGAACTCGGGCGAGTGTGTCGAGTCCGCGCCCTCGTTGCGAAAGTTGCGGTTGATCTCGTAGACGCGGTCGATGCCGCCGACCACGGCCCGCTTGAGGAACAGTTCGGGCGCGATACGCAGGAACAGTTCGGTGTCGAAGGCGTTGCTGTGGGTTTGGAACGGGCGAGCGGAGGCCCCCCCGTGCATCACCTGCAGCATCGGAGTCTCGATTTCGATGAACTCGAGGTCGGTGAACGTTCGGCGCAGGCTCGCGACGGCCTTGGAGCGGGACAGCACATTGGTGCGGGCCTGTTCGCGGCTGATCAGGTCGAGGTAGCGGCTGCGCACCCGGGTCTCCTCGCTGAGCTCGGAGTGCAGATTGGGCAGCGGCAGCAGCGCCTTGGCGGCAACCTGCCAGTCGGTGACCATGATCGACAGCTCGCCGCGACGGCTTGAGATGACCTCGCCGGTGACGAACAGGTGGTCGCCGAGGTCGACGAGGTCTTTCCAGGCGGCGAGGGATTCCTCGCCGACGGCGGCGAGCGAGACCATGGCCTGGATGCGGGTGCCGTCGCCGCTCTGCAGGCTCGCGAAGCACAGCTTGCCGGTGTTGCGCAGGTGCACGATGCGTCCGGCCAGTCCCACGGTGACGCCGGTGACGGCATCCGCTTCGAGCTCGCCGAATTCGGCCCGCACGGCCGGAATGGTGTGGGTGACCGGCACCGAGACCGGGTAGGCGCCGCCGGCCGGGCTCGCGGCGGCCGCGTTCAGGCGGTCGCGCTTGCCGAGGCGCACGGCCTTCTGCTCGTTCATCTCCGCGTCGGAGAAAGCGTCGTCGGGCGAGGCCTGGACAATGATTGGCGGGGTGTTCTGGCTCATCTGGTTCTCCGTTGGTGCTGTCAGTTCACAATTAAGCGGATGCCGCGCCTCACCCGACACTGATCGACACGTTGTCGATCAGCCGGGTGGTGCCGACCCGCGCGGCCACGAGCATCCGGGCCGGCCCGCGATAGTCGCCCGGCACCGCGAGGAAAGTCTTCGGGTGCACGATCACGAGATAGTCCAGTTTAACCAGCGGCTGGGCGTCAATGCGCGCGTGCGCGGCGGCGAGCGCTGCACCGGGTCCGGCCGGAGCTGCCGCCACAGCGGCGCTGAGCCCGGCGGACAGCGCCTGCGCCGCCGTGTGCTGCGCGTCGTCGAGGTAACGATTGCGGCTCGACAGGGCCAGTCCGCTCGGTTCACGCACGGTATCGACGACTTCGATGGTGGTGCGCACGTTCAGGTCGGCGACCATACGCTGCACCAGAAAAGCCTGCTGGCCGTCTTTCTGGCCGAACACCGCGGCATCCGGTGTCACGATGCCCAGCAGTTTCGCCACGACGGTGAGCATGCCGTCGAAGTGCCCAGGGCGCGCGGCTCCCTCGTAGAGCGAGCCGACCGGCCCGGCTGTCACCCGGGTGTCGATCGCCCCGCCCGGATACATTTCTCGCGCGCTCGGCACGAACACGAACGCCACGTTCTCAGCCGCGAGGGCGGCCAGGTCGGCCTCGAGGGTGCGCGGATAGCTGTCGAGGTCTTCGCCGACGCCGAACTGCAGCGGGTTCACGAAGATCGACACCACCACGATGTCGCCGAGCGTGTGCGCGCGCCGCACCAGCGCGAGGTGGCCGGCGTGCAGCGCCCCCATCGTCGGCACCAGCACGATGCGGGTGTCGCCGCCAGTCAGCGCCGCGCGGTCGCGCGCCTGGCCGAGACGGTCGTGCAGCTCGGCGATGGAGCTGATCATTTCTGGCGTGGTCATTCGACCTCCCGGTCGTCGTCAAGCGGATGCTGCCGCTGCTCGATTTCGTCGAATCCCGCCAGGTCCAGCCGTTCGGGGCTCGTGCGTCCGAGGGCGTTTTCCATGGCGGAGCGCAGCAGCGGACCAAGAATAGCCCCTGGATGTTCGAGGCCGATTCCGGCGAGCAGACGGGTGGCCTGTTCGACGATCGACGTAGAGAAGGCGGTGGCGATCTGGATGGCTTCGGCGTAGCTGGCACGGTCGGCCTCGGCGATGATGAGCGGTTCGCCGCCCATCTCCACGGCGAGCGCCTGCCCGATCGGCAGCACCGGGCCGGGTGCGGTCACGGCGAAATAGCTGTCGGCGAGCCTGGCCAGGTCGAGGCTGGTGCCGGTGAAGGCCATCGCTGGGTGAATGGCCAGCGGAATGGCGCCGGCGGCCTGCGCCGGGGCGAGCACTGCGGTGCCGTAGCGGGCGGAGGTATGCAGCACGAGCTGGCCGGGCTGCCAGGTGTTCGTCGCGGCGAGGCCCTGCACGAGACTTTCCAGCTGGGCGTCAGGCACCGCGATGATGACCAGTTCACTGCGTTCGACGACCTCGGGCACGGTCAGAATGGGAACGAGCGGCAGAATGGCTTCGGCACGGTCCCGGCTGGCCCGGGAGATCGCCGAGATGCCGACGATCGCGTGCCCGGCGCCGGCGAGGGCTGCCCCGAGAATGGGGCCGACGTGGCCGGCGCCGATGATTCCGACGCCGAGGCGTCCGGGTTTCTCGTTCATTCCGCTGCTTCCTCGTCGTGGGCCGTCGGCTCGGCGCGGCTCCAATGGTGGCTGGTGTCGGCGAGTGCCGACCGCACCGCACCGGTCGACATCCACTCAAACAAGACCAGTGTTTCATCCACGTCGATGACGCTGAGCGAGGCGGTCACCGGCCCGGAGACCGTGAGCAGATCGGCCGACGCGAGGCGCAGGCGCCGGCGAATCGGTCCCTGGCTAACGCGTACACTCTGCATCCGGGCCAGGGGCACCATGATCAGGTCCCGTGAGAGCACTCCGCGGCGAATCAGGGCGAGGTTTTCCGAGACCGCCCAGCCGGTGCGCCACCATGAGAACGGGCGCAGCCAGACGGCGCGGGCGGGAGCATTGCTGAAGAAGTCGGCGACGCCGGCGTCGCGCTTGCGACCGCCGAGCAGGCCGTTTTCGACTAGGGCGCGTTGCCTGTCGGTGTCAAACCCGGGCAACGCCAGTTGAAGTACCTTTTCGACGTCGGCGAGGGTGCCGACCGGCAGGAGGGTGGCGCGCGTCGTGGTGGTCGTACTGCCGCCAGACGCCTGTCCGGCCGTGTTGAAGTTGATCTGCCACCAACCGAAACGACGCCAGAGAATGGGCTGGGACACCTTGATCGCGTGGATGCGACCGGGAGGCAGGGTTTGGCTGCTCGTCGACAGCAGCCCGAAGCCGATGCGCACGCCATCGCTCGTGCCCGCGATACTGAACCGCAAGGTCTTGGCGATACGGGAGAAGTAGTAGCCGACACTGCCGATGAGGCCCGGCAGCACCGCCACGAGCACCCAGCCGCTGCTGCCGGCGAACACGCTGACGATGAGACCGATGCCGGCCAGCAGGAGGAAGACGGTGAAGCCGCTGAGCACGATCGATCCGATCAGTCGACCAGGCGGAATGCGCACGACCGATTCGGGCGGTGCAGCATCGGGGTCCAGTTCCGGAGTCCGAAACGCGGTCAAGCGAGCGCTCGCGACGTCGCCGAAGGCCGAGTGGGCGACGGGTACGTTGACCGGGCCGATCAGGGGCGGCGCGGCGGTCCACTCTGCGTCGATCGCTGCGGGATCCTCGGCGGGCCGTTTGGCCTGACGCAGGCCAGAGGCGAGGTGCAGGATGTCGCGGCGCAGGTCATCCGCGAGCTTCGAGCCGAGATAGGCGAGCTGCACGTTGCCGTCCTGTCCGGCGACCGTCACGTCCAGCCGGGCCGCACCGAACAGCCGGGGAACGAACGGCCGGGCCAGGTTGACGCCCTGCACCCGGTCGAGGCGTGCCTTGCGGTTGCTGCGAAAAACCACGCCGCTGCGCACTTCGACGATCTCGCCGGTCACCCGAAAGGTGTGCATTCGCCAGGACAGGTAGAACACCCCGATGATGACCAGAAGCACCCCGGCCAGGATCAGCAGGGCCCAACCGGTGACTCCGCGCTCGTAGATCGCGTCGATCGGATCGCCCCGATAGTTCTCCTCACCCAGGAACAGGTCGATGAGTCGCTCGCGCAGGTTGGCGATGATGAAGCCGATGATGGCCACCATGAAGATGCCGCCCCGCAAAACCGGCGTCGCTGGGTGCAGCCGGTGCCATTCACCGTCGGTGAGGTCGGTGCGCGGCGCAGCGAGCGGAGCCGGAACGGAAGCGGCAGTCTCGCTCACAGGCCAGCCCGGCGGCTCTCCGCGAGTTCCACCAGCCGGTCGCGAAGGTTCTCGGCGTCGGCTTCGGCCAACCCGGGAATCGACACGCTCGCGGTCGCCGCAGCCGTCACGAACTTGAGATCAGCCAGGCCGAGCCACCGGGCGATCGGACCGCGGGTGATGTCGATGAGCTGCATTCGCCCGTAGGGAACCGCCACAAATCGTTGAAAGAGGATGCCGCGGCGAAACAGCAGGTCGTCCTCGCGGAGCAGATACCCGATGGAACGCACCCGGCGCGGTTCGAACACGAGATTGATGATCGACGCGACGAGCACGATGATGCCGACCCACAGGGCCCAGGTCTGGCCGAGCAGCAGCCAGAGCAGGCTCGCTCCGCCGCACACGACGACGGCGTTCACAATGGTGCCCACGATCTCGACCAGCACGTACTTCGGGGAGACGCGCTTCCATTCGCCGGTCTCGGTCAATTCAAGCCGCGCCGACGTGTCGTGTGGAACGGGCAAGTCGTGTGGAACAGGCAGCGGCGTAGCTGGCGGGTTCACTTCGGGCAGTTCAGGCACGGGTACCTCCGGACTCATCGGTGTCGCCGTTCAGATCATCGTCGGGTGGCAGGGTGCAGAAGTGTTCGGCCACCAGGCCGGCCGTGAGCATGAGTGCCGCGCCGACGGCCGTACCGATCGCGAGCCACAACGACGAGACCGCGGGCACCACCGACCGGGTGAGAATGTAGAGCACGAGGCCGAGGGCAGCGCCGAGCAGCAACGAAGCCGACAACGACGTGGCTTTCGACAGCACGGCCACCCGCATAGCCCAGAACGGATCGATTCTGCGTAGCGCCTTGCGACGGCTGCCCTGGCGCACCTGCCAGGCCAGGCTCACGACGACCGCGGCCAGCAGGATCAGCGTCAACGGCAGGGTCACCGGCGGCACAACGATCGGCGCGCCGGACGCCGCGAAGGCGATCTCGAGCAGGAAGCCGATCACGAGACCGATGAGCAGCACGGCGAGCAGACCGGTCGCCTGCGAGCGCTTCATCGGCCGGCCCTCGGCACCAGGGCTGCGGCATCCGCTGCCCGGCGCACCGTGGTGCCGGTCGCGGCGAGCAGGTCACGTACCGGCCCACGGCCGGGGATGACGGCCGCCGCGTCGAGGTCGAGCCACGGGGCCAGGACGAAGTCACGTTCTGCCGCACGCGGGTGCGGCAGGGTCAGGCGGTCGTCGTCGACGCTCAGCTGGCCGAACACGATGACGTCAATGTCGAGCGTGCGGTCGCCCCAACGTTCGGCGCGCACCCGGCCGTGCCTGGCCTCGATGACGTTGACGGCATCGAGCAAGGCGTGCGGGCCACCGCTGTAGTCGATGGTCAGCACCGCGTTGAAGTAGCGGGGCGCGCTCTCGTCGACGCCGTCGAGTTTCACCGCCGCGGACTCATACACGGGCGAGGCGGCCACGAGCGCGGCCCCTGGCAGCTCCGCGATATCCGCCGCGGCACGGGCGAGCGTGGCCGCCCGGTCGCCGAGGTTGCTGCCGAGGGCCAGCACCACTCGCTCGGCGGGCCCGGTCATGCCCGAGACCGGGTGATCTGCACGGCCACGTCGGTGAACGGCACCGAGATCGGAGCCTGGGGTTTGTGGACCGTGACCTGCACGCGCAATGCTGGCGGGTGCGCCAGCACGACGGCCGCGATGCGCTCGGCGACGGTTTCAATGAGGTCGACCGGGTTGTGCCGGGCCGCGTCGGTGACCTCCTCGGCGAGTTCACCATAGTGGATGGTCCGGGTCACGTCATCGCTCGCCGCTGCGGCCAGCAGATCCAGCCAGACGGTCACGTCGATGACGAAGTCCTGACCGTTTTCTTTCTCGAAGTCGTAGACGCCGTGGTGGGCGTTCACCCGCAGGCCGGTGAGGGTGATCGAATCAGTCATGGGTCCATTGTGACGGACGCACCGCGCCGCGCGGCAATCCCGGCGCACGACGGGGCGTCGACTGCTGCACGCTGGCCAACACGTTCAGGGCCGTACGGGTCGCCGCGACGTCGTGCACGCGCACCGCCCAGGCGCCGGCCTGCGCGGCCAGCACGCTGACCACGGCGGTGGGCAGGTCGCGGCCCTGAACCGGAGCGCCGACCGGCAGCACCTCGGCGAGGAAACGTTTGCGTGACGCCCCGACCATGACGGGAAGGTCGAGTTCGGCGAAGGCGTCGAGCCGGTTGATGAGCTGCCAGTTATGTTCGGTCTTCTTGGAGAATCCGAGTCCGGGGTCGAGCACGATCCGCTCCCTGGCTACTCCGGCCAGGGTCAATGCCTCGACGCGGGTGCGCAGTTCGGCGATGACGTCGGTGACCACGTCGCCGTAGTCGGCGAGGGTGTCCATCTGCTGCGCGTGCGCGCGCCAGTGCATTGCCACGTAGGTGAGGCCGGTCTCGGCGGCGACGGCGGCCATGCCGGGGTCGGCGAGCCCGCCGGACACGTCGTTGATCACGCTCGCGCCCGCTTTCGCCGCCGCGAGGGCGGTGCCGGCGTTGAGGGTGTCGATGCTCAGCCGCAGGCCCTGCCTGGCGAGTTCGGTGACCACGGGAATGATGCGTTGCTGCTCTTGTTCCGGTGAGACGCGGGTGGCACCGGGCCGGGTGGACTCACCGCCCACGTCGATGAGGTCGGCGCCCTGGGCGTGCAGCAGCAGGCCGTGCTCGATGGCGGCATCCGTCGACGCCCACCGGCCGCCGTCGCTGAAGGAGTCAGGGGTGACGTTGAGCACACCCATGATGAGCGTCATCCGCCGGCGGCAATCAGCGCGATGATCTCTGCGCGGGCCGTCGGTTCGGTCAGGGCTCCGCGCGAGGCCATGGTCACCGTTGAGCTCGCGGTCTGGCGCGGGCCGCGGGTGCCGACGCAGCCGTGCACGGCGTCGAGTACAACGAGCACGCCGAGCGGGTCGAGCCCTTCGTACAGGGCATCGGCGATTTCCTCGGTAAGTCGCTCCTGCAGCTGGGGCCGGGCGGCGATGGTCTCCACGACGGCGGGCAGCCGGCCGAGGCCGACGACGCGGTCCCTGGGCAGGTAGGCCACGTGGGCGATGCCGAGAAACGGCAGCAGGTGGTGTTCGCAAATCGAACGAAAGGCGATATCGCGCAGCAGCACGAGTTCGCCGGTACTCTCGCCAACCGGAACGAAATCCGCCAGCAACTCCTGTGGGTTCTGGTCGAGCCCGACGAAGAACTCGGCGTAGGCATCCGCTACCCGTCGTGGGGTACTTTCCAGGCCGGCCCGCGCCGGGTCCTCACCGATTGCAGCGAGAATCTCGGCGACGGCCGCCTGGATGCGCGCCCTATCCACTGCCACGGGCGCCTAGGCGGTCGCGGGGCGGGGGTTGCGGGCCGGCGCGCGCTTCGGTTTGGCGGGGGCGGCGTCTCCGCTGGAGATGCCACCGTCAACGGCGGCGCCGTCGATGGGAGCCTTCGGCGCGGGCATGGCGATCGGCGGTACGTCCGAGACGGGGCGCTTGTCGCTCGAGAGCCATTGCGGGCGTGCTGGCAGTTTCTCCACGTTGGCGAAGATCTCGGCGAGGGAGGTCTGGTCGAGTGTCTCGTGCTCGAGCAGGGCCGTTGCGAGGCTGTCGAGGATCGCGCGGTTCTTGATCAGCACCTCGTAGGCCTCGTCATGGGCGTCTTCGAGCAGCTGGCGCACCTCACGGTCGACGCTTTCGGCAACGCGCTCCGAGTAGTCGCGCTGGTGTCCCATGTCACGACCGAGGAAGACTTCGCCAGAACCCTGGCCCAGCTTGAGCGGACCGACGACCGCGCTCATGCCGAACTCGGTGACCATCTTGCGGGCGGTCGCCGTGGCTTTTTCGATGTCGTTGGAGGCGCCACTGGTCGGGTCGTGAAAGATGATCTCTTCGGCGACGCGGCCGCCCATGGCGTAGGCCAGCTGGTCGAGCAGTTCGTTGCGGGTGACCGAATAGCGGTCTTCGAGCGGCATGACCATCGTGTAACCGAGGGCCCGGCCGCGCGGCAGGATGGTGATCTTGGTCACCGGGTCGGTGAAGTTCATCGCGGTCGCGACCAGGGCGTGACCGCCCTCGTGGTACGCGGTGATGAGTTTCTCTTTGTCGCGCATGACGCGGGTGCGGCGTTGAGGACCGGCCATGACCCGGTCGACGGCTTCGTCGAGGGCACGGTTGTCGATGAGCTGGGCGTTGGATCGCGCGGTGAGCAGCGCGGCCTCGTTGAGCACGTTCGCCAGGTCGGCACCGGTGAAGCCGGGCGTCTTGCGGGCGAGCACCTCGAGGTCGACGCCGTCAGCCATCGGCTTGCCCTTGGAGTGCACCTCGAGGATGCGTTTACGACCGAGCATGTCGGGGGCATCGACGCCGATCTGCCGGTCGAACCGGCCCGGGCGCAGCAGCGCGGGGTCGAGGATGTCCGGACGGTTGGTGGCGGCGATGAGGATGACGTTGGCCTTCACATCGAAGCCGTCCATCTCGACCAGCAGCTGGTTGAGGGTCTGCTCACGTTCGTCGTGGCCACCGCCCATGCCGGCACCACGGTGACGGCCGACGGCGTCGATCTCGTCGATGAAGATGATGGCCGGCGCGTTCTCCTTGGCCTGGCTGAACAGATCACGCACTCGGCTGGCACCGACACCGACGAACATCTCGACGAAGTCGGAGCCGCTGATGGCGTAGAACGGCACGTTGGCCTCGCCAGCCACCGCGCGGGCAAGGAGGGTCTTACCGGTTCCGGGAGGTCCGTACAGCAGCACGCCCTTGGGAATGCGGGCGCCGACCGCCTGGAATTTGGCCGGCTCCTTGAGGAAGTCTTTGATTTCTTCGAGCTCTTCGATGGCCTCGTCGGCACCGGCGACGTCGGCGAAGGTGACCTGCGGGCTTTCCTTGGAGACGAGCTTGGCCTTGGACTTGCCGAACTTCATGACCTTGCTGCCACCACCCTGCATCGAGATCATGAGCCAGAAGAAGGCACCGATCAGCAGTACGGGCAGCAGAAAGCTGAGCACGCCCAGCACCCAGTTGGGCTGCGGCACCTCGTCGGTGAAGCCGTCCTTCGGGTTGGCGGCGGTCACCGCGGTGATGATCTCTTCGCCGCGCGGGGCGACATAGTAGAACTGCACCTGGGTTCCGAGGTCGCCGCTGGCTTTGGTCAGCGTGAGGTCGACGCGCTGCTCGCCGTCGACGATGGTGGCCTCGGCGACATTGCCCGATTTCAGGTAGGCGAGGCCTTCCTGCGTGCTGACCTCGCGAAATCCGCTCATGGTAATGAGGCTGGACCCCACCCAGACGGCGATGACGGCGAGCACAATATAGAGAATCGGGCCGCGGAGTAGCTTCTTGACGTTCATGGTGACCTCAGGCTAGCGCTCGATTACAAGGGAAAGCCGTGTGTTCGCCCAAAGGAGAACTCAGGCGCGGGTCGCGGGCTGTGCCTAGAGCGCAGCTGCAGCTGCCGTGGAGTAGACGTGCGGGGCGAGAATTCCCACCGAGCGCAGATTGCGGTACTTCTCGTCGTAGTCGAGGCCGTAGCCGACCACGAACTTGTTCGGAATGTTGAAACCCACATATTTCACGTCGATGTCCACTCGCGCGGCGTCCGGCTTGCGCAGCAGGGCGCAGATTTCAATGGATGCCGGACCGCGCGTTTTGAGGTTCGCCAGCAGCCACGACAGGGTCAGGCCGGAGTCGATGATGTCCTCGACGATGAGCACGTTGCGGCCGGACAGGTCGGTGTCGAGGTCCTTCAGGATGCGCACGACGCCGCTCGACTGGGTGCCGGAGCCGTAGGAACTGACGGCCATCCAGTCCATGGTGACCGGGTGGTGCAGTTCGCGAGCCAGATCGGCCATGACCATGACCGCGCCTTTCAGCACGCCGACCAGAAGCAGATCGGTGCCCGCGTAGTCGACCTCGATCCGGCGTGACATTTCA
Organism: Cryobacterium glaciale; assembly: GCF_004402535.1. Lineage (GTDB taxonomy): Bacteria > Actinomycetota > Actinomycetes > Actinomycetales > Microbacteriaceae > Cryobacterium > Cryobacterium glaciale. Next base: position 56,070 of record NZ_SOEY01000007.1, on the reverse strand, counting down.
GCCAGGCGCGCTTGAATCTGTTCCTCGCTGATCAGGATCTCGGTGAGGTCGCCGTCAATGTCGCGAGGTTCCATGTGGAAAAAACATTCCTTTGTGTCAAGTGGGTCCAGGCACGGAAAAGATCAATATGCCATCGTGTCGTACAACTCTAATACCTGGCAGGCTGAGCGCCCCCTGTCCATGCCAATCCGTCACGAGCGCCGCCACGGCGAGGGTCTGTCCCCGATCCAGCCACACGCCGTGGCGCTCTTCGGCAGCGAAGCGAATCACCCGCTGCCGTATTGCAGACGGGTGTGCTGCGAGCACGGCCGCCGCGATCCGTCCATCGGCCCAGTAGGCGCGCAGCACGGTACGCGCCAGTTCGTCGAGCGCGTCGGAATCCTCCCGCAGTGCTTCGGCGGTGCGGGCGAGTGCCAGCCCGACGCCGGGTCCGAGCTCTCTCTCGAGCACCGGCAATACCGTTTCCCGCACCCGCACCCGGGCGTAGCGCGGGTCGAAATTCTGTGGGTCGGTCCACGGTTCGAGGCCTGCATCGGCGCAGAATTGCCGGGTTTCCGCGCGACGGATGCCCAGCAACGGTCGCAGGATCGGCCCCGTTCGCGCCGCCATGCCCCGCAGGCTGGTCGGTCCGGAGCCACGGGCGAGGCCGAGCAGCACGGTCTCGGCCTGATCGTCGAGGGTGTGGCCGAGCAGCACCCCGCTCGCCCCGGTGCGTTCGAGGGCCTCGTCGAACGCCGCATACCGGCTCGTGCGCGCCGCAGCCTCCGGGCCGGATCCGTCGTCACCAACGGTCACACCCAGCACGAGCACCGGGTCGAGGCCGAGGCCGCTGGCGGTCTCGGCGGCCCGCCCCGCGACATCCGCTGAACCGGCCTGCAGGTTGTGGTCGACGATGACCGCGCCGGCACGGATGCCCGCCCGCCCGGCCTCGAAGGCGGTCGCCGCAGCGAGCGCGAGCGAATCAGCGCCACCGCTCAGGGCCACGAGCACAAGCCCCTCGGCCGGCAGCAGCGTGCGCACGGCCCGGCGAATATCGGCGATGGCCGGGGTGAGGCGCGGGCGGCGGGTGGATTCCATCCAGTAACGTTATCCGCAGACTTAGATCAAGGGAGAAACACAGCCATGGCCGAATACGACGCAGTCATCGAAATCCCTCGCGGGAGCCGCAACAAGTACGAGGTGGACCACGAAACCGGTCGGGTCTATCTCGACCGGGTGCTCTACACGAGCTTCATGTATCCCACCGACTACGGCTACTTCGAGAACACGCTCGGCCTCGACGGCGACCCCGTCGACGTTCTCGTACTGCTCGACTACCCGCTCTTTCCGGGCGTCGGCGTCTCCGTGCGTCCCGTCGGCGTGTTCAACATGACCGATGACGGCGGCTCGGACGCCAAGGTCATCGCCGTTCCGGCCGGCGACCCGCGCTGGGACCACATCCAGGATGTCCTCGATATTCCCGAGTACACCCGCAAGGAAATCGAGCACTTCTTCGAGCACTACAAGGACCTCGAGCCGGGCAAGTGGGTCAAAACGGAGGGCTGGGGCGATGCTGCCGAAGCCAACCAGATCGTCGTCGACGGCATCGCGAAGCTCGCCGAAGAGGGCCACTAACCCTCAAGCTCGCACCGTGAGGGGTCGCAAATCGACCGAAAACCGGCCCCGGATGATCGATTCCGGCCCCTCACCACCGCATAGGCGGCAGGAGTCCCGTGTTCGTTAAGCCATCAGCGTTAGGCGGCCGGACGGCCGACGTACGGCGCGACGGCCCAGGACGACCAGATACTGTGCACCCGCACGCGGGCGGAGGGGTTGGGGGCTTCGAGAACCTGGCCATTGCCCGCGTAGATCGCCACGTGGTAGTAGTTTCCGGGGCTGCCCCAGAACACCAGGTCGCCGACCTGCACCTGGGCGAAGGAGACAAGCTTGCCCTGCTGGGCCATGGTGTTGTACTGGTTCGTGGCCGAGTGGGTGCCGATGTAGACGCCGGCCGCTGCATAAGCGGCCTTGGTCAGACCGGAGCAGTCCCACGCGTCGGGGCCGGAGCCGCCGAAGACGTAGCGGTCACCCAGCTGGTTGCGGGCAAAAGCGATCGCCGTGTCGACGATGCTCGCGTTGGGAGCGGCAACCGGTGCGGACGGCGCTGCCGGCGCAGCTGGGGAGACGGGCGTGACCGACCCTGAGCCCGAGCCCGAACCGGAACTTGCTGGTGCGGCGGCCGCATCCCGCCCGGCCTGCGCTGCCTGCGCGGCCTGCGCTGCCGCGGCATCCGCTACTGCAGCGGCGGATGCCTGCGCCTGGGCGAACGCGGCAGCTGCGGCGGCCGCGTCCTCACCGGCGTGAAAGCTTCGTTCGGCCTCGGCCGTGGTGTCTTTGAGCAGGGCGAGCTGTTCGAACAGCTCGCTCGATTTGCGTTGCTGGGTCTCGTAGGCCGCCTCGGCTGCCGTCGAGCTCGCCGTTGCGGCGTCGAAGGTGGTCCTGGATTCTTCGGTGAGGCGTTCGCGTTCCTCAGTCGCCGACGCGGCCTGCTCTCCCAGGGACTCGGCCGCGTTCTTGTCCTGCACGGCCTCGGTGTAGATCTGCTCCGACTGCTCGCTGAGCTTGCTGGCGGTGCCGAGCTGGCTGAGCAGGTCATCGGCGCTGTTGCCGTTCAGAAACAGGTTGAGCGACAGCCCGCTGGCGCCGGATTTGGCGAGGTGCGCTGCGATCAGGCCGGCGCGCATCTTGGACGTCGCCGCGGTGGCCTCCGCCGTTTCAGCCTGGTCGTTGAGACTGGTTTCCCGTGCGGTGGCGGCATCCAGGGCGTCCTGCGTCACACGGTAAGCCTCGGCTGCAATCTGCGCCTTCGTCACGGCCTTCGCAGCCTGGGTGGCCAGCCCGTCGAGCAGTTCGCCGAGGGTCGCGATCTCGGCCTGCTTGGTCGACTCGTTCTGCTTGGCCTTTTCGACATCGTTCCAGCTCGGATAGTCGGGAGCAGCGAAGGCGGCCCCGCCGGCGGCGGCAACGGATGCTGTAACCGCCGACACCGCGCCGATCGCCACGGCGGAGAGCATCCGTTTCGATGTCGTGCGAACCCGGGCGCGTGCGGTGTGGGTGGTGCCCGGTACGTTTGTGGTGCTCGGTACCGTTGTGGTTCTCTTAGCCAAGTGATGCTCCCCGGTCGGCCATGAATGGAACAGGATTGATGCGGTTCCCACCAATCCACACTTCGAAGTGCAGGTGGCAGCCGTTGGCGGCGCCGGTATCACCGGAATAGGCGATGATCTGCCCGGCGGACACTGACTGGCCGGAACGAACGTTATAGCCGCCGTTTTGAATGTGGGCGTAGCCGGTTGAGACGTTGTCGCCGTGGCTGATCTTCACGAAGTTGCCGTACGTGCCGAGAACGCCAGCCCAGGTGACGACGCCGGCGTGGGCGGCGTAGATGGGGGAACCGCAGCCGGTGCCGAGGTCGGTGGCGTAGTGGAAGCTGCCGCTGCACTCGCCACCGTTACAGATGACCGACCGAGGGCCGAAGCCGCCGGTGATGCGACCGCTGGCCGGAACGGCCCAGCCGGTCATGCTCACGGAACCCCCGGAGCCTCCGCTGTTGGCACGCGCCGCTGCGGCAGCGGCGGCCTTTGCCGCCGCTTCAGCCGCAACCCGGATGGCTTCAAGCCGGGCGCGTTCGGCAACTCCGGCTTCATACCCGGCTGTCGTAGTGGCTTGGGCATCGCGCATGAACTGCAGCTGCTGCTCGAGCTCGATGCCCTTGGCTTCGGACTCGGCGAGGGCGTTCGCTGCTGCCTCGGCGGCGGCCTGGGCTGCGGCGAGCGCTGCTTCGGCGGCAACCCGCAGGGTTTCGCGTTCGGTCTGCGCGACTTTGGCCTGGTCTCCGAGCGACTGGGCGTTGTTCGTGGCCGACTGCGCCGATTCGTAGACGTCGGAGCTGCGCTCAACGAGCTTGCTCATGTTGCCGAGTTTGGCCAACAGCAGGTCGGCGTCGGCACCGTCTCCCTGGCCCTCCAAGAACAGGTTCACGCTGAGATCGGTGCCACCGGTGCGGTAGAGCTGGGCGGCGAGCTGGCCGGCTTGCTTGGTCGCGGCATCCGCTGTGGCCTTGCTCGCGTCGGCCTGGGTCTGGATATCTTCGGCGCGTCGGGTGGCGTCGTCGAATTCCTGCTGAGCCACCTCGAGTTCATTGGCACTCTTTTCGGCTGCAGCCTGCGTCTCTTGCACCTGCACCTGCAGGCCGGCGATAAGGTTCTCAATTGCGGTCACCTGCGCGGCCGCCGAGGCAGTGTTCGCCTTGGCATTCTGCAGGTCCTGCCAGGACGGGTAGTCAACGGCGCTGGCCGGGGCCGCGGGGCTCACGAGCGTGACCAGCAGAGTCATCGCCGCCATGATGCTGGTCAGTGCCAGGGTGTGCCGGGGCCACCGATTGGTCACACGCAAACGACGGGCGGGCAGGTCAATTCCGCGGCCGGTCACGGTTCTCATACGAATCATTGCTTCCCAACAGGCTTATAGCAGTCGCCACGTGCGCCGAGGCAGACTCTTCAGAGTAACAAGGTGGGCACGATTCGCCCAGCCTTACCGGCGAATCTAACCCGCGAAATGGCCGCTGGCCCGCCCATTTACGGGCGCGGTGCCAACTGGGTCGGCAAAATATCCACCGTTCGAGCGGATGCTGCGCGCGCCGATTTGGCCTTAGCCCCACAAGACCGTATGCTTACTCTTCGGCAGCCATGAACTTTATGGCTCACGGCCCCATCGTTTAGCGGCCTAGGACGGCGCCCTTTCACGGCGTTAACACGGGTTCGAATCCCGTTGGGGCTACGCAAACTGCACGTGTATGAAAAAATATCAAAAGAAATAGAATAGTCTTACCAAGTGCCTCGCACACAGATTCACATTTTTACATCGAGGCCCTGTAGCGCAGTTGGTTAGCGCGCCGCCCTGTCACGGCGGAGGTCGCCGGTTCAAGTCCGGTCAGGGTCGCAAAGGTAATAGCCCTTTCGAAAGGAAGGGCTTTTTTCCTTAGAAGAAGCGTTTTTGACGCTGCTTTGGGGCCCTGTAGCTCAGTTGGTAGAGCGTTCGACTGAAAATCGAAAGGTCACCGGATCGACGCCGGTCGGGGCCACCGCCGCCACTCCCTAGGAAATACTGGGGAGTGGCCTTTTTTTTGCCCATTTTCGGGCTCCGTTTCGCCTCCGTTTCCGTCGCGTGGCCACATTTTGGACACAATTGAAATCATTTTGCTCTGGTTGAGAGCTGTTGCAACGGCATCCAAGTCGTGATCGAAGAGGTCTGCCTAGACGTCCAACGTCATCGCGGCTGAAGAGTGGCCGAGCATGCGCCGCACCGCTTTCACGTTGGCCCCGACGGAGACCGCGAGGCTCGCGGCTGTGTGTCGCAGGTCATGCGGCGTCACCTTGGGAAAATCTGGATCATCCTATTGGACTCTCGCCAGGGCGGGGTTAAACGTTCGATTCCTAAAGTTTCCGTTGCGAAGAACTCCCCCGACCGGCGCCGTGAAGACAAGGTCATCTTCCCTCCGAACGTCACACCGCAACTTCAGTAGGTCGTCGACCCCGCAACGACGGCACGGACCTTGGTGGGAGGTCGCGACTCATCACCGACAGCCAAATCCGCAATGCCCGTCGACTTATCGACGGTGGAGAGACAGCGACAACGGTTGCCCGCGATCTTGGAATGCCTCGAGCGACCTTCTACCGCCAGTCGCGCGCCCTGAGATAACACGGAGCAGGGTGGGGCAAGACCCCGTGCTGGTATGAACCGCTGAGGACATGCGCATGCAGCGGACAAAGTCGGCGACCACCACTGTCAGAAATCTCGATTTGCGGATACCCTTCGCCGCAGGCGTGCGTGCGTGCAAATAGTGCCAATCCAATTGGCCTAGGGCTACGAACTGACATTGTCTCATCTGACCCGCGGGATCGTCCCGATGGGCGAGGTCACAAAGGAGTGAAACGTGAAGAACAACATTAAACTGGTGCTCGGCGCGAGTGCAGCTGCGCTAATCGCTGTCTCGATGGGCGCTGCGCCGGCGTCAGCGCATGTCCCGAAATCGGTGCGCGGCAACGTGGTGCTGACCGCTCACCTCACGGAGCTTAACGACTCGGGTGCGTCGGGGAAGGCGTTCGCCGTCGTTCGCGGCGAAACAATCCGGGCGATCGGGATCCGCGCCAAGGGTTTGACGCCCGATGCTCCCCACGCACAGCACATCCACTACGGCGAACAGGCCATGAATGAGTGCCCCACACTGGCGTTGGACACCGACGGCGACGGACGACTGAATACAGTCGAGGGTGTTCCGGCCTACGGACCCGTTGTGGTGTCCCTGAACACCAGTGGAGACACCACGCCGGCCAGTTTTCTGGATGTTTCCCGGTTCCCCGTCTCGAAAAACGGCTCCTATAACTACCTCCGGACCAACGTCAGCTTTACCGACGTGGCTGGAACCGGATATCCGGGAGCCGAAGGGCTCGGCACCGCCGCGCAGATCGCTGAGGCCATCCGTGATGGTGAAGGTGTTGTCGTGATCCACGGAATCGACTACGACGGCAACGGCACGTACAACGTCAGCGATCCCGAGGGTGTAAGCGAGCTGGACCCCGCCCTCCCCGCCGAGGCAACCGATCCGGCTGCCTGCGGAGTCCTGCACTAGCTGCGAGCGTCCGGTCAAGGCTGAGGTCCAGGCGCCGTGCGGGCGCGCACAGTGCCGTACGGTCCTGGACCTCACCCTTCGAAAGAATGTCAAGATCACGGGGCCTGCTCAGGCGCGCTCAAGAGGGCAGCGGTGAAAGCCGGTTGGTTCGCCGCGGTGAGAGAACCAAGGTCGGAATCGCGCGTGCTGGCCTTCGCGCCATACCGCGCCGGTCACGACGACGCTTACTTCCCCGGCGCCGCTACATGAACCCTCGGATAAGCCTTCAACTTTGCCAGCAGCCTCCACACCGGGCCAAAGGAACCCGACGAGCAACGAACAGCAGCACTAGCGCCAAGCCATCGCAGGCCGCCGCCGAAGAGTGTTCAGCTGTTGACGGCACTTGCACTTCACGTGAATGAGGGGATCGCCACGATGGAGATGCCAGGAAGTGGCTTCGCTGTCGCGGCCCTTATCGTCCTTGCTCGGATGGCAGATCAGCGACCAGAAGCTCCCTCAGCGTAGAGCCCGGGGATCATGCTTGACCACGTCCAGGCCTCAATCGGAGCTGAGTGCAGAGCCAATCTGAGCACGAACGTCCTCTAACCACCCCGCGTTTGCACGACGTGCAGCCGATGCTGGGAGGTTGAGTCCAAAATTGGGAGCTCCAATTCTTTCGAAGTCGCTCGGGTCCGAGATGAGGTCAAACGATCACCGATCTGGGCGACCCGGCCGCGCGGTTTGAGGGCCCGACATCGTCCTGATGAATCAGTGCGCACCGCCGACGAGCTTGAGCCCGACGATGCAGCCGATCAGGCCGAGCAGCAGCGCGACCTTCAGCCACGACATGACTGATACTCCTCGGCCAGTCTTGTCGCGTTCCGGGTACTGATCCGTCGTCCGGGGCCACATATCGCGACCTGCCCTCGACCCTGGGCGCGCCCACTGGGCAACCCCTGTGCAGAACCGCAGCCAGCATCGAAGCGGATGCCGCAGCATCCGTTTAGCGCGGCGCGGCTACGCGATGAACGCGCGGTACGCCGGGTCATTGGCCCGGAGCACGCGAAGCACGTTCTGATGGCCGAGTTTGGCGAGGTCGGTGTCGCTCCAGCCCCGGCTCTGAAGCTCAGCGAACAGGTTCGGGTATTCCGACACGTCGGCGAGGCCGACGGGCATGTCGGGGCAGCCGTCGAAGTCGCCGCCGAGTCCGATGTGATCGATGCCGGCCACGCTGCGGGCGTGCTCAACGTGGTCGGCCACGTGCGCGACCGTCACGACCGGCTTGTCACCGACCGAACCGTTGTCTTCCCAGAGTCGATAGTCGGCCGAGATGAACGCGGGAACGAAGGTGATCATCTGCACACCGTCGTTGGCGGAGAGCCGCCTGAGAATCGCATCCGGCACATTTCGCGGGTGCGGATTGAGGGCAAAGCACGAGGAATGACTGAACAGCAGCGGAAGCGTCGAGGCGTCGAGGGCGTCCTGCATCGTGGCAGCCGACACGTGCGAGAGATCGACCATCATTCCGATGCGGTTCATCTCGGCGATGACGGCCCGGCCCCGGTCGTTGAGGCCGTTGTGGGACGCGTCATCGACGGCCGCGTCGGCCCACTCGGTCGTCGAGTTCCAGGTCAGTGTCAGGTATCGCACGCCGAGCCGCGCATACTCGCGGAGCACCGCGAGGGAGTTGTTCATCTGATTGCCGCCCTCGACTCCCAGGAGTGACGCGATCTTTCCGCTGTGCTGGGCGCGTTCGACGTCGTCGGCGGTCGCGGCCCGTTCGAAATCCTCGGGGTAGGCCGCAATCAGGCGGTGGATGAAGTCGATCTGCTCGAGCGTGGCCTGCACCGAATCAGTGCCCTCAAGGTCGGTGTGCACCCACACCGACCAGAACTGGCCCTGCACCCCTCCACGGCGCAACCGGGGGATATCCGTTTGCAGCTGGCCGCGCTCCGAATCGTGTTCGGCGGCCAGCCCGGCAACCGAGTAGTTGCGATGCTCGCGGCAGGCCCAGGCGAGATCATTGTGGCCGTCAATAACAGCAAATTTCGGAATTCTTACGGTCATGTGAACTCTTCCCGGCAATCGGTGCACTCAGACCAGCCTACGACCCCCACCATCGGGCATTTTGTGCGCCCAAGCCACCTGGGCTTGCGGCGCCGTTTAGCAAATTCCAGCCCGCAAAGCCGCGGCTGAAGACGGGCATGCCCGCTCCGCCGAGGCACACGTGGCTGCAGCCTCCCCAATACAGGGGATTTTGACCCCTATTGAGGTTACAGCGCCGCCGACTTGAATCGGGGTAGTCTCTGCCAGTAAGTTGCTGAGAAAGAATCATGTTCCTACGCCGCGCTCCATCAAACGACAAGTGCCAGCACCGTCACCTTGTCACTACGACCACCTGTTCCTGTAAACCCGACTGCAGGGAATGAAAAAGTGACATTTACTCCAACTCGCCGAACCACCCCCGCAAGCCCGCGGTCCGCCTCACTGAACCGGCCGCCCCTGGCACCGCTTTCACGCTCGACCGCAGGAGGAACGACGCATGAGTGAATCAGATTCGCCCGCGTCCTATGCCCGGTCCCTGCCGCTTGGCCGCACCCCGAAACTGCGGCTCGTCGACCAGTCAGTGCCGGCGCACACCGATATCGCCGTTGACACCCCCTCCTCCGGGCTGATCTGGGCGCGGCGATACCGCACCAAGCTGCGACTGACAGATGTCGCCGTCATCGTTCTCGCTGTCGGCGTAGCCCTGGTGTTTCGGTTTGGCGTTGACGGCATACCGGCCGTACCGGGATCGTTCAGCGCCAACTACTGGCTCGTGTCGCTGCTCATCGTGGCGACCTGGCTCGTGACCCTCGAACTCTTCCACACCAGGGATTCCCGCGTCATCGGCGTCGGGGCGAGTGAATACAAGCAGGTCATCAACGCCAGCGCTGTGACCTTCGGCATGCTCGCCATCATCTTTCTGATCTTCAACATCGACATCGCCCGGCTGTACTTCGTTCTGGCACTCCCCCTTGGCATTGTCGCGCTGGTTCTGGAACGGTGGCTGTGGCGCAAATGGCTACTGCACCAGCGCAAGTTCGGCCATTACCTTTCTCGCGTGATCGTCGTGGGGAACCGCGACGATGTCGAATATGTCGTCAGCCAGATCGACAACAAATCCGGCGCTGCCTATTACATAGTCGGCGCCGCCCTGGAAGACGGCATCGGTGACGAAATCTCGGCCGGCGAGCGCACGGTGCCGATCGTGTCCGATTTCGAACATGTCGCCGCGGCGGCAGCCGCCATGGGCGTCGACACGGTCATCGTGGCCGGTCAGCCCAGCGGCGGCAGTTCCTACATCCGCAACCTCGGCTGGGACCTCGAAGGAACGTCAGCAGAGCTGGTTCTCTCGAGTCGGCTGACGGATGTCGCTGGTCCCCGCATCCACTTTCGCCCGGTTGACGGCCTCCCGCTGATCCACGTCGAAATTCCCCGGTTTGAGGGGGGGCGCCATGCCCTCAAACGCACTCTGGACATCGTCACGACGGCCTGGGCAATGTTGTTCCTGCTGCCCGTGCTCGCGGTGATTGCCGTCCTCATCAAGCTGGACAGCCCCGGCCCCGTATTGTTCCGGCAGGAACGCTGCGGCCGCAACGGACAAACCTTTCGAATGATCAAATTCCGCTCCATGGTGCAGACCGCAGAAGACGATCTGGCCGGCCTGCTCGATCAGAACGAAGCCTCCGGGGTGCTGTTCAAGATTCACAACGACCCTCGGATCACCAAGATCGGCCGTGTGCTCCGCAAGTACTCGCTCGACGAGCTGCCCCAGCTGTGGAACATCTTCGTCGGCGAGATGAGCCTGGTCGGACCACGCCCGCCACTGCCCGAAGAAGTCCAGGTCTACGAAACCCATGTTCACCGCCGCCTGTACATCAAGCCCGGCCTGACCGGCATGTGGCAGGTCAACGGACGGTCGAACCTCAGCTGGGAAGACAGCGTACGACTCGACCTGTACTACGTCGAGAACTGGTCCCTCACCGGCGACCTGATGATCATCTGGCGCACCTTCAAGACCGTCATTCAACCAGTAGGGGCATATTGACATGACCGCGGGGACCGAACACACTGCGCCAACCAGCCACCGACGTCTGAGCATCGCAATGATCGGTACCCGCGGAGTGCCCGCAGCCTACGGCGGCTTTGAAACCGCCGTCGAGGAGATCGGGCGCCGCCTCGTCGACCGTGGGCACGACGTCACCGTCTATTGTCGCCGCACGGCACAGCCGGTGCCGAAAGAATACCTCGGCATGAAGCTCGTCGAACTGCCCGCACTTCGCCATAAGATCCTGGAGACGCTGAGCCACACCGGGCTGTCGGTGTTGCACGCAACCCTGCACCGTCCGGCCGATGTCGCGTTCGTGTTCAACGCTGCCAACGCGCCCTTCGTGCCGTGGCTACGCCTGCGCGGAATTCCCAGCGTCGTGCATGTCGACGGCCTCGAGTGGAAGCGCGACAAATGGGGCGGCGCCGGACGGCGCTACTACCGCTGGGCCGAAGAAGTCTCCGTGCGTGAAGCGGATGCCCTCATCGCCGACGCGCAGGGCATCGTCGACTACTACCGGGACGAATTTTCCATTCCGACCGAGCTGATCTCCTACGGCACCCGAATCCTGCAGGACACCCCGACCAATCGGCTCTCCGCACTCGGACTCCGACCCGGCGGATATCATCTGGTCGTCGCCCGCTTCGAACCAGAGAACCACGTCGACGTCATCGTGGAGGGTTATCGGGCGAGCGGTGCCCGGCTGCCGCTCGTCGTCGTCGGCTCCGCGCCGTACGCGGCCGACCACATCACCCGCATCAGCGACCTTGCCGCATCCGATTCCCGCATTCGCATGCTCGGCAGCGTCTGGGACCAGGACCAGCTCGACCAGCTCTACACGCATGCCAGCACCTACCTGCATGGTCATTCGGTCGGCGGTACGAACCCGTCGCTGCTGCGGGCGATGGGTGCCGGAACCAAGGTCATCGCGTGGGATGTCGTCTTCAATCGTGAGGTCCTCGGTGCCGACGGCGCCTACTTCTCCCGGCCGGAATCCCTGAGCGCCCTGCTTGAAGACGCCGAACAGAGTCCCGAGCGCGTCGCCGAGGTTGCCGCGGCGCTGCAACGACGCGCCGAGGAACTTTACAACTGGGACAACGTCACGGCCAGCTACGAACAACTCGCCCGGCGCGTGGCCGTCGGCTACAGCACCCACCGCCAAAGCAGCGGGCGCGCTGGAGAGTCGACCTGGAGCCTTCCCGACAGCATGAATCAGCAACCGTCCACGGCACCGTCCAGGGGGATCACACTATGACCAGCACTTCGGCCCAGGCAATCCGTTCGACCGAAACATACTTCGACACCGTGCGCCGGTTGTCGTCAGCACAGAAGACGGCGGCCCGCGGGGCTCCGCCCTATTCGGTCTACGTCAATCGCCGGGTCGGTCGTTACCTCGCGGCGGGTGCCTATCGTTTGGGCCTCACCCCCAACAACGTCACCGCGATCAGCGCCGGCTTCACCTTCTGCGCCATCGGCCTGCTCGCTATCGGAGAGCCGAGCTGGTGGCTCGGGATCGTCGTGTGGCTGCTCCTCGCCACTGGATATGCCTTCGACTCGGCCGACGGCCAGGTCGCTCGACTGCGCGGCGGCGGCTCACCCTCGGGTGAATGGCTCGACCATGTCGTTGACTCGATCAAGATCTCGACCCTGCACCTCGCGGTGCTCATCACCATGTTCACGCATTTTCCGCTCACGAGTTCGGCCTGGTTGCTCGTGCCGATCGGGTTCACTGCCGTGGCCGCCGTGTCCTTCTTTGCCATGATTCTCAACGACCTGCTCAAGGCCAAACACGCGGAGGCCGCTCCGCTCTCCACCGCTCCCCGCACCGTATTGCGGTCCCTTCTCGGCGTGCCCACCGACTACGGGGTCCTCTGCCTGGCCTTCGTACTGCTCGGCGCTCCACTGGCCTTTCTCGGCCTGTACGGCCTGCTCTTCGTCGCCAATGCGGCCTATCTCGCGCTGGCACTGGGCAAATGGTTTCGGGACATGACCGCGCTGGGTCGTGTCGAAGTCGCCCGACCCTGATCGGGCATCCGCTCGTCGCTATCCTGAGCCTGCCGTGTGACCCCTTCTGGGGATACTCCCTCTTGGGTTCCGAGGTGAGTTTTGGTCAGCTTGATTGTAGTGTAGGCGCAACCGGACGGAGAATGCTGTGGAACCAATCGACTACCTGAGGACCATCACAAGACGGTGGCTGCTCATCATCATCGTGGGCCTCCTCGGCGGCGCTGTAGCGTGGGGCTACGCGGCCAGCCTCCCCGCTCAATACCAGGCCACGAACAGCGTCTTCGTCACGAGCGACCGGGGTGAAACCACCAGTGAGCTTCTGCAAACATCGACGTTCACGCAGAACCTGGTGGAGTCTTATGCCCAACTCGCCACGACGCCGACGGTGCTGGGCCCGGTGATCAACCAGCTCGGATTGGACATCTCCACCCAGGCCCTCGCGTCCCGCGTGTCCGCGGTCACCCCCCTCAACACGGTGTTCATCAACATCACCGTCACCAGTCGATCGGCGGCGCAGGCCGTCGACCTCGCTGACGCCGTCTCCGATTCGCTCGCGACGGCGGTGGAAAACCTGGCGCCCAAGGGGCCGGACAACCTGCCGTCAATCACCGTCAAGACGGTGTCTCCCGCGCAGCTCCCCGGCAGCCCGTTTGCACCCAACACGCAGCTCATCGTTCTCACCGGGTTGTTGCTGGGGCTCGCTCTCGGCGTGCTCTACGCTCTCGCCCGCGAGGTGTTCGACACTCGGGTGAGCACGGAGAAGGATCTCGATCGCGTGTCCTCTGATCCCCTGCTCGGCAAGGTCGGTCGTAAGAAGCGCACCGATCCGGCCGGCCTGGTCATGCGGGTCATGCCGCACAGCGCGATGGCCGAGTCGTATCGCCGAGTGCGGGCCAACCTGGAATTCATCGACGTTGACAGCCCTCCGCGCAGCGCCGTGGTCACGTCGGCGGTCACCCGCGACGGTAAATCGACGACCGCGATCAACCTCGCCCTCGCCATGGCGGAACGGTCCTCCCGAGTACTCCTGATCGATGCCGACCTGCGGCGCCCATCGATCGCCGAGCTGTGCGACCTCGAAGGCGACGTGGGTCTCACCACCGTGCTGCTCGGAGACGTCGATCCCGACGATGCTATTGTGCGCTGGTCGGACGGGCTCGACGTGCTGCCGTCCGGTGCCGTGCCGCCCAACCCCGGGCAGCTGCTCGGTTCGGACGCGATGAAGACCCTCATGCAGCGCCTGCTGCAGGACTACGACTTCATCGTCGTTGATTCCCCGCCGCTGTTGCCGGCTACCGATGCCCTCGGACTGTCGCACCTCACCGACGGTGCTATCGTCGTCGCCCGCTACAAGTCGACCACCCGTCAACAACTGACCACCACCCTGGAGTCGCTCGAAGCGGTCAACGCCCGCATCCTGGGCATCGTGCTCAACCAGGTGCGGGAACGCCGAGCCGAGGTGTATTACGGACCGCTCGCTCCGGTGACCGGTGCCGCCCCGCTCACACCGGGAACGACCAACCGGGTCACGGCAACCCGGGCGCCGCGCACCACCTTTGATGAGACCGGTCGCCGCAGTTCCCGCTCGCCGGAATCGACGCGGTCGTCGTAGTGCGGGTCCTCCAGTCGTTTCCGGAGGGTCGTGCCACGACGAATCCTTACCTGCTGCAGTTGAGCCGGTCGCTCACCCCGAACGTCGAGGTGTTCGGCTTCACCTGGCGCCGAGCGCTCACCAGCCGGTACGACGTGTTCCACGTGCACTGGCCCGAGATTCTGTTGCAGGGGCGCACACCAGGGCGGGCGCTCGCCAGACGGATGCTGTTCCGCCTGCTCCTGGCGCGGCTGCGGCGGCGGCGCACCGCGGTGGTGCGTACGCTGCACAACGTGCGCAGCCACGAAGCCGCGCCGCGGCGTGATCAACGGTTGCTGCAAGCGTTCGATCAACGCACCACACTGTGGATTCGGCTCAACCCGTTCACCCCGGTGCCACCGGGCGCGCTCGAGCGCACCATCCCGCACGGCGATTACCGGGACTGGTACTCGAATCACACGTCCGGGGCGCTAGTGCCGGGCCGACTGCTGTACTTCGGGCTCATCCGTGCCTATAAGGGGGTCGACGGCCTCGTCGATTCTTACCGCGAGTTCAACGACGGTACCGCATCGTCGCTGCGCATCGTGGGGGCTCCCCAATCGAGCGAGCTTGCTCAACGGCTGCAACGTGCGGCGGCCGGTGACCGCCGCATCGAATTCGTACTGCGCCACGCGAGCGATGCCGAGCTGGCCGACGCCATCAGCGATGCCGAACTGGTTGTGTTGCCGTATTCCGAGATGCACAATTCGGGCGCAGCCCTCCTGGCCCTCTCGCTTGACCGTCCGGTATTGGTGCCGGCGAACGCGGTAACGACGGCCCTAGCCGACGAGGTCGGTCGCGATTGGGTACTCACCTATGACGGGCCACTTTCGGCCCAGATTTTGGCCGACGCACTCGCGCAGACCCGGCGGCCGCGCAGCAGGCTCACCCCCGATCTCACTGACCGCCGGTGGGCTGTCGGCGCCTCCGACCACGTCGAAGCGTATGGCCGAGCCGTGCAGGCCGTTCGATCGCGCTGACCGCGCACGGTGCGGCACTCGTCAGCGTTGGGCGGTCGTCGTTGGGACCTACCGAGCTCAGGCGCCAGCGAACAGCCAGGCGTCGGCGGCGAGCCGCCCGTCGATGGGCGGCAGATCGTCGGCCGGAGGGCGGGGGGCCTGCAGAGCGTGTACCACGGCATCCGCTAGCTGCTGCTCAGTGCAGCCAGGAAGAACCAGGTCGTGACCGTGCTCCTCGAGCCAGGTCGCAAGTCCGGTTTCGGTCGTGGTCACAATCGCGCAGCCGTGCGCGAGGCCCTCGACGATCGGCAATCCGACCTGTTCGCGCCACGTGGGGGTCGGCTGGCTGGGCAGGGCCAGCACACGGGCGCGTCGTAGCTGCCGGTGAATTTCACTGCGCGGCGGGTCGACAACCAGGTCGATGGTCGGGTCCAGGGCTGCGGCCTGCCGCGCTTGGTTCTCCAGCGCACCCTTGCCGATGAGGGTGAGCCGGGCCTGGGGCAGCACTGCGGTCACCAGCGGCCAGGCCGCCAAAATGTTCGGCAGCCCCTTGCGCGGCACGAACGCCCCAAGAAAGACCACCCGGTGCGCATCCAAGCCTTCAGGAGCGGTGCAGGGGCACGGTGCCGGCAGCGCCGGGATAACGGCTGAGACGAAATCCCGGGCGGGTTCGGGCAGGGCCTTACGGTAGGTGACACGGGCAGCATCCGTTCCGAAGACGACACGGTCGGTCTGCTGCCAGACGAAACGGGCCGCCACACCGTTGATGCCGCGGCGTAGTCGCGGGCGTGCACGGAGTGGGCGTTCGAACGGGTCGGCGTTCTCCAGGGCGTAGCTCACTATGGTCGATCGGCGACCACCGAGCAGCGTCCGCAATCGAAGTGCGCCGATCGCCAGCGCGCTGGCCCACACGCTGGAGAGCATGAGTGGTTCGCCTATTTCGAGGGTCGTGACCGGGGAACGGGCCAACAACCACGCAGCGCGCACCGGGTGAGCCTGCACGACGACGAGCCCCCTGGTGAGCTCTTCGTGAAAGTCATACCTCTTAATACGGAACAGAATGGCCGCCGGCGGCAGCTCATGCGCTCGTTCGAGGTGGGCGCTGCGCAGCGTGCGGTAGAGCCGCGCCCGATCGGTGGGAATGCGCCTGCTATCCACGCTTGTACTCGTGGTACACCGAGCCCACCGAACCGGCCAGCATCCCAGCGCCGCGGGCTGCGGTGCGCAGGCCGCGGGCACGCAACGGCACCTGCCCGACGAGCGATCCGGCGAGGTAGCGCATGATCCCGCCGCAGACCCGTGCGGCGCCGCGCGCCTGCAGGTTCATGCGCACCAGAACGCGTTTGCCGTTCTCGGTCTCGTCGAGGTTGATCCGGCTCCAGGTGTTACCCATGCGAAACGCCCGTTGCAGCACCCATTCTCTGGTGAGGCGGTCCGCCGGCACAATATCGATGACGATGGCTTCATCGCACCAGATCATCTGCCCGCCGCGCTGGTGCAGCTGCCGGGTGAACAGCGAGTCCGACCCGCCGGAGAGCCCGAATCGTTCGTCAAAGCTGAGTTCTAGGCGGCGAACCTGGGCGAGGTCGAGCAGCAGATTGTTCGTGGCGGCGAGGGACACGGGCGTCCCGGTGGTGAACCGGCGGCGCTCGAAGAAGCCGCCGGCCCGAATCCACTGCTCGGGTTCGATGTCGTATTGCGAGAGCACCGGCCCGACGACGGCCGCGGGTCGGTACGTGGAGTAGGTGTCGAGCAGTTGCACCAGCCAGTGATTGCTGGGCCGTTCGTCGTCGTCGATGAAGATGAGCAGGTCGGCGCCCTGGCCTTCTTGCAGGGCACGGTTTCGCGCCGAAGCGATGCCCGGGGTCGGTTCGTGCACGTAGCGCACGGGGGTCTGTCGGCTGGACGCCGGTTGCCCCGCCTCCGACCAGCTGGTTTCGGTCACCAGGGCACGCGCTCCGGCGTCGGGATCATTATCGACGACGACGATCTCGACCGGCGCGTGCACCATGCCAGCCTGGTCGAGCAGCTCGGGCAGGAGCTCCTCGAGGTCGGCCGGGCGACGAAAGGTCAGCACGGCAATCACAACGCGCGGGTCACTTGTGGCTCGGTTGGACATGACCAGCCCCTCTGTAGCGGTGCGGACGGTGCAGGTGCGGGAAGGAAGGGATCGGCTCGTGGCTGAGGCCAGGATCAATTGGCTCGCTTCACGATCAGATCGTCAAAGGTGGCGGTGACGGGTGTCACAGTGGCGGTCGACCCCAGATAGAACGCCAGGCCGACGGCACCGGCTGTCTGCAGGGCGGCGGTGGAGTCCGTCGCCGTCGTCTGCCACGCCGCCGGTTCCGGAGTGCCGAGGGCCCAGATCTTGGCGCGAATGGTGGTCGGTGCCGACCCGGTGACCTGCAGGCGGAGTTGCATCGCGCTGCCGGTTGTATAGGTCAGGCCGGCGATATTCTGCGCTTTCAGGCTCGTGGCACCGCGCATGAGCTGCAGCTGCACCACACCGGTCGACAAATTCTTCATGCGTACCCGGTAGTCGTCGGTGCCGACCCGGCGACCGATCAGCGAGGTGTACGCACCTGATCCGGTCGCATCCTGTTGAAGGGTCGTGGTGGCGAGCATGTCGGTGTCGATCAGGGAGACGCCGGAGAGATAGGCGTTGACGGTGGCGCCGGCCGAGGCCTTGAGTCGGCCGACACCGCCGCTCACTGAATAGTTCGATGCCGTCCCGGTGGTGGTCCAGGCTCCCCCGGTGTCGGCGGTGCCCAGCCCGGTCGCCACCGTGCGGGTGAACGCGTCGGTAGCGAGCGGGGTGTTCGGATCCACGTCCGGAACCACGACCGTTTGCATGATCTGCCCGGTCGCGGCGGAGTTGTCGGTCACCGTGAGGGTCACGTCGTAGCTGCCGGCGGTCGCGTAGTTGTGGGTGGCGGTCACGCCGGTGCCGGTGCTCCCGTCGCCGAAGTCCCAGCTGTACCCGGTGACGGTGCCGTCGCTGTCGGCGGAGGCGGTGGCATCCGTCGTTAGTGCGAGCGGTGGGGTCTGGTAGCTGAACGCTGCCGTCGGCGCGACGTTGGCTGCCGGGTCGGAAGCCTGGACCGTTCGGGTTGTGACCGTACTGGCTCCCGAGTTGTCGGTGACCGTGAGGGTGACCGGGTAGCTGCCGGCTGCCGCGTAGGAGTGTGTTGCGGTGGCCCCGGTCGCGGTGCTGTCATCGCCGAAGTTCCAGGCATAACTCGTGATGGTGCCGTCGGAATCGGTGGATCCGCTGGCGTCAACGCTCAGGTCACGATTGGCGATCGCACTGCTGAACGAGGCCGTCGGCGCCACGTTGGCCGGGGGCCCGGATCGGCCGACCGAATTGTGCCGGGCGATGGCGCTGGGGCTGAGTGCCGTGTTGTAGACGGCTACCTCGTCGATGTCGGCGGCAATGTAATCACTCGCCGGTCGGCTGGTCCACCCGCTGAGATTATCGCCCCCGATGCGCCAGTAGCCCTGGATCGGTGCCGCCGACGTCGTGTCGGTGCGCTGGGCCACGAGCGCACCATCGACATACAGCGACATGCCTGCAGCGCCGACCGACGCCACGATATGGTGCCACTGGCCGTTGTTGTACGACGCGGTCGTGTTCACGGTGCGGAGAATTCCGGGCTTCACACCGAACCAGAGGCGGCCGGCGTTGTCCATGTAGATCTGGCGGTCGTAGGCCGTGGAGGCACCGCTCGCCGCGCTTCCCAGTCCGATGATCTTTCCGCCACGGGTCGTGGTGGTCTTCACCCAGGCTTCGACGGTGAAGGCGCCCCGCGGGGTTTCAAAGGCTGATGAGGCGGCGGTTCCGGCGGAAGTGCCGCTGAATCGCGAGGCCGTTCCCGAATCACCGGCGAGCGCGCCGGCGACGTCTCGCGTGACTCCGGTTCCGGTGGTTTCGTTGGATGCGGCAGCCCAGTCATAGGCTGTCGTGCCGGTGGCTTCGCCGAGCGGCCAGTACGACGAGGGTGAGTCGCTCTGTACGGTCCTGGCATAGGCGTTGTACTCGCCGGAACCGGAGACGGTCACGCTGGTGGGATTGCCGGTTTTGACATTGCCGAAGGAGTCCTGCACCCGTACGCGGTAGGCATAGGTCTGGCCCGGCGTCAGTCCGCTGTCGGTGAAACCCATGGCCGGTCGAAAAAAGTCGGTCGAGAGGCCCTTCACCGTGCCCACGGAGACACCATCGCGCAGCACCTCGTAAGTGAGCTGTTCGTTGTCCCGGTCGAAGGCTGCCTTCCAGCCGATGCGGGCGGTGCCGGCCGACAACGAGTCGACGGTGGGCACGAAAGCGGATGCGGCGAAGGCCGCGTTCGCCACGCGCGGGCCTTCTTTATTGGGGGCGATCGCCTTGTTCGCGAAGCGCACCAGGCCTTGCTGGCCCTTGTTGTTGACGTTGGTGAACTCGCCGCCGTAGAGCAGATACTGGCTGTTGGCCGCGACGTTCCACGGCCCCTGGCCCTGGCCGGTGAACTTTCCGGAATTGATCTCCGGATAGAACGTCAACAGACTCGGGCTCGGCTTTCCCGTGAAGCTGGCGTAGCCGCCGACCGCATTCGGGGTGAGCGTGCTCGTGGCCGCCATCGAGAACGTCAGGGTGCGGTGGTAGGAACGTGGGCTGGTCTCGACCGGGCCGCCGAGGTTGCCAAGATTGCCGCAGTAGTGCGGGTGACCCGTCGTGTAGACGGCGCCGGCGATCGGAACGACGGAGTAGGTGTCTCCGTGGCAGTCTTCCAGCCAGATGAGCGAACCATCGCTCCAGTTGGCTCGGAAAGTGCCCTCGAAGTTCGCCCCGCTGCCATAGTCGTAGCCGGTGCCGAATGCACCGTCGGCCGAGGAGCTCAAGCTGGTGATGCCCCCGTTGATGCCACCATTTCGAACCACAGTGTTCACGGCCCAGGGCAGCGACGCACCGGTGACCGAGTCCGTCGCCGCCATTCCATAGCCGGGAGCGTCGCTACCGTTATAGGAGGTGAACGAGCCACCGATGAGGACCTTCCCACCGTCCGGCGAGACCGCCAATGCGTTGACCGACCCGCCGGCCGGGGTGCCGGTCCAGTCGCGAATGGCACCGTTGGAGGCGGCGAACGCGGCCATTTGATTGCGGGCAGCCCCGCTCGCCGAGGTGAACACACCGCCCACGTAGACGGTGTCAGCGAAGATGGCCAGTGCTTTCACCGAGGCGTTCACGGTTGGCGCCCAGGAGGAAACAAGCGACCCATTAGCGGTGTCGAACGCGGCCAGGCGGTATCGGGCCACCCCGCCGACGGTGGTGAAGAAGCCTCCGGCATACAGCCGGGTACCGTCAGCGGAAGCCACGAGCGACCGAACGGCACCGTTGAGGTCAGGATTGAAGCTCGCGACCAGCACACCGGTTGTCAGGTTGTAAGCGAGCAGGTTGTTGCGCACAACCTCGTTGACTCCCGCGGCCGAGCCGGCCGGCCTGGCCCTGGTGAACTCGCCGCCGGCGTAGACGGTGTTGCCCACGATGACCTGGGACCAGACGACGCCATTGATCTGGGCCGTGGGCAGCGCGTCAGCCGCGAAGGTCACGGGAGTGCCGGCATCCACTGGAGCCGTGTCAGCCTGCGCGGCGAACGGTGCCGTCAGAACCCCGGCGAGTACGGCCACGATGGTCAGCAGGCTGAGCCAGCCTGCACGCAGCGGCCGATCAGCACGCGATCGGGTCGGCTCAAACAACGGGACCGTGGGTGGGGTGACGTGCAGGCGAGACGCAGGGAGAAGTCGCACGAAGATTCCTTACTCGAAACGAGGCGCAGGGGCGTCGGGTAGCCACCGCATTCATCGGAGTATAGTGAGAATCTTTCACTGATGGATGCCCCCTATCCGGGGCACAACGTCCTGGCCGCTTTCGGCTGGCCCGGGTCAGCGCGGTGCAGCGCCCTCGAACAGCACGATCGGCACACCGACCGAGTAATCCACGGCGATGCGCACCTGGTCGCGCTGGTCAGACGGCACGGCGAAAACGAAGACTCCCTGCTGGGTAGCGCCCGGCGCTACCGATGCGGGGAACGGCGCACCGCCCGAAGACGT
Organism: Cryobacterium glaciale; assembly: GCF_004402535.1. Lineage (GTDB taxonomy): Bacteria > Actinomycetota > Actinomycetes > Actinomycetales > Microbacteriaceae > Cryobacterium > Cryobacterium glaciale. The sequence continues at coordinate 34,651 of NZ_SOEY01000007.1, read as the reverse complement.
CAGCTCGGTGGCGGGGCTCTGGTCGGGGCCAAAAAACAGGTTGACGACCGTCGACGCCAGAGAAACGGTGTCGGACGTTTCGTTGCGCACCGTCACGGTGAAGCGCAGGGATGGTCCACCCACCTCGCCTGGTCCGCGTGCAACCCCGTGGACCGCTTCGACCGCACCGACGCCGAAAACCACGCCGGGCACGGCCGCGGCGGGTTCGGTGAGCGGCACTGGAGCCTGCGCGGCGGGCGGAACCAGTTCCCCCGCGGCTTCGGTCGGCGCCGGAGCAGCCTCAGTCGGGGGCGTAATGGCGGTCGGAGGAGGCGAGGGCACCGCGCTCGGCGTCGAGGGCATCGTCGCGGTTGCCCGCGGGCTCGGCGTGGAACTCGCACTGATTCCCGCCGCGTCCGGGGCGGTCCCGTTGGAGGACGCGACCCCGGCAACGACGAGAACGACAACGAGCACGGCGAGTGCAGCGGATGCGATGATCCACCAGACGCGCCGCCGAGTGGTCGACCCCGGGCCCGAGGCTGGGCCGGTGTTGTCCGGGGCGGGGTGGCGCACTGACATGTTGGAACTCCAGGTTGCTCGGCTGGTCGCGATCGGGGCAGGTTCGTGGTTCAGGAAAAATGGCGCAGCTCTAAAAGTGGTGCAGCCATTAATACACGGAGTTCACCCTCATTCCTAGGGGGCAGGTGAACCCCGTATGGGGGCATCCGCTCACCCTGTACAGTGTGTGGAAAACCGAAACCGCCCGGCATTCAACGACCATGAGACCAACGAGGCCCGAGACATGAAGATTGCCATTCTGCACGGCAGTAATGATGCCTACGGCGCCTCCAAGGTGCTCTGTCAGGAAGTGGAGTGTCTGGTGAGCCTCGGGCACGAGGTGCTGGTCGTGGTTCCTCACGCCGGCCCGTTGGCCACCGACCTGGCCCCATTCGGTGCCGCGGTGTCGGTCGTCATTGATCCGTCCTTGGTGGTGTTGCGGCGCAGCAAGTTGACCGATCTGCTGCACCCGCTCACCCTGCGCCACGACGTGGCCCGTGCCGACGTCGTGGTGCTGTGGACGCTGGCCCTGAGCGCGTATATTCCCGTGCTGCGGCTGCGACGCCGGCGGTTCTACGTCTCCGTGCACGAGCTCTTGCTCGGCCGTGTCGGCGGTCTTCTCGTTCGAACATTGCTGGCCTCCGGCGCCTTTCCGGTGTGCGCGTGCAGTGAAGCCACAGCCGCCTGGTTGCACGACCAGGGCGTTGGCCGGGATCGACTGACGGTGACGTCGCCGGTGTTCCGGGCTGTCGAGGCGGTGCCTGACCGGTCCGTGCATGATCCGCTCACGCTGGCCGTCGTCGGGCGGGTCAACGGACACAAGGGGCACCTGGAGGTCGCCACGGCCTTCCAATCGTCGGCGCTGTCCGGAGCCGGGTGGCGGCTTCTCCTCTTCGGCGCACCCTACCCCGGTCAGGACGAGGCCTTGCAGGCCGTGCAGGCGCTGGTGCGCAGCGACCCCCGCATCGAGTACCGCGGTGAAGCGGCCTCGGTGGCGGCGATCGCCAAGGAGATTGATGCCGTGGCGTGTTTTCCGTCAACACCGGAACCGTTCGGCCTGGTGCCGATCGAAGCCTGGCGGGTCGGCGTCCGGTCGGTCGGCTTCGCGGACGGCGGCGCGGGAGAAGTCCTTCCGGTCGTCGGAGGCCTCGGAGTGCCCCGCACCGATCACCCCGACCACGACATCACGGCAGCCCTGGTCCGTCTGGCCGTGGCGCTCAAGGCACGCGCCCCCCTGCCAGAGCCAGCCCAGGTAAACCCGCTGTTCTCCCAGGATCGCCGCCGCACCCTCATCGCCCAGGTCATCGCGCGCAGCTAGCACAGGCGTCAGCAAGTCTGAGGGAACCGCCCGGCTGACGGGCGGTTCCCTCAGATTTGTGCAGTGCACGGCCGATCGGCGCGAGCGCCGCCCCACCTAGGCGGCTGGCACCTCAGGGATCGGCGCCGGCACGTCATCCGGCAAGGGCTTGAGGCCCGGATCCGGATTCACCTCCGGCACCGGCACCACCTCCGGGCCTGGCACGACCTCCGGGGCTGGCACCGTCTCCGGCACCGGGACAATATCCGGCGTCAACGGTGCGTCGGGGGCCTCTGCCGGGGCATTCGGCGTAATGGTCTCGTCTGCAGCCTCCTTGTTCGCCGCGCCGGTCGCTCTAATGCTCGCCGACGAACCGGTCACCGTATTACCGAACGGATCAGTTGCCCGCACCTGATAGGTGTACGTCGTGCCTCCCGATCGTCCGGTGTCGGTCCAGCTGATGGTTGGCCGCTTCCAGTCAGTCGACAGCCCGGTTTGCATGCGCACGACGACACCATTGCGCAATACCTGGTAGGTGAGCTGCTCGTTATCGCGGTCGTAATTGGACTTCCAGGTGACCTTCACGGAATTGGCGCTCGGGGTACTGAGCGTGGGCTGAAAACTGGTGCCCGTGGCCTTGGGACCCTCCTTATCGGGCGCGATGGACGACACGGCGAAGCGGGTGAGTCCCTGCTGCCGCTTGTTGTTCACGATGGTGAACTCGCCCCCGTAGAGCACGTACTGGGAGTTGGCTGCGACGTTCCACGGCCCCTGACCCTGACCGGTGTAGGTGCCCGTGTTGATGTCTGGATAGAACGCCAACAGCGTGGGGCAGGGCCGACCTTCAAAGTTGAAGTAGCTGCCGCCGGTCACGTTTCGACCGATCGTGCAGGTGGCGGCCTTGCTGAAGGTCAATGTGCGGTGATAACTGCGCGGGTTCGTCTCCGGGAACCCTCCGATATTGCCGCAGAAGTGGGCGTGGGCGGTGGTGTAGACGACGTTGCCGACCGGTACTGCCGAATAGGTGTCGCCGTGGCAGTCTTCGATCCAGACGGTGTTGCCGCTGCTCCAACTCGCCCGGAAGGTCCCCTCGAACATGGCACCGGAGCCGAAGTCGTAGCCGGTACCGTACACGCCGTCGACATCAGACGTGAGCGACAGGATTGCACCGTTTGTACCGGCGTTCTTGATCAGCTTGCCGATGTTCCAGGTCATGGCGGCACCGGTGCTCGAGTTCGTGGCGGCCATCCCGTAGCCGGGGGTGGTGCCACCGTTGTAGGAAGTGAACGAACCGCCGATGACGACGCGGTCACCGTTCGGTGAGATCGTCAGCGCATTGACGGCGCCGTTGGGAATGGTGCCCTTCCAGGTTTCCACCGCACCGGTGGAGCTGTGGAACGAGGCCGCCCTCTGGCGACTCTGCCCGCTAACCGAAGTAAAGCTTCCGCCGGCGTACACCGTGCTTCCGTAGGCCCCCAGGGCCCGCACCGTGCCGTTCGCCGTCGGCTTCCAGTCGGGCAGAAGCGCCCCGGTCACCGTGCTGAACGCAGCGAGCCGAGTGCGCGCGACGCCGCCCACGGTGCTGAAACCGCCACCGACGTAGATCCGCGATCCGTCGGGAGACGCGGTGATCGCCCGCACGACACCGTTCAGGCTGGGGTTGAACGACGTCATCACCCCGGTCGACAGGTTGTAGGCCATGAGGTTGTTGCGTGACACTTCGCTGGTACCGGCGGATGCCCCAGCCGGACGAGCCCTCGTGAATTCGCCCCCGACGTAGACGGTGTTTCCAACGATTACTTGCGACCACACCACCCCGTTGATTTGAGCTGTGGGCAGGGCATCCGCTGCAACGGTCGTGGGAGTGGAAGAACTGGGGGGCGACGTGTCGGCCTGGGCCGCTCCCGTCCCGGTAAATATCGCACCGGCAAGTACTGCCGCAGCAACAACGGCTGTCACGGGAGAACGGAATCGCCACAACATATAACGGCCTCATCTCTTGATCGCTGGCCTCGAACAGCCCCGCAGTTGTGGAATTATACTCAGATTCTATTTTCCCCCAACCCGTGGCGGCGAAGTTGACGCGATGGATTCGGCCGCAGTCGAACACGCTTCCCTGCACTCCTAGTCACGGCGCCGGATAGACGTTAGGATTCCTCATTACCTCCCCTACCCTCTCCTCCCCGAATTCTGCCGCGCTCGCGGGGCAGCCTGAGAGAAATCCGAGCACCCGATGGCCACAGAACAGCCTGTCTCCCATTCCGGCACCGACGGGGTTAGCCCCCTCCGCATCGGGTACGCCGCCGGCGGGTTTGACCTCTTTCACGTGGGGCACCTCAATATTCTCAAGCACGCCAAGAGCCAGTGCGATTACTTGATTGCCGGTGTCGTCTCCGATGAGATGCTCGAGTTGACGAAGGGCATCACGCCCGTGGTCCCGCTGTTCGAGCGCCTTGAGATCGTGCGGCACATCTCCTTCGTCGACGAGGCCGTCGCCGAAGTCGTTGAAGACAAAATGGAGACCTGGCGCCAACTGCGGTTCGACGTGTTCTTCAAGGGCGACGACTGGCGCGGCACACCGAGAGGCACCCGTCTCGAGTGTGAGTTCGCCGCTGTCGGTGTGGACGTCGTCTATTTTCCGTACACGGTCAACACTTCGAGCACGATGCTCCGCCGAGCGCTTAACGCGCTGACACGACCGGATGCCGCCTCCCGCTGGCAGTCCCAGGCGATCGAGGGCACCTCGTAGAGCCTGCCGCTCGTCCTTTCACCACGAGAGGGGCGGATTCTCGTGCACTGCACGAGAATCCGCCCCTGTGCCCTTGTGATGGAGCTGACTTACTGAACAGGACTGGTGCTGATCGGGCCGGTTACCCGGGGTGCACCACCACGAGGGTGTCGTCGGGCGTGTAGTAGTTACGCGCCATCTGCACCTTCGTCGACGACTGGGCTATCACCGCGCAATCGTCGACCCGAGTGTTGCGGCCAAAGGTGTTGTCGCTGATGACCACGCCTTGCAGGGGACCGTACGCTTTCTCGGCAAGGTTGATCGAGCATCCCCCACCGTCAGCGATGTTGTTCGTGATGGTGAGATTAGACACGTCACCACGGTCCTGGGTGACCTGCACAGAGGCATTCCACGCATCGGTCAGTCGATTGCCGTCGATGCGAATGTTTGCCCCTTCCTGAATCTGGATGGAATCATCGTGGCTCGGCGTTCCGCCCTGATTCGGGTCTCGGTCGTAGTGCAGATTGTCATGCACCCACGAGTCCGTGATCGCGACGTTTCCGCCGGTCAGGTGAATACCGTCAATGACACCGTGAATATTGAGGCGGGTTGCCTCAAAGTTATAGCCGTAGATTCCTTGGACGTCGGCTGACGGTTTCGAGGGAAACAGCTCGGTGTCAATGATGCGCAAATTTTCATAGCCGCCGAGATTGCCAATGAGGGCCATCGGACCGCTGAGGTCTCGCCCACGCACGATCGAGTTCTTGATGGTGACATTGGGCGCTTGGATCTTGACCATGCCACGAATGTCGAGGCCGTCAATCACGGTTCCGGCTTGGGTGATCGTCAGGTCACCGTTGTGAACCGTCAACGTTGTGCCGGCCGGCACTCCAGTATTGCCGGCGTTCGGCGTGCCTCCCGTCGAGGGCGGCGTGGGGACGGGGACGGGGGCTGGGACCGGCACCGGGGCGGGGAGCGGAGCGGGAGCCGGGGCCGGGACGGGAGCAGGCGCCGGTACCGGCGCTGGTCGAGGCGCGGGGGCCACAATCGGTTCCGGTGTGGGAGCCACCGGCGGAAATAGCCGCGCCAGGAGCCAGCGCAATTGGGCCGGGGTCAGGCCCGTTCCCGGGGTGCTTTCATCTACGGGGGGCTCGGCGGGCTCTGCACCCCACGGCGTGATCGTGGAGTTCTCCCCTGCCTCTTGTGCGGCCTGGGCGGGAGCGATTCCAATGAATGCGCCGGTAAGTCCCAGCGCCACAGCGGCGATTGCCGTCGTGCGCGCACGACGGAACGGGGACCGAGCTTTTTGGGGGGCGGATAAGCCTTCGGTCTGAATCGGGTTGAGTTTCATGTACGTAATTTCGTGTCCTGCACACGTTTCGGGACGTGTTGGGCGGGGCAGCTGAAGGGAGCCGCCGGTCGTGGGTACAGCATTCCGTATCGCCAGGAGCGGGTCAAACGGAAGGTTATGAATACCTTGAAGCGCGCGCTGAAGCGCGAAGTGCCAGCCCGATTCGGGGGCACCGAGGGTCGCGCCGCAGAGGCACGCCGTCCAAGGCGCACCGCGCGAATCACGGGGGCAGGGAGGTCTAGCCGGTGCGAACTGACACCGTCTTGCTGTCAGGTGTGTAGTAGTTGCGGGCCGTGCTGATCTTGGTCGTGGTGGGGGAGATAACGGCGCAGTTGGCAATCCGGGTGTTCCGGCCGAACTTGTTGTCCGTGATGACGGTGCCGTAGATGGGACCATACGATTTCTGGGCCACGTTGATGGTGCACGCTCCGCCGTCGGCGAAGTTGTTCGTGAAGGAGAAGTTCGAAACATCACCGGTGTCCTGGGTGATCTGGACCCCGGCGTTATGGGACCCGCTCAGCGTGCTGCCGTACACCTTGATGTTGCTGCCCTTTTGGATCTGGATGGAATCATCATGGCTGGGTTTTCCACCCTGGTTCGGGTCGCTCGTGTAGTGCAGGTTGCCGTGGAGCCACGAATTCGCGATGGTGACGTTGCTGCCGGTCACGTGGACACCGTCAATGACGCCGTGGATATCAACGCGGGTCAGCGTGAAGTTGTAGCCGTAGATGCCATTGATATCGGGGGACGGCTTGGACGGGTACAACTCCGAGTCGATGATCTTCAGACCGGAGCGGCCACCGAGGTTGTTGACCAGCGCAGCGGGAGCGCTGACGCTTCGTCCGCGAATGATCGAGTTTTTGATGGTCACGTTGATCGCGTTGATCTTGACCAGGCCGCGAATGTCCAGGCCGCTGATGACGGTACCGGCCTTGGTGATGTTGAGGTCGCCGTTGTGCACCTTCAGGGTCGTACCGGAGGGGACTCCGGTCGTGCCGGCGCTCGCGGTCGCACTGCGAACGATGCCGGCAGTTGCGGCCTGGGCCGGAGCGGCCAGGCCGGCCAACGGGATGAGGAGGGCAAGGGTAGCGGCGGCCACAAATGTGGGGGTTCGTGTGGTCGCGGTGGTTCGGGCCCGCTTGCGCTCCAGACGGACGGCACCGGGCAGATCTGGGCGGGTGAGGTCGGGACGAGGCGGATCGAGACGGTGCAGGGCAGGACCGTGTTGAGAAGCGCCACGGGACTGCGGCGGGGTCAGGGTGAGGGGTCGGCGATGGGAACGTGAGATATGGTCGGTCATGAAATCTTTTCGGGTGGTGCACGTTCGGGTATGCGAATGAGGCAACCGCAGGGAGTCACCGATAGTTATTTGAGTGTTACCCAAAAATGAATTTACGTCAAATTAACTGTGTGTGTCGGGGAGATCACGTCGCGCTGGGCGGTGCTGGCCCAGGATTTGACCGGCACGGTGAAGACACCCGGAACCGCGTGAAACTGCCGGTGCAGCGCCAGAGCGAGCATGATGGCACCGGCGCAGAGCAGTGGCGGCAGGACGGTCGCAATAGCGGGCGGAATCCGCACGTCGAAGGCGACCAGAATGGCCGCGAGTGCCGTCATCGGAAGGGTATGCACGAGGTAAATCGGCAGGGTGCGTGAGCCGAGCGAGCGCACGAAATCGAAGGCCGGCAAACGGGCGAGCAACACGGCAACGGTGATGCCGACGACGACGGCGAATATGCTCAGCACCAGCAGCACGAACGGAACCCTGGTGAGTGTCAACTTCGTGGTGACAACGACCAGGCCGGCGTAGCCGAGGCAGAACAGGGCAACGTGCCACCACCGCACGAAGGGAACGAGGCGACGTACCATCGGCCCCAGATAGATCGCGGCGATGAAGAACACGAGGTACTTCCCCATTTTGTCCCAGGGCGAGCCGGTGTGGAGCAGCTGGGCCCCGAACATTACCGCGACGACCGCGGTGAGCGCGATCTGCAGCAGCGGCGGCCACCGACGCAGCAGCCAGGCCAGGGTGAAAAACACCGGCAAGGCGTAAATGAACCACAGGTTGGAGCTGGGCCGCACGAACAGGGTAACGAGGCTGGCCCAGGTGGCGTTGGGCGTTCCCGACGGGCTGATCGGCGGCAGAGCGAGCAGAAACAGCGTCTGCAGGGTGACCCAGGCGATGTAGAGATACAGGAGCAGCGACATCCGCTTGCGAAACAACCGCCAGTACGGCAAGCGGATGGCCGACGCGGCCAGAATCCCCGACATGAAGAAGAACAGGGGCATGCGAAACGTGTCGAACAGCGGGTTGAGCGGGGCGAGCGCGCCCGCTAACCCGACCTCGTCGAGGTACATGATGGCGTGATAGAGCACGACCAGGGTGATCGCGATTCCCTTTGCGACGTCGATCCAGACCTCACGGGTCGGCACCGGTGTCGGCACCGGTGTCGGCACCGGTGTCCGTGTCATGTCGGTTCCTCACCCGGCCGGACGGGGCGAACCGAGCGGCCGCGGCGCTGGTCGAACTCGGTGACGAACGGCGGCGGCTCATAGGCATAACGCAGAACGCTGCGAGAGGCGAATCGGTGGAGTGCCAGGGCCAGCAGCACGGCCGTGAGCGCGAGGATAGGCGGTAGAACAGGCGCGATGACGGCGACCGCCGCAAAGAAGATCGGCAGGGAGAGGACGAAGGAAATCAGGATGACGATGGGCGTGTGCGCCAGGTAAATTGGCAGGGTGATGCGCCCGACCGCGCCGAACCAGACCGCGCCGAACCAGTGCGCGCCGCGCAGGGTACGGCTGAAAGCGATGCCACCGACGACACCGACCAGGCAGTTCAGAAAATACAGGCCGAAGACGTCGCGCAGGCCGAGCAGCGTGACGGTGGCGGTGACGGCCATCCACACCAGCATGGCGGCACCGATGAGCAGCCGGTTGTCGACCTCGCCCACGCGAATGATCCAGGTTCGCAGGTAGATGCCGGCGAGGAAAAAGAAGTAGTACTTGAGCGAGCCGGACCAGCCCACGTTGGCCGTCTCGAGTCCGCTGAGGGCCACGACCGACACGGCGCCGGAGATGGCGAGTTGCAGCCGAGGATCTACCCGCCGGCTGAGTTTGGCCGCCACGAAGAAGATCGACAACGCCCAGATGAACCAGAGTTCAAACCGCGGCAGCACCGGGGACACCACGAGGCCCAGAACGGCCTGACGCAGGCCGAAACCTTCGCCCTTCATGGTCTGGCCGAGCAGGAAAACGATCGAGCCGACGACCTCCCAGAGCAGGAAGACCCAGAGGTACAGGCGCACCTTGACCGTCCACAGGTCGCGCCACGGCTTGAGCAGCCACTTGGGAGCGAACAGTCCGGACAGCACGAAGAACAAGGGCATACGCATCGACGACAGGGCGTCGTTGATTTCTCGCCAGTAGGGTATGTCGAACCCGGCACCGAGCAGCCAATTCGCCGAGTGGAACAGCGCGACGAGCAGGATGGCGATTCCCCGCCCAGTGTCTACCCAGCCGATTCGTTCGATCGCAGGCCTGGTGGCACTCATTGTCGGAACCGAACCGGTGTAGCGCCGGGGAGCGTGGGGCGCAGGAGCGCGGCATCCGTTTCGGTCGGCACCCTGCGGGTGATGAGCAGTCCGAGAACGAGCACGAGCAGCACCGAGGAGCTGAAGAACGGTCCGAAGAACAGGAACCACACGGCCTTGACCCCGAGGTAGAGCAGCACGGCGCTCGCGGTATTGGCCGCGACGTGAACGCCGATGCTGCGCACAATGAGGACGAGGATGATCAGGGCGAGCAGCAGCCCGGGAAGGCCGAAACCCGCCCAGAAATCGCCGATGATGGAGTGCAGCTCGACGTGCCCGCCGAACATGTAATTTTCAACGTATCCATTGTTCGGGTCGTAATTGATCGACGCCATCCCGGTCTTGGCCGCGAGGATGTCCTCGGGATTGGGTGCGATGCCCACGCCGAACCCCCACGGCTGATGCTGCATCAGGGCGATCGTCGCGGTGAGTTCGGGACGTCCGCCGAGGATGAGGGAACCGGTCTCCTCGAGTTGGGCGAGCGTGCGCTGCTGGGTCGCCTCCCCGAGGGCTCCGTCGAGGATGAGAGCCTGGATCACATTGAAGACGATCAGGGCGAGGGCGCCAAGTCCCAGCAACGCACGCAGTGCGGATTTGCCACGCGTGGGCCGGGTGGGGCGCATTTGCCAGGCGACCAGCAGCACCGTCAGGAGCATGAACGCGAAGGTGGAGCGGGCATCCGTCACGGTGGCGACGACGGTCAGCAGCAGCGCGACGGCTAGTTCCAGCCAGCGGCGCCGCAGCTGCAGGGTGATTCCGAGCAGCAGAATGGTCAGGGCCACGGAGTAGCCGAACCGCCACGGGTTCTCCGCGTACAGCTCGCTGGTCGGCGAAACACCGAGCAGGATTCCAGCGCCGAACCAGATCGCGATCTGGGAGTCAGGCAGAACCGTGCGCGCCCAGAGTACGAAGCCGACGCCGGAGAGCAGCCCGACCAGACCGGCGATCAGGCCGAACGCCTGACCGAGGCTCGTGTCGTGCGTGGGAGCCGACAGCGCCGTGAGCCAGATGCCGGAACCGATCGCGATCACTCCGGCGAGCAGGAAAAGTCGGGCCCCCCAATACTGGCGCAGCACCGGGAACCACACCGGAAACAGCGCGACACAGGCCACCGCGCCCACCGTCACGCCCTGGTCGATATCGAGGCGCATGGCCACGATGACCAGAACGACCACGGCGATGAATTTGTTGACGATGGGCGGCGCCTGTGCCACGAAACGTCCGGCGCGGGTACGCGGGGGCGGCACCGGAGCGGGGTGCACTGCGGTGTTGTTGGAGCGCACCTCGAAGGACAATTGCCACCACCAACCGGGCCGCACAGGAACGATTCGGGCATCGACTCCTGTTGCGCAGCCGCATCGTGCACAACAATAGACGGCCCCGAGCAGAAGCGACAAGGGCAACGCTCCCCAAACTGAGGCATTTTCATCCCCCCGAGAGGGGGGCGCGACCATGGGCGGTGCGGCCTGTATAGTGGCGATTTCGTGAGAGATATTCATCGTGCGACCGGAAGCAGCCTGTGGTCATGTATAGATTCGATCGACTCGTCGCCGACTTGCGCCGGGACCCGGCCGCCCTCGCGCAGCGCGCAGCGATCCGACTGCGGCTCGCCGCCCTGCGGCTGAGCAACCGGCTCAGCCGCCGACCGGTAGTCGGGTCGGGCGCCGTCGTGGTGAACCTGACCTCGTTCGGCCATCGGATCGACCTGGTGTTCTACGCCCTCGAGACCATCGCGGCCGGACGAATCCGCCCCCGACGCCTCATCCTGTGGCTCGATGACACGGCCACGCTGGCGCACCCGCCGGCCACGCTCCGTCGCTTACAGCGGCGGGGTCTGGAGATTTGTTCCTGCCCCGACTTCGGGCCGCACAAGAAGCAGTATCCGTATGCCCTGACCGGGCCGACGCTCCCCCTGGTGGCCGCCGACGACGACGTGCTGTACCCACGCAGGTGGCTGGCCGAACTGCTCGAGGCGGCCTCGCGGCATCCGCTCGACGTGACCGGCCAGCGCGCCCACACGATCACCTTCGACGGCGATCGGGTGGCGCCCTATGCCCGGTGGGTCGCCGCTCGCGGCACCGCTGCGAGTTTTCGAACTCTCTGCACCGGCGTCTCCGGCATCTACTACCCACTCGGGCTGCTTGACGCCCTGCGCGCCGAGGGAGATGCTTTTCTGCGCGTCGCTCCGCGGGCCGACGATCTATGGGTCTACGCGGTCGCCGTGCGGCACGGCATTCGCGCGCGCCAGGTCGGTGAGCGGCAGGCGGAATATCCGGCCATTCCTGGTTCGCAACGCGGCACCCTCTATCGGCAGAACGTGACCGAGGGCGGCAACGACGAGCAGTTCGCAGCGTGCGTGGGCGAGCGGGAACGAAAGCGGATGCTGCGCGACGCCCCCCACGATTCCGGCGCGCTGCCGGGGGTACCGCTGGGCCAGGTCGTGAGCGGCAATGGCGCTTAGGCGGCCCCGCGGGCCGATGCCACGGCCCGTCAAGCCGATCATCGCCCCGGTCGCCACCCGGGCGCCCGCTCCGAATTCCGTATCGCGCAATATGACGATTGCGCTGATCGGAAACGCTTTCCCCCCGCTGGTCGCGCTGTTTTCCGGGCCAATCCTGGCCCAGGCCCTCGGGGTCGACGGTCGTGGTGCGGTGGCCGCCGCCACCGCACCACTCGCCCTCGTGGTCACCGTCGCGACTTTCGGTGTTCCGGAAGCCGTCACCTGGGCGATCGCCCGCAACCCCGCTCTGGCCCGCAACGCCTCGAACCGGGGCATGCTCATCATTGTTGTCGCCGGGCTGCTCGCCATGGGCGCTGTCGCCCTGTCAGCGGCCTGGCTCAGTGGTGGCGACCCCACGGTGCAGCAGCTCATCCTGGTGGCCTGCCTCGCCATCGTGCCCAACCTGCTGGTCGGCGTGTTCCGTGGGGTGGCATCCGCTACCCAAAGCTGGCGGCTGGTGGCGCTGGAACGGATCGTCACCTCGTCGTTGCGGCTCGCCGTGCTGATTCCGTTCTGGCTCACCGGGACCCTGACGCCGCTCGTGGCGACGATCGCCGTGGCGGCGATGCCGGTGACCGGGCTGTTCGTGTATATCGGGCGCATGCGCACCCTCGACCCGCGCGCCTTCGACGTTCCGCGGGAGGCGCGCACGGCAGGGCTCCTGAGCTACGGCCTGCGAATCTGGGTGGGTTCGCTGTCGGGAATCCTGCTGTCGCGGCTCGACCAGGTGCTCATGACGCCCTTCGCCGGCACCTATCAGCTCGGGCTGTACGTGGTAGCGGTGAGCGTGAGCGAGCTTCCACTGATCATCAACCAGGCCGTGCGTGACGTGACCTTCGTGACGGATGCCGCCGATTCTGTCGACGCGCGCCTCGCGTCGTCCGCCCGCATCAGCACACTGCTGAGCGGCCTGGCCGCCCTGTTCCTGGGCATCACCATGCTGTGGTGGCTGCCGTTCCTGTTCGGGGAGGATTTTCGGCCAGCGCTGCCGGTGGCCGCCGTTCTGCTCGCCGCGGTGGTGCTCGGCACCCCCGGGTCGATCGGCGGTTCCGGTCTGAGCGCGCGCGGCCGTCCGGGCCTGCGCAGCATGTCATTGCTGATCGCCTGCCTCGTGAACATTGCCATGTTGATCGTGTTGGCACCACTGCTCGGGGCGATGGGCGCGGCACTGGCGACGCTGGCCGGCAACCTGATCTCGAGCAACCTGAATCTGCTGTTCCTCTACCGCAAGTTCGGCATCAACCCGCTGAAGTTCTACGGCGTGCGGCGGCTGGACTTCGTGACCCTGCGCGAGTACGCCAAACGGTTCACCCGGCGACGCAAGCGCTAGATCGTGCGGGTCGGTTCCGCGGTGGGCCTGGCCTCGGGAACCGGCCGGTAGGCGAGGCCGTCACGCAGCCCCCGAGCCGCAGCGATCAGCGGCCGCAGCGAGGTCAGCAGCTGACGGCGGCCGCCGCGGGCGATGACCTCCCAGGCCGCCTGCACGCTGCGGCGACGCCAGCGCCGACGGTCGATGGCGTCGAGGTTGCGGGCCGCGTAGACCAGGCGGTTGCGGACGTTGTAGTAATAGTACGAGTACGACTTGGCCTGGCCGGCGGAGTGCTGGCCGGCGCCCTGGGTGCCGCCCTGCGCGTGGGTCGCCTGCGCGTCGGCGCAGACCGCCACGGTTCCCCCGGCCTGCAGCACCCGGTGCGATAGCTCGACGTCTTCCCAGTACAGAAAATAGTCATCGCTGAACCCGCCGGCCCGGCGCCAGAGCTCGTCACTGACCAGCAGGCAGGCCCCGCTCAGCCACGGAGTGGTGCGCACGCCCGGGTGGTCCGCTCGCCTGCGAGTCGCACGCACCCGGCCGTCGTCGAGGTACAGGTCGCTGCCGTCGAACCACACCGTGCCGTCCGGCCGCAGGATGCGCGGCGAGACCAGGGTGAGCGGATGCCTGCTGACCACCTCGAGCAGGCGGGCGACCTGGTCGGCATTGATGGCGGCATCCGGATTCAACAGCAGAAAGTGCCTGCGGCCGCTCTGCTGCGCGCGCGCGACGCCGAGGTTCATGCCACCGCCAAAACCGAGGTTGGTCGGCGACAGCACGTGCTGCCAGCCCTCCCGGTCGGACAGCGCACTCACCCTGACCTGCTCGGCCGCATCGGTAAAGTTGTCTACGACGACGACCGAGAGGCCCGGCGCCGATCGGGACAGCGGTTGCAGGTTCTCTTCGAGCAGTGCAGCCGACCCGAAGTTCACCACCACGACGGCGAGGGAGGCGAAGATCGTGTCGGTCATGCGGTCAGTATTGCAGATCTGTCAGGAATACCTGACAACTTCTCAGCGCACTGCGCTGTTCTCAGAGCTTTGCCCCGCGAAGCGGTCGGTCGCCTCGATGATGGCATCGAGGATGCCGGGCTGGTCGAAAGCGTGGCCGGCGTCGGGAATCAGGTGGAATTCGGCTTCCGGCCAGCTCTTGTGCAGGTCCCAGGCCGTGAAGGCCGGGGTGCACATGTCGTAGCGGCCCTGCACGATGACGCCGGGAATGTCGGCGAGGCGGGCGGCGTCGTCGATGAGCTGGTTCGGCGTGAACCAGCCCTTGTTGGCGAAGAAGTGGTTCTCGATGCGGGCGAAGGCCACCGCGAATGCCGGATCCGAGAAGTGCGCGATCTTGTCGGGCTCCTGCAGCAGCGTGATCGTCGACGATTCCCAGGTCGCCCAGGCCACGCCGGCGCGTTCCCGCACGAACTGGTCGGGATCGTGCAGCAAACGGCCGTAGGCCTCGATCAGGTGCCCGCGTTCATTTTCGGGAACGGGGGCCAGGAACGACTCCCACAGGTCGGGATAGATGGCGGCGGCGCCGCCCTCATAGAACCAGTCGAGTTCGACCGGGCGCAGCGTGAAGATGCCGCGCACGACGAGTTCGGTGACCTTCTCGGGGTGGGTCTCGGCATAGGCAAGGGCGAGGGTGCTGCCCCAGGATCCGCCGCAGACCAGCCAGCGGTCGATGCCCAGGTGCTCACGCAGCTTTTCCAGGTCGGCCACGAGGGTCCAGGTGGTGTTGACGCTCAGGTCGACGTCTGGCTCGCTCGCGTGCGGTGTACTCAGACCGCAACCGCGCTGGTCGAACAGGATGATGCGGTACTTCGCCGGGTCGAACACGCGACGCTGGTCGGGGCCGGATGCGCCGCCCGGGCCGCCGTGCAGGTACACCGCCGGCTTACCGTCTGGATTGCCGGAGGCTTCCCAGTAGATGGTCTGGTTGTCGCCGACATCGAGCATGCCGGTTTCGTAGGGTTCGAGCTCGGGGTAGAAGGTACGCATTCTTCGAGCCTATGCCCCTCGGGTGGGAGGCCCGGGATCAGCGGCCGACCAGTCCTTGCTCATAGGCCAGGATGACCGCCTGCACCCGGTCGCGCAGGCCGAGCTTGTGCAGGATACGACCGATGTGAGTTTTGACCGTCGATTCGGACAGAAAGAACCGTTCGGCCAATTCGGTGTTGGAGAGCCCCTCGGCGATCGCGAGGAAGACCTCGGTCTCACGGTCGGTGAGCGCCGCGAGGGCCGTGTCGGCGCCCTCGTCGTGCGCGGCGGCCCCGGGCAATTTGGTTCCGAACAAGTCGAGTAGGCGTCGAGTGACGCGTGGTGAAACGGATGCCTCCCCCGAGACCACGGTACGGATCGCGGTGATCAGCTCCCCCGGTTCGGCGTTCTTGAGCAGGAAGCCGCTCGCCCCGGCACGCAACCCGCCGAACGCGTACTCGTCCAGGTCGAAGGTAGTCAGGATGATGATGCGGGTGTTCGGCTGGGCCGCCATGATTTGCCGGGTGGCCTCGATGCCATCGAGCCCCGGCATGCGCACGTCCATCAGGATGACCTGTGGGCGCACGCTCGCGGCGAGCGCGATCGCCTGCGCGCCGTCGGTCGCTTCGGCCACGACGCGGAAGTCGTCTTCGGCTTCGAGCACCATGCGAAATCCCACGCGCAGCAGCGCCTGGTCGTCGGCGAGCATGATGCGGATCGGATCGGGTTGCGGGGTCTCGGCTAGCGTCACGTCTCATCCTCATAGGTCATCGAGGCGTGCACCCGCCAGCCGTCGTGGAGTCCTGCGCCGGCTTCGAAGGTGCCACCATAAATGGCCACCCGTTCCTGCATGCCGATCAGGCCACGACCGAAACTCCGAGCGCCCGGCTCGCTGCGCTGCCGGCCATTGTCGCTGACCGTGACCTCGGCCATTCCGATGGCCGAGTTCAGGCGCACCACGACCCGGGTCGGCGTATCGGCGTAGCGCAACACGTTGGTAAGCGACTCCTGCACCAACCGAAAGATAGTCAGCTGCACGCTCGGGTTGGCCGGTTCACGCCCGCTTCGTTCCAACACGACCGGAAGCCCGGTCGAGCGAAAGGATTCGACCAGGTCGGCGAGTTGATCGATGCCCGGCTGCGGCGCGCGCGGGGCCGGCTCGGAGCCGACATCGAGCACCCCGAGCAGGCGCCGCATCTCGGTCATCGAGCGACGCCCGGTGACAGCGACGTCGAGCATCGCCGCACGGGATCGCTCCACGTCTTTGGGGGCGATGGCACGGGCGCCATCGGCGAGGGCCACCATGACGGACAGACTGTGCGCGACGACGTCGTGCATTTCACCGGCGATCCGCGTCCGCTCGGAAATGCGCGAGAGTTGCGCCTGCTGGTCCCGTTCCCGGGTGAGTTGCGCCGCCAGGTCGAGCAACGAGGCCACGTAACGCTTGCTGTTGCCCATATTGATGCCGACCAGGGTGGCGGCGAGCATCATGATCACCACCTGAATGGCCACCGGGATCCAGGGCACCTCGGCGGGGTCGTCAGTCAGCCACGCGGCCAGACCCGCAAGGAGCGTCGAGGTACCGAACCCGATCCAGGCGCTGCGAACGTCGGAGTACACTGCGACCGCGTAAAGCGCGAGCAGCTGGGCGATCAGGTGCACCTCGCCGTAGTCGGCAAAGGTGAGCAGGCCGATCCAGGTCACGGCCAAAACGAGCCGCGGCAGCCGTCGGCGAAGGAACAGTGCCACGGCCAGGAGCAACGCTATGGCGGCGTTCAGAAGAACGTCGGCGAGCGGTGCTGGTACGGAATCCATCAGGTTGCTGACGAGGGTGAGCGCCGTCGGCACGGCGTAGATCGCCGCGATCAGCGCGTCGGCCAGGTGCGGATGCCTGGTCCAGAACCGCCGTACGATGCCGGGCGGAGTCGGCAGACGCAGTTCTCCCCCCGGCGACAGTGCGCGCCCGGGGGGAGAACTGTTACGACTCATTCTTCGATGGTACGGGTCAGGCGTCGCGGCGCTTGAGCAGCAGCGCAGCCGTACCGAGGCTCACAACGACCCAGACGAGTACGACCAGGAAGGCCTGCCAGGATTCCATGGTGTTCGGGGTGATCATCTCTGAGCCGGCCACGGTGAACATGAACGGCACGATGTCGGCAACCCACTCGACGAGCAGCGAGAACAGGGCCACTACCGTCGGCAGCAGGAGGATGATTCCGAGCACCGTGGCGATTCCGCCGGCGCTGCTGCGCACAATCGTTCCGATACCGATGGCGAACACCGCGATGAGCGCGAGGAACAGCGCGTTGCCGAGCAGCGGCAGGATCACTCCATCGCCGAACAGGTTCGCGGTCACGTCGTTGGCTCCCAGGATGGGCGTGGCGACGAGGAACGCGCCGACAACGCTGAACAGGCCCACCACGAAGGTGAACCCGAACAGC
Source organism: Cryobacterium glaciale (assembly GCF_004402535.1). Lineage (GTDB taxonomy): Bacteria > Actinomycetota > Actinomycetes > Actinomycetales > Microbacteriaceae > Cryobacterium > Cryobacterium glaciale. Next base: position 16,919 of record NZ_SOEY01000007.1, on the reverse strand, counting down.
ACGCAGACCTTGGCCCAGAGTGCGGGCAGACGGTTGGGCACCGCGGTGAGCGTCGATTTGATCATGCCGCTCGAGTACTCCCCGCTGATCGAGAGCACGCCGAGGACGGCGACGATCAGCTGGCCAAGGCTCAACCCCGACGTGGCGACCATGACGTATAACTGCGCATGGTCGATGCCCATGGCGCCACCGGCGGAATCGAACCCGGAGGACATGGCGAACGCCATGAGCACCGCGATGCCGAGCGAGGCGACGACGACGAGGGAGAAGGTCCAGTAGGTCGAGCGCAGGCTCCACAGCTTGATCGATTCGGAGTGGAGCAGGCCGGTGAAGCTGAGCCCTGAACCGGTCGGTACGAAGGATGCGCGGGCTGTGGCCGGCTGCGTCTGGTGGGTCTGGGTGCTCATCGAGCGACCCCCGCTTCGGTGTGGGTATCGCCGGTGCGATACTCCACTTCGTTCTGGGTCAGTTTCATGTAGGCGTCCTCGAGTGAGGCGCTCACCGCCGTGAGCTCGTGCAGCGAGATCTGCGCGGCTGCGGCGCGGTCACCGATCTCGTTCACGGTCAGGCCGCTGATCTCGAGCACGTCCTGCTCCAGGTTGGTGATGGTGACATCGGCCTGCGCGAGCAGGCTGGCCAGGGCCGCGGTGTGCGGGGTGCGTACGCGAACCGTGTTCTGCGCCGCCGAGGCGATGATGTCGGCGACCGAGGCATCCGCTATCACTCGGCCGCGTCCGAGCACGATGATGTGGTCGGCGGTGAGTGCCATCTCGCTCATCAAGTGCGAGGAGAGCAGCACGGTGCGGCCCTCGGCCGCGAGCTGCCTGGTGAGCTTGCGCACCCACTGCACGCCCTCTGGATCGAGACCGTTGACCGGCTCGTCGAGGATGAGGGTGGCCGGGTCGCCGAGCAGCGCCGCAGCGATGCCGAGGCGCTGGCCCATGCCGAGGGAGAATCCGCCGACGCGCTTGCGAGCGACGGACTCGAGGCCGGTGAGGTTGATGACCTCGTGCACCCGGCTGGTGGGGATGCTGTGGGTTGCAGCCATGGCGCGCAGATGGTTGTAGGCGCTGCGGCCGGTGTGCACGGCCTTGGCGTCGAGCAGCACGCCGACCTCACGCAGCGGCGCCTTGTGCTCGTGGTACGGCTTGCCGTTGACACGGACCGAACCCGCGCTGGGGCGATCCAGGCCGACGATCATGCGCATCGTGGTGGACTTGCCCGCGCCGTTCGGCCCGAGAAAACCGGTGACCTTGCCTGGCTGTACCGTGAAGTCGACCGCGTCGACCGCGGTCTTGCTTCCGTAGTGCTTGGTCAGGGACTGTGCCTGGATCACGACTGCCTCATTCCGCTAGTGGGTGAGGCCCCCGTGTCGTGCTGTGAAGCCCCCATATCAAACGGTACGGAATATCTGCCTTGTGGCGCATCAACCATGGGGATGGTTGTGCGCCACCGGTGTCGTACCTGAGTACGACGTCTGCGAGCTACTTCCTGACCGGCTTCGCCGCCGGCTTCTCGGCGGCGGGCGCGGCGCCGGACGCACGCTGGCCGGCGTAGTAGTTGCGGGCTTCGGTCTGGCGCTCGCGTTCGATGCCGCTCGCGATCGTGGCCCGCAGATGGGCTTGCGAGTAGCCGAACGCATCGACGAGATCGAGGGCGTGCGGACGGATGCGCGCGATCAGCCGGTCGATGTAGGCCGTGACGGCCTGGGCGCGCTGGGCGGAAAGCCGACCGTGGATGAGGTACCAGGCCAGGTTCTTCTCGACCAGTCCGAGGCCGAACAGGTCGCGCAGCCAGGTGAGGACCTGTTTGGTACCGGCATCCGTTGTGGCATCGAGTGCCCGCGTGAACGACTCCCACTGCAGCAATTCGCCATGGGCGCGGGCCGCTTCGATGAGTTCGTTCTGGTGCGCGTTGAACAGGTCGGCGGCCTGCTTTCTGGGCAGCTTGGTGGCGCCACGCAACTTGCCGGCGACCTCCGCGATCATGCTCTCGACCCGATCGGTGAGCAGCTCACGCTGCACGTCGGCATCGCGGAGGGCGCCGACCGAACGGGCTGTGGAGCCGCGGTCGAAGACCGTCTGCCCGAGGGTGCGCAGTCCGGTGCCGTGGTACGCGCGACCCGCCGCGTGCTGCACGACGTAGCGGGCGAGGGCGCCGGCATCCGCTGTGGCGAACTTGCGGCTGTAATCGGTGAGCAGGCGCTTGGCGACGAGCTGGAGGAGTACGTTGTTGTCGCCCTCGAAGGTCGCGAAGATGTCGAGGTCCGCGCGCAGGCCAACGAGGCGGTTCTCGGCGAGGAATCCGGCGCCGCCGCAGGCTTCGCGGGCTTCCTGCAGGGTGTCGAGCGCGTGCCAGGTGGAGAGCGGCTTGAGCGCTGCGGCGAGGGTTTCGAGGTCTTGCCGGTCGTCGTCGGTGTCGGCCTTGCCGCTGAATACCTCATCGAACTTCACCAGGAACTCATCGTGCGCGAAGGTCTGCGCGTAGGTCGTGGCGAGGCGCGGGAACAGGCGGCGCTGGTGCCGCTGGTAGTCGAGGATGACCTCTTCGTCGGTGTCGCTGCCGGCGGTGAACTGGCGGCGCTGGCTGCCGTAGGTGATGGCGATGGTCAGGGCGAGAGCGGATGCCGCGGTGGCGGCCCCGTCGAGGGACACGCGGCCCTGCACCAGGGTGCCGAGCATCGTGAAGAAGCGGCGGCCGGGGCTGGAAATCGGGCTCGTGTAGGTGCCGTCTTCGGCGACGTCGCCGTACCGGTTGAGCAGGTTCTCGCGCGGAATGCGCACGTTCGTGAAGTGCAACCGGCCGTTGTCGATGCCGTTGAGGCCGCCCTTGAGGCCGTCGTCTTCGCCGCCGATACCGGGCAGGAAGTCGCCGTCGGTACCCCGAATGGGCAGGTAGAAGGCGTGCACGCCGTGGTTCACGCCCTGGGTGATGAGCTGCGCGAACAGCACTGCGGCGATGCCGTCTTTCGCGGCGTTGCCGAGGTAGTCCTTCCAGGCGGCGCGGAAGGGGGTGTTAATGACGAACTCGCCGGTTTCGGCGTCGAAGGTGGCGGTGGTGCCGATGCTGGCGACGTCGGAGCCGTGGCCGATCTCGGTCATGGCGAACGCTCCGGGAACGGAGAGGTCCATGATGCCGGGCAGGTACTTGTCGTGGTGGCTCTTGGTGCCGAGGTGCAGCACGGCGGCGCCGAACAAGCCCCACTGTACGCCGCCCTTGATCTGCAGGCTCGGGTCGGCGATGACGAGCTCTTCGAAGCCGGCGATGTTTCCGCCGTGGTCGTCGTGCCCGCCGAGGTGTTTGGGGAATGCGCGCAGCACGTGGCCGTTGGCGGCGAGGACCTTGAGCTGCTCGAGCACGCGCAGGCGGTGGTCGGCCATCGAGAGACCCTCGATGCGTTGCATCTCGGGGCGGGCGGTGACTTCACGGGCGGCGAGGCGCACGTCGGCCCAGGTGCCGAGCAACTGGCGTCCGAGCGCTTCAACGTTGACCGCGGGGGCGGACTCGTCGCCGATGGCCTTGATGGGGCCGGTGTCGACGCTGACATCGAGGCTGGGGTCGATCGTCGTCGATCGGGGGCTGGAGCGCTGGGCCGTGTCAACCATGGTTGGTCCTAACTGTTCGCGCGAAAGTGGTGATCGCAACGTTAGGACCGCGTGGTCGCGGTCGCGAAACGCGCGGTACGGGGGCGACAACGATATATGCCGCCCACGGCATCTGTTTTGTATGTTACACACAACTCAGAGCACTGCAGACCTGCGCTCCCCCACAAACAGCGCGCTGGTGCAATCAGGCTGAGGCGGCGACGACCTCGAGCAGGGCTTCTCCGTAGGCCTCGAGCTTCTTGGCGCCGATGCCGGTGATGCCGTCGAGGGCGGCGAGGGTTGTCGGGCCCGCCGCGGCGACGGCGATGAGGGTTGCGTCGCCGAAAACGATGTAGGCGGGCACTCCCTGTTTTTTCGACTCGGCGGACCGCCAGACGCGCAGCGCCTCGAACAGGGTCTCTTGCGCGGTGCTGAGGTCGGCGGCCGCGACCTTCGCCGCGCTCGGGCGGCGGGCGGCACCCGACCGTGCTGGGCGGTCGGGTTCACGCCGCAACTGCACGTCGCGGCGGCCGCCGAGAACTTCCGCCGCGGCATCCGTCAGCACGAGGGTGCCGTATTCGCCGGAGGTGGCGAGCAGGCCCTGGGCCAGCATCTGGCGCACGACGCCGCGCCAGGACTGGTCGCTGAGGTCGGCGCCAAGACCCCAGGTGCTGAGCTCGGTGTGCCGGTACTGGGTGGCCCTGGGGGTCTCCTTGCCCCGGAGGATGTCGATGAGGTGGCCGGCACCGAATTTCTGGTTACGTTCGCGGTGCAGGCGCACGATGGTGGAGAGCAGTTTCTGGGCGGGGATGGTGCCGTCCCAGGCTTCGGGCGGTTCGAGGCAGGTGTCGCAGTTGCCGCAGGGTTCGCTGGTCTGGCCGAAGTAGCGCAGCAGGTTGACCCGGCGACAGTGCACCGTCTCGCACAGGGCGAGCATGGCGTCGAGGTGGGCGGAGAGCTTGCGCCGGTGGCCGAGGTCGCCGGGTGACTCGTCGATCATGCGCCGCTGCTGCACCACGTCTTGCAGGCCGTAGGCCAGCCAAGCCGTGGCCGGGGCGCCGTCGCGGCCGGCACGGCCGGTCTCCTGGTAGTAGCCCTCGACCGATTTGGGCAGGTCGATGTGGGCGACGAAGCGCACGTCGGGCTTGTCAATCCCCATGCCAAAGGCGATCGTGGCGACGATGACGACGCCTTCCTCGCGGAGGAACCGACTCTGGGTGCGGGCGCGCAGCCCCGCATCGAGGCCCGCGTGGTACGGCAGCGCGTTCACGCCGTTCGCGCGCAGAAATTCGGCGGTCTGGTCGACGGTTTTGCGGCTCAGCGCGTAGACGATTCCGGCGTCGCCGGGGTGCTCGGTCTTCAGGAACGACAGCAGCTGCTTACGCACCTCGGCCTTGCCGACGATGCGGTACTGGATGTTGGGCCGGTCGAAGCTCGCCACGAAATGCTTGGCGTCACCCATCTGCAGGCGGGTCGTGATCTCCTGGTGTGTGGCATCCGTGGCCGTCGCGGTGAGGGCGATGCGCGGCACGTCGGGCCAGCGATCGGCGAGTTCGCTGAGCGCGAGGTAGTCCGGGCGAAAGTCGTGCCCCCACTGCGAGACGCAGTGGGCTTCGTCGATGGCGAACAGGGCGATGGTTCCGCGCTCGAGCAGCCGCTTGGTGGCCTCGTTGGAGAGTCGCTCGGGGGCGACGTAGAGCAGGTCGAGGTCGCCGTTTAGGTAGTCGCGTTCAACCTGGCTGCGGGTGGCGGAATCCTGGCTGGAGTTGAGGAACTCGGCGCGGACGCCGACGGCGGTCAGCGCATCGACCTGGTCTTGCATGAGGGCGATGAGCGGCGAGACGACGATGCCGGTGCCGGGCCGCACGAGCGCCGGAATCTGGTAGCACAGGCTCTTGCCGCCGCCGGTGGGCATGAGTACCACGGCATCCTTGCCGTCGACGACCTGCGCGATGATCTCGGCCTGGTCGCCGCGGAAGGAGTCGTAACCGAACACGGTGTGCAGGGCTTCGGCCGCGGTCGTGAACTTGCGGGTTGCCGCGCGCACCGGAGCGATGGCGCGAGCGGCCGGTTGGCGTGAAGCGGATGCTGCGCCCGAATAGGCCGGCTGCCGCCCGCCGCTCACGTGACGATCACCGAACTCGCGGTCGAACTCCGGCGGCGGTGCGTCGTGGTCGTCGGGGGCATCAAAATCGCTCGGACCGTCGAAGTCGCTCGGTCCGTCAAGGTCGCGGGGTGGTTCAACGTTGTCGGGGTTCCAGGGCAGCTCAGCGTTCCAACTCACCTGCACAACTTTACCCGGGCCCCCTGACACGTTCCCCCGTACCTCGCCAGCTCCGCGAAAGCGCGAAAATTGTTGCTTCGCGGGTGCTGAGGCAACGATTTTCCCGCTTTCGAGAGAGGAAGGGGCGAGGTTAGGGGCGGGGCTTGCTGCGAAGAAGGAGCAGGGTCACGGTGACCGCGAGGAGCACGGCGCCCAGGGTTCCTCCGATCCAGGCGACGGTCGAGAGGGAGCTGCCGGCGACCGAGGGGTCTGCGGGGGGCGAGGGGGCGGTATCCGTGGTCGCGACATCCGTTTCAGCGCTGCAGGTCGGAGCAGCAGTTGCACCGTCGGAGAGCGTCTGGCCGGCGGCCGGTTGCCAGTCGAAACGGAATTCGTCGGAGATCGCGTGGCCGTCGGTGGAGACAGTCTGCCAGATCACCGTGTACTCCCCGGCTGCGCCGAGCTGCGCTGCGGTCTCGACCGTGAAGCCGGCGACAGTTGCGCAACCGTCACCGTAGAACAACGGCGCGCTGGCCGGCCCGGTGACGACCATCGCGCTGCCCGAGCCGGTTCCGCCCAGGTCGAGCAGCTGGTCGTTGGTGGTGACCGAGAACACGCCGGGCTGCTCGGTCACGACCGCGTCGGCGGACGGCGACGAGCCGACGACGTAATTGTGCGCGGATGCCGGGGCCGCGCTCCAGCCGAGGGCCGCGGCAACGACGATGACCGCGAAAACGGCCCTGGCCGCTCGGCGAGCCGTCGGGGCGGCCGATTTGCTCGCACGGCCAGCTACCCGGCCGGCCATCAGGCCATCCGAAGTGCCGAGTGCGCCGCGAGACGTCGTGTTGCCGCGCATACCGCTAGGCCGACTGCTTGCGGCGGGCGGTGACGGCCAGCACGATGCCGACGGCGCCGACGACGAGTCCGCCGGCACCGAGAACGCGGGCGAGCACGTCGTCGGCGGAGGCGGATGTGGCCGTTACGGCCGCTGCGTCATCGTGCGTGGCGACCGTTTCGGCGCCGGCGTCGTTGTGTCCGTGGGCATCGCCGGTGGCGGCGGTGACCGTGACGAACGGAGCGGGGAGCGCCGGTTCGTCTTCACCGTCGACCGTGGTCTCGTTCCAGTTGGTTTCGCCCATCTCGCAGGTCTGCAGCACGGGGAATTCGAGAGTCTCGCCCTCGGCGTCTGCGGGGAGCTGCAGGCTCAGCGCGAACGTGTCGCGAAACCCGTCGGGAAGCGGGGTCGTGGCTGAATAGGTGATCTGGCCGACCCGGGTCGTGATCTCGTTGCCGTGGCCGTCGTCGATCGGCGTGGCGAGGTCGACAGCGACTTTCTCGACGGTCCAGCCCGGATTGACGGTCGGGGAGACGCTCGTGATGCTCTCGGGAATATCAATGGTCATCGTCGTCGTCGACGAGCATTCGCAGCCGTGTGCGGTCGAAAACGTGAGCACGGTGGACGCCCCGGCCCCCGTTGCGTCGGGGGTGACGGAGACGTGAGCGCTGGCCGCGAGCGGCGCCGCGAGGGCAAGCAACACTCCCGTAGCGAGGGCGGAGGTGGCAATGAGGGGGGTCGTGAACTTCATGATCGTCCTTAAACTGTGGGGTATCCGACACAACCGACCGGTGCAGGGCGAAGCCTCTGCTACTCGTTCGGTGCGGGCGGGAAAACGGTCTGGTTTGTGGGTCAGGCGGCGAGCGCGAAAGCGGGCGGCCCACGATGCCGCAGGGCGGACAGCACCAGAATGAGATCGCGCGGCGTCACCACCGGCGCCTCGTGCCCGATGCGCTGCGGAACCGCGACCGGCACGAGGAGCTGGGCGGGTATCAACAGCGTGCGGATGCCCAGGCGAACGTTCTCGACGAGGCCCCAGAACGCACGTTCCGCGTACCGCAGCGCGAGAATCGTGACGATCGCGGCGCCGAAGTGGGCGAGCCACATGACCGTGCCATTATGCGCTGCATGCGCGGTCGAACTCGTAACCATCGGGTCGATCAGGCTGGGCAGTGCCGCATGCTGGTGGGTCCCCGACGCGGCAATGGCCTCGGCGCCGAGCGCGCCGCCCGGTGCCCCCACGGAGAACAGACCGTGAAAGATGAACTGGCTGATCAGTACCGAAGTGGCACCGCGCCAGAATGACAGAGTGCGGCCCGAGAGAGCCACGCAGACCATTCCGGCGAAGGCGAGCGACACGACGACTGCCAGCAGGCCGGGCGCCGAGGCGCCACCGAGAGTGTGCGACAGTGCCGCGACGAAGGTCGAGAACGCGGCAACGATCCAGCCGCGGGCAAAGCGGGCCCAGCGTGTGTGCATGACGCCCCCCTCCGGCTCATCCCAGAGTAACTGACCGACCCTGCAAAAGAGTGGCGCTGCACCGTAGCGGTCGTCGTGGTGTGATCGGAATGGGCTAAGGAAAGTCTGCTGCGGTAATTACCCGGTCGCTGCGAGCGACAGCAGGGGTGCGCTGGGCAGCGCTAGGCTGATGGCCTATGCTGACCGCGTTCTTTGGACTCACCGGGGCCGTGATTTTCGGCTCCGCAGACTTTTTGGGCGGACTCGCCGCCAAGCGCATCAGCGCCGTGCTCGTGACGGCCGTCGCGGCGACCTCCGGGCTGGTGGTCTTGCTGCTCGGGCTGCCCTTCGTCGCTGGTGATTGGTCGGCATCGGCCGTGATCTGGGGCGCTCTCTCCGGGATCACCGGGGCCCTGGCCATCTCGTTGCTGTACGCCTGCCTCGCGATCGGACCCATGAGCATCCTCTCGCCGTTGACCGCGGTGGTCTCAGCGATCGTGCCGATGACCGCCGGACTGCTCGGCGGGGAGCGGTTTCTGCCCATCGGCTACTGGGCGCTCGGCCTGGCCCTGGTCGCGGTCGTGCTGGTCGGATTCGTACCGGAACGCGGCGCCGTTCGACCGCGTCTGCTGGGCATTTTCATGGCGATCGGCTCCGGCACCATGATCGGCGCCTTCATGATTCTGATCGACCAGACTCCGTCCGACAGCGGGCTGGTTCCGCTCGTCATGAACCGTGCAGTCAACGGCAGCATCATGTTCGCCGTCGTCGGGCTGATCGCCCTGCGCACGCTGCACCGAAGGCGTGCCGTGGCTGCCGTGCCGGCGCTAATCGGGTCCGGCTTCACCTCGGTTCCAGCGGATGCCGCGCGCAGGTCACACCTGCCGCGCACCTTCACCGACCGCTCGGCCCTCCGAACCGGCCTGAAGTTGGCTGTCGCCTGCGGCGTGATCGACGTGAGCGCCAACTTTCTGCTGCTTCTCGGGCTGCGTCTCGGCGACCTGAGCGTGGTCAGCGTGCTCACGGCCATGTACCCGGCCGGCACGATACTGCTCGCCGCCGTCGTGCTCAAGGAACGCATCGCACCGGTGCAGTGGCTCGGGCTCGCGCTCGCCCTCGCCGCGGCCGGAATGCTCGCGATCGCCTGAACAGGGCGTCATGTCCGGTCAGGCGCGGCCAGTGAAAGTGGGTTTGCGCTTCTCCTGGAACGCGGCGAAGCCCTCGCGGTAGTCGCCGGTGGCGCAGAGCGCTGCCTGGGCTGCGGTCTCGTCGCTCATGCTCTGCCAGAGGCCGAGTCGTTCGTCGCGCAGCGAGTGCACGAGCGCCTTGCTCGCGAGAAAAGCCTGCGTTGCTCCGGATGCCGCGCGCGCGGCCGCCTGCACGGTCAGGTCGGTCAGTTCCGCGGCCGGAAAAACCTGGCTGAACAAGCCACCGGCGACGGCTTCAGCCCCAGACATGAGCCGCCCGCTGTAGATCAGGTCGAGGGTGCGGTGCGCTCCCAGCCGTTCCACGAACAGGGCATGCCCGCCCGAATCCAGGGTGGCGCCGAGGTTCGCAAACGGCGACCCGATCTTGGCGGTGTCGGCGACGTAAACCACGTCGGTGGCGATGAGCAGGCCGAGCCCCACTCCGAGGCAGGCTCCGTGGGCGGCGGCGAAGGTCGGCGCCGGGAACCGGCTCATCCGCTGCAGCAGCGGGGTGACGAGGTCGCCGAGGTAGCCGAGCACGTCGTCGGTGCGCGGATCGACCGCGGAGATGTCCCGGCCGGCGCAGAACGCCCGGCCCTCGCCGCTCAGCACCAACGCGCGCACACCGGCCCGCTCGGCGGTCTGGTAGGCCGCGTCGAGTTCAACGATTGCGGCCTCATCGAGGGCGTTGAGCTTGTCGGGTGCGTTCAGCACCACGTGGGCGACGTCGTTGTCTATCGAGAGGTCAATCACGGCATCCGCTTTCTTGAGTACTTGACGAGTTAGACGTCATAGTCGACGACGACGGTGTCGGTGGTCGGGTGGGACTGACAGGTCAGCACGTACCCGCGGGCGAGTTCTTCGGGCTCGAGCGCGTAGTTCTCGGTCATCGTGACGTCACCGCTGACCAGTTTGGCGCGGCAGGTTCCGCACACGCCGCCGGCACACGCGAACGGCACGTCGGGGCGAACCCGCAGGGCGGCGTTGAGGATGCTCTCGTTCGCATTGACCGGGGTGGTGACCGTGTTGCTCTGGCCGTCGAGCGTGAATTCGATCTGGAAGGTCTTGTCGCCCTGGCCGATGATGACGGGCCGGCCGCGATCGCCGCTCGCCGCCGAGGGCTCACCGGTGGTGAACAGCTCGAAGCGCACGTGGGAGCGTTCCACCCCGGTGCTTTCGAGGGTGTCGCGGCAGAGCTGCACGAGTTCGAACGGGCCGCAGAGGAACCATTCATCGACCGTGGCCGGCCGCAGGATCGTGTCGAGCATGCGCCGAAACTTCTCTTCGTCGATGCGGCCGGAGAGCAAGGAGGAAGAGCGCTGCTCGCGGGAGAGCACGTGGTAGAGCGCGAGACGGGCCGGGTAACGGTCCTTGAGCTCGGCGAGTTCGTCGAGGAACATCACGTCGAGCGCCGTGCGGTTGGTGTAAACGAGGGTGAACATTGAGGTCTCGGAGGCAGCGAGCACGGTGTGTGCCAGGGCCATGAGCGGGGTGATTCCCGAGCCGGCAGCAACGCCAACGACGTGCTTGTGGTCGAGGTCCTTCAGCGCCGAGGTGAAGCTGCCCTGCGGGCTCATCACGTCGATTTCGTCGCCGGGGTGCAGCTCGCTGTTGGCCCAGGTGGAGAAGGCGCCGCCGAGGTCGCGCTTGATGGCGACACTGATTGAACCGCCTGTGCTGGTTTTAGCGCCAGCCGGCCGGCAGATCGAGTAGCTGCGGCGCAGCTCCTGGCCGTCGATGGTGGCGCGCAGGGCGAGGTGCTGGCCGGGCAGGTAGTCGAACGCGCCCTGCAGTTTGGGAGGAACGGTGAAGGTGACCTCGACGCTGTCGGCGGTGAGCTGGCGCACTTCGGCCACCGTCAGGGTGTGGAAGCGTGCCCGGTGCTTGACCGGTGCCAGCGTGGTGCCACCCTGGACGGTGGATTCGAGACGTGTTGCAGCCATTAGAGCACCTTGAAGTAGTCGAACGGCTCGAGGCAGTCTCGGCATTCGTAGAGGGACTTGCAGGAAGTGGAACCGAAGTGCGCGAGCTCGCGGGTGTTGAGCGAGGAACAGCGCGGGCACTTCACGGCCATGGCCAGGCGGATCGGACCGGCCGGGCCGGAGCCCCGCACGGTCGAATGCCCGGTGGGGGCGGCGATGCCGTATTCGCGGAGTTTGTTCTTGCCGATCTCGCTCATCCAGTCGGTGGTCCAGGCCGGGCTGAGCACGAGCCGAACCGACACGTTCTCGTACCCGGCGCTCGTGAGCGCCTCGAGAACGTCGTCACGCATGGCATCCATCGCGGGGCATCCGCTGTAGGTCGGGGTGAGCGTGACGGCGACTGTATGGGTACCGACGGCGTCGTCGGTCACTTTCACCGAGCGCAGCACACCGAGGTCTTCGATCGTGAGGACCGGGATCTCGGGGTCGACGACCTGCGCCGCGATCGCCCAGGCGGCGAGCGACGCGGCGTCGGCGGGGCGCGGCCGGGCGACGGCCTCACGCATCTCAGAAGTGCGGTCCGCGATGGTCACCAGGACGCTCCGGGGTGCGCGCGGGTGAGCACCTGCATCTCGGCGAGGAGAAAAGCGAGATGCTCAGAGTGCTTGCCGGTGCGGCCGCCGCCGGAAGCGACGAATCCGCAGGGGACCTCGAGTTCGGCCTCGGCGAGCACCGGTGCGATGGCAGCGTCGAAGGCTGGGAGCAGACTCGACGGGCGAACCGCGATTCCTTCGAGCCGGTCGATGAGCGGATCGTCGCGAAAGACCTCTTCAACGTACGGCCACAGGTCGGAGAATGCGGTGATCATGCGACGACGCGATTCGTCGGTGCCCTGCGCGAGGCGCAGCACCCACTGGGTGGAGTGGTCGCGGTGGTAGTCGACCTCCTTCACCGCTTTGGCGGCGATCGCAGCGAGCGTCGCATCAGCGGATGCCCGCAGCCGGCTATACAGCTCGAACAGGTAGTGGGCCACGATGAACTGGCGCGCGATCGTGTGGGCGAAGTCACCGTTGGGCTGCTCGACAAGGTGCAGCGAGCGAAAATCGGGCTCGGTGCGCCAGTAGGCGAGGTCGTCCTCCGTACGGTCCGACGCGGTGCCGGCGTAGTGCAGCAGGGACCGGGCGTGCCCGATCAGATCGAGGGCGACGTTGCCGAGGGCGACGTCTTCCTCGAGCTCGGGTGCGCGGGAGATCCAGGCGCCGAGCTGCTGGGCGAGGATGAGCGAGTCGTCGCCGAGCCACAGCGCATACTCCGCCACGTCGGGTGTGGCGAAGGACGGGCCCTCGATGAGTTCGGCGTCGAGGGTGGTGACGTCGACCGCGACGTGGCCGTGAGCGTCTTCGGGGGTAGCGGCGGGGGCATCCGCTTCGGCGCTGTCACTGTTCACAGTGGAGTTGCTCATAAGTGCTTCACGCCCTCGCTCTTGGAGTAGTAGCTCGCATGGCGGTAGTTCTTGCCGGCGGGCGATTCGAAGAAGGCGCCCTTGGCGTCGGGGTCACTCGTGGTGATGGCGGCGGCGGGGACGACCCAGACCGAGACGCCCTCACTGCGGCGGGTATACAGGTCACGGGCGTTGCGCACCGCGAGGGTTTCGTCGGGGGCGTGCAGGGAGCCGACGTGCACGTGGCTGAGACCGCGGTTGGAGCGCACGAAGACCTCCCAGAGGGGCCAGATTTCAGCTGCGGAATCGCCGGGAGTGGTCATGAGGCTGCCATTTCAGATCGTTCGGACTGTTTGCGTGCATAGGCTGAGGCGGCTTCGCGCACCCATCGGCCGTCCTCGTGGGCGTCGCGTCGACGCTGCAGACGCTGGGCGTTGTTCGGGCCGCGACCGGCGAGCACCTCGTGAAACTCGGTCCAGTCGATCTCGCCGAGATCCCACTGCTGGGTTTCCTCGTTGAAGTGCAGGTCAGGGTCGGGCAGGGTGACGCCGAGCACGGCCGCTTGCGGAACGAGCATGTTCACGAAGCGCTGGCGCAGTTCGTCGTTGGAGTGGCGCTTGATCTTCCAGGCCATGGACTGCGCCGAGTTGGGCGAGTCGTCGTCGGGCGGGCCGAACATCATGAGCGCGGGCCAGTACCAACGGTTGACCGAGTCCTGCGCCATCTGGCGCTGCTCCTCGGTACCGGCCATCAGCTCGAGCAGAATCTCGAAGCCCTGACGCTGGTGGAAGGACTCTTCCTTGCAGATGCGCACCATCGCGCGGCCGTAGGGACCGTAGGAGGCGCGGCAGAGCGGTACCTGGTTGCAGATGGCGGCGCCGTCGACGAGCCAGCCGATCGAGCCCATGTCGGCCCAGCTCGGGGTCGGGTAGTTGAAGATCGAGGAGTACCGGGCCTTGCCGGCGATGAGGGCATCCGTCATGTCGTCGCGGGTGGCGCCGAGGGTTTGCGCGGCGGAATAGAGATAGAGGCCGTGGCCGGCTTCGTCCTGCACCTTGGCGATGAGAATGGCCTTGCGCTTGAGACTCGGGGCGCGCGTGATCCAGTTCGACTCTGGCTGCATGCCGATGATCTCGGAGTGTGCGTGCTGAGAAATCTGGCGCACGAGCGACTTACGGTATCCCTCGGGCATCCAGTCGCGCGGTTCAATGCGCGAGTCCGCTTCGATCAAGTCGTTGAACTGCTGCTCTTCGACGCTGATAACGGCGGTTGCGCTCGTATCGGGCGTGATGGTGCTTGTCATCATCGGCTCCTGGTCTGCGTTGACTGTGGTGGTCGGATCTTTATCGTGCACAAGCGGGCGGCGCTAGGGTGATGCAAGTCGGCAATTTCGCGCACGGATTCGAAATCTATTACCGACCGATCGTTCAGTTAGTATATAGTCACATTATCGGTCGGGCAACCCCGACCGCGCACGGCAACTCAACGAGGAGATCTGAATGACCGAAGCATTGCCCGTCGGCAGCCAGGCCATGATGCAGCGCGACCGGGCATCCGCTTCTCTCGGAATGATCGTGCACCGGAACGAGCCGGGACACGCGGTCGTTTCCATGGTCGTGCGCGACGACATGCTCAACGGTTTCGATGTGACCCACGGCGGGTTCATCTTCGCCCTCGCCGATACGGCTTTCGCGATTGCCTGCAATGATTCGCACCACGTCACCCTCGCCGCCGGCGCCGACATCACCTTTCTGAAGCCGACCACGAGCGGTCAGAACCTCACCGCCACCGCACTGTTGCGCGTGAAGAGCGGCCGCAGCGGCATCTACGACGTGCGCGTCACGGTGGATGACGATGTCACCGTGGCCGAATTTCGGGGCCACAGCCGCACCACCAATTTGCCCGTCCCTGCCCGCAACCATCTCTAACCCTTCCGGAAGGCCTCATGTCAACGCTGACCAAGACCCGTCTGCACGCACCAGCGCTCGAAGAGCTCGACGCGGCCGAGCGGATGTCCCGCGACGAGATCCGAGCGCTGCAGCTCAGGCGCCTGCAGCACACCGTGCGGCACGCCTACAAGAACGTCCCTCTCTATACGCGTAAATTCGATGCGGCCGGCGTGCACCCCGACGACATTCGTACCCTCGAAGACGTGGCGCTGCTGCCGTTCACCACCAAGGAAGACCTGCGGGTCTCCTACCCGTTCGGCATGTTCGCGGTGCCGATGGACCAGGTCGCTCGCATCCACACGTCCTCGGGCACCACCGGACTTCCGACCGTGGTCGGATACACCAAGAATGACCTTGCCATGTGGTCCGGGCTGGTGGCCCGAAGCCTGCGCGCTTCGGGCGTGCGCCCCGGAATGAAAGTTCACAACGCCTACGGCTATGGTCTGTTCACCGGGGGCCTCGGTGCCCACGCCGGAATCGAAGCGCTCGGCGCCTGCGCCATCCCCATGTCGGGCGGCCAGACCAACAAGCAGGTGCAGATGATCACCGACTTCGAGCCCGATGTCATTCTGTCAACGCCGAGCTACCTGCTGACGATCACCGACGCCATGGTCGCTGCCGGCATCGACCCGCGCCGCTCGAGTCTCAAAGCCGGAGTGCTCGGAGCAGAGCCGTGGACCAACCAGATGCGCCTCGAACTTGAAGACCGGCTCGACTTCGACGCCCTCGACATCTACGGCCTGAGCGAGGTCATGGGCCCCGGTGTCGGCAACGAGTGTATCGAGTCGAAAGACGGCCCACATCTCTGGGAGGACCACTTTCTGCCCGAGATCATCAACGGCGACACCGGCGTCACCCTGCCCGATGGCGAAACCGGTGAACTCGTCTTCACCTCGCTCACCAAGGAGGCCTTTCCGGTCATCCGCTATCGCACCCGCGACCTGACCCGCCTGCTTCCCGGCACCGCACGCCCCGGCATGCGCCGCATGGAGAAGATCACCGGTCGCAATGACGACATGATCATTTTGCGTGGGGTCAACCTATTCCCGACCCAGATCGAAGAGATCGTGCTCGGCATCGAGCACCTCTCCCCCCATTTCGTGCTCGAACTGACCCGGCCGTCGCGCATGGACGAGCTCACCGTGCGCATCGAGCGACACGAGCACTCCGACGATGCGGCCTCAGCAGTCGCTCGCGCACTGCTCATCGACCTGATCAAGGACCGGATCGGCTCCAGCGTCAATGTGCTCATCGTCGAACCGGGCACCCTCGAGCGCAGCACCGGCAAGCACAAACGCGTCTACGACCTGCGCTAACCGGTCGTCGCCGGGTCGCCCGCGTGAGAGACTCAAGAACTATGTCTGATGTACACATTCCCAAACGCGGACGCCCCGGCTATGACCAGCGGGCCATCCTCGAGATCGCCGTGACCGCGTTCAATGAATTCGGCTACGACGCCACATCCATGGGAGTGCTTGCGGCACGTCTGGCGCTTTCGAAGGCGGCGATCTACCACCACTTCACATCCAAGGATGAAGTTCTCCAGCTCGCCCTCGACGAGGCCCTCAACGGCCTGGAGGGCGTGTTGCTCGAGTCCGGTGCCGTGACGGGCAGCGCGATCGACCGCCTGGCCTATGTGCTCCGCGGGGCCGTGCAGGTTCTCACCTCACGCTTGCCCTACGTGACCCTGCTCCTGCGTGTGCGCGGCAACACCGACGTCGAGCGTCTGGCGCTGACCCGCCGCCGCGCCTTCGACCGCGCCGTCTCCGCCCTGGTTATCGAGGCACGTGATGAGGGTTCGTTGCGCAGTGACATCGACCCCCGGGTCGCGACTCGCCTGCTCTTCGGCATGGTCAACTCCATCGCCGAGTGGTATCGCCCCGAGGGGCCAGAGGATGCCGCGCAGCTCGCCGACGACGTGCTCGCCGTAGCCCTGGACGGCCTGCGCCGCCGCTGACCGACCTCGTTGTTCGAGGAGCCGGCCCGCCGGCGTCTCGAGGCCAAGTGACCGGTCTCGAGACGCGCGCGAAAAGCATGCGCGCTCCTCGACCAGCGGGAGTGCGCGCTCCCGCCTGACTGGGCTTGTCGAAATTTGGAGCAACGACGGTGGGGGTTAACGCAAAAAAGGCCACCCTTGCGGGTGGCCGTTAACGCAGAAAGGCCACCCGTGAGGGTGGCCTTTCTGGTGTTTCAAGTTAAGTCCGGCGGTGTCCTACTCTCCCACAGGGTCCCCCCTGCAGTACCATCGGCGCTGAGAGTCTTAGCTTCCGGGTTCGGAAT
>NZ_SOEY01000023.1 GCF_004402535.1 Cryobacterium glaciale | reverse complement strand
GCCGTGGGCGGTGGTGGCGCGGCCGATGCGGTGGGCGGTGCCGGCGTTGGCGGCCAGGGAGGCGCGCGCCGCGGCGAGTTCGGCGCTGCCAGGGCCGCTGCCGGCCCGGGTCGCGCGATCGAAGTCGGTGGTGGCGGCGCGCTCGAATGCGTTCAGGGCGACCGTGTTGGCGGCGTCGCCGATGGCATGCACGGCGGGGAGGAGCCCGGCCTGTCGCGCCCGCACCAGAATCTCGGTGAGCTCATTTTCACTCACGGCGAGAACCCCGTGGCCGCCGACGGGATATTCGTCGACGCAGAATGCTGTGCGGGTGTTCAGGGAACCGTCGATGAGCAGCTTGAGCGGGCCCACAGTGAGCAGGCCGCGGGTGTCTGCGATCGGCTGGCCGGTGCGCATCCGCTCGGCTGTGGCGCGGTCGAGGTCGGTGAGGTAGATGCCGGCGTCGACTCGTAGCGCGTCGAATCCGGTGGCGATGCGGCGCTGCCAGACGTCGCGGTTCCAGGTCATCTCGAAGTCGACGACTCCGACCACGCCGCGGGCGGCGGCGCGGTGTGCGGCCTGGTCGGCGAGTGCGTCGACCTCGGCGTCGGGCAGCTGGCCGAGCGCGATCGTGAGGTCGAACGCGGCTTGTTCGCGCAGCAGGCCGGACGCGTCGACGTTGACGCCGTACCGCGCGCCAGCCGCACTGTTCAACCAGACACAGTGCAGGTCGTGGCTGATCAAAGCGGTCGGATGCCCCTGCGTCACCTCGTCGAGACCGCGCAGGGTGGGTGCGTCGGCCCAGATCGCATCGCGGAACCGTACGCCGATCAGCGGGGTCGGCCTGGCGCTCGTGGCGATCTGGGCGCGCACGAGTTCGAGGGCTTCACGTGCAGACGCAGCCGCGGAGAGGTCGATGCGCGCGCCGGCGAGCGCCCACTGGGTCATGTGCACGTGTTCGTCCCAGAGGCCGGGGATGACGGTGCGGCCGTCGAGGGTGGGGGCATCCGTTTTGGTGGCCGGCACGATCTGCGTGATGACTCCGTCGGCGATGTGCAGGTCGGAGGGCGTGGTGTCGCCGGGCTGCAGGACGGAGCGCAGAACGAGATCAGGCATGGTGCGGCTTTCGGTCGAGGGGGTCTTGCCACCCTACAGGCGGGTGGGTTCGTGGGGCTGGCACCCGGGTCCTCAGGGCGGACGGGGCCCAGGCCCGGAACGCGGGCCCAGCTTAGAAACTGGGCCCGGGGCCATAAAGTGGGCCCGGGCGGGACGGCCGGGATCCGCAGACGGCTTGCGCTGGGCCATGGCGGTCCCGACGGGCTCGACCAACGACATCGGGCGCTCGCGGCACCCCTTCGAGATGCGGGCACCCCTAGCTCGGGGTGCCCGCATCTGTACCGAGTGCCGCGAGCGATATTGGGCGAGGCGGGCATCCGCCCACTGGAGAGCCACCCGGCCGCTACCTAGAGAACCAACCGCCCGAGGTCGATCACGGAGATGGTGCTGTCGCCGCAGGCCGCCACGTAGGCCGTCGTGCCGTCGGGGCTGATCGCCACCGCGACCGGTCGAACACCGACGGCGATCGTGTCGCGCACGGCGCAGGCGGCGACGTCGACCACCGAGACGGTGTGATCGTTCTGGTTGGTGACGAGAAGTGTGCTTTCGTCGGGGCTCACTGCCAGTCCGCAGGGTCCGCTGCCCACGGCGATCACGGAGGCCACCGTGCTCGTGGCCACATCGATGACCGAGACCTGGCCCCCGCCGTGCGCGACGAAGGCGGTGCGCCCGCTGAACGCGATCGCACTGGGAAAGCCGCCGGAGACGGAGATCGTTCGGCACACTTCGCCAGCCTGAACGTCGATGACCGACACCGTGCCCACACGAAAGTTGGCCACGTAGGCGCAGGTGCCGTTCGGGCTGAAGGCCAGGGCACGGGGCTCGCTGCCGACCGCGACAGATCCCACCGCCTGGCGCGACGCGACATCAATGACGGAGACGCTGTTGGCGCCGGAATTCGTGACATACGCGACGCCGCAGCTGAACGCCACCGAATTGGGAAAATGGCCGACATCGATGGGGACCATGAGGCCGCCGGTGGCCAGGTCGATGACCGCTACGGTGTTGCGCGTCGACAGGGTGACGTAGGCATGCGCGCCATCGGGGCTGATCGCAATCGTTCGGGGCGAGTCCCGAAGCGCGATGATCTCGACCACGAGCCCGCTGGCCACGTCAACGACCGACACGTTTTTCGTCACGGAGTTCGCCACGTAGGCACGGCGGCCGTCGGGGCTGAAAGCCACATCGCACGGCAGCGTTCCCACCGAAACTCTCGTACTGACCGGAGCGACCGCGTGGGCGCCACGGGCCAGAAAAACGGATGTCCCCAGCGTCGTCACCGCGCCGGCGGCGAATCGGGCGAGTGCCTTCTTCATTGAGCGATCCTCCAGCGGCCGTCTGCGTTCATCCAGCCTCACCGGACCACCTCAGGATTTACGGCAGATTTGGGGGTACAAACCGCAGGATTAGCCCAGTTCTTGTCCTGTTCGATGGTTAGGCTACGATCCGGAGGGGAAAAATGGCGCGACAGTACGCAGGCTACGGCCGATCCCTGCTGGAGTTTCAGATCGTAGTGTTCGGGGCGCTGATCGTCGTGGGCACGGCGGTGGTGCTCACCCGCTCCGACACCCTCGACCCGAGCACCTACGCCGCCGGCGCCGGGCTCATCGCGCTCGTCACGGCAGCAACGGTCGTCTGGCGCGAGAATGCTCTGGTGCAGAGGTTCTCCCTGGCGCTGCCCCTGGTAGATATTGTGGGCATCCGCTTGACCGTGCTGGCCGATCTCACCGAGCAATCGAGCGGCGCGCTGCTGCTGATTCTGCCCATCATCTGGATCGCCTACAGTTTCGGCCCGTGGGGCTTCACGATTTGCGTCGTGCTCGTGGCGGTGACGAGTCCGCAGAGTTTCTATGCCGGCTACGCGGACTATA
The DNA here is from genome assembly GCF_004402535.1 of Cryobacterium glaciale. Lineage (GTDB taxonomy): Bacteria > Actinomycetota > Actinomycetes > Actinomycetales > Microbacteriaceae > Cryobacterium > Cryobacterium glaciale. The sequence continues at coordinate 111,445 of NZ_SOEY01000023.1, read as the reverse complement.
GTTCCGACGACTTCACCCGTCTCGTGGCCTATCCGCTCATCCTGGTCATTTTGGCGAGCGCGGCGGGGGTGTCGGGCGCGCGCATCCGTCGAAAAAGGGTGCAACTCGCGGCGCAGACCGTGCTCACCGAGCAGGCGGTGCGGGCCCGCGACGACCTGATCGAGGCGGTCGTGCACGAGCTGCGCACTCCGCTCACGTCCATTCTGGGAAACGCCGAGCTCGTGCAGCAGGCGAGCGAGCAGCCGCAGACGGTTGCGCGGCGGGCCGGAGTGATCGTGCGCAACGCCGAGCAGATGGAGTCGATTCTCGCCGACCTGCTGCTCGCGCGCAGCACGGGCCCGGCGCTGCTGGGGCTCACCTCCGTGCCGAGTGACCTGCGCGCACTGATCGAGAATTGCCTGGCAGCGAGTCGAACGGCGGCCGATGCGCGCGGGGTGACGATCGACGTGATCGCGTCCGACACGCTTTGGGCCGAGGTCGACCCCAATCGTATTCGGCAGGTTCTCGACAACCTGCTGACCAACGCCATCAAATACAACCGGGTCGGCGGCTTTGTGGTCGTGACCGAGACCCGCACGATCGACACGGTGACCTTCGCCGTCACCGACAGCGGATGCGGCATAGCCCCGCCCGAACGCGCGCTCGTGTTCGAGCCGTACTATCGCACCGAGTCGGCGCGGCGCTCGGCGCAGAAGGGCTCGGGGCTGGGCCTTGGCATCAGCCGAGACATTGCTCGACGGCACGGCGGCGACCTGCGCTTGGTCGAGTCATCGCCGGCCGGCAGCCGGTTCGAGCTGACCCTTCCGCTCGAGCTTTCTGGCCACCTGAGCGCTGAAGCAGCTGCCCCTCAACGCTGAGGTCTGTGGGCGCGAGGGCGCTGAAGTAGCGCCCTCTGGGCGCGAGAACGGGCAGACGGCTGCCTCAGCAACATGAAGCATATATTCACCCACTTTCGCGGGTGGACAGGGTGTCGGTACAGTGGCAGAAACAGTCAAACTTGGGGGCACCGTGAATTCTGACCGCATCGCGGTGGTCATCGAAGACGACGCTGATGTGGGCGAGGTGATCGAGGCCATTCTCATCGAGGCAGGCTTCGAGGTGAAGCTCACCGACACCGGCGCTGAGGGCGTCGAGCTCGTACGCATCCACGCCCCGATGCTCACGACCCTCGACGTGAACATGCCCGGCATGGACGGCTTCGAAACCCTCAAGCGCATTCGCCGGATCACCGGGAGCAGCATCATCATGATCTCGGCGCGGTCCGCTGAGATCGACGTCGTGCGCGGCCTCAGCGCCGGCGCCGACGACTTCGTCGCCAAGCCGTTTCGCACCGGCGAGCTGCGCGCCCGCATCGACGCGGTGCTGCGGCGAGCGCCGGCCGTGGCCGGGCTCGGCCCGGTCGAGTCGACGTCGTTCGAGGGCTCGCCGGGGCTCGAGTCAAGCGGATGGCTGCACCACGACGGTCTGCGCCTCGACCCGGCGCGGCGCGTGGTGGAGGTGGAGGGGGCATCCGTTGTGCTGACCCGCAGTGAATTCGACCTGCTCGCGCGGCTGCTGCAACGCGTCGACCAGGTGCACAGCAAGTCCGAGTTGATTCTCGAGTTGCGCGGCGAAAGCTACGCGAGCGGACTCGTGACGCACGCCGACAAGCGCTCCCTTGAGGTGCACGTGGCGAACCTGCGCAGAAAGATCGGGCCCGCCGATCGAATTAAAACGGTGCGCGGCGTGGGCTACCGACTAAACCGCCGGGGCGTTTTATAGGTAAAACCTATGGGCTTGATCGCTCTATCATGAGTTGTGCGATGGTAGCGCAATAACTTAGATTTCGATTAGACAATTCCCCCCCCAACGGATGCCGATTACCCGCGTTCACCCACAGCACCAGTAAAGATGGAGAACCATGAACATGTCCTCTCGATACGCCAAACGCCTCAAGGTTCTGGTGCCCCTGGCACTCGTTGGCGCCTTGGCTCTGTCGGGCTGCAGCGCCGATGCCTCCACGGGCTCTGACGCCGACGCTGAGAAGACCATCACGATCGCGACGTCGAATGACGCCCCATTCGCGTTCACCGACGCTGACACCGGCGAGCTCTCCGGTATCGATGGCGAAATGATTCTCGCCATCGCCGAGGCGAAGGGCTGGAACGTCGAGGTCTTCGTCACCGACTTCAACACGCTCATTCCCGCACTCATGGCCAAAAAGGCCGACGTGATCGTCGACGCCATGTACATCACCGATGCGCGCAAGAAAGAGATCAATTTCACCGACTCCTGGTACATGCAGGGCGAGGGTCTGCTGGTTCCGGCCGGCTCCACCGTAAAGAACCGCGACGACGTAAAGGGCCTGGTGCTCGGCGCCCAGACCGGAACGGTCTTCACCGACCTCATCGGAACCCTGGAAGGCAGCGAGACCCAGTTCTTCGACTCGCAGGCTGCGCTGATCGCCGCCGTGGAAAACGGCCAGATTGACGCCGCCTTCACCGACAGCGCCGTGCTGGCGTACAGCCTGGTGCAGAAGCCCAATCCGAAGATCGAACTCGTCACCCCGTATACGCCGTACTTTCCGGGCCAGATCGGCGCCGGCGTGCGCATGGAAGACACCGAGCTGCTGGACGACCTGAACTCGGGCCTCGCCGACCTTAAGAAGACCCCCCAGTATCTGGAGATCCTGCAGAAGTACGGACTCGGCGAAGACAACGTCACGGAGTAGATAACGCACGGCTCGTACCGGCCGTTTGACACCGCGGGGTGTGGAACGGCCGGTACGCACGTCATTGACCCCTAAGTTAGGCGCTCCACCATGGATTTCATCACTGACACCCTTGCAGTGTTCCCCTCGCTGATCGGCGCCGTGCCGATCGTGCTCCAGCTCGCTGCCGGCGCCATGATTCTGGCGCTCGTGCTCGGCCTGCTCGTGGCCCTCGCTCGCATATCCCAGTTCAAGGTGCTGCGGGCCATCGCGGTCTTCTTCGTGGAAGTCATTCGCGGCACCCCGCTTCTGGTGCAGCTGGTCTACATCTTCTTCGTGCTCCCCAGCATCGGTATCGCCATCGACCCGATACCGGCCGGCATTTTGGGCCTCGGGCTCAACTACGCCGCCTACCTGTCGGAGGTCTTTCGTTCGGCCATTCTCTCCGTCGAATCCGGGCAGACCGAAGCGGCGTTGTCGCTCGGCTACACCCCCACCAAGGCCCTCTGGAAGGTTGTCATTCCGCAATCGTTCGTCGTCTCGCTCGGACCGATCGGCAACTACTTCATCGCAATGGTCAAGGACACGGCACTCACCTCGGTCATCGCCGTGACCGAGATCTTGAAGACCGCGAACATTCTGAACAGCCAGACCTTTCAGACCACGGAAATCTACACGGCAGCAGCCATCCTCTACCTGATGCTCAGCCTCCCGCTCTCTCGAATTGTCGTACTCCTCGAACGAAAGGCCCGGTCTCGTGGCTGATAACACCATCATCACTGTCAAGGATGTGCACAAGACCTTTGTATCCGAGGCCAAGCAGTCCCTGTGGGACCGGTTTCGCGGCAAAACCCACGAGGTGAAGCGGGTCGAGGTACTCAAGGGCGTCAACCTCGAGGTGGCCCCGAGCGAGACGGTCGTCATTCTCGGTTCCAGCGGCTCGGGCAAGAGCACCCTGCTGCGCTGCATCAACAAGCTGGAGACCATCGACGCCGGCCGCATCTACGTGCACGGCCACATGATCGGCTATCGGGAGCAGAACGGTGAGCTGGTCGCGGAGCGGGCATCCGTTACCGCGAAGAAGCGCACCGACGTGGGAATGGTGTTTCAGCACTTCAACCTGTTTCTGAACAAGACCGCGTTGGGCAACGTCATGGCCCCGCTGCGAGACATAAAGAACTTCTCCGCCGCTGACGCCCGCATCAAGGCCGTGCACCACCTCGAGATGGTGGGCCTCGGCGACAAACTGGACAACTACCCGAGCAAGCTCTCGGGTGGCCAGAAGCAGCGCGTGGCTATTGCGCGGGCCCTGGCCATGGAACCCGCCGTGATGCTCTTCGACGAGCCGACCTCCGCGCTCGACCCGGAACTCGTCGGTGAGGTGCTCGCGGTCATCAAGCGCATCGCCCAGGAGGGCACGACCATGGTGATCGTCACGCACGAGATGCAATTCGCCCGCGAGATCGCCACCCGCATCGTGGTCATGGATCAGGGACTGATCGTCGAGGAAGGGCCGCCGGAGCTGATCTTCACCAACCCCCAGCACGACAAGACCCGGGCCCTGCTCAGTCGGTCGGGAACGTCGCCGCAGGCTTCCGAGAGCTGAGCCGTGCGGGAGTTCGACGAACAGATCTACCGGCTCTCCCCCGGCTTGGCGCCGGCCTTCGCCGTCGAACCCGGTGAGGTGTTCGCGTGCCTCACCCAGGACGCGTCGGGCAACCAGATCGGTGAGGGGGTCAGGCACGCCGACCTCGACCCGAGCCGGGTGTTTCCGGTGAACGGCCCCATCGCGATCGCCGGAGTGAAAGCCGGCGATGCCGTCGGAGTTGAGATTCGAGCCATCGATCCGGCGGAGTGGGGACACACCTGGACGCGGCCGGGCCTCGGCGTGGGCGCACCGCCCGAGTCGCACGTGCGACGCTTGTCGGCGCGGCATCCGCTGATCACGTGGGGCGATGGCGCACCGATCGCGGTCACGCCGCAGCTGCACATTGGAACGATCGGCCTGCTCCCCCGCATCGAAGCCGCACCGCGAGACCTCGGCAGCTATGGGGGCAATCTCGACTCCGTGCTCTGCGCGGTCGGCTCGACGATCTGGATCACGGCCCAGGTTGATGGCGGCGGCCTTTTTGTGGGCGATGTACACGCGGCCATGGGCGACGCGGAAGTCTGCGGCACCGGCATTGAGGTCGCGGCACGACTGGAGCTGTGCGTGAGCACCCACACCGGGTGGGCGCCCGCTTTTCCTACCATCATTCGCGATGACAAGGCCTGGATCATCGTCGACGGCGGTGATTTCGACGAGGCGCTCAGCCGCGGGGTCGCCGAGTGCACCCGGGTTCTCGCCGCGCACTTCGGCATGCCTTCTGCCGACGCCTATCTCGCCGTGGGATTGCTGCTCGACGTGCGCGTCTGCCAGGTCGTGAACTCGCGCCGCAGCCTGGCCCTGTCCCTCACCGGCGGCGCCGATGCGGCCCTGGTGCCCCACTAGCCGACCAGGCCTCAGCCACCGCATCGGCGAACGCCGCCATCGACGTGAACTCGCACGCCGGGGGAAACGTCTTACAACTCCACAATCTGAACCAGATGCGCGATCAGCTCGAAATCCTTCACGTTGTGCGTCGCCAGAGCCACGCCGAGCGAATACGCGTGGCCGGCGATCATGATGTCCTTGCTCCGGCTGTGACCGGGTCGCCGCTTACTCACCTCGGCGGCCAGCTCGCCGTAGCAGCGGGCGGCGTCTTCGTCGAGCGGTATCCACTCAAATCCGAGTTCTCGCAGCTCAGAGAGTCGACGAACCCGCTGGGCGCGAATCTCAGCAGTCCGCGCTCCATAGACGCCGAATTGCAGCTCCGCCAGCGAGATAACGCTCGCCCCCAAGCTTTCCCCGCTGGGAAAACTCATGCCGATCAACACGCTCGTGTCGAGCAGAATCACCGGGATTCCCACGGGTCAACGATGGAATCGTTCTCGCGGCTGTCCCGTATCTCAGCGGCCCACTCGGCAACATCGGCGATCGGCGTCAGTGCGGCAAACTCGGCCGCCGGAACCCAACGCCGCCGAGCACGACCGCCAATGGGCACCAACAGGGCGGCGGGGCGGCCCTGAACCGTCACCTCGATGGTCTCACCCTGCTCGACCCGGCTGATCACCTGGCTTGGATTCTGTTTGAGCTCTCGCAGCCCCACGCGCGTCATGCATCCCAGTATGCCAGCCATGTAGCACAAGAGCTACCATCGGTCTGCGTTGGCTGCCTACCCCGCTGATCGAGCTCGGCGAGATCGCCGTTGACCAACGCGAACGGGCCTGCGCAAACCGACCATTCGCCAGCGCGCTGGAGCTGCGCCCGTGCGCGGGAAATCGAGCGGCTGGGAGGTCGGCTTCAAGCACGCTGCGCTGGACCTGCGCCAAAACGCGGGAATTCCGGTCTGGCCAGAGCTCCCGCGCCACGCGCTGCGCTGGAGCCGCGCCAGTGCGCTCGAGTTGCGCATCCAGCGCAGCGGCGCAACTCGCGCGCAGCACGAAACAGCCAGCCAGCCCATGGCGGCGCGGCCAGCGACCGCTGGGAGGACCCCGGCCTCACAGCCAGGGAGCGTTTCGCACACGGCGAGCCCTCAGCGCGCAGGGCCTGACGGCCTGGGTTCCCTCGGGCACGTTATACTACCTGTCACCCCTGCCGACAGGCACGGATTCCCTGGCCTTTGCGTTTCGTATACTCGACCAGGGTGTCGCCGTCATTCCCGGCACGTCTCTCGGTTGACGCGGGCGCGAAGCACCGGAGAGTCGAGATGGCCGGCTCTCGCAGGAGCCGGCCAAGACGCTGCGCTACTCGGGGCGCGAGTCGATGATGAACTGCATCATCTCGGTAGAGTCGCCGCTATCGAACAGGGGAGCGAGGAGCTGGTTGAACTCCAATTGTCTTCTGGCCGAGATGGAGATCGCGTCGTAGCTGTTCGTCAGAAGGTGACCGGCCATCATCAGCTTCGCAGTGCGCTTATTGCCGTCGAAGTAGAACTGACGCCTCGTCGCGGCGCAGAAGTACGCGACCGCTTGCTCGCGTGGGTCCGCAACGTCTTCGAGGAGGTAGGTGGTCAACCGGCGGAATTCTTCCTTGAGGTTTCGGCCATCCTGCCCGGGCTCCGAGGCGTGGAAGGTTCCGAGCGCGCCGATGCTGACATGTCCGCCGCCCCCGGCTGCGCCCTCGCCGCGAAAGTGGCCGGACTCATTCGCCTCATGCACGGCGACCCTCGCATGAATCTCATCGCTGGTCGCTTTGTCGAGATAAAACGTGCTGGCGCCGACGAGCTCGTCGGCCAGGTTGAACCCCTCGTTGAGAGCGAGGATCTGATCCTGGTCCGCGATGCGGTGTCCGGTAACGGTGATGCCTTCCAGGAGGGTCTGCACCTCAGGGAGCGTGTACGGGTTGCCCTCCAGCGCGGCAGCGTCCCAAATGTACTCCGGCAGCGACGCGCGGAACCGGCTCCGCACGCGATCCATGGTCGAGCGCACGAGAAGCGACCAATCGACGGCTGACCGATCCCAGGTGATTCCCGTCTCCTCGAGCTGCACCCGCGTCAACTCGCCAGAGACACGCGGCGCCGGCGTCCGGTTTGTAGTGCTGGCGGGTTTCGGTAGCGGCTGCTTGACGTACCGGTCAGCACTGATTGCCCACGCTCTGTGCTCAGCCGGGCTGTTCTGCCCCTTGCTCTTCTCAGCCATGCTTCACCAGCTCCTGGCGATGCGCTCGGCGGCCAGCCCGAGAGCGCCGCTGATGCCGAAGGCATCGAGCAGTCCCTGGATCGGAGCCACGAGCTTGATCTTGCCGTCTTCCCACGAATCCACCCCGACGCCGGCGGTGTACTCGGCGATGATGAGGTTCGCCTTGTTGGGGCGAACCACCTCCATGTTGTCGAGGAGGCGCGCGAAGCGGTGAGTATCAGCGGTGTGCACGAGGTAGGGGCAGGCGCTGGTGCCCGGCAGAGCGCCGCCATACCTGGCGCCCTCGTCATCCGATTCCCCGATGCGGTCGATGACAGCAGCACCGGAGAGGAGCCAGTCTTGCCGGGAGAAGTCGCCGGCCGAAGCCAGCTTGAGCTCGGTGATATGTCCGCGCAGAAACACCGTGCCTGGTCGGTGCAGAAGGCTCGCGCTCTGCCCGGCCTGCCAAACGATGTCCACCGGGTTACCGTCTGGCACCCACCGGCGCAGACGTTCGACCCAGGCGTCGACTCCCTTCGCCCCACCGATCAAGTCGTAGGAAGCCTCGTACAGAGGGTCGAGCATGACTCGAGCTGCGCGCGCGGCATCCGGGTCTGACAGCGGCGCCAGAGAGAGAACCAGCTCAAATCCGGCGGCCAGGGCAAGCTCGCGCACGGTACCGACAGCCGGGTCGACAAGGCCATCCCGCATGCGGTACTGGGTGGAACGAGCGAGCCCAGACCGCGTGGCCAGAGCGGATTTGGACAGCCCGGATCCCTCGATGATCTGGTCGACGATGTGTTCCATAGCTGCAACTATATCTCGACATGTTGCGAGAATGCTGCACCGAAGTTTTCTGTCGCATTTGTGCACCAGATGCTGTGTCTGCCAAACCCAGCCATCCCGCTGATCGAGCCTGGCGATGCGCGTTAAAAGGGTGCGCTTCCAGACGGCGGCAATGAACGGCAGCGCCCCTCCCAGCAGCACGACGACAATCGCCCACGGGAACAGCTGGGATTGATTGCGAATGAGCCGGCCCAACACGTCACCTTGAATGCCGATCGCCGCCAGCACAGCGAGCGCGAGCGTGATGGAGCCGTAGAGTGCAACGCGCGCCGAGATGGGCAGGTCGCCGTCCGTCGGGTTCCCTCTGGAGCGACTGAAACAGCAGCTAGACAATCAGCGAAAGCGTCGATTCGGAGGAGCCCAGGGTTCTAAAGGTGAGCCAGTCGTAGTCCCACCGGGCGAATGTACGAAGTTCCTCAAGACTGGTATCGGCCTCGGACTTCACTTCATAGTCGATGAGGTCTACACCTTCGCATTCGCGCATCAGCTTGGCAATCTGCTCTGCCGCCTCATCCACCTGCCCCCACAGGTCGGGTTCCACAAAGTCTTCTGTGCGCATGCAGAACAACATTTGCAGGGGGTAGTCCGAGCCTGAAGGCAGCTCGTCGAGCGTCGTGGCGACGTAGATACCCGACATCGCCTGCCCGTTGTTCTTGAGAGCCTTGCCAATACGGGAGGTTGTTCCTTCAACTCTCGCGTTGAATTCGTCAGCGAATGCGGGGCGCGAATATCGAGAGCCCAACCAAGCAGCAAGTACGCGCTGCACGGCCGCTTCGAGTTGTCCTTGCGGGGTTGCCCCGGCAAGGAGTCTTCGATCGATAGTTCGACGGCCTATCAAATCGACCGCGTAGGCATCCCCGTTCCAGTCAAGATGCAGTTTTCGAGGGTTCTTGCCGTGCGTGAAGCTTCCGTCGGTGGAATCGATCTGATTCATCGGCAGGATGTCGACGTGCGGCTCTTTGATGAAGTCAGAATTTACAACATCACACGGGTGAGAAGCAACCACGTACAGCGCGGCCGGGTCGTCACCGCCAACGACCTGTGTCGAAAGCTGAAGATCGCTGCCGCTGACGATGGAACCTTGCGTCCAGTTGCGCACGCGAATTTCTTCAACCTCGTGCATGGGCGTTAGGCGTCGGGGCCGAGTGGGCGTCGTGTTGCAATATCGAAGTCTGCATCAGGGCGGGGGGCTATTCCAGCTTTTCGGGCCAAGGCCGCGAAATCCCTGGCGGGGTTTCGTTTCGCGACTAGGGCCTCCATCGACAGATGTTCCTTGATTTTTTCCTGCGGCAGATCCAACCGTTTCAACGCGTCCAGCAGTGTTCCACCAAAGCTCGTCTGGCCCTTCAACGATGGAGCCAAATCTGGTGCCGCCGATCGCGACCAACTATTGGCAAGCGTCGAAATGGCTTGAAGGCGCTTCTCATTTGCGGCAGACGGCGTGGACGCGTCTTTCAGCCACGAGTAGACGGTCGGCCGCTCCACCGCTAGCACTGCGGCCAGATCGGTTACGGAGAGGCGAAAAGTCCGTCGGATCAGGTTGACGCTCGCAGAGGTCGACGGCTGGGCAGGCCAGTGAGCGACCTCGTCGTATGACCCAAGAATGATGACCTGCGATCCAGCGCCCGTCGCTGGCATGTGCTCGATGTACCGGCGAAAGTCCACGGTCTTCGAACCGGTACCGAGGTATTCCGAAAGCCGGCTGTACCAGGTTGAGAAAACCTTTTGGGCAGAAAAGTCGCACTCATGAAAAGCCCAGCCGCCAGTGGCCACGACCCCCTCAGCAGGCTTCGATGCTACAAGTGTCATGATGGCGATCCCTCGGTCATGCCCCATTTCTCCTTCGCGTAGGGAGTTATGGACTTCCAAAATGCTGAATTCGCCGGAACGTGCACCGCCCAGAGCCTCTCCTGCAACGCAGCAGGTGTGAAGTCACTTTGCCCTTCGTCAGAACTGTCAATATCCAAAATGGCGTGAACGCCCACTTGCACAGAAGACAGTTGATCGAGTTCGGGGCTTTGTAGGTCTGGCGGCAGCAAGGGCGAGTTTTGAACCTGATTCATGCGAATCGTGAGTTGACCGACATGGGTACGAGCCAGCACCTGTTGACTCGAAAGCAACGAAATCACCCCCAAATCCTTAGGCTCGAACGACAATACGGCCCGATCAAAATATTCACCGTCTTGGGTGTCGATGTTCACTACTGCATCAACGTAGCGAAGCCCGACTCGGCCGGCGAACATTGGTTTTACGACTGACGCAATGACATCGACGGCAACGTGCAGCAGCTCGAGAAAGGCTTCAAAGTCATGGTATTTCGTGACCTGCAGCGAGACGGACTCCGTTGTCAGGGTCAAAATTTGGCTGCCATCCTGGGACGTAAACACCCAACGCGGAATCTCCTGAAATGAAGGTCCTTGGGCGCTTAGCTGAATCTGCTGCAAAGATGATGCCTTATAGCCGGGAAAGCCGCGCAACCGTAACTGTTCTTGTATGTCTGGAACGAACTTCTCGATGGCCAGCACCGGAGCGAAGCGAATCTCGCACAGCACAAGGATCAGCGGAGAGTTCTCAAGTTTGGCCCGAGTTTTTTGCTTCTGTGCGCCCATAGCCCGAGTTTACACATGACTTTACAGATTTTTGATTCCTATTTACGCTCCACCTCACCACACCCCACCACAACCTCCTGCCCCTCCAGCAGATTCAGCACCGGCGTGTGCACGGCCTCGAGTTCCCCATGCTCGGCGTCGGCACCCAGCAGATAGAACCGCGTCGTCGAGGACTCCCCCGGCGCCAACTCGACCGCCGTCTGGCTCACCGGATACCCCGCGTCCGACGCCGAATGGTACGCAATCCACTCTCCCCCGCGCGTCACCCCCAGATTCAACGAATTTGGCGGCCCATAGACCACCATCATCGTCTTGATGTTGCCCTGCACCACACCATACGTGCCCGGCCCGGTCACCGACTCCGGCAGCGACGTCGCCGCGTCGACCGGCGCCGTGTTGGTCAGCGTCACATCGACGGCGTAATACGGCCGCCCGTCTTGGCGACAGGTCACCTCGCCCAGGTCAATGCGCGTATCAAGATGGGTGTTCATCTTCGCGCCAGTGGCGTCATTGAAATAGACACCAATCTTCTCAGCGGATGCGTCACTCACCGGCAGATCGCCGGTGAGCGTCGTGCCTTCCAACAATTTCTGGTCCTCTTCGTGCGCACTCCAGATGAGAATGCGGCGTTCGTCGCCGGCCTGCGCGAGTGCAGAGATGAGCGCCGTCGGGTCGGCACCGCCGCCAGCCAGCGCAGCAAATACCCCGGCTGCCGCAGAAGCAAAGACTGCGTCTTGATCGACCGGATCGTTGTAGTTCGCGTAAACATCGCTGAGCAGCAGCTGCACGGCATTGTCGCTGGTGAGAACCTCCCCGGTAGCAAGAGTGATCGGCCCGGTGGCGCGCAGCAGGTAGCTCAGCGCAACCGGGTCGAGGGAGATGACGCCGTCTACCTCGGTGCCGTGGGTGCGTTTCCAGATCTCGCGGGTGAGTGCGCCCGTGATCGGAAACTGCGGGGTGAGCGTGACGTCACCCATGAAAGTACTGACCAGATCGGTGTAGATGCCGCGCGTCTCGAGTGGTAGGTCAAGCACGGGCTCATCAAAGACGATGCCGCCAGCCGAAGCCTGGCGCGTGATCTGAATCTGACCATTGTCGGTGGAGATTTCGGCAAAGGCACCGGGCAGCCCACCGGTAGCGCGCACTTCGGCATTATTTTGGAACATCAAAAGGTACTTGCGCTGCTCGTCAGCCCCCAGCATGGTCGGCAAGAACTGCACGGCCCGATTAATGCTAACGACCCTCGTGGCAGTCGTATCGATGACCGCAGCCAGGTGCTTGATAGCAGCACGCACCGGCTCCAGCGTAATGTACGTGTCGATAGCGGCCACATCCACCGACGCCCGAATAAGCGCTCTGGCGACACCCGCCATGGCGGGTTGAGCCTGCACGAGCGGCTCGAGGTCGACGGCGCCGTCGACCGGCGTGAGCCCGGCAAGATCAAGGCTCCCCGCCAACGTCGCCATGGGCATGACCGCTTCCTCACTGACACTTTCGACAACCCGCGTGAGTTCCCGAAGGGCCGTCAGGTTCGGCCCGAGAAACGGAACGGCCTCGAACACTCGCCAAATCGGATCGCTTGCGTGTTTTGCAGACGAGCGAGCGTGCTCGCCCAATGCGGCAGCGTCATCTTGCGCAGCAGCAATGTCGCCAGCGGTCACTGCGTGTTGAATAGCAAATGCGAGTGGTACCGCTTGTTCCAGCTCTGATTTGGCCATCAGCGCTTGAAGGCCCACCCAACCAGTGGCGCCAACCACCACTAGGAAGACGCCCAGTGAAATTGCGAGCCACACCCTGCGGGTGCGCCGTTTGCCGACGGCAACTTTTCTATCCTTGCGATGCATACATATTCATAAAGTTAACCAGCAGTCTCGTGGCCGTCCTTAAAATCGCTTGCGAATTCGAAGTTCTCTTCGCAGTCATACCAAGGCCTCAGGAGAGCTCGATAAGGCGCTCCGAAAAAGACCGGCAGATAAAACAGGAAAGCAAAACAGCGGACAATATTTGACAACTATAGGAGCATCACCCAAGGGGACCGTACCTCCCGCGTCCAACAGGAACGCTGTTGTCAAGGACATCGGACGCCACAGCAACGAATAATGACAAATAGAAGATTGATGCCCCCGCTGGATGGTAAAGCGTTCCATTGGCAAAGATGGAATTTATCATCATCAGGAGGAATGCCAGGAAAACGACAAGGTAAACTTTCTGATGGGTGCGAGAGTAACTGCGCTTAAGTGCAGTCCCAATCATGACGAGTATATAAAATTGAATGCCCCCCGCTAACGGGCCGAACACTGTTAGCTGTTCAGCAAATTGATTGTGAGCCATGGGCGCAAGAACATCACTCGACGGAACAAGGGCTGTATTACCCATTCCGTATCCAGCGCCAGTTATATAGACAAGGGGACTGTGAATCTCTCTTAGGGCATCAAAATTTGCCTTTGGCAACGTGATTATTCTCTCCCATGCACCATCAAGCACATTCGTGTCATTGTTTACCACGGTAGAGTCCCTCGCTAGACCTCCGAAGCTCTGCAGGGAGGTCGCAACACGACCGTCTAATCCAGGCACGAACAAAGCGCCGATGGCAACTAGCAGAGCTAAGGTTACACCTCCGATCGCCAATTTCGAGATCGAGCGACGATTGAGAAGAGCCATGATCACTACACCAATGGCAACGTTTACGATCGCGGATTTATTGAGCGAGACGATGGCCGAAATTATCATCAACGGTAGAAAGAGCAAGCGCAGCTTCAGGCTCAAGCACTGTGAAAGCACTATATAAATTCCCACCATAACTCCGATGGTTGGCAGGCTACCCAACAAACTAGCGTACCGCACATAGCCGCCCCGCTCGGAGATTTCAGCGAACCAAGATATTGGACCTGTAAAAAACTGCAGTGGTAACGACACGCTTGCAAGTGCAAAGAATCCTGCAAATGTAATAAGATGCTTTCGCAAATCAGCAAGATTGTCGGTAAACACTACAAGTGCCATGAAGATCGGAGCGGCAAACAGGAAGCGCACTAAGCCTTGCACCGCGCCAGAGGGCGAGATGAGGAGGAGCGATGTTACAAAGGCAAAGAACGCGGTTGCTATCCAGAGATAAAAAGCGACTCCCCGCCCTGAAAGAAGTTGGCTCTTCCCGCTCAGAATATACTGAACCCAAACGTAGGCCACCGTGAGTAGATAAAGTGCCAAATAGAGAACCAACGAGACATTTCGCAGGAGATGCAAATTAACGACGAGAAACACCATCGCGAACTTTACCTGATTGCTCGGCACCAACGCGCGGAGTGGGGGAAACACTTTCAGAGATTTACTCGAACGAGTGCCGGTTATCACAGCCTACCGCCCGGTCATTGACTGCAAGCTGGGTGACCAACAAGGTGAGGATTTTATAGAAAAACGGGCAATAGAGCCAATGAGTCTGATCGGTTCGTCGCAGGAAGCGTATTAACAAATGCACAAGACCAAATCCGACCATGGCTTTAAGCAGCGAGTGAATCACCCGAGCTGAAATTGTCTCCGCCGCCTTCGGCTCAGTCCATTGAAAAGTTCTTACGGAGAACATCTCCGGTACCAGTTTGGCAAGGTGAGTAGCTCCATAAAACGTCGCGACGTATATCTTTCTTGCGAAGACTCCAACGTCGCCAGCTACTTCACAATGCACAGCCATGGGCAAAGGCGAGTAAATATTTGTTATTCCGTTCCTCGCACAGCGAAACCCAAACTCGATATCTTCGCCACCATACTCCACAAAAGACTCATCGAAGCCGCGAATCTCGTTAAAAAGCGGCGCTGGGATGGAAAGGTTCATAGTTACAACGTGGTTTGAAGCAATGGAAATGCGACGTGTGTAACCCGTGTCTTCGCTCATGTGCCTTGAGTTTTTATATTTATAGTAGTTTGTATTCGCTATCCATTGCGCGGGGAATTTAATCTGCCCTGAAACGACAATGCGAGAGCGATCATGTGCCTCTACATGCGCCGTGACCAATGTGTTCGGCACCCGAAGATCATCATCTAAAAAGATTAAAAGTGATCCTGTTGCCTCGCGAGCGCCCGCGTTTCGCTTCGTTGCAATCACATTCGACGTCAGGAGGCGGCGAACGTTTAAGCCTTCAAAAGCGTGCTGCGCAAGGAGATCCGAAATGTCGTCCCCTTCTACGGAATCCACGACGATAACTTCGAGATCGCTTTTTCCAAGGTTCTGGAATCGCAAATCTTGCAGGAGTGCATCAAGCCCTAGTCGCCGGTTGTGTGTTGGGATAATTAAAGATACGATCATTTTTCTGCTCCACACTCTGGGGTCGACGTCACGCGCGAGAAACGCACGAATGAAATAATATTTCGTTTATGTCTTAGACTGCATGCTGATATCACTGCCACCAAAATGCTTGCGGCACCCTGAAAACTTGCGGCACCCATGAGTCCATATGTAAGTGTTATCCACAAACCAATCGACGCCCATGCCGCTGCAACTCCTACGTTCAGAATTAGTGACACACCCTCCAGATCACACAGAAACATTAGTGCGTTGACGGGCCCCGCGTAGCTGACGACAAGTGCCGCAACGGCCATAACTACAACTGGTGCAGCGACAGGCGAGAAGCCACCACCGTACACGTACGTGACGAGTGGGTGTGCCGCAAAAACCAGTATTAGCGTAGGCAGGCTTGAAAGTGCAAAAGCCTGTCTGGCCGCACGAATGCACATATTATTCAAGTGCTGAATCGCGCCGTGATGATAATCGCGCCCAATCGCGGGCGTTAAGTATGAAGCTTGGATTGCTGGAATTAGGGTGATAAACCCCACGAGTCGCATAGCCACGACGAAATATGATACATCCGTCAGCGTACCTACTGCCGAGAGCAAGAAGACCGGAAACCAATTGAGAAGAAAAATCAGTAAAGATGAGCTTGTGATATTCGTAAGTGGAGCTTTCCAGATGGAAAAGAACTTTTGAAGACCAATAAAGCTGAAGTCTCCTGCATTCTTATCTGTTGTCGAGAGTGCGCGATATGCAACAGGTGCTGACCACATCAGCGTCAACCAGGAGGCGAGTGCCACGCATCCCATAGCGGTGATTACGCTTGATGTGCCTAGCAGGGCGACAGGAGTCAGAAGCAAAACTGATAAGGTTGCAATCGATCCAAGTTCGGCCATAGTCCCCACAGCTAACATCTGGCGGCCACGCATGATGGTGCCGAATAGAACGACAAGGGCCTGCGGCACGATAGCGGAAGCAGTGACGAAATACACGGCCATGTTGCCTCCCGTGTCGGGCCGCAAAATTAATATCACACCCAAACTGCAGCCTACGACCGCCAAGCTGCAAAGAACTACTAATGCGGCTAGGTGGAACAGATCGCGTCCAACGCGGCTCGACGCTCCACCAAGAATTTTCAAGGCAGCATTGTCGGTGCCATACCGGGCGACGGTGTTCAGTGCACCGAGTACCGCCATGAGGAGAAAGAACTTGCCTGACTCTTCAGGCCCAAGTACTCGCGCTACCAGAACTGACAGAACGAGGCTAGCGAAGATAGCCCCGGCTCTAGAGATGACTGCCTTCACAGCGGCTCCCGAATAAACCTCCGCCCGTATCCTCATCTTGAGGAACCGCTGCGAATACTGGAACGCACGAGGTGGCCGTGTGCGGTCACCTCGGTCGGGGTCCCCCGGAAGGCGGCCCGAACGAACAAGATAGTGATTATAAGTATAGATGACCCCTGTGCCGCCGCTAATAATGACCCAGCAACACGAATCGCCAGAGCAAAGCTCGCAAGGATTAAAATCAATAGAGCGATAACGCTAGCTGCCTTCACCTTTCTGCGGGAAGATAAAGAAAAACGAATCAAGCTACCGGCACCCTTCGAATTCCGCTCCTGACGTTATGCAACTTTGCGGTTGACTGAATAAAACTCACTACTCGACGGGATGCGTCATCTATGAGGTACTCTGTCGGCACGGAAGCAGGCCCATCCTGCTCAAACTGCCGAAGAGTAGTCGCCACTGCCCCGAGAACATTTTCTGCCTCGACGCCCGATGTAATCGTCGCCCCACTATCGAGAGCCTCCGGCCGCTCGATTGCGTCACGAAGAGACACACCAGGGAATCCGAGTATCGATGACTCCTCACTGATAGTTCCACTATCAGAGAGCACAAGTTTGGACGCTTGCTGGAGCCGAACATAATCGTGGAAGCCGAACGGTGCGTGGAACACGAGTTTACTTTTCAGCGCTTCGGACTGCCCCTCCAACTGCTTGCGCGTCCGGGGATGGGTCGACACGAGCACCGGCAGTTCGTACGCAGCCGCGAGTTGGCCGAGAGAATCTAATATCTCCTCCAGACGCGCACGGTTATCCACGTTCTCCTCACGGTGCAGACTCACCAAGAAGTAGCCATGTTTAGTGAGCTTCTGCTGTTGCAAGATCGTGCTCGCAGCGATCGCCGCCTCATTACTCTTTAGCACCTCGCGCATTGGGGAGCCGGTAAGAACGATACGGGATGGATGGATCCCTTCGGCCAGGAGATTCCGTCGTGCATGCTCCGTGTAGACAAGGTTGTAATCAGCGACGTGATCTACGAGGCGACGGTTCGTCTCCTCAGGAACGTTTTCATCGAATGACCGATTGCCTGCTTCCATATGGTAAACGGGTATTTTCATACGCTTCGCCATTACTGCGGAGATGCAACTATTCGTGTCGCCCAGCACGACCACTGCGTCGGGGCGCTCCGCGACAAGGACCTCCTCCACTTTGATGAGAATCGAGCCCAAAACGGCCCCGAGAGAAGAGGTCTCGGCGTTCAAGAAGTGGTCCGGCCTACGGAGTCCGAGATCTTCGAAGAAGATCTCGTTGAGTTCGTAGTCGTAATTTTGGCCGGTATGCACCAGGACATGGTCGGTGTACTTGTCTAAACGTTTGATCGTGGCGGCCAATCGAATGATTTCAGGGCGTGTCCCGACAACCGTAAGGACTTTCAATCGGGAATTCATAGTTCAACTGCCTCTGAAATCGTATCTGGCGCTTGGGAATCAAAAATGTCGTTCGACCAAAACGACGTACACAACTCACCAGGTCCTGTGTTTGTAATCTTGTGAGCCCACATTGTTGGCATGTCGACTGCCACTGGCTCAGCACCAGTGACTCGAAACTTAACGATTTTATCGCTAAAGAGACGCCTCAAACTTATCGTTGCATCACCGGATAGCACTGTAAAACGCTCAATTTTTCGACGATGAAAATGATCACCGCGGCTCACACCCGCTGCAGTCGTAGAGAAAGATGATTGGCTAATGCCACCGTGAGAGCGAAGGATCTCGAAGAACGATCCGCGAGCATCTGCATGCTGAGTCAATAGTATTGGCGTATCCCCTGGAAACGTGAACGACCGATAAGTGTTAAAGAGATTGCGTTCAAAGTTTGAGCTAACGTCGGGAATTTCACCCTGCGTGTAGATCCGTGAGATCTCCTGCAGGCGATAGAGGAGTTCGCTAACGGTCAGGTCGACGGTGAGCCGTTCAAGGGTTTCGATGGGAGCGCAACCAAGGAGCAAATCAGCCGCATCCTGGGCGTGGAGCAGAGTGAGTTGGGATTCGTTTTCGATCGTGGGTCGCTCGCCCCGGGCCAGCAGATGACAAAAAGTCGCCGTTACGGCATTGTAGAACGGTCGCCCATGCTCGCCAAAAAGATTCGGCAGTATGACATCTTGAAATTTGACACCGACAGATTCTGCGGCCGCTCCCAGAATTTCGGCTGACTTCGACTTTGCTAAGCCGTAAACGCTCTTGTCCAACGACTGGACAGAATTGGCCATAACGATGATTCTGGGCGGGACCTTGCATTGCCGGATAGCTTCAGCCAGCTGTCGAGCGAACAGCACGTTGCCTTCAGCCACCTCGGACTCGGAACCGCGGTTTACGCCGGCCAAGTGGACCAGTCGGTCCATCCCCTCCAGTGACGCCGGTGATCGCCAAGAATTATAGGCGTCCCCAAGAGGGATGGCTACGGCCTCGACGCTCTGTTCTTTTAAAGCAGACCGCACGTGAAAGCCGAGAAAGCCATTTGCCCCTGTCAGCACAACCTTTTCTGCAGCCATTAGCGGGTACTCATGGCGGCGAGTCCTGCCATACGCAGTTCAGCTCGCACTTCGGGGAGGGTGAGGAGGAGGTCCTCAACTTCCGCAAGGGTCATTCGATCAACGGTATGCGAGTCGTAGTCTGAATATTGGACCTGCCCTACGTTGCCCTGTTCGACATACAAGCTGTAGTTCAAATCTCTGTTGTCAGCTTGGATACGGAAGTAGTCCCCCATGTCTTGAGCACGCGAGAGCTCTTCCCGACTAGCCAGAGCTTCGGACCGTTTCTCTGCGTGCCGAGTTCCGATAACTTCAACCTTGGCCGACGATTGGAAGAGTGAAATCACGGCCGTGGCGAGATCTCCTACAGTGCACGCCCTCGCCTTGCGAATAAATAGATCGCCCTGCTGGGCATTGTGGAAAGCATATTCCACGAGATCGACGGAGTCTGCGAGGGACATCATAAATCTGGTCATGTCTGGATTAGTCACCGTGAGATTATTTCCAGTTTTGAGCTGTCGAATGAACAAGGGAATAACCGACCCGCGCGAGTACATCACGTTTCCGTATCGAACGCACGAAACAGTCGTGACGGCGTCGGGATTGTTGAGGCCGTGTGACTGGGCGACTTTCTCCATCATCGCCTTGCTCATACCCATAGCGTTGACCGGGTAGACGGCCTTGTCGGTGCTGAGACACACGACAGATTTCACACCGGCGTGATCAGCGGCACGCACGACATTTTCGCTGCCAACCACGTTGGTCTTGACGGCTTCCATTGGGAAGAATTCGCATGAAGGAACCTGCTTTAGCGCAGCCGCGTGGAAGACAAAGTCGATGCCGCGCATGGCTCGCTCGACGCTCTGAAAATCGCGGATATCTCCCACGTAGAACCGCAAGCGCTTGTCGGCAATCTCGTGACGCATCAAATCCTGCTTAGCTTCATCGCGGCTGAGTATCCGAACCTGTTCTACACCCCTCGCCAGCAGTTTCTCCGCCACGGCGTGGCCGAAGGAACCGGTTCCGCCTGTGACTAAGATGCGTTTGCCTTCATAGCTCGCTGACATTAGTGCCCTTCTTGTTCGGGAGCTTTGACTGAGCCAAATCTCCACAATTCTGTTGTCGTGTTCTTCACTCGGACTGCGCGTTGCGGGGCCCAGCTCTATACGCGGGAAAATATCCGTCTGACGGAGTCCCCCCGGAACCTGCCGCAGCGGACATTTCCAAGTAAACGCGCGGTCGCAATACTCGAGAGCCCACGCTGAAGGGTCGGGCGCCATTCGGAGCGAAAGCGCGCTTGTACCGGAAGATGCCATCGTTGGGTGCGTACCCGCCGCCAAGCACAAAGCGTCTCTTCCCTTGGGCGATTGCCCATAGCATTGCCCGATGCTTCAGCAAGTCGTTCGGACGCAGATCGAAGTATTCACTGTCCGTGCCTCCCAGGAAGGAGTACGTACTGTCGATCGATACGAGCACGAGTTCAGTGGAAATCACCTTTCCGCCGTGCAATGCATGGAAGTAGACGTATTGGCCCGACAAGCCCTGGTGAATCGCGTTGAAGAACTCGCGGGGAAAGTAATACCCCGTTCCTGCGTCGCGGCGGTCCATGGTTCTCTCGTAAATTTCGAAGAACTCCTCGAAGCGAACCCCTTCCTCGTCAACCTCTACGACTACACCGGACCGCTCAGCCTTCTTCACGTTCTTGCGCACTTTGTGGTCGAAGTCCATCCACAAGACCTCTGCGGGCATTTCGAGATCTCGCACGACATTGTCCTGCTTGAACTCGATGGTTCCCGGATAGGACAACATACTCTCCGGCTCCAAGCTAAATCGAATGAATTCAGACACGACTTGCCGTGTGCTTGCCCATTGCGTGAAAGTAGTCCAGAACTGATCCGTGAGATTTTCCACAGCTGGCCCCCAGCAAAACGCCCCTCCATATCCATAAGGCGTCACGATATCGGTCGCCCCATGAGCCACCGCATGCGCATACGGTTTATGCGAGAGCGATCTCAGGAGGAAGGGAAACAGAATTGTCCCCTCGGGAGCGCTGAGGGTTGCACACAAGGCGGCTGAGCGCTTATCAACAAACAGGCGCGAATACGCGGGATGCGCCTGAACTTCTCTCTGGGCCCATTGGCCCCACAGCCTCGCCCATTCGTAAGCATCTTCATCGACAGAAGCGTCTAGG
Source organism: Cryobacterium glaciale (assembly GCF_004402535.1). Lineage (GTDB taxonomy): Bacteria > Actinomycetota > Actinomycetes > Actinomycetales > Microbacteriaceae > Cryobacterium > Cryobacterium glaciale. Next base: position 90,327 of record NZ_SOEY01000023.1, on the reverse strand, counting down.
ACGCGGAAAGTTGACACAGCCGGAACCGGCTTTCCAGAGGATTGAATCATTTTGCCAGCTTCTCCAGTACTCGACTCACGTCAGCGCGCAATCGAATTGATATTTCTATTGCCGGTTCATGGCCACGCTCTTTGTCAGCCTGCGTGCGGACGACAATCTCGTCAAAATCCTGAGCGCCAAGGAAATCCGCGAAATCTGGCGTGGCGAGAATTGCCATTCGCCCGACTCTCGTTCCAATCCGAGTATCGCCTGAATAGATCTGCGAGAAGCCCTTCCTGTCCGGGCGGACACGTATGTCAGGATGAGACGTGGCAATGCCAGGGGTTCCGAGGGATGACCAGCGTGCACGATGAAGTTCCTCGAAGCCCAACCGTTGGTACCAGGATCGCGCGGTCATATTTGACTCAAGTACATCAAGCTCGATCGTAGGACATAACGTATCGCCCATGAGCAGAGTTTCGTGCAACAACTTAGTTCCGGCCCCCAGCTGCCTATCTGCGGACGCAATAAAGATGTTGTTGACAAACAGCACTTCGTCAACTTTGCGTAGATGACAGAAACCCCTCACCCCACTCGCGTCGCTCGGCCGCGTGAACAGATGCGTCGGATCTGTCAACACCGAAAGCAGATATGCCGGAAAATTCTCGTCGTCGTAAATGAGAAACTGCGAGATACGCGACAATCGCGCTAGCTCAACGTGCTGACGCTGGAGTTCAAGACAATCTTCCGGTGAGGCCGTCCAGCGAGTAGCACTACACGTGGCGTTCGACATCAAGATCCCTCATTCCCCCGCTGAGTACATTCACTCGGACCCCGGAGCCTGTCGCAACAGATTTCGCGGTTTCGAGGAGAATGCGAGCGTCCAAAGCCAGCGATATCTGCTCCACATACTCAACGTCGTGGGCTAGTCTGCAATCCCATTCGAGGTCGTTCCGGCCCCTGACCTGCGCCAACCCAGTTATCCCTGGACGCACGGTGTGACGGACACGCTCGTCCGCGCTGTAGTAGGGAAGGTAGCGGACAAGGAGGGGCCTCGGGCCGATGAAACTCATCTCACCTCGAAGGATGTTAATGAGCTGGGGGATTTCGTCAAGAGACGTCCGGCGCACAACGCCACCTAGCGCTGAAATGCGTTCGGCATCCGGCAGTAACTCGTCGTCTTCGTTCCTTGCATCCCTCATAGTCTTGAATTTGATGATTCGGAAGGGACGTTCTCTAAGACCAAGACGTTCTTGATAAAAGAATGGAGTGCCGCGATTCGAGATCGTCAGCACAAGGGCAAGAATCACGACAAGTGGAAACGAAATAATACAAAGTACGGTCGACCCTGCAACATCCAGAACTCGTTTCAAACTTCGGTAACCGATCACTTCCGTGTCACCCGTACAGATGACGCGGCCCCAGCTAGTATGGATGACTTCGAAATTGCTGAGACTGAGGGAGTGAGTTGGTGAGTGAAAGAACTAAACGCCACGTTTTGGCCACCGTTGAACCGCTCCGCGCGCATTTGCTGCACCTACAAGTATGCGTTCGATTGCATCAACCCCGGCGTCCGATGTCATATTCGCTTGGTAATACTGACGCGCCCTTCTCCCCATCGATTTGCGCTCTTTGCTTGTCATCGCAAATGCAGCACGAAACGCCCGTGCGAGAGAGCCCACATCTTCGGGCTCGGCGGTAAGACCGATTCCGTTGGCCTGAACGAGAGATGCAACATCACCGGGGACTGTTGTAATCACCGGCACACCGTGGGACAGACTAGCTTGGAGCTTGGACGGGATTGTCCCTCGAAAGATTTTTAGATTCTTTAGCGATATAATCTGGAAATCCGACTCCATGTACACCGAACGCATGTCAGACGGGGCAATGCGGTCGCGGAAAACTACTGATTTCGCCCCCAACCGCTCGGCGAGCTTCTTCAGCTCGTCTGATGCTGCACCCGAGCCGATCAGGACTAGACGGAAACCCACAAGATCTTCAACCTGATGCGCGGCTTGGATAACAGTGGCAAGGTCCTGTAAGTGACCTATGTTGCCCGCGTACGTAACCGTTAGTCCAGCGTCTGTTTCAGATGGCGTTGCCGTCGTATCGCCGGCGTCAGCCCCGTCATCGTTCCAGTTATAAACGATGTGCAATTTGTCGACCGGAACTCCTCGCGCGTGGAGCATCGCGCCCATCGTCGGTGCAATGGCGACTGTTGCCGACGCAGCCTGGTACGTGAGAAGCAGCCAGGGCGTGAGAATCGCTTCCACGACACGCTTCGCCAATCTACCTTTGAGTATGGACGACCCTGTGATGGACTCAGGCCACAAGTCTTGGACATGCAAAACGAACGGTATTCGTCGGCTACGACTCCACACCAACGGCGCTATCGCCGCGGTCATCTGCGTTGCGTAGACATAGACCACGTCGGCATCCGCGATGTACCGACCCGCACTGAACGAGCTTAGAGCGAAACTGAGATAGCTCGCAATTCTGCCGAACGGATTTTGAGAGTGACTGACAACGATGGGAACGCGTCGTACGTCCACGCCGCCATCCCGCTCACGATGGCAAAGACGCTGGCGGTAGCCGGGGTAGAGGCGCCCACTCGGAAAATTCGGGTACCCGGTTATGACGCGGACTGCGTGCCCGCGCTTTGTTAGACCCGCCGCAAGTGAGTTTGTGATCGTGGCGTTCTCGGGTCTGTAGTACTGACTAACTATTGCTATCTTCATGACACCCGTGAGCCAAAGGTTGAAATCCGTCCGACGACTTGGTCGATCTGAGTAGTCGACAGTGCCGATCCGCTCGGAAGAGTGAGCCCTCTGCGGAAGAGACGTTCAGCGTTCCCATTCAGTCTTGCGCGCGCACCGGCGAAGGCCGGCTGAAGGTGCATGGGCTTCCACAACGGACGACTTTCGATGTTACCGAGCAGGAGATGCGCGCTGAGCTCGTCGGCCGTCCAGCCGGAGACCGCCGAATCCACCACGATTGACGTCAACCAAAAGTTGTCATTCTCATCGTTCTCACCACCGAAGATCTCGACTCCGGGAACGGCTGCGAAAAGGTCGCGGTAGGTCTCACGCATTGCACGCCGGCGAGCGATCATTCCGTCGAGGCGAGTGAGCTGGGCCCGACCGAGTGCGGCGAGCAGGTTGCTCAAGCGGTAGTTGTAGCCGATGTCGGTGTGCTCATAGTGCTTAACAGGCTGACGGGCCTGGGTGGCGAGGTACCGGGTGTGGGTCGCGAGATCCGCATCATCCGTTAAGAGCATGCCACCCCCGGACGTGGTCATGATCTTGTTGCCGTTGAACGAGAGGATGGAAGCCCGGCCGAAGGAGCCGGCTGCCTGGCCGTGGTGGGTCGCGCCGAGTGACTCGGCGGCATCCGCTAGCACCGGTATGCCGTATCCGTCGGCGATGGCGCAGATGGCCGTGTAATTGACCGCCTTGCCGAGCAGGTCGACGGGCACGATAGCCGCGACCTTCTCGCCAGCACGGTAGAGCTGCTCGAGCGCCTCACGCAGCAGCACTGGATCCATGTTGCCGGTGACCAGTTCGCAGTCGATGAAGTACGGCTCGGCACCGGTGTAGACGATGGCGTTCGCGGTGGCGGCGAAGGTCATGGTTGGGGTGACCACGATGTCGCCGGGGCCCACGCCGAGCCCAAGCAGGCCGAGGTGCAGCGCGGCGGTTCCCGAGCTGAGGGCCACGGCATGCGTGACGCCGACCCGCGCGGCCATCTCGGCTTCGAAGGCGTCGACGTCGGGGCCGAGCGGGGCTATCCAGCCGGAGCGCATGGCGGCCAGGACGTATCGTTCTTCGAGTTCTCCGACGTCGGGCGACGACATGTAGATGCGCTTATTCATGGCTGACGCTCTCTCGTTGTCGCTGGGCGGGAGCGGGGTGTGCGTAATTGCGGTGCCAGACCTGTTCGTCGAGGCGGGCGGGGGCGATGGGCGCCACCTTGCTGTGCGAGATCTTGGGGTGCAGCGGCCGTTCGTCTCTCTCGCCCAAACCCACGAGTTCTTCGTGCAGCTTCTCGCCCGGGCGCAGGCCGGTGTAGACGATCTCGATGGCCTTGCCCGACTGAGCGATCATGCGCTGGGCGATGTCGAGGATGCGCACCGGCTCCCCCATGTCGAGAATGAGCACCTCGCCGGGGCTGCCGATGCCGCCGGCCTGCACGACGAGCTGGCAGGCCTCGGGGATAGTCATGAAGAACCGGGTGACATCAGGGTGGGTGATCGTGAGCGGGCCGCCGGCCTCGATGAGCGCGGTGAAGGTAGGCAGCATGGAACCGCGGCTGCCGATGACGTTGCCGAAGCGCACCGAGATGTAGTCGTGCCCGGTCTGCTCTGCCGCATAGGCGGTGAGCTGTTCCCCGGCGCGTTTGGAGTGCCCGAGCACGCTCGTGGGGTTGGCCGCCTTGTCTGTCGAGATGTTGACGAAGGTCTTCACTCCTACGCTCTGCGCGGCTTCGAGCACGTTGCGAGTGCCGAGCACGTTGGTCTTCCACGCTTCGTCGGGGTACTGCTCGAGCATGGGCAGGTGTTTCAACGCGGCGGCGTGAAAGACCACGTCGGGGCGGCGTTCGGTGAAGATCTGGGTGAGCGCTTCGAGGTCGCGAATGTCGGCGAGCACCACGTCTTTGGTGTCGAGCAGGCCGTGACCGAGGATGGAGATCTGCGTGGTCTGCAGGCCGGTCTCGTCACGATCGAGCATGATCAGTTCGCTGGGACCGAACGTGTGAATCTGACGGCAGAGCTCGGAGCCGATCGACCCGCCGGCACCGGTGACCAGCACCCGCTTACCCTCGATGTAGCCGGCAATAGAGGCCATCTCGGTATCAACCGGCTGGCGGCCGATGAGGTCTTCGAGCGACAGGTCGCGCAGGTCGTTGAGGCGCACCTTGCCCTTGAGCACCTCGTCGAGGGTGGGGAACACTTTCACCCGCAGGCCGGCGGCATCCGCTTTGTCGGAGATGTCGCGGAGCAGCGCGGCGTCGACCCGGGCGATGGCGACGATGAGCACGGTGGCCTGAGTGGCCTTGGCGACCTTGACGAGGTCGTCGCCGGTGCCGAGCACGCGCACTCCGTGCAGCCAGGCGTGGCTGTTGTCGGGGTCGTCGTCGATGAGGCCGACCGCCCGGAAGGAGGACTGGGCGTCGGTTTTCATGCGGCGCACGATGGAAGAGCCGAGGTAGCCGGCGCCGTAGATGAGCGTGTTGCGGGCGTCGTGGGCGGGCGTGATGGACCGCTCGACGAGGAGGCGCTTGTAGTAGCGCACGCCGCCCATATAGATGAAGGCCATGGGCAGGGCGATGATGACGGTGCTGCGCGGGATGTCGAGGGCGCCACCGAATGCGATGACGGGAACGCCGAGGATGAGCGCGATGACCAGGACCGACCAGAGCAGGGAGCGCACCTCGGCGAAGCTGCCGTAGGGGTGTCGCCCGCGGTAGAGGTGGTAAAGCGAGCCGATTATCAGTTGCAGAATGACGGCGGCGGCGCAGAGCAGGAGCAGCGGGGGCCAGCTGATGAGGTCCACGTGGAACTCGTAGCGGAACGCCTGCGCGAGGAGCAGGGCGGCGACCCAGGATGCGGCGTCGAAGCCGAACTGGGCGCCGAAACGAACCAGGGGTACGGATTTGTGCAGGTCTCTGAGGGCGCTCGTGGCGACCTGGTTTACTGACACCTTTACTCCCCCAGAGTAACGATCGCTGGGCCTTTGGGCTTGTGATCTTCGTAGACCTGAAGTCTACCCGCTTGGGGGAAGTGGGTGTTTGGGGGGTAGCGGTTTGGAACGCGTGCTGAAAGCGAGCAGTTCGAGCACGTGAGCATCACTCGAGAGTGTGGCCGTAGCGCTGAGGTGAAGCGCGGCGAGTTGCGAGGCGCGAGCTTTGCGAGCGATCGAGATCCCTCGGCGGGGAGCGGGCTTCACGAAGGATGTGCCCTAAATGGGTACAACCCGAATGGCCACAAGCGGTCGCATTCTGGATAGGATCAAATCTCGGCGCTTGCCGCACAATTTTCTCAAGCGAAGCGGTGAACGGCCTTCCGGCCCGGCCCCGCCGCACGCTTTGGGGTAGGGGTTGACTATGTCGGGTATCTCAGGCTTGCGCGTGCGTGGATTGCGGTGCGTGGCGGCATCCGCTGTGGGGGTATTGGTAGTTGCTGCCAGTGCGGTGCTCAGTGCCGCGCCGGCGCAGGCCGCAACGGTCGACTACCTCGCTGCCGACGGCATCACCTATGCGCTCAACAGCGAAACGCACACGGCGTCGACCAAAGGCACCTATCCGACCTATGCGGGATCTCCGACCGTGGTGATTCCGGCTACGGTAACCGCCGACGACGTCACCTACACCGTTACGCAGATCGGACCCTCGACGTTCTCGACAGCCAATGTGACCAGCGTGGTGATTGCCAACACCATCGTGGAGATCGGCTCCAACGCGTTCTACGGCACAACGCTGGGAGCCGTGACCATACCGAATTCGGTGGTTACCCTCGCCACCGGCGCCTTTGACCGGGCGGGCGTCACATCGGTCTCGTTTGGGGATTCCATCCAAACCATCGGGTCGCAGGCTTTCTATGGCAACTCGCTGACGTCCATCGATCTGCCCGACACGCTCACCAGCCTTGCCATGCACTCCTTCAGCGGGAATAACCTCACCTCCGTAGTCATTCCGGCGGCCGTGACGACCATGGACCGCGCGGTCTTCTACGCCAACCCGTCGCTCGCCTCGGTGATCTTCAGGGGCGCCGCTCCCACGACGTTCACGAGTACCAGTGAGTGGATGCCATCGCTCGGCTCCAACTCCAATCTGACGGTCTATTACGCGCCGGAATTCGGCGCACCCGGCGGGTTCACGTCCCCCACCTGGAAGGGCTACGCCAGCTCGACCAACCCGATCGTGACCTTCGCACTGAACGGGTACGGGCAGGCGGTCGCCGCGCAGATGCCGGTCAGGGGCGAGACCGTCACGGCTCCGACCGACCCCACCGATTCCATTCGTGCCTTCGGCGGCTGGTTCAGCGACGCCACATTGCAGGTGCCCTACAACTTTGCTGACGCCGTGAACGGCAACCTCACCCTGTATGCGCAGTGGTACCTGGATGCCGCGTTCACTGCCGCCACTCCCCCGGCGGCTGTCGCGGGCACTCCGTATTCTTATTCGTTCCTAGCCTCCGGCTCTGCCGAACCGACGTTTGCGGTGACCAGCGGGCAGCTGCCCGCCGGCCTCGATCTGTCGACCGACGGCGTGCTGTCGGGAACGCCGACCGTTGCCGGGTCGTCGACCTTCGCGGTAACCGCCAGCAACCACATGTCGGTTGCGGCGCAGGTGCAACTCACGGTTGCCGCCGGGGCCCTGGCCGAGATCGTGATGACTCAGCCCGTGTCGGGGGAGTTTTTGGCCGTGGCCGGTGAAGCAATCACCTTCGCTGCGTCGGCAACGGACGCGTCGGGGAACGCGGTGACCGCACCGCTGACCTATTCAACTTCTCTCGTGGGATCGGCGTTTGCGGATGTGATCGACGGCGCTACGATCACGTTCTATACCGCAGGCGTGCGCACGGTGACGGTGACCGGCGCGTCGGTCACCACGTCGTTTGACGTCGACGTGTCGGCGGCGTCACCCGCCGTGCTGTCGCTCTCGTCGTCTTCGATGTCGGCAATCGTTGGCGACACTGTCACCCTTTTCCTTGACGGAACGGATGCCTACGGCAACGCCACTAAAGATCTCGCGTCGCAGGCCGTGTTCACGAGCGACTGGGCCTCAGACATGGTCGATGGCGCCACCGTGCGGTTCACCCACGCATCGGTGCATACGATCACGGGCATGATCGGCAGGCTGACCTCGACCGTGGCGATTCAGTTGTCGGACCCGGTGGGGGTCGCAGCAGCGCTGGCGGCTTCGGAGCGGGCGGCGCTGGCGACTGCAGCGCAGGCGGCAGAGGCAGCCGCTTTGGCGAAGGCCGGGGTAAACCCAATGGCGGGGATGCTGGCGGGCGGCGTGTTACTGCTGGCAGGCCTGGTCCTCTGGGTTCGACGCCGCGTTCTCGCGTAAATAGAGCGGGCAGCGACGGGTCTCGATCGCTCGTTCCTCGCGCCTCGACCGGCGGGGTCAGCGAGCGTTGCGGCATCCGTTTCGCGTTAAACGATTAGGTATATCGAGAATCACGGTTTGGTGGGCCGGATCGGTGAATCCCTGTTGCCTGCATACGTCTATGGTTCGAGTAGGGGCTTGACGCGGCGATCTGCTGTGGCCGTTCCACACCACTTAATTTTTTGACCTCGAACGAAACTGGACACTGAATCGTCATGATCTTTTTCAAAGCACGGGTTCTGCTCTGGCCTCTCCTACTGATCACCGTGCTGGTTGTCGCGGGAATGGGCGCCTCTTTTGCATTCGGTGGACTGAACGCTCTCGCTCTCACCTCGATGTTCAGCAGCAGCTCGACCGAACGCGATTCGCAGGTGGTTCAGTCCGTCACGCGCGTACAAGAGGTCAGCTTGCTCAGCCTGCATATCGAAGGTATCGATACGAAGAAGGCCAATGGAAAGATTCTTGGAGCGGTCATACCCGAGAGCGAGAAAACGACGATTCTCCAGTACGCGTTCGACGCAAAACTAGGCATTGATGGGTCACAGGTGAAGATCGAATCCACCGGCCCCGAGTCGTTTCGCGTGAGTATCCCTGAATTCATCGGCATCGGCTTTGACGATGTCGTGTTTGAAGACGCCCTCGAGAGCAACAAGGCCCTGGGCTGGCTGGCACCGGCGGCCGTGCAAACTGAAATGATCAGCAGCATTCTCAGCGACGAGAACAAGCAGAAGTACATCGACCAAAACGAGGCAGGACTGCGGGCGCAGGCCGAGGCGTTCTACTCGGGGATCATCGGGAGTGTCGCTCCTGAGGTCAGTATCGAGTTTGAGTTCGCGGGGTAGGTGACTGCAGCATTGGGCCCGTGGGCGGGGATTCGCAGACAGGTCGCGTTGGTCGTATGGCGGTTTCGGCGAGTTCGACCAGCGGGTCTTGTGGGAGAGGGCCTGCGGGGTGGATCGGGGCCGAGAGGGTGGGCGCGGCATGCGCTGTTGTGCGGGAGACCGCGGGCCGGGGACGGTAATCACCCGGGCACCCCCACTTGGGCCGGGGGCTTGGTCGGGTTAGGACCGGCCGATATCGTGAAGTGACGGCGTATGCCGTAGTTTTTTGGGGCGCACGACCGTGGTTGGTCGGCTCGCTGGGTGAGTGCACAATTATCGGGGGTAACAGTGACCGTTTTGGTTTCGCAAACGCGACGTGGTTTTTCGCGGGTGGTGGCGGCATCCGTTGCCGGGGTTTTGGTGGCGGGGTCGATTGCGCTGGCAGCCATGCCAGCCCACGCCATCGTTCCGAACTTCGTGGCAGATAACGGCATCACGTATTTACTGGGCGATGTGGCAGGCGAGGTCACGGTCGTTGGCTACAATCAATCCTCGCCGAAGGTCGTGATTCCTGCGGACGTCACGTTTGACGCGAAGACCTACCTGGTCACGGCGATCGGCAACGAAGCCTTCTGGGAAGACGGCCTTACTGAGGTCGTCATCGGCGCGAACGTGACAGCCATCGGCAATGGGGCTTTCGCATCCAATTTACTTAAGATTGTTGATATTCCAGCGTCAGTTTCAACCATTGGCGCTTACGCCTTTAGCAACAACTATCTCGCGACCGTTTCGCTGCACGACGGGCTCACCGAAATTAATGACGAAGCCTTCCTGGACAACGAGCTAGTTCTCATTGACGTGCCAGCCACCGTCACTCGGATCGGTGCAGAGGCGTTCGGTATGAACGCTTTAACGTCGGTCACCCTGCACGAAGGACTCACCTCTATTCAGAACTATGCCTTCTGGGAGAACCCGTTGACAACCCTTACGGTGCCAGCATCGGTAAAGACCCTTGGACGCGACCTCTTCTACATGAACGACGGTTCGCTCCGGGTGCTCACGTCGGTAACCTTTGTCGGCGCGGCGCCGACCGTGGTCGCCGCCGGCGGCAGCGACTCATCGCTGGGAAATGTCGCCGGGCTGACGGTGCACTACCTCGCTGAGTTCGAAGTTGACGGCGGATTCACCCCCGGCACCTGGCAGGGCTACAACAGCGTGGTCGACACGATCGTCTCGTTCAATATGGGCGGCCACGGATCCGTTGACGCGCAGCGGTTGGTGCCGGAGGCCCTAGCCGTGGCGCCGTTGCTGACCGCCGAGGGGTGGGTGTTCGGCGGTTGGTTCAGCGACGCTGCGCTGACGGCAAAGTTCAATTTTGCTGTTGCGCCTACCGCTGACGTGACCGTGTTTGCCAAGTGGACCGCGGCCGTTGCTGCCACGCCGAGCCTGGTGCTGGATCTCGGTCTGGCCGTGGGTGACGCGGTCGCTGGTAAGACCGTGACCGTGTCGGGTGCCGGGCTGAAGCCTTCGACGGCCTACGACGTGGTCGTGCGCTCGACGCCGGCCACGATCGCGTTCGGGTCAGCGGATGCCAGCGGAACGTTCGCGGGATCCGGAGTCATCCCCGCCGGGCTGGCTGCCGGCGCACACACCGTCACGCTCAGCGGAACCGCCGCTGACGGAACGGCCGTCACGCGCGTCGCATACTTCAGCATCAATACTGCCGGAGTCGTGACGTACCTCTCTTATAGCGAGGCGCAGGCCGTATTGGCTGCGACCGGATTCGACCCGGCACCGCTCGGGTTCGCCGCACTGCTGTTGCTGTTGGCCGGGGGCGCGATTGTCGCGGGCCGACGTCGGAGTGTCGCGTAGCGACATGCGCTGGTAGTGGCTTGGGCGGTCTTCACCCTGGGTGGCGGCCGCTCTGTCGTCGTGAAAGGGTTGGCGGTGGATGCGTGTGGTCACGGGGTCTCGACGTGCCGGCGAAAGGCATGCCGGCTCCTTGACCGTGCCGCCCGCACGGGGGCATCCGCTTTCAGAGGATGTTGAGCGGAGGGGTCCACTCGCTGCGAAGCTTCACTTCCAGGTCATGAGCTGCGGGTCCAGTGGCGCACTCCCGCCAGCCGAGCTCGCAGGCGGTCAGCCACTCGTTGACGAGTGTGATCTCGGCATCGGTCATGACGCTGGGTCGCTGCCTGGCGTAGGCGCGGGTAACACCGAGTTGGGCGACAGCAACGCTCGCGCGAAGGGTGCTGCGGCTCAGATCGGTGCCGATCGCGAGGTGCGCACGGAGGCGCCCTCGGAGCCCCTGCACGCCTTTGGCCTCTCCGACATACACCGGTTCGCCGTCACGGAACCAGATGTACACACCCGGACTGGTGGGGATGTCTCGGGGCTGAAGTGAACGCGGTCGATACTTGGCGACAGCGACTGCTTGGGACCAGTGCCTACCGTGAATGCTCATGCGTCATTGTTGCAGGCGGAGGTGGGGTGGGGCTGGCGGCTGGTCTCGATCGCTCGTTCCTCGCGCCTCGACCGGCGGGGTCTCGTTCCTCGCGCCTCGACCGGCGGGGTCAGCGAGCGCTGCGGCATCCGTTTCGCGTTGAACGAATAGGCATATCGAGAATCACGGTATGGTGGGCCAAACTCACCAAACTCACCAGACTCACCAGACTCACCAGACTCACCAGACTCACATAGGGACAGTCACTCACAATACACACACACACTCACAAAGGATGCGTGCCATGGACAACCCGTTCCGGCCTTCAGCTGGTGCTACGCCGCCGCAGATACTCGGCCGGGCAGGCCTGCTCGACGAGTTCGACTATGGCCTCACTCTTGGATCAGGTGCGCCTGGACTCCTGACTATCTTTACCGGCGCCCGCGGCATCGGCAAGACCGTCATGCTCGGCGCGGCGCACGATCTGGCTCGGTCGCATGGTTGGGCCGTCATCTCGGAGACGGCGACCGATGGATTCATGGGCCGGATCGGTGAATCGATGCGTCAGCTTGCCGACGAGCTCGGTACCGGACCACAAGTGCGCCGCATTACCGCGATCGCCGCTGCCGGCTTCAGCGTCACCACGCAACTCCCCCCAGAACGCCAGGTCGCATGGCGAAGTATCGGCGAGACCCTGCTCCGTCTCCTCGACGCGCGCGATACCGGACTCATCATCACTGTGGACGAGATCCACGCAGCGGACCGCAGCGAACTCGCGCAGTTGGCCGCAAACATCCAACATTTCATCCAAGACCAGCTCCCCATCGGGCTGGTCTTTGCGGGCTTGCCCTCCGCTGTGTCAGACCTGCTAAACGAAGGAGTGGCAACTTTTCTTCGCCGTGCCGACAAGATCGACTTACATGCGGCAGCGGTGCGGGACGTGGAGGCATCTTTCGCCGAAACGTTCACCGCCGCCGGATTCCAGGTCACACCTGACCTGGTCCGTCAGTCCGCGGGGGCGACCGGCGGGTATCCCTTTCTTATTCAACTCGTCGGGTATTTTCTATGGCGGGAGGCTGAAGTCAACGACGGCATACTCTCGGCCCGCGCTGTTGAGCGGGCCATTGAAGCCGCCCACCGTCGCAACGCCCGCACCGTCATCGAAGCAGCCCTATCCACGATCTCACCCAAGGACCTGGATTTTCTGCGGGCGATGGCGCAGGATGACGGACCGACTGCCGCCGGGGACATCGGGCTGCGTCTCGGGGCAAAAACAAATCTGGTCGCCAATTATCGCGTACGCCTCCTGGCCGCCGGGCTCATTGAACCAGCCGGGCACGGCAAAGTCACCTTCGCCATTCCCGGCCTGCGCCGATATCTTCTGTCCCGGCCGAGCTAAGTCGATGCCGAGTGCCGCGTGCGAAGTTGGGGGCTCGATCGCTCGTTCCTCGCGCCTCGACCAGCGGGATGCTGTCGGCGGGCGCGAGCGCTCAGTTTGGATTTATCGGGTGGCGGAGATGGCTGGGCTCCGCACACACCTCACGCTGGACGATGGCGGTCTCGACAGGATCGACCGGCGGGATGGGTGGTTTTCGCGGACAGGTCGCGTTGGACGATGGCGGTCTCGGCGGGCTCGACCAGCGGAGGGGCAAGAAACTCTGTTGGAGTCGCGGCCGCGTCGGCGGCACCGGCATCCGCTCGCCGAGCCGTGAGTTTCGGGCCATTTTTCGCAAATTTCGGGCCGAGACTCACGGGTCGGCGACTGAAACTCACAGGTCGGATGCTGGGGGTCTCGCTCGCTCGTGCCTCGACCGGCGATGGGGTGTCGGCAGGTCTCGATCGCTCGTGCCTCGCGCCTCGACCGGCGGGCGGGGTGGCTCGCGCCTCGACCAGCGCGGGCACCTCGCGCCTCGACCGGCGGGGGGCTCGGGACAGACTCAGGCGCCTACCTCGACGAGGGCGATCACGTGGTTTCCGTTTGTGTCTACGTAGCGGCTCGTGACGTCGAACTGTGTGCCGCGATCCGAAAGAATCTCCTGCTCGGTATGGGCGTGGCCTGACCAGGCCGATACGTCTTTACCGGTGCGGGATGTGATGTGAAAAATCACGTTTCCTTCAAATGGAACCGCGCGGTCCATGCTGGTGAACCCATGATGGTAAAGCCGCGCTCCCGGCTGATAGCGCGCGAGCTGCTGCGCGTCGAGCGTGGCTCCGCGCACGTACTCGCCGGGGGCGTTGGGAAGTTTAGCCAGCGCCGCGCTCACTGCGACGACCCGCGCTGCCACCTGCGCGCTCACGATGTCGTTGCGTTGCAGCAGACCGTTCATGCGAATGTAGCCCGGGCCCGTGAAGTCGGTCAGCGCTGCGATATCGTCGGCGCTCAGTTGGGCCGGCGCTGCTGCGCCCGATTGTGCAGGGTCGAGCCAAACGGCGCCGCCGCGCCACTTTTCGTTCTCGACCGTGCGGGAAGCAGACGTAGAAGCCGGCACCGAGCCAGAGCCCACACCGGTGGCCGCCGCATACTGTCGCGTCACGAGCTCAACCTTCGCCAACTGCTGCGATGCCTGGCGGCAGGCCGTAGCGGCAGACGACAGCAGCACGGCCGCATGGTGGCCCTGACCCGACGAGCCGGCCACGCGGGCGGCACGCAGGGTCGACTCTTTGAGTTCCTCCGATTTCGACCACAACTGGGTGGCCCAGTGCATGGCATTGGAACCGATCGATGTGACCGTGACACCGATCTGCTGCAGGTCGCTCACTGCACGCCTACAGCGAGGCGGCGAAGCTGGTGGCAGCCGCCGACGCCTGCTGCAGCGCGGCGATGGCTTCGTCAACCTGCTTCTCGGCCGCCTGCAGCGTTTGAATCATGTCTTTGTCTACGTTCTGTGCCGAACCGCCGATCGCGGCCTGAACCTGGTTGATGGCCTGCGAGAACTTACCCTTAAAGCCGGCGAGTCCTTGCGCAGTGGTCCTGGCATCATTGCCGATCGACGCCATCTGCTGCTTCACCGCGGTGAGTTGTGACATTGTGTCTCCTTCGAACTATCTGTGGGTGGTAATGGTGCGGGGTCAGCCGAGCGTGAGAACGAGGATCACCACGAGGGCGATGACTGCGACGAACGCCCCTGCGATGATCAGCCAGCGGCGGCGTGTGGCCGCACTGGCGGCGGCCACGATGGCTGCGGCAGCCGCGGCATCCGCTTCGGCACGTTGTCTGCGCGCGTTGGCCTGCCACTTGGTGTGGGCGTCGGCCGCGGCCTGGGCGCTCGATGCCCGCTCGGCCGCGGTGCGCTGCACGAGCCGCTGGGCACGCACGACGGCCGCGAGATCGCGCGCCACCAGGGTTTCGGCCTCGTGCACGGCGGCGAGCGCTCGGCCCACTTCGAGCGCACTCGCGGCGGCACGCACCTGCGGGGCGAGCGTCACCCCGCTGCCGGCCAACTGGCCCGCCACGCTGGCGTAGCGGGCTTCGGCACTGCGCCGCAGCCGCGACAGCCGTTCCAGTTCTTGCGTAGCCGCCGTGGCGGCAGCCGAGAGCTGCGCGGCTCGGCTCGCGTCGGCATCCGTGAGGGCACCGGCGAGCATGGCCGGCACCCGGGTGAGGGATTGCAACGCAGCGGAGTACTCGGAGTAGGTCATGGGGCATCCCAGTCGGCGTTGGTGAAGAGCGCGCTGTCGCGGTCGCCGAGCGGCACGAACGGAACGACCACCGTGGGTTCGGCAAGTTGGGTGCTGTCGCTGAGCAACGCGCGATTGTCGCGCACCGTCCACTCCACGAACGGCCCGAGCAGGTCTTGCACCGAGGATTGGTCGAGGCGCAGCAGCAGTTGCGTGGCGATCCACCCATCACTGAGGTAGCCGAGGTGGGTCTTGTAGGTGCCGGCGTTCGCCCACCAACCGATCACGTGTACCGATGCGGTGGGGCCGTCTTTGAGAATCGCGCGCAGGTGGTCGATGGGCGTGTTGGCGAAAGCGTCGGGCGTTTCGAGGTTGCTGGCGCGGTCGAGGGCGAACCCGATGATGTAGGTGGTGACCGGGCTGGGCCCGGCTGCCACCAGCTCGGCCGCCTCCATCAAATAGCCCGGCAGGTCGGCTCGGCCCACAACGCGCACCGCAAAGCCGAGTCGCTCCATCAGCGTGTACCAGCGCGGCAGGTTGTTGCGACGCGCGGTGGCGTCGTCGAGCAGGTCGACGCTCACAAACACGGCATTGCCAGACGGATGCTGCAGCGCCAGTGACAGCGCCGCCGCCTGCAACACCCCGATCGCGTTGTTGGCCGGGGCGTCGCCGTCGTCGAGCTGGCTGGTATCTTCACCGGCTCCGAGCACGGCGATGTTGCGGCCGGGTTCGGCTCCGAGGGAGATACTGATGAAATCCACGCCGAGCGCGATCGGCAGGCCAACGAGCGCGGCCGGAGCGACCCCCAGTGCGGCTGCCCTGCTGCGGAGGCGCCCGATCGCAGCGATACCGGCCGCGGGGGTGAGGTGGGCGGCACCGTCGAAGACGAGCGGCGCATCCGTGGTGTTTTTGGCGCGGGTGAACCAATCAATGCGGCGGCGGTCGAGTTCGCCGTCGTCGCCGGCGGCGATCACCACGAGCTGGTTGGAGTCGAGGGCGCCGTAGTCCATGTTGACGATGGCCTGTCCGGGGGCACGCAGGGTGAATGCGCCGTCATTGCCCTGGCCGAGGGTGGAGTACGACTCGGCGAGGGAGTTCTTGAGGGCGATGCGAATGGGAAACTGCGAGAAGATTCCGTTCTCGCGGGTCATCAGCGCGGCGATACCCGAAACGGTTTGCGAGGCCAGAATGACGTGCACGCCGTAAGAACGGCCGCGACGCGCGATTGCCTCGAGAAGGCTGGCCGCGGCATCCGCCAGCGTGCCGGCAGGGTCGAACAGACGGTGAAACTCGTCGACGATCACCACGATGCGCGGCATGCGGGCATCGGGCACGGCCGCGCGGTACTTGGCAATATTGTCGCCGTAGGCACGAAACTGTTTGGCACGGCGGCTGAACTCGCCCTCGAGATAGCGCAGCACTGCCACGCCGAACTCGCGGTCGCTCTCGAGCCCCAACACGCGAGCCTGCGGCAGGTAGTCGAGTGAGCCGGGAGTGGGCGCGAACGGATAGAGCGTGACGCCCTCTTTGAAGTCAAGCAGGTACAGTTCGAGCTCGTGGGGCGAATACCGTTCGCTGAGGCTGTGAATGATCACCTTGAGCAGGTTGGATTTTCCCTGCCCGATCGCCCCGGTGACGAGCAGGTTGTGGCGCTGCTGCCGCTCGTCGCCGAGCACGATCTCGGTGGTGCGCTGACCGGCCACCCCGATGGCGAAGGTGAGCCCGTTGGCGCTGCTCTCGGTCCACTGCGTGGCCGCGGGCTGAACGGAGCTGAAGGCCACTTTTACCGATGACGAGTCGCGCACCGCGGTGGCGTGGGCGTCGACGCTGGCCGCGAGCGAGGCGGTGGTGCGCGGCGTGATGACCGCGCCGAACAGCGGATGCTTCACCCACCGCACACCGTCGGCTCGCGCCGCGATGGTGGTCGCGAACGCGTCGAAGGCGTCTGGGCGGTACCACCCGGGTTTGGCGCTGTCGCCGTCGGCGATGACGAACGACACGCCCGCCGCCGGACCCACCTTGAGGTAGGCCAGCAGCCGTTTGTGCGAGTCTTCGCTGATGCCCTCGGGGTAGTCGAGCAGCACAATCAGCTGCAGGCGTTCGACCGGTGCCCCGGCAGCGCGCCGAAAGTCGAGCAGGGAGTCACTCGCGCCGCGCATCACGTCGTTCACGCGCTGGATGTCGGTGCCGACGCGGTCGATGACCGTTTCGATGGCCGCCGGCCGGTTCACCACGGAGAAGTAGCCGTCTCCGGCGGCTTTCATGCCCGCGAACGGTGCCAGTGTGCCGGCGAGCAGCGGGTCGTAGCCGACCACGTCAAGTTGGGCGGGCGCCGTTTTGCTCATCGCCTGCCAGACGATCTCCTGCACGATCGGCCCGGCCCGGCCCGAAGCCGCGGTGATCACCACGTTGGAGCGCCCGATGAGCGGCAGCAGAAAGGGTGCCTTCACCTCGGAGTTGATTCCCGAGCTCTCCCCCGCGAGCGTGAGCGTGCCGATCGAGACGTAGTCGGCAACCGCGATGGCCGTGTCGGGGTGGGGAGTGAGCTGCAGGGCGTGGTCCCTGGCTGCCAAAGATTGCTCCGTCACCTGCTGAGCCGCGCGATTTCGGGCGATGGCGATGGCCTTATTGTGCGCCACACCGGCGGTCTTCACCGTGGCCTCCCGATGCGGCCCCACCTGGGACTGCGCGGCGTCGATCGAGCCGAGGGCGCGCGCCTGGGCGGCTGCGAACGACGCCACGGTGTCGCGCAGGGCGGTGAGTGGCGAGTCAGTCACTCGAGGCAATCGCAACGACTACCTGCGCCGGGCGCAGCAGGCGTTCGTTCATGAGGTACCCGGCTCGTCGCACCTCGGTGATGCTGCCGGCCACACACTCGCTCGTGGCGGCCGCTGTCTCCACGAGCTGGTGCACCTTGGCGTCGAACGGCCCGTCAACGGCCACGCTGGCGAGCGAGTACTGCCCGAACACGTCGAGCAGTTCGTCACAAACGGATGCCGACAGCTCGTCACTCGCCGGCCCCGCCTGAAGGCGGTCGATCGCCAGCAGAGACTCCTTGAACAGGCCCTCGAACATGCGGGAGCTCACGATCTGCTGCGTAGCCCGCAGCTGATCCTGCAGCAGCTCGTGCTGAGCCGACTTGGTCTTGTCGTCGAGCAGCCGACGCAGGAACAGGTCTTTGAGCCCGGCCAGCTCGGAGCGGATATCGGCGAGTTCTGCAGTGCTGTCGCTCATTACAATTTCTCCATTCGTCCGTTGCGGTAGATAGCCCAGCCCTCAACCACTCCGATCGGGGCCTCCGTCCAGTCCTTACTCACAGTGACGCCGGTGCGCGCGTCGATGAGGAGGCGCTCCGACGTGGTCGTGGCGTAGAGCATGCCGTTGAAGAAGGCTTCGACCTGCAGGTCGAGGTTCACGGCCTGGTCTGCCGCGAGGCTGAAGTAGCTGGTTCCGCCGACCGGGTCGTAGACCAGCGTGGGGCGCGGCGCGCTGGTGCTCGACGAATAGGTGCTGAAAACCAGTCCGGTGACCGGATCTGCCAATCCGCTTCCGAGGTCGTCGCCCTCGCGCCAGGTGACTTTTGCGCCCGTCGCCGAGAGATAGATCGCTTGTTCGCGGTAGCCCCGCACGGCCGTATAGGTAGAGCTGGCCCACCTATCGGTGTCCATCACGACCGGGTCGGTCAGGGCGATATAGCCGCAGTTATCCTCCGGGTCGGCGAACTGGCTCGCATCGACACCCCACGTCACCGTGCCCGTGGCGGGAACGACCGCCACAACGTCTCGACACCGCACGCCGTACGGGGACGCCTCGGCCGCCACCATATTCTCTATGAGTGCCAGCCCGCCGACAATCCGATTGACCGCTCCCTCTCGCTGCCACACGGCGGCGCCGGTGGCGGCCGAGTAGGCGGAGGTCAGTTCACCGGTCCCGGCATACGAGTTGCCGCCCTCGGTCAGCAGCACCGTGCCGTCGGGCGTGCCCACGAGCGTGGGGGTGTCCGGCCGCGTCGGCACAGTGGAGAGTGCCGTCGTACCCGTCTGAGTGAAGGTGGTGGGGTTGACGTACACGAGCACCTGCTCGTACGTCTCCGGAGTGAGATCAACGGCCGGGTGCAAAACGGATGCCCACACCACGATTCGCGCGTCGGCCCCGGTGCCGGCGTACGACACCACGGTGTCGGAGGCCGTCGCGGTCGCGGCAACCATCGAGGGCTCGAATTCGCGCCCGAGGCCGGTCACAAAGTTGTACGGACTGTTGTAGGCGTAAACGACTTCGTTCTCGATCCGCAGGTCCGTGGCGAGGTCGACTGCCGTCGTCGCCGCGGGCGTGGCCCGTATTGTCGGCTCGGGCTCTGCGGTCTCTCCTTCGGTGTCGGTGTCAGAGACCGAGGTGTCGTCTATGGCCACTGTGGACTGCGGCGGCTGGCCGCTGTTCGCTGCGGCGATGATGACGATCAGCAGCACGACTCCGCCGGCGATCGACGAGGCGAGAATCTTGCGGCCCAGCACCCACGCTTTGGCCCGGTCGATCCAGTCGGTGCTCAGGGCGAGGGGCGAGGCGCCGCTGTTCGCAGCGTTCGGAGTGACAAAGGGCGAGGGTGCGGCATCCGCCGTGGGTGCCGGTGTGGCGGTCGGCACTGGCACCGGGGCATCCGCTTGCCTGAGCACGGGCAGGGCGGCGTCGTAGGCGGCGCGCTGGGCCGGGTCGGTGAGCACGCGTTCGGCTTCGGTGATGCGACTGGTCATGCGATCGGCCTCGTGGCGCACCTCGAGCGACGGCAGGCCCTGGCGTTGGGTCCAGACCCGGCGTTGCCCGCGCACGGCCGCGCGAATGGTCTCGACGTCGGCGAGCCGATCGACTCCCAGCAGCTCGTAGTGGGTGAGTTCAGCCACGCCTACTGCACTCCGGAGGCGCGCACGCGCACCGGCGCATGCCTGGCCGACCACTGCCAGCCGGCCATGCGGTGGCGCTTGACGAACAGGTAGACGATGAGCCCGGTGCCGGCGAGAAAGATCAGGCCGACGGCGACCCCACCCCCGCCCATGGAGATGGAGATGACGGCGATAATGAAGGACAGGCCGAGACCCATGACGTAGCCGAGCAGGTTGTCAGAGCCGTGCCACTGTTCCCGCGCCGCGTTGTCGACCTGGCGAGTGATCTCACCCTGGTGGGCCCGCAGATCCGGGTCGTTGATACGCAGCCCCGAGACCACCTCGAGCGCCTTCTGGGTGAGTTCAACCTGCGCCGCGGTGAGCATAGACGTCGAGCCGTCGGGAAAGGTAGACCATTGCTCCACCGAACTGTCGAGCAGGGCAATCGCGTATTTCTCCTGGAACAGGTCGACCGCGGCGTACTCGGCCGCCACCTTCTTGAGCATCGGCAGAGCGGCGACTGATTGGTCGAGAGCGATCAGGGCGCTGGCTACTCCGGCGATGTAGAACGGATTCTCGGGCTCGAGGGCACTCGCCCGCTCGTAGGCCGACTTAGCCGCCGGCCACTGGTCGCTGACGGCGTAGATGTCACCGAGCTCGCAGTGGAACACGGCGTTCGACGGGGTCAGGCGCAGAGCCTCGCTGATGGCGAAGGTGGCGTCACCGTAATCGCTCAGGGCCTCGGATGCGCAGGCGCGCACGTACCAGGCTTCCGGATTGTTCGGCTCGTTGGTGGTGGCCTCGCGGGCGGCAGCGTTGGCCTGCACCGCGCTGTTGCTGTCGAGGTATTCCCGGGCCGAAGCTACCCAATCGCGGATGCCCGCGGTCGAGGCCTCGGGCTTGGCAGCGTTGGCGGCTAGTTGGCGGTCGAAGTCGGCGCGCTGCGAGGGGTCGAGCAGCACTTTCTCGGCTTCTGACAGGTATTGCGTCATTTTCTCAGCACGCGAGCGGATGTCCACACTCGGGTGACCCTGCCGCTTGTTCCACTCGCGGCGTTGGGCCTTCACCGCTGTCTTGATCTCGTCTGCCTGAGCCGTGGGCGGGACTTCGAGGATGTTGTAGTAGTCGATAAACGTCATGGCTGCTTCCCGAGAGTTGGCTAAAGAACGGTGAGTTGGGCGACCTTGTTGGTGGCGTTGGCTACCTGGGCGTCGTCCATGTTGGCGAGACGGTCGATCTCGAAGGTGCCGAGCGAGACGTTGGCGACGAGGTCGATCACCTCGACGAAAATCGTCTGGTCGATGTCGTAGGCGTAGATCACCTGAATGGGTGATTCGGCGGGATACGGAGGAATCGACAAAACCTTCGAGCCGACGACCACGACATACTGCGGGTCGGTGTCGTCGCCCTGGGTGACTTCAACCTCGACCGAAATCTGCTGGTCAACCACGGTATAAAACGTGCTGGCCAGCTTTGCCGGAATCGTGGTGTTGCGGGGAATGATGATGGCGTTGATCGTCTTGCCCGCGCTGCCGTTCGTAAGCACACCCATGGCCTGCGACGTGACGTCGGAGACGTTGAGCGGTTTGCCCTCGTAAATATCCAGGTCGAGACCGGCGCTCTTGGCGACACCGGCGGCGGCCTCGATGGCCGCGCCGAGGGCGACGGCGTGGTCGGGGTGCACGCGGCGATCGGCGGGGCGCCCAGCCAGCCCCTCAACGAGGTGGCGCACCATCGGCATGCGGGTGGACCCGCCGACGAGCAACAGGTGGTCCACGTCTTTCCAGGCCACATTGGCGATCTCGAGCACGCTCTCGGTGAGGTCTTCGGTGCGGCGCAGCAGATCTTCGGTCATCTTGGTGAACTCGGCGCGGGTCACGGCGATGCGAAAGGATTTGCCGCCCGCACTCAAATGCACGTTGGCGATCTCCACGGTCGTGAGACTGCGCTTGGCCATCTCGGCCTTCTCACGCAGCATCGCCGAGGCAGAGCTGTCGGCATCGATCGAGAGCAGGTCGGGCCCGCCCTGGGCCACGACCTGCTTGCTGATGTGCTCCATCAGGCGGTTGTCGAAGTCGAAGCCACCGAGGTTGCGGTCGCCGTCGGTGCCGAGCACCTCGAAGTCGCCGTCGTGAATGCGCATGAGGGTGACGTCGAAGGTGCCGCCGCCGAGGTCGTACACGAGCACCGTGCCGCTGGCCGCGGTAGAGAGCCCGAACGAGATGGCGGCTGCGGTGGGCTCGTTGAGCACCCGCAGCACGGTGAGTCCGGCTATCTTGCCCGCGTGTTTGGTGGCGGTGCGCCGGGCATCGTCGAAGTAGGCCGGCACGGTGATGACCGCATCGGTGACGGGCTCGCCCAACGCGAGTTCGGCATCCTCTTTGAGGCGTTTAAGAATGAGCGCGGAGATCTCTTCGGGCGTGTAGCTCGCGCCCGAGGTGCTGTCGAAGCGCCAGGCCGGGTCGCCCATGTGGCGTTTGACGAAAGCAACGTAGTTGTCGGGCGAGCCGACGGCTGAGTGCTTGGCCATGGTGCCAACGAGCGGCTGGTCGACGCCGTCGAATTCTTCGAAGAGCACAGCTGATGGCGTGATGTCATCACCGTCACGGTTGGGCAGAATCTCTGCCTCGCCGGTGGCGCGGAGGATAGCGACGGCACTGAACGTGGTGCCGAGGTCGATGCCGATTGCAAGTGCCACGGATCAGACCTCGGCTTCGAGACGCTTGATGATCTTGCTGCGCTGGCGCATGACAATGTCGGAACCCTGAATGGTGGGGCCCTTCTTGGTCCACGCCGACATCCAGACGGTGATGTTGGAACCGCCGCTCGGCAGATCGGCGACATCGATGGAGATGACCGGGCCGGAGTCATTCATGGTGCGGCGACGCTTGTTGATGTCGCCGGGGCCGCCCACGTCTTTCCAGGTGAAGGTATTGAACGCGGTGTTCGCGACATCTGCCGCCCGCTGGGGGCTCAGCGTGACCTGGGTTTGCACCTCCCGTTGGCTCGCGTTGTTGAGCCAGGCAGAAAGCACGAGTATCACGACGATGAGCAGAATCAGTACGACGAATATTGCGCTCACGGCATCCATGTATTGTGCTCCCCGTCTCGGTGCCGCGCACCGGTCTGCGGCTGCAGACCGCCAGCGCGGTAATCAAGAGACTAGAAAACGGGTCGCCACAGTGCGACGCTCTAGCTTTGCGCCAAAGCCGTGTGCTAGGGGTTGTCGCTGCGGGCTGGACCGATTCCCCACGCCTCCCGAACGATGCGGCGAATGGTGGTCCAGTTGGGTAGGAGCGGTGCGAGCCGAAAAGCGGTGGAGTAGCGGCCCTCCTCCGGCACGGGAATGCCGGCCTTCTCGAGCCCGACGCGTCGCAGGTGCAGGATGTCGGATCGGGCAATCGGCAGCTTCTCCTGGGGCAGATCG
This sequence comes from Cryobacterium glaciale, assembly GCF_004402535.1. Lineage (GTDB taxonomy): Bacteria > Actinomycetota > Actinomycetes > Actinomycetales > Microbacteriaceae > Cryobacterium > Cryobacterium glaciale. The sequence continues at coordinate 67,053 of NZ_SOEY01000023.1, read as the reverse complement.
TGGGTCCAGACGGCTACGGGCACCAGGTCGGCTGCGTCGAGGAGTTCTCCGAGATCGCCGCCGAGGCTGAGGCCGAGGTGCTGCCTCAAGGCGAAGGGGGTTTCGAGGTGGTAGCGCAGCGGAACATCGGCCGAGGCGAGGCGGCGCGACAGGTCGGTGATGTTGTCGGAAAGCCACGTGTGGGGAACAAAGTAGCGTGCGCCGGCTTCAGAGAGCCGAAGCTGCACGACGGTGGAAACCGGGCCGGAATACACGGCAATTATGGGAACGCGGGCCGTGATTTCGGGGTCAACCCCGCGAACGACCTCGATCGCACCGTAAGCATCGACACCCTTCGTGGCACGGATCCAGACCAGCACGTAGTCCCAGCACTCGAGGGTCGCGGGGTCGAGGGTCCAGACGTTTTCTGACCAGCACAGCACGCCGGCATCACCGAGTACGGCGGTGAGTCCCGCTCGAATGATGGAATCCTCCGAGACGACGAGCACGCCGGTATGGCCGAGCACACCCTTGAGGACGCGCTTCTCGATGTGCCTCAGGGTCGCGCTGGTGATCTTCACGTCGCGTTCATTCTCGATGTACCAGCGCACCGCGGTGAGTCGACGGCGAAGAGTGGCGCTGGCGCGACCGCGCCGCACCAGGCCGACAAAATAGGCGAAGAGCTGCCCGGCATCGATGTGGGCCATGTTCTTGATCCCCACGGTCTGGCACCAGGATTCGATGTCTCGAATGTCGCTGAGATAGGCCCGCTGTGACGCGGCTGCGAGGGGTGCACCAGCCACCCGCCGACGACTCATTCTGCTGCTCGCATGCTCGCAACGTAGCAAGAATTGTTACGCCAGCACGGACTTGGGCACTGATGTGACGCTCACTGGGGGTGGGTGCGGCCGGGGTCTCGATCGCTCGTTCCTCGCGCCTCGACCGGCGGGGTGACCGGCGGGGTGACCGGCGGGGTGACCGGCGCCCCTTGTTGTGGCCGTTCGACGTAACATAGAATGTTTGTTACGTATCAAAATACGTCACATTTCTTCTGTTTTGCGTCATGCCCACGAGACAAAGGATTCACCACGTTGAACGCCCGACCTGACCTAACCGCAGAGTACGTTGTGGGCATTGACTTTGGCACCCTGTCTGGTCGGGCCGTCGTCGTGCGGGTGTCAGACGGGGCCGAGCTGGGATCGGCGACCCTCGATTACCCGCATGGTGTCATGGACACGACGCTGGCTGCGACCGGCGCCGCCCTTCCACCGGAGTGGGCATTGCAGGTGCCCCAGGACTACGTTGACGTCTTGAAAAGTGCGGTGCCCGCTGCGCTGGCTGCGGCCTGCATCGATCCGGCCCAGGTGATCGGCGTGGGCACCGACTTCACGGCGTGCACGATGGTTCCGACCCTGGCCGATGGCACCCCCTTGAACGAGTTGCCCGAATATGCGGACCGCCCGCACGCCTACGTGAAGCTCTGGCGGCACCATGCGGCCCAGCCGCACGCCGACCGCATCAACGACCTGGCGTTCGAGCGAGACGAGACCTGGTTGCCGCGATACGGCGGACTGATCTCGAGCGAGTGGGAGTTCGCCAAGGGCCTGCAGCTGTTGGAGGAAGACCCCGAGCTCTACAACCGGATGGAACACTGGGTTGAGGCTGCCGATTGGATCGTCTGGCAGCTGACCGGTCGCTATGTGCGTAACGCCTGCACCGCCGGCTACAAAGGGATCTTTCAGAACGGCGCCTACCCGACCGAGGATTTTCTCGGCGCACTGAACCCTGCGTTCGCCCAGTTCGCCAACGACAAGGTCGCCCATGAGATCGGGCAGCTCGGCGATGCGGCCGGAACACTGTCGGCCGAGGCGGCCCTATGGACCGGACTTCCCGAAGGCATCGCCGTGGCTGTCGGCAATGTTGACGCCCACGTCACCGCCCCCGCGGCGCAAGCCGTCGAGCCGGGCCAGATGGTAGCCATCATGGGCACATCAACCTGCCAGGTGATGAATTCCGACCAGCTGGCCGAGGTTCCCGGCATGTGCGGTGTGGTCGATGGCGGCATCGTGTCGGGGCTCTACGGTTACGAAGCCGGGCAGTCCGGCGTCGGCGATATTTTCGCCTGGTTCATCAACACGCAGGTGCCCCCACGCTATTTCGAGGCCGCTGAGCACGCGGGCCAGAGCATTCACCAGTACCTGACCGACCTCGCAGCGCGCGCCCCCGTCGGGGCGCACGGCCTGATCGCCCTGGATTGGCACAGCGGCAACCGCTCGGTGCTGGTCGATCACGAACTCTCCGGGCTGGTGCTCGGCACGACGTTGACCACTCGCACCGAGGAGATCTACCGGGCCCTGTTGGAGGCGACCGCCTTCGGTGCGCGCAGCATCGTCGAGTCGTTCAACGCGAGCGGGGTTCCCGTGACGGAGTTCATCGTTGCCGGGGGCTTGCTCAAGAACGCGTTCCTGATGCAGACCTACAGTGACATTCTGCGCCTGCCCATCTCCACGATCGCCAGCGAGCAGGGCCCCGCCCTGGGAGCGGCCATTCACGCCGCGGTGGCTGCCAATGCCTACGCGGACGTGCGCGCGGCTGGCCAGGCCATGGGCAAGCTGAACAAGAACGTGTACACGCCGAACGAGCGCTCGGCCGGGGTCTATGACCGCCTGTTCGCTGAGTACGAATTGCTGCACGACTACTTTGGGCGCGGTGCCAACGAGGTCATGCATCGACTGAAAGCGCTTAAGCGTGAGGCCATTGCAGCCCCGATTACTGGCAAGGAAACCGCATGAGCCTGTTCGAACCCTCGGTGGAGTCGTCCATCGCCCAGGTGCGCACCGACATCGCGCTGCTGCACGCCGAGCTGACCAAAAACGACCTCGTCGTGTGGACGGGAGGCAACGTCTCAGGTCGGGTGCCCGGCGCGGATCTCTTCGTGATCAAGCCGAGTGGTGTGCTGTACGAAGACCTCGCACCGGAGAACATGATCCTTTGCCGCCTCGACGGCACCGTCGTCGCCGGCACGGCGGGCGCCGAGCGCTCGCCCTCGAGCGATACCGCCGCGCACGCCTACGTCTACCGGAACATGCCCGAGGTCGGTGGCGTCGTGCACACCCACTCGACCTACGCCACCGCGTGGGCGGCCCGGGCCGAAGCGATCCCCTGCGTGATCACAGCGATGGCCGACGAGTTCGGCGGGGAGATCCCGATCGGACCATTCGCCATCATCGGCGACGATTCCATCGGCCGTGGAATCGTGCAGACCCTCACCGGGCACCGCTCCCGCGCCGTTCTCATGCAGAACCACGGCCCGTTCACCATCGGCAAGAATGCCCGTGACGCCGTCAAGGCGGCCGTCATGGTCGAGGACGTGGCGCGCACGGTGCAGGCCGCCCGCGCCGGCGGCCCCCTGGTGCCTATTCCGCAGGCCGCGATCGATTCGCTCTTCGACCGCTACCAGAACGTCTACGGACAGGCACCGCAGGGCGCACTGTAGATTCTCGAGCTACGCGCCGAGGACGACCTCGAGTTCGTTCGCCCGGCCGACCAACACGAGGTCTTCCAGACTCGACGTCACGTGGTCGGCGTGCGCGCGCAGCTCGTGCAGCGGCTGCGTTCCGGTCACGGCGAGGGTCGTGCAACCGGCAGCGCGACCGGAGATCAGCCCGGCCACGGTGTCTTCAACCACCAGACACCGAGCCGGATCGACGCCGAGGCGACTCGCCCCCAACAGAAACGGGTCGGCACTCGGTTTTCCCGCCTCGACATCGTCGAAGGTGATCATGTGGGTCGGCGCCGGAAGACCGGCAGCCGCCAGCCGGGCGAAGGCCAAATCGCGCGTGCATGACGTGACGATGGCCCAGTTTTCGGCCGGCAGCGAGCGCAGCAGGTGCTGCACCCCGGGCAGGGCGATCACACCGTTGGTGTCACTCTCCTCGAGCTGACGCAAACGAATCACCGCCACCGCTGCGCGCTCAGGGGGCACGACCTCGCGCACGAGGTCTTCGGCCGGCCGGCCGTGCCCCTGCTTACCGAACGGGTTACGGATGCCCAGCTCGTTCGACCAGCGCTGCCACGCCCGTTCCACGGCCTGGGTGGAGTCGATCAGGGTTCCGTCCATATCGAACAGCACCGCGTCGAATCGACTGCCCACCAACCCCGAAAGCGCGGCAGGGGTGTGTGGGCTCACGCGGTGAGTCCGGGCAACACCACCGATTTCAGCGCGGCGGGATCGGTGCCGGCCTTGAGCAGGGCCTCAGCGACGTCATCGAGGCCGAAGCGCCCGGTGACGAGTGAGTCCAGGTCGACCACACCGGTGGAGGCGAGTTCAATGGCGAGCGGCCAGGTGTTGGCGTACCGGTAGATACCGGTCAGTTCGATCTCGCGCATCTGGATGAGTGCGACGGGCAGTTCCAGGTCGACCTGGCCCATGCCCACGAGAACGACGCGCCCGCCCGAGCGCACCGCGCGGATGCCGGACTGGATGGCGCGTCCGGCGCCTGACGCATCGATGAAGATGTCGACGGCCGGCGACAGCGCGGCCACGTCTTCGGTCAGCGGGTCGATGGCGCGGGTGGCTCCGAAACGTACGACGGTTTCGCGACGCTGCGCGACCGGGTCGGCCACGAGCACAACGGTGGCGCCGAAGGCCCGAGCTACCTGGGTGATGACCACGCCGATCGGGCCGGCCCCGGCCACCAGCACCTTGGAACCGGCGACGATCCCGGCCTTGCGGCAGGCGAAGATGGCCACCGACAGGGGTTCGATCAGTGCGGCGGCCTCATCGCTGAGGGAATCGGGCACGGCGTGGGCGAAGTCGGACGGAATGACGGCGTATTCGGAGAACGCGCCATCCGTTCCGGGTGCTCCATAGAATGCCACGTCGGGGCAGAGGTTGTACTGGCCGATCTTGCAGTAGGTGCACACGCGGCAGGGGGTCTGCGGCTCAATCGAGACGCGCTCACCGATGCGTTCATCGGAGATGTCGGACCCCACGGCCACAATCCGGCCGGCCGACTCGTGACCAAGAATAAGAGGACCGTCGACCACGAGGTCACCGATGTGTCCCTCGGTGAAGAAGTGGGTGTCAGAACCGCACACGCCGATGGCGGTGATCTTCACCAGCACCTGGTCGCTCGTGAGGCTCGGTACCGGAACCTGTCGCACCTCCACCGTGCGCGGTGCGATCAGTACGCTCGCGCGCATCGAGGTGGGCAGTGCAGTGAGCGTTGACTCGTGAGACATGGGGGTGCTTTCCCACGAGGGCCGTCGGCCACCGTGTGCTGTTAGGTGTTATTGCTGGGGCTCACCGGGCCGCCGTCTGGCGGCGACCCGGTAAGCGGATGCTGCCTGCGCTTAAGACTCGAGGGTGAAGGCGGACACGTACTTGACCTCGTTCTCGGGAGTGATGATGAGGCAGTCGATGCTCTGCTTCTCGTCATCGACGCCGGTTTCGCCGGTCTCGATGTAGGACACGGCCTGCGCGACCGTGGCATCAACGACGCCGAGCACCGGCTGCAGCACCGTGGCAACGAGGGTTCCCGAGCGCACGGCTTCAACGGCGTCGACGGAACCGTCGAACGCGAGTACCTTCACCCGGTCGATCATGCCGGCCTGGGTGAGGGCCTCGATCGCGCCGAGCGCCATCTCGTCATTGCCGGCGATGACACCGGTGATGTCGGGGTTGGCGGCAATCATGCCCTCCATCTTTTCCTTGGCCAGGCCGCGCAACCAGTTGGCCGTTTCCGCGCCGACCTTCACGAGGTCGGGGTAACCGGAGATGACCGAGGCGTAGCCGTCTGAACGAACCTTGGCGTTGTTGTCTGTTGCCGGGCCGATGAGTTCTACGTACGTGCCAGCGCCGCCCATCGCTTCCACCCAGGCTTCGGCCCCGAGCAGGGCGCCCTGGGCGTTGTTGGAGACGATCTGCGACTTAGCGATCCCCTGTTCCGAGATCTCGGCGTTGAGGATGAAAACGGGGATGCCGGCATCCGTTGCCTTCTGCACGGCGGCCACGCTGACGTCGGCGCCGGCCGGGTCGAGGATGATGGCCTTCACCTTGGTGCTGATGGCCGCGTCGATGAGCTGGTTTTCCCGGTCGGGGTCGAGCTCGTGGGCATTGACGGTGGCTTCATAGCCAGCCTCGATGATGGCTGCCTCGGCAGCATCGGCGAGTACCCGTTCGTACGGGCTGGCCAGGTCGACGGCGATGACGGCGATCGTTCCCTTTCCGTTCGCGTCAGACGCGGGCGTGGCGGAACACCCCGCCAGGGCGAAGACGGTGGCCCCGATGATGGTCAATGTTGCAACTTTGCGAAACATTCAAAAACCTTTCGAACTGTGTGAGTGAGTGCTGAACCAGACGACGAAACTGTCGGCTAGCTGGTGCCCGCGCTGGTCAGAGGATTTCTGTTCTCGTTCCGAGGCGGAGTTGGGGGGATGGACGCTGTGACGGTGCGAATGGAGCGCCGCTTTTCGAGCGTCTGCTGGAACTGGTCGAGGGCCACCGCGATGATAATGACCGCGCCCTTGATGATCTGTTGCCAGAACTGGGACACGCCCACGATCACGAGGCCGTCGACGAGGAAACCGATGACAAAAGCACCGATGAGAGTGCCCCGGATGGTTCCACGCCCGCCGGAGAGCGCGGCGCCGCCGATGACCGCCGCGGCGATGGCGTTCAGCTCGAAGAACTGGCCGGCCGCGGGTGTCGCGGAGGACAGGTCGCCGGTGAGCAGCAGGCCGACGGCACCGGCGCACAGGCCCGAGAGCACGTACACGCCGATCTGCACCTTCTTCACCGGAACGCCGGAGAGTTCAGCGGCCCGTTCGTTGCCGCCGGTGGCGTAAAGCCAGCGGCCGAAGGCGCTCTTGCCGAGCACGAGAGCGAAGATCAGGGCAAAGAAGATCATGGACCAGACGGGCAGGGGCAGGCCCAGCGGGCTGCTCTTGAGGATGTCGAGAAACCCGGTGTTGCCCAGGGCCGGCTCACCGCTCAGCCTCGAAAACGGTGTTCCGTCGGTGATGAGCAGTGCCACCCCACGGGCAACGTAGAGCATGCCGAGGGTAGCGATGAACGGGGCCACCTTGAATTTGGCAATGAGAACGCCATTGATGAACCCCACGAGCACGCCAACGGCGAGCGAGATGACGATCACCACCCAGACGGCCGGGTAGAGAAACACGTCGAGCACCGGAATGGAGAGGCCCTCGAGCAGCGACCCCGCGATGACACCGGTGAGACCCACGGTCGAGCCCACGGAGAGGTCAATGCCGCCGTTCAGGATGACCATGAGCATGCCGATGGCGAGGATCGCGTTCATGGCCACGTGCCGGGTCATGATGATGAAGTTGTCGAGCGCCAGAAAGTTGGGCGACAACAGCGAGAACACGATGATGATCAGGATGAGCGCGATGAGCGCACGCCCTTCGATCAAGACCCCGTTGAGATTGAACGGCTTCTTGTTCGCCTTGATCGTCTTGCTTGCCTCAGCGGATGCGCTCACTGGTCTTCTCCAATTGGGTGGGTACCGATTTCGGACTCGCCCGAGGCGGCCATGACTTCTTCTCTCGTGCTGGTGCGCGGATCGAATTCGCGCACGATGCGGCCCTTGGACATCACGACGATGCGGTGGGAGGCAGTGAGAGCCTCACTGATCTCGCTCGTCACGAAGAGAACCGCTCTCCCCTTCGCGGCTTCGCGAAAGAGCAGACTGAAGATCTCCCCCTTCGCTCCGACATCGATGCCTCTGGTGGGTTCGTCGAGCAGAAGCACCTTGGGTTCGGTGAGCAGCATTTTGCCGATCACCACTTTCTGCTGATTGCCGCCACTGAGGGAGGTGATGCCTGCTGCCGGGCCTGCGGTCTTGATCTGCAGGTCGCTGATCTGCTGCTCCACATTGCGGAGTTCGCGGGAACGGGAGAGGAGAAAATTCTTTACGACGCCGAGCAGGCTGGCGAGGGAGGCGTTCTGCCCCACGGACATCATTTGCACCAGGCCGTCCCGTTGACGGTCCTCGGGAACCAGGCCGATGCCCATCGCGATGCGTTCGCCGATCGATCGGCCGCGCAGGTCGATTCCGCCGAGCAACACCCGGCCGGCCGCCACCGGTTCGCGGCCGGCGAGCGCCTCGACGAGTTCGGTGCGCCCGGCGCCCATCAGTCCGTACAGGCACACGATCTCGCCCTCGCGCACGTCGATCGACACGCCGCTCACCGACAGGCGGCCGGCGCCGGTCGGGTCGACCATCGACACGTTTTGCACCGAGAGCGCGACCTCGCCGTAGTTGCGGGGCTCGTCGCGAAAGTCGTATTCGGCGTCGCGGCCGGTCATTTTGCCGACGACCCAGGCGAGGTCGATGTTTTTGGCCTCTTCGGTGGCAACGAGCTCGCCGTCCCGAAAGACCACGGCGTAGTCGGAGACTTCGATGGCTTCTTCGAGATGGTGCGAGATGTAGACCACGGCCACGCCGTCGTCGATGAGGTCCTGGATCACTTTGAAGAGCACGCCGACTTCGGTGGCGCTCAGGGCCGAGGTGGGCTCATCCATGATGAGGATTCGGGCATCCGCTGCTAAAGCGCGCGCAATCTCAATGATCTGCTGCTGGCCCAGGCGCAGGTCGGCCACGAGCGTGTTCGGGTCGATCTGTTCTTCCAGGCGCACCATTAACTTTTGAACGATGGCGTGCTCGGCCCGGTAGTCGACACTGCCGAGCGGTGTCTTGAGCTCGCGGCCGATGAAGATGTTGTCGCGAACGCTGAGATTGGGGCACAGGTTGAGTTCCTGGTGGATGATCGAGATGCCCAGGTCGACGGCGTGAGTGGGAGCCTCGAGGGTGATCTTGCTGCCGTGCAGTTCAAGGTGGCCGCTAGTGGGCGACTCGACGCCAGCGAGGATCTTCATGAGGGTGGACTTGCCGGCGCCGTTTTCTCCGAACAGCACGGTGACGGCGCCCTTGCGCACGTCGAAGTTCACGCCTTTGAGCGCCTGCGTGGCTCCGTAGCTCTTGGTGATATCGACCGCGCGGAGCACCACGTCGGAGTGCGTCGCGGCGGGTCGGGTCAGCGGCTCGGCGATCACGGCTGGATTCCCTCGATCGACACGGGCGTGATGAGGTAGGTGCCGTCGGGGCCGGAGTTCGTGACGACGATACCCACGACGGTGATCTCGGTGCCGGACAGTGCCGCGGCGTTCAGGTCGGCGACGACGGCGGTGAGGGTGAGCGCCTTGTATTCGTTGGCAACCTGCTGGTAGTCCGTCTGATTTTGGAAGTCAGCGAATTTGGTGGTGCCGGTGACGTCTCGGAGGGCGGTGCCGTTGATGGCCTGCCCGATCGACACCCGCACGTCGCTGCCATCCGGCAGGCCGTCGACGGTCAGTGCGATGAAGTTCGCGTCCACGGTGTTGACGGTTCCCGTGAGGGTGACCGGGATGGCGTACTTGTCGGTTCCGGCGAGGTTGCCGTACTCGTCACCGGCCGTGGCGGGATCCTGCGCAACCAGGGCGAGGTCGACGGCATCCGCTTTCACTGCGGTGACGATGCCCGGGTACTCGTCGGCTGCGTACACGGCGGCGTCGAACGCAGCGGGGTTCACTTTGGCTACTTCGTCAGCGGTCAGAACCTTGGTGTTGGCGGCCATCAGGCCGATCAGAACCACCGGCAGAGCGATGACGAGGATGGTGCGCCATTTGCGACGTGCGGTGAGTGAACTCATTCGTCTCGGACTGCTCCTTTGCAGCGACAACCGCAGGCCGTTCCTGCGTGCGTCGTACGAGCCGAAGATGCCGGTGGTGATCGGGCAAAAACAGCCTGCACCGAGAATCTAACACGAAGTTCACACAAAAATGTTCTATTTGAAACAAAAGATCACAAATTATTTGAATCGTGTCAATTGGGCTGCGGCGAGTCCTCTGCAGCGACGATGACGTCGACCCCCGCGTCGCGGATTTTCTCCACGACGGCGTCCTGAACGTCGTGATCGACCACGACGTGCGTGAATTCGGTCACGCTTCCCAACCGGTGCAGAGAACCGTGGCCGATCTTCGAGTTGTCGAGCAGCAATACTCGTCGCTTTGAGGCCTGCATCATCGCCCGCTTTACCGAGACGATGCGTTGGTCCTGGTGATACAGCGTGAGGTCGGTGAGGGCGGATACCGAGGCAAAGAGCACGTCGGCGTACAGCTCTGACAGCGCCTGCTCGCACACCACACCGAGGAATGCATTGTACTGATGAACGTAATTGCCGCCGAGGCCGATCAGGTTGATGTCGGACTTTCCCCGGAGTTCTTCGAGCAGCGTCCAGTAGTTGGTGATGATCGTGAGCGGAAGGATTTCCATGAGATGCGGCACCACGGCCATCGCCGAGGTGGATGCGTCGATGATGATCACGTCACCGGGGGAGGCGAGCGCGGCGGCGGCCTTGGCGATCTGCCTCTTCTCGTCGAGCGCTAGGCGGGCCCGAAAGGTGTGTCCGCTCTCGAACTGGGCGGAACGGAACGCCGACGCTCCCCCGCGCACCTTGCGCAGCACGCTCGCACTCTGCAACTCGTCGAGATCACGGTGCACGGTCATGCGGCTCAGGCTCAAGGTTTCGGCCAGGGCGTCGACGGTGACATACCCCTCGCGGTTGATGAGCTCCGTAATGAAGGCCAGACGCTGTTCTTTCTTGCCTGCCGTATTCTTCGACATCGTTCCCGCCCGCCGTCTCGCGCATTATGTGCTGCGTCCTGAGATTATAACAATCAGCGTCACATAGCAGTTTGCTGCTAGGCGGGTTTCGGCGGTAGTGCAGGCGAGCATCCGCTGATCGAGGCGCAAGCTTGCGAGCGATCGAGATCCCAGACGGAGGGTCTCGATCGCTCGTTCCTTGCGCCTCGACCAGCGGGCGGGGGGCGGGGGTGCGGCGGCATCTCTGGGTGCGGCATCCGCTTTCGGGATGCCGCGTCGATGTTGCCTGAGATGACCAGATCTCGGTCATTGGCTGAATGACGCCGTGGCAACACCGGTGAATACGCTACCGAGCGGCGTTCGACTGAGGAGATACGCGAGCGACCACGACACCACGAGAACAACGAGGAAGTGCAGGACCGCGGGCATGTGCACTGGGACTTCACTCAGCAACATAATGAACGCACTGTGAGTGAGCACAACCGCGAGGCCGACCGTGGCCGCGCGCGTAACGAGCCTCGCAACACGTGGCGTGCTGGAAGCGAACATCCCGTGAAACAGGAGGACGAGACCAGCAGAAATGGCGCTGGCAATGACGACACTGAGCACGGGGGTGCCAAAATCCCCCTGCTTCATGTCCAGTGGCTGCGATACGCCGGTCACGATGAGGGCTGCTGAGCCGGCCAGGAGTGCAACTGAAACCCAGCCCCTCTCAAGTCTTGGGGCGATCCGGCGAAAAGAAATACCAGCGAGGATGAAAATCATGGCCGGGACGGCAACGCCCAGCGAGAAGGGGACAGTGGTCAAGAAATCGGGGGCGAGGTAGGCCACTCCCAATCCGGCGGCGGCCACTCCCCAGGGCAGCCAGACGGGAAAACGTTGGAGTGCACGAAGCAGCAGGCATGCACCGAAGAGCGCGGTGACGAACCAGAAGGCGAAAAATGGTGCGCCCATGTATGAACCGCCGAGCAACACGTTGCCGAATTGCAGAGACTTCCCGTTCGCCCACAGGTACGTGCCATAGACGGCACCGATGAGCAGCAGCCATGCGACGTAGGGCACGAGCAGAGTGCGTACCCGCTTGCCGAATTCGGTGCCCAGCGACCGTTCATTGGCCCAGAGGTATCCACCCAGAAAGAAGAACACGGGAACGTGCCAGGTGTATAGACCCATGCGGGCGATGTCATTGCTGCGGTCCGACCAGACGTGCCCAGCGACGATGCCAACGATGCCGAGAACGCGCAAGCCATCGATCGCGGCCGAGCGCGTTCTTGTACTGTCCACGTGGCGAAGCCTAGGACTCTGCGCCTTCGGCTCGCTGAATGTTTGCGGCGAGCCGAAGGAAACTGGGGGCTCCAGACACCGGCGGAAGGCGTGCCGACTCCTCGACCAGTGGCGACGCGGGTCTCGAGACCGGCGTGTTTCGACGGGCTCAACACCGACGTGCGGCTCCTCGAGCAGCGAAGGTGAGCTCGACAAGCGGCGTTAAGGCTTACTGGCCCGAGATGGTGAGGGTGGCCCGGGCCCGGGTGGCCTCGATGAGCAAGGCGTTCTTGCCGTCCACGGACTCGGCCCAGGCCAGCGCGGCCTCGGGGTTGCGGCCGTGGCGCTCATGCCGGTCGACCAGTCGGCGCAGGCGCTCGGCCTCGCTGGTCTCGCAGAACCAGGCCTCGGCGAGCAGACCGGCGATCTCTCTCCACGGCTCGGTGTCGGCGAGCAGGTAGTTGCCCTCCACCATCACCACGCGCGCGCTGGGCTGCACGGCGATCTCGGCCGCAATTCCCTCGTCGACCCTGCGGTCGAAGCTCGGCGCGTAGACCGTGTGATCGGTCTCCACCAGCAGGCGGCGAAGCAGGGCGACGAATCCCCAGCCGTCGAAGGTGTCGATAGCACCCTTGCGGTCGTGGCGTCCGAGCCGATCGAGGGTCGCATTGGCGAGATGAAAGCCGTCCATCGGCAGGTGCACCGCTGTTTCCGCGCTGCCCAGCAGCTCGTTGATCCTCGCTGCGACGTTCATGGCGAGGGTGGTTTTGCCGGCGCCGGGACTGCCGGCGATCCCGACTACAATGCGCCCGCGCTCCGGCAGGAGCGCGATGACGCGGTGGGCGAGGTCGGTCAGGTCAGCGGATGCCGCGGGCTCGGCTGGGGCATCCGCTTGCGCGGTTTGGGCATCAGCGGAAGGGGGGTGCGGCACGGCAGCGCGGAGGTCACTGTTCGGCATGAACCGACTCCAGGGCGGTCGCGAGATAGGTGTGGGCGTGGGCGGCGAGCGCGGGGCCGTCGTTCCAGAGGTTGCGCCAGATGGCCAGGTCGTTTGACAGGGTCGGCGAGACGATCGCGGAGGAGAAGGATTCGAAGGTGATGGAACCGGTGTAGTTGATGTCGGCGAGGGCGTGAAAGAACGCGCTGAAGTCGAGGTGGCCGCTGCCGAGATAGCCGCGGTGGTTTTCGCCGATGTGCACGTAGCCGAGGCGGTCACCGACGAGATGCACCGGGCGCACGAAGTCGTCTTCCTCGATGTTCATGTGGTACGAATCCAGGTGGATGAGCACGTTGTCTTCGCCGATATCGTCGGCGAGCGCCAGGGCCTGCGCGGCTGTGTTGATGACGTTGGTTTCGTAGCGGTTGCAGATTTCGAGGCCGAGGCTCATGCCCAGGCCCTGCGCCTCGACGGCGAGGTCGCGCAGCACGGCGACGACGTTGGCGCGGCCCTTGCTGCTGAGCGGAGCACTGTACTTGCCGAGGGCGCTGTACAGGGCGCCGGTGAAGAACGTTCCGCCCAGGTCGTGGGTGATCTTGAGCGAATCGTGCAGCAGCGTGGCACCGAGGGCAACGACGGCCGGGTCATCACTCGAGACGTCGGCGGCGAACGACAGCCCGCGAGAGCAGACCACGTCGAGGCCGGCGGCGTCGAGGGCGGTGCGGGCACTTGCGACATCGAGGTTCTTGGCGTCGTGCAGGGAGAGCTCGAGAATGTCGAAGCCGCTCCTTTTGGCCTGTTCGATGGCATAGGTGACTTCGGCGGGGCCGGTTCCGCCCGAGAAGACGAGGGCGTGTACTCCGAGTTTGTTGCTGGGCATGAGAGTTCCTTTGAATTGTGTGGTTCGGTCTGGCGTCAAGGATGGTTACGTGGGCACCCGGCGGGTGCCGGTGTCAGGGCACGGTGGCGAAGTCGGCGGTGGCTGTGACAGTGTCTTCTGTCGCGCTCCTCGCGGCGGCGAGCTGGGCGGCGATAAAGCCGTGGGCCTGGCGGGCCAGGGCTGCCGGGTCACTCCAGAGGTTGCGCCAGAGGGCAATGTCGGTGGCGACATGCACTGGCTGTATTGTGCCCGCGAAGGACTCGAACGTGATCGGCCCGGTGTAGCCGCTCAGCGCGAGCTGCCGAAACAGACCCGGCCAGTCGATGTTGCCGGTGCCGAGTGCGCCGCGATGATTCTCGGCGGCATGGATATAGACGAGGTGTGGCCCGGCATCTCGCACCGCGGCCGCCTGACCCTGCTCCTCGAGGTTGGCGTGATAGGTGTCGAGGTGCAGGCGAACATTGCTGGCGGCGAGGTCGTGAATGAACTGCACGGTCTGCGCGGCGGTATTCAGCAGGTTGCTCTCGTACCGGTTGACGTACTCGAGGCCGAGGGTGATGCCGAACTTTCCGGCGGCCTCGGCCACCCGCCCGAGCACGGCGAGCGAGTTGTCGCGGGCCTGCTCGCTCGGCGCCACATCGTATTTGCCCATCATCGAGTAGAGCACTCCCCCGATATAGCTCGCTCCGAGGTCGCCGGCGAAGGCGACCGCGTCGAGCAGGCGACGTTCCCCGCGAGCGGAGGCGTGCGCATCCGTCGTGTTGATGTCGTCGCGTCTGCCCAGCGCGAGCGAGACGACCGCGTCGAGACCGTGCTCGGCGAGGAGGGCGACGGTCTCGGCCGAGTCGACCGTGCGCGGGTCGACCGCGGGGATCTCGATGAGGTCGAAGCCGGCCTGAGCGCTCTGCGCGATGGCGTAGCGAGCGGATGCGGGCGACCAGTCGCCCACCCACACGCCGGCATGAATACCAATGGCATTGCCCACGTCAGTTCGCCTTTGCGCCGGTGATCAACGCGACCAGCTCGTCACCACTCGACTCGCTGGTGCGGCGTTGCGCGACCGAGAGGCCGGCGCGCATGACCCAGACATGGTCGGCGAGGCGCATTACCTGATCGAAGTTGTGGCTAATCAGCAGCACCGAGACCCCGGAGTCACGCAGGGTGAGAATGACCTGCTCGACCTTGGCCGTTTCCTGCACGCCGAGGGCGGCGGTGGGCTCGTCCATGATGACAATTTTGCTGCCCCAGCCGGCGGCCCGCGCGATGGCCACGGCCTGGCGCTGCCCGCCGGACAGACGCCGCACCTTGCTGGTGACCGGCGGCACGTTCACCGCAAGGTTCTTGAGCAGGTCGGCCGCGGTCTTCTTCATGAGTTTGCGGTCGAGGGTGCGAAACGGCCCGTGCACGAGTTCTCGACCGAGAAAGAAGTTCTGCCAGACGGCGAGCTCTTCGACCAGGGCGAGGTTCTGCTGCACGGTCTCCATGCCCTGTTTGCGGGCATCGTTGGGGGTGGCGAAGTTGATGACCTCGCCGTCGAGCCGAATGGTGCCGGAGTCGGGCTTGTGAATGCCGGAGAGGCAGCGCACGAGCGTGCTCTTCCCGGCCCCGTTGTCTCCGACCAGCGCGGTAATCTCGCCACGGCGCATGGTGATCGATGCACCCTTGAGGGCGTGCACCCCGCCGAACGACTTCTTGATGTCGGTGGCTTCGAGCAGCACGTCCTTGGTGGGCGACGACGGCTGACGCAATTCGGTGTGCATGGTCATTTCTTCTGAAACCTCGTGAGTAGGGCGGCCAGAACGACAACCAGGCCGACCGCGAGGGGCTGATAGAACTGGGAGACACCGAGCAGGGTGAGTCCGTTGGTGAGGGCGGTCAGCAGCAGCGCGCCGATGATCGGGCCGACGATGCGGGCCTTGCCGCCGGTGAGGCTGACCCCGCCGAGCACGACCGCGGCGATGCAGTTGAGCAAGAACGCGGTGTTGATCGCGGGCTCGGCGGCGCCGACGCGGGCCACCAGCAGCAGGGCGGCCACACCGGCGAGGCCGGCGCTGATCAGGTACACGGCGATGCGCACCCTCGGAGCATTGATGCCGTTGGCCACCGCGCTCTCTTCACTGCCACCGACCGCCTGCACGTGCAGGCCGAACCGGGTGCGAAACATGACGAACCAGCCGAGGGCACCCACGATCACGGCGAGAATGATCGGGTAGCCGAAGATGCCGAGCGAGCCCGAGGTGAGCGTGAGCAGCTCCGAGCTGTTCACGGTGATCGGCTTGCCATCACTGAAGATGAGCGCGAGGCCGGTCGCGACCGACAACGTGCCCAGGGTTGCGATGAAGTCGGTCACCTTGCCCCGCGCAATCAGCAGCCCATTGATCAGCCCAATAACCAAAGCGGATGCGACCGCCACGACCGCAGCCAGCACGAATCCGAGTTCGGCCTGCCAGGCGAGTCCAAATCCGACGGCCCCCACCGTCATGGTGGCCGAGATGGACAGGTCGATTCCGCCGGTGGTGATGACGAAGGACTGCGCAACGCTCAGCACGACCAGAATGGCCGCGGCCACCAGCATGGCCCGGATGTTGCCGAGGGTGAGAAAGGTCGGACTCAGGATGCCGAAGACGATCACCAGCCCGACCAGACCGATCGGTGCAGCCTGCTCGGCCCAGAAGCTCACCTGTTTGGCCTGTGCGATCAGCGGCGGGGTTTGGCGCGGTGGAGCATCCGCTTTGGTTTGGGTGGGCATGTTACTTGTTCAGCAACTCGGTGAGCGGGTTCTCGAACTCCTCGAAGGGTTGCGGGAACATGTCGATCGCGTCGACGGCGACGTCGGCCGTTACCAGCGCGGTCGGAGACTCGATGGACTTCGGCAGGGTTCCGCCGGCCGCGACGACCTCGCAGGCCTGCAGCCCGAGGGCGCCAATGGCGTACGGGTACTGAGCGACGGTGGCGGTGAGTCCGCCGTCCTGCACGGATTCGAGGGCGTCCTTATTGCCGTCGACGCTGACGACCACGATCTCGCCGGTGCGGTTGGCGTTCTCGATGGCCTTGACGATGCCGAGGCCCATGTCGTCGTTCGCGGCGAAGAAGGCGGCAATGTCGGGGTTCGCGGCGATGATGTCGGTCGCCGCGGTGAGGGCGACCTCGCGCTTCCAGTCGGCGGCGGTCTCCTGCACGACGTCGAGGCCGCTGGCCGCGGCCCGGAAGCCGTCGACGCGGGCGGCGCTCGTGACGTCACCGGCGATGCCTCCGATGATGGCGATCTTGCTGCCGGCGGGCACCTGCTCACTGATGAAGTCGCCGGCTTTGCCACCGGCCGCCTCGTTGTCGGTGCCGATGTAGGTGGAGATGTTGAGGTTGGCGGTTGCGGCGGCGTCGGGGTCGATGGGACTGTCGATGTTGACGATGGCCTTGCCGGCGGTGGACACCTGGCTGAGGGCCTGCACCAGGTTGGTGCCGCTGATGGGATTGATGACGAAGCAGCCGAAGTCCTGGCCGGCGAGGGCGCTGAGCTTGTCGGCCTGGCCGGAGGTGTCGCCGACATCGGCGGCGGCCTGCACGGTCACGTCGACGCTGTCGGTCTTCGCGGTGTCGGTGATGCCGTCTTCCATCGCCTGGAAGAAGGGGTTGTCGAGGCCCTTGATCACCGCGGCGACCTTGGTGCCGCCGTCACCGTCGGCGTTGGTGTCGGCGGCGCCGCCGGAGCAGCCGACCAGGATTAGGGCGAGGGCCCCGAGGGGAACGGCCACGCGCAGGGTGCGTGACCATGTGGCGTCATTGCTGAACATGTTGTGTGTCCTCTGATGGGAGTCGGGGCACCACTGTGTGCCAATGTAGAGAAACTAGCGCGACTTTCGAGTTTTCACAATACAAAAGTACAGAATCTTTACGGTGGAGTAAGATCAAAACAACTTTTGGCGATGGAGCCCCATGACACTCAACTCCCATATCAGCGACGTGCTGACGCTGTTTCGCGAGCAGCGGCAGCTGAGTCGCACGGATGTGATGGAGATTACGGGGCTGTCGCGATCCACGGTGAACCAGCGGCTGACCGCTCTGCACGCTGCGGGCTTAATCTCCGCCATCGGCGGGGGTGAGTCGACCGGGGGACGACCGTCGAGCCTTTTCGCGTTCAACCCGGCTCGCGCGGGTTTACTCGCGGTCGATGTGGGGGCATCCGGTTTCACGGTGGCGCTGTGCGATCTGCAAGGCACGCCGCTGCGATACGTGACCCGCACGGTCAACGTGTGGGAGGGGCCGGAACGAGTTCTCGGCGAGGTGCTCGAGGCGCTCGACGGGCTCGGTGACCTCACCGGTGTGTGGGGAATTGGTGTGGGTGTGCCCGGTCCGGTGGATTTTGCGGCCGGGCGCGTGGTGAACCCGCCGATCATGACCGGCTGGGACGGATTCGATATTGCCGGTTGGTTTCGGTCACGATTTCAGGTGCCGGTGGTGGTCGAGAACGACGCGAACGCGCGCGCGGCCGTGGAGGCGCGCACGCTGCAGGCCGACAACCTGATCAGCCTGAAGCTCGGCACCGGCATCGGTTCGGGGCTCGTGTTCAACGGGCAGGTTGTGCGCGGCAACGAGGGCGCAGCCGGCGATATCGGACACACCCGCACCGCACTCGCCGAGGGCGCGGCACTGCTGCAGTGCCGCTGCGGCAACGTGGGTTGCGTCGAGGCCTACGCAAGCGGATGGGCGCTCGTGCGCGACCTGACCGAGCTGGGAATCGCCGTGTCGTCGGCCACCCAGGTGGTTCAGCTCGTGAAGGAAGGCAATATCACCGCGGTGCGCCTGGTGCGTCAGGCCGGGCGGGTACTCGGGGATGCCGTGGCGTCGCTCGTGAGCATTCTGAATCCGGCGGTGATCGTGGTGTCAGGGCAGCTCGCGGAGTGCGAGGAGGTACTCATGTCGGGGGTGCGCGAGCGGGTCTACCAGCGCACGTCGCCGCTGGCCACGCGCCGATTGGTGATCACGACGTCGACGCTCGGTAACCTCGGCGGCGTGACCGGGCTCGCGCTCATCACGGCTGACCAGATCTTTTCGGCCGACGCCATCGAGGAACTGTTGCGGCTGGCGGCGTAGGCCGCGTGATGCGGACGGCTCGTGTCGTAGCTCTCGAGGCGCGGCTTCGCCGATCGAGGCGCGAGCTCGCGAGCGATCGAGATCACAAGCGCGGGAACCAATAGTCTCGATCACTGGTTCCTCGCGCCTCGACCAGCGGGTAATGGTGCGAAGCGGCATCCGCTTGAAATTGAACGGTCCGGCTCAGGTGCGTGCTAACCGGTGCAGTTGTCCCACGCCGTGTCCGCGCCGATGGTTGTGAGCACGTCGTCTGCGTCGAACATGAACCACAGCGACCGAGTGTCACACGAATCGGCCATCACCGACACGCCGGCGACGCTTTGTCGGCGTGTCGGGGCTCGGTGGCGTCTGGGACGACGTCACTGTCCAGTCCCAGACGAACACGTCGGCGTAGGCGGTCATGACGTCCTGCTTGGTTGCTCCGGCTCCTATTCCGCGATCAGTTTTCGGAAAGGTGAGGGCTTGGTACGGATTGGCCGGGTAGAGAACGACGAAATCGGGACTCGCCGCTTCGTCCGACCCTCGATAGTGAACGAAAGGTCCGGCTGCCGTTTCGTCGGGGCCGGTGGGTAGCACCGGGCACCACTCGGCGTACCCGCAGTCCTCGAATCCTTCGACCAGGACCGACGCCTGCGCATCCGCGCTCGTACCCGCTGCAGCCTCGGCTTGCGCTGCGGCGAGGATCGACGGCCGGTCTGTCTCCAACGTCTTGATCATGAACAGGTTGGTGTTTGGGCTGATTGGTTCGAGACTTGTCTGGGTGATCTGGAACCCCGACAGGTCAACCGAGCGAGCCGTTCCTTGGGGCTCGATGGCGTTTTGCACCGTGCCAATCACGTCATTGATAACCTCGACGTTTGACAGCATGCCCGCGTGATAGCAGGCGGTTAGTGAGCGCTGCTGCGCATTGGACAGATTGTTCAGCGAGGCACCCGCGAATCCGCTTGAATCAACGCCCACCTCGAAGGTGACGGCACAGGAAATGACTTTCGTCGTATCCGCCCCGGCGAGAGCTGAGCCGAGCGAAACAACAAGATCACCCAAATTGAACGTGGCTGCTTCATAGCCGGAGAAATAGCCCAACTGAATAGCCGCCGGCGATCGCGTGAACATTAACGGACTCGGGCCAGGCCGGCAGGCGCTTGATTTCTGGTGAAACGCTCGGCAGCATAATGCCGCCGTCGGCAAAAAGCCGGTGAGCACTTCGGGGCTGCGCCCGTCATCATCGAAGGTTCTTGCAATCAAGTGAGTCGCTCTTTGCAATCATCGACCCCCAGCCGGGTTTGCCTTAACGATGTGCGCACAGTCCACCGATGCGGGCTTCAGTAGTGCAGGCAGCACTGCCAGACGATCAGCTGGTCGTCGTCGAAGGAGTAGACCAGGCGATGCTCTTGCGTAATACGGCGCGACCAGGGCGAGCCATCGTGATATTTGAGTTGCTCGGGCTTGCCTATTCCCGATGTGGGATCTCGACGGGCGGCGGTGATGAGCGTGTTGACGCGTTTCAGTGTGGCTCGGTCGGTGGTGACCCAATATTGGGAGTCATCCCAGCCGTCGTTGGTGAACGCGAGGGCGAGCACTACAGCGTCTCGTCGTCATCCACCAGATCGTGCGGGGTGGCAAGGCCGTCCCGCACTTCTTGCGCGGAGCGGGCCAGTCGCGCCGCATTGGCGGGCGATCGCAGCAGATGCGCGGTCTCCTTCAGGGCGTTGTACTCGTGCGCAGAGACCAGGAACGCCGACCCGTTCTTCGAGGTGATTTCGATCTCGTCGTGGTCCTGATTGACCTCTTCGATGAGACGGTAGAGGTCTTTGCGGGCGGCGGTAGCTGTGATGGCCATGAATCCTCCAATGCGTGCGTTATTACGTACGCGTCAAGCCTAGGCGAGGAGGGGTTGCTGGGGCAAGGCTCTTCCAACTCGGCAGGGGCGATGCGGGTGCGGGGCGAGGGCGAGGCGCGGCGCGGCATCCGCTTCTTGGCGGTGTGGCGTGCTTGGCAGGTGTGTGTACTGCCGGTAGATTTCGCGACACGCCGTATTTTCGTGCCAAAATGCTCGGCGTGTCGCAGATTTACCGGCAAAACGTACCAGCTGGGGCTCTCGATCGCTCGTTCCTCGCGCCTCGACCAGCGGGAAGTGTCGCGCTTCGACGTGCGGAGCTCGCGCACGAGCGTGTACTGGGCAGAGCGTTCATAACTGCGGATGCCTCGGGGGCTCGGGGGCTCGGGGGCTCGGGGGCTCGGGGGCTCGGGGCCAGGATCTGCGAAATTCACTGAATTTCGGGGGAAAGTCCGCAGTTGTGTACGTTGCCGGGGCGGCTAGACCGAGACGGAGCGCCATCGTGCGCTCACCTTGGCGGCCATCACGAGGCCGGCGACGAGCTGGATGACGCACGCGGTGAGCAGGAGGGTAAGGAGCCCAACGGCCGGGTGGTCTCCCCCATAAACGATGCCGGCGATGACCGGGCCGAACGCGGCGATGAGATAGCCGACGGCCTGCACGAATCCGGAGAAGCGCGAGGTCTCGGCGCTGTCGGGTGACCAACTTCCGATGACCGTGAGCGCGAGAGGAAATGCGCCGGCACCGACGCCGATCAGGACGACTCCGAGCAGCGCGAGGGACTTGCCGTCGATGGCGAGGCAGACGTAGCCGGCGAAATAGGCTGCCGCGAGCACGACGACGGCCGCTCGCGGCGAGGAGATGCGGGCCACGAGCGAGGGCACGACCAGGGAGATTGGCACCGCAATGATCAGCAGGAGGCCGACGAGGGCTCCGGCCGCCGACGCCGACATACCTTCATCCTGAAAGAACCGCGGCAGCCAGCTGATGGCCACATAGGACTGCAGGCCCTGCGTGCCGAAGTAGATGGCGGTGGCCCACGCGCCAGCGTTGCGGGAGAGGCGCGCGGCGGCTCCAAAGTCAGGTGCCCCGAGCGCGTCGCGATCTCGGCGGCCGGCCGGGCGCACGATCAGCCAGACGATCGCCGCCACGATCATGGGGAGTGCCCACACGCCGAGTCCGGCTCGCCAGACGAACTCGCTCTGCTCGGCGAGAGGAACGGAGAACGCACTCGCGGCCGCAACACCGACAGCGACCGCGGTGGAGTACAGCGCGGTGAGGGTGCCGACCCGGTGCGGGAATTGCCGCTGCACGATGGCCGGCAGCAGCACGTTGACGATGGCGCATCCGGAATAGGCAGCGAGGCTGGCCACAAAGAAGGCGACTGCTTCACCGGCGAACGGCCGCAATAGTGTGCCCGCCGCCATCATGATGATTCCGACCGACGACACGGCCGCAAGGCCCCAGCGTCGCTCCAGTCTCGGCGCCAGCGGGCCGACGAGGGCGAAGACCAGCACCGGCAACGCCGTGAGCACGCCCACCAGGCTGGGCACGATGTGCAGGGACTGCTGGATGTCGGGCAGCAGGGCGCCGACGCTACTCACGGCAGACCTGAGGTTGATCGCGGTGAGCACAATGCTCAAGATCACGAGTGCGGCCGTACGGCCGGGGTGGTCGATATTGTCGGCGCGGTCCGGGCGGCCAGCGCGCACCGGGCGAGCGGGACCGTCGGCACGGTCAGCACGGTCGGGGCGGCCAGCGCGCACCGGGCGAGCGGGACCGTCGGCACGGTCGGCACGGTCGGTACGGTCAGCACGGTCGGCACGAGCGGGACGGTCGGCACGAGCGGGACGGTCAGCACGGTCAGCACGGTCGGGACCGTCGGCACGGTCAGCACGGCGTTTTCGCCTACCTAGACGACTCGGCATCAGTGTTGCCGTGCGGCCTCGATCTGTGCCAGCACCGCCACCTCGTCGAAGATGCGGTATTCCTGGCGCACCCGGCCGGCCTCGAACTCGTATTGCGAGACACCCATGATCTCGACGGGCGAGCCGGTGACCGGCCCGTAGAGCGGCAGGCCGGAATAGGTGCCCGTCAACCGCCACAGAACGGATGCGCGCAGCCCACGCGACGCCGACGAATGCACGGCAATGTCGCGCACTTCGACGGTCGCGTCGGGAAACGGTGCCAGAAAGCGCAGCAGGTCGGCGCGCACCCCGTCGACGCGGGTCACGGTTCGGTTGCGGCTGGTGTGCACGATCGAGTCGCGCGAGTAGAAGTCGGCGACGCGGTCGAACCGCCGGGCCTGGATGACGTCACGCCAGAGGGCGAGCAGAAATTCTGCCTCCTCGACGTGTTCGGCGGGGCGCGGCCCCGAATCTCCCGACACCACCGGGTTCGATGGCGCGGGTCGCCCGAACAGGCCCCCGACGCCGAGGGGAGCGAGAGCGACCGGGGACGCGCTCGCCACGGCGACCGGGTCGTGCCCGAGGCCGGCAACAACGGCCCACTCGTCGCGCACCACCCACTCCTCGGTGACGAGTCCGTCGACGACGAGACAGACGGGAAGATTGCGAGAGACCGCCGACAGCCCGAGGGCGGGGCCGTAGCTGCAGACCTCGCTCTGGCCGCCGGAGTGGAGTACCCGGTGGTGGCTGACGAAGGAGGATTCGCCGCGGGTCTCCCAGATGACGTCTTCGCCCACGCCGATGCGGTCGATGAAGGACGCCTTCTTGGCCAGCGAACCGCGCACGACACCGGCGACACCCGTCGAGACTCCGGAGGCGCCACGCACAATGATGTTCTCGTGGTACATGCCGGGGATGGACCCGATGCCGCCCTCAGCCCAGATGAGTTCGGTCCAGTCGAGAATGTACTGCTCGACGGTGTCGTAGGGAGCGTGGGCAAGCGGATTCAACGTCATGGGCGTTAGTCCTTCTGTTTGGCTATTCACACAAACCTAGTTGAATTGCAAAAGTTTTGCATACGTATACGTTTTATCCAACGATATTAGTTATCTCCGAACCAAATACACCGCGAAGAACGCAGTTGCTATTGGTGCAACAGCCGGGGATAGAGATCAGGTCGACGATCGGTGAACACATTGTTATGGTTCCCCGCAGCCTTCGATCGCCCGGCCGCGAGGTTGATCGAGGCCATGACCAAGTGGTCACTGCGCGGCTCCCCGGCGAGCATCCAGCCCTCGTGACTGATCACACAGCTGCCGCCCGTGAAGACAACGCCGCGCTCCAGATCACCCCGGTCGGAGATGACGATCGGCACGCTCGACGCCCGGGCCGCCGCCATAGCGAGCACGATTTCCGGAGTTCGCTCGCCACTGGGGCGGCTGACCACTGGCCAGTTGACCGGCGCGACGATGATGTCAGCGCCGGCCAGCGCGAGGGATCGTGGAACCTCGGGAAACTCCAGGTCGTAGCAAATGGCCACGCCGATTCGACCGATCGGCGTCGACACGACCGGCGGCGCAGCATCACCGGGAGTAAAGAAACGCGGTTCGTCTCCCCACAGATGCGTTTTGCGATAGGTGGCGATCACTCCGGTACTGCTGAGCACGGCCGCGCTCGAGAAAAGCTGATCGCCCGCCACCTCGGCGAACCCGACGACGGCCACCGCGTGGTCGGGCAGTTCCCGGCTGAGGGCCCGCAACCGGGCGTCGTCGGCCCGAATAGACGACGCCCGGGCTTCCTCGGGCGTGGCGAAGACATACCCGCTCGTGGCCAGTTCCGGCAGAACGATGAGGCGCGCCCCGGCCGCCACTGCAGAACGGATGCTCCAACCCGCTTCCCGCAGGTTGTCGTCCAGCCAGCCGATGCGCGGCCGCACGGTCGGAGCCGCGACGACGACGGTATCGGCCGGCGCTGCGGCATCCGCTTGCAGGCCAGTCATCACGCGAGCGAAACGGCTTCGGGCTGTCCGATCAGCTGCGCGATGACATCGAACTCGTTGAACAGCGACCAGTCCTCGACAATGCGTCCCTGCTGAAAGTACAACTGCGAAATGCCCCAAACGAAGGCGCGCCGGTTGGTGGGAGCGCCGTAGAGGCCGAGGCCGCGGTGGGTGCCGGCGGCGGACCAGCGCACGGAGACGCTGTAGCCGTCGTCGTCGTTGCCCATCCAGTAGACCTCATCGACCGACAGGCCGAGGTCGGGAAAGGTGGCCAGCAGGTTGCGGGCCATGCCGCGCACGGCCGAACGACCGCGACCCTCACGGTTGGAGGTGCCGTGCCAGCGCACCGACTGCGAGTACAGGCGGTCGATGGCGCTGAAATCGCGGCGGTTGTAGACGTCGTGAAAGAGCGCCCGCACGGCGTGCTCCACGTTGAAGGCACCGGCCGGCGGCAACTCGTAACGCGTGGGCTTGCGGCCCGACAGCAAGCGGTCGACCTCGCTGAGCTGGTGGTCGTCGAGGCGGGCTCCCCCGGCGATGGCGTAGGTCTGGGCGGCCTCGGTGACGTTAACACCGAGCTGCAACAGGCGGGCGGCCGTGTTGTAGAGCACCCACTCCTCATAGAAGAGGTTCTCTTTTGAGACGCAATTGGCGATGACCCAGATGCGGATCTCCTTGCCGGTGGGCTGCGGAGCCCACTTGTACGGCCCGGTGTGGTGCCCGATGTTGAGCGCCCGGTGAGAGGTGACGAAGCCCTGGTCTTCGTCGCCGGCCCAGATGACGTCGTCGGCGTAGTGTCGCGAGTCGGGGAAGGCGTTGATGGTGGCGATGGTGCCCTCAACGACGGCCTCGACCCCGTACTTCCAGCCGCGGTCGTCGTGGATGCGCACGCCGTTCGCGTAGGTGTCGTAGATGTAGCCGACATCCTGGTCTTCCCAGATGCGGTCGGTCACGTCGACGCAGTAGTCCACAATGTCGGTGAACCGGACTTCGTAACCGCGCATCGGCTGGCGGCGCCCGGCCAGAGCGCCACGCTTGGGCTTGCCGGTGCCGGGAGCGATGGCGATGGAGAAATCACTCGGCATCGTGCGCGGCGGCGGCGTGGCCGACCCTTCCGGAGGCGACGCGGCCGGCGCCTGGCTGGACCAGGTGGGAACGGATGCCTGCACCAGGGTTGGCGAGACATCCGGCAGGCGAAACTCTGTCGGGGTACGCGGAACCACGGCGGTTTCTGCGGCGGAATCCCCGGCGGTTTTCGCCACGGCGGTCGGTGTCGGGACGGGCAATTTTGACGTTGCGTTACTCATGAATCCACTTTCAATTACAGGCTGAGCGCGAGCAATTCAGCCTCGGGCAGTTCGTAGCGCGCCAGGCGCATCGTGGCGGTGGCGCTGTGGGCGCTCATGCCCTCAGAATCGCTGATCACTTGAACGGCAACGGCGAGTTCAGGGGTGGCCTCCTTCGAAATGCGCTGGTAGGTCAGCGGCTTCACAAACCGGGCAGCCGACAGGCCGGCGCTGTGCTTGGCGCCACCGGCAGTGGGCAGCGTGTGGTTCGTGCCCGCCATCCCCTTATCGGAGTATGCCACGGTGCTCCACGCACCGATAAAGAGGGAGCCGTAGTTGCGCAGCTTCTCGTGGTACCAGTCGTCGTCGCTCGTGATGATTTCGAGGTGCTCGGGGGCCAGGTCGTCCATGAGCGTGACCGCGGTCTCGCGGTCTTTCGCGACGGTAATGGACCCGAAGTCGCGCCAGGCCGCCGAGAGAATCTCAACCGTGGAGAGACCGGCGATCTGGCGCATGATGGCTTCGTTGACCGCGTCGGCGAGGGCCGGCGAGGTGGTCACGAGTGCGGCCGGCGAGTTGGGGCCGTGTTCGGCCTGCCCGAGCAGGTCGGCGGCGACGATCTCGGGGTCGGCGGTTTCGTCGGCGAGCACGGCCACCTCGGACGGCCCGGCGAGCAGGTCGATCGCGGCGGCGCCGAAGAGCTGGCGCTTGGCTTCGGCGACGAAGGCGTTGCCGGCACCGACGAGCATGTCGACGGGAAGTTCGCCGAGCAGGCCGAAGGCCATGGCGGCGAGCGCCTGCACGCCGCCGAGCACGAAGATGCGGTCGACGCCGCTCACGTAGGCGGCGTAGACGACGGCGTCGTTGGCACCGCCGTCGGGCTGCGGCGGGCTGCACGCGAGTACGGTGTCGACGCCGGCTGCCTTAGCAACCCCGACGGTCATGAAGGCGCTGGCGGTGAGCGGAAAGCGCCCGGCCGGGAGGTAGGCACCGACGCGGGTCACCGGAACGTACTTGACACCGGTGACCAGGCCGGGGATCGGCTCGGTTTCAAAGTCCACCAGGCGGCGACGCTGCTCAAGGGCGAAGGCTCTGGTGCGTTCCGAGCCCAGGTCGATCGCCGCGCGCAGGTCGGGGGCCAGACGGTCGCCGCTCGTGCGGATGGTCTGGGCGTCGAGTTCGAACGAGCGGCCGTCCCAGTGATCGAGCTTGCGGGCGTAGTCGCCGATGGCGTCGAGGCCGCGCTTTTCGATGTCGAGCAGCATGCGGCTGACGGTTTCGGCCACGGCCGGGTCGCGCTGGGCAGCAGGTGCGTTGACGGCGGGTACTTTCACGGTGGTGAACGAGCCGGCCAGGGACTGGAGAACTGAGGGTGTGAAGAGCATGTTTCGGAGTCTAGAAGAATCGCTGTCAAAGGACAATGCCCGATATGACGTACCTGACATAGGGTTCAGCTATATATATTACCGACGCAATAACAGCCAGACGGATGTCTGAATAGGCACGCTCGCGACGCGCCCGTGCCTCTATTAGATAAACGCGATTTTGCGGGTTGGACTAGCCGAAATCGGGCATCCGCTTATGACGATCTCGCTGCAATTTGCGTAAAAACTCGACAAACCAGCGAAGTGTCGCGTATACGTATAACAAGAGAATAATTCGTTCCAAGGCCGTTGAGGAGTTCTGCATGTCACGTTTCACAGCACCAACATACAAACCGAGAATGCGCCGAAAGTTGCGAGTGAGCCTCGCCCTCGGCGCTGCTTCGGCCGCCCTGGCCTTGACCGCTTGTGGGGCCGGCGCCGACGTGGGCGGAGTCGGTGTTGCCTGTAGCATCACGATGCCCGACACCAAAACCACGGTCAATGTGCTCTCCTACAACAGCCCCTCGACCGACCCGTTCACCAACGCGGTCGCGAGCGGATGCACGACCGGCACCCTCACCGTGAACGCGCCGGCAACGGACTTCGCCGGCCAGAACCAGCGGGCCACCCAGTCGATGTCGGGCACCAACCCCAGCTACGACCTCATCGAGGTCTACGGCACGGTGTACCCGCTCTATGCCGAACATGGCTGGATCGACGCCCTCGACGAGCAGATCGCTGAGCGAGGCGATGAACTCGGCCTCGACGACGTCGACCCGGTGCTCATGGAACAGCTGCAGTTCGACGGCCAGCAGTTCGGAATCCCCACCTTCTGGGGCACCATCATCTTCGTGTACCGCCAGGACATCTTCGATGACCTCGGCCTCGACGTTCCCACGACCTACGCGGAGATGATCGCGGCGTCAGAAACCATCACCACCGAGACCGGGATGGTCAACCCGCTCGCCCTCCCGTTCAACTCGGCCGGAGACGTGTCAACCGCCTACAACCAAGTTCTCGGCTCGCTCGGCGGCGACTGGTTCAAAGACGGTGAGGCAACGCCGACGCTCGACACCCCGGAATCCGTCGCCGCACTCGACGCGCTGCGGTCCACCTACCTCGCCATGAACCAGCAGGCCACGTCGTGGTCGTCGCCCGAAGTGATCACCCAGCTGCAGACCGGCCAGGCCGCCATGTCGATGCTCTTCGCCGGGCGCGTTTCGGCCCTGCTCGACGCCGATCAGACCGACCTGTCGGAGAGCTTCGGCTTTGCCGTGCCTCCGTCGGTCATCACCGGCGGCACCCCGGCCACGAGCCTCTCCGTGGACGGATTCGCCATCGCGTCGAACACCGAGGTCGACAAGGACCTCATGTTCGACCTGCTGAGCGTTGCAACCGGGGCTGACGCCGCGGCCGAAGCGGCCGGAGCCACCATTCCGGCCCGAAACTCCCAGGCAGAGAACGCCAACCTGGCCTTCGAACCGGCCGCCCGCGCGGTTCTCGAAAGCGAACGCCCGAACGGGCTGCCACACCTGCCCTACATGGCCGATGTCTACGCGGGCATGGCGCCCATCCTGGCGCAGGTCGTCAACGGCACCCTGTCGTCGGCCGACGGCGCGGCGGCGCTGCAGGCAGCCGCCGTGGCCGCGATCGCCGCGGCAGGCTACACCCCGTAACCACGCTTTGCTCCCCGGGAGGCACGCTAGTGCAGCGTGCCTCCCGCCCCAGCACCTCATCTCGATCGCCCGTTGGGCGTGCGCCGCCCCGACCGGAGAATTTCATGAAACTCAAACACTTCGTCGCCTTCTCAGCACCCGCCCTCGTGCTGATGCTCGGTCTTCTCCTCGTTCCCCTCATCACCACCCTGGTCTGGAGCTTTCAGAACGTTCCCGTGGGCCAGCCCGGCGTCTTCACCGGCCTCGCGAACTATTTCGAGATTTTCAGCAGCCCCCGCTTCGGTGATGCCACCAAGTTCACGATCGGCTTCACGATTGTCGTGACCCTCGCCAAGATCATTGCCGGGTACGGCATCGCCCTGATGCTGAACCGCATCAAACGTGGCCGAATGATCATTCTCGGGCTGCTCATGGCGTCGTACGTGGTACCCACGGTCATCGGCGCACTGAATTTCTCCTGGCTGTTCAACGACATCTTCGGCGGCGTCGTCAACCAGGGCCTGGCTATCATCGGCGTGAACATCAACTGGCTCACCGAGGTGGGCCCGGCCCGCGTTCTCATCGGGCTGCACGCACTCTGGCACGAGACACCGTTCGTGATCATGGTGCTGCTGGCCGGCCTCGCCACGCTGCCCGAGGAACCCCTCGAGGCCGCTCAGCTCGACGGTGCGAATTGGTGGCAGCGTCAGCGTTACGTTGTCATTCCGATCATGGCCCCACTGTTCTCCTTCGTGCTGCTGATCAGCATCATGGACAGTCTCAAGGTCTTCGACTCGATTCGAATCATCACGCCGGCCGCGACGAGCCTGGGCACGGAGTCGCTTATGGCCTTCGTCTACCAGGTGGCCCTGGGTGAGTCGTATCGACTCGGCATCGCCAGCGCCGTCAACGTGTTGACGATCATCCTCACCATCGTTCTGCTCATCCCGTTCCTTCGTATGACCTGGAAAGAAGCGCGCTCAGCATGACCACAACACTCGACTCCCCCACGGTCAATATGTCGGCCGGCCCCAGCGCGCCCCGCACCGCCGAACGCGAACGCACCCGTCGCGCCAAGAAGCTGCACGACCGCAACCTCACCGTCACGCTTGGGCTCGTGCTCACGTTTGTGGTCGTGATGTCGCTCAGCCCCTTCGTCTGGGCCTTCCTGACGGCGGTCAAGCCCTTCCAGGCCGCGTTCACCAACCCTCCCACGTGGATCTTCGAACCCCAGTTCGGCGCTTTCGCCGATCTCTGGCGGGGCACCCAGTTCGCATCCGTTCTGGGCAACACCTTTCTGGTCGCCGTACTCACCGTGATCGTTGCCCTCTGCGTGGGGGCACCCGCCGCCTACGCCTTCGCGCGTTACGCGGGCGTCATCGGCCCGATCCTGCTGATTCTCGCTGTGGTGCTGCGCACCATTCCGCGCTTCGCAATCGTGCTGCCCTTCTATGAGGCATCGCAGGCGCTCGGCATCTACGACACGAATTTCGCCCTCGTCGCGGCGCTCGTGGCGGTGAATATGCCCTTCACCCTACTGCTGCTGATCGGATTCTTTCGCGATATCCCCAAGGAACTAGACGAGGCTGCCATGATCGATGGGTGCAGCCATTTCGGTGCGTTCCGTCGAGTGATCATTCCCCTGATGGGCCCCGGGCTCGTGACGGCCGGTGTCTTCACCCTGCTCGTCGCGTTCCAGGAATATTTGGTGGCACTCACGCTAACGCAGAACAGCGCGGTGACCATTCCAGTCTTCATCGCAGCACAAAAGGGAGCCGACGACGTGTCCACGTACCAGACACTGGCAGCAGCCAGCATTCTGCTGGTCATTCCCGTCGTCTTCATTGCCATCTTCGCGCGCAAGTACCTGGTCGCCGGGCTGGGCGGCGGAGCGGTGAAGGGCTGACCATGTCTCGTATCACCAGCCACGATGTTGCCCGTGAAGCCCAGGTGTCGCAGGCGACCGTGTCCCGGGCGCTGCGCGGCGACACACAGATCTCGCCCGCCACGATCGAACGGGTGAAAGAAGCGTCGGAGCGTCTCGGCTACGTTCCCAGCAGCGTCGGGCGCAGCCTCAGCCGGCGCGCCACCGGGCAGATCGCCGTCGTCACCGAGCTCGGCAACCTCACCTACCCCGACACCATTCCGGCGATGCACGACGAGCTGCAGAACCGCGGCTACGGCATGCTGCTCATCTCGGAGGACCCGACCCGCAAACTCGATCATTCGATTCTGTTCGACGGGTCGGTCGACGGCGTCATTCTCACGACCTCGCACCGCGATTCCGAACTGCCCGCCCGGCTGCAGAAGCGCAACATTCCCTTCGTGTTCCTCAACCGCATCGCCCAGGGGATCGAAGCGGACAGCGTGACGGCCGACAACACCGGCGGGGCCCGCTCCATCGCCCAGCTGCTGCTCGGCGACGGTCACACCAACATCGCCATGATCGCCGGACCGACGGACTTGAGCAGCGCGGCCGATCGAGAACGCGGGTTCACGACCGCCCTGCGCGCGGGCGGCCTGGCATCGTCGATGCGCCCGGTCATTCGCGGTGACCTCACCTATGAGGCCGGGCGCCTCGGCTGGGCCGAACTGGTCTCCCTGCGCGAGCGCCCGACAGCGGTGTTCTGCAGCACCGATGCCGTGGCCATCGGGCTGCTCAACGCCATCGCCGAACAGGGTGAGCGGGCCCACCGCCCCGCCGTCATCGGCTTCGACAACAGCCCGCTCGCCGGCTGGCCGGTCTTCGCGCTCACCACCGTCGACACCCACCTCGCCGAGATGTCTCGCGTCGCGAGCGCCCTGCTGGTGGAACGCATCAAGCAGCTCAGCCACGGCACCACCCTGCCGGTGCGCACGATGGTCGTGCCGACCACGGTCGTGCTGCGCACCTCGCACGTTCCGGCCTGACCCCCTTAGTGCAGCGCCTGGCCTCGCGGGGCCGGCATCCGTTTGGAGAACCATCATGTCTGCATTCTCGTCGGGCGAACTGCTCGCGGCCGACCCCGACTGGTGGCGCGACGCCGTCGTCTACCAGGTCTATCCGCGCGCTTTCACGGACTCGACCGGGTCGGGCGTCGGTGACCTCGAGGGGGTGCGCTCCCGCATCCCGTACCTGCGCGACCTCGGCGTCGACGCCCTCTGGCTGAGCCCGTTCTACCCGTCACGACTGGTGGACGGCGGCTACGACGTAGACGATTACCGCGACGTTGACCCGTCGCTCGGCTCGCTCGCAACCTTCGACGCGATCGTTCACGACGCGCACGAGGCCGGGCTGCGGGTGATTGTCGACATCGTGCCCAACCATTCCTCGAACCGTCACGTGTGGTTTCGCCAGGCGCTGGCATCCGTCTCCCGGTCGCCCGCCCGGGCGCGGTATATCTTTCGACGCGGGCGCGGCAAGGGAGCCTTGTTGCCGCCGAACGACTGGCAGTCGCTGTTCGGCGGCAGTGCCTGGCAAGCGGCGGGCGATGGCGACTGGTATCTGCACCTGTTCGCGGTGGAGCAGCCCGACTTCAACTGGAGCAACCGTGAGGTTCGCGACGAGTTTCTGACCACGTTGAGGTTTTGGGCCGATCGCGGCGTCGACGGCTTTCGAGTGGATGTTGCGCACGGGTTGGCCAAAGATCTCTCACCACGCGCGTCGGTCGCGGCCGTCAGCATGGGACCGGTCGGGGCTGTGGACCCTGAAGCACCGGTGCGGCTCTCGGATGGCACCGACCCCCTGTTCGACCGCGACGAAGTGCACGAGATCTTCGCCGAGTGGCGGCAACTGTTCGACAGCTATACGCCGCCGCGGTCCGCGGTCGCTGAGGCGTGGGTGGCACCGCATCGGCGGGCGCTCTATGCCCGGCCGAGCGAACTCGGCCAGGCGTTCGAGTTCGCCCTGCTCGAAGCTCCCTGGTCGGCGGAGGCTTTTGAAGCGGCCATTCTCGAGAATTTGGCGCTGTCGGCGTCGGTGGGGTCGTCATCCACTTGGGTGTTGTCGAATCATGATGTGGTGCGGCATTCCAGTCGGTACGGGCTCCCCGAGGGCGCGGATCTGCCCGCGTGGCTGATGTCGCACGGGGTGTCGCCGGCGGAGGATCTGGCACTGGGCCTGCGGCGAGCGCGGGCAGCCACGATGCTGACCTTGGCGCTGCCCGGTTCGAGCTACCTGTATCAGGGCGAGGAATTGGGGCTGCCGGAGGTGGCCGACCTGCCGGTTGAGGTGCTGCAGGATCCGATCTGGGAGCGCACCGGCGGGCTGCGCAAGGGGCGCGACGGGTCGCGGGTGCCCCTGCCGTGGACGTCGGAGGGGCCGTCGTTCGGCTTTGGGTCTGCGGCGGCTGTGCTGCCGCAACCCCCATGGTTTGGCGCGCTGAGCGTTGAGGCGCAGGCGGGCGTGGACGGATCGACGTTGACGATGTACCGCGAGGCTCTTGCTCTGCGGCGGTCTATGCAGCGCGATGCCACGGTGGAGGTGCGCGTCGCGGCGGAGGCTCTGTACATCACCCGGTCTGACGGTTGGATGTCGGTGACGAACTTTGGGCTGGTGCCAACTGCCGTGCCGACCGGTCGGGTGAGGTTGGTTAGTTCCGGGGTGTCGGCGGTGATTGAACCGTCGACGACGGTGTGGTTAGAGGTTGGCGGAGTCGGAGAGCATCAGCTGGGCTAGGCGCGCCAGTTCGGCGGTGGCGGGTGAGAGCACGGTGTCTTCGCGCTGCACCAGGGCGACCGTCTCGAAGAACGGGTCGGCGAAGGACGTGAAGTAGATTTCGGGCGGGCAGGTGCCGCTGTCGACAATGGTTTTGGAGACGAAGGTGTCGCCGGCGCCGGCCGCGACGAGGTTGAGGGCCGAACCGGTCTGCTCGACTTCGATGCGTGCCTCGAGGGTGATGCCCTCGATCTGCGCCCGGTCGGCCAGCTGGCGCCGGGTCGGGTCGCGCCAGCCGTAGTGGGCGTCGTAGAGGATGAGGTTGCGGGCGGCGAGGTCGGCGAGCGTCACCGGCCTTTTGACATGGTCGGGATTCGCGCTGGCGTAGAGAACTTCATCGCGACGCAGCGGCAGCACCTTGAGCTCGGTGGTGTCGACCGGGAGCACGACCAGGCCGGCCTCGAGCTCGCCGACCTGCACCATGTGCGCGACCTCGACCGAGTTCACGCCGAGAACGCGCAGACGCACACTCGGGTGGGCGGCGTGAAATTGGGTCAGCAGGTTGCTGAGCGAGTAGTAGTTGGCGTTGCGCAGCAGGCCGAACGACGCCACTCCCCCGGTGAGGGCGTTCACGGCGCGCAAGGCCCGGTCGGCGGCGGCCGCGCTGGCCACGGTCTGTTCGGCCAGGGGCAGCAGCTCGCGGCCAGCCGAGGTGAGGATGAGGCGGCGTCCACCGCGCACGAACAGTCGCGTGCCGTAGGTCTCCTCGAGGCGCTTGACCAGCTCCGAGACGGAGGGTTGTGCCATCTCCAGCGATTCGGCTGCTGCGGTGAACGACCCGAGGCGGGCCGCGGCCAGGAACACGCGGAGTTGGTTGAGCGTCATGCTTCAACTCTAGGGAAGGTGCGGGGATGGTTATACCTGGCGAGGGGCATGGAGTCCCCGACGATCAGTGGCTGCGGGGCATCCGCCGATCGAAGCGCGAGCCTCTTCGCCGATCGAGGCGCGAGCTTGCGAGCGATCGAGATCACGCGGCGGAGATCAGGTCTCGATCGCTAGCACCTCGCACCTTGATCAGCGGGGGCGCTGGCTTGCAATGCACATCTGCGGGAGACCGGCCACGGTACGCGCCTTGTTGGCCTACTGGCTCTTGGCGCGGATGATCCACACCAACTCATTACTGGCCGGGTTGGCGTACACAACTGCGGACGCCCCGGCGATTCGACGCCGAAATCGGCGATTTTCAGGGAGATTGCGGGCGGATCTCCGCAGACGTGAACCGGCACCGGCAGGAATCGACGAGCTGAGGGGCGCCGCTGCCGCATTCGGGCGCGCTGAGCGCCGATCGGGTACGCTGTGCCGGTAAATTCGCGACACGCTGGCAGTTTCGACGCAAAATGCCCGGCGTGTCGCATTTCTACCGGCATAGCGTGCAAGCGGCGGCGCAGCGCACCCCCCGTGTGGCCGTCACGGGGTAAATGGGCATACGTCCTCGTAGGATTGAATTTCGGCGTGTGCCGAAAAACTACTGACAACGGATGCCAGCCGGCGGCCATATCGTCAGGTTCACCAACTCGGGGGTTCCATTGTCTGCTGCCTTTTTAATGTCGCGAATGAGGGTTCGGCGCCGCGCGGCGGTGGGGCGGTTCCTGGTGGCGAGCGCCGTCGCATCCGCTCTGCTGATGGGAACGGGCCTGCAGACGGCGGCGGCCGCGCCAGTGGGCGTGCCGACCGGGGAGAGCGGGACAGTCACAGGCTGGGGCGGGAACTGGGACGGCCAACAAGACCAGCCGACCGATTTGACCGACGTGACCGCCATTGCGGCGGGGAGTAATCACTCACTCGCGCTGACCGCTGGCGGCACCGTGGTGGCCTGGGGCTCCAACGGCGAGGGTCAGAGTACCGTACCCACGGGCCTGACCGACGTGACCGCCATCTCGGCGCGCCTCAATCACTCGCTCGCGTTGAAGAGCGACGGCACCGTCGTTGCCTGGGGCAGCAACGACTTCGGTCAGAGCAACGTTCCCACCGGGCTCGTTGATGTGACGGCAATCGCGAGCGGCCTGTGGTTCAATGTGGCGTTGAAGAGCGACGGCACGGTCGTCGCCTGGGGCAACAACAGCTACGGGCAGCTGAACGTTCCCAACGGCCTGACCGGGGTGACCGCCATCTCGGCCGGCGGTTACCACACAGTCGCGCTCACCGGAGCGGGCACAACTGTTGTTTGGGGAAACAACGACTATGACCAGCTCGCGGTACCGTCGGGCTTGACCGGTGTGACGGCCGTCGCGACCGGCGAGCACCACTCCCTCGCGTTGACCGAAGCCGGAACCATTGTGTCCTGGGGCCTCGCGTCGACCGGCGCTACTACCGTGCCGGCAGACCTGCCGGAAGTTGTGGCCATCGCCGCCGGAAACTACTATTCGATGGCGTTGACCCGTGACGGCACAGTGCGAACCTGGGGTTCAAACCCCGGCGTGGTGCCCGACGGCCTCAACGGCGTCATCGCCCTCGCCGGCGGGTACAGCCACGCGCTGGCACTGGTAGCGGATGTCCCCGCCTTCACGGCAGACGCCCCGTCTCTCGGCCTGGTCGCCGGGTCGCCGGTCTCGTACCAATTCGCCACCGAGAACGCCGCGACATTCGTCTCCGCAAACCCGCTGCCGTCCGGGCTGACCCTCACCTCCGGTGGGCTGCTCGCCGGCACGATCACCGAGGTCGGCGAGTATGACGTGCAGGTCGTCGCGACCAGCGGCATCCGCTCAACGAACGGGACAACTCACACTTTCGTGGTCACCGCGGGAGCTTTGGCCGAACTCGTGGTGACGCCACCAGAGGTGGGGTTCGTGTCCATCGCCGGGCAGCCGCTGACTTTCGCGGTTGCGGGTGAGGACGCGTTCGGCAACGCGACCTCGGTCGCGGCCTCGTACACGACGTCGCTCGTGGGGTCCGACTTTGCGGATGTCATCGACGGCGACACCATTACCTTCTATAAGGCTGGCGTGCGCACCGTGACCGTCACCGTGGGATCGGTCAGCACCTCGTTTGACGTCGAGATTGCCGCGTCGGCCACCTCGGCCGTCGAACTCGCGTCGTCGTCTATGACGGCCATCGTCGATGACACCATCACGCTGTCCCTCAACGGAACGGATGCCTACGGCAACGAGACCGGCGACCTCGCGTCGCAGGCCGTGTTCACGAGCGACTGGGCCTCGGATGTCATCGACGGCGCCACCGTTCGATTCACGCACGCGTCGGTGCACACGCTAACTGGAACGTTCGGCGGGCTGACGTCGACCGTCGCGATCGAGCTGTCGGACCCGGTGGGGGTCGCGGCAGCGCTGGCGGCGGCGCAGAAGGCGGCGGAGCAGGCGGCTACTTCGGTTGAGCAGACCGCAGTTCTGGCTCAGGCCGGATCAAACCCGGCACCCGGGGTGCTCGCCGGCGGAATGCTGCTCGTGCTCGGTCTGGCGCTCTGCTTGCGGCGGCGTGTAGTCGCGTAAATACGGCGAGAAGCGGCCGTCGTGGCGGTCTCTGCTTCGCTCGTGGGGGCATCCGAGTTTGTGAGCAGGCATTCGTCGATCGAGGCACTCGTCGATCGAGGCATCCGCCGATCGAGGCATCCGTCGATCGAGGCATCCGTCGATCGAGGCATCCGCCGATCGAGGCATCCGCCGATCGAGGCGCGAGCTTGCGAGCGATCGAGATCACAGTCTCGGCGAACGGGAAGGGTCTCGATCGCTCGTTCCTCGCGCCTCGACCAGCGCGGCAAGGGGCTCGCGCCTCGACCAGCGCGGCAAGGGGCTCGCGCCTCGACCAGCGCGGCAAGGGGCTCGCGCCTCGACCAGCGCGGCGGGCGGGATCAGCCGGCGTGGGCGCGAATCTTGTTCGCGACCTCGATGGCGTCGCCGTCGGGGGCAGTGGATTTGCGGTCGGGTCGGGCGATGAACAGGTAGAGCCCGCCGATGATCACGACCACGCCGAGCCCGATCCACGCGATGTAGTCGGCGACGAAGTCACCGGATGATCCTGGCGTGAGGAGCAGACCGATGGCAATGATGCCGTAGATCAGGGCACCGATATTGACCACGAAGCCCAGGCGACCAAGGTGGAATGGGCCGGCCGGCTTCCAACCCCGGAAACGTTGGCGCAGTGCGGCGAGCACGACGGCCTGAAAGGCGATGTAGATGCCCAGGACGGCGAATGCCGTTACCTGGAAGAGCGATTCCGGCCGCACGTAGACCACGACGCAAATCAGCATGGGCACGATGCTCGCCACGAGCAGGGCGTTGCGCGGCACCTGCGAGCGCGGCGAGATCTTCGACAGCCAGGCGCTGCCGGGCAGCATTCCATCGCGAGCAAACGAGTGCAGCAAACGGCTCGCAGCGGCTTGCAGGCTCAGCACGCAGGAGATGAACGCCATGCAGGCGACGACGAGGAAGACTTTCGCGCCGACCACGCCTATGGACGACTCGAGAATGCCGGGAATCGGGTCGGCGTTCTCGCCGCTGACGATGGACGCGAGGTCGGGGGCGGCCAGCACATAGCCGACGTAGGAGAGCAGCGCCGAGATGCCGCCGACGAAGATGGTGAGGTACATAGCGCGCGGAACGCGACGGGACGGATCAGCGACCTCTTCGGCGACATCGCCGCAGGCCTCGAAGCCGTAGAACATGAACAGGCCCACCAGGGCAGCTCCGACAAAGGCCGACAGGTAGTTGCCGTCGCCCTTGCCGAAGGAGTCGAAGAAGACGCTGAAGTCGTTCTTGCGCTGAAAGATCAGCAAGTAGAGGCCCAGGGCCACGACGCCGGTGAGCTCGGCCGCGAGGCCGATGCGCGCTACCCGCGTCATCACCTTGGTACCCCCGAGGTTGAGCAGCAAAGCGAGCAGCAGCAGCCCTATTGCCACGAACAGTGTCGTCTCGGGCGTCACCGGCAGACCGATCAGGCTCGAGACGAACCCGGTGCCGTATTCGGCCACCGAGGTGATCGTGACGATCATGGCCCAGACGTAGATCCAGGCCGCCATCCAGGCATAGCGCTTGCCCCACAGACGCCGGGACCACGGATAGATGCCGCCGGCGATCGGAAACTGCGACACCACCTCACCCATGACGAGGGCGACCAACAGCTGCCCGGCTCCCACGATGAGAATCCAGAACACGGAGGGTGGGCCGCCGATGCTCAGCGAGTAGGCGAAGAGGGAATAGACCGCCACAAGCGGCGACAGGTAGGTGAAACCCAACGCGATGTTTCCCCAGAGGGACATCGAGCGGTGGTAGGTACCTTCGTAGCCGAGAACAGCGAGATGCTCGGCATCTCCAAGGCTGGCTACCGGGGGGCTCTTGATTGTCATTGCGACCTTTCAAGTCAGTTTCAGAAACGGGATGTGTGCCAGTCGGCTCTGATTGGCGTCCAAGTTTCTGCAATGTCGTCACGCTAGTGCACAGCAATACCTCTGCACTAGAGGAATACGCAAATTGCCTCTGGATCACTGAATTATGCAGTTGTTACGGCGAGTGATCTCGAAAAATTGGTTTGACCATCCGCTCAGCATCGTGTAAACATTCACTATTGAGGTTTTTATGAACAAAGGAGTTCTGATGAGCACGGTCGCACCCGCTCCCTATTTCGATATTTCTGACAGTACGTTCGCCATGCACTCCGAGGCCGTGCGCGCCGCCCGATCGCAGAGCTGGTTCGCCCGCACCAACTACGGAGTCGCCGTTCTGCGGTACAACGAGGTGAGTCATCTGCTCAAGGACCAGCGCCTCAAGCAGGGCAGTGCCCAATGGCCCGAACACAACGGTGTGCACGGCGGGCTGTTCTTTGACTGGTGGACGGAGAATCTGCTGGTTCTCGAGGGTGAAGACCACCATCGCATTCGCCGACTGGTGAACCCGGCCTTCTCGCCGCGACACATCGAACCTTTGATCGTTCGATTCGAGGCCCTGGCCGAGGAACTCGTGAACAACTTCGTGGCTGACGGGCACTGCGAGTTCGTGCGAGATTTCGCCGAGCCCTACGCCACCCGGGTGCTCTGCATTCTGCTCGGCATTCCCGAAACCGAATGGCCGACAATTGCGCGTCTCGCGTCGACGGTGGGCCTGGCCCTCGGCGTGCACATCAAGCGCGACCTCGAGCAGGTGGAAGCGGCCCTGGCCGAGCTGTATGCCTACGCCGAAGCCCTGATCGTGGATCGCCGTGCCGCGCCCGGCGACGACTTCATCACCCGCCTGGTTGTGGCCAACCGTGACGGTGACAGCCTCAGTGACGCCGAACTGCGGAACGCCATCGTGCTTTTGATCTTCGGCGGCATGGACACGACCCGCAACCAGCTGGGCCTGGCCCTGCAGTCCTTCGTGCACAACCCGGAGCAATGGGACCTGCTCGGGCAGCGCCCCGACCTGGGCCGCAAAGCGGTGGACGAGGTGCTGCGCACCAATCCGACCACCACCTGGGTCACCCGCGAAGCCGTGGCCGACTTCACCTACAACGACCTGTTTATCGCCGGCGGAACCACGGTGCACCTGTTCACCCAGGTCTCCGGCACCGATCCCCTCGCGTTTCCTGATCCCGAGATGAATCTGCTCGGTGAGCACGCTCCGCACTACGGCTTCGGCGGTGGCGTGCATCACTGCCTCGGCCATTTCGTGGCTAAGGCCGATATGGGCGTGGCACTGCCGCTGCTGGCTCGGCGCCTGCGCAACGTGCGGATCGACGGCGTCGAAGAGTGGATGCCCGACTCGGGTAACACCGGTCCGGTACGCCTACCCCTGAGCTTCACCCCCGCCCCCTGAGCCGCACAACTAGATAGGAGTACCGATGAATATTTTCGTCGATCGCACACTCTGCGATAACCACGGGCAGTGCGCGATTTCTGCGCCCGATGTTTTTCGCATGAACACGGAAGGTATTTTGGAGTACGACGAGGTCGTCGACGACGCCCTGCACAATGACGTGGAGGATGCCATCGACGTCTGCCCCGTGCAGGCCATCTTCATTCTGAACGAGGGGTAGCCGGCCATGATCGTCGTGGTCGGTGGGTCGCTGGGCGGGTTGCGTGCCGCCGAGCAACTACGGGCGCGCGGCTACTCCGGCCCACTGCGGGTGGTGGGCGACGAGACCCACCTTCCCTACAACCGCCCGCCCCTGTCGAAAGCCATTCTGGCGGCAGACTTCTCCGCGACCGACGCGCACGAACAGCTGGCATTTCGCCAGCGCAGCTCCGTGGCCGATGTCGACTGGTCACTCGGCGTGAGGGTGGTCGCAAGCGACCTCGCGAACCAGACCGTGCAGCTCGATACCGGCGAGGTACTCGCCTACGACGGGCTCGTCGTGGCCACCGGGCTGCGCGCCCGACGGCTCTATATCAGCTCTCCGACGGGTTCACGGTTCGTCGTTCGCACCCTCGACGACGCGCTCGCCCTGCGTGCACGTCTGGTGCCGGGAACCAGAGTGGTCGTGGTCGGGGCGGGATTCATCGGCTGCGAGGTAGCGGCCACCGCAACCACACTCGGCTGCGACGTCACCGTGATCGAAGGTGCGACCGGCCCGATGGAGCGATCCCTCGGCCGTGAGCTCAGCCAGTCAATGCGCAGCTTTCTGCTCTCCCGCGGCGTGCGATTCTCGTCGGGCCGTCGGGTCGTCGGGCTGCTCACCGCCGCGGCGAACCAGTGTGGCGGCGTCACGCTCGATGACGGCACCGAACTCGGCGCTGACCTCATTGTGGAAGCCATCGGCTCGGTCCCCAACACCGACTGGCTCGCCGGCAACGACCTCGACCTCAGCGATGGCGTGCTCTGCGACGAACGGATGCGCGTGGCCGGCGCCGCGCACGTCGTCGCCGTCGGCGACGTGGCCCGGTTCACCGACAGCGTGCTCGGCGGCCTGCCACGCCGGGTCGAACACTGGGCCACCGCCGGTGATACGGCCAAAGTGGCCGCCGCTACCCTGCTTGCCGACCTCGCCGGCGTGCCGGCGCCCGCGGCGACAGCGATCCTGCCCAGCTTCTGGACCGACCTGTTCGAGCTGCGACTGTGCGGTGTCGGCACGACGCGAGCGGCAACATCCGTTCAAATTTTGGAAGGCGATCTGCACGAGCCGCAACACGGCCTGGCCGTGGGCTACCTGCGCGATGATGCGCTCGTGGCCGTGGTGACGGTGGGCCTCGCGAGCAATCGCCAACTGCATTACCGCACCCTCGTGATTGCGGCGCTCGTCTAAAGCTGTTCATCCCCCACCCGAAAAGAGAGAACAATGACGTTTGAAACTATGATCACGTCGGCACTGACCGACCGGGAGGCTTTCGCCCGGCATCGTGAGGCCAACATGGAACCGGGGATCGTCGCCGACCTGGAGCAGCGCATCGCCGCCGCGGGGGTGGAGTACATCTACTACATGCTGCCCACCATCGGCGCGAAGGTGGTGGCGAAGATGGTGCCGGCTCGGCACCTGCGCCGCAACCTGTCGAAGGGCATCGCGCTGCACCGCACCGCGGTCGCCGACCTGCAGTCGGACCGTTTCGGCAACCTCATCGGCGGAGGAATCGCCGCCCGCGAGATGGTGGGGCTGCC
The DNA here is from genome assembly GCF_004402535.1 of Cryobacterium glaciale. Classification (GTDB taxonomy): domain Bacteria; phylum Actinomycetota; class Actinomycetes; order Actinomycetales; family Microbacteriaceae; genus Cryobacterium; species Cryobacterium glaciale. The sequence goes on along the minus strand of NZ_SOEY01000023.1, from coordinate 24,976 downwards.
CGACCCGGAGACCTTCGTGGTGCTGCCGTGGGACACCTCCGTGGCGCGCATGTTCTGCCGCGCCTACGAGCCGCCGCACCTACCCGAGGTGGGCGGGCAGCCGCTCGCCACCGACTCCCGCGGGCTGCTGATGCGGGCGCACGCCGAATTCACCGCCCGCACCGGTCTCGAGGTGCGTTCGGGATGCGAGCCGGAGATGAGCTGGGTCGGCCCGGGTCTCGACGTGATCAAGAAGGAAGGGGCCAGCCCCGCCTACCAGGTGGAAAACCTGGAGCGGATGCGCCCGATCTACAAGAAACTCGTGCCCTACGCCCAGGCCTTCGGCCTCGACATGATCGAGGGCGACTATGAAGACGACGGCCAGCTCGAACTGAACTGGATGTACGACCGCGTCGAACTCACCTCGGACCGGCTGGTCACCTACCGCCAGATCTGCAAGCAGGTGGCCAGGGAAGAGGGCGTGACGGCGAGCTTCATGCCCAAGCCGGCCACCGGCCAGATGGGCAACGGCTGCCACCACAACCTGAGCCTGTGGCAGGGCGACGTGAATGTGCTGATCGAGCCGGGCAACACCGACCTGCACCTCAGCGAGATCGGCCGGCACGCCGTGGGCGGCATGCTCACCCATGCCGCGTCGACGACCGCCATCATGGCGCCAACGGTGAATTCCTACAAACGATTCTGGGATGCCGGACAGTTTGCGCCGAGCGTGGCGACCTGGGGACTCGACAGCCGGGCCAGCATGATTCGCATCTCCTCGATCGGGCGCATGGAATACCGCCTGCCCGACGCGAGCGTCAACCCGTACCTGTCGCACACGGCGCTCATCGCGGCGATGGAAGATGGCATCAATCGGCGGATCGACCCCGGGGCCCCCCTCGGCGAACCCGGAACCGCCGTCACCTTCACCGAGCTGCCCCTCAACCTGGGTGACGCCATCAAGAGCTTTCAGCTGAGCGACCTGATGTCGACCGCCCTGCCGGCGGACTACCACGACATCTTCATTCAACTCAAGGAAGACGAGTGGGCCCGCTTCTCGGGCGTCGTCACGGACTGGGAGCGCGCAATGTACTGGGAGACCCTGCCGTGAGCGCGGCTCTGCGACTGGCCTGCATCGACTCGGCTGCTGCCCCCCTATTCGATCTGAGCCCCGACGGTGTGCAGCGCACCGGCTACGAGCCCGAGGTGGCGCAGCTGGTGGCGACCGAACTCGGCCTCGACCTGCACTGGGTGTTCACCGCCTGGGAGAACATGATTCCGCTCGTGCAGTCGGGCGACGCCGACGCCGTTTGGTGCGGGCAGGGCATGACCGAACAGCGCGCCCGCGAGGTGACCTTCACCCAGCCCTACGCGATCTTTAACGAGTCGGTGCTGGTGCGCGCGGGCGACCCGGCGCGGGGGCCGGATGATCTGGCCGGCTACCGGGTGGGAGCCATCGCGAACAGCACGAACCTCGCCCTGGCCCACACCTTTGCCGGCATCATCCCGGTGGAGTTCGGCGCGAGCGACGACGTGTTCGGCGACATGATCGCCGCGCTGCGTGCGGGAACGATCGACGCGTTCGTCGATGACGACGTGGTGACCGTTCCGCTCGGCGCTGACCCGGACTTCGACGTAGCCTTCACCTCCCCCACTGCCAACCGCTGGGGCGTGGGACTGGCGCATTCCAACCACACCCTGCGAGCTGACATCGACCGGGCGTTGACCACTCTCATCGCCGACGGCCGTTTGCAGGAGATCTGGCACAAGTGGATGCCCGACCTCCCCTTTGCCTTGGCGTGAGATGCGTGCGACGTCAGCGGTAGTCGGTGTGTTGCGCGCAGACCAGGCTGAGCCCCAAAAACGCGGAATCCACCGGAATGAGGCCGCCGTCTGTGGGGGTGCTGCGCACCCGATTTCCCACCAGGAAACGCCCGGAGTTGCCCAGGATCACATGCTGGTCGGCGCTGAGCAGGGCGGCATCGCCCGGGATGCGACGCAGGATAGGCACGATGACGGTCTCGATGGCACGCACATCGATATCGCAGCCGACCATGCCGATCACGTCGGCGCCGAGTTCGAGCGGCACGGTCATGGTCATGATGTATTGATCGAGCCCGCCGAAGTCCACATACGGTCCGGTCAGGGTGCGATTGGCGTTCTTCACCGCGTTGTCGAACCAGGGCAGGGTGGCGAAGTCGTAGAACGACCCGGTCTGCGGAGTCAGGTTGAACACGACCTTGCCGGTGATGCCCTGCTCGTCATGGCGCCACCACTCGATCGTTCCGCGGTTGGGGTCGACCGTGCCAGGGGCCAGAATGACGCCGGCCGCTGCGACGACGCTCTGACGGGCCAGGAAACCCGCCGTGATGAGTTTCACCGGTTTCAAATCGGCCTCGGTGAAGCGCGACCGCGCACCACGCGCCTCCAGCAGGGTCGAACTGATGCGGGTGCTCAGCTCATCGAGTTCACCGAAGACGCCGTCAAACCAGGCCGCAATCTGAACCGCGGCCTGGCCTGCGGTCGTGACCATGGTCATCCGTGATTCGCGTCGTCGCTGGGATAGGTCAGGGTCATCTTGGCCTCAATCATTCGGTAGATGTTGCGGTGCACGTGCTGAACAGCCAGCGTTTCGGCCCGATGCACGTCTTCGGTGCGCAGCGCCTCGGCAATGGCAACATGCTCCGACATGGCGAAAATGCGGTCAGGCTCCACCGACTGCGCCGACCACAACAGTTCGACGGTTTCGCTCTGCAGGCGAAGCTCGCTGCGCATCAGGCGCTCCGACTGGGCCAGGACGGCCAGTTCAATGTGGAAGCGGCTGTCGGCGCGGCTGCAGGCCGCGAGGTCTTCGGCCGTCGAGATGGACTGCGCCAACATGATCAATCGGGGAAAGTCATGAGCGACCGCACGCTCATGCGCCAGTCGGATCGTCGCCACCGCGACGGCGGCGAGCTCGTCGCCCAGATCGCGCAATTCGGCCATCGAGAGGTCCTGGAGCCGGGCGTGCAGCGACTCGGTGTCGAAGATCGGGGTGCCGACGACGAACGTGCCACCGCTTCGGCCTCGTCGGGTGGCGATGATGCCGCTCTCCCGCAGGGTCTGCAGGGCGTCGCGAACCGTGGCGCTGGCGGCACCGAACATGACCGTCAGCTGATTTTCCACGGGCAGCTGCTCCCCCTGACGGATGAGGCCGAGGGCGATCGCCGTGGTGAGACGTTGCGTGATGGCGTCGGCGCGCAACATATCGGGGAGCGGGCGAAAAACGTACGCCCTGATCCCATTCAGCTCCGTCATCGTCGCTCTTTCATATCGTGTTTCACAACGCTATCGGCAAAAACCGGGGGCGGCCTCGTGCCGCTCCCCCAGAATGGAGAACAACGTGTCTTATAAAACGACCAACCCGGTGACCGGCCTCGTGGAGCGAGAGTTTGCCAGCCTGACACCTCAGGAGATCGACGCGGCAATTGGTCGCGCCGATACGGAATTCACCAGCTGGCGAGCAATAGCGGTGTCGGAGCGGGCGGCTATTTTGCTGCGAGTGGCGCAGATTTACCGTGCCCGCACAGAGGAACTGGCCCGCATCATCGCCACGGAAATGGGTAAGCCGGTGCGCCAGGGCATGGGCGAGGTCGGCCTCGTCGCCGATATCTATGAGTACTACGCCACGCTGGGGCCCGCACTCATCGGCGACGAAGACCTGAAACCGGCCCGCGGCGGTTCCGCCGTGGTGCGGTCCACCCCGCTCGGCGTGCTGCTGGGCGTGATGCCGTGGAACTATCCCTACTACCAGGTGGCCCGTTTCGCCGCGCCCAACCTGCTGCTTGGAAACACGATCCTGCTCAAACATGCCAGCAACTGCCCGCAGGCCGCGCTCGTTCAGGAAGAAATCTTTCGCGAGGCCGGGCTGCCGGAAGACGCCTACATCAACCTCTTCGCCCAGAGCAATGATGTCGAGAGCATCATCGCCGACCCCCGCGTGCGGGGAGTCTCCCTGACCGGCAGCGAACGGGCCGGGATGGCCGTGGCCGAAGCGGCCGGCCGGTCACTGAAGAAGTTCGTGCTCGAGCTGGGCGGCAGCGACCCGTTCATCGTGCTGGAGGTCGACGATCTCGAGGCCACGATCGACGCGGCCGTTTCGGGCCGCATGAGCAACGCGGGGCAGGCCTGCACGGCCGCCAAACGTTTCATCGTGATCGACAAGCACTACGACGACTTCGTGGCCGGCTTCACCAGCCGGGTCTCCAAGATGGTCCCTGGCGATCCGCAGCAGATGGCGACCCGGTTCGGGCCGCTGTCGTCACTCGCCGGGGTGACCGAGTTGGTCGCTCAGGTTCGGGACGCGACCGACCAGGGCGCCGTGCTGCACACGGGCGGGCACCGGGTGGGCGACCGGGGATCGTTCATGGCGGCATCCGTTTTGACCGGTGTCACCCCACAGATGCGCGCATTCGGCGAGGAATTGTTCGGGCCGGTCGGAGTGATCTACAAGGTCGCCGACGCTGCGGAGGCGATCGCCCTTGCCAATACCTCATCGTTTGGGCTGGGATCGGCCGTCTTCGCGTCCGACGTCGACGCTGCTCACGCGGTCGCCGACGCCCTGGACGTTGGCATGGTCTTCATCAACGAGAACACGGATTCGCACGTGGATCTTCCGTTCGGCGGCACCAAACGCTCCGGCGTCGGGCGTGAGCTCGGACGGTTCGCCCTGGACGAGTTCGTGAACAAGAAACTTATTCGCACACCGTGAACGGAGCCTTTCAGATGACACTGACACCAATTATTGGGCTGGTGGCCGACCGCAAGGCCGTCACCACCGGGCCGTGGATTGCCGTGCAGCACGATGCGATCAACCACTCGTACGTTGCTGCGATCTCTGAGGCGGGCGGTTCGCCGATTCTGATCCCGAGCACCGCGGTGAATCTCGCGAACGTGGATCGGCTGTTGGACGCGATCGACGGGCTGCTGTTGCCGGGCGGGGCCGACCTGGACCCGGAACTGTACGATCAGCAGCCGCACGCCGAGAACGACCCGCCGCTGCGCATTCGCGATGATTTGGAAGTCGCTCTCGCCCGTCGGGCGGTCGAACGCGGCGTGCCGGTCTATGGCGTCTGCCGGGGCATGCAGATTCTCAACGTGGCGCTCGGCGGCACGCTCGAGCAGCATCTGGGCGATCGACTGGACATGACTCCGCACCGGGACGTGGTCGGTACGTTCACGAGCCACACGGTTCGGCCCGTTGCCGGTACGCGGCTCGCGCGCGCGGTGGGCACGGAGGACCTGACGATCACGTCGCACCACCACCAGGCCGTGCAGCGTCTGGGACGAGGGTTGATTGCGAGTGCATCCGCGCCCGACGGCGTGATCGAGGCGGTGGAGCTGGCCGGCTCACGGTTCGTGCTCGGCGTTCAGTGGCACCCGGAGGAGAACCTGTCGGGCGGCGGGAGCGGTCTGTTTGACGCGTTCATCCGCGCCACGGTCGCGGTCGCGGCGGAGCGGTCTGTCGCGTAGGTGGGGTCTCGTTCCTCGCGCCTCGACCAGCGGAAACGTCGATCGAGGCACGAGCCTGCGAGCGATCGAGATCACAGGCGGCGCGCGGGTCTCGATCGCTCGTACCTCGCGCCTCGACCAGCGGAAACTCGCCGATCGAGATCACAGGCGGCGCGGGGGCGGGGTCTTCACCAGCGGCGGGCATCCGCTTTGGGTGCGCTACTACTGGCCCGAGATGGTCAGGGTCGCACGGGGGCGCGTGGCCTCGATGAGGAGGGCGTTCTGGCCGTCGACGGACTCGGCCCAAGCGAGGGCGGCGGCGGGGGCGTCCATGGCGCTCGTGCCGGTCGACCAGGCGGCGGAGGCGCTCCGCTTCGCTGGTCTCGCAGAACCAGCTGTCGGTGAGGAGGCTCGCGATCTGCACCCAGGGTTCAGTGCCGGCGAGCAGATAGTTTCCCTCGACGATGACCACTCGGTGGCGCGGCAGCACGGCGATCTCGGCGGCGATGCCCTCGTCGACGCTGCGATTGAAGCTCGGCGCGTAGACGGTGTGGTCGTCTTCGGTGAGGAGGCGGCGGAGATGGGCGATGAATCCCCAACCGTCGAAGTGTCGACGGCCCCCTTGCGGTCGTGCCGGCCGAGGCGGTCGAGGGTGGCGTTGGCGAGGTGGAAACCGTCCATGGGGAGGTGCACGGCGATCGCGGGGCTGCCGAGCAGTTCGTTAACCTTCGCTGCGACGGTCATCGCGAGGGTGGACTTGCCGGCGCCGGGGCTACCGGCGTTTCCGACCAGGATGCGACCGTGCTCGGGCATTAGATCGATGACCCGGCGGGCGAGTTCGGTGAGTTGCGCGGATGCCGGAGGGGCAGTGGGCGCGGGGTCGGTTTCGGGCATGTGTCGACTTAGGCGGGGCGGGGGGTGCGTGGTGACGGTGGGGGCTGGGTCAGGGGGTGGTGGGGGGCCAGGTGCCGTCGCATCCGCTTTGCTGGCAGGCGAACTGCCAGCCGTTACCGTCCGGGGCAAGCTGCATGGGCATGAGACAACGGGGGCAATTGGGCGTACGTGCCTCGGCCGGAACGGTGCTGGCCAGCTCGGCCTCGGAAAACGGGGGGCCGAAGTAGAGCTGCGTGCAGGCGAGGTTCGCGCATCCGTAGTCATACCTCGCGCCATGCCAGGTGACTTCCATGGGGTCGCCGCACTGCGGGCAGAGGCGCGGCTGATGCACGTCTTTCTTCTGGAAAAGCCAGGAGACGTTATCGTCCATGGGCTGAGACTAGTCCCGAGGGCGTTTGCGCGTCGGGGATTGGCGGTTCTGTGGAATATTCGCCGTCTCGTACTCGCCGGTGCCGTGCGTAAGTGCGGAGGCTGCGTCTGTGGGACGGTGAAACTGGGCGATTCGGGGTCTACGGGCGAGAATCTCCGCAGCTTTGCACGGAGTCGCGGGGCCGCGCGGGCGGCGCGGGCGGCGCGCGGCCTTGCGGGGCCGCGCAGGGCGGGGGCCTCGCGGGCGCGAAACGTGCGCGGATCGAGCCGTCGCTGCACGCAATGCCGGTAGATTTCGCGACACGCCGTGGATTGGGGCCCCACAGCTCGGCGTGTCGCAAATTTACCGGCGTTACGTACACGGCGACGGATGCGCGGGCGCGGGTCGCACCCGCAGGTACCCGGGCGGCGGGGCTCCGCGGCCACGCGCCGACGCGGCGGGGGCGACTAGAGCCAGGTTTGGCCGGCGTCGGTCGAGCGCAGGGTGGCGTCGCCGATCCAGAGCCAGAGGGTGTCATCGGCGGCGGCCGACGCGACCGCGATGTTTCCGGCCAGCTCGGCGGGCGCTGCGGCGGTGACGTAGCATCCGGTGGCTGCGGCCGTCGGGGCGCCAGCCGGGTCGGCGAAGTCGACACTGAGGTTGATGACGCTCAGACCGAGGCAGGTGGCCGGCGTCGCGGTGGCAGCCGGGGTGGCGGTCGGCTCGGCTGCGGCGGGCGCCGCTCCGGCGGCGAGTGCCAGGTAGCCGCCGGACGTCGCCGTGAGGGTGAGCGCCCCGGGAACGGTCAGCGGCGCTGACCAGGAGGCGGCGGCATCCGCTGTGGTGAAGACGCGGGCGTCAGCGCAGAGAACGGCGGCGGCATCGGTGTCGCGACCGGGCGCGACGGCGACGACCGAGTCGCAGGGCGCGGGCTGAAGGCCGTCGGGGCCGTGCACCTCGGCACGTGAGGCCGGGTCGACGTACCAGGCGGTGTCGAGTTCATCGTCGGCGGAGGAGTAGTTGTCGCCGCCCACGAAGGTGCGCACGACCTGGGCTGAGCAGTCGGTCTGGGCGAATCCGAGCAGCTCGGCGACCGAACCGTTGGTCGGGTCGATGCTCTGCAGCGCCGTCACCTGGGTGGGCGTGTGGGCGTCGGTCGTGGTCCAGGTCGCGCCGGCATCGGTGCTGACCTCGGGGTCGGCGAGCGGGTCGGGGCAGATGCCGGTGACGGCCCGCCAGGCGACGGTCGACGACACCGCCGAGAGGATGCGTGTGGCCGGCACGGGGCCGACCGTGACAGTTGCCGCGACGGTCGGGCGGGGCGCGGGAGTCGGGGTTGGGGTTGCGGTTGGGGTTGCGGTTGGGGTTGCGGAGACCTCGGCGGCCGCGACGGGTGCGGTTTCGGCGTCCGCCCGGTTCGCGTTGAGAGCGGCCATTACGAGGAAGGCGTCGAGGATGAGGAACACCGCGATCGCGACGTAAGCCCAGATGCGGCGGCGCGAACCGTCACGCGGGGCGCGCGAACGCTTGCGGCCCTTCATCGCGCAGCCAGGGCGGTCGAGATCGCCGCGGCGACGGTGGTCACCGAGTCGTCAATGATGGCCGCGACGCGGGAGTAGACGGACGCGTTCTGGCGGTACGGGTCGTCGATGTCATCCCGGGTCGGAGGGGTGGGCGAGGGCTGGAGTCCGCGGGTGGCGGCGATGGAGGCGACGAAGGCTGCGAACGCGGATGCCGCCGGCTGGGCCGCGGGGGCATCCGCTGCCCGGGCCCATGTTACGGAACCGGGCCCATGATCTATCGTGGGCCCGGTTTCCGGGCCCGGGCCCGGTGCAGAAGTGGAGGGGGCGGAGGGGCTGGCGGCGAGGGCGGCAGACTCGGCGGCGGCGTCCACGAGACGGGCGAACTGGTTCAGGGTGAAGGTGTAGCGGGTGGCCTTGGGAAACAGGGTGACGACGTCGCGACGGTGATCGCGAGTCGCAGTCAGCACGAGATCCGCCTGCGCCAGCATGTCCGCGGTGAGCTGGCGCGGCGTGTGGACGGTGGAGGCGGAGCCCAGCTTCAAGGCGAGGGCGGCGGCCTCGGGCGTCATCGCGCCACCGACCACGGCCTGGGTTCCAGCGCTCGCGACGGTCACACCGGACCCGGCCGCGAGCAGCCTGGCTCGCAGCACCTGCTCCGCCAGCGGCGACCGGCAGATGTTTCCCGTGCAGACGATCAGAATGTGCGGCACCGACAGGCCCGTTGGCGAAGCGGATGCCGCGGACGGCGCCAACGCAGGCCGGCGGGAAGCCGAAGCGACAGCCCTGGAGGAAGCACCGCCCGGTTCGGTCACGACGTGGCCCGGGCTCGGCGCGGAAGCGGCGCAGGATCGAGGGGCGCGGCGGGCTCGCTGCCGTAGGTGTTGCCGTAGCCGTACTGGCCGTAGCCGTACTGGCTGTAACCGTAGGAGTCCGGTCCGCGGGTGGGCATCATGGTCACGACGATGCCCGAGATCGGGGCTTCGACGCTGCGTAGCGCATGGATGGCGCCGGCCAGCTGGTTCTTGTGGGTGCGCCCGGCGGCCACGATGACGATGGCGCCGCCGACGTTCTTCGCAAGGATCGCGGCATCCGTTACCGGAAGCAGCGGCGGCGAGTCGAAGATGACCACGTCGAAGGTGCGGTTGAACTCGGCGATGAGGTGGCTCATGCCGGCGGATCCGAGCAGCTCGCTCGGGTTCGGCGGAATGTGTCCGGCCGGCAGAACGTAGAGCTGGCTCTTGCCCCACGGCTGAATCACGTCGCTGAGCTCGGCCCGGCCGATCAGCACGTCGGTCAGGCCGACGGCGCCCTCGATGCCCATGTATTCAGCGACCTTGGGTCGTCGCAGGTCGGCGTCGACGAGCAGAACGCGGGCGCCAGCATCCGCCAGCGCGATGCACAGATTCGCGCTCGTGGTGCTTTTGCCCTCGCTGCCGATGGACGAGGTGACCACGAACGAACGGTCGGCCCGGCCCACGTCGAGAAACTGCAGGTTGGTGCGCAGCGTGCGAAACGACTCGGCGCGCTGGCTGCGCGGGTCGACGTGCACGATGAGCGGCCGATCGGGGGCCTTCGGGTCGAAGACGATGCCGCCGAGCACCGGCAGGTCACTGACCTGTGCGACGTCGCGCAGGGTGCGAATGCGGGTGTCGAGGGTCTCCCGCAGCACCGCGAGGCCTACCCCGAGGGCGAGGCCCACGAGGGCTCCGAGCGCAATGTTGAGGGGAACGTTGGGGCTGACCGGCCGCGTCGGCACGGTCGCGACCTGCACGCGCATGACCTTGACCGTGTCGACGGCGTCGGCGTCAGCGCTGCGTTCGAGTTCCGGCACGTACGCGGCGAGGCTGTCGGAGACCTCGTTGGCAATCTCCGCGGCCCGCGCCGGATCGGTGTCGGTGACGGTGATGTCGATGATCGAGGTGTCAAGCTGCGCCGACGCCACGATATGAGGTGCGAGCTGCGCGGCGGTGAGATCGAGCTTGACGTTTTCAATGACCGGCAGCAGCACGACGGGCGTCTTGGCCAGCTCAGCATAGGTCTTGACCCGCGCCACGGTGAAGTTGTTGCCCTGCACCATGTCGCTCGTGGTGCCGGTCGACTGCATGGACACAACGACCATCGCGGTCGCACTGTACGCGGGCGTCTGCAGAATCGAGAAAGCGGATGCCGCCCCCACCGCCACGAGTGTCAGCGCCGCAATCAGCACCCATCCTTTGCGCAGGATGCGAATGTAGTCGCGCAGTTCCATGAGAGCGCCTTTCCGATGTTGCCGTCTACCCCGGGTGGGGGTTCCCCGGGTGTAGCTTCCCACACATCGGGAGCGGACGTCAGCAGGTCATGGGCAGCGTCTGGGTCTCGTTCAGGCTGATCAGCGGGGTGCTGCGCACCTCTAACGCACCGTTGAAGGGCTCGGCGCCGAGCCAGTCGAACCGCAGCACCGTGGACTCCCCCGGGGCGAGGTCGATGGCGATGCTGCTTACCGGATACCCGGAATCAGCGGCCGGATGGTACGGAACGGCCACCCCGTCCCGGGACACACCGTCGTTGAGCATGCCAGGAACGCCATAGGCGGAGACCTTGGTGTTCACGTTGCCGAGTGCGATGCCGAATGCGCCGCCGCCGGTGACATAGGGCGGAAGCGTGGCGGCGGCATCCGCTGGGGCGGTGTTGGTCATGGTCACTTGCACCGCGAACTGGGGGCGCTTGTCCAAACGGCAGACGGACTGGCCGACGGCGGTCTGCACGTCGAGGTAGACGTCCATTTTGGCGCCGGTGGCGTCGTTGAGATACAGGCCGAAGGTCTGTACCGCGTCGGAACTGAGCGGCCGACCGCCTGCGAGGGTCGTGTCGGCGAGTACCGCCTGCTCGTCGTCCCTGGCGCTGTTGATGAGTACGCGGTACTCGCGTCCGGCCTGGGTGAGGGCGTCGATGAGCGTGGCCGGGTCGGCCCGGCCGCTCTTCACGGCGTCGAACACGGCGCCGGCGGCCGCGGCGAAGAAGGCATCCTGCTGGGCGGGGTCGTCATAGCGGGCGTACACCTCGCTCAGCAGCAGGTTCACGGCGTTGTCGGCGGTGAGTTCGTCGCCGGTGGCGAGGGTGATCGGGCCGGTCGCCTGCAGCAGGTAGCTGAGCGTGACCGGGTCGACCGAGAGCACCCCGTCGGCCTCGACGCCGAACTCGATGCGCCACATCTCGCGGGCGAGCGCACCGGTTTCGGCGAAATCGGGGGTGAGGTTGATGTTCTGGATGTATTCGCCGGTGATGTCGCCATAGATCGAGCGGATGTCGTCGCTCAGCGGCAGCACCGGTTCGTCGTGGTGGCGAAACGATGCGGAACTGGCCTGCTGGGTGAGACTAATCGCGCCGTTCTCGGTGTGGAGCAGCGCGAGCGCGCCGGAGATTCCGCCGGTCGAGCGCAGTTCGGCCGGGTTCTGGAACAGCAGGATGTAGTTGCGCGGCCCGTCGGCGCCGAGCATGGCGGGCAGCAGGGTGATGGCCCGATCCATGATGTCGAGGGTGCCGGCAATGTCAATGGTCTGCTTCTGCAGGCGGTTCACGGCGCGGCGCACCGGTTCGAGCACCGCGCTCGTGTCGATCGCGGTGACGTCGAAGGCGGCCCGGCTGAGCGTGCTGCTCGCCTGCTGCACCGGCTGTTGGGCGTCGAGCAGCGGCTGCAGGGCGAGCTGGCCGTCGACCGGTTTGAAGTCGTCGAGGCTGAGCTTTCCCGCGAGCGTCGCAAGCGGGGTGATGGCGTCAGTGGCTACGTCGTCGACGACGGCGGCGAGCTCTCGCACGGCCACGAGGTTGGGGCCGACCCCCGGCAGGGCTTCGACCGCGCGCCAGATCGGGTCGCTCGTGCGGTCGCGGGCGGTGTCGGCGTAGTCGGCGAGCGCGGCGGCCGTGTCGGTGGCGGAACCGGCGGCGGTCTCCCCCGCGAGCACCTGCTCCTGCAATTGCGCGGCGAGCGGCAGGGCGCTCTCGAGGGCGTCCTGCGCCTGCAGGCCGCGGATTCCGACCCAGGCCACGACGAACAGCACGACAGCGAGCAGTCCGAGTACGACGAGCCCGACGACGGTGCGGGCACGCGCCGGCTTGCGACGTTCGGGCGGGGCTGGGGCGGGCGTGGCTGAGGCGGGCGTGGCGGGGGCGGAGTGAGCGGAGGCCATGCGCTTATTCAAGCAGAACCGGCGCGGCTGGCCGGTTGGCACGCGGGGCCGGGCGCGGCGGCCCGCTTGCGCCTTGCATGCGGCCGGCGGGCTACCGGCGGGCTCGGATTCCGCGCGAGCGGGCCGCGGCCGGAACGCTGGCCGGCGCTTCCACGGGGACGGCCGGGGCGTGGCCGCCAGAGCTGGAGTCCTGGGCGTAGCCGTAGCCGCCGTAGCCATACCCTCCGTAGCCGGAGCCGACGGCGTCGGGGCCGGAGGTCGGCAGCATCGTGAGCACGAGGCCGGAGACGTGGGCTCCGACCTGGCGCAGGGCGGCGAGGGCCCCGGTGAGCTGGCCCCGGTGGGTGCGACCGGCGGCGACCACGACGATCGTGCCGCCGACCGCAGTGGCGAGGATGGCGGCATCCGTTACCGGCAGCAGCGGGGGTGAGTCGTAGAGCACCACGTCGAACGCCGCATTGAAGTCGGCGACGAGGGCGCTCATGCGGGTGGATCCGAGCAGCTCGCTCGGGTTCGGCGGCTCCTGCCCGGCCGGTAGCACGAACAGCGCACCGCGGCCCCACGGTTGAATGACGTCGTCGAGTTCGGCCCGCCCGATGAGCACGTCGGTGAGGCCGACCGCGCCTTCGATGCCCATATAGTCGGCGACCTTGGGGCGGCGCAGGTCGGCGTCGACGAGCAGAACGCGAGCACCGGCATCCGCCAGCGCAATGGCGAGGTTGGCGCCGGTCGTACTCTTTCCCTCGCTCTGAATGGACGAGGTGATGACGAATCCGCGGTCGACGCGGCCGACGTCGAGGTACTGGAGGTTGGTGCGCAGGGTTCGAAACGACTCGGCGCGCGGGCTGCGCGGGTCGTCGTGCATGACGAGCGGCCGCTCGGCGGACTTCTTGTCGAACACGATGCCGCCGAGGATGGGCAGGTCAGAGAGCTGCTGCACGTCACGCTCGGTGCGAATGCGGGTGTTCAGCGTGTGCCGCAGCACGGCGATGCCGACGCCGAGGGCCAGTCCGACCAGGGCGCCGAGCGCGATATTGAGCGCAACATTGGGGCTTTCGGGCGTGAGCGGCACCGTGGCCTCCTGGGCCGGGGAGAGCCTGACCGGGGAAGCGGCCCCCTCAAGGTCGGGGGTTTCGATCTCTTCGACGACGCTCGAGAGTTGCTGCGAGACGGCGTTGGCGATGTCGGCGGCCCGGGTGGGGTCGGTGTCGATCACGGTGATGTCGATGATGGAGGTGCCGAGGGGAGCGGATGCGCTCACCCGGCTCGCGAGGGCCTCGGGCGAGCCGCCGAGTTTGAGGCTCGCGATGACGGGCAACAGTACGATCGGCGTGCTGGCCAGCTCGGAGTAGGTCTTCACCCTGGCCACAGTGAAGCTGCTGCCCTGGGCCAGATCGGCCGTGGAACCGCTGCCCTGGGTGGAGACGATCACCCGGGCCGTCGCGCTGAACTGTGCGGTCACCGCGAGCGAATAGGCCGACGCCGCACCGACGCCGGCCAGGCAGAGCAGAACGATGAGCACCCAGCTGGTGCGCAGGATGCGGAGGTAATCACGGAGTTCCACTCGTACTACTACTTTCTTTCCTGGGTTTTCTTCTGTGCGCAGACTGTGCCCATTCTGAGGGTACCCACCCCGGGGGACACAAAATGCCCATTTGGGGTAGATCAAGGCCGGTAGTTTGGACTGGTGACGATTTCAACCGGTCGGGACCTGCGGCGAGCGGATGCCGCGGCGGGCGCAACCCTCGCCGTGCTCGGCCTGCTCCTGGTCGCTTCCTGGCCCGCTGCTCTCGACGGCACTGCATTCGACGGCGCACGTGAGCTGGTCGGCTATGCCGTGGTCTGGCTGCCGCTGGGGGCTGCCGCCCTGATCGCCAGCCGGTGGCACGGCTCCGGATCGCTGCGCCGCGACTTCGGCCTGCGCTTTCGCCCGATCGACCTGGTCTGGGGGCTCGCGATCGGCCTGCTGGGCCGCACCGTGGCGACCGTGCTCGAAATCGTCGGCTACGGGCAGGTCGGATCGGTGGGCGGCGTCACCCTGGGCCCGCCGAGCTACGACCCGTGGTGGCTGTTCGGGACGCTGCTTGCCCCCGTGCTGATCGCGCCGCTGGTCGAGGAGCTGTTCTTTCGCGGCCTCGTGTTGCGCTCGGTGCTCGCGGCGACGCCGGGCCGCGCGGCCACGGGCGTTGCGATCGGCGTGAGCGGCCTGAGCTTCGCGTTGCTGCACGTCGTGTCGGCCGGGTCGCCGGTGGAGGCGGTGGTCGTCGGGGCCGGGACCCTGCTGTTCGGCCTGGCTGCGGCATCCGCTTCGATGCTGACCGGGCGTATCGGTGCGGCGATCGTGGCGCACGTCGTGTTCAATGCGCTCGTGATAGTGCCGGCGCTGTAGCTCGGGTGCCCCGTTTTGGGGCTGCTATATCCCTAACCCGGAGAGCCATTTGGGTGGGGCGTTCACTAGGATCTACAGCACAATCTCGTTAGGTGCGAACTCGGGCTGCCGGCACACGGCCCGTCCGCTGTTCGACGCCCCGAACGATAAGGGCCAGATCATGGGCAAGCTCACCTACGATTCCAACCTGACGGCAGACTTCGACGACCGCGTGCTGGCCCATATCCAGCTGGTGATCGGTGCCAAGTTGCGCCGCGGCGAATCGTTCTATTTCTCCTGGCGGGACGACCCGCTCACCGGCGGCGGCCGCAGCACGGTCTGGGTGCACCCGGGCATCTCACTGGCTTTTAAGTACTTCGGCGGCAAGGTACCGACGCTCAACCGGGACTGGATCGAAGCGTTGTCGCTCTCGGCGAACTCCGCGACCGGGTTGCAGGTCGTCGCCGAACCAGCCGAGCGGCTTTAACACGGCGACGGGACCCGTCCGAAGACCGGTCCCGTCGCGCAGGTTGTTCGAGAGTTACTTGGCCAGTTGCTGGCGGCGGATCGAGAGGCGCACGAGCACGAGTGCGACACCGAGCGCGAGCAGTCCGCCGGCGCCCCAGATCACGAGCACGGGAACGTTGTAGCCGGTGGCGGACAGGCCAGAGGCGCTGTCGCCGGTCGCGGCACCCGCGTCGGCGGGCACGATGGTCGCGGAGGCGATACCGATCAGGCCGGAGTCGGCGCCGACACCGGTGAGGGTGTAGGTGCCGAAGGCGTCCGGGTGCAGGACGATGTTGACGGACACTGCGCCGCCGGAGGCCTGCTTGCGCAGGGTGGAGTCAACGGCGGTCTTGATGACCGAGAGGGTGGCCTCGTGCGAGCCGGTCACGGTGAAGTCGACGAATTCGTTGCCGGCGAAGGCGCCTTCGGCGAAGGCGATGACGGTGGTCTCACCGGCGACCGGGGCTTCTTCCTGGGTGACGAGATCATCAGGCACATACCCGGCGGCATTCGCGGCCGGCGCGAACGCGAAAGTCGCCATGACGGCGAGTGCCACTGTAGCGAGCGTTTTCTTGAACATCGAGGTCCCCCGTAGTGATTTCCCGGCAGATCCTCGTGAAATACCTAGGTTGCTGTCAGGCTAGCGGCTTCCTCGTGGCGATACATAATCCTTTTTCGCGCGCCAACCCGCAATGTGCCCCGTATTGGGGGTAACGATAGGTCTAGGCCTCCCGCGCGGTGCCGTCGCGCGCGATGAGCAGCAGACGACTCTCGGTGGCCTCGTTCACGGTGGTCTCAACCATGATCGTGGCGAACTCAGGGCGCCCGGGTGGGAGCACCCGCACCGTGAGCCGGCCCTGGGTGAGGCGGTCGAGCTCAGCGCCGATGATCGCCGCCGTGCGCACAACGGATGCCGGCGGCCGGTCGCCGCTGTCGTCGAGCAGCACGACCTGCACGCCGCGGGATCGTGCCGCCCAGGTCGACCCGATGATGGGTTCGACGAACAGGCAGCGCGCCCGGATGGCGTCCCGCAGGCTCGCTTCAACCAGCAGGAATTCGTCCCGCTGACGATCGGTCACCGCATCGGTGCGGGTGAGACGTTCCAGCGAGGGCCGAGCCATGGCGTTCAGACGGGCGACCTGTGCCTGACGTTCGGAGGCGGTCGCACCGGTCTGGGCCACGAAGGTCTCGCGCCTGGACCGGTCGCGATACAGGTCGTCGAGGTTGCGGGAGGAATGCCGCAGGCCGACGGCGAACAGGGTTCCGGCCAGGAGGGTGCCGGCGTGGCGGCTCACCAAAACCAGACCATCGCCGACGGTGTGCCCGATCTGCAGGGCCCAGAAGACGGATACCACCGTCATCATGGCGTAACCCGCCCAGGCCCAGGCGGTGCGTCCGCGGGCGACCAGCACGACGAGCAGGAGCGTGATGGCACCCAGGTGCCAGTGGGCGAAGGGGCCGATGTTCCCGCCCGGAATGTGAAAGTACATGAGCCCACCGGCGACTGTGGTGAGCAGCAGAACCCCCACCGTGCGGCTGAGCGGCATCGGGTCGGCGGCGTCACCGGTGACCAGGATCGCTGCGGTCGAGAGCACCAGGAAGGCAAAGATGCCCAGCGGCATCGGTGTGACGCGATCGGAGTTGGCGGCCGCGAGCACCGCATGCACGACGATGAAGAGCACGACGACGCCCCGGGCCATGTGCACTGACAGGCCGAGGGACGCTGAGAATGATAGTGGGCGCGACGCGGTCCCTGGGATCTGGGCGAGTGAGGTCGCTGTGGTCACGGCGGCAGTGGTCGGCTCGGTGCTGACCGCCGGCCGAACCCAGAACAGGTCGACCGAGGTTCCGTGCCCGGGTCGGCTCGTGATGATGGCGCTGCCGCCGGCGAGGCGTTCCATGCGGCCGACGACGCTCTCGGCAATTCCCAAGCGGTGGTCGGGAACCGTGGCCGGGTCGAAGCCCACGCCGTCGTCGGTGACGGCGAGGTGGATCGTGCCCTGGTCGGTGCTGAGGGTGACCCGACGATGCACCCTGTGCGGGTGGCCGACCCCGGCGGCGGCGACGGAGTTGCGGAGTGCCTCGCCGGCGGCGCCGAGCAGCGCGAGCATGACCGGGGCGGGGATCGACTTGAGGTCGTTCTGCAGGATCATGACGTGCACGTGTACGTGCGCGGCCAGCTGCTCGCACTGCTGGCGCAGCCGGTCGGCGAAGTCCGTCCCGCTGACGACGGTTGGCCAGGCCTGCGTGCCGAGGGCGTCGAGCTGGTCGAGCGTCGACCGCGCCTGGCGCCCGACGACGATGGGCGAGGCCCGATTCAGGCCCGCCATCAGCAGGGTAGAGAGCACGCTGTCGTGCACGAGGGCGTTGATGATGCGCCGTTCAGCGCGCCGAGCAGCGCGGGCGGCCTGTTCGGCTTCGGCGGCCCGCCGAACGTGCTCCTCCGAGTCGACCCGGGCGGCGCTGCTCCGGATGGTCAGGGTCAGTCCCACCAAAACGCTCGACAGCAGAAGCATGTACAGGGCGTCCTGCAACCCGACGAGCAGGGGCTGGGGTTCGGCCGAGGTCGCCGCGCGGATGATGCCGCTGGCGATGGAGGCGAGTACGGCATAGATGCGTGCGGTCCACGGACTGGCGAAGATGGCGATGGTGACCGTCGGGATTCCCGAGAGCATGAGCACCCACGGCACGTCGTCGCCTTCCGGCAGCGGATCGAACCGCATGATCAACCAGAACCCGAGAACGACCGGAAACCCAGCGGCTTCGGCGACAGCGATTCGCCGCAACATCCGCAGGGGCGCCACGTGGGAGAGAAAACCGAGCGCCGCCGGCAACCCCACAATGAAGATCCAGACGCCGACGGAGGCGAGCGGGAAGGTGGGGTAAACCTGTCGCAGGAACGTATCGAGCGAGAGTGCGCCGAAGATCAGTGCCGTGGCGCCGACTCCGAGGTAGAGCATGCGGATGAGGCGTTCGGTGGCCGAGACGTCGTCGCGGGCGGTCTCTAAGCCGCGCTGCGACATCAGGAGTGGCCGGGAATGGGCAGAATGCCGTCTTCCAGTGCACGCTTGTACAGGTCGATTTTGGTGTTGGCCGGGCGGCCGACGCGCTCGTACTTGGAGCGCACGCGGCGGATGTAGTCGATGACAGTGGCCTCGGAGAGCGCGGTGCGGGAGGCGACGAGGGGTGCTTTCGCGCCGGCCGCGTAGAGCGAGAGCACCTCGCGTTCCCGCGGGCTGAGCCCGGCGTCGGCGAGGTCGGGGTCTCCGTCGAGGGCGGCGGCCCAGTCGGTGGAGGCGATGGTTTCGCCGCGGGCGGCCCGGGTGATGGCGTCGAGCAACACCGCGGTGGGTTCGGATTTGCGCACGACACCGAGCACGCCGGCGCGGGCTGCCGCACGCATGAGCTGGGCATCGTCTCCCCCGGTGAAGGCGAGCACGGTCGCACCGCGGGCGCGGAGACGGTCGACATTGCTCGTGACCGTCGACCCGTCGGACAGGCGCAGGTCGAGGATGACGAGGTCGATGCGGGTGGCGTGCGGCGTGACCTCGAGCAGTTCGGAGACGGTGGCGACCGTGGCGGCGACGTCGATTTCGGGGATCGTAGAGAACAACTCGGCGAATCCGCGCGCGACGATCTCATGATCGTCGATGAGGGCCACGCGATAGCGGTACATGGGTTTACCCTAATGCTCCGCGGCATCGGTGCCGGGCCCCCGTCTGGCCGGGCCCGAAAGGCCAGCAGAATTGGTGGCTGGCATTCTGTTCTTTAGGGTGAGGGAGGGTACACCCGGGAGATGCCGGACCGCCGACTACGCCGGTGCCGGCCGACTGCGGTTGTTGAGCACGCCGTGGCTCTCTTCGAGGTAGCAGCTGCCGCACAGCGACTCGTAGGTGACCTCTTCGCCGTCGATGGCCACCTGGTCACCGTCGAAGACGTAGTCGCCGCCGATCTTGCGCCCGTTGAAGACGGCTTTGCGTCCGCAGCGGCAGATGGTCTTGAGCTCTTCGAGGCTGTGCGACACCTCGAGCAGGCGGCGGCTGCCGGGAAAGGCGACGGTCTGGAAGTCCGTGCGAATGCCGTAGGCCAACACGGGAACGTTCTCGAGAATGGCGATACGCAGCAGATCGTCGACCTGGGAAGCGGTCAGAAACTGGGCTTCGTCGAGCAGCAGGGCACTGACATCGCGGCCGAACCGGTGCAGGACCTGCGCGCGGTGCTGCTGGAACGCGGCGTAGGCATCCGTTTCGGGGGTGAGCAGATAATCGACGGCTCGGGTGACGCCGAGTCGGGACAGGATGCCGCGGTCGCCCTTGGTGTCGACGGACGGTTTGGCGAGCAGCACGTGGTGGCCGCGTTCCTCATAGTTATATGCCGCTTGCAGCATAGACGTGCTTTTGCCGCTGTTCATGGCGCCGTATCGAAAGTACAGTTTGGCCATTATCGAGTGCCTTTGGTCGGGAAGCGTTCAGCGTCAAATTCTAGCGTGAGCAGCGGATGCCGGCTGGTCACGCGCACCCGGGTGAACACGGCCCGCAGCACGCTGAGGTAGGGGCGCAGTGCCCGACGCCGCTGGAACGGCGGCAGCGAGAGGCCGACCTGGATGGTGATCGTGTCCCTCGGGGCGGCACTGGGGGAGTCGGCGGTGGGGGTTCGCGGTTTGGTGGCGGCGTGCACTTGGGCCTGCGCACGGGCCTGGGCCCTGGCTTGCGCGGCCGCCTGCGTCTGCGCGGCGGTGACGATGGCCATGGTTGTCGTGTCGGTGGCCGGGGTGGGTTGGGCGCCGCGCTGGCCGAAGGCCTGGGTGATCTGGTCGGTGTCGGCGGGGGCGGCGCCGGATCCGTCGATCTGCACGACCAGGCTCGTGGGGTCGAAGCCTGTGAGGCGGCAGAGGGCCACGATCAGGGCGCCGACGGCGGCGCGCTGGTCGGAGTCGAAACCGGTCGCGCGTCGCTCGGGGTCGGCGATGACGCAGAGCGGGTTGAGGCCGCGCGTGGTGAGGACTGCGCGTTCGCGGTCGATGAGGTCGTCGAGCCAGGTGTGGTCGACTTCGGCGACGAGCACCCGACGCACCTGGAAGGCGAGCGAGCGCGCACGTTTGACGTCGGCGGCTGTCAGGGTTTCCCGCTCGAGGACGTCGGCCAGAAAGGGCAGCACATCGGCCCCGAGGTTCTTGAGGCGATGGTCGACCACTTCGGTAGCGAGGAGGCCGCGACTGGCCTCGGTGCGCGCGCGGATGGCGCGACGGGCATCCATTTGCCAGCGGTGGATGGAATTGACGACCTGGCGTGAATACGCGGCGGCGGCGAGGGTGGGGGCGAGCACCTGGATCATGGCGATGATCGCGAACAGCACGGGCGGGGTCTGGATGCCGAGGAACGGTGATTGCGCCAGGGCGGTGATGCCGACGGTGACGGCCGCAGCGACGCCGAGCACGAGAATCTCTTTCCAGGGCCGGAACGGCGCGAGGGCGAGCAGCAGCAGGCCGAGGCCGATCGGGGCGTAGTCGTCCTGGATCATGCCGTTGAACTGCCAGGTGCTCGCCGCCGCAAGCAGGTGCGCCACGAGGCCGAGCGCCACGATCACGACGGCGCGGGTGCGGGTGAAGGGGGCCAGATCGGGCCGGGCCGACCAGACGAGCACGGCGGCCGCGATGATCAGCACGGCGACGGCGGACGCGGCGAGCTCTTTGATCTGGATCTCGTGCTGGCGGTTGAGGGTGGCGACGACGGCATAGGTCACGACGATGAGGGCCACGACCGGGGCGAGGGGCCAGGCTGCGAGGCCGCCGATCGGGTCGAGGCGCTGCTGCGAAGCGGATGCCGGCGCGCGCGGCCGTCTCGGCGTGGGGGTCGCGCGGGTCATGAGTTCTTCTGGGCGGCGGGCACGGTCAGGCGCACGCTCGTTCCCGCGCCGGGGCGGCTCCAGATCACCACGGATCCGCCGAGCTGTTCGATGCGGCGCCGCACGGACTGCCGTAGGCCGAGGCGGTCGGAAGCGGATTCGGACTCGGTGAAGCCGCGGCCGGCATCCGTTATACGGAGGGAAATCGTGGTCAGGTCCTCCTCGATGGCGACCTCAGCGGCGGCGATTCCGGCGTGGAGGATGACGTTGACCAGACACTGCTGCACGGCGAGGCCTACGTCGCGGTCGCTGCCGGCGTCGAGGCGGGCGAGTGCGTCGCGGTCGCCAGTGACGTCGATTTTCAGCCCACGGTCACGGGCCCGTTCGATGGCGGTGCAGACGGCGCTGGAGAGCCAGGCTGTGCTCACTGTGGGTTGAGGGCCGGTGTTGCCGCGGGCGTCGATGTCGGTGAGCCAGTTGGTGTCGTGCAGGGTGGTCAGGGTGTGCCGGAGGCTCGCCTGGAGTTCCGGCGAGAGGGCGCCGGGTTCGGCGAGGGACAGCGCCACGAGCTGGGCGACGGTCGTATCGTTGAGCAGGGCGATCGCGCGGGTGTCGAGGGCGTCGCGCAGCTGCCGGTTGGCGCCATCCTGCACGGCGCGGTGGATGGCCGGCTGGGCGGCGTTGCTCAGGCGGCGGTCGATTCCGGCGAGCACCATGACGCCCACGAGCACGAGGTAGGTCGAGAGGGTGAACAGGTCGGGCCGGTAGGGCACCGCGGTGCCGAGTATGGCGACGAGCGCGGCGGCCTCGGCGAGCAGGAAGGCCGCGGTGCTCCAGAGTACGCCGGCGAGGGCGGTGGATCCGGCACCGCCCACCATGACGAGTGCCATCTTCGGCAGGGCGACGAGGAACATATTCGATGCGGGGAATACGTCGGGAACGTCGAGCACGGCCCGGGTGAAGACGTAGATGCCGAGTGTTCCCACGACCAGATAGGCCGCTGCGAACCCGATGCGACGGTGCCGGGTGAAGAGCACGAGCAGGGCGCCCATAGCCACGACGGCCAGGACGGTGATCCAGAGTTCGGGGCGGCTCAGGCTGAGGATGGAGACCGACACGGCCCCCGCCATGAGGCAGGTCAGCGCAAACCAGTGCGCGGCCCGCGCGAGGGCGCGCGCGAGCGTCAGCTGGACCAGGTGGCCGGGTAACCCTAGAGACATTTTCCCCCCCAGATAAGTATGCCATTGGGGTGGGTGTGGGTTTGGTGGAGTTGGGGCGCGCGCACGGGCGTGTGGGCATCCGCTCGCAGGTTGAGCCCTGGGCAGGCGCCGGGCCCACCTTCGGCAAGCGGGCCCATGATCTAACCTGGACCCAGTTTCCGGGCCCGGGCCCGGAAAGCACAAGGAGTCAGAACAGAGTGGGATTCAGCTCGGGGGGAAGCTCGGCGGCGATCAGCGATCGGGGTGCCGCAGCGGGCTGGGCCCACGTTGGGGAAGCGGGCCCACGATCTAGCATGGGCCCGGTTTCCGGGCCCGGGCCCGGTGAACGGGTGGGGGCAAAGGTGGGCGTAGTGCGGGCGGCGGGCATCCGCTCGGGGGACGTCGGGAGAGCGCTCGAGCGGATGCCTCCGGTCGCGGGGTCGACCACGCCACGCTCGAGGCCGTGCGCACGAATGAGCGGCCGGATGCGGGCCGCAAGCCAGGTGCGGTACTCCTTGGGGGCGTACTGTCCGCGAGCGTAAAGCTCCTGGTAGCGGCCGACGAGCTCGGGGTGTTCACGGGAAAGCCATCCCAGGTACCAGTCCTTGACGGCGGGCTTGAGGTTGAGGCCAGAGTAGAGCACGCTCGTGGCGCCGGCCGCCTTGGCCTGCCGCAAGGCCTCGTCGAGGTGGGCGCGGGTGTCGGTGAGAAAGGGCAGAATAGGCATGAGAAAGACGCCGCAGTCCAAACCTCGTTCGCGTACCGCGGTCACCGTGGCGAGGCGCGCCTTGGTGCTGGGGGTTCCGGGCTCGACCGACTGCTGCAGTTCGTCGTTATAAATTGCGATGGACATGGCGAGGTCGACCGGAACGTGCTCGTTCGCCTCGACCAGCAGGTCGAGATCGCGCCGCAGCAGGGTGCCCTTGGTGAGGATGGAGATGGGCGTGCCGCTGTCGGCGAGCGCTGCGATGATGCCGGGCATGAGCTGGTAGCGTCCCTCCGCACGCTGGTACGGGTCGGTATTGGTGCCGAGTGCCACCGGATGCCGCCCCCAGGTGGGTTTCGCGAGTTCTTTTCTCAGGACCTCGGCCACGTTGACCTTGACGATGATCTCGCTGTCGAAGTCTTTGCCGGCGTCGAGGTCGAGATACTGGTGGGTCGGGCGTGCGAAGCAGTAGGTGCAGGCGTGTGAGCAGCCACGGTAGGGGTTGATCGTGTACCCGAACGGCAGCGCGCTCTGCCCGGGCACATGGTTGAGCGCGGACTTGCACAGGATCTCGTGGAACGTGATTCCGGCGAACTCGGGCGTCTGCACACTGCGCACGAGGTTGTTCAGGCGGGCCAGACCGGGCAGGGCCCCGATCTGCTCAGTCTGTAGTTCCTGTGAGCTCCACCGCATACATCAAGTCGAACACAAGTACGAGTGAAATGCAAGTGTCGCGAGAAAAACCCGCACCAAAGCGGATGCCGGGGCCGCCCTGCGGCCTCGCGGCCCGACTTTGAGAGGTTGGCACTGGTTTGAACACGTGCGCGCATCCCCAACACGTGCCGCGAGGGGATTTCGCTCGCGGCGGGTGTTCGGGCTGAGGGCACACCTTCTCAGGGGGCGCGACCTCATGAACGCGAGGCGCGTGCTGCGGGAACCCACGGCGCGGCATCCGCTCACGAGCGATTCGCAGTACTGTGCCGGCATGCGAGCACAGACGGTACCGGCATGACCCGGCTGCGACGCAGCGACCCGACCCGGCCGGGATACAGCCGCCGGCGGGCGGGCCGGGGATTCAACTATCGCGATCCGGCCGGGGAGACAGTCACCGAGAAGGAGCTGCGGGAGCGATTCGCGGCGCTCGCGATTCCGCCGGCGTGGACCGACGTCTGGATCTGCCCGCACCCCACCGGGCATATCCAGGCGATCGGCCTCGATGCCGCCGGGCGCCGCCAGTACATCTACCACCCGGCCTGGCGCGAACAGAAGGACCGCCTCAAGTTCGAACGCGCACTGCAGCTCGCGGAATCGCTGCCGCGGGTGCGTGGCCAGGTCACCCGCGAGCTGCGCAGCGACGGCCCGCCGCGGACCCGGGCCCTCGCCGCGGCGTTTCGCATGCTCGACCTCGCCTCCCTGCGCATCGGCAGCGAGCGTTACGCCGACGCCTACGGCAGCCACGGCCTCTCCACCCTGCTCTGCTCCCACGTCACGGTGCGCGGTGACGTGGTGCGGTTGGATTTTCCGGCCAAGAGTGGGCAACAATTTCAAGGCGTCATAACGGATGCCGACCTCGCGACCTACCTGCGCGCTCGCCTGCGCGAACGCCCGGCCGCACCCCTGCTGTCCTGGATGTTGGGCGATGTCGAGGGCGTCGTATCGGCGTCGGACATCAACGATTTCATCAGGGAACGCACCGGCGGCGAGTTCACCGCGAAGGACTTTCGCACCCTGCGGGGCACGGCAGCTGCCGCACAGAGCCTGGCACAGAGCTTCGCGCAGAGTCTGAAGTCGAGCACGGAGTCGGCCACTGACATTGCGTCGGCGGGCAGGGCGGCAGCGGGCGGGGCTGGCTCGGCGGGCACGGCAGCATCGGCTCGTGGAGCGGGCTCGGCGAACGCGGCCGCGGCGCCGGCGGCACCGGCCACATCCACTGCCCGGCCGCCGCGCGCAG
>NZ_SOEY01000026.1 GCF_004402535.1 Cryobacterium glaciale | reverse complement strand
GTAACAGCCTCAGGCTGCGCAGGTTCGCAGCAGTGAAGACCGCATCAGTTGTGCAGAGTGAACACCCCTGAATGGACGCCGATTTCGCGTCGGTCGGTTGATCCGGTTCTCTCAGGTGGGAGCGCCGCCCATCGGGTACTCTACGGGATATAGGCTCGGCGTGAATCGTTTATTCGACCGGAATCTGAAGCGGAGGTGACATGATTCTGAAGGCCAGTTCGATCACGGACCGCCCCCACAGATATGTCACCCGCTCGACGATCGTTGCAATTCTGGCCCTGGCCGCGATGTTGCTCGGCGTCCTCGCGGGCACTCGATGAACGTCGGGCGGGAGATCAGCGGCCTACTTCCGGCTGCATCGACACATGCCGGTGTGCTCAGCAGCGCGAATGCATCAATAACTGGTGGCGTCGCTGCGGTGACCCCTGCATCTCACACCGTCACGGGGTTGTTCGCCTGGGCGGGAAAGGGAGCTCTCATCGTTGGGGCCATCGTGGCCGGAAAAAAGAACCAGCGAGCATGAATGACGACTTCGCGGCAGCATGTTGTCGGAGATGGAAAAGCCAAAAGGATTACTCTCATGAAAGTCGACAAGCTCCACAATGACGATCTGGTATCGGAACGAACTGCTCACCCGCGGGCAGATATCCCTACGGCCAGGGAATCCGTTCAGTCGATCTGGAACCGGACGGTGCCGGACTATGGCGGAGTCAGCGACAGCGCGAGCGCCGGCTATGTTCTCACTGGCCTCGTCAACGCCGCTCTTGACATCGTCGCCTATCGTCAAATCTCAGCTAGGCCGGACTCTATCCACCTAGTATCCGCGGACGGGATCAGCTATCTCAAATTTCCCGCGGCAATCGAACGAACGGCGGACACCGCTGTTCTTCTCTCCCACATCATGGCCACTAACGCCGAAGAGGGTAAAGCTCTCGGTGACCTCATGGGCAAGAACCCACCATTTCGCTCACTGCGCATCGTCATATGCTCTCTGGACGGCGACGTTAGGGTCAACCGACTCGACCTGGATCCAGAGAGCCCCGGCGGTGCGTCTTGGTACGGCCCTTTCGATTTCGAACTTTTCAACGAAATTGCCATCGGTTTTGCGCTCTTCGTCACCCACATGATCGCCAATGTGTTTGACGATGACGACGGTAGGGAAACCTTTCATGAGTCACTTGAATGGATTTCCTAACAGCAAACGTGGTGCACGGGTGGAGCTGTGAATCGGCGCACGACGGGGCCGCAGTCGTGTCAAGCGAACGCCCTCGAGCTGCCCGGGATCTCGCGTCGGTCGTGTGATTCGGTCCGCTCAAGCGAGATCGTCGTTCATCAGGTACTCTACGGGGGTATGTTCTCGGTGTGACTCTCTTGGTTCGGCCGGAATCTGAAGCGGAGGTGACATGATTCTGAACAGTAGCTCGATTGCGGACCGTCCCCAGCAGCATGTCATCCGCTCAACCATCGTTGCGGTGGTAGCCATGGCCGCGATGCTGCTCGGTTTGCTCGCCATCCACTCGGTGGGCGTCGAGCAGGAGGTCGGCGTCGCGGTCTCGACCGCATTGACACATGCCGATTCGGCCGGCAGCCACGATGTCACTGCAGCCGTTGGTGTCGCCGCGATTACCACTGCAGTTCACGTCGTAAACGGATCGTTCATCGGGGGAAAGATCGGCACGCTCGGTTGCGCGCTCATGGCGATGGTGTGCGTTGTTCTGCTCATTCTTGCCACCCGGGTGCTACTAAATCGTTTGCCTGCTGCGTACGACCGATCACTCGACGCCGGTGGTCGCTTGGCTGATGCCGTCTACACAGCCCCTCTCCACATTCACCGGCCCAGCCTGACCGTTCTCTCCATCAGTCGCACCTAGACCGAGGACGACGAGCGCGCCCGCTCCTCTGAACGAAACCGATGTCACATTTGCGCAGGGTACGCTCCCTGGCCGCGAGGGTGCTGTCGAGATGCGTGACGTCAACGTAGCCAAAGTCGGCATCAGTCAGAGGGTCCGTGACCTCGACGCTGCCCGGGATGTTGCTCGCGCAGTTGTTGGGACGCCTCGGTAACTACTTTCACCAAGTACTCTCCGGTGCGCCCAAGACGCTACCGTGTGGCCCGGAAATCGACCCGGAGCAGCCAGCATCCCCAACATGGGTCCCGCCGACACCGTCTGCCATCCACTATTTCTATACGAGATGCACTGGAATTCGGCTGGCGTCGCCATCATTCTTCTCGCCGAAAAAACACCGGTCAACAGCCTCTAAACGCCCAACCCTAATAGGAGAACACAATGAAGCACCCCCGTGGAAAAACAATCGATGTTGTCTCGGTGTCGACGTTGAGCGTAGAGGAAATGGCCCGGAAGGCGTATTGGCGTAAGCGCCGATTCGTCCGTATCGGGCAGGTGCTTATGCTCGCGGGCGTTCTCGTCGCCCTCGTGCACTGGCTTGCGCACCTTGAAGCGTTCGGGCCTGGACAACCTGCGGGCTGGTTGGATCTTGCCGTCGGATATCCCATGGGAGGGATTCTGCTCATCGTCGGCGCGATCGTGGCCGGGAAAAAATAGCCAGGAGCAGGGAGGTCAGGCTTGGGAGTCGTCGGACGGGGCCGCAGCAGCGTCGGCGATGTTGGCCGGGACCGCGCGGAGGCGCCCCCAATACAGAAGATCGGGGCGCGTCACGCCGCTGGCTTGTCGCGGGCCGTTTCCGGGTCTTAAGCCCCTTCTTCAGTCAATGACGCATAAGTAGCGTTGAAGCCACCTGAACAACACCGTGTCACCTGCATCTACGCAGATACCCACTCGACCCGTTTCAGTCGTAGCAAATCGGAGAGAATCATGAAGCAAGACCGCAGAAGCGTCGTGGTCGGAGTTCGCGGCCTGCACTGGGCAACTTCGAAATTGGTCGTCGAGAAGGTGCTTTCCCGGCGTCCCGGGGTCATCTCCATTGACGCGAATCCGGTATCGCAGACAGCCAACATCACCTATGACGCCAACCGCACCTCTCTTTCTGAGGTCGTGCGCTGGGTCGAGGACTGCGGTTTTCATTGCGCGGGACAATCAGTGCCGGCGCACATGTGCGAGCCGATGGCGGAGCCGTCGACTACGAAGATGGTGTTGGGAGTGCATCCGGGCCATGACGCACTGGTCGCCACGGCGATGAACCCCGCGGCCTCCGGCCAGAGCACAGAGCACAGCCACACAGAGCACAGTTCCATGGCTGGCGCGCAGACGGATGGCGCACAGATCGGCATCTCGGCCAGCGCGGATGCAGCAGCGCAGGGGCACGCGGTTCATGACAAGCACGGCGAGAGTCCTACGCCCCAAGATGTGATGGGGCATGGTGGCCATGGCGGAAAGTCGATGGCCGAGATGGTCAAGGACATGCGCAACCGGTTCATCGTGGCTGCGGTATTTGCTCTGGCGATCCTGGTCTGGTCCCCGGCCGGTCGAGTGGTCTTGTTCGGATTCAGCCCGCCCACTCCATTCGGTATTCGCGAGGACATCTTCACTCTGATTCTCTCGTTGCCTGTCGTGTTCTACTCGTCCTGGATCTTCTTCACCGGGGCGGTCCGCGCTCTCCGGGCGCGTACCCTGGACATGATGGTGCTGGTTGCCATAGCCATCGGGTCAGGGTGGATTTACAGCCTGATCGTCACGTTGACCGGCGGTGGTGAGGTGTTCTATGAAGCCGCGAGCATCCTGGCGTCGTTCGTTCTTCTCGGACACTGGCTGGAGATGCGGGCGCGCGGCGGCGCTAGCGAAGCCATCCGAACCCTCCTAGAACTGGCCCCGTCGGTCGCGCTGGTGATCCGAGATGGAGAACCGGTCGAAGTTCCAACCGGCGACGTGCAGTCGGGGGACCTGCTGCTCATCCGTCCAGGGTCCAAGATTCCCGTCGACGGAATTGTGGAAGACGGCCAATCCGATGTCGATGAGTCGATGGTGACCGGGGAAAGCCTACCGGTCGAGAAGTCGGTCGGTTCCAACGTTGTTGGAGCCACACTCAATACCACGGGCACCATGCGGGTACGTGCGACGAAGGTGGGCGCCGAGACGGCACTAGCTCAGATCGTCGCTCTCGTCCAGGCGGCACAGAACTCCAAGGCACCCGGTCAGCGACTCGCGGATCGGGCAGCGTCATGGCTTGTCCTCGTCGCGCTGCTCGGTGGAACCGCGACGTTCCTGACCTGGTTCTTCATCGGCGTGGGCGTACCGACGGCGCTGTTGTTCGCCATCACGGTCGTCGTTATCACTTGTCCGGATGCCCTCGGGCTGGCTACACCGACGGCAATCATGGTCGGCACAGGGCTCGGCGCCAAGCGCGGTGTCCTGTTCAAGAACGCGACCGCCATAGAGACCTCCGCGCGCATCGACACGGTGGTGATGGACAAGACCGGAACGCTGACCAAGGGCGAACCAGAAGTGACCGACGTGGTCGTCGAGGGAATCGAGGAGACAGAACTGCTTGCGCTCGTCGCCGCTGTGGAACGCGAGTCAGAGCATCCTCTCGCTGGTGCCGTCGTCAGACATGCGGAGGAGAGCGGTGCAGCGAGGTATGCGGCGAGCGACTTCCTGAACGTCCCCGGCAAGGGCGCCGGTGCCCGGGTAGAGGGACGCCGGGTCCTGGTCGGAAACCTCAAGCTCATGAGCCAGGAGGGAATCGAACTAGGACCTCTCGCCGCCCGCCGCGACCAGTTGGCCGCGACCGGCCGTACGGCCGTGCTCGCTGCCGTGGACGGACGGGCCGCCGCGGTGATCGCCCTAGCCGATGCGGTCCGTGATACCGCCGCCGCCGCCGTCGCAGCGCTGCACGAGTCCGGCATCGAGGTCGTGATGCTGACGGGGGACAACGAAGCCACCGCCAAACGGATTGCAGGCCAACTCGGGATCGAGACGATCATCGCCGAGGTGATGCCGGGCGACAAGTCGGACAAGATCGCCGAGCTTCAGAAGGCAGGCAAGAAAGTCGCCATGGTGGGGGATGGCGTCAACGACGCCCCGGCGCTCGCGCAAGCCGACCTGGGCATCGCGATCGGCGCGGGAACGGATGTCGCCATCGACACGGCCGATGTCGTCCTGATGCGTTCCGATCCGCTCGACGTCCCGGTGGCACTGCGAATTGGAAAAGGCACGGTCCGGAAAGAGCGGCAAAACCTGGGCTGGGCTGTGGGCTACAACGTCATCGCGCTGCCGATCGCGGCCGGAATCTTCGTGCCGCTCGGGTTGAGACTCAGCCCGGAGATTGCAGCCATCTCCATGGCCGGGTCGAGCCTGATCGTCGCCGTCAACGCCCTCATGCTCAAACGGCTCCGGCTTCCGGACCAGGCGGCCCCGACCGCCGCGGCAAAGGTGGCACCGGTCCCGGTGCCCGCTTCGGGCTCGTCCGGCGACGTGGGCTGAACGATGCACGCAACGCATGCTCCCTCGCCGACCATTTTTATCACCGATTAACCCCGTGAACGCCGTTCACCCCAGCCGCCGGAGGAATCACCCATGACCGCACTGGACCACCACGCTGCCGCCCCGGCCAGGCTCCCGCTCAGTGTCACGGAGCTGGATCTCATCAACGCCTGGTGGCGCGCCGCGAATTATCTCTCGGTCGGCCAGATCTACCTGCTCGACAACCCGCTCCTCCGGGAGCCGTTGACGCTCGACCACGTCAAGCCGCGGTTGCTGGGTCACTGGGGCACGACACCCGGACTCAACCTGATCTACGCACACCTGAATCGGGTCGTCACCGCGCGGGACCTGAACGCAATCTATGTCACCGGGCCCGGTCACGGGGGCCCTGGACTGGTCGCCAACGCCTACCTCGACGGGACCTACAGCGAGGTCTATCCGCACATCGGGCAGGACACCGATGGCCTGAGGCGGCTGTTTCGGCAATTCTCCTTTCCCGGCGGAATTCCCAGCCACGTCGCGCCGGAGACTCCCGGTTCCATCAACGAAGGCGGCGAGTTGGGTTATGCCCTGATGCATGCCTACGGCGCGGCATTCGACAATCCCGACCTCCTGGTCGCCTGCGTCATCGGCGACGGCGAAGCCGAGACCGGCCCGATGGCTGCCAGCTGGCACTCCAATAAATTCCTCGACCCCATCGCGGACGGTGCGGTGCTGCCGATCCTGCATCTCAACGGTTACAAGATCGCCAATCCCACCATTCTGGCGCGCATCCCCCGGGAGGAGCTCAACAGTCTCCTGGAGGGATACGGCCACCGGCCGTACTACGTCGAAGGCGACGATCCGGAATCGGTTCACCAACAATTCGCCGCGGTTCTGGACGACGTCGTGACCGAGATCGCACGCATCCAGAACGACGCGCGGACCGGCGACGTGACAGACCGCCCGCGATGGCCGATGATCGTGCTTCGCACTCCGAAGGGGTGGACCGGTCCCCGGGAAGTGGATGGCCTGCAGACCGAGGGCACCTGGCGATCGCACCAGGTGCCGTTGTCGGGCATTCGGGAGAACCCCGAGCACCTGCGCCAGTTGGAACAGTGGCTGCGTTCCTACCGTCCGGACGAACTGTTCGACGAGCAGGGACGGCTGCGACCGGAACTGGCGGCGCTGGCACCGGCCGGTGTCCGCCGGATGAGCGCGAATCCGGTGGCGAATAGGGGGTTGCTGCTTGAATCGCTGCATCTGCCGGACTTCCGCAACTACGCCGTCCCGGTCGACCAACCCGGAACGGTACTGAGCGAAGCGACCCGCGTCCTGGGAGAGTTCTTGCGCGATATCATCCGGGACAACCCGCATAACTTCCGGCTCATGGGACCAGATGAGACGGCCAGTAACCGGCTGGGCGCAGTATTCGAAGGCACCGACCGGGTCTGGCAGGGCCAAATCCTCCCCACCGACGAACACCTCGGCCGGTCGGGGCGCGTGATGGAGGTCCTGTCCGAGCACCTCTGCCAGGGCTGGCTGGAAGGGTATCTCCTCACCGGCCGCCACGGCATGTTCTCCTGCTACGAAGCGTTCATCCACATCATCGACTCAATGGTCAACCAGCATGCGAAATGGCTCAAGGTCACCGGTGAAATCCCGTGGCGCCGCCCCATCGCCTCATTGAACTATCTGCTCACCTCTCACGTCTGGCGCCAGGACCACAACGGGTTCTCGCATCAGGATCCGGGTTTCATCGATCATCTGGTCAACAAGAAGGCCGGAGTCATCAGGATCTATCTTCCGCCGGATGCGAACACACTGCTGTCCGTCGCCGACCACTGCCTGCAGAGCCGCGACTACATCAACCTCATCGTGGCGGGCAAGCAGCCCGCGCTGTCCTACCTCAGCATGGACGACGCCGTACTCCATTGCACCCGGGGTCTGGGAATCTGGGAATGGGCCGGCAACGAAACCGAAGCGCATGCGGGTGGAGCGCTGGCGGAGAGCGCCAGTGGGCTCCCGGATGTCGTCATGGCGTGCGCTGGGGATGTTCCCACGTTGGAAACGCTCGCCGCCGTGGATCTGCTTCGGCAGCATCTTCCGCAGTTGAAGGTGCGGGTCGTGAACGTTGTGGACCTGATGCGGTTGCAACCCGACACGGAGCATCCGCACGGACTTTCCGACGCACAGTTCGACGCGATCTTCACGCCCTCGCAGCCGGTGGTTTTCGCCTTCCACGGCTATCCGACGCTCATCCACCGACTGACCTATCGGCGCCGGAACCACTCCAACATCCACGTGCGGGGTTTCAAGGAGGAAGGGACCACGACGACCCCGTTCGACGTCGTCATGCTGAACGACCTCGACCGGTTCCATCTGGTCATGGATGTGATCGACCAGGTGCCGGCGCTGGGAGCGGGAGCGGCACCGTTGCGACAGCGGATGAGCGATGAACGGCTGCGCGCGCGGGCGTATACCCGCGCTCACGGCGAGGACGACCCGGCCATCAGCGGATGGACCTGGCCACACGGAGGAGCGTAGCTCCCATGCCGACACTGCAGAACCTGCCCACTGTGGGCCACCGGTCGGGCCACCACTCCGGGTACCGTGCGGTGATATTCGATATGGACGGCGTTGTCACCGACACGGCCAGCGTGCATGCCGCAGCGTGGAAAGCACTCTTCGATGAGGTGCTGTCCGCGCTGTCCACGCTGCCACAGGTGCCGTTCGATGCCGGTGACGATTACCGCCGTTACGTCGACGGGCGTACCCGGGAAGACGGGATACGGGCGTTCCTGG
This sequence comes from Cryobacterium glaciale, assembly GCF_004402535.1. GTDB lineage: Bacteria > Actinomycetota > Actinomycetes > Actinomycetales > Microbacteriaceae > Cryobacterium > Cryobacterium glaciale. The sequence goes on along the minus strand of NZ_SOEY01000026.1, from coordinate 83,292 downwards.
CAACTCGGGACATCGAACTGCCCGAGGGAACAGTGTCCGACGGCTCCGAGCAGTTGACCGTCAATGGTCTGGCCTTGCGAAAACAAGCACTTTTCGAGCGGGAGCTCTCCCACCAGGGGGTTCATGTCTTCCCCGACGCGGTCCACCTCGTCCGCGAGCTGCGCTCGGAGAACATGTTGATCGCTCTGGTCACCTCCAGTAGGAACAGCGCCGCCATACTGGACGCGGCTGGCATTGGCGGGCTGTTCGACGTGCGTGTCGACGGCACCGACGCGGTGGCCCTGTCGCTCCCCGGTAAACCCGACCCGGCCATGTTCCTCGAGGCGGCGCGCCGCCTCGACATCGATCCGGCGGATGCCGTGGTCGTCGAGGACGCAACCGCCGGGGTGCGTGCCGGCGCGGCCGGCGGATTCGGGTTCGTCGTGGGAGTGGACCGTGCCTCGAACGGGGAAAGTCTGCTCCAGGCCGGAGCGGACGTCGTGGTCGCCGATCTGACCGCGCTGGACGATTTCGGAACCAGACTGCGCAGCCGGGACTCCGCGACCTGGTGCGGGGGCGCCGCCAACGCGGAAGACAGCTGGCTTCTCGGCTATGACCGGTTCGACCCCGATCAGGAGCAAACCCGAGAGGCATTGTGCACCCTGGGCAACGGATACTGGGCGACGCGCGGCGCGGTTCTCGGCAGCGTCAGCGACGGCGTGCACTACCCCGGCACCTACCTGGCCGGGGTCTACAACCGGCTCAGTTCCGCTGTAGGAGGACGCGCGGTCGAAACCGAACACATGGTCAATGCCCCCAACTGGGCGTTCCTCACTGTCCAGGCCGAGGACGGGCCGGTGTTCCGTCCCGGATCGGGGGAGATGATCAGCCACAGCCAGGAGCTCGACCTGCGACGGGGGGTGCTGACCCGAACGAACCGGTACCGGGATGCCGCCGGACGGACGACCCGTGTGAGTTCTCGGCAGTTCCAGTCGCAGTCGCATCCGCATCTGGCCGCCCTGGAGATTACGGTGGAGGCGGAGGACTGGTCGGGGGACATCATCGTCGGTTCGGGGATCGACGGGAAGGTGGCGAACCGCAACGTCGCAGCGGACAGCGCGCTGGCTCACGAGCACCTCCTGCCCGTCACTGCCAGCGAATCAGACCCCGAAACGGTGCTGTTGGAGTCGGTCACGAACCAGTCTGCGGTGACCATCGCAACCGCGTCGCGCACCCGGCTTCGAGACGGTGCCGGTGAGCTCGGCCGGAATCGTCGGCTGGTCGATGACGCCGGATATATCGGACACTCCATCACCCTCACTCTTGAGCGCGCCCGGCCGGTTGTCATCGAGAAAGTCGCTGCCGTGGCGACGTCCCGGGACCGGGCAGTGTCCACGGCCGTCCTGGACGTGCAGAAGAGAATCCGGCGCGCACCGGGTTTCGAGGAGCTGTTGGAGAGCCATCTTGAAGCCTGGGAAGAGCTGTGGGAGCGGTTCGGCGTTCACCTCCAGTCCGGTGAGCGGCAGTCCCTGGCACTGAACCTGAACGTCTTCCATGTGCTGCAGACCCTCGCCCACGCCAACCCGGACCTGGATGCCGGAGTGCCCGCGCGAGGCCTGCACGGTGAGGGCTACCGTGGTCACATTTTCTGGGATGAACTCTTCGTCTATCCGACGATGACCCTGCGCCGGCCCGACCTGACCCGGGCCCTGCTGCAGTATCGCTACCGACGACTGGACGAGGCACGGGCCGCGGCGCGCATGGCTGGCCTGGCGGGGGCGATGTTTCCCTGGCAGAGCGGCAGCGATGGGCGCGAGGAGACCCCGACGGAGCTGTTTAATGTGCGGACCGGCCAGTGGATGCCCGACAATTCACATCGACAACGCCACGTCGGCCTCGCTGTTGCCTACAGCGTCTGGCAGTACTACCAAGCCACGGGGGATAGGGAATTCCTCGCCCGGTACGGGGCTGAGATCCTGGTCGAGGTAGCACGCCTGTTCACCAGCCTCGCCAGCTATGACCGCGCCGCCGACAGATTCGACATTGCCGGCGTGATGGGCCCCGACGAGTTCCATGACGGTTACCCGGATGCCCCGGGCCAGGGCCTGCGCAACAATGCGTATACCAACGTGCTGGCATCCTGGGTGCTGGCACGAGTCGGCGACGCGGTGGGTCTGCTGACCGGTCACGATCTCGATTCGCTGCGGCAGCGGCTGGAGCTCGGCGTCGAGGAGCCGATTCAGTGGGACCGGGTCAGTCGAAGACTGCGGGTGCCGTTCCATGCCGACGGCATCATCAGTCAGTTCGAGGGTTACGAGCAGCTTCAAGAATTCGACTGGAGCTCCTACCGGCTCCGCTACGGCAATATCGGTCGTCTAGACCTCATTCTCCAGGCCGAAGGTGACAGTACCAACAAGTACCGCTTGTCGAAGCAGGCAGACGTCCTAATGCTGTTCTACCTGTTGTCCGCTGAGGAACTCCGGGCGGTTTTCGATCGACTCGGCTACGCCCTCCCGGCCGATCTGATACCGCGCACGGTCGACTTCTACCTGTCCCGAACCAGTCACGGCTCCACCCTCAGTCGGCTGGCCCACAGCTGGGTACTGGCCCGGAGCGATCGGCCGGCGTCATGGCTGCTGTTCACCCAGGCGCTGGAAAGTGACCTGTCTGACACGCAGGGCGGAACCACCCGCGAGGGCGTTCATCTCGGAGCGATGGCCGGGACCGCCGACATGGTCGTGCGCTGCTTTGGCGGCGTGGAAACACGAGAGGATGCGCTGTGGCTGCACCCGGTGCTCCCAGCGGACCTGCCGGCGGCATCATTCCAGTTGCTCTATCGGGAGCAGCCGATCAGCGTCGACATCACCCGAAACCATGTTCGGCTTCGTCTCCACTCCTGTTCAGCCCAGCCGATCAACGTCTGCGTTGAGAACATGAAGAAAACGATCGGGCCTGGCGAAACACTGGTGATCGCCCTCGAACCACCCGGCCCCGACATCGCGCCTGCCGTTCCTCCATCCGTCCCATCCGTCCCATCCGTCCAAAGAAAGCAGAGCACATGAACCACATCCGCGTGGCTGTCAACGGTTACGGTGTCATCGGCAAGCGAGTAGCCGACGCCGTCCTGCTGCAGCCTGACATGGAGTTGAGCGGTATCGCCGACGTCGCCACAGACTGGCGGATCCAAGCAGCCGCACAACGACTCCCGATCTTCGCTGCCACAGACGAGGCCTTGGATTCCATGCGATCGGTCGGAATCCCTGTGAATGGAACCCTCGACCAGCTGCTGGAACAGTCGGACATCGTCATCGACACCACTCCCAAATACGTTGCCGCCGGCAATTTCGCCCGCTATCGGGAAGCCGGTATCAAGGTCGTGTTGCAGGGCGGAGAATCCCACACGACGACGGGACATTCCTTCGTCGCCCAGGCAAACTACGCCACGGCACTCGGGCGGGACAGTACCCGGGTCGTCTCCTGCAACACCACCAGCATCGTCCGGGTACTCGGCGCTCTCCAAGACGCCGGACTACTGCTCCGCGCGCGAGGTGTTCTGATCCGCCGGGCAACCGACCCCTGGGAATCGCACCTCGGGGGAATCATGAACACGATGGTCCCAGAACCGACCATCCCATCACACCAGGGCCCTGACGCGCAGACGATCCTGCCCGACCTCGATTTGGTCACCATCGCGGCAAAAGGCGCCCACACCCAGACCCACAACCACTACTGGACGCTGCAGCTAACCCGGCCGGCCAGCAGGGAGGACGTTCTCGATGCGCTCCGAGCGGCACCGCGCATAGCGTTCATCCGTATGTCCGACGGGCTGGTCGCACTCAACTCGACCATCGAACTGATGCGGGACCTGGGCCGCCCGCGCGGCGACATGTGGGAAGTTGCCGTTTGGGAAGACCTGGTCACCGTGCAGGGTGATGAGGCCTATCTCACCTACCAGGTGTACAACGAAGCCATCGTGATACCCGAAACCATCGACGCCATCCGGGCGCTGATGGGTACGGCAGCCGACGCGGCGACGTCGATGGCGATCACTGATGCGACGTTCGGAATGCGCAAGGATTTCCTGAAAATGCCCCAGACGTCAGGGAGCCGGCTGTGATGACGCAGCACGATCACGGCAACGCGGGAATGGCCGGATCTCGGAGTGGGCGAAACGGATTCCCCCTCTACGGTTGGGTCATCATCGTCCTGGCCGTTCTCGGCCTGGTTCTCTACGCGATCACCGAACACTGGGCACACCTGCCGACGGCGCTGCCCTATATCGGCATCGTCCTCGTGGCCGGCATGCACCTGTTCGGGCACCGTGGCCACCAACACGGCAGCGCACCGAGTGCGCAACACACGGAGGACCAACACGGCAGCGCACCGAGTGCGCAACAGACGGAGGAGGAGAAACCATGAAGGCCCCGTAATTTGCTGCACCTCGCCCGTCGACGTCAGCGACGAGCAAGTCGGGATGGCCGTGAGCACTCCCTGCAGCCGCGAACCGGTGAACGAAATCACAGCGGGCAGTTGCGCTAAATTCCCTGCCCGGACACACATCGACAGGAGCTCAGGACATGAAGACTCACATCAACCGCTACGAGGAAATCGCTGAAACGCTGGTTCGTCACGGCCTCGGATTCGCAGTGAGCGTCATGGGGATCGAGCGGTGGGTACCCCTCCACCACGGTGCGCTCGGGCACGAACGACGTGAGGAACCATACACCGAGCCGGAACATCTCCGACTGGCCTTCGAGGAGCTCGGTCCCACCTTCATCAAGCTTGGCCAGCTCCTCTCCACTAGATCGGACATACTTCCGCCGGACTTCGTCACCGAGTTGGCCAAGCTTCAAGACGCCGCGCCGCCAGTGGCGGAAGGCGCGATCATGGAGATCATCCGTCAGGAACTCGGAGCGGAGGCCGAGGAGATCTACCGTTTCTTTGAATCGGTGCCGCTGGCATCCGCTTCTATCGGACAAGCGCACCGCGCCACTCTCCATGACGGCACCCGGGTGGTCGTGAAAGTACGACGGCCGGGCGTGGTGGAGCAGATCGATGTGGACCTTCAGATTATGCAGAACCTTGCGGCGCACGCAAGTCGTCGATGGGTCGCCGCGTCCGATTACAATCTCATTGGCTTGGTCGATGAGTTCACTGAATCGTTGCGCGGCGAACTCGACTATCTCCGCGAAGGGCGCAACGCCGAGCGCTTCGCGGAGAACTTCGATGGCAGCCAGGACGTCCAGATTCCGAAGATCTACTGGGACACCACCACCTCCCGTGTCTTGACACTAGATGAGATGACGGGGTGGAAGGTCACCGACATAGCCTCCCTCAGCTTGGCCGGGATTGATCGTCCAAAAATTGCCCGGCGAGGTGCCGATATTATCCTCAAAATGATTTTCGAGGACGGCTTCTTCCATGCCGACCCCCACCCAGGGAACCTGTTCGTACAGTCTGACGAGCGGATCGGACTGATCGACTTTGGCATGGTCGGCGAGGTCAGCAATCGGCTCCGGGACCAGCTCAGTATCCTCCTTGTCGCCCTTGCCGGTAAAGACGCGGATGCGATCGGTGCGGCACTGCTGGATCTCTCAGTTGTGACACAGTCCGTCGACAGGGATACGCTCCGAGAGGATCTCAACCGCTTCGTAGAGCTCTATGCCGACCGTAGCCTCGATCAGATCGACATTCCGAAACTCATTACCCACATGCTGTCAATCTTGCGGACGTACCATTTGCAGCTCCCGCGGGAGATGGTCATGGTGCTCAAGGTGCTCCTCATGACCGAAGGCATGGGAGTCGAGCTGGACCCAGGATTCAACCTCGGCGAAGTTCTCAAACCCTATACGCGTCGACTGGTGCGCGACCAGCTCTCGCTCTCGGCGATCGCAGGGAAACTTGCCCGAGCCTCCAGTGACGCGGCCCATCTGATTGTTGACCTGCCCGAGAAGCTGCGCCGCTTCGTCGACCTGATCGACACAGCTGGAATCGAAGTTCATCTCCGCGCCGCGGAGCTGGAGCCCCTGGTCGGTCGCGTGGAACGCATCGGCAACCGCCTCGTCGCCGGAATGATCGTCGCCGCGTTTATCAACGGCATTGGGGAGCTGGCGGCAGGAGACCGAAGATGGCGCTCCCGGAAGATGCCCTGGATGTCAGTCGGGGTCGGTGCCGCCAGCGTCCTGAGCGCCTATTTGGCCTGGACATCCCAGCGCAGACGAGGGCGATGACACGAACCGACATGTCGGAATGCCGGGCAGGTAATCTACGACGCACCAGCTCACGCGTCTGTTCACAGAGGAGAGATCAGGGTCACATGGACGAAAAACGGCTTGATGCGTATCGGATCGGGAGGCGCACATTTCCCAACACCGAGATGTCTTCTGCTTCGCTCGCGACACGGGAACGTGGGATGGCGACGGGTGTCGCGTATGAAGCGTAAGCAACGGGAGGTGTCACTCCACCGTCGACCCGATCGCGACTCGCGGCCCGAATCGGAGCCGGACCACTCGCCGGTCCTACCCGGGCGGCAACTTGTCTCTGCCCGCTCGCGCTGGGGGGTACTGTTCGGCCTGACACTGGTCACCTTCTTGCTGTTGCTGGAGGACACCGCGGTTTCCGTGGCACTTCCATCCATTCAGAGGCAGTTGGGTTTGGGATTCGACGGCCTGGAGTGGGTTGTCAACGCCTATACGCTCACCATCGCAGCCTTTACTTTGCTCGGCGGGCGTCTCGCTGACCGGAACGGTGCTCGGGGCATTTTCCTGATCGGTCTCGGGATCTTCATTGTCGGGTCCCTGGTTTCCGGGCTCGCCCCGAACGCCGGCGTGCTGATCTCGTCGCGGGCAGTGCAGGGGCTCGGGGCCGCACTCGTCGCACCCGCGGCGCTGGCACTTATCGCCATCACTTTCCCGGCTGAGCGGCGCGGCGCGGCATTAGGAGTGTGGGCTGGCGTATCGGCTAGTGCGTTGGGAATTGGACCCCTCATCGGCGCGATCATCAACGACTCGCTGGGCTGGCCATGGATCTTCCTGGTGAATGTTCCCGTGGGCGTCCTCGCATGGCTGGCTGCGAGCTTCCTGCTTCCGAAGTCAAACCCTCCCGCTCTTCGGATGCGGCTGGATCTCGTGGGCGTGTGCCTTTCGGCCACCGGGCTCCTCAGCCTGATCCTTCTGCTCAATCAGGGGAACGCGGCCGGTTGGGCATCCGCTCTGGTGATTGGTCTGAGCGTGGTGACCCTGGTAGCTCTTGGACTGTTCGTGTGGCACGAGAGACGAACTCCAGAGCCGCTGGTCAACCTCTCTCTCTTTCATAACCGCTCCTTCACGGCTGCGAATCTGGTGACACTACTGGCCACGGCAGTAATGTGCAGTCTCTTCTTTTTCCTGGCACTGTACTTGCAAACGGTGCTCGGTTACTCGGCTCTTGTGTCGGGCGCGAGCCTGTTGCCCCTGACCGTCACCATCGTCGTGGTCGCTCCGCTGGCCGGCCGCATGGCCGATCGGCTGGGCGTCCGAGCGCTTATCGTCGTCGGAATGCTGTTGCTCGCAGCCGCGCTGCTGGGCCTCTCGACTTTGGGACTCGACGCAAACCTCACGACCGTGATGCTGTGGCTGGCACTGGCCGGCTTCGGAATCGCGTTGGCCAGGACCCCCACCACGACAGCTGCTCTGGGGGCCGCGGACGGGTCGAGTTACGGTGTCGCTGCAGGGATCTTCTCCACCTTCCAAGCCGCCGGTCTGGCGTTAGGAATCGCCATGATGGGAGCGATTCTCACGTCATTTGGCCCGAGTGCCGCCTTCGAGAGAGGATTTGATCAGGCTCATCACGCGGCGTTCGTCCAGGGTTTCTCGACGGCGCTCGTGGTGAACGCGGGCATCGCGGTGTTCGCCGCGGCACTGGCCGGCATTATGCTCCGCCCCGATCGCGGCACCGCACACCAAACCGATGCCTCGAGCGGAGACGACATCGGCTTGGCGAACCGAGTCGACTGACGCGGCTGGCGATTTTCTTGAATGCAGACTTCAGGGCGAGGAGGCCGACCTGGGGATGGAGCAGCCCGTGCCCTATCTCACGTAGGAGAACAGTCCGATCATTCCGCGTTCGGCGTGGTACGCGTTGTGGCAGTGGGCGATCCACTGTCCGGGGTTGTCGGCGTCAAATTCAAACGTGACGGTTTCTTTCGGGCGAACGATTACGGTGTCTTTGCGTGCGCCGTTGTTGCTCAGTTGGAAGCTGTGTCCGTGCAAGTGCATGGGGTGCCACATGCTGGTGTCATTCACCATCTTGACCTGGACGCGTTCATCCAGACTGATATCAAAGGCGCCCGCGAACGGTTTCTTCATGTCGAAGCGTCGCCCATTGATGCTCCAGTCATACTTTCCCATGCTGCCGGTTAGACGCATGGTGTGGATGCGGTCGGGTTTCGTGGCGGTGAGGAGAACGGATTCGTCTGCGGTGAGACGCCCTCCGTCGGTGACTGTGCCGTCCAGGGTTGACGGAAGTGTGGCGGCGTCTGGGGCGGTGCCGCTACCGGTGCTGATGATGCCGTAGGCGCGGCCGTCCTTCCCCTCGGGGATGGCCAGAAGCGGCGTGTATCCGTCCTGAACGGTGAGGATCGCATCGATGCGTTCGCCCATGCCGAGCACGACCGCGTCGACATCCTCGTGTTGCACCGGGAACCCGTCCGTGTGCGTCAGGGTTATCTTCTGGCCCGGCACACCCACCCGGTAGGCGGTGTCTCCGGCCGCGTTAATGATCCGCAAACGTATGCGGTTGCCCGGTCGGCTCTGGAATACCTCCGCATCCTGCGTGGCCTTTCCATTGAAGAGGTGGGCGGGAATGCGTACATCCCCGGCGTCGCCACCCAGGTACGTGCTGCTGGCGCCCATGAGCATGTGGGTCATGGGCATATCCATGCCGGACATGTCCATACCCATGGATAGTTCGTCGAGAGCGTCTTCGGGGGTGCCGGTGATGCCGTCGAGCCAGTCGTCGAGCATGATGACCCATTCCTGGTCGTACAGCAGAGGCTCTCGCGGGTCCTCGATGATGAGCGCGCCCGAGAGGCCACGTTCGCGTTGCATATCGACGTGCGAGTGATACCAATAGGTACCGGGGTGGTTAAGTCGAAACGTATAGTCAAAGTTGGCGCCCGGTTTGATCGCCGGTTGGGTCACAACCGGCACCCCATCGGCGTCATTGCGCAAAGCCAAACCGTGCCAGTGCACACTCGTCGATTCCGCGAGCGCATTGGCGACCTGGGCGTTGAGCGTATCCCCGGTCTTCGCGCGGATAACGGGCCCGTTGACCGCTCCGTTGTATCCCCAGGTGCTCAATGCGATGCCAGCGACGGTCGTGTCGAACACCCCGGCGCTGAGCTTCTGCGTGACCGTTGTTCCGTTCGAGGAGCGAGAATCTTCGTACTGTGAAACCAGCCGATCCGTTGGCAGGATGCGATCGACCGTCTTCGCCGCCGGTGATGGTGAGCAGGATGCCAGTGCTGCTGTGGCCGCTGTGGCCAGGGAGGCGCCGAGAAATGTGCGACGCGTAAGAGATGAGTTCATTATGTTTCCTTCAATCGATAATCGGGACGCCGAAGTCTTGACCAGCTCAGATGAGCGACATGGCGGCATTACGGCGGAGCGGCAATGCGGCCGATGGCGAGGCAAAGTTCCACTGCCAGGTACTGGCTCGGAACTCCATAACGGTCTAAACGCGACTGATCGACAGAAGGGTGAGGCTGGGACGGTGAATCGGTAAGCCAACGCTGCGCCATGATCCCAGAGTGACGCCACCGGTATCGAGCAGACGCCGACGCATGGCCGGAAGCCGAGTCACGAAAAGTATGATGACGAGGGTGAGCAGCAGCATGCACGTCATCACGAACAGCGCGCAATCGAGCGTTCCATCACGGCTGCCGGAGGCGATCGCATCAACAACGGATGTGGCGGCGACAGCCGCCACGCCCATAACGTTTGCCTGTTGGCTGGCCGTTGCCGACGCAGCGGGAAACGCTTGCATGGCATGCCCAGTGGCCTCGGAATGGAACGCGAAAACAGCAAAAAGCAGGGCGGCAAGAGCCAGCAGCGAAACGAAAGGCGACAGAGAGACGGGTGCGACTATCCGTCGTACCGCGCGAACCAGCGTCATGTTACCTTCTGCTTTGTTCTCAGCCCAAGAGTGGACTGCCCATGTCAACTCTCACGGTATCGCATGGCCAGCTGGGAATCCTGAATGTAGGTTCAGCGGGACCGATGAATAGTGGATCACGCACTATTTTTCGTAGGCGACCGTCGTCATCATTCCTGATTCGGAGTGATAGACGTTGTGGCAGTGCAGCATCCACTGTCCTGGGTTGTCTGCGTCGAAAATGACGGAGAGTGTCTGCCCGGGAACCACAATGGAGGTGTCCTTGCGGGGACCGCCGCCCAGATGCTGATAGGTGTGTCCGTGTAAATGCATCGGGTGCCACATTGTTGTTGTGTTCACGAAATCGATCCCGACGCGTTCACCGGCACGGATGATTCGAGCGTTGTCGAGTGGCTTGTCCATATTGAATGGGCGTTTGTCGAGCGCCCAGTCGTAGCTTGCCATGCCGCCCGTGAGACGCACGGTCAGTTGTCGGTCGATATCTTTGATGGGAAGCGCGAACTCCGCGTCGGCGACGAGCTGATCGGCTGTTCCGACCTGTCCGGTGAGTTCGGGCACCGTGACGTTTGAAGCGGGTGCCGTGGCCAACGACGCGGTTCGAACAACTGCAAACCCACGGGCCTGTTTTCCCTCTGCCTCGGCGACGAAGGGAAAGGCGCCGTCGCCGAGCGTGACGAGCACGTCGTAGCGTTCGCCCATGCCGAGCAGAATACTGTCGACGTCAACATGCTCCACCGGGTAGCCATCCGTGTGAGTGATGGTCATCCGGTGTGACCCCAGGGCAACTCGAAAGGCGGTGTCACCGCCAGCATTGATCAACCGGATGCGAATGCGCGCCCCCGGACGCGAACGGAAAGTCTCCGGATCGGCGGCAGGTCGACCGTTGACGAGGTAGTGCGGATATTTCACATCGCCGGCGTGCCCGCGGAGCAGCGATGATCGCGCATTCTGCATTATGTTGCTCTGGCTGTTCGATGCGCCGCGCATGCCTTGGGAGAGCTCAGCGAATATTTCGGGAGGCGTGGCGTTCACCCCATCGATCCAATCATCGAGAACGACGACCCATTCGTCGTCATAGACCAACGGTTCGTGCGGGTCCTCGATGATCAATGCGCCCAAGAGGCCCCGGTCGCGTTGGGTTCCAACGTGCGGGTGGAACCAGTATGTGCCGGCATTGGGTGCTAAAAATTGATAGTTGAACTCGGACTGGGGAGGGATCGGATCTTGGGTGAGATGGGGCGCACCGTCCATGTCGTTTCGTAGTGCGATGCCGTGCCAGTGCACCGTCGTCGCTTCGGGCAGGTCGTTCACGACGCGGGCCGTGATCAGATCGCCCTGCGTGGTACGAATTGTTGCGGCTGGAAGCGCGCCGTAACTCCAGGTCGCGGCGAGTGTGCCAGCCAGATCGACGGTGGTCTCGCTGGCTCGCAGGTCGACCTTGACTGAATTCCCTGACGAGAGCCTTCGTTTCTCCGCAGCACGAACGGCAGCGGATTGCGGCGATAGCAGTTGTGGCTGCGGGCTGCACGCGGTAAGAGCAAGAAGTGCCGCGGCGGAGAGCCCGGCTCCTACCACCGTTCGCCTGGTTAGTGTGGCCGGTGAGAACAAATTGGTAGTGGCTGGCACACGGGTCATTCGCGACGAACCGGGACCTTGTTGCGAATGCCCACGACGACGAAAGTCAGGGCTGCGATGAACTGGGCTGCGAGCCAGCCCCCGCCTTCGAGCGGTATGACCACGACCGGGTTCCAGAGCACCGCAATGGGTGCCAGAAGTACGAGCCACCACCACGTTTTGGCCTGGACAACAAAGACACAGAGAATAAGCGCGAGAATACTGACGGCGTACCGGATGATGGTGAAGCCTTCACCACCGACGAGGACGAATCCGGCTAGGAGCACCAACGCTCCCAATAGGCCGGGTGCGAGCCCGGCGCGAGCAAACGTCGGTGCGGCGGGGGTACCAGAGGGACGTTTCTTGGTTCTCTTGGTTCTCTTGGTTCTTTTAGCGCTCTTGGTGCTCATATTTTTCAGCCTATCGAGAAGGGAGAAGGGAGAAGGGAGAAGGGAGAAGGGAGAAGGGAGAAGGGAGAAGGGAGAAGGGAGAAGGGAGAAGGGAGAAGGGAGAAGGGGAGGGCGGAAGAATCGAACGGTGGCCCCGTTGAAGTCACGCGATGGTAGCGCGGTAAAAGCGTGGTGATTGGCCGCACTCATTCGGTCGACGAACGGTCATTATGCGGAGCCCGACCGCACGGTGAGATCGGAGCCGGCGACGGTGTTGCAGAAGTTGGCACCGCCCTCCTAATGTGAAAGGTCGTCGGCCTAGATTCGTTTGGCGTGGGCAGCGATTTCGACACGGTGAGTGCTCATGACTGCGTTCGCCGACTCGCGAGCAAATCCCTTGTATGCGCCTCAGGCATCTCTAGTGTTCGGTGCCGGCCTCCGGCGATCCCAACTGTCCATCTCGAGAATTCCACTAGCATTCAAGGGACGCGTTGGAGAGGAGACTGCGATGTCGTTTCCTCTCGCACTGGCTGCGGTCTTGACCGGTGCCACGAACTCCCAACTGAGATCGTGGAAATCCAAGGGGCTGATTGTCCCTGAAATTAGCGCTAGCAGACCGTTGCTCTATTCCTTTCGGGATCTGGTCTGGCTTCGCACGCTCGTTTTCTTGCGAAGTCGAACTTCGCTCCAACGCATTAGCGTCGCTCGCGTCACGCTAGACCTGGTCGATCTCACAGACCACCCTTCCAAATATCGCTTTGCCACGGACGGTAAAACAATTGTTGTGGACGACGGGGCCGGTCAAGTCATCGACTTGGTCAGGCGCCCTGGGCAGGCGGACTCATTTACTTTCGAGGAGATTTCAGAGGCTTTCCAGGACTTCAGGGGCCGCGACGTAGTCGACTTCCGTCGGCCGTCAAAGCACATCGAAGTTGAGTTGAGGCGACTGGGTGGATGGCCGACGATTGAAGGGACTCGAATTCCGTATGATCTCGTTAACGGCCTCGTCGACAATCGGACACTATTTGCTCGAGACATTCCGGATTACTACCCGTCAGTTTCTGTAGAGGCAGCGGAGGACGCAATTCTGTTCGCTGAAAAAGTACGGATGGCGGGCGTGCGCTAGTGGCCAAATTCTTCATCGATGAGAATCTTCATGCCCGTCTGGCGGTCCCGCTGGAGTCCGTATTCCGTAATCACCGGTTTCGATCCTGCGAAAAGGAGATGTTGCTAGGTGAGCTAGACGTTCCGCTTATTGCGGAGTTGGGTACGCGGGGCTTTGACGCCATCATTACTCTGGACGCCGCGCAACTTCGAATCGACGAAGAGCGCAACGGCTTGCGGTCCGCTGGGCTGCACTGGATTGGCCTTCGTAGCCCAACCGGATCAGGCTTGTCGGTCATAAGCACATTGACGGCAAATATCATCGCTGGCCTGCCCAAGGTGCTCGATGACTGGCGTGTCCTTCCACACGCCTATCGACTCAACCCATACGCGCTAGAGTCTTCGTTTGCGACTGTTGAACTGCTCTAGTGACGTTTGTGAGTCCTGACCGAATCGGCTGGTTGCTGCGTAGTTGGTGCTCGAATTGTGTCGCCGCCTTGAAGTGTCACGGTTTGCTGACGTGTTTGCCCGCGGAGTCCAGAGGAATAATCGGCCAGCCGGCTCGTCCCCTAACCTGAATACCGGCGAGATCGCCCCCGATGCTGCAGGTCTACCCGAGGCTCAAGCAGGGTCGGCGCGCGCATAGAACGCAGCCTCGGCTTCGCGCCGACTGGCTATGTCGTCGACGACGAACTGCGCGAAGTCCTTGTCACGGTTGCCGATCGGGATGTCGTCCACGCCGTCGGCAGGCGGTTCTCCTGGCCAAACCGTCTGGCGTGTCGGCCGGTCGCGGTCAAGGCGCGTGCCGGATGTTGCCGCCCAATCGTGGAGGCGTTGGCGGGCGTCGGCAAAGTCGCGGTGCCATCCGAATGGGGCTGAGCCGTGCTGGTCGGGGTCATAGGCGCAAAGCCAGTGCAGGTGCAATGCGGAGAGTTCCCAGACGAGTTCGGGGTGCCGGTGCCAGAACGGTGGCACGACGGACGCTGGGAGCCCATACGTCCGTCGTAGCCAGTTCACCCACCGGTTGAGTTCGATCCATTCGGTTTCGGCTTCGTCGCCGGTGAGGAGGTTCCAATTGACCGGATGCGGCGGCTCTGCAATGAGCGGCCCGTCGAGGTCGTCTGACTCCTCGCCGAGCGGGGCATCGTCACCGCCGGGCGGCCACTCAATCGGGAGTTCTACCATCGCCGCGCTCAGATCCCGAGTACGGCGGAGCCGATGCGAACGGGCGTTGCCTCTGCAGAAATGACCTGCTGGACGGCCGACGCGTCCCGCTCGGGACCGGTGGCTGAGCGGCGTGTTTTTCGGTCGACGTCGTAGTTGGTGCGGGCGAGGTCGTGACCGATTTTCTTCGCGACGAACTCTTCACGCTGGATGATTTCGCCCTCGCGCTCGATCTCAAAGTTGCGTACGTAGCCTTCGGCGACGAAGCTGTCGCCCTTCGCGAACCGTGTGAGCGCCCGATCGGCGGTGGCGCGGTATGCGACCAGGTCGTGGAAGGTCGGCTCGAGCACGGTAAAACTGCCATTGACTTCGCGACGAAAGTGCGGCTGGCCGATGCGGACGCTGAAACGGGTTTCACCGTTCTCGGTGACCGATTGCTGCGCCTCCGAAGCGATGAAACCTGACAGCGATTGCTGCGTGTGAAATGGCATGAAACTCAACCTCCTGTAAGGGCGGACCGTTGTGGTCCGCGTTCACTACAAGGTGCGCCGCCAGCACCCCGGGTCGCGACCCGCAATGCGGCAAAGGATTACCGTCACTCCGCCTCGTGGACCGATTGCTCGACCGGGTCATTTTGAGCTGGCTCGCGCATCAATCCTTCGATTTCCTCCCGGTTGGCGCGCAGCATCTTGGCGTCGCGGCGTGTGGTCCACATGTGCAGGCTCGCGATGATGGGCGGGGCCGCGCGGAGCATGATTAGGCCTGTTCCGAAGGGGAGGGTGCGTATGGTGTCGGGCGGCATGATCGGGACGCGGCGGATGGAGCGCTGTGCTGAGCGTGAACTGCGGTCACCGATGGTGGTGGAGTCAGTCGCCTCGTCGCGGTCGCCGATGAGGGTCGAGAGGTCGTGGAGGTCTTTTGAGTTTGATCCTCCGCCGAGCACGATCTTGACGATCGATGAGTCCCAGATAGTGCCAGCCGCGTTGTCGCTCCACTTCGTGCGTGCCTGCGAGAGCGACTGCAGTACCGGCATGGTCGTGATGCCGGTGCCGCCGCCCTCGGCCATCAGGTTCGGGAGGGAGGGGAGTGGCGCGAGGTTGCCGATTTCGTCGAGTGCGAGCAGCAGTGGCGGGTCGAGGCGCGCGCCCGCGCTTCGTGCGGCGATGCGGCGGGCGGTTTCGACCAGGTCTTCGACGAAAGCGGATACGAGGGCGGCGGAGTTGTTCGAGCCAGCGCCGGTAGCTAGAAGGTACAGGGTGCCGTTGCTGCGCAAGAACCCTTCGGGGTCGAACCCCTCGCCCTCGCTAGGTGAGACGGCATCCAGCACTCGAGGGTCCGCCAGCGCACCCAACGACAGTGAAACGCCCTGCCAGATGGAGTCGCGTGTACGCGGGTCGGCTTCGAGCATGGCCTGGAGGGAGTCACCCCAGCCGGTAGCCGCGGCCGGGGTACTCATCAGGATAGAGACCGCGTCGTGGGCTGCGGCCGGATCGAGGGTCCAGCGAAACAGCTCAGCGGGCTGGCAGTAGTCAAGCGCTGCCGCGTGCAGCAGACACTGCAGGGCTGTTCGGGTCTTGGCTTCCCAGAATCCGCCCCCGTCGACACCGCCTGCCGCTAGTCCGGTGCCGGCGGCGAGTCCTGACGCGCGGATCATCGCCGTGAGTGGGTCTTCGCAGCCACGGATCGGCGACCACCGAAGTCCCACAGGCACGCCCGCTGCAAGCCGCTGGGGATCGAATACCGCCACCGGACCGATCCGCTGCCGAGCGCGAAGAGTTGTCGTCAGATTGTCGGGGCGAGTGGACGTGGTCACGACCGGGCCGGGGGCGTCGAGGATGGCATTGATCACGATGTGGGCACCTTTGCCGGAGCGCGGCGGACCGATGACCAGGATGGAGTCCTCGACGCTCGCCCAGACCGTGGTGTTGCGGGATCGTCCGATTCGGTAGCCGACGTCGCTGGGTCCAGCGTTGGTGAGGGACGGTCGAAGGTGCGCCGCGCGTTTCATTAGCGCCGAGTGCGACGCGGCCCGCGATACCTCGGCGCTCGTCGCGATACCCAGGATGCGGTGAGGGTCGACCTTGGCCGTGTGGCCCGTGCCTCGGAACACCCGCCATAACGAGAAAGCCACCGTCACCGCCAGACCGAGCAACAAGATCGTAGTAAGCCAGTAGGCGACGGGGTTCAGGCCGGGTGCTTGCAGAGCCGCAGACGGATGACCCGGGTCGAGCAGCACAGCAAGCCCGGTCGCCGGCCCGCCGGCAGGTTGCCGGGTGCTGGTCGCCCAGGCGGCGACAGCACCCGCGGCACGAAGCAGGAATGCGAAGCCCGCCGTACAGATCAGCAGTCCGATGCCCAGGTTGGCAAGCTCATCGCCAAGCGCAGCGTGCGGTCGCAGAGTGTTCATTGGTCCTGTCCCTGGTCGGCGGATGAGTTAGAACGTGAGGTGAGGGCCGGTTCGGGTGAACCGTCTCGTGGGGGAGTAAGCGAAGGTTCGGTCTCCGGAGAAGCCGACTGTCGAGTCCAGCAGGTCCGTCACATCCTGTGCATCGGTGATGAGGCTCGCGATCCCTTCCTGGATCAACCGATGGCAGCCGGCACTCGCCGGGCTCGTCACCGGGCCGGGAACGGCGCCAACCGGGCGCCCAAGGGCGTGGGCCTGAGCTGCGACGTTTAGCGAGCCGGATCGGTGCCCCGCCTCCACAACGACGGTCGCGCCCGTGAGAGCAGCCAGTATCCGGTTGCGTTGCAGGAACCGCCACCGTGTTGGGGCGGAGCCGGGCGGTAGTTCGCTGACGAGCAGTCCGCCGCTTTGTTCGATGCGTTCGAAGAGTTGCTCTTGGCCGGTGGGGTAGAGCCGGTCGAGGCCGCCGGCGAGCACGGCGATCGTCGAACCTGGATAGGACACGGTAGCTGCTCGATGCGCTGATTCGTCGATGCCGTAGGCACCCCCGGACACGATCGAGCGGCCTTGCGAGGCGAGATCGGAGGCGAGTTCGGTGGCGACCTGGCTGCCATAAGCTGTTGCGGCATGCGCGCCGACGATGGCAACTCGGGCGGGCAGCGGCGCCGCGAGTTGATTCGGGTCGCCCTTGAGCCAGAGCGCGATCGGCGCGCTGGTGCTGAGCTGCTGGAGTTCACCGGGCCAGTCAATGTCCTCTGGCGTCAGCAGCCGCAGATTGTGGCGCTCCATGTCGGCGCGGATGCGATCGACCTGGCCGGGGTTGAGGCGCGGGGCCAGTCGGCGTCGCCACAGTTCGCCCTCTGCGGGGTCAACGCCGTTCGGAAGGCGCACGCCCGAGGTGATCAGCTGCACCGTCTCCACCGCGCCGAGCCGAGCGATCAACGTTCCCGTGATGACGTCGCCGGGCTCGGACAGCGCCGCGAGCATGATTCTTGCTTCTCGCTCGTCGTTCAGCACTCTTTCGGTCATGGCAGTCCCTCCTCAAACTGCATGAAAGGTGCGCTCTGGGCCCCGCGTTGTGGATGCTGGCCTGAGGTCATCCGGGAGGTCGTGTCGAAGGCTGCGAGCTCGTCGGGGTGGAGTTGATGTTGCACAACAAAGCTGCGGCCCTTGATGCGCCAGAGCCCCTGCCCGGTGCCGAGCGTGGGGAGCAGCTTCTGCTCGGTTCGGGTGAGACCGAGAGCGGATGCTGTGGAGCCGAGCTGGTCCGGTTCCTGGCGGTAGACGATGCGTGTCTCGGCGTTGGCCAGCAGTGACGACGCGAGCGCGCGCATGGCGGAGCCCGAGTCGCCGACATTGTCAAGGTCGCTGAGCTTGTGGAAGATGAGCATGTTCGCGATCCCGAAGTGGCGGGCCAGGCGCCACTGGGCGTCCATTCGGCGCAGAAGCGCCGGATAGGCCATGAGTCGCCAGGCCTCGTCGTAGATGACCCACCGCTGGCCGCCGTCCGGGTCCGCAAGGGCGGACTCCATCCACGCCGACGAGCACGTCATCAGCACTGAAATGAGCGTCGAGTTCTCCGCCACGCGCGACAGGTCAAGTGACACCATCGGAAGCGAGGGATCGAAGCGCACGGTGGACGGTCCGTCGAAGAGCCCGGCGAGGTCACCGGCGACCAGCCGTCGCAGCGCATGGCCAACGAGGCGTCCGTCCTCCGCGAGCCGGCCCTCGTCGTCCTCGGGGTTCGGGGCAAGGATGCGATCAACGACCATCGGCAGGATTGGTACCTTTGCGCTCCGCACAGCATCCGCTAACGCGAGGTCGATGGCCGTGTGTTCGAGGGGGCTGAGAGGTCGATCGAGCACCGTTTCGGCGAGGGCTCCGATCAGGTCGCGGCGCCGCGCGGTCAGTTGTGCCGACCATTCGGCATTGGATGAGGATGCTGCCCGGTGTCCTTCGTCGAGTGGGTTGAGCCGGTTACTGAGTCCGTGGCCGAGGATGATGGCCTTGCCGCCGACGGCTTCGGCGACGGCGGTGTGCTCGCCCTTGGGATCGCCGGGCACGTAGACGCGACGGCCGAAGGGGAGCGAGCGGGTATAGAGGGACTTCGCCAGGGAGGATTTTCCAGAGCCGACGATGCCGGCCAGCACGATGTTCGGGGCGGTGATCAGGCCGCGTTGGTAGAGCACCCAGGGGTCGTAGACGAACGAACCGCCCGAGTAGAGGTCTTGCCCGACGAAGACGCCAGCCGAGCCGAGCCCCGCCTCAGCCAGAAACGGGTAGTGACCCGAGAGCGTCGCTGACGTGTCCTGATGCTTCGGGAGCCGGAGAAGCCCGGGCATCCGCAATTGGGCGGGGCCGGACTCGCCGCTTACGGCCAGGTAAGCCCTCGAGCGCACTTCGTCGCGCTCGGCGCGCCACCGGGTGCGCGCCTCGAGTTGCTTGGCCTTGCGGGCATCCGCTTCGATCTTCGCTGCGGATCGTCGGCGGGCGTGGCGGTCGCGGCGGGGCTCGCCGTGCAGTTCGACCAGCGCGGCTGTGTGCATCCGCTCGTCCGCGTCGGTGTTTCTCACAGCGCGACCGTGTGCCCTGTCATGGTTGTCGCCCGGTCCCGGGTGGGTGCCCAGATGTCGGCGCCGTGACGCGTTCGAATCGCGGGCGTGGTTGCTGGTGCCGGTGCGGGCTCCCATTCAGGTGCGACCGGGTACCGCCGCAGGAGCGAGACGTACCGGAATTGCCTGCTGTAGGTGAGCGCATATGGGGAGGCGGCGTCTTCGATGGTTCGGTCGGTCGTTCCGGCCGGAATGTGGTCGTAGACATACCCGTTCGTGAGGGCGGCATCGGTGGTCTGCTCGCCGTAGTCCCACTTTTGGAGGAACTGGCGTGCGACAGCGGGTCCGTTGCGGTCGATCATGCCCAGAAGTTCCTCGGCTTGCTCTCCCCGCAGAAAGATGACGCTTATCCATCGGGATTCCGGTGGTTGTGGATGTTGGTCGAACATGTCGGCTCCAATCGGGGTTATCTGCATAACAGGAGTGCCACTGGTCACACGCTGAGGCACAGGGGGAGCGCTGCGGCGGTGAAGGCCTGGGCCTGTTGGCCGACGAGTCGGCGGGTTTCGCAGGATGCCTGGATGGCGGCCTGCTCGATCGACGCCACGGCGGCGTCAAGCTCGTCGAGGGTGGGCGCGGTCACGCACACCAGGCCGGTCGTGCGCAGTACGCCGTGGCCGGCGGTGAGGTCGGCCTCCTGGTGTAGGAGGTCGTCGTATTCGGCGGTGGCGCCGGCATCCGCTATTTGGCCGATGCGCGTGCGTTGGTGGGCGTCGCTGATCAGTTCGGTCTTCTTCTTGCGCAGGTCGCGCGCCGCCTGATCGGTGCGGACGGGCAGGTAGTGCAGCGCCACGGTGCGGAGGATGCCGTTGGTGAAGACAAGGGGGGAGAGAAATCCGGGGAACACCTGTGATCTAGGCCATTCGCTGATCCACAGCACGGCGTGGAAGGCGCTGTCGGTGCGGAGGTGATCCCAGCTTTCAGCAACCGCGACGGGGCCGGCGGTTTCAAGCGAGCGCCCGACGTCAGGGTGCCGTTCCAAGTCGACGCCGACGTCGGGGTCGTATGCCGTGCGCAGTATTCTCGCCAGCTCGTCTGCGGCGAGCCAGGTGCCCACGGTGAGGTCCGCTGCGCGCAAGGCCGCGGTGAGTGCGGTCATTTCCTGGCGCAGCACGGCCGCTGCGCCGCGCATGCCGCCGCCTTGCGTGCGGACCTGCCGGGCGGCGGCGGCGAGGTCAAGGGAGACGCTGATCGTGGTCGCATGGCGTTCGTTGGTGGGGCCGGCTCGCGCGATGAGTTCGCGGTAGGTGGCGGCTGCCCAGCTGTCGTCGTTGCTGCCGTGCCGTTCCCACCACTCGGCCAGTCCGGTGCCGGAATCGGGCAGCGTGCGTTCCGATACCTGCAGGCGTGCGATTCGCCCGGACCGGCAGGCGCCGGCGAGCACTCGTCCCCACCCGGCGACTCGGCGATGCTGCTCCCCGGGGTCGAGCAGGGCGAATGCTGGGTGCGATACCGCCACGATTGCGGTGAGGGTGCGGGCGTGCGGGTCGTGGATCATGACCGCGCCCGACTCCGGGTCGTTCCATTCGCGCAGAGCGGATGCGTCGCCCGGCAGAGACAGGGTGCCGACCGGTCGTGGACGCACGATGCGGCGCCGGTAGGTGAGCTGCTCAGTGCCGGCGCGCAACATCCACCGGCTGACGATCGGCACCCACTCGACGATCTTTCGGCCCCCGAGGGGAATGAGGGCGACTAATGCTGCGGTTCCCCACAAGGGAGCAGACCAGGCGACACCGGAGCCGCCAGTCGTGTAGAGCACGGTGACGATGGTGAGCGTGCCGATGGACAGGGCGATCAATTGCGGGACCGATAGGCCAAGCATGATGCCTCGTCTGGTGAGGCGTGAAAACTGCACGGCTGGCAGTGGGTATTCGGTGCGGGTATTTTCGGTGTCCATGACTACACGTCCTTGCCTGGTGTGGAGGAGGGCCCGGATGATGGCCGTGATGTGGTCGGGGCGGCGGCGCTGCTCGAAGACTGGCTGTGAGCATCCGCTGCGTGGCCGACCGTGCTGGCCATATTCGGGCCGGCTTGGGCAGCGGCCTTGACCACTTCTGCGACGACGGAGACGCCCGCAGTGGCCGCCCCTGCTGCGGCACCTGCGGCGGCCGTCCCAGCCCTGGCGGATGCGCCCTTGCCGGCAGCTGCGCCGCCAGCCGATCCACCACCCGACGATGTGGGACCAGGCCCTCCACTGCCCGATGAGGTTGTCGGGGCGGGGCCGCCTTGTGGTGCCTTTCCGTTTCCGCCGTCACCGCTGGGCTCGAGGATCTTCTTCGGGTCGTCGACCATCGGGGCTTTCGGTACCGGGACGGGCCGGTTCATCGCCGACTTCGCTTCCTGTTCGCTGGACATCGCGTGGTACATGTCGACGCCCAAGAAGTTGAGGAACTTGTAGGTGATGTAAGGGGCGAAGGCGGCGATGAACATCAAGACGATTCCGGCGATCGGATCGCTGACGGAGGCCAGGTCGGCATCGATCGGGGCCGAGACTTGCGCGACCGCCACCAAGAAGATCACGACGAGCACGAGCTTCGACAGGATGAGGGCCATCACGAACGCGACCCATTTCGAGAACCATCCTTTGGCGGCATCCCAGGTCGCGCCGGCGAGTGCAATTGGCCCGAAGACGATCGCCACCAGCAGCAGGGCTTTGCGGATGAGGAGTGAGAACCAGACTATTGCCGCGCCGGTGATCGCGAGTGAGGACAGGAAGATGGTGACGATCGCTCCGACGCCGGGGGCGCCGAGGCTGATGGCTGTGAGGCCGGTGGCGAGGAGAGCGATGCGGTCGCCCATGCCTTCCATCGTGTTGCCGCTCGCTTCAACGACTCCGATCGTGAGCTGATCGGTGATTTCGAGGAGCAGGCCGGTGATGGTGATGATGATAAATGATCCGAGTACCGACTTGGCGACGCCGATCGCGGCTCGGGAGAGCGCTGTCGGGTCGCGGTGCACGAGGCCGGTGAGAAGCTGCAGGCAGAACAACACTAGGGTGACGAAGACGGCCACGCCGAAGAGCACGTTGTAGACGTCGATGTACGCCGGGTCGGTGACGTCGACGAGCGTGGTGGAATCAAACGCTGCCCAGACGGATTTGAACAGCCAGGCTGCGGCGGAGCCCATCGAATGGGCGAGCCAATCGAACGGCGCCGCGACCAATGCAGCGGCGCCTTCGCCCGCGGTGTTGCAGACGTCGGCGATGACCGGCACGTCGCACACGCTCATCTGGAGCCCCGTTCAGGTGGGAATCGGGGTCAGACGGCTTGGCCGACGGTCCAGAAGAAGTTGACCAGGGTGACGGCCGAGCCGCAGATGATGGCGGCGCCGCAGGCCACCAGGACGCCCACCTTGCCGCGCGAGGCGAGGTGCGGGTTGGACGAGTTGGCGCCGAAACCCCACACGATCGCCGCAATGATCAGGGCGAGCACGCTCAGGATCAGCCCCACGGTCATCACCGCACCGACGATGACGCGCAGTTGTTCAATGCCGGGAAGGCCCGTCCCGTTCGGAACAATGTCAACCACAATCAGCTCCCTCAGTCGGTTGATGCATACGACTGGGAGGTGCGCCAGCGGCCCCGCGCTCGCGCAGGTGGATGCCGATTGTGGTAATTTTCGACCGCCCCATATGTGATCGACAGCAGCGTGATGGGGTTAGCTGATACCTGCCGTGGTCAATCGCCTGTCCTATAGACGCCCTGATCCGCGCACGCCGCTATCTCACTCCCCAGGGCCCCCTGCGATTATTGAATTCGATCATGGATGCCCGTTCAAGGAGCCCGTCAGCGTAGCTGCTGGGACCCAGTGGCCGCGCGACGGCACTCCAGTGGCGCAAGTTATCAGGCTCGCCGCTTGCCATCGCATCCAGGTACGCCCAGACTGCGCGCGCATATTCCTTCGAACTCTCGGGATCCGCCGAGATGCTCTTGAAAATGTACGCGGCGTCATCGCCCTCGCGGAAAGCTTCGGTCCACCGAGCCTGAGCCGCAGCCAGGTCGTGGTCCATCATCGCGATGATCCCGAGACCAGTGATCGCGTGCACGTTTCCGAGTGTGGCCGCCTGCTCCCAGGCATCGCGGGCCTCATCTTTGCCCGGACTGAGCACACTTTTGACCGCTGATTTCATGATGATCGCGCCGCGGCGGAAGAGTTGGTCGCGCTGTTCGACCTTGTGAAGCTCTACCCTGGTGGGGTACTTGTCCGGGTTCTTGCGTTTGTCGGACAGAGTTGTGATTACGAGGAGAACGACAATCACTGCGACACCGATCAGAACAAGCTCCATGGTGCTCCAACTCCCTCTCGAGACTGGCTCAGTCTACCGATGCATTTCAGCGCACACGAGTCCTCTCATGCGCGCAAGATTAAGTGGCAGGAACGGACGCCATGGTTGCGCCCATCTCGAAAACCGCCGAACTATTTGAGAGGTTGCCCGCTCTGATGATGGCGCAACCCAGACGCCATGGTGGACCTCCTCAGTACCAATGACGTGGGTCCGCCGCGGCCCATTGCCGGCATGACCGCTTAGTCTCAGTCGCAGACGTGTTGAACCTGGCCCGACTGCTCAGCGACGGAGAGCGCAATGAAGCAGGCCGTGCAGAACGTCTCGGCGGCGGGTTCGCATGAGCACGTCGAGCACTCCGGGCATTTCGGATCACGGCATTTGCCGCAGATTTGAACTGAGCTGTCAACAACGAAATCGGCTCCGCACGCCGGACTCACACATTCGTGCTCCCGCATAGCCCACGACTGTTCGCGGCCGAACACCTGTGTCGGGCGAAGAACGACGAATGCGTAAGCTCCGGAGAAGTCGAGTGCGACGTCCGCTGACAAGTCAGTTTGGATCCACCCGGAGAGAGCGCGTAGACCTTCCGCCAGGTCGCCGATCACATGTCCGCCTGCTGATGCTGCCGACTGGAACAGGGTTGCGAGTCCGGGCTGGACGATGCCACGCGCGGGTGTGAAGACGTCGTCGCCAGTCGCTCGCGCGAAGATGACTCGACCTTCTTCGTCGCAGACCACTACTGCGCAATCCCGCTCCGATGAGGCGACTTCAACAACACGGTTCGCGACCGCCGAGCGTGATGCCCGAACCTGACTGTGCAGCGTAGCGAGCGTCCGTGCGCTTAAGGTGTTGATCCCTGTCGGCAAGGCATCCTCCGGGATGAGGACTGTGGAGGCGAAAGCGTCCGCGACGCGTTCTTCCACCTTGTCACCCCGGGCGGCTGGGAGCGAATATCTGACGTCCACCCAATCTCGGTGGTGTCGTTGAACATGGTGGCCGTACTCGTGGACGATGGTGAAATTGTCCCGCTCCGCTGTCAGCGACGGGTGGATGAGAATGACCGACGGTTGCCCGTCCCTGTACCGGTAGAAGCCGTACACCGAGCATCCCTGGGTGAGGTTCGTCTCGTATTCGAGGTCAAGCTCGGGGCTGCCCGCCACAGCAGCTTCGGGGTCGGCGCCGAGCTCGGAAATGGAGATGACACCGCGTTCGATTTCCAGCCGCACAAGCTCCGAGGCGATGGCCCGGTAGTCATTCCGCTCGACCAGGTACTTGAAATGTTCAGCCTCGGGAGCGCCCATCGGTTCAGCCTTCCCGTAGTCTGTCGATGGTCGCCTGTAGCCGTGCGTGGTTGTCGCCGTCTGACCGGGCGGCCAACGCAAATTCGCCTCGGGCCAGATTGCGTGCATCCGCTTCGGAAAGCTCCCGAATTCTCGCGAGCGCGACGAGCGAATCCTTGAATACTGGTTGGACCAGCAATCGGGCCGCAGCGTCAGAGCCAGCGTCGAGCAGAGCCTCTGGGTCACGGCGAATTGCTACAGCAACCATCTCAAGCTGCGCAGCTGTCGGCACTGACTCGCCGCGGACCAGACTGACCGCAGCGGGGACAGTGATACCGAGAATGCCTGCAAGGTCCCCAGCGTACAAGTTCACTTCACGGAAAGCGTCGGCGTTGAAGGGGGACAAGCCTGGTACGACTTCCGGCCATGTGTTCAGGCAGATTCGTTCCCAGCGATCAACCATCTCGTCGCTTTCGCGTTCGGCTTCCTCCCCATCGACGGTGTAGGTGGCGAGGGGAAACGGGAAGTCGACGTCGCCCGTCTCAACGGCAACGTCGATAAGGCTCATTGTTTTCGCAGTTAGCAGACGACCTAACCGGCGGTGCAGCATGTGAAGCCCCATGCCGGTCTCCCGGGTAGGCCACACCAGCAGCGGCACGTCCAGCAGAGTCGAGGGGACTTCGAGGGCCGGCGCGAAGACGGGTACGTCCGAGAGGGTGACCGGCCAGCAGAGAGTATACGTGTCTCGGATGCTTGCGAGCACAGCAAGGGCGAGCGCTTCACCATTCCAAGAAATGAGCCACAAGTCGCCCACCTCCGGCGTCCCTGCGGTCTCCCCGTGCCAGCGTTCGCGTGAGACACCGTTGGGCGGTGTTTCAAGCTCGTACATGCGGCGGTGCCTTCATTCTTGTATTGGGAGAGTCGTTCAACGTATCAGGCTTTCGGCTATTTCCGCGACATGTAGTGGGCCATGACAGTGGAGAGCAATGGGTTGGTGAGCGTACTTTTGTAGGCACACAAGCTTGGATCTCCTGTCCACCGCTTCTTCACCGACCGGAGATATCGGTACGACCACCAACCGTCCTTCGTCAGTCCGAGCGAAGCATCTGCGGCACTGAAAAGGTCCACGCTGGTACCGGCCGTCGTTGTTCGGGACATTGCGCGCCAGGCGAGCTGGTCGTTCGGTTGTTCAGCGACGCACAGCATCGGCCGCGGCGTCTGGTGGGCGTCGCCCGGGCTGGCTGCGGACGGATGAACGTTGTAGATGTCGCCACGTTTTGCATTGGCGCCAGGCATTCCCACAGCCTATCGAGTGGCTGGCGTGTCCGGCCCATTTTCCCTGCCGACCGATGCTCGATCCACTGCATAGGTGAATCGTACTCACGAAGCTAGCCGCGCGCTGAAGGGTGTCCCGACGCCTTCGACCTGGTTTCTGCAATTGCCGAGACGCCCGTCCGTGGAGTCGTTGGTTCTCAACATTGGGTAGCATTCAGGAGTCGGTGGCGATTCACTAAACGTGCGGCGAGTAACGGAAGTCCAGGTGGCTCTGCCCCCGGAGTTGGATCTCCGTGGTGCACTTTCCTCGCAGAAGCGATCGCCGATGATCGAGGCGCGGCGTCTTGGCAACAGGGTTCTCAGTAGCGATTGAGTTGGAGCGCCGTTCTCCCGTGGAATCCCGCAACGGGCCCACGGGAGAACCTCCCGGTCAGCGGTAAAGCGGGGAGTCTTCCACCGGCTGCCGCACGCTGCGGCTCACCCGCAGACCGTTGGCCCGCAGGTCGGCGGCGAACGACCTGAGCTGTACTCGCGACGAGACAGATTCGCCTATCGAGAACGTAAACTTGCGACCCGAGCGATCCTGAAGACGCAGAGTCGTGCCCGAATTCGTCCTCACCCGCCACCCCTGTGCAAGAGCTGCGGAGCAGATGCGCTCGATCTCAGCGTCCAACGGCCGCCGCACACCACTCTGATCCCGGGGCCTCGCGCCGACACTGGACACGCGCTTGCCGAGCGCCCTGATCTGACTTGTCGCGCCAACGACGGCCTCGTTCACGGCCGCGCCAACATTGCCGTCCGGGCGATTTGTGTACGGCAGCCACGTTAGGCCGGCCAGATCGGATGGCAGTTGCAGATCCTCGGTGCGGTCGGCCACGATGAAAGTTCTCTCAAGCCCTAGAGCGCCGATGAATAGGCCGAGCTCGAAAACGACATTGTCCCGCGCCACGTTCTGCGACTCGCCTCGGGTCGTGACCGTATCGTCGGCAGTGGCGATGAGGATCGCGAAATCTGCCTTTCGCGCGGCCTCTTCGAGACGGTGGATCGTGTACGTCGACGCTTGAAACACACCCTGGTCCCAGCGGGTAACCATGCAGGTGCCAGTGCGTTCGAGATCGAGCTGGAGATGGCGTCCGATCTCTAGGCCCTCGGTTGACGAGCCAATGAAGACATGTGGCAGGCCGGCCTGATTTGTCGATCGCGCTGCGCTCATTCCCCCATCGTACGGCGGCGACGACGTGCCGACTCTAACCACCGTGCGGTCGGCGATGACTGGTTGGACGACGACTTAGAGACCAGTGGATGCCGTTTTCAACGCGGTGGCGGTGCGGACTAAAGATGATGGCGGGACAGTGACGGTCTCAACGACCGGCCAGGGCTTCTGCGGAGAACCTTGGGGGCCGGAGTGCCCCGTAATTCATGGGTTATGAGGCACTTAGGTTACGAGACACTGCGCGCACGATTTGTGCCGGTCAGGGTTGGCTACGAAGAGCCCGGAGCTTCTGGATATGTCGTGCTTTGGCGTGGAATTCGCCTATTGGAGACTAGAGCCGACACCGAGCAAGAAGTTGACCCAGGCCACACCGGCGCCCGCGAGGGCCGCTGCGCCGCAGGCGACCCAGAGTCCGACCCGGGCTCGCGAGGCAGTCTGGAAATTGCCATTCGCCGACGCGAGTGCCCAGGTGACGCCGCTGATGATCATCATGAGCACCGACATGATCAACACGAAGGTCAGCATCGCGCCGACGACGTTGTGCAATTCCGCTGCGCCACCGACGGCTCCGAAGTCGGGGAATACGTCCATCTCAGTTCGCCTTTCCGCAGCCGGCCGCGGCGACCCCGGCACCGGCCAAGCCGGCGGCGCCGTGCTGGGTGAGCCAGTCCACGGCGTTGACGGCAGGTTGGCTCGCGCCGCCGGGGTGGATCTCGAGGTGGAGGTGCGGGCCGGTTGATTTGCCGGCGGAACCGACGTCGCCGATGTGTTGGCCGGCGGCCACAGTGTCGCCGGCCGCGACGTGGATGCCGTAGTCGTACAGGTGGGCGTAGTACGAGGTGACCCGCACGCCGCCGACCGTGTGCTCGATCGTGATCAGCCCGCCATAGCTGCCCCGTCGACCCGCGAAGCTGACGACCCCGTCGGCGACGGCGAGGATCGGAGTGCCCAGGGGCGCCGCGAGGTCGCTGCCCGCGTGGAACTTTCGGGCTCCACTGTAGGGGTCGGTGCGCCATCCGAAGCTGTCGGTGTTTGTGTACGTGCCTGTGGGAAGCGGAAACACCACACGCGAGGTCTCGGCGATGGTCAACCCGGAGCCAACTGCGCTCGCCAAGGGCGCCCGCGTCAGCGCGGCGAGGATCGACTCGGCGACGGGCTGGAAGTTCTGGTACCGATCGGGATAGGCGCTGACCTCGACTGCCTGTGCAACGGCACCCGGGTCGAGGGCTTGCCAGCCTGCGATGTCGAGCAGCCCGCGTGGCGAGCCGGCGTTGGGGCCCGAGGGTCCGCCGAAGAAGGCTTGTGCCTGGTACTCCGGGCGCATGAGTTCGGCGACTGTTCCCCAGCCCGAGACCGGCCGCATTTGGAAGAGGCCCAGGGAATCATGATCGGCGCTGACCCCGTCGTTCGGGTACGCCGCGGACTCCGGATATGCGCTGGGGTTGGCGAGCATGCGCAGCGTCGATTCGGTGAGCGCGGCCATCAACGCGATGAGCACTCCCGGTCGCCCGACGTCGGGGTATCGGTAGCCGACCGTCATGATCGTTGCGGCATGGGTCAGCTGGGCCCTATTCAGGGTGATCGATCCGCCGTCTCGCGTTCGAGCGGACAGCGAATCGGGGATGCTGCCGACGACGAGCGACCCCGATCCGCAAGAGCGCGCGGCCGGATTGGTGAGAGCGGCCACGCCCACCAGGCCGATGAGTGGGCCGGCGAGCATGAGCGCCGCGACGAGGCCAATGAGCTTCTGCATCGCTCGGCCTTACTCCAAAGGTTGGTCGGGCTGAGACAGCCGGAGCAGTGTGCACGTCTCCTTGGCCGGGCACACGACGAAAACCGTGAACGCCACCTGTCGCTCCGTGTTCAGTGCTTGCGTCTTCCAGGTGCCGGTGCGATGACGAGTTCCCGTTACGGTGAGTGCCGTGGCACCCTGCGGTATCTGCCCCGGCGCTGCCTGTTCGAGCGCGGTCGCCCAGGCCTCGGGCACAGCTACCGACTCGATTTCGATCCATTGCCGAGTGCCGTACGTGCTGAGTTGCTGCCACATCTGAGCGGCGGGGAGATAGTCCCGAACATCGGAGGCCACGGCGGGTGCTTCATCCGTGTCGGCGACGTCGACGATCACCTGCGCCCAGTCGGAGAGGCCAACGCGGTCACGCGTGTCCCAATTGAAGAGCGCACCCGCGACGCTGCGTGTGAAATTCTCGGGGTCTTTCGTCGTAAGAATTGGCGGCGGCTGATCGGGGCGGGCCGTGGGCACCGGTGAAGCGGATGCTGCGGGTGCCGGCCGTGCGTCCTCGCTCGGTTTTTCGGGCCCACGGAGAAGTCCGAACAAGCCGACCACGATGAGAACGATCAGGGCGATGCCGCTGCTGACGATTGCGATGACCCGACGGCGCCGGTGGGCGAAATGCATTGTGATCTCCTCAGGGTTAGGGCGGGCTGCCTCATCGAGAAAGCGATCGTGTCGATACCCGAGCAACTGCAGGGGAGTCGTCACGAAGGGAGCGCATCCGCTCGGCGAACGCGATGGTGCCGGCAAGTGTCGCTTCGAACTGCTCCCATTGGTCCTCGGTGAGCTCGGAAACGATCTCGGCGTCGTCGTAGCGGAGCCACCAGTCGTGGAGGTCGTTCCAGAGGAACACGAACGAACGCACGGGCAGATTGGAATCGTTGGAGGTGGCTGGGCGGGCGTTTTTGGCCTTCGTCGCTGTCTTGGCTCGGGAGAGCGCTTCTCGGGCCAGCTGTTCGAGCTCGATGTCGGTTTGGGTGGTCTCGGCGGCGTGCACGCGTGAAGTTCCTGCCGACGCGGCGTGGCGGATGAGCGCGGGTTGCGCGGCATCCGCTGCCAGCTGCTCGAGTTCGGCGAAAGCCAACTGAGTCTTCATGCGGCGGTGCGCGGCGGTGACCGAGCCGCCGTTGCTAATCAGGTCGAGCTCAGTGGTCGCGAGGCGGCGGAGTGCCTCGTCGAGATTCTCATCGGCGACGATGCGCTGCAGGTAGCCGATGCGTTCGAGCGTCGTGTATGAGCGTGTCCCGGTCACGAGTAGCGCGGCCCGTGCCCGGGCGTAGCCATCAAGGGAGGTCACCGGTGCTGCCACGGTGGCAGCACCGTCAGATACGGGGTTCCCCTGCTTCGCGCCGAATCGTGACGCGATTTGACGCCGACGTGCGTCCTCCGCCAGGAGCATCTTCACCTCGCGATACAGGGTGGCCGCTTCAGTCGGGCTGAGGGTCTTGTGGAGGGCGTTGTCGTCTTGTTCCGCGAGCAGTTGGGCCAGTCCGTCTGAGATGCCGGAGCGAACCCACACGTTGAGTTTGCGTACTCCGAGTTGTCGGAGAGCGGCCAGGCGGCGGGCGCCGCAGACGAGGGTGCCGTCGGGCGTGACGGTGATCGGCTGCAGGAGTCCCTGCTTCTCGATCGAGGCGGCGAGGGCGTCGATGTCGCCGAGGTCGGTGCGATGCCGCGATCCGATCCGGATGGAGTCGATCGACCGCTCGAGTTCGATGTGCCCCGGCGTGCTGGTCATACCCGCGCCCCGGGAGCGTTGTTGACGATGTCGGCGACCAGGTCGTCGTCGTGGAACAAGGCGCGAAGTGGTTCGCCGAGGAGCAAACGAAGCAGGATGCCGTGGCCGGCTTTGGTGTGCGCCTGCAGGGGGTTGCCGCTGCCCAGGAGTGCTCGGAGCATTGCCATCCACGCTCGCTGCGGAACGTCGAGGAGCGCACGGGCGGGGTAGTCGCGGCGCAGAGACTCGTACGCGGAGGCACGCGATGGTGCGTCTGCGAGTCGGCCGCAGACGTACTCGACGCCGTTTCGGGCGCGGTCGGCTGGCCAATCGAGCAGGGTGAACATCATGATGGCGTCTTCGACCGCTGCCGCGACCTCGACCCGTGGTGGTTCGTCGGGCTGCGCGTCGGCCGGACTGGTTCTGAACGCGGGGTGGTAGTCCGTGAGGGCGTGCTCGCGATCGCTGAAGCGTTCGGCGTCGTGGAAGGCCGAGACCTTGGGCCGGCGCGCCTGGTGCACGGAGCACAGGAGGCCTTGGGCGCGTTCCTCCGCGATGCAGGTCACCTGCACTGCTCGGGTGACCATTGCCCAGGGGTCGTCGGCGCGGAGTGTCGACGATGCACGCATTGCGTCGTATGCAGCCGCGGCGGCCTCCCAGGGATCCAGACCGTGCTTTCGTGCCAACCCGGCGTAGCGCCGGGCGGCGAACCGCATGAGTTCGGATGCTTCGGGGTCCGTCCGCCACGTGACGCCGCCATTCGCTTGAAGTCGGGCGAGCAAGATTCGGAGGCCTTCTGACTCGCGAAATGACTTCGATTCTTTGTCCCGCTGCGTCTGCCAGTCCATTCCGGTACCTCCTGTCAAATTGGTGTGTGTTGCCGTCCTCAACAGGATGCTCATGGTCAGCGCCGCCCGAGACCGTGCCGGGACATTGGTGGACGCTCGCCCGACTGTCCGAACTCGGAGAGGGGAGGGAGCCGGTCGGCTCGTTCGCGCATCGCCCGACGGACGGTGGAGGGTGCCCGCCGCAGTCGCCGAGCGAGCTCGGCCTGGAAATCAATCCCGCGACCGGCTACACGGGCGCCGCCGGTGCTGAGTAAATCCGAGGGTCGAACCCATTCGAGGCCGGGGCGGGCGGCGCGGTTCTCGGGCGTCGTTGCGCGGGTGCGCCGTGGATCGGCGATGCCGCCGTGAGTCAACGCGACGTGAGGCGAGGCCTCTCCGTCGATGGCGAGGCTCGGTGCGCGGTGTGACGCCTCGAAGTCGTCTTCGTCCATGGCTTGTGCTCTCCCTCACATCGTTGTTCTGTACAGCAGGAGTGTTGACGCTTCCCTACGCGGGTTCGACGGATGCTCCGTCACGCCAGGCATGGTCCGTCGCCTTGTCTGCTCCCTGGGGATGTTCGGTCGCGCCATTGGCTTTCTGGCCGACCGTGCGGGCCTTCGGCAGCCCGTCGGTTGGCGGACCTGATCGTGGCGGTGATCTCCGTCTCCGGGAGGCCGGCACTCTGGGCAGCCGGGGCGAGTGCTGCTTCGACAGCGGCGGGTGTGAAGCCGGCCTCGGTGAGGCGGCAGGCGGCCCAGAACAATCCGCTGTTCCGCTCGCCTTCCTGCAGTCTGCCCACCCACTGCGCGAGCCGGGTCGGCTCGGGCACGCCTGCTGTCTCCGGGCGTGATTTTGCTTGGGGCGCGTGTGGGTCGACGAGATTGCGCAGTGCCGCGGCATCCACTGGCTTGGAGCCTGAGGCGGACAGTGTCACGAGGCGGTAGCCGACTCGGCCGTTCTCCAGAAGTAGGGTCGAGGGCGGCACGACCACATACCCGCCGTTGCCACGAAAATCGATGTGCGCGGCCGCAGACTGCCAGCAGCGCTGCGGGTGGGCAGCGGATGCGGGGAAGTAGATGTGCATGCCTCCGGATGGAGTGCGCACCCGGGCCAGATCTCCGTCCACGAGCCCGGCGGCGCTGGCACGCGCGAAAGCGTCGAAGCCCGAAATGGTGTGTGCCACGTCAATATCGACGACGTCGACACCCGATACGCTGCCGGTGGGCATCCCGATGTTCGCGCCGGGCCAGCGAGCCCACCAGGCACCCACCTGATCGATGTCGCAGCTCGCGTCGTTGAATCCCGCCGGAGTGAGAGGGCGCTTACCGTCGCGTACACAGGGGAAGATTGGGATGCCCGCCCGGGCGAACACGAGCGCGGTGTCCCGTGTGGTGAGTCGGTTCGTGCTCATGAGCACCTCGGCGATATCCATCAGAGACTCCGGGCGCCGAGCCGCACACCCGAGGGCTCGCTGGAGGCCCTCGCGACGGCGAGATTCTGCGTGGGCTTCTCACGATCAAACACCAGGGGATCGCCGGCACCGATCTGATCGGTCTGGAGCTGGTCGAGGATCGCCACGGCCACGCGACGCACGCGCTCGCCCGTCTCTTGGGCGACCTCGGTAGCAGTCTTGCCTGGCACCGAACTCGCCCACGCGGACACGTACGGGATCGTGTAGTCGCTCGTATCCATGCCGTGGACCGCGCCGATCATCAGGGCGACCGACTCGGCTTCGACCTCACCGATTCCGCGGTGAGCTTGCGCATCGGCGTCGGGCTGGTGCATCCGGATGTGAGCCAGCTCGTGGGCGAGTGTCTTCACCTGAGCGGCGGCATCCATGTCGGCGCGCACCGAGACCGTTCGGCCGTGAAACTCGGTGCGCCCGTTCGCTCCGCCGAGCGACGCGGCATCCGCTGACCACAGCAGGGTGAACCCGGCGTCCCGGACCAACGCGGAGAGGCCATCCCAGAGACCGTTGGGCGCCTCGCCGCTGAGGAGTCTCGGCGCGGGACGTTCATGGATCGGCGCACCCGCGGTCTGCGAGACGTCCCAGACGCATGCCGGTCGGGTGCCGACCATCTGCTGGCGCACGAGCTCACCGGCTCGAGGTCGCTCGTTTTGCTTGAGCCTCCGCCATGAACGCACGTCGGCGGGGGAGGAAGATGCAAAGCGCGCGGTGACGGGCGCGAGGATCATGTAGCCCTTCTGGCCGGCGACCACGTGACGCCCGAGCGCATTCCACTGTCGGAAGCCGGCGACGTAGCCGGGGAGCTCCGCCGACACGAGTCCGCGTTCGTGCGCTGCGGAATGCTGCGCCCAGATCAGGAGAGTGTTGTTGAACGAGCGTGTGCGGAATCGGGCGGCGAACACGAGCGCCTGTTTCCACTCGTTGCCGGTGACTAGGGCCTCGACGGAGGCGACCAGACGTTCGTGAAGGTCGGTGAGCTTCTGCTCTCGCTCCTGTTGCGAGTGCGATTCCAAAGACACAATGACCACCTTCCCGAGTGGATGCCACGCCCACGTGGATGACAGAGAGGTGCACCTCGCCGTGCCAGTGCGTTCAGCGAGGGGCATCGTGTTTGAGCATGCTCAATTTTCGATTCAGGGAATGGTTTACCACCAGATTTGAGCATGCGCAACCCTTGCGTTGATCATGCTCAACGGGTATATTGGGCACTCTCAACGACCCGAGCATCCGTTCATCGCCAGAGGAGCCATGGTTCCGCACATGATCGAAGACGACAGCACGACAGCCGCGGATGATCTCGCAAAGCGCCTCCGGCTGCTGCTCGACGTCGCTGAAGCCGAGACGGGCACCGAGCCCACGTTTACGCAGATTGCCGCGTTCCTCGAAGAGCGCGGAACGAACCTCTCGCGGTCGAGGTGGACCTACGTGGTGAACGGCCACCGATACGTGCGAGACCGCTCTCTCTTCGAAGGGCTGGCGGCGTTCTTCGACGTTGATCCGGCGTTCCTCGCCGGCTCGGACGGCGCCGAGATCCCTGCCAAGGTGAGCGCTCAACTCGATCTCGTGCGGGCAATGCGCTCCGCGCGCGTCAAAACGTATGCGGCCCGTACCCTTGGCGACATTTCCCCGAACGCGCTTCAGGCGATCAGCAAATTCTTAGATGCGGAGATCTCGCAAGACTTGGCAGAAGCAAGCGAGCGCGCCAAGGCAGATTGAGCCATACACAGGTCCGGAGGGAAGTGACAAGGCAGTGAACAACGAAGTGAGCGTGCCGGCGCTGGCCGAACTCGCCCTAAGAGACACATTCACCTTCGACGAACTGGTCCGCGCGGTGCAGCGCAGTCGGCAGCGTGGCCTGCGCATCGTCGAACTCGCGGAACTGGGCGTTCACGACGGCCTATGCGCCGTTTCGCTCATGAGGGATGGCGAAGATTTGATTCTTCATGCGCACAGTGATTCGGCGCTGCATCGGCAGCAGTTCGTGCTGCACGAATTGGCGCACTTGATCCTGGGTCACGATGTCGACGACGATCATGACACGCGCGACTATCTGCTGCCGGACATCCCGCCGCAGACCCTGCGCCGACTGCTCAAGCGCCAAGATCTCAACACCGACAAAGAAGTCCAAGCTGAGACCCTCGCTGACCACCTTGCCGCGGCAATTAGGGGATCGACACTGCATTCCTCCCGGTACCTGGAGATCTTCGGATGATTGCCGTCCTGGTCTCCGCCCTCATGTGGCTGCTCGTCGCGAGCTTGCTTATCCTTCGGCGGGGTCGCGCAGAGCGCAACATCAGCTACGCCGCGCTGACGATCGCGATCGCGATGACGCTGAATACCGATCAGGCCTATTGGGCGCTCGACCCGCTCGCCGGCGGGTCCAACTTGGTAACCCTCGTGGCGGACGCTACGTTGATGGTCGGCGTCTTCTTCCTGGGTCGTGGAGTGATGAGGGCATCCGAGCATCACACGTGGGCCGTCCGGCTCGCCCTCGGCCGGTTCACACTCGTTGCCGCGCTCATTGGTGCGGTCGGCACGTTCCTGCTCATCAATCGTGGCGGTACCACCACCAGCTTCATGCTTGAGCTTGGCGAACAACCCGCTGCCGCCGCCTACTCGATGATCCAATTCATCTACTACGGGATCGTCCTCGCCGCGATGGCCGCGCTCGCTGCACGGCAGCTCCGAAGCAGCGAGGGTGCCCAGCGGCTA
Source organism: Cryobacterium glaciale (assembly GCF_004402535.1). Taxonomy (GTDB): domain Bacteria; phylum Actinomycetota; class Actinomycetes; order Actinomycetales; family Microbacteriaceae; genus Cryobacterium; species Cryobacterium glaciale. The sequence continues at coordinate 47,306 of NZ_SOEY01000026.1, read as the reverse complement.
CCGCCGGTGTCTCTGATTCTCGGAAGCAGCTTCGGCATCGCGCTGAGCGTCGTCGTCATCTTTATGGATCTCGCCCACGTGGTCGGGGATCTCTACCTGATGGCAGCAGTGGCCGTCGCGTATGAACCGCTTCACATCCTGACCTTCCTCCTCCTCTGCCTCGGGTTCGCCAGTCAGCCCGCAGCCCGCACCTTCCAGGCCAGATCTCGCGAACGGACGACCCGGAGGCTGGTCGGCGAACTCGAACCGATCTGGGCCAAAGCGACAACTGTACGGCCGGGAATCAGCCAGGACGAGCATGTTGCGTTCGATGCCGGCGGGCCCGAGACTCTGCTCCATCGCCAGGTCGTTGAGATCCGTGATGCGATGATCGATACGCGGGTGTCATTCGAGGTGAGCGACTATGACAAGGCGCTCGTCGAGCGCGCCGAACGCCACCTGCTCGGAGCCGGGCCGACCGGCTCGGTGCCGGTCGTGTCTCAGGCGACTACCGGGCAGCAGCGATGAGAGTTGGTTGGGCGTTCACTGGGGCGGTTGCCGCCACGGGTCTGGCGCTCGGAGGGCTCGGTCTCGTGATCGCAAGGCGCCTGACCGCCCCGGCAAGCGGGCGAAAATACGACCTGACAATTAGAGGGGTGGATCACACGCGGGAGCGACCCATCGTCGTCCTTGATCGTTCGCAGCGCACCGCCACGCCCGGCGACTACTGCCTCATAGTCGAGAACGGCGGCTGGGTTCGGCTTTCCCCGGAAGTCGAAGATCGCGGGCCGCAACTCGTCGGTCGCGAGGTCGTGGGGGAGTTGTGGCCTGGCGTGGCCGCCGGCCAACGAGCATCCTGGAGTGGCATCTACTTTCAGACTCCAGCAGATGCCGGCCTGCAGTCCACGGATGTCGAAATACAAACGGATGTGGGCCCCGCGCCCGCATGGCTCGTCACGTCCCGAGACGCTCCGTCGCCCACCTGGGCCATTCATATTCACGGGCTCGGAAGCACGCGTGCCGGAACGTTGCGTGGTGTGCAGGTCGCCTCGGAAGCTGGGTTGACGTCGCTCGTCGTGACATATCGAAACGACGGTGAAGGCCCCAGCGTGGGGACAGGTAGGTCCGATCTCGGCGCCGCGGAGGTCGATGACGTGCGTGCGGCCGTGCGTTTCGCCCGCGAAAACGGCGCACGCAGCGTCATCCTGTTCGGGTGGTCAATGGGTGGTGCCATTGCGCTTCAGCTCGCCGCCGATCCCAAGCTTCGCGGCATCGTCGCCGGCGTCGTGCTCGAGTCGCCCGTGCTCGACTGGGTCTCGACAATCAAGGCGAACTGCGCGAGGTCGGGCCTGCCTGCACAGACCGGCGTGCTCGCCATGCCGTGGCTCAACTTCCGGCCTTTGGCTCGAATGACCGGTCTCATCAACCCCGTCGTTCTCCGCCGCTTCGACTGGATCGCGCGAGTCGACGAGTTGACTGTGCCGACGCTCATCCTTCACGGCACGCTCGACACGTCTTCACCCTTCGAGTCCTCGACTCGCCTCAGGGAGCTACGTCCCGACATCGTCGACTTGGAGGCATTCGACGCAGATCACACGATGAGCTGGAACTCGGATTGCGAGCGCTGGCGGGCAGGCCTCTCGGCGTGGCTGGCCTCGCTGGCTGCTGCACGTTAATCACAATCCGGACGAGCGTAGGAGTTTGCCCAGGCTGTCTCGGCGTGGCAGGGCGCGACATTCTGGCCGCCCAGGGCAGCAGCACAGATACTTCACGTCTCCGTCTCACCTAGACCAGCGAAATACACCTGGCGGCGCCCCTACATCCCCTGCCAAACCGGGTTCTCTCCGGTATCATCGGGAGTGTTGGCCCAGTCGAGGTCTGCAAAAATGGGGGGCGTTGTGATCGAGCCGTGGCTGTCCGCAGACGACATCGCCGCCCACCTTGGTGTCACCAAAGACACCGTCTACACGTGGATCGCCGAGAAAAACATGCCCGCCCACAAAATCAGCCGTCTGTGGAAGTTCCAGGCCAGCGAGGTAGATAGATGGGTCCGCCGCGGCGGGGCAGCAGCGTTAGGAAGCACTGAACCTGACTGAACCGCTTCGCTGAAAACTGCCACCGACTTGGATGTCGGTGGTCCGCCATAGCCTGATCGACTGACCTTAAAACCGAAGGAGGTACCCGTTGGCGAAAACTACCGACGCGCAGGACCGATACGCGCTGTCCTTCACCAGCGGGGGCCTCCTACTTCGCGAGGCGGATGTGGTCGCGTCAGTGTACTTGCGTGAGCGCAACTGGGGGACGGTCCGGCAGATCGCCATCGAGGGGAATCTCCTCCAGGCGCGCACGACCTCATCGAGCTTGCGCGTGATTCGTGAGACGATCCAGCGGCTCAGCGTCTTGGACGACCCTGAGCTGGAGCTCCTCGTTGATTCGAGTCTCACGGAGCGTTGCCACCTGATGTGGGTGGCAGCGTGCCGCCGGTACGAATTGATCGGCGAGTTCGCCGAGGAGGTTCTTCGGGAGCGATTCCTCTTGCTTACGCCAACACTCGACACCGGAGACTTTGAGCGGTTCTTTGCGGGCAAGAGCCTCTGGCATTCCGAACTCGACGAAATCAGGCCTTCTACCCGACGTGAACTACGCAGAAGCCTCTTCCGTATGCTCCACGAGGCCGGACTGTGCAGTGAAGGCGGCGACATCCTTCCGGCCGTACTGTCTGAGCGTGTTCACGACGCGTTGGCTGCTCGTACACCGAGTGATGTTCGTTTTCTCCCGACCAACCTGCCGACCGAGGTGAGTCCGCGATGAAGACCACAGCTGAGCGAAATCTCAACACCGAGGAGAACCATGTTTATGAGGTGCTGCGAAGCAAGCGGTTCCTCAACATGGAGGGCCTATCAAAAGAAGTGCCCTTCTTTATCTACCACTTTCCGCCCGTATGGGCGCTGGACGTGGAGGCTGCTCGCGACCGCGTGATGACCAAGCTCCGCAGCGATGACGGTCTCACGGTCATCGATATCAACCTGTACGACCTCGCCATCAAACTATTAACTGACCGCGGAGTATGGGAACGAATCTTGGAGCTTGAGCCGACGCAGGACAAGTACGAGTTTCGCGAGACGCTCCAGGGGATGCTCGATCCGCATGACCACCTCGCGCCCGCGATCCGCCAGCAGTTGGCGGAGAACCCGAGCGACATGGTCTTCCTTACCGGCATCGGCGAGGTCTTTCCCTTCATTCGCACCCACACCGTGCTGGAGAACTTACAAAGCGTCGTGGTCGGCAAACCGATGCTCGCCTGGTTCCCGGGAACGTACGAATTCACGCAGGCAAGCGGTCACCAGCTCCGCGCCCTCAATTTCAGCGCCCGCGACAGCTACTACCGCGCCAAGGACATTCTGGAACAGGAAGCATGACGATGACCCAAATCAACGAGATCTTCGCCAAGAACATCCAGCGCCCAATCGAAGGTGTCATCAAGGCCGATGACACTTCTCAGCTCAGCGTTGAGGTTGAGGAGTATGTCCTCACCAATGAGGCCGCTAAAGGTGTTGTGGAGACGCTGGAGGCTTACACGAACTACACCAACGCAAACGGCGTGTGGATCTCGGGCTTCTTCGGCTCCGGTAAGTCCCACCTCCTCAAGATGCTCGCCCACCTGCTGGGGGACATCGACGGACATGACTACCCGCGCGGCAAGGTGTCCGAGCATTTCCGCGCAAAGGCCGACGACGCGTTCCTCCCGGCGCTGATCGCTAAGTCCGACAGCATTGCGGCCAAGAGCCTGCTGTTCAATATCGATCAGAAGGCCACCCTGATCAGCAAAGATCAGAACGACGCGCTGTTGAAGGTCTTCGTCAAGATCTTCGACGAGTCCCGCGGATACTACGGAAACCAGGGCCACATCGCTCGCTTCGAGCGAGACCTCGATGGTCGCGGGCAGTACGAAGCGTTCAAGGACGCATTCGAACGCATCTCAGGCATCGCGTGGTCGCAGGGCCGTGAGCAGAGCGCTCTGGAAGCGGGAAACATCGACAAAGCGTTTGCTGAAGTCAACGGAAGCGCAAGCCCCGGGATCATCCGTCAGTACAGCATGTCGTACTCAGTGTCGATCGAGGATTTCGCTGATGAGGTTGCGGGCTGGCTCGCGCAGCAGCCCGACGGGTTCCGCCTCAATTTCTTCGTCGACGAGGTCGGCCAGTTCATCGGCACCAACACACAGCTGATGCTGAATCTCCAGACCATCGCTGAGTCACTGGCCACCAAGTGCAAGGGCCGTTCCTGGATCTTCGTGACCTCTCAGGAAGACATGGAAAAGGTCGGCGGCGACCGCACCAAGAGCCAGGCGAATGACTTCTCCAAGATTCAGGCCCGCTTCGCGAACCGTCTCAAGCTCACGAGCCAGGACGTTGAGGAAGTCATCCGCAAGCGTCTCCTCGCCAAGAACGATGCAGGTGGGGCGCAGGTCGCCGAGATTTACGCGGCGGAGCACGCAAACTTCAAGACTCTGTTTGACTTCGTCGATGGCGGGCGCTACCCGAACTACCGCGACGAAGAGCACTTTGTCGGCGCGTACCCATTCGTGAGCTACCAGTTTCCTCTGTTTCAGGCCGCGATCGAGGGAATTTCGGATCACAACATCTTCGAGGGCCGCAATAGCTCAGTGGGTGAGCGGTCTATGCTCGGCGTCGTGCAGGAGGTCGCGAGTGCGCTTGCCGACAAGCCGTTGGGGCAGCTTGCCTCGTTTGACCAGATGTTCGCAGGCATCCGGGCATCGCTGAAGTCAGCAAACCAACGCGCGATCTTGAATGCCGAAAGCAGCGGCAAACTTAGCGAGCTGGCGATCCGGCTGCTCAAGGCGCTCTTCCTCGTCAAGTACGTTGACGGTTTTAAGGCGTCGCCTCGCAACCTCACCGTGCTGGTCTACGACCACTTCGGCACCGATTTGACGTCGCTGTCGAAGGACGTGATCGAGGCGCTCGCGGCGCTGGAGGTTCAGACCTACATTCAGCGCAACGGTGATGTTTACGACTACCTCACCAATGAAGAGCAGAAGATCGAGCAGGAGATCAAGAACGTCGACATCGACTCTTCTGAGGTGTCAAAGAAGCTCTCGGATCTACTCACTCAGTCCGTCGTGAAAATGACGAAGGTTGTCTATTCGAAGAACGGTCAGAACTTCCCGATCGGTTACAAGCTCGATGGTCAGTCGATGAGTAAGCAGTACGAGCTGGCATTGCACTTCACGAGTCCCGATACGGAGTTCAGCTTGGAGCAGATTAAGGCGCACAGCGCCGGGCTCGACGAGCTGCGGGTCGTGCTTCCGGGCGACAGCGAGCGGATCCTCGCAGACCTGCGCCTGCAGCTGAAGACCGAGAAGTACATTAAGCGCGCGCACGGGAGCAGCCGCACGGCTATCGAGCAGACCATTCTGCAGGCGAAGGGCACCCAGAACGCTGAGCGCGAGAAGGAAATCGTCGAACGCCTCCGCGCCGCCGTCGGACGCACAACCCTTGTCCACAACGCAGGGGTTCTCGACGTGTCAGCAACCGAGCCGGTGGGTCGGATCAGCGACGGGTTCCAGCGGGTGATCGCCGCCACGTACACGAACCTTGCCCTGCTGGGCGGCAAGACGTTTAGCGAGCAACAACTCTCAACACTGGTCAATCCGCCCGACGGCGGGCTCATCGACGATGTGGCGAGCCTGCTCACAGTGCCCGGCGAAGATGTGCTCGGCCACTTGGAGATGCGCGGTAAGCGCCATGAGCAGGTCACGATGAAGCACCTGCTTGAGAAGTACACGATCAAGCCCTACGGCTGGGATCAGTGGTCGGTCGCAGCGGCCGTCGCCTACCTCGCGGGCGGGTCCAAAATTGAGATCACGCTCAACGGCAAGCTACTCAAGCGCACCGAGATCACGGGCGCGCTGCGCAATACGCAGAGCTACCCGAACATGGTCATCGCGCCACAGCGGGTGTTTGACCAGAAGATTGTCACCACGTTCCGCAAGTTCGTCGTCGACTTCACCGATGAGGGGGCGATTCCGAAGGACCCGCTGGAGCTTGCTCGCACCGGCAAGGAACTCCTCGACAAAAAGCTCGTCGAACTCCAGGCGCTCACCACGCGGTCGCGCTATCCCTTCATCGACCAACTCGACGAACCGGTCAGGGTGCTCACCGATCTGTGCGACCACGCGGTCGAATGGTTCATCACCGAGTTCCCTGGGGCGGACGAGCTACTCGATGCCAAGGACAGCGTGATTGATCCGATCAAGCAATTCCTCAACGGTGCCCAGCGAGGAATCTACGACAACGCCACAGAGTTCATGCAGGCTAACCAGTCGAATATCGGCTACCTGACCGTAGGGACGACGGATCCTGTCGCGCTGCTGCTCGAAGATCCCAAGGTCTTCCGTGGCGCCAGGATCAGCGAACTCGGCACCGCCGTCTCCGCGCTCGAAGGTCAGATCGCCGCCATCGTTGACGACCAGCGAGCAGAAGCGACAGGGGAGATCAACGCACGCTGGGAACAGGTGCCCGCTAGCAAGGCGTTCTTGGACGCATCCGACGCCGCGCAGCGATCGGTCACAAGTAAGGCGCTCGCCGTACTTGCCCGGGTGCAACGTGAGACACAGATCCCGGTCATTCGGAATGTTGCAGCAACGTTCGCGGACACGACCTATCCGGAGATCCTGGACGAACTCGTCGCCGCAGCACCGGCGCAGGAACTGCCAGAAACACCCGGCGCGGGCGCGGGTACCCACCCCGCACCGGCGCCAGCCCCATCGAAGCAAACCATCGCAATCAAGCGCCTTGCACTGCCGGGAGCCGGCCGGGTGTTGGAGAACGCGGACGACGTCGATCGCTATCTCGACCAGCTCCGCGAGACATTGCTCTCCACGATCAACGACAACAAGCGCATCGCGCTCTAGGAGAGATACATGGACACCAAACCCTTAGAGCGCTTCGCCACCTGGGCCCGTCGCGAACTCATCAACGCGGTCGACGCACAAACAACCGCCGTGCTCGCCGTCGGATCGATCGCGCGTAGCGAGCGAGCCGAAATCGTCAAGAAGCTCGAAGCCGAGATCGGACGCCACGGCCGCCAGAATATTGTCGACAAGGTCGCCTACACCTGGTTCAACCGCATCATTGCGCTGCGCTTCATGGATGCCCGCGGCTATACCGACGCTGGGGTCGTCTCACCCGCTCAGGGGCAAGCGCACGGGCAGCCTGAGATCCTCTCCGATGCCAAGCGCGGCAACCTTGACACTGATGTTGTGACGACCAGCCGCACGGCCAACGCGATCATCGGCCTCCTCGACGGCACACGTCGCAGTACCGACGCTGAGGGTGAGGCCTACGCGCTGCTCCTCACCGAGTACTGCCGCCACTGGCACAAGCCGATGCCGTTCATGTTCGAGCGCGAGGGCGACTACACCGAGCTGCTCGTGCCCGCGAACTTGCTCGCCGACGGCGCGATACTTGCGCGCGCACGCGAGGTCCTCACCGAAGATGTATGCAACGACGTCGAGGTGATCGGTTGGCTTTACCAGTTCTATGTTTCCGAGCGGAAACACGAAGTCTTTGACGGCTTCAAGGCAAAGGGCAAGGCGCGCAAGCTCGCAGGGTCAGAGGAGATCCCCGCGGCCACCCAACTTTTCACCCCGCACTGGATCGTCCGCTATCTCGTCGAAAATTCCGTCGGTCGCTTGTGGATGTTGAACCGACCGTCCTCACGTCTCGTCGACCAGATGGAGTACTACATCGCTCCAGCCGACGACGATCCCGAATTTCTCAAGATCAGCAAGCCCGAAGAACTAACGGTGATCGACCCGGCCTGTGGCTCGGGCCACATGCTTACTTACGCCTTCGACCTGCTCTACGCAATATATGAGGAAGAGGGTTATGCGCCCTCCGAAATTCCCGGCCTAATTCTCACTCACAATCTCCACGGCACCGAGATCGACCCGCGCGCGGGTTCGCTCGCCGCGTTCGCGCTCACAATGAAGGCGCGCGCCAAACAACGGGCTTTCTTCAACAAGCAAGTTGAGCCGAGAATCTGCGTGATCGAGCCCATGTCGTTCGGCCCTGAGGCGCTGGAATTCCTCGCAAGACGGGGAGGTAACCGTCAAGAGGAAGAAGCCTTCTGGAATCAGTTCGATGAGGCTGACACGTTCGGGTCGCTCCTGCAGCCTGACCCTGCTTTGACCTTCAGCCTCGCGACGCATCTGAAGTCACTCAACGATAACGGTGACATTCTCAAGTCCGATGCAATCCAATGGGCGAATCGAGTCCTTGCTCAAGCTGAGTACCTCACGGCGAGGTATTCCGTCGCCGTTGCTAACCCTCCGTACATGGGCTCTAAGAATATGGCTGCGATGCTCGTAGCGTTCGCGCAGGATCGCTACCCCGATTCGAAGGCTGACCTCTTCGCCATGTTCATCGAGCGGTGCCAGAACTTGGTGAGCTCCCATGGGGGGCTGGTCGCAATGATCACCATGCACTCATGGATGTTCCTGGCGTCTTTCGAGAAGCTCCGAGCGAAGCTTCTCCGGGACGCGCCCCCGACCACGATGGCACATCTTGGTGAGCGCGCGTTCGACTCGATTGGCGGTTCGGTAGTCTCGACAACGGCCTTCGTGCTCCAGATGGGGCGAGGGCAGGCGAATGAAGGTGTATATCTCCGCCTGATCGATGGCAGGAACGAAGCAGAGAAGGCGGCTTCCGCTCGCATTGCGATCAAGGGTCTAGCGGACCAGGAACTCTACCGGGTTCAACCGCGGTCGTTCATCGCGTTGCCCGGGGCGCCACTGGCCTACTGGTTTCCTGCCACTCTGCTGGAAGCCTTCAGAACCGCACCTTCGCTAGACACAACCGCTCGCGCGGCAAAGGGTCTCGTCACCGCAGACAATGCGACGTTCGTTCGGCAGTGGTGGGAGACGTCCCGTTCAAGGATTGGCTTCGGGTATGCCGACAGAGCAAGTGCCAAGACGTCGGGAATGCGCTGGTTCCCATACGCGAAAGGTGGCGATTTTCGGAGGTGGGCAGGAAATCTGGAGGCAGTAGTCAATTGGGAAAAGGACGGGCATCTCATCCAGACAACTTTGACGGACGACGGTTCCCGTGTGCGCGCGACCAACTTCAATCTCGACCGGATCTTCAAGCCAAGCATCGCCTGGACAGTCGTGACGACGAATGATCCGTCATTTCGGAAAGTCGAGGCTGGATACCTTTTCGACGCTGCCGCAGGACTTTGTCAGTCGACGGACGACGACTACACGCTCGCGCTCTTGAACTCGTCGTCTGTGAAGCAGGTTCTCGCGGGCCTCAACCCGACGATGAACCTTCATCCTGGTTACCTCAGTGCGGTTCCCGCGCCAGCGGACAATGCGCGCAACACTGTGCGGACAGCCGCTACTCGTGCGGTTGAACTTTCCCAAAAGGACTGGACCGCTCAGGAGCGCTCATGGGACTTCGAATCGAGTCCGCTTGTCGGACGAGGGCCTTCGCTTCCTGCGGCTATCGATGATGCGCAGAACACGTGGTCAGCATGGGTCACAGAGTTGCATTTGATCGAACAGCAGAATGACCTCCACTTCGCAAAGCTGTTTGGTTTCGATGGTGAGGTTGAGGCGGCGCCGATGAATCGTGTCTCGCTGGCCGTGAACCCGAGCTTTACCTACCTTGGACTTCCCTCTGAGCAGGCGCGCAACGTGCAGCGTGACGACGCAGTCCGTGACCTCGTTTCTTTCGCAGTTGGCTGCATGTTCGGGCGTTACAGCCTTGACGCGCCGGGTTTGATCCTCGCTGACCAGGGTACGACGTTGAAGGACTACCTCACTAAGGTTCCCGCCCCGTCATTCATGCCAGACGCGGACAACGTGATCCCCTTCGTTGACGATGGATGGTTCGAGGACGACATTGTGGAGCGGTTCCGCCAGTTCCTCCGAGCAGCGTTTGGTTCCGAGCGTTTCGAGGAGAACCTGCGTTTCGTTGAGGAGTCACTGGGGGTGAAGACCCTGCGTGAATATTTCATCACGAAGGCGGGCAAATCCAAGTTCTACGACGATCACGTACAGCGGTACAAGAAGCGTCCTATCTACTGGATGTTTTCAAGCCCGAAGGGTTCTTTCAATGCGCTGATTTATATGCACCGTTACACCCCGTCTACGGTGTCGACGGTTCTCAATGAGTACCTGCGTGAGTATCGCGCCAAGCTAGAGGTTGCGCTTGCCAACGCTGAACACGGCGCGGCTCGCGATGGTGCTCCGAAGGATCAGAAGGACGCCGACCAGCTCCGCAAAGTACTCGCGGAGCTGCGTGACTACGAGCACGACGTGCTCTATCCGTTGGCCACCCAGCAGCCCGCGATCGACCTCGACGATGGTGTGAAGGCGAACTACCCGAAGTTCTACCCGGCGTTGAAGAAGATCACTGGGCTGGAGGCTGCAGAGTGAGCAAAGTGGCTTCAATCAAAGAGCACCTTGCCGCACGGTTCGACCGGCACAGGCTGGTGATCTGGCGCGACCCTGATGGCAGCTACGCCGACGATCTCGACGCGCAGACTCCGCCCGACGTGACAGCGCTGCGCGTCGCGAACGATGAGTTTGCGATCAAGTACCGGGTGCTGCGGGAAGAGCCATCAGCGAAGTTCTTGCTGTATCGCCCTGGTTTCGTGGCCGAGGGGGCAGACAACTGGTTGCTCGACTTGGAGTTGGCATACGGCGCCTTTAGTGCCGACCGAGGTGCGCTGATGCGGACAGATCTCGGTATCGCCGCACCCGGTGCCGACGAGCTGATCGCTGCGCACAAAACGTTCTTCGGCAATGCCAAGTCGGTAGCCAAGCTCAAAGCCCTGCTCCGCGACGGAGAAGACCTTGTTACGGTGCAGGCCAAGATGTGCGCCGTCGTGCTTGGGCAGAAGGAACACAGCTTCTCGGAACTCACTCGCACACTCTTGATCCAGCACGCAAGCGATGAGGCTTCCGGCTACGACGCACTCGTCGAGCAGGATCTGGCCAACTTTCATTGGGGTGGAGCGGAGAAGATCTACGGCTACGAATCTGATTCGCCGAGCATGGCCGGTTGTGTCCTCTGGATGTTCAAGCAAGCCCAGGGTGGTTTCGCCGCGTCGACGTCGAACGCGGCACGCAACCTCGAGATCGACTTCCGCAGTTTCCGCGACAACCGACAGAGCACCAGCGCGTTGAAGACGCTTGCCAAGCAGGCTGAGAAGGACCTTGACTACGCCGACGAAGCATCCTCGGCGTCGCTGATTGATCTTGTCGCCACGGACACTTTCGATGCGGGCGAGAAGGAGATCATCCGTCGATTGATCGGCGGAATCTCTGCCCAGACGATGTCAGCTCGCGACCTCGCCGAGACGATCCGAACTCGACGCCGTGACAGCGTGTGGTTCGAAGATTACGCAACACTGTATGCCGCGCTCAGCGCTGCTGCGGAGCTGATCCCGGCGATCAGGTCCACCCGGCTCGACGTGTCCAGCTTCGATGAGGGAATCACTCGATACCGCGATGACCTCTATCGGATTGACCAGCTGTACCGCCAGTACACGTACGCGGTGCAGACGGCGGAGTTCAAGCAGCCGCTCGAGATGCTGACCGAGCAGGTCGAGAACGCCTACGTCACCGACTTCCTGTTCAAGCTAGGCACGAGTTGGCAGAGCCAGGTAGATGTGGTGGAGCGGTGGAGGACGCCCTCGGTAATCTCGCAGAGTTCGTTCTACAGCCAGTACGTCGCGCCGATTGTGCGCGGCGGACGGAAGAAGGCCGTCGTGGTGATCTCGGATGCCATGCGGTACGAGGTCGCCCACGAGCTGCACTCACGCATTCGTGGTGAGAACAAGTTCGAAGCCGAGATCGAGGCGATGATCGGGGTGCTCCCGAGCTATACCCAGCTTGGGATGGCATCGCTGCTACCGCACAAGACGCTCGCGCACTCAGAAAACGGTGACCCGGTACTGGTCGATGGCCAGCGCTCGGACGGCACGAACAACCGGAGCAAGATCCTCGCTGCCGTTGGTGGAACCGCCATCCAGGCCAAGGACTTCTTGAAGATGAAGCCCGCTGAACGGCGTGACCTCTACGGGGCGAACCAGGTGCTCTACGTTTACCACGACACCATCGATGCGACTGGTGACAAGGCGGTCTCCGAGCACCGTACGTTCAAGGCCGCCGCCGATGCGATTGAGGAACTCGTCGGGATCGTGAAAGCGCTCGCCAGCGCGAACGCGACGAACATCTTCGTCACGGCCGACCATGGGTTCCTCTACCAAGAGAGCAAACTGCCACCGCAGTTCAACCTCACCGTCAAGCCGCAGGGCGACGCAATCATGGTCGAGAACCGTCGCTACGTGCTTGGGCGTGGCCTCAAGGATGACCCGGCGTTCCGAAAGTTCCTACCCGAGCAGCTTGGACTCATTAGCGATCTTGAAGTCCAGATCCCAAACTCGATCTGTCGCATCGTTAAGCCTGGCGCCGGGTTCCAATTCGTGCATGGTGGTGCGTCCTTGCAGGAAATCGTGATTCCGGTGATCACGATCAACAAGGGACGCTCTGATACGGTCGAGCCGGTCAACGTGGACATCCACCCAGAGACTAACAAGGTAACCACCGGCCAGGTCGTGATCAAGTTGTACCAGTCGATGCCAGTGACAGACCAGCGCACGGCTCGGAATCTGCGGGCGGGCCTGTACTTCGGCGACATGTTGATCTCGAACCAACCCGAGCTGCTGTTCGATACCGAGAGCAAGGAAGGGCGCGACCGGTTCCAGACTGTGCGACTGCTGCTCAGTAAGGACGCGGAAGAGGCCAACAACCAGGCAATCGAGTTCCGTCTCGAACAGCCAATCCCGGGTACTGGCTCCTGGAAGAAGTACAAGAGCGCGCCGTACACGATCAAGCGTTCCTTCACCTCGGACTTCGACTTCTAAGGACTGCTGATGAGCGACGACATTGAACTTTCTCCGGCAGCGCCTGCAGAGGAGCCTTTCGCACCGGCGGTCCCTGGGGGTGGCGCGCAGCCGAGCGAGCTGGACCGCAAGATCAACGAGCACTTCGCAGGGGCGGTGGTTCGCAAGGACCTCGTCAAGGCGGTCAAGGGCAACGCGATCGTTCCGTCATACGTTTTGGAGTACCTTCTCGGCCAATACGCGGCATCCGACGACGAGGCGACGATTCAAGCGGGCATCGACCGCGTCCGCGACATCCTCGCCCAGCACTATGTGCATCGCAACGAGTCAGAGTTGGTCAAGTCAAAGATCAAGGAGCGCGGGCGCTACCGAATCATCGACAAGGTCAGCGTCACGCTGAACGAGAAGGATGACGTCTATCAGGCCTCGTTCGCGAACCTCGGGATCAGCAGTGTCGTCGTCGATTCAGCTACCGTCAACGCGCACCAGAAGATGCTCGTCGGCGGGGTCTGGTGCCTGTGCGATGTTGAGTATTTCCACTCCGATGATGCGCGGGTCTCGCCATGGATCCTCGGATCGCTCAAGCCGATTCAGATGTCGAACTTCGACTACGCTGGCTACCTCGCGTCACGGGCCGAGTTCACCACTGACGAGTGGATCGACCTGCTAATCCAGTCGATCGGGTTCAACCCCGAAATGTTTGGTCGACGCGCGAAGCTGCTGCAACTGGTGCGTTTGATTCCATTCGTCGAACGCAACTACAATCTCGTCGAGCTAGGTCCCAAGGGCACGGGCAAGTCGCACATTTACTCGGAGTTCTCGCCGCACGGGATGTTGATCTCAGGCGGTGAGGTGAGCGTCCCAAAGTTGTTCGTGAACAACGCGAACGGTCGCCTCGGCCTCGTCGGGTACTGGGACGTTGTCGCGTTTGACGAGTTCGCGGGCAAAAAGAAGCGCACCGACAAAGCGCTGGTAGACATCATGAAGAACTACATGGCGAACAAGTCATTCTCCCGCGGTGTGGAGACCCTTGGGGCGGAGGCGTCGATGGTGTTCGTCGGTAACACGTCGCACACTGTGCCGTACATGCTCAAGCACTCCGATCTCTTCGACGAACTGCCCGAGAGCTACCACGACCCGGCATACCTCGACCGTCTTCACTTCTATATCCCCGGGTGGGAGATCGACACGATCCGCAGTGAGATGTTCTCGGACGGGTATGGGTTTGTCGTTGACTACATTGCAGAAGTGCTGAAGTCCATGCGCAACCTCGACTATTCGGACCGCTACCAGCACCACTTCACGCTGGGGTCGGACATCTCGACTCGCGACCGTGACGCCATCCACAAGACTTTCTCTGGACTCATGAAGCTCATATACCCTCACGGTGATGCCACCGCTGAGCAGATCGAGGAGCTGCTGCGCTTCGCGATTGAAGGCCGCAAGCGTGTCAAGGATCAGATCCTGCGGATGGACTCGACCATGGCGCCGGTCAACTTCGGCTACAACAGCATGGCCGGGGAATGGTCCAACGTCACCACGCTCGAGGAGGAAGAGTATCCGGGAAATTACCACCGGCGCGCATCCGGGGAACTGGCAACGGACGCGGCTCACGAAGGTGTTCCATTCGTAGCGGGTGTCGGTCCCTCCACTGTCGCTACTGTGGCGCAAGTGGAACCTGGGAAGGAGGAGCTTTTCCAAGGTCAGCGAGACTTCCAAGAGAATCAGCGCGGTGTTTCCTACGACACGCTGCTCATGCCGTACCTGGCCGGCGCCATCGAGATTGAGCTTCATGACCCTTACATCCGCATGGCGCACCAGGGACGTAACCTCGTCGAGCTGCTCGCCGCGATCGCGGCGGCGAAGGACCCGGCCGATGAGGTGACCTTCCGACTCTTTACGGTTCTTGACGCTGACCCCGAAAACCAGCCGAAACAGCTTCGGATGCTCAGCGACATCGTGCAGGGCGCGGCGCAGCAGGGCATCAAGGTTGATATGGCGAAGGATCCTGGCGGCCACGACCGCTGGATCCGTACGGACAGAGGCTGGCGGATCAACCTTGGGCGTGGTCTCGACATCTTCCAGAAGGCCGATGGCGGCTGGTTCGACTTCGGCACGAGTCGCCAAGAGTTCCGTCAGGTGCGCGCGTTCGGCGTTACTTACATTCTGGACGCACTGACTCCCGCTGCAGAAGGGAACTGAGGTCAAGCGTGGCTCGATTCGGGAATGACCAGACTGACAACGGTCGCCTCGACGTCCGGACCGCAGCGACGACTGGCCGGGTCGAGGCATACTTCATCCCGGCGGTGACGCCTGATGAAGAGTCAGCAGCGAGTCAACGCCTGTCTGAGGGAGTGAAGCTGGTGGACTTCGATCCCAAGTCGGGAGTCGTGAAGATTCATCCCATCAATACGCTCGCGACTCACAGTGGGTACCTCGGGCCGAAGTATGAGCAGGTTTGCACGCTCACCTTGGAGACATCGCTCCTCGAGGACTACTACGAAGACTCCGAATTGGAGTCGATCCTTGAGACGCTGGCCCCGGGGTTTGTAAAGGACTTCGCTTACGGCTTGGGCTTGCTCCAGGACTGCAATCGACTCATCCGATTGATCGAAGCCAACACTCCGTGCGACGAGATCGTCTTTGCCGACGGGAACAGCGCCACGATCGACGGCACGAAGTTCATCCTCGGCCTGTCGCGGTTCGCCGCCATCTGGTCCGAGATAGGCCGGATCAATGACCGCGGCAATCGAGCCGCAGGCCGAGTGAAGGATGTCCTCGTTCACAACGACCTCGCTGCGACGCTTGGTCTCTCGGCAATGGAGTTCTCTCTCGGGCGACATCCAGACTCGCGTGTAATTGCTCTGGCAGCTGACGGAATCGAGGAGCTGAGTGAAGTCGAGCGTGACGCTCTGATTGGTGCAGTTGCTTCCGAGTCGGCAGCGATCGCAGCGAGTTCACCTCAGAAGTTCCAGCAGCTCAAGCGTGACATCGAGCTTGTCAGTCTTGATCGTCTTATCGAGGCGTACGCGGATTCATTGGGAGAACGCAAGACCGAGCGCTACTGGCAAACTTTCTTCGACGACAACGCGTTTGCGCTGCAGCAGGTCTTTGGCGTGCCGATGGTCAGCGTTCGCTCCGGGGCAAGCGTCGGTGGTCGTGGGCTGTCGGGAAGCGGCGACAAGATCGCCGACTACTTGTTCAAGAACTCGCTCACGAACAACGTCGCTTTGGTGGAGATCAAGAAGCCAACTACGCAACTGCTTGATGCTCGCGAGTATCGACAGGGCGTGTACGGCCCATCGAAGGAGTTGAACGGTGCGGTCACTCAGGTGCTCGACCAGGCGTACAACCTGACCAAGAGCCTTCTTGGGTTGAAGGAAAGCTCCCGGCAGTGGGACCTGGAGTCCTACGCAGTTTCCTGCTTCGTCGTTGCTGGACGCACCCCCTCGGCCGACGATCCGGCAAGGCAGAAGTCGTTCGAACTCTACCGTGCGAACTCTCGCAGCGTGACCATCGTCACTTATGACGAGATTCTCGAGCGGCTCAGGCTTCTGCGCAACTTCCTCTCACCGGTCAAACCTTTGACCGAGGAAGACTGACCGAGATGGCGCGTCCGCCCGCATGGAGGCACACACTGGATGAGGCTCGACGACAGGCTCTCGTCGCGATCGACTTCTACAACAGGCCAGGAGACCGGCGGAGTTTTTCCGACTTCATCGTCCACATCCACCTTGCCTGGCAGAACCTCATGCATGCCGACCGTATGCGGCGTAAGGCCGAGATCTATTACCGCGAGAACGACAATCGCCGTACCTTCAAGCGCAACCCTGACGGCTCAAAGAAGTCTTGGGACCTTGCGCAGTGCTTGAAGTTCGAGGTCAAGGAGAGTGATCCAATCCGAGCTAACATCGAGTTCTTCATTGGGCTCCGCAACCATGTCGAGCACCGGTTCCAAGACTCCGTCCTCGTCGCAACCGCAGCGGAAGCGCATGCTTGCATCATCAATTTCGAGGCCGAGCTTGTTCGTCGCTTTGGTGAAGCCGAGACGCTCGGCAGCGAATTGAAGTTCCCGGTCTTCGTGCAATCGCTCAGCCCCGCACGTTACGACGAGCAGCGCAACTTGCGCAGAGGGCTACCTCAATCGGTCTTAACCTTCATCTCGGAGTTCCAGGGCAGGCTGACAGAAGATGTCCGCAGTGACGAGCGATACGCCTACCGTCTGCTCCTCCTGCCCATGAAGGGGCCGAAGACCGAAGCGGACATGGCACTGAACTTTGTCAGGCAGGACGACCTCACAGAGGACGAGCTTCACGATCTCCTTGGCCAACAAGGCAGCGTGATCGTCGCGGAGAAGTACCGCGACGCTGCGCATGGGGATGAAGTCCTCCCGAGTGCTGCCGCTGCTGCTGTGAAAGCGGGCATCCCCTTCGAATTTGGAGTGAATGACTTCACCGCGGTGCGTAAGCGATGGGAGATTGGGCCAGTGAGGAGCGGCTCGATGGAGCAGCTGCCGAAGTCGGATGGGTTCTGTTTGTACTCGCCCGCGTTCGGCCAGTTCGTCTATCGTCCGAAGCTGGTTGATCGGATGGTCGCGGCTCTCGACACGGCCGAGGCGTACCGCGAATTGCTGCGCAAGGCGCCAGTCCTCAAGGCTCAGACTGAGCAGTTCTCGTAGAACTCCCCAGGCCACCACGCCTCTTGCAGATCGAGGCGGCGCACCTCCGTGATGAAAGCGGAGGTGGGCACGGTGACGGTGTCGATGCGGGTTATGAGTGCCGGCGACGGGTACAAATATCTGCTGCGCACCGTGGCCGCCGGCGACGGAAATCGCTCGCTATCGACGCCGCTGACCCGCTACTACACCGCACAGGGCACGCCGCCGGGCCGGTGGATGGGCAGCGGACTTCCGGGCCTCGGTGGTCTCGTTGTCGAGGGCGACGTGGTTACGGAGGAACAGTTGCAGTTGCTCATCGGGTTGGGTCGCGACCCAGTCACTGGCGAGGCCCTCGGGCGGGCGTACCCGGTCTATCGGACCGCCACAGCCCGAGCCGCCGCCGCTCGGGGTGAGGACGGTGTCGAGCACGACCACAGCGAGGGCGCATCCGCTGCGTCGCCATCCGCTAAGGAGGAGCCCGCCGAAAAGCGACGTCGCGCCGTCGCCGGCTACGACTTCACGTTCTCCATTCCGAAGTCGGCCAGTGTGCTCTGGGGTATTGCCGACGCACCCATGCAGGCGCGCATCGCGGAGGCACACCACGCGGCGGTTGCCGAAGTGATCGCGTTCATGGAGCGCGAGGTCGCGGCGACGCGGACCGGCACGACGGCGCAGGGCGGTGCCGTTGCGCAAGTGGATGTGACCGGCCTGATCGCGACGGCCTTCGATCACTTCGACAGTCGGGCCGGCGACCCTCATCTGCACACGCACGTCGTGATCAGCAACAAGGTGCAGACCGTGCTCGACGGCAAGTGGCGTTCGCTCGATGGCCGGCCGATGCACGAGGCCGTGGTGGCGCTCTCCGAACTGCACGAGACCCTGTTCGCTGACGCGCTCACGCGATCGCTTGGCGTGCAGTGGGAGAAGCGGGAGCGGGGCCGGGATCGTCATCCCACATGGGCGATCAGCGTCGTTCCAGAAGCGCTCGTTGCAGAATTCTCGTCGAGGTCCCGACACATCGATGTGGAGACCGACCGGTTGATCGAGGCATACGTGGCGAGCCGCGGGCGTCGTCCGAACCCTGTGACCATCATGAAGCTGCGCGCGCAGGCCACGCTTTCCACCCGGCCGGTCAAACAAGTGCACTCACTCGCGGAGCTTACGGCGGCGTGGCGAGAACGCGCCAGGCTCGTGCTTGGGCGCGACGCGGCGGCGTTGGCGAGTGCGGCATCCGCTCACCCGCCTGCGCGCATGCTGCGCGCAGAAGACGTGCCGCGCGAGGGGATTGATGCGTTGGCGTTGAGCGTGATGACGGCCGTCAGCGAGAAGCGCGCAACCTGGCGGCACTGGAACCTCACGGCCGAGGCTGCACGCCAAACGATGCCGGACCGATTCGCGTCGACATCCGATCGAGAAGCGGTCGTCGGGCTCATAACGGATGCCGCCGAGCGCGCGTCCTTGCGCATCACGCCTCCCGAGCTTGCCTTGAGCCCTGCCGCCTTCCGACGTGACGACGGCACGTCGATCTTCCGCCCGAAGCACTCCACGGTGTTTACCTCGACCGAGTTGCTCGACGCGGAGACGCGGCTGCTCGAGCGCGGAAACGATGCGACCGGGCCACGAGTCGCGGCGGCAATGCTGCGGTCGGCTGCCCGCACGAAGCTGCCGGGCGGGGGAGTGCTCGCAGACGACCAGCTCGCGGCGCTGTTGTCGATCGTCGGCTCGGGTCGAGTGATTGATGTGCTCGTGGGGCCGGCTGGCGCAGGCAAGACGACGGCCATGTGTGTGCTTCGGTTGGCATGGGAGGAGGCGCACGGTGCGGGGTCTGTGGTCGGCCTTGCACCCTCGGCGGCCGCCGCGACGGTGCTGGCGACGGACCTCGGAATCACGACTGAGAACCTGGCGAAATGGTGGCAGACCCATCTCGACCACGGAGAGTCGTTCCGGGCCGGGCAGCTCGTGATCATCGACGAGGCCTCGCTGGCGGGCACGCTGCCCTTGGATCGGATTACCGCGCTGGCCGCGAATGCCGGCGCGAAAGTTCTGCTGGTGGGCGACTACGCCCAGCTTCAGTCGGTCGATGCTGGCGGCGCGTTTTCGATGCTGGTGCACGATCGAGCGGACGCGCCCGAACTCATCGACGTGCACCGCTTCGTGCAGGAGTGGGAGAAGGCGGCATCCCTCGGGCTTCGCCAGGGCAGCCCCGAGGTGATTGACCTGTACGGCGCGCACGACCGACTGCGCGACGGCACCACCGAGGCGATGGCGGATGCCGCCTACGAGGCCTGGCGCGCAGATACCCGAGCGGGCAAGGAGACCGTGCTGATCAGCGACTCCAACGAGGCGGTTGCATCGCTGAACGTGCGTGCTCGAACGGAACTTATTTTGGAGGGTCAGGTCGATGCGCTGCGCGAAGTCGCGCTACATGACGGAACCCGGGCCGCTGTGGGTGACACGGTCATCACGCGCCGGAATGATCGGCGGCTCTATGCGTCGCGAACGTGGGTACGCAACGGCGACCGGTGGGCCGTGATCGAAGTGCATCGGAACGGGTCGGTTGAAGTGCGGCGGCACGGTCGGCGGTGGGGGAGCACGGTGCTGCTTCCCGCCGAGTATGTGCGCGATCACGTCGAGCTGGGCTACGCGGTCACCTCGCACCGGGCGCAGGGAATCACGACTGATACCGCGCACGTCGTCGTCGCGCCGACCATGCCGCGAGAAAACCTTTACGTCTCGATGACGCGGGGACGCGAAGCGAACACCGCCTACGTCGCTGTCGACCGGCCCGATGTCGCCCACGTGGGGCCGCGCCCCGGTGACGATGGCGACGTGACGGCGCGCAGCATCCTCTTCGGCATTCTGCAGCACGTCGGTGCCGAACTGTCCGCGCACGAGACCATCGCGGCGGAACAGGACGCGTGGGGATCGGTGGCGCAACTCGCGGCGGAGTACGAGACCATCGCGGCGGCCGCGCAGCACACCCGGTGGGTGTCGGTGGTGCGGGCGAGCGGGCTCTCGCCGGGCCAGGCCGACGCGGTCGTCCACTCGGATGCCTTCGGGCCATTCACCGCGGAGCTGCGGCGAGCCGAGGCGCACTTTGTTGACATTGTGACCCTGCTGTCGCGCGTGGTTGCGGCGCGCGGATTCGAGGATGCCCAGGACATCGCGGCGGTACTGCGATCCAGAGTGGCAGCGGTTGTGTCTCGGGACGGCAGTGCGGGGCGAGCGCGCCGCGCGCCGCGCCTTGTCGTCGGGCTGATCCCTCGTGCGATCGGGCCAATGGATGCCGCCATGCACCAGGCATTGGTTGAGCGCAGCGACCTGATCGAGTCGCGAGCGAGCGCAGTGCTCGACGAGGCGCTGCTCGCGGAGGAGCCATGGACGCGAGCGCTCGGCACCGCGCCGCGCGGGTCGGCAGCCGTTGCATGGCACCAAAACGGATGCACCGTCGCGGCCTACCGGGACCGCTACGGCATCGTTGGCGCCAGGCCGCTTGGTGCGGTACCGGAATCGACGGCACAGAAGCTCGATGCCGCTCGCGCTCATTCCGCGCTCGCCGCAGCGCAACAGCGCGCCGCAGCGCAACGGCTCGCCGCAGAAGGCCGAGTCTACGGGGCACCCAGGCCGACTCTCACGACCCAGTCGACGGGGTGGGTAACCAGATCGTGAGTTTGGTTGAATATACGGTGTCGAGAATTTCCACCACGACGGGGGACGTGACAGCTGCAACGAGCCCCTCATCACCACTCGGCGTCAGTTTCCTCATCGGATGTGTGCAAGGTCGTGGCTTATAACGGGAAGGGTGAATACTGTGAATGTGACCGATCGCTTTTACGTCTACGTGTACATTGATCCGCGCAACTTCGAAGAGTTCTACTACGGCAAAGGAACAGGGTCTCGGAGCCACGCGCACCTTCAAGATGTCGGTGATTCTGTAAAGGTTGCCCGTATCAAGGCGATCCAGAAAGAAGGGCTGGAGCCCATTATTCGGATTATCGCCAAAGGGCTCACTTCTGAGGAAGCGCTGATGGTTGAGACCACGCTTATTTGGAAGTTGGGCCGGACACTTACCAATGTTGCGTCTGGTCGATATGTCGGCCGATTTCGACCACCGGATACGTTCCACAAGAGACTCGCACGTTTCGACTTCGAAAACGGTATTTACTACATCAATGTTGGCGAGGGTGAGACCCGCAACTGGGATGATTGCCGACAGTTCGGATTTCTTGCCGCCGGTGGCGATCCAAAGTGGAGTGATCCAATTCGCGGGCTCGAAGTAGGTGACGTGGTCGTCGCCTATCTCAAAGGTGCGGGTTACGTGGGTGTGGGCGTCGTGCGGTCACCGGCAGTTCCATACGTCGATTATCGGAGCAAAGGCATCCTGCTTGCCGAATGTGAACTCGCTGAGCCGAATATTGCACACGACGCC
Source organism: Cryobacterium glaciale (assembly GCF_004402535.1). Classification (GTDB taxonomy): domain Bacteria; phylum Actinomycetota; class Actinomycetes; order Actinomycetales; family Microbacteriaceae; genus Cryobacterium; species Cryobacterium glaciale. Next base: position 25,305 of record NZ_SOEY01000026.1, on the reverse strand, counting down.
AGTGACTTCGCGATTTGTGAGTACCTAGTTGCAGTGGATTGGGTAGCAACAGTCGACAGGCAGGGCGCCAAATGGCTACCACGAAGCGGGCTTTTCACATCGCAGCTCGTACGGGCATCACTTGATGCCCAGCCCAAGTCCATCGCGTTTGTCGAGGAGACACTTGGCGTCAATCTGGGTGCGCTGGCTGATGGTCGGTCCGGTTGAGAGGCTGAGTCCCCGCATCCCCTCCGTCAGGGTTGGGTGAGGTCAGTAGCTAACAGCAAGTCCGCCGCATGACGAAGGGCGTGAACCAGGAAATCACCCACGATGTCCAGCCCGTCTTTGATCGCCGCGGGCGACGATAGCCATATGAGTAGTCCCGGACCCCGAGCCGGCGGTCTGACCTCGAGACGGTCATTCACCCCGGCACAGAAACTTGATCATCTGGCGGCCTACGAGGCCGCCATTCAGAACAGCGCGGGCGGCGCGTATCTGCGGGAACAGGGGATCTAGTCCTCGCAGATCACCGAATGGCGCAAGCTCCGCGACGCGGGTGTGCTGGCAGGGAGGAAGCCCGGTGACAACAGTGGTTGAGGCGCACGGGTTTGAGGATGCCCAGGACATCGCGGCGGTCCTGCGAGCCCGAGTAGCAGCGGTCGTGTCCCGGGACGGTGGCGTCGCGCGCCGTGCCTGGTCGCCGGGCTGATCCCGCGTGCGTTCGGGCCAATGGATGCCGCCATGCACCAGGCGTTGGTTGAGCGTAGCGACCTGATCGAGTCGCGAGCGAGCGCCGTGCTTGACGAGGCGCTGCTCGCGGGGGAGCCGTGGACTCGAGCCCTCGGCGTTGCGCCGCGGGGGTCGGCATCCGCGGTGTGGCGGCAGCACGCGTGCACGATCGCTGCCTACCGGGACCGGTACGGGATTATCGGCGCTCGGCCGTTCGGCGCTGCACCGGACTCGACGGCACAGAAGCTCGATGCCGCTCGCGTTCGCGCCGCGATCGAGGTAGCGCAGCGGCTGGCCGCTGAAGGCCGCGCCTATGGGGTACCCAGACCCAATCTCCCGACCCCGACGACGGAATGGGTAACCAGACGGTGAATTTAGTTGACTATCCGGTCTCGAGAAATTCCACAACTCGAAGGGACGCAACCCGCTGACCGCAGCGTGCCTGCACGATCTCGCAGAAGTTGCGCAATTGAACTTCGCGTCCTGCCATATTTCGGTGAGCTACCCGGTTGTGTCTATGCCGCGATGAGCCGAGAGCGGATGAGCCCAATCTCAAGAGCCAATCCGTCGCACAGACTCAAAATCACTCGACAGTTCACAGTCATGGTGGCCGGGTTCTTACGCTGGCCGGTGTGCTGATACCAATTAGGGGGCTCGATCATTTCGCTTGCATGCGTGGAAACAAGCCGCTCTGGAGCCGACGACGGATTGGGTGGAGATCTGCAAGGGGTCGCGGCAGATCACGCTTCTACTGCCTGATTCACGCGGCTGGTTGAGTCGAGAACCGGGCTATGTCCTGGATGCTGCCGCAAAACGGGGTTGCGACGTACGAATTATTACCACCGACAGAAACGAGCTCATGATGGAGTTCGGAGTATTGATGTTCGATACGTCCACGGCCGATTACGGTCCACTCTCTCCTCGACAGATAAGAAGATCAGTAGTTCGTGGACCGTCGGCGCGCGCTGAACTTGGCAGTCCCGACGTTTAGGGTTCCGAGCGGATCGCCGATCTACGCTCCCGAATTCGTGCCAGAAGCTGCTTCAATCCTCTTCTAGGTTTAGGTTCGGCTTCCTCGACACGTAGGAGGATTACGTGGCGAAGCGCAATATCTTTTGCCTCTCGAGCTGCGAACCGTTTGTACGCCGAGGAGGCAGCTAAGCCGTTAACTGTGATGTTGAGAAACCATTGATTCTGGCGCTCGCGGGGAAAGAGCAGGACTAAGACACAGCCTGCCCCGATAACAATGCTTCCCCAAGCGCCCCACTTGTCCAGCTCAGAAGACATTATGAAGGCGAACACCGCGCTCCAGAGCGCGTAGAGAAGTAGCGGAGGAGCCCACGTCATGTACCGGGTCTTAGACGCGTCGAGGTGCGTATTAGTGAGAACCAACCAAGCGAAGAGGAGAGAAGGAAAGCAAACGATGAAGCCCACAATCAGAATGGTGAGGAAAACGCTCCAGGTTGGTCCGGGAATCAGGATTACTGAAGAGATGGACGCCGCAAGAGCGATCGCGACCGAATTGGTGAGAATGGGCACCAGCCAGGACTGCAGGGGTTGTAAGAACCGCAAGTACCGCAATAGCCTTGAGGAGCGCAAAGACCGCGCTCTCAAGGTGTTCATCCGCTGTTTTCGGATGAGCATCCAATGATCCAAATCTTTGAGCTGCTCATGGTCGCTAAGGGCGACGTAACGCCCCATGAAGAGAGCAAGAAAACTAGTCAGAGCCAGCGTCGGTATCAGCACAATAAACAAGGCCCAATCTGCGGACTGTGCCGCGTAGACCCCCACATAAATCGAGACGAGAACACCCGCAGTGGCCAGCAGGAGGCCAATAGCTCCGAGGCTTCTCCGCATTTTGTCCGCCTCTACAGCGTCAAGGTTGCCGTTCCCGGCCAGCGACACAGCGATAAAACCGAGCAGCGCAGCGACAATGAGTGGAAGTATCCAACCGACGTGCCGAGACAGAGTCTCCCCGCCCTGAACAAGCGTGGCCCAGGCGTTTTGCTCATCAATAGCGAACTTAAAGAACATAGGCGCAACAAGCCCCATGACCATCAGTACGGCAGCCGGTGCGATGGCAAAGCGAGCGGCTTGTTGGTAGCTAAGAGGCTCAACGAGGAACCGTTTCGCTGGGGCAGCATATTTTTTAGGCATTTGACAATCAAATCACCCGCAGGCCTTGCCCGAACTGAGCGAGTGTTCACAGAGGGTTCTCCTCCACTATGCCCAAAGCATGGCATTCCGATGAAATCGGCGTCATAGGGCAGTTTGCTCGATCGGGGTCTTAGCCGCAGACTGGTCTTCGGGGCGATGCAACTGACCGCTCAAGCGACGACCTCGTGTCGAAGGTAGATCCTAAAATTGGGCTTGGATAGACTCCTTGGCCGACAAGGTGGAGTCTGTGCACGACTGCTGCGGATTCAAGTTCTCTCTACTGAACTCGCCGCGCAGCGTCAGGTCGTGATGTCCTCGGCGAACTCGAAGGGTGCTCCTATCTCGTTGTCAAGCGCCGAGGGCGTAATTCGCTCTCCTAGAGCGTGCCGTCGCGGAGCATGGCGAAGAGGACGTCACACCGGCACCCGGCGAGGGCGATGAGGGCTTGGCCGTGGCGTTTTCCTTTGAGCGATTTTCCGGTCGTAGTACCCGGTGAGACGGGGTCGCGGAGCGCGGCGAAGGCGGAGAGGAGCAGGGTGCATGTGAGGATCTTGGTACACCGCCGGGACGGGAGTTCGCCGCGGATCGAGGACCCGGATCATCTGGTGACGGGTTCGAGCCCGGAATACGCGGCGACGAGGCCGACGATATCGAAGTGGCGGCTGGACACTTCGGTGAGGAGTCTGGCGCAGATCCCGATCCCGAATCCGGGCATGCTGGGTCAGGACCGGATGAAGGGAGTGTGCGTTCACGAGGTTCTCGACCTCAACGTTGATGTCGGCACCTTGCCGCCGCAACGTAGCGAGTTGCTCCGCGAGGCGCGGGATAGGCATCCGCGCGGCACTGGTGCCTACGACGGCAACGGTCTCTTCCTTCATGGCCGCAGCCGTAGCACGTTCTAGGTCGCAAGGGTTATTAGATCAACTGCGGCGGCCGACCCGGCGCGTCGTCAAACACGTTGTTTCGACGCAGATCGGTCAGCGAGAAGAACGAGTTCTCGGGTCGGCCCAGCCTCTGTTGCGCGGACCGGGCGAGTGTTGAGAACCCGCGTTCTCCGACTACGGCGTCGGCGTAGCCGCTGGCTTGCACCATGTAGAAGATGTCGGTGAGGTCGTTCGGCTTCCACTTGGCTTGCGAGTTGGAGATTTTGAGGTAGGTCACTTCGCGCGCAAGACCAAAAGCGGGCATTCGGCGGATGTCCCTGCGTGCTGGACCGTTCAGCCATTTGCCGAACGTCTCCGGATCCATTGCGATGTCAACTGCCGCTTGCGCCAGTTCGTGCCGCGCGTCGGCGATGATGGCGCCGTGGACTGCCAGCTCGGTGAGATGGCGTGGCTTGTTGGTGGTGCCAACGTGACTTGCCAGTTGCGCCCAATGCTCCGCCCACCCCTTCGGATCTTGGCGTGGAATCGGGTCACCGTCGAGGATCGTCGCTACTGTTCCGGAGATCGCGATGATCGCTTGAAGATTCGTGATCGAGTCGGGATCAAGGCCTTCGTCCGGTCCGACGTCGTAGGGTCGGAGTCGTTGGCCATAAACGGCGTTGGCCGCGAGCGTCCATACCGAGGGGAGAGGGTGGCCCGTCGCGCCATTGTGTTGACTGAGGATCCAGCGCATCTCTGCCGCGCGGAGTTCGAGAGGATCGAGCATCTGCCATCCGTGGCTGAGCTCGCAGATCGTTACTGCTAGCTTGTAACGACGATCATCGTCGGACCAATGGCTCGTTTCGCTGAGGGTGCCGGCGGAGAAGGGCAAGATCACCTTCCAGCCACGAGCCAGATCGGCCAACCATATTGCTGCAGCGGCTTCATCCGGATTCAACTTCTCCGGTTCGTGGAGAGCGGTCGCGATCTTGGACCACGCGTTCTGATCGAGATAGATGACTGGGCGCGCCCGCAGCGGTGAGGGGTCCTTCACTGTAGGAAGTTCGAAGAGAAGATCCTCGCCCCGTATGGTGGTCATCGACAAAAAGGACTCACCGGGTACGAAGCGAGACTTCGCTATCGGAGTCTCAGAGATGACGTCGCCGTCGAAGGTGGCTACCTTGCCGTCCGTGCGCCAAAACGTGGACACTCCTGCTTGATGATCCATCTCTACGAGGACGATCTTCACGCGGCCTCCACTGCGGGACGACCGAGGCCTAGCTGATTTACGGTCTCCATCAGGGAAGCCATGAGCATCACCGCTATCAGACAGTTGTGCTCGTCCAAATGTGTATCGGTCACACGATGCGACACCATGTTGCGGGCTAGACCACGCGGTTGCGGCTTGCCTGACTTCGGGTGCCACTCCACGTAGAACGACACGAACGGTGCTCGTGTGGCGCGTTCGATCAATTCCTCCAATGTCGAGGGAGCCGCGAACCCGTGATTCTTCATCAGGCCTTGTGGGTTCGTTGACCATTCGAGGTTCTCGACGACTGAGTGGACGATCACGACGGCGGAGACCGCCGCGACGCGCCAATGACCTGCCTTGCAAGCCGAAACAGCCTCGCGTGCAAGCGGGATTTGCGGTGCCATAAAGTCATCTTCGAGATTCTCTATGATCTTCCCACAGTCCTCGAGTACCTCGTCACGATGCTCTCGCAGAATCTCCAGTCGTTCTTCTGCCGTGGTCGCAGTGACAAGCCGGAGGAAGACTTCGCGCCGCGGCACCCACGCCAGGGGAAGACCTTCGGCGTTTAGAGCCTCCTCGATCATCGGAAGATAATCCTCGAACTCTGTCGGCCAGTTCTCTGGCACCAACATTCGGCGACGCAGTTGATCCCAGTCAACTCCCGAGAGAACCCCGCTGATCTGCGCGTTGACAATCTCGCGCAAACCGTCAAACCACCAAGGTGCGACGAACGGGGCGAGAGAGGGTATCTCGATCTTCGGGAGTGCTGGCTGGATGGTTGCTAGCCATCGCATGTTCTGATCCGCAAGGCTTCGCGAGATCTCCGCCATACCGCTGAGAGCCGTGACGTCAATCTTCCGCATCAAAGCATGAATTGATGAGATCCACTTGGTATTCTCGGTCGCGAGGGCCGCCGAAATACTTGCCGCATTTGCAATCTCAGCCAAATTGAACTTCGGCATCATTGCCGCGATTGAGTCCGCGAGACCAGTCTGTGCGACAAAAATTGAGGTGAGAGACTCGCTCGGCAGCGCGGCTGGGAACCCGATACTGCGGGACGCCGGTCTGCGAAACCCCACCTCCTCTTGCTTGTCCGCCACTCTGACTCCTCTCTGTCCAGATGCCCGAGCAAAGACTGGCCGTCTCAAGCTAACAGGTCACATCTCCATAAGAGCATTGGCCTGTGACATCATCTGTGGTCGCCGATCCTTTCAGGGGAGTCGGCCTCTCTCAAAAAGCGGTCCAAATGCCCATCGTTTACCCATCAAATTCATTAATGAATGAACCCAAATTGACCGAGTAGAATTGGAGTCAGTTATCGGCACGGTTCCCTCTAAACACATGGGAATTCGCGAGTTTTCGGGCACATTCGGTAGCGACTAAATTAAGGCCAGGTTTGATTCCGCGCGCAATCGGGCCGATAGATGCCGCAATGCAGCAGGCGTTGGTCGAGCGCGACCATGTGATCGAATCGCGGACCAGTGCCGTGCTCGACCACGCGTTGCTCGTGGGAAAGCCGTGGACTCGAGGGCTTGGCACCGCACCCCTGGGTCGACTGCCGCCGCGTGGCACGAAAGCGGATGCACCGTTGCGGCCTACCTTGACCTGCGGCATCGTCGGCGTGAAGCCCCTCGGCGCGGTCCCGACCTCGCCCGCCGAAGAGCTCGACGCGGCACGCTCTCACATCGCGCTCGACGTGGCGCAGTGTCTGCCGGGCGGCGACGCCTACGATGCACGCCAGCTAGCTATGGGACTCCCGCCCGTAGGAATCCGCTTCTGGAATGTTCTTGGGTGACTCTGGCCGCACGACACACCGCGTGCAAATTACGCTCCGGTTCAAGTGCGGTGGGACGGTAATGCGAGAATCCGATGAGTATGGACTGCTTGGTCGCACCTCGACGGACCGACACTTGTCGCGCTTATGAAGTGCTGATCGTTCCCTGACGTTGATGCAGAAGGCGAGAGACTACCGGAAAGGGATCGAGCTGGCACTAATCTCTGTCGAACCGTAGCCCTGGCTGTCCAAAAACACCCGGAGGGCTCGAAGCGCTGATTCCGGATCTGGTGACGGACCTATCTTGACGTGGCCGATGGGGAGGAGCGTGGGCGCGTCTTTCGAAATGTAGTGGGTGTCAGCCGCACCGGCAGTCATTTCAATGTAGGGGATGAGCCCGAACCGTCCCTCCCGAAATTTTACAAATTTCCAGTCGGGGCTGAGTCCCACGATGATCCTCACTTCTCGCTCATCGATGAACCCGTCGTCCTTTTCGTGATTTATCGGGCCGTCCACATTAGGTCCGACATCAACCAAGAATGCGCCGCGCGCGATCGCGAACTTCCGTTCCGCGATGAAATCGCGGATCTGTGTTTCATGATCGGGTGTACCTGTCGTGGAAACATACTTGACGTCTTTCCATTCCCCACCGAAAACGAAAACCGAATCCGAATCGTATAGGCGTATAAGACGATCGTCGATCTCCTCAATCTCTCCGTCTCGATAGCCAGGGGGTGGACATGGGTGCTCATCACCCGGTATCTGCTCGCGCGGGACTAGCGTACGGGCGCGATCGAGTCCAACCGCGTATGCAACTTGCCCGGCCCCGTAACCCCGCCAGAGGGTTAAGAGATCAGGGAGCGCCGATGCGGAGACGAGAAACGAATCAAAAACGCTCGAGCCTCGCAGGAGGCTGCTCCTAGAGACCAAATCGCGATCCGTTTTCGATAGCGATCCCTCAATTCGCGCAAATGTTGACTTGAGGGCGTTTACTCCGGTCTTCATTTCATTTGCGTCGTTCATGAAGGCAGCGGAGGTTGCCCATATCGAATCACTCATCACGATGCCTCGGAGTCCAGCGGTCGACGTATAGTGCCAAACAAGGTCTTCACACACACTCTCACTTGGCAGGGTCATCCCGCGAGCATAGTTGTCTGGAACAACCTAATGCCAGCCAACGAAATATGTTGGCTCTCGCTGCCAGTGATATGGGCCACCCAGTTGACAGGAGTATGGGACGACCTGGAGCTGTCACCAAGCCTTGCCGCCACTTCGATCCGTGTCATAGGGCCATTCACCGCGGAGCTCCGGCGAGCCGAGGCGCACTTTGTCGACATTGTGAACCTGCTGCCGCGCGTGATTGCGGCGCGCGGGTTCGAGGATGCCCCGGACATTGCGGCGGTGCTGCGAGCCCGCGTGGCGGGATTCGTGTTGCGGGATACCGGAGCAAGTGGCTCGCGTCGTGCGCCGCGTCTCGTCGCTGGGCTGATCCCGCGAGCGATCGGGCCGATGGATGTTTCTATGCGTGCAGCGTTGGTCGAGCGTGCCGGCCTGATCGAATCGCGAGCGAGCGAGTGAGCGCCGTGCTTGACGAGGCGTTGCTCGCGGGGGAGCGTGGACTCGAGCTCTCGGCACGGCGCCGCGCGGGTCGGCAGCCGTCGCGTGGCACCAAAATGGATGCGCTGTCGCGGCTTACCGGGACCGCTACGGCATCGTTGGCGCTCGGGCGCTCGGGCGCTCGGTGCGGTACCGGAATCGACGGCGCAGAAACTCGACGCTGCCCGTGCGCGTGCGGCGCTCGAGGCTGCGCAGCGCCTCGCGGAAAAACGCTACACCCAAGATGCGCCCCGACCCGCCGTCAATTTAGTGCTTCCGCGGGCGGGCATCCGGTTCTAAAATGGTGTCAGGCAACCTCTATTCGCGCCATCGCTCGGTGTGATGGCATGGCTCCCGTTCGGCGGGCAGTCCTTTCAAGTTTCTTGTTGCTGAACTTCTGGAAGGCTGCATCATGTTCGGACTCATCTTGGGCGTCACTGCCCGCGTTCATTACGCGCTGCGCGGGTTGATGCCGACCAACATCCTGCTCGACGCGCTCCGCACTCGACGCGGTCTCAAATGGGGCGTACCGGCGATGCTTCTCGCGGTGCCGTATGCACTCGCCGCCGTGCTCTGCACCGGCCTGGCCGAAGACGGCGGCTCCGGCTGGTTTAACTTGCTAGCGCTGCTCTTCGCGTGGAACGCGCTGAAGTTTCTCGTCGCTGGACCCTTGACCTTGATGCGTCTGCTCTGGCTGCTTGGCGGCGAGGCCAACGCGCGGCGTCGGGCGGCGCGGGCGCTTCGCGGCGAAGGTGTCGGTCTGGAGCTATTCGAGGAGCCGGTGCTCACGTCGCGTCGAGCCTGAGCTGGCACAGAACTCGGTCAGGTTCGCACGGCGAGTGACCAGCGGCGTACCTCTTGTTCGGGCAGTATTGGCTCACGCACGTCGACCAGTAGGAGGCTTCATCATGACGATTCCCCAAGAGCAGTTCGATGATTTGCTCAGTCGTACCGCGCTCGCTTCGCTCTTCTACTATCCGGAGATCGCGGTGGACGATGGCGACTACAACCTGCAGAACGACATCGCGTATTGCCTGGAACCCGTCGCCGCGATCGCGGACGACGATGCTGACCGGCTCCGCGTAGCTGTCGGGCGTGTGATTACGAATCCGACGGCGCATCGCTCTGAACTCCTTGCCCTGGTCATCGAGCTGGCCCCGCAGCCTGCCGCGTAGGAGCGATCATGAACGACTCATCTCAGGAGAACACGGCGTCGCGGAAGTCACTGGCGGAGCATCCGTCTGACAGCAGTGCGGAGGCAGAGAAGAGGCGCCAGTATGTGGCGGCGAACCGGGACCGAATTCGCGAGATGAATCGTCTCTGGCGAGCGGAACACCTTGAGCGGGCCCGGCAGATCAATCGCGACTCGGAGCGTCGAGCCGCGGCACGCCGGCATCGCGAGGCGGAAGTGCGTGCCCGAGGGAGGGAGCGGGCGAAACGCTGGCGGGAAGTGCACCCCGATCGCCGGCGCGAGTATCAGCAGCAGTGGATGGAGGAGAATCGCGCGAAGGTCAGGGAGTATTACAACCGTTACTACGAGGCCCACCGCGACGAGGTGAATGCCCGGGCCGCAGTCAGGCGGGATGCCGATCCCGACCGCACGAAGCAGATCAGCAAGGAATGGGCCGACCGCAACAAGGAGCGCCGTGCTGAGTTGCAGCGCATCCGGCGTAGCGACCCGGAGACTTACCAGTCGGAACTGGAAGTCAACGCCGCGGCGAGACGACTCAAGCGCAGTCTGAGCCGGGCCGGCCTCCCGCCGAAGCGACTCCATCCGACGACGGCCGCCGAGCGGCGTGTAGACGAACGCGAGGCCGACGCCTATTTCCATGACCAGTCGCGTCCCGAGCATCTGCGGCAGTTCACGGTGTTCGCCGAATCGCTGACCGAGCACATGCTCAAGAACGGCGCCCGTATGCACGAGTTCGCCGAAGCCTACGTGGAGAACCGGGCACGCATGGGGCTCCCGCAGCTGCCGGTGGAGAACATCGTCTACGCCCGCGCTGTCGAGCTCGTCGTCGAACGGATGCACCGGGTCGACCTCCTGACGAGCCGCGACGTTGCTGCGGCCGTGCGGAGTACGAAGACCGAGGTCCGGCGCGCAGAGCGCCAACAGCAGTTCGATCGACTGGTGAAGACTGTCGTGGCGCAGGTGCAGCGCAACAGTGCACGGTACGCCGTCGATGCGGAGGTGGAGAACCGGGCGAGGACTCACCATGGTAAACCGCGGGTGTCAGTCGAGTCGTTGGTTGTCCAGCGTGCGATGGAGGAAGTCATCGAGCGCATGCCTACGAGCAGTTTGACGATCGAGGATGGTAGAAGCGCTACCCGCGCGGCAAAAATTCGAATTGCAGCATCCCGCCAGGCTCTTCCGGACACGGCCCATGATCGGATTCGCCGACGAGCAGTCGGATAGTCGCTTCTGGTAAGGCCAGTGGAGACCCCCATCATGGAGCGAATCAACGCCGGTGTGGTCCGAGCGCAACAAGGAGTACCGTGCCGATTTACAGCGCAATTGGCGCAGCGACCCGGACCTACCGATCGGAACTGGAGAGAGAAGCGCCCCGTCGACGCCGCACGCCAGCGCGCGGGAAAACACTGTGGTCAGGTTTCGCCGGCATGTTCGAGCACCTCTGCGGACGAGCTGCACACCGTCGCCGACGCGGACGCCGCAGAAGCGCAGATCGAATCTGTCACGACCGAGGCCGCCGAATGCGCCGCCGCCGCGACAGCACGAGCGAGCCGATCCGAGCAAGCTCGGCGCCAGGCCGAGGCCGAAAGGGTGGAAGCTGACGCCGCAGCCACGGAAGCATCCGAACTCGCCGAGCTGAAGCAGGCCACTATCGTCGCAGCCCAGCAAGAGGTGGGGGACTTGGCGCATGCTCTCGACCAGGTGACGGCCGAGCTGACCGCCGCTCCTTCCGTGGCCGAGGTCCAAAATACAGGCACAGGCTGAGCTGGCCTAGTTGCGCGAGCAGCTGGTCGCCCTACGACCGCGGCTGGGGGAGACCGAGCACAAACGCGACGGCGCCGCTGCCCGCGCCGAGGCTGCATCCGCCGCACGAGCCGAAGCCGGGGAACGTACTCGAGGCGCGGTCTCCCGAGCTGACGACGAAGCAGTTCGAGCGCAGCGCGCCGTGACAGACCTTGCCAAGATTCGGGACCAACTCGACCAAGCCCGAACGGCCCACGACTCCACTCGGGCGGTAGCCAGCTCGCCGCGTGAGCGCTTGGCGGCAGCGATCGTCGAGTCGACGCGGCACGGACGGATGGTGAACGTGAGCGTACCCACCCACGTCGCGATCGGCACCGCCGACTGAGTGCGCTGGTTCAACACCGAACGCATGCACGGCTCGCTCGACGACTTGAGGTCGAGCAGCTCGACTACGCTCTAACCAACCCCCTCAACCGAGCGGGCTGACACCAGCAACACGCTCTCCCGGCACGCCGCGGGAGTCAACCGGACGGGAAGACAAGGCTTATGGGAATCGCGGACATTCTACGAGCGCTGGCCAACGGTGCTTTTGATGGCGAACGTACGGATAGTGAAAAAAGCGGCGTTTCATCCGGCTTCTACATCGAAAACGGCACTCCTGTGCAGTACCGGGAGGGGAAAAGCACCCGGTTCTTCGATGGCAAGGAAAATGTCAGAACGCCAGGGAAGCGAACTGAGGACCGCTTCAAGACCGACGAAGAGAAGACCATCTTCTTCCAGAAGTACGGATTCAAGAGGGAGATGTTCGGCAAGCACCCCGAGGTCATTGACTACAGTCGCGCATACTACGAAGACAAGAAGAACGAGTAGGGCTCTCGTCCGGTCCACACCCTGTCTCGCACGATGCGGTCCGAATCCGCGAAGAACCATTTTGCGGCCTTCAAGCAGTCTGACGATCGAGGACGCGCGGAGCGCTGCCCGCTTCGCGCGGCCACGGATTGCCACGTCATTCCAGACTGGTCCGGGCGCGGCTGGCGATCGGATTCACCGGCTGCCCATCGTGACCTGATCCGTAGCTGGTGGTCGTCCGTCGTTGATCAGCCGTTGGGTCGCTATGACAGTTGGGAGCGCTTCGTCGGCGCCGGCTGAAGGGGCCTACGAACAGATCGATGAGGGCCACCGCCGCTGACAGCCGCCTCCGGCGCCCGAGCGGTCTTCACGAATTGACTATTTGCGCGTGGGACGTCGCTGCCGCGTGCGCTACGGGCCGCACCGCCCCCGCTCGCGGTGGAAGGTTCCGCCAATTGATCAGCGGCGAGTCATCGAGCCGGCGGGACGGCCTCAGATGCGACCGTCGATCGCGGGGCGGTGGGGCGCGGCTGCGGGGAACTCCGCCAAACGCACGAGGGTGTATTGGTGTTCCCCCAAAACGACCGTTCATAGAAAACTTCTACACATGAGTGCGCGATCCGCCAGGTCGTGCCTATGGGCTGATACCGGAGAACATACAACAGGCCACATCCGCTCGCACTGCTTTCGGGTAGGGCATTCAGTGCCCCGATGCCCCTGTCGGGGCACCGTGATCCCGTCCGGAGGCTGGCGTCTGTTGCTACGCTCGGGTCATGGCCGAGACGAACGATCTTAATAGTGACATCAGGGTAGTCGCTGACCACCTCGACGCCTTCACGCGTCCGCTGACGTACGACGAGTTCGTGCACGAGATTTCGGTGGTCGTGCCCGCCTCGAGTGACGTTCATTGGATGGCCGACAATCAGCTAGTCAATATCTTCTTTGCGCGCCGAACGGCAGACACCAGCCTCCTGACGGAAAGAATTCGACAGTGGATCCAATGACCGACCTGCCGACGTTGTGGACGCACGTGGGGCTCGAAGCGGCGGGGTTCGAAGGCTTCGTGCCCTTCACCGAGCTTCAGGTCACAAAGCCACCGAAACTGCCAGGAATCTATGTCGTGCTGCGTCCCTCGACGGCCCCGCCGTCCTATCTCGAGCGCAGCGTCGCTGGCTGGTTCAAAGGCAACGACCCAACCGCGGAGCAAGACTTGCTGGAGATGACGTGGGTCATGGGATCAACGATTCTGTACATCGGCAAGGCGAATTGGGGCACGCACGAAGATGGCTTACGCAGACGTCTCAGTCAGTACCGACGATTCGGGGCAGGCAAGGCCGTCGGCCACCGCGGCGGCGAGCACATTTGGCAGTTGGCCGATCACGCCGAGCTACTGGTCTGCTGGAAGGTAACAGACGACGAAGAGGTGAAGAACCTCGAGTCGCGCCTGATTGACGATTTCGAAGCGCGCCACGGACGGTGGCCATTTGCCAACCGAAAACCGGAACCGATTCACTGACCCACTCGAGTCGCGCCATTCACTCGTGATGCTTCGCCACAGCACGTGAAGCTCATCGAGCTCGGCCAGAGCGCGCGGGTTGCCGTCGGGCGTGAATAGCGGCGCGTGGAGGACGAGCACGGCTTCGGTCGCCCGGTCGCCCGGACGTCGGTTTCGGGGAGGCGTTGATCCATTCGACGATGTCGTCGTGGTCCTGCTTCTCGAAGCTGAAGTTGTACTTTTCGCCGTCGAGGCCGTCGAGGCCGTCGAGGCCAGCGAGCTGGCCAGTGGACGAGGCCCAAACACCGCCCCGAGGCTCCGAAAGAAGGTGCCATGGCCGCGTCCGCGAAGCTCGTTTCCGAGCATGCGCTTCTTTAGCGACGTGCCTTTGCCGACGTAATCAGACAGGCCCGGCGGACAGAGCGCAGCGTCGCGCACGGTTCGGGCAGGTCCAAGCCGCCGTAAGTCGAATGGCGTAAACACCGAACGCATCCGGCATATCACTGTCAATCTCGCCTGCAGGTCTGAACGAAGCGTCCTCGAGCAGCGCGTCGATCACCCTGGTGTTGCTTACGCCTCGACTGCTGCGCGCTCCTGCACGCATACCTCAGCGGTGTCGGCGCGTGACGATACAGTGAGTCAGAACTTGGCTATCACGCACCGAACGCCTTTATGGCGCAGAGGAGATATCAGCACATGGCATTTCTTAGCAGAAAACGAAACCAGGAGTGAGCGCGATCGACGTCTCTCGTGCGCCTCGCGGTGTACTTGCTGGGCAGCAGCTCATAGTTGCTGTTGCAAAGCACGGAGATCTAGCCGAGCGCCATTACCTCGAGCTGAAGAGCACCCTGGATCTCTCAACGAAGAGGGACAAGGAAAAGATCGCCAAATTCATCCTGGGTGCGGCGAACCGGGCGCCCGATGTCGCGGCAACGGCATTCGAGGGTTACGGGGTCCTGATCATCGGTGTTGCCACCGGATCCGTCCTAGGCATTCCGCCGATCGAAATGATGGAGATCTCGAAGGTCGTCCAACAATACGTTGGTGCGGCCGGCCCACGATGGGATGTTGTTTGGGTGCCCGTGGAGGGCTCCGCGAATCAGGTATTGATTATCCTGGTCGAACCGCCGCGAACGGGCCAAGGACCATTCCTGTGTCGTGCCAGCGGCGAGTCCCTCACCGACGGGCGCATTTACATCCGAGCGGATGGCGAGACGCGTGAAGCCAAGGCTGAGGAAGTCGACCTTCTACTCGTGAGGGGCATGACTCAAGTTCCGATCGAGGTCGATTTCGCAGTGGAAGTGATGGGCGAAGTCGCACTCGTCCAACTTGATGCCGCGACGACAATCAACGAATACGTCGCGTTGATTCGCGCGGACTTGGAGTCGGCGATACCGACGCCACCGCGAAGTCCTTCCTCGCTGGGTGAGCCGTATGAAGCTCGTGCGAACGAGTTGTTGGGCTTCCAGTCGGCCATCGCCCACGTTTCCATGCTGGCGGCTGCAATGACCGAGCCGGAGAAGCGCACGGAGGGGCAGTATCGCGAGTCCATCGACCGATGGGAGGTGGGCTTCCGCGCCGCGTGGGACGAGGCTGTTCCTCGCATCGTTGGGAGCGCGCTCCGGCCGGCCGTCGTGAAAATCACCAATCGGACGACTACGTTTTTTCACGATGTCGAAGTGCAGCTTCACCTCGCCGGAGACGTATCGGCACTCGATTATCGAAGCCCGGACTATACGAATGAGCGACGCGATCTTGACCTGCCTAGCCCGCCACGGAGGTGGGGGCCGAGCCAAAGGATGTTGAATACACCGGCATTCGGCAACATGGGCAACTATTACATCCCATCGCCACACCAATACATTCCGCCGTCGGTCAGCTACGAGAATGGAGGATCGGTCACGCTCGAACTTGATGTCGGCGAGCTCCGCCCCCGGGGAACTTATGAATCTGAGCACGACGAACTGGTGCTCGTGGTTTCGGATGAATCACTCGAGACCATCAAAGGGACTTGGCAGCTCACCGCTCGGGACCACAACGAGGTCTACTCTGGCGAAATCACCTTGGGGGTTGCTCCAGTCCACCACCTCACCGGTGCGGCCCGGCGCATTCTCGGCCTCGATGAAAAGAACGATGAAACGAGGGAATGAATTCATCGTTCGGGGATTGGATGAGCGTAGGCGGTGCGCCCCTCGTCTGATTTTAGGACCCCATCAATCAATCTCGGGAGCTACTTGGCCGGTGCCGGCGGCGTCATGTGTGGCGCCCTCGATAATATGACCATAAACTCACCAAGAACCCGCAATGTGACCAGAATCAGGCCGTACGTCTCCGTACCGGCGCGTAGACTGGGATGCATGAGAACCGCGGAATTCCGCGGGATTTTGCCCCTGTTACGGGTTGGCGGTACCACCGAGACGACTATCATTTGTTCTTGGTTCGAGTCCAGGTACCCCAGCTTTACGCTGATCAGCAGCTGTTTTCTTCTGGTGAGTTTGCGTACATCAACGTATAAGGGCCACTTTGGGTGTCATAAACCCGTCAGCTCTTGGGTCGCTACGTACAGGGCTTTCTCGCTTCGTTGAGACCCGCACGGTCGCTATCCGCTGTCTGACCTGGTGATTTATTGCCGTCTGTGGCCGCGAGCATCGCACGATCAGTTCGCCGTCGGGTACGAAAGTGCGGTCTCGGTACGCGTATGTTCTTGGTTCGAGTGATCGCTCGCAGTAGCGCTGCGATCGGCTCATACGGCCCGGGGATGGCAATGCGTTAGTTCCAATCTGGCGCTGTCAAAATCTACAGATTTTGATAAGGTTTTGACATGGCGGTGGTGACGAAGTTGGAAAGACTGCGCGAGTTCGCGTTGGATCAGCATGGGTTCGTCACCTCCGCGCAGGCGGCGGATGAGGGCGTGTCTCATGCGGAGCTGTCCACAATGGTTTCCCGCGACCGGCTGGAGCGTCCAGTTCGCGGCGTGTACCGAGTACCGCAGGTTGCTGAGACGGAGTACGACGAGTACCAGCTTGCCGTGCTCTGGACGGGTGTGCCCGAGGCGCATCTGAGTCACGACACCGCCTTGGCGGCATGGGAGGTCAGCGATATTAATCCGAGTCGCATCCACTTGACTGTTGCTCGCCATCGGCGTCTCCGTCGTGCCGGTGGCGAGCGATATGTCGTGCACTACGACGACTTGGATTCGGACCGAGTGACGTGGTGGCAGGGGATACCCATTGCGGACGTGACGGCTGCGATCGGTCAGTGCATTGCCTCCGGGGTGCCGAGCTATCTGATCCGGCAAGCTCTCGACCGGGCGGGACGCACCAGCCGCCTGCTTGTCCCCGACCGGGAGCGTTTGACTCAGGAACTAGAGGTGCGCGATGGGGGAGCATGAGGCGGCCAACTTGGCACAATCCCTCGACGGGCTTACGCCAAAGGGGAAGACGCCATCGTCCGCTCGGATCCTCAACGCGTGGATCGCTCAAGCCCAGGCCGCCCTCGGAACGGCCGGTCCGCGCCTGGGCTGGTTGGTTGCCGCGACCGTCGTCTCTGCCTCGCTGCAACGTGTGGTGGATGCGGCAGGCTCGCCGTTGTTCCTGCTCAAGGGCGGGACGATGCTGCAATATCGGCTCCCGGGTATGTCACGCACGACCCGGGATATCGACGGCCTCGTTCGCGGCGACTTGAACGTCTTTCTCGCCGAGCTGGACAAGTCGTTCGCTGAGCCGTGGGGTCCGCTGACGCTCGTGCGCGGCGAAGTGGAAACCATCGATGTGCGCCATCGGCTTGTGAAGCCGCGCCGCTTCGACGTGACTGTGCTGCTGAGCGGTGTGACCTGGCGACGAATACAGGTTGAACATTCAGCGGATGAAGGGCACGCGGGACAGGCTCCGGAGCAGATTCCGTCTCCGTCTCTGGCCGGCTTTGGGCTGCCGACCCCTGATCACCTCACAAGCTTGTCCATGCGCTACCAGATCGCACAAAAGGTGCACGCTTCCACCGACCCGCACGACCCACCCGAGCTCATCAACGTTCGCGCCCGTGACGCCGTGGATCTGCTGCTACTTCGCGACCTGACCGAGTCCACCGGGCAACCGGATTTGGCGGAGGTACGGGCTGCAATTGAGGATGTTTTCACGAGTCGCGCCGTCGAGGCCGAAGCGACCGGGGGCTTACCACGTACGTGGCCGGCTCGCTTGACGGTGCATGAGCATTGGGGAGCGAGTTTCGAAACGGCGGCGGAGTCCGCGGGGTTGCCTACGACGCTGGCCAACGCCATTGCTCAGGTCAACGAGTGGCTTGAACGGGTTGAACGAGCGTAAAGCGAATGTCGGAGCAGGCCTCTACGCTGGATCCATAATGAACATCGATGACTTCGACCGGCTGTGGGAGCGGCACCCCGCTTGGCGGCTGCTTCGCGCACGCAATGCACCGCTAATTCTGTCGTTCCTTGGCGACTACTTCCTCGACTCCAACCGGGGTGCGATTCCTGCGGGCGAATTGACGGCAGCTCTCGACGATCACCTCTACGTAATTCATTTGAGCGAACCAGAGCGATATCAGACATCTCCGGAGGGTTACCTCGACGATTGGTCGTCGCCAGAGTCAGCGTGGCTGCGGCGCTTCTATCCGATCGCGTCCGAAGAGACGCATTTCGAAGCGACGCCCGCTCTCGAAAAGGCATACCGCTGGGTAGAAAACCTGCAAGAACGCTCGTTTGTCGGTACAGAGTCTCGCTTGCACACGCTATTGGATCTGCTACGCCAGATTGTTCACGGTTCAGAAACCGACCCCGGGACGCGAATTATTGAGTTGGAGCGTCGTCGCGACGCGATCGAAGTTGAACTTGCTGAGGCGCACGAGGGCCGATTTACCGTGCTCGACGACACAGCTGTGAGGGAACGGCATCAACAGTTTTCGGCTACGGCACGCGAGCTGCTGTCGGATTTTCGAGAAGTTGAGGTGAACTTTCGTTCGCTCGATCGATCTGCCCGCGTCAAGATCGCCGGCTGGGAAGGGGGCAAGGGGGATTTGCTTGCCGATCTCGTCACGAGTCGCACCGACATCTCTACATCCGATCAAGGACGAAGCTTCCAGGCGTTCTATGACTTTCTACTTTCTGAGCAGCAGCAGGACGAACTGGCTGAGCTGCTGACAATTGTGCAGGGGATGCCTCAGGTAAGTACCGATCGGCGTTTGCACCGCATTCACCATGATTGGGCTGACGCAGCCGAGCGAACTCAACAAACCGTGCGCAATCTTTCCGAGCAATTTCGGCGTTTCTTAGAGGATCAGGTCTGGGTCGAAAACCGCCGCGTCATGGACCTCGTCCGCTCGATCGAGGTGTCCGCGTTGGGCGTACGTGACACACCGCCGCATAGCGACGACCTGGGCATCGTCGTCGAAGAGCCGGGAACACCGATCGCCCTACCCTTTGAGCGCCCCCTCTACGACACTCAGCCCGACGTGGTCGTCGATAGCTTGCTCACGCCTGAGAAGGCGGGTCAATCGGAACTTGACGGACTTTTCGCGCAGCGCTTCGTCGATACATCACGCCTGATCGAGAACATTAAGGCGATAGTCCCCCCACGAAGCGTCGCTGCTCTTGACGACATTCTGGCGCTGTATCCCGTGCAGGAAGGCATCGCTGAGATCCTTGGCTACCTGTCGCTCGCCGATGAAAGCATCGTCGTGGACGTCACCAATGACGCTGACAGAATGATGATCGACTACCTCGATGTTGAAGGCGAGCCACGACGAGTGAAAATGCCGAAGGTGACGATAACACGACGATGAGAAGCCCCGACGAGCAAGCTGTAGCGACAGCGATCATTTTTCTCATGCGTGAAGTGGTGTATCGCGAGGTATCGTCGCATGAACGTGTCTGGGAAACGTTGCAGCGACACTTCGGCGCGGTCGCAGATCACTTCGCAGCGATAGCCCTCGATGTTGTCATTGACGAATCAGAGGGTTATGCCTACTTGTCCACTCGAGAACCGGAGGACGGTGAGGAAGCTTTACCTCGCCTCGTTCGTCGGCGTAGCCTCACCTACAACGTCAGCCTCCTTCTGGTGCTGCTCCGGAAGCGCATGGTCGAGTTTGAGACGACCGGCGATAATGAAAACCTTGTCTTGACGCGCGAACAGCTGGTGGAGATGCTGCGAGTGTTTCAGACGACATCGAACAACGAGGCCCGCATTGTCGACCAAGCCGACCGCACTATTGCGCAGGTTTCTGAGCTTGGGTTCCTCCGCGAATTACGTGGTCAACCCGGGGCGTGGGAGGTGCGCCGGATTCTCAAGGCATATGTTGACGCACAGACGTTGTCGGACTTTTCCGGGCGCCTTGCGGACTACGCAGGTGCACGTGGTGCGAGTGCGAGCGGTGCCGCACCGTCGGGAAATCACGAATGAGCGACACATTGTTTTCCGCCCTTGATCTGACCTCGGCAGCGCATCAGCGCACGGGGTATCGTCTGCAACGCGTGGAGGTCTACAACTGGGGCACCTTCGACAAGAATGTCTGGTCGATCAGTCTAGATGGTCAGACTTCGTTGCTCACCGGAGACATCGGGAGCGGCAAGTCGACCCTCGTTGATGCGATTACCACACTTCTGCTACCCGCCAACCGGATTGCCTACAACAAGGCGGCCGGTGCGGATGTGAAAGAACGGACGCTGCGCAGCTATGTCGAAGGGCACTACAAGTCCGAGCGCAATGAAACTACCGGTGCCTCCAGGCCGGTGGGGCTTCGAGATCACGGCTCATACTCCGTCATCCTGGGGGTATTCGGCAACGAGGGCTACGAGGAAACCGTTAGCATCGCCCAGGTCTTCCACCAGAAGGACCGCACCGGGCAGCCGGACCGTTTCTTCGTGACGGCTTCGACGGCGCTCTCTGTCGACCCGGATTTCAGCGACTTCGGCTCAGATTTGAAAGCGTTGCGCGCGAAGTTGAGGAACAAGGGCGCAGATATCGAAACGTCTTTCCCGGATTACCACCGGCGGGTTCGCCGACTTCTCGGCATCCGCTCAGAGCAGGCGATGGACTTGTTCCATCAGACCGTGTCGATGAAGTCGGTCGGTAACCTCAACGACTTCGTGCGTGACCACATGCTCGAGCCGGTAACAGCCGATGACCGTGTGCGTGCTATCGTCGACCACTTTGAAAACCTGGTCAAAGCACACGAAGCCGTGCGCACCGCGACCGATCAGTTGTCACTTCTGACACCACTCATTGCGATGGCTGATCGCTATGACATAGCGGTGGCGCGGCACGAGGAACTCAGGTATGAGCGCTCCGCTGTCGTGGCCTATGTTTCCGAACACGTTCGCGAGATGCTCGCAATCGACATTTCCACGAGCCATGACAATTTTGCCGGTCTCGAACGGCAGAAGGAATCCCTTGCAGAGACCCGTGCCGGGCTGGTTCCAACACGTGACCGCTTGATCCTCGAACGGGCCGGAGTCGGCGGCGATCGACTTGGCACGCTTGACGTTGAAATCCCGCGAGCGCGGGAAGTTCGCGAGAATCGGGTCGAGCGCTACCGGGTCTACAGCGGACATGTCGAGGCGATCGGCCTGGAGCTCGTCGAAACCGCTGACGACTTTCTCGCTCGAGCAGAGGAGACGGTGCGGCAAAAGCGCCAACTCGATGAGTTGCGCCGCAGCATCTCGATGCGTAGGGACCCGATCTTCGGTCAGCGTGCCAGCACAGGTCACGCTCGCCAAGCGCTCGTTGACGAAATCAAAAGCCTGACGTCGCGCCGTAACAGTTTGCCGTTAGACCTGGACCGCGTTCGGCGGCAGTTGTGCGCGGATCTCACCTTGGCGGAGGACGACCTGCCGTTCGCTGGGGAGCTGCTCGATGTACGGGAAGAATACGCCCCTTGGCGCGGTGCGGCCGAACGAGTGCTTCGCGGTTTCGCGCTGTCCCTTCTGGTTCCTCAGCACCTGTACGCCCCCGTTTCAGACTGGGTCAATGAGAACAAACTCAACGCACGCTTGGTATACCTTCGGGTCGCTGAGCGGAGGGTACGAACTTTCACCGCGGCACGCGCAGGGGAACGACTCGTCGATGCCCTGGAGATCGAGCCCGGGCTGTTTGTGGATTACCTGACCGCCGAACTCGCGCAGCGCGCGGACCATGTGCTTGCGGAATCCGTCTCCCATCTGCAACGCGAAGAACGCTCGGTGACGCGTGAAGGGCTCGTGCGAGACCGCGACAGGCACGAGAAAGACGATCGGCGGAGAGCATCAGATCCGAGTATGTGGGTGCTCGGGCGCAAGAACGAAAAGAAGGTTGCCGCATTGGCGGCGGAGCGGGATGTCCACGATGCCGCCCTCCTGGAGATCGAAGCGGCGCTGACGGCGCTCGACGATGAGAGTAGGGCGCTGGAAGATCGCGGACAGGCGCTGGCTGCGATCGCTCAGTATCCGGACTGGACGGAGATAGATGTCGACCGCGCGACCGCTGCGCTACGCGCCCTTGAGTCGGAGCAGTCGTCGCTCGTCTCAGGGTCGTCGCAGCTCACTGCTATCGATGTAGAGCTTGAGACCGTCCGTATGGACGACGGTCGGTTGAGCGCAGAGATTGAAGTGGTTTTGGGTGCAATCGGTGGACTACAGGCGACCCTTAATGCCATGGAGGAACGCTATCGTCGCGAGGACGACGCGTTGACTGTGATGGGGGTCGAAGTGCTCGATCGGGCCCGCACCTTCTACCCGGCCCTTGAAAAACGGGTCACGCGGCAAGACGTACGCACTGTCGCAGATTACGACCACCTCCGGGAGTCGCTTAATGACTCTCTGACTAAGGCGATCGAATCGACACAGTCCGCCATGAACGGCAGCACCAGCGGCATCCAGACGCAGATGGGGGAGTTCTTGGGACTCTGGCCGGCCCTGAAATCCGAGATGGACGCGAATATTCGCTCGATCGGTGACTTCCGTACTCTGCACGAGCGCGTGACACGGGATGACCTGCCGCGTTTTGAATCGGAGTTTCGGCACCAACTGAACACAAACGCGGTGCGAGAGCTTGCTCAATTCAACGCTTGGCTGCGGAGACAGGCCGATGAGATTAGCGGGCGTGTGCGCGTAATCAACGACGCACTCGCGGCCATTGACTACAACCCCGGACGCATTATCGTCCTAATCGCGGAACCTACCGTGAACCAAGACGTTCGCCAATTTCGGGGCGACCTCAGAGAAGTAACCGCCGACGTCCTGGCGTCCGATGATGCCGACGTAACGGAGCGATTCGAGCAGATCCGTCGTCTCATCGAGAGGTTCAAAGGCAGGATCGGGCACGCTGACAGCGACCGCGCCTGGACTCGAAAAGTCACGGATGTGCGCACCTGGTTCACGTTCGCGGGCAGCGAGCAAGACCGGAGCACCGGGGAAGAGTTCGAGCATTACACTGACTCGGACGGCAAATCGGGTGGTCAGAAGGAAAAGCTCGCCTACACGATTCTCGCAGCATCCTTGGCATATCAATTTGGGCTCGAATGGGGCGTCGAGAAGTCGCGTGATTTCCGATTCGCTGTCATCGACGAGGCGTTCGGTCGGGGCTCTGACGCCTCGACAAGGTATGCACTCGAGTTATTCGCCAAACTCGGCCTGCAACTGCTCATTGTCACGCCCATGCAGAAAGTCCACGTTATCGAACCCTTTGTCAGCGCAATTGGATTTGTCGACAACCCGACTGGCGCAGCGTCGCGAGTGCATAATCTCACAATTGAAGAGTTTCGCGAACGGCGACGGCAGGTCGTCCCGTGAGTGATCCGACGCGCTGGACGGTCGCCTCGGACATCAAAGCGGTAGTGCAGCGCAGATGGGACGAAGGTCTACTTTTGCGCGCCTTCGCAGAAGGGCACCCATTTCCGCATATCGAGGTTCCCCTGCGTGCGCCTTCAGCAGTCGACCTAGGCGACCACTTCGACGCCGCAAGATCTTGGTCAGAACAGATTCGGCGTGGATCACGTGACGGTCGGGCGTACGACCTCATTGAAGGTACAACCGGAGGTCGCATCGCCGGGCGGACTCGCCTACCGCAGCGCGCAGTCGTCATGGGGTTTGAGCAAGCGTGGACTTTGCTCGGAACCGGGACTGATGCCGTCGCCTACAGGGAGATGATCGAGTCCGCATCATCACTGCCACTCGCGCAGGAGTGGGCGCTAGGGCACCCTATCGCCGCGATCGGTCTGCGCTCAGAATGGCAGCAAGTGCTGGCAGCCTACCGCTGGCTCGACGAGAACCGCGGCTCTGGTCAGTATGTGCGGCAGGTGAACGCGCCCGGCGTCGACACAAAGCTCATCGAGCGACGCCGCGTTGTTCTCGCGGGCATGCTCGGCGTGCCGGCGGGCGCAGCACCGTTCCTGCGCGCGCTGGGACTTGCAGAAAAGCCTGTGACGGTGCGCCTTCGATTTGACCCGGCAGTTTTCGGTTTGCCGCCTCACATTTCCGAGGCCATTTTCCGGGCCAATGAACTGCAGGAGTGGAAGGTAGTCCCACGTACTGCCCTCATCGTTGAAAACGAGATCAGCTTCCTTAGCGTTCCAATCCCGGATGGCGGTGTCGTGTTGTGGGGGAAGGGATTCGACGTGGAGGAGTCTGCATCACTGAGGTGGCTCGCGGGGGCGTCGGTGACCTATTGGGGCGACCTTGACACCCACGGCTTCGCAATCCTCGACCGCGTTCGAGCGCACCTGCCCGGTGTCCAATCGGTCTTGATGGACCGAGAGACCCTGCTCGCCCACGAAGGACTCTGGGGACTCGAAGTAAAACCGACGAATGCCCTACTATCCCGGCTCGATCAAGACGAAGTCTCGCTATACCGAGACTTAGTCGCAGACCGATATGGACGCACCGTGCGCTTGGAACAGGAGCGCATCGACTGGGACTGGGTACTCGAGAGGCTTTCCAAGACGGGCAAGCCAGATATCTCGTCGGTATCGGTATCGGTATCGGTATCGGCAGACGCGGTGAGCACTCACAGCTGGATCCCGCAGATTCCGTAACTGCGTTCGTTTCCTGCCAAAGAATGTGACGACCTTTATCAGCAGGCGTCAGTCGCGGCGATGCTTCTGTCGGCGTGGGACGACCGCAGCGACTCGTCTTTTGTACTCGTGCCACTTTGGATGCCATAAACCCTGCAAATTGCCCGAATCAATCCGTTACGACGCGGGCTGACAGGTATGCTAAAGTCACCAACTTCCGCATAATGACGCGGAACTTGGGGGATGGGTGCCACAGATACCGGCAGCCCGGCTCGCATCATTTGTTCTTGGTTCGAGTCCAGGTACCCCAGCTTTTAGCTGATCAGCAGCTATTTTATTCTGGTGAGTTTGCGTCCATCAACGTACAAGGGCCACTTGGGTGTCATAAACCCGTCAACTCTCGGTTCGTTACGTGCAGGGTTTTCTCGCTTCGTTGAGACCCGCACGGTCGCTATCCGCCGTCTGACCTGGGGATTCATTGCCGTCCGTGGCCGTGAGCATCGCACGATCAGTTCGCCGTCGGGTGCGAAAGTACGGTCTCGGTACGCGTATGTTCTTGGTTCGAGTGATCGTGAGTATTTGAGTGTTTAGGGGCCACTGAGTATTGCCTGCGGGGGCCACCGGTATTGCCTTCGAGTGCCGGGCTGTCGCGTGGCCGGGGGCCATCGGCACCCGACCACG
>NZ_SOEY01000031.1 GCF_004402535.1 Cryobacterium glaciale | reverse complement strand
TGTAGGCAGCACGCCTAGCGGCCCTCACGGCTATATCTCCAACAAGGGCGACTACCTGAAGCGCCTGCGGCGCCTCGAGGGACAAGCTCGCGGCATTCAGGGAATGGTCACGGAAGACAAATACTGCATCGACATTCTCACGCAAATATCCGCGATGACGAGTGCGCTTCAATCCGTCGCCTTGGGTCTCCTCGACGACCACTTGAACCATTGTGTCCTGGAGGCAGCCTCGGCTGGCGGCCCGGAGGCCGACCGCAAAATACAGGAAGCTTCTCAAGCGATAGCGCGCCTGGTTCGGTCCTAACATCAGCGCACGAGCCAAAGTACTACCGTGCGATGGCGACCATGTGGGGCATTCACGGACTGGATTTCAGCGCGTGCGGAAGCCATCCAATTCGTTTTCAGGTTTCAGTGCAGCCATGGGTCTAACCTTTAGGGAGGCTTCAGCCGTTTGACGTGCTGTCTGGTTGCAATTACGGAGGTGACATGACGTCGGATCGCACGGCGCGCCGTACGGTTGCGCCCGTCAGCTTGTCAGCAATTGTGGCACTATTTGCTTTAGCCGTGATCCTGGTGGGTATTTCTGCCATCCCTTCAGAACATCCTGGGTCTGTCACGAACCCCCCGGCCGTTATGTCTGTCGCTGCGGCTACTTCAGGTGACGAAACTGCGAGTGTGACCGCCGTAGCTATGGTGGCTCATGCGTCCGTGTTGATATCTTCGGGTAGCCAGGACGGCTTGTTGAACTGCGCCCTCCTCGCGATGGCATGCGCTCTCCTACTCATTTTTGTTGCGTCCATCGTTTTGAATCGGCGGCCAGCTTTGTATCGGCGACTCCTCGACGCAGGCGGTCGCATCGGCGTGGCCGCCCGCGAGGCTCCCCTCCACATTTACCGGCCGAACCTGCTCGTTCTTTCTATTAGTCGTATCTGAACCGAAACGCTGCCCACGCGCCAAGACTTGGCTGCGTGGCTTTGCCGTGCACGACGGCCCTTCGGTTTAGAAACGTTTGACGATGAATGGATGAACGATGCTTAGCGTACGTAAATATTTCCTTGCCACGGCAGCACTGGCGACAGCGCTCACTCTGAGCGCATGCTCCGGCGGAATGGCCGGCATGGACATGGGCAATGACGCCGGGACGACTGCCGCCCCGAGTGCATCTGCTTCCTTCAATGGGGCCGATGTCGCCCTTGCGCAGGGGATGCTCCCTCACCACCTGGCGACCCTGTAACCGGCGCTCTATGTATACGACGTTTCCCCCGAAGTTGGTGGCGTCGGTTTAATCTGCCGCTCATCGCCGTTCCGAGATTTGATTCACCTGCAAGGACGTTTTACATGCCTTCCGCACAATTTTCTGTATTACCCACTCGGCGAAAGACGGTCGCACATGGATAGCGCCGGTCACGTTGCGACGGCACCTCCGGTTTCCGGTGCGCTGCCGTTCATGTCGCGGCGCGACCTGCGTGCACTGGAGAACCGCCTCGGCACGCACCGAGCCAACCGACCTGCCCCGGCACCGTCACGAGCTGTGCCGAAGCGATCGTCAATTCGACAAAGTGCTTCTGCCGCCGGGGCAATGGCAATGATTGCTCTCTTCGCCATTGGTGCGTCCCTGCCCGCTCTCGCCGTGAACCCGGAAACGGGTCAGGCATCAGCCACCAGGGCGACCCAAACCGACGCCTTGCAAACCGTCAGCACTTCCAGTGCTGCCGCGGTTCGAATTGATCGCGGTGGATTCACGGTCACCGAAGCAGCGAAATCCAAGTCATACACGGAGAGTGCGAGCAGCGGAGCGTGGTCCAGCCTCGTGCCCATCCAGATGAGCGATCAAGGATGGGCGCTGCCCGTTGTCGGCAGGATTTCGAGCCCCTTTGGTCCGCGACCGAACAAGCCCGTTGATGGTGTCGGCGAGTACCACAACGGGACCGATATTGCCGCTCCGTGCGGCCGGCCTGTTTTCGCCGCGACCGGAGGAAAAATTGTCGACGCGGGCTATCAGGGCTCGTACGGCAATTGGGTCCTTATTGACCACGGGAACGGCGTCGAGACCGGGTATGCCCACAACAGCAAACTCCTCGTCGACGTCGGGCAGTTGGTCGTCGCAGGCGAGATTATTGCGGTCGTCGGCACGACGGGCGCCTCCAGCGGTTGCCATGTGCACTTTGAAACGCGTATCGACGGAACCCGTATCGACGCGGAGCCGTTCATGATGGAAAAGGGGATTTCTCTTGGATAACAGCAGAACTGGCAGGTACGTCACGCGGGCCGCCATAGCGATGGTGGCGGTCTTCGCCATGGTGGGTGTTGCAGGCTCGGCCACGGCAGCGGAATACCCGTCCTGGTCTGAGGTCGAGAGCGCCCGCTCTTCAGAGGCTGGCAAGCAAGCCCAGATTGCGGAGCTGAACACGCTCATCACCGGACTCACCGTTGAAGTGGATGCTGCCCGTGCGGAGTCCGAACGCCGCGCCGCCGCCTACGAGGCAGCGCAGATGGAGTTTGACGGGGCGACTTTGCGGGCCACCACTCTGCAGATGCAGGCGGATGAGGCGACAGCCAGCGCCGCCCTATCGGGCGAGCAAGCCGGTCGCTTTGCGGCTATGCTCGCTCGCTCCGGTAACAGTGATCTATCGATGACACTATTTCTGGAAGGCCGAGAGGCCGACCAACTGCTCGATCAGCTCGGCTCTATGAGCAAACTGACGGAGCGGATGAGCCGGGCCTACGACTCGGCGGCAGCCGACCGAAACTCCGCGAAGTCGTTGACCGATCAGGCCGAGGTTGCCCGAGAGGTGCTGGGAGATTTGGCGAAGGAAGCCGAAACGGCGCTGACTGACGCGCTGGCCTCCAGCGCCCGCGTGGAAACAGCACTTGCCAACCAACAGCAAGTCGCCGGAACGCTGCAAGCACAACTCGCCGTTCTCATCGAGGACCGCGCGGCGACCGAAGCAGACTACGCCGCAGGAGAAGAGATTCGCCGCGCAGCTGAAGCCGCTGCCGCAGAGGCCCGGGCGGCCCAAGCAGCGGCCGCTGCAGCAGCCGCGGCCGCAGCAGGCAGCCCGGCAGCAGGGAGCGCAAGCGGCGCGCCCAGCGCTCAGGGTTGGTCGTCGCCGGTGTCGGGCTGGATCAGCTCCGCCTACGGGCCCCGGCCCAACAAACCAGTAGCCGGTGTCGGGGCATTCCACTACGGGACAGATATTGCCGCCGGGTGCGGTCAAGGCGTCTACGCCGCGTACAGCGGCACCGTCGTCTACGCCGGTTGGCTCGGATCCTACGGAAATTGGGTACTCATCGACCACGGCGACGGCACGCGAACCGGATACGCACACAACCGCTCCATCCTGGTCAGTCAAGGGCAACAGGTATCGGCCGGAGCGACCATAGCCCTCGTGGGCAAGACCGGTGCGTCCACTGGATGCCACCTGCACTTTGAAACACTGGAAAATGGCGCACGCGTCAATCCGCAATCATTCATGAGCGCACGAGGAGTCACTCTTGGCTAGATTCACACTGCCCTACCGTGCTACTCCGGCGCTACCTGTGTCGAACGAAGTATCTTTGCCCACCTCGGTGTGCAGCACGCACGAGACAGGCTCGAGTGTTGCGCGGGGTTGCGGACCGCGCGTGGGCATCCGATGAGCACGCGCCGCATCGCAGTCCACCGGATGAGCCGCACCGGATACACCGTCGTCGTGGTCACCGCCGCCATGTTTTTTTTGGCCGGCTGCGCTTCCGACCCGCTTGCCGACCAATATCGCGAGGGTAGCAATAAGGGCTACATAGCGGGCGACGGCAGTGTGACCGAAATTGCGGTCGCCGAGCGAGGCGACCCTGTTGAGTTCAAAGGCTCAATTGAGACAGGAGAGACCGTCTCTTCCGGCGACTACCGCGGCGAGGTCCTCGTCGTAAATTTTTGGTACGCCAGCTGTGCTCCTTGTCGTGCCGAAGCTGGTGACCTGAAAACCCTCAACGCACAGTTCACCGGCCAGGGAGCGGAGTTTCTCGGCGTGAACGTGCGCGACCAAGCGCCCAACACTCTCGCCTTCAATGCCACATATAACATCACCTACCCGTCCGTACTTGACGTCGACGACGGCGCGATGCAGCTCGCATTTAGCGGCAGCATCCCCCCGAACGCCGTACCAACCACTCTTGTACTCGATGCGGAGGGTCGGGTAGCTGCACGCATTCTCGGCAAGATTCCCGAGGCCTCAATTTTGGAAGCATTGATCATCGACACGATTGCTGAAGGCTCCTAAGCGTGGAGAATCCGTTCGGCGCGATCGTCTTTAGCGGCGAACTCTACTTTGCGATTCCCATTGCGTTGCTTGCCGGGTTGGTGTCCTTCGCCTCGCCGTGCATTCTGCCCCTAGTGCCGGGGTATCTCGCCTATATCGGCGGCTTCTCCGATGCGAGCGCCACAACATCGACGCGCAACCGGCGCGGCCGATACCGGTTACTCGTCGGGGTCGGTCTGTTTATTCTTGGCTTCACCGTCGTCTTTGTGATGACCGGAGTCGTATTCGGCGCGGCCGGTTTCTGGCTGAATCAATATCGCGATCTCGTAACCCGAATCGCCGGCGTCATCGTCATTTTGCTCGGGCTTGTTTTTGTGGGGCAGTTCGGGGTGCTGCAACGCACCGTCAAATCCTCATGGCGCCCGAAGATGGGCCTCGCCGGCGCACCAGTGCTCGGCGCAGTCTTCGCCGTGGGATGGACACCGTGCACAGGCCCGACATTGACCGCAATCAACTCTCTCAGTCTCGGGTCCGGCTCCCCCTGGCAGGGCGGCTTGCTTGCATTGTTCTACTCTCTCGGTCTCGGCATCCCCTTCTTACTGATCGCCGTCGGCTTTAACTGGGCGACCGGCACCGTTCTCTTCCTGAAACGCCACACCCGGGCGATTAATCTTTTCGGCGGCGTTCTGCTAATTATCATCGGAGCGCTCATGCTAAGCGGCCTATGGAACGTGTGGCTCCTCGATCTACAGGGGGTGATGGGCAACTTTGTCACGGCCATCTGACCATATCGATTCCCGCCCAGCGGATGCCGCCGCGGGTGTTGTGCAGCCCAAGCTAGGCTTTACGGGCTGGCTGCGCTTCGGGTGGCGTCAACTCACCAGCATGCGTACGGCCCTCTTTTTACTCCTCCTGCTCGCCATTGCGGCGGTACCCGGATCGCTGGTACCGCAACGGACAGCCGACCCGAATGGGGTCACTCAATACTTCACCGATCACCCCGACCTTGCGCCGATCCTCGACAACATTCAGGCATTCGACGTGTATTCGTCAGCCTGGTTCTCAGCGATCTACCTGCTGCTGTTCGTGTCGCTCATCGGCTGTATTATTCCGCGCACTCGTCACCACCTCACGGCATTGCGCGCCACACCACCCGCCACCCCGGC
The DNA here is from genome assembly GCF_004402535.1 of Cryobacterium glaciale. Lineage (GTDB taxonomy): Bacteria > Actinomycetota > Actinomycetes > Actinomycetales > Microbacteriaceae > Cryobacterium > Cryobacterium glaciale. The sequence continues at coordinate 71,240 of NZ_SOEY01000031.1, read as the reverse complement.
TCGGCTGGCGCGCCTGGCTGGCTTCACTACACGCGTCGCTCCCGTCGGAACAGCGAGTGCCACCGCGATAACGTCGGCCCGTTCCCTGCTGAAATCTAATGGCTACCGCGTTGCTCTTTATGGCGAGGACGGTAGTTTGTCCGTGTCGGCAGAGCGGGGTTACACCCGAGAAACCGGCAACCTCGTATTTCATTCTGCACTCGTAGGCCTTCTCGTGGTCGCTGGCTTCGGCGGCGGCTTTGGATTCGCTGGCCAGCGCGTTCTCGTGGAAGGGCAAACCTTCACCAACACTCTTCTCGCTTACGATTCCTTCAACCCGGGGCGTTTCTTCGATGACGCCACCCTGGACCCCTACACGCTTACCCTCGACGAATTCTCCGTAATTTACGACGACCAGAACACCGCCGCTTTGGGCCAACCCGTGGACTATACGGCCGACGTGACCCTCACCCCCCGGGGCGAGGAACCCAGAACTGACCAAGTGAAGGTGAACGGTCCGTTGCGGAGTGGCGGCACAGACGTTTTCCTACTGGGGAATGGATACGCACCATCGATCACTGTATCGAATGCCGACGGTATACCTGTCTTCAGCGATAAGATCCCATTCTTGCCGCAAGACGCGAACCTCACGTCCCTCGGCGTCGTCAAAGTACCCGATGGCCTCCCCGAACAGCTCGGCATGATCGGTTTCTTCTACCCCACACAAGAAACGGCACGTTCAGGCGCGTTTTTCTCGTCCTATCCGGATCTCGTCTACCCGATGCTCACGCTGAACGTATACACCGGTGACCTCGGACTCGACGAGGGGGTGCCGACATCTGTCTATTCTCTCAACACAGACGATATGATACAGCTGACCGGCGGCCAGACCGGCGTCGAGACTCTCGAACTGCTGCCCGGGGAAACCCTGGACTTGCCCAAGGGACTCGGCACTGTGACGTTTAATAATGCGGATCCCACTGCGCCCAATGGCGACCTTTCCAATTCGGTCCCGCGGTTTGCCTCGTTCGATATTCAGCGTGATCCCACTCAGGCTTGGGTGCTGGTCTTCGCGATTTTGGTCATGCTTGGCTTGCTCACCGGGCTGTTTGTGCCCCGACGCCGTGTCTGGGTGAAGGCGGTGCCGCAGTCTGACGGTACGTTACGTCTCGAATATGCAGGTCTGGCCCGTGGCGAAGACCCAGGGCTTGTAGCTGCCGTGACCGCGATCGCGGACCGGCACTCCGCCCGCGGTGAGGCTTTCAGCTGACGATACTGAGGGACGCTCTGCTGCGTAGTCGTGCCCCTACCTTGCCGCGCGATGCGCAAAAAACAGTCTGTAAAACCACGATCCGAGACACCAATGGGTTGTGGTGAGGATTGTTCCTCCGAGGGCGACCATTCCTCCCAGCACAAATCCCAGCGCAGATAATCCGTAAAAGAAGGACACGGCCGAACCCGCAATGAGCACGGTGGACAGTAGGTAGGAAAACCGTCGTGGACTCGGCGTAGGGGGAAGCGCCGGAGCACCAAAAATATGGCGAACGCCCAAGTTGTAAACCAGATCAAGAATCATGCCACGGGGGAACAGCGCCCCGGTGAGAGGGACGATTGCTCCCACTCCAAGAAAAATAGGCGACTGCAAAGCCAATCCGACAACTATTAAGACAGTTCCCACTGCCGGCGTGAATCGCAGGGGCCGTGCGAAACAGGACTTGGCTTCATCATCGAGACCTCCAAATCCTTGCTTATCCAGGTTGGTCTTTGTGAAGCCACTCAGTGCTGCCATTCTCAAATCCTTCATGCTGGCGCTAGACAACGCCGGTTTCAAATAGTAGGAGCCACACGGCCTATTTCTTCTTTGAGGGTAGTACCGGAGGGAACTCGTGAAACCTGATTTCAGAAATAGTTTCGAGAATAAAGTTCTCACATCATCGCACGACCACGACCTCCTAGGTTCCGAAAGAGGCTCAGGCTCATCGGCTAGCCCCGCTTCTCCGCCACCGAACAAAATCTCACCCTGCAATACCAAGCCTTTCTCGCTGCCACCTGCGAACACATCTGTGACGATACGAACAGTGGCACCCGCTCTGGCCGCCCGGGACTCACGACAGTGCTGGAGCATCTCCGCAACGGAGTTGGCTTCCGGTCCCTGGCGGATCAGATCGACACCACCCCTCCGGAAGATTCTTTTCCACCTCAGGGCCTCATCCACGCAGATTGAATGTGAGCTCATCGCCGAACGCGGTCCCACCGGTCTCGCGGCCTCCCGAGCCCAAGGCCCGTCTTGCCGGCCGCAAATAACTCATGACGGACCGTGGAACCGCCTCCTCGCTAACAAACGCCCAACCGCCGACGTCGCGAACGTTGCCAACGCCCTCAACATCTCCATCCCCATGCTTTGTCAGTGGGCCCATGAGAAACTCGCTGATTCAGACCGTTGGAAAGCAATATTGCTGGTGCAGCCGGAGGGCAAATGCGGGGCGGATCACTCTTGCGTTGAGTCAGGTTATGGTTGCGCTGGCCTGCTGAGTCAGGCGGTGCTTCACATCTTCCAAACCATGAGCACGACGATGATGGCGGAGGCGTCAAAGCGTGAGCGGTCTTTATTCGGAACGTTTGTACGGCTTGCACTCCAAACGGGTAAGTCACAGCAGCCAACGTTATGCTCGATAATCGGTCAGCGCTACCTTCGTTGAGCCGCCGGACTATGTGAGTACACCAATCCGGTTGTGTAAAACGGGAGGAGGTTCACTGTGGTCATGGGTCGCCGAGAAGTCATGGCCGAAAGTCGAGACGGCCTCGCCGCCGCTGCTGGGCTGGCGTCCGCCGGGGGGCGGCGTATCGTCGGTGTTGACATTGCGCGCGGTTTAGCGATCACCGGCATGTTGGTCGCACACGCAATTCCTCGGGCCGACGAATCCGAACTGCTCGTCGATGGCCGGTCGTCGATCCTTTTTGCGACCCTCGCCGGTATTTCTCTGGGAATCATGACCGGTTCGGAACGAAAAACGGAGCCCGGACATCGGGCGGATCGCGTCGCGAGCGTCGCAATGCGTGCGCTGGTATTATTCCTCCTCGGCGTCACTCTGGGCAGCTTGGGCAGTGAAGTCGCCGTGATTCTCGACTACTACGCGATCATGTTCCTGTTCCTGACACCGGTGCTGTTCCTCCCCCGGTGGGTTCTCGGACTGGTCGCTGCGGTACTGGCGGTGGCCGCACCGGCGTTCGGCGTCGGCGAGGCCGATCCAACCGCGGGGTTCTTAGTGTATTTCGCTCAGTACTACCTCCTTACAGGCTATTACCCGGTGCTAATTTGGCTGCCGTTTTTGCTGGTTGGCCTCATCTCGGCCCGATCAGGCTTGGGCCGAGCGAAAACTCAACTATGGATGGTCGCAGCCGGGACGATCTCGGCGGTGCTGGGTTACGGTGCCGCGCTACTGCTGCCCGGCATCACCGCGGAAGCGCATTCCGGTTCAACCGCCGAAGTTCTGGGTTCCGGTGGTTTCGTGGTCGCGCTCATCGGCGGATTACTGTGGTTGACGTCACCGGAACGTGCGCGCGTTGGCACCGGTATCCGAGCCGTTTTGGCGCCGGTCGGCGCCGCTGGCTCGATGGCACTAACCGTGTACACGCTTCAGATCATCACCCTCGCGGTCTTTGCCGTCCTGCGCGACGAGACCGGCGGTGCGGTCGAGTACCCGGGATGGCCGTTGTTGATCGGGATGACGATTGTGTCTCTGCTGTTCGCCACTTTCTGGCGGGCGTTTTTGGGCAAGGGGCCGTTGGAGCGCGTACTCGGGCGGGTGACTCGTACCCAACGCTGACGGTCTGCGGGTGCGGCGGCGGTTTCGGGGTCGCTCTGACGAAGCGCGGTGCGCCGGGCCTCCGGTAGTCTAAAGGGGGTGCGTTGAGCGCCTTCGGTTCAACGGGAATTCTTAGTGGAGGTGACATGAATCTGAACGCCAACCTGGTTGTTCACCGTCCCCGACGGCATGTCATCCGCTCCACGATGGTTGCAGTGTTAACCATGACTGCGATAGTGCTCGGTCTGCTGGCATTGCACTCGGCAGCCGCCGGCGATGAAACGAGTGGTCCGGTCTCGCTCGTGTCCGCACATAATGAGAGTGTTCCAGCCGAACCTGCAACAGCTAGTGTTGCGCTCATTTCTTCTTACGTCGATGGCGGCTCACACACTGTCGACAACCGATTCCTTGTCGGCTGCGTGATCATGGGGATGGTCTGCGTCGCTCTGCTCATCCTTGCAACTGTAGTCTTCCTGGCCCGACCGCCCGCGGTGTACCGCCGTCTGCTCGACGCTGGCGGTTTTGTAGTTGACTCCTTCCGTGAGATACCGCTGCATCTGCACCGGCCCAGTCTGACTCTCCTTTCCATCAGTCGCGTTTAGACCGAAACCCAGCGCACGCAGCAGCATCATCAGCTGCGTGGCATCGCCGTGCCACACGGCCGCCCGGTTTCTTGAACGTTGGACAATGAATGGAACAACAATGCTTAGAACACGCACCTATTTTCTCGCCGCCGTCGCCGTGGCGACAGTGATCACGCTCAGCGCATGCGGCGGAACGTCCGGGATGGGCGGAATGGACATGGGTAACTCCTCGGAGATGACCAACGCCCCGACCGCATCCGCCCTGTAGGTCGACTTCACTTCGCGCCAAGGGCGGAGTGTTTTTTGATGGCCGCGGAAGCCACACACACGGCCCACGGCAAAACGCGCGCGCGGCCCCAGCTTTGCAAACGCTATGGACGAAATACCAGGACCGGGGCGTCGACACCGGCGCTGTCCAGCTTGCCTTCAGGGGGTGGTCGCACACAACGCGGTGCCCACCCCCTCGTCGTCCAAACGGAGGGAGGGGCCCCGCGCGGGCGCTCAGACGCCTCTCCGACGCGAGCATCCTCGATGCCCTGATCAAGACCGCGCTCGAGGAGAACGACTAATGAAACCTTCACGGTCCGGCGATCGCGCCGTCTCCCCGTACCCAACCCATGAAAGCGTGCCCGGCCTATGAACCTTCTCGCCAGCATCCCAAGCCCCGACATCAGCTTCATCCAACTAGGGCCGTTCCGGGTCCACTTCTACGCGCTGTTCATTCTTAGCGGCATCGCGGCGGCCATCGCCCTCACCTCAAGCCGGCTCAGCCGACGCGGTGGGCAGCCGGGCCTCGTCCTTGACATCGCCCTCTGGACCGTGCCATTCGGCATCGTCGGTGGACGGCTTTACCACGTTGTCACCCACCCGAACGACTACTTCTTCGCCGGCGCTGACCTCTGGAAGATCCTCTATGTGTGGGAAGGTGGCCTAGCGATCTTCGGCGCCGTGCTGTTCGGGAGCATCGGCGCGTACATCGCCTGCCGGAGGGCAGGGTTGCGTTTTCTATCCTTCGCCGACGCGCTGGCACCCGCGATGCTGCTAGCGCAGGCAGTAGGGCGACTTGGCAACTATTTCAACCAGGAACTCTTCGGCGGACCCACCACGCTTCCCTGGGGCCTGGAGATCGACCCGTCTAACCCGGCGTTCCCCATCGGGCTCCCTGCGGACACGCTCTTCCATCCGCTTTTCCTCTACGAAATGCTGTGGAACCTCGCCGGCGTCGCCGTGATTCTGCTCGTGGACCGCCGCTTCGACCTGCGCTGGGGGAAGGCGCTCGGCCTCTACCTGGTGATCTATGGCACTGGTCGCACGTGGCTCGAAGCCCTCCGGCTGGATCCGACGGAGTTCCAGCTGCTCGGCGTGAAGATCAACATCATCACCGCAGCGCTCGTCGCGGCCATCGGCCTGGTCCTGATCATCGTCCAGGCACGCCGACACCAGGAACGGGAGATCAGCCCGTACCGGCCCGGCCGGGAATGGTCGGCGGAGGACGCGGATGTCGGTCAGTCGCCCGTCGTGGCTGACCCCGCAGGGAGCGCTCCCGCCGCGCGGCCTGAGGACCAACCATGATCGCGCAGGGCTTGTAGTGTCGCGCCCAGTTGATCATTACGATTCCCGCCCGGCCGCGTTCGCTGATGGCGTCACCCAGCCGCCGCTCGGCTTTTTCGGTTGGGTGCGCTGGTTCTGGCGTCAGCTCACAAGCATGCGCACGGTGCTGTTCCTGCTGCTGCGCGCGATCGCGGCGGTCCCCCGGGTCGCTCGTCCCCCAGCAGCGCGAGCACCGAGAACGGCAGCGTTGGCACCCGCCACGTCGTCCGCCCCGACAACCGAACAGAATTAGAGGCATATCCGATGAATCCCGATGAGTTCTCAATCCTGAGCCTGTACTCAGCCATGGGCCTATACGCGCTCGCCTTCATCGCCTTCTCGATCGACTTGGCCAGGCGCTCCTCGGCAGTCGGCGACGCACAGGGCGCCGCGCAACTCGCGGCCGAATCCGCAAGCTCCGGCGCGGCGGCATCCGGCAGCACGATCACCCTGACTCGGATCAGCGCGCGCATCACCAACGACGTCGTCACCCCTTACGGCCGATCGGCTAGCCTTCGCGTCGGGGTATCGCTCACCCTTCTCGCCTGGGCCCTGCACCTGGCCGCAACCGTTTTGCGCGGTATCGCCGCGGAGCGGGTCCCCTGGGCGAACATGTACGAGTTCGCGATGACTGGAACCCTGCTCATCATGACGGTCTTCCTGATCGTGCTCACCAGGGCTGACCTGCGTTTCCTCGGCACCTTCGTTACCGGACTGGTGCTCCTCCTGCTGGGGATCGCCGCGCTCAGGTATTACGTCGAGGTCGCCCCGCTGCCGCCGGCGCTCCAGTCCGCATGGCTGGTCATCCATGTGTTCGTCGCCTCGCTCGGCACCGGTTTCTTCGCTCTCGGCTTCGCCCTGTCGACCGTGCAGCTGCTGCAGTTCAGGCGGGAATCCCTCGTCGCCGGTACGAAGGCGACCCTGCTGCGTTTCGTGGCCACGCTGCCGTCCTCGGCGACGCTTGAGAACTTCGCCTACCGGCTCAACATCATCGGCTTCATCCTCTGGACCTTCACCCTCATGGCCGGGTCGGTCTGGGCCGAGCAGTCGTGGGGCCGCTACTGGGGCTGGGATATTAAGGAGGTTTGGACCTTCATTATTTGGGTCATCTACGCCGGCTACATTCACGCGCGGGCGACCCGCGGATGGCGTGGCTCACGCTCGGCGTGGCTGGCGATCATCGGTTTCAGCGCCGTCCTGTTCAACTTCGGCATCGTGAACGTCTTTTTTAAAGGCCTGCACTCGTACTCCGGTCTGTAGTCCCAACAACATCAACCCATTGGGAGAAAAAATGAAACATCCACGTGGAGTCGCGGCTATCCGAGAGAATCCCCCACAATGACACGTCTCTCCCTCCAACAGCTTAAGCTGGGCCGGCGCATGTTTCCCGGTGCCGGACTGTCCAGCGCGACCCTGATCGCCCTTACTTCGTGCACCCCCACCTCAACGTTCGCGCGTCCGACTTCAGATGCATTTGCATGGTCACACCTTTTAACACTCGGGCGCCGGAACGCGCAAAGACACCTCAATCGTTGTGCCCGGTCGGACCCTGACCGTCGACATCGATGCAGTCAACCCCGGTCGGCGGCTCCCCTACAGCCACGACCCCGACCACGGCGAAGCCGAAATGATGGGCGTCCTTGCTTACCTTAAATGATCACACTCCAACCGCGAACCGACTAACACGAATTGCACCGAGCAGGACCAGGCTTCCTCTGTGGCTCGCCGCCCCCGTCGCCGCACTCGGAGGCTTGCTGAACGCATTAGCGTTCCCCGGCACCGGCTGGTGGCCGCTGATCTTTGTCGGCACCCCACTCATCCTCTTCTCCCTTATAGGTCGCAGGGTGTGGGGGGCGCTTGGAGTTGGCTTGCTCGCAGGCTTCTCATTCTGGGGAACCCACATCCTCTGGCTCACCATCTACCTCGGGCCGGTTCCGTGGCTGGCCCTCGCCGGCCTGGAAGCGATCTTCTTCGCGCTGGGCTGCGTGCTGATTGCCTTCGCCTGGCGCTTCACCGACCGTGCGTTCCCCGGCGCATGGGGCCGCCTCGCACTGACACCCGTGATCATCGCGGGTCTGTGGACCCTCCGTGAGTACCTCACGAGCAACTGGCCATACGGGGGCTTCTCGTGGGGACGACTCGCCTTCTCCCAATCGGAAAGCCCGTTCGGACAGCTGGCCGCGTGGGTCGGCGTATCCGGCTTGTCGTTCCTCATCGCGTGGGTCAGCGCCCTCGTAATCCAGGTGACGCGAGAACCAGCCTCCCGACGCCGGATGCTCCGAAGCAGCGCACCTATTGGCTTGATCGCGCTGATGCTTTCGATACCCGCCTTTCCCATCGTCGAGTCCGGAACCATGCGAGTCGCGGCAGTGCAAGGCAACGCGGATGCCGGACTGTTCGCCGAATACACGCCAGGCCAGATCCTCGACGACCATGTTGCTGCCACCGAACCGCTCTACGGCGAAGACGTGGACCTGGTCGTCTGGCCGGAGAACGCCTCCGACATCAACCCCCTGGCGAACAGCCGGTCCGCTGCAACGCTCGACCAGGTGACGGCGCGAATGGGTGCGCCACTGATCACTGGCACCATCACATCCGACGGTAGCGGCATCTACAACAGCTTGCTGCTCTGGAAGAACGGAGAGGGTGCCGTCGACCAGTACGACAAAATTCACCCAGTGCCATTTGCTGAATACATCCCCGACCGTGACTTCTGGTATCCGCTGGCCCCCGATCTGTTCTCGCTCATCCCGCGCGATTACGCAATCGGTACCCGCGACAATGTTTTCGATATCAACGGTGTAGCCGCTGGACTCGCCATCTGCTTCGACATCGTCGACGACAACCTCATCCGACAAATGATCGCCGGGGGAGCAAACGTCATCCTCGCACCGACGAACAACGCAGACTTCGGGCGCACCGACGAAAGCGTCCAACAGCTCGCAATCGCACGCCTGCGCGCCATCGAAACCGGTCGCAGCGTCGTGAACACGTCAACCGTTGGCACCTCGGCGATCATCGCCCCAGACGGCAGCACCATCGACCAGCTGCCAACTTTCACACCGGGAGCAATGATTCAGGAGGTGCCACTCAGCACGACAAAGACACCCGCCATGATCGCTGGCCAAACAATCGAGTTCGCCGCTTCTGGTCTAGGACTCGCTGGATTGATTCTTGCGGCACTTAGCACCCGTCGCAAACGCGACCGCGACCGCTAATCCCGGTCCATTGTGATCAAATTGCCCCGGTTCGGGTTCTCTAAACAATCGGATTTGACCTCTTTCTCGTATCGTCAGGGCCGATTAACGCGTACGCCTGCGAGGCTGGGCGGGTGGCCGGTGTGATCTGGCGGCACCGGCGTGGTCGAACGGGCACTCCGCTGGCTGATCAACTGTACCGAACCGGGTTGCGACCAGCTGCAAGCCCAAAAGCACGCAGGAACAGGAGGCCGCGATTACGCGAAGGTTGACGATCGGACCGGAATACAAATTCGTTTGGATAGCTGGGGAGGTCAACATGGTCCACCGTTCTTTGGTGAGTGCACAGCAGCCACCGTTTAGCCAGCGAAGCAACGCGATGCACCCCGGCCAGCTTCGCGGGGTCCCCGCCCCTTTTCTGCACGTTGACTGCGTCGGTCGCGAACGTAGCCAATCTTGCCGACGTAGCCCACCCATGCGTCAGTGATCTCTGTCGAGCCGATCTCGTCGCAACGTCGCAGCGCTCCCGGCGGGTGCCGAGCGAGACTGCAAACTTTTGGGCGCTGTCACCACGCAAAGGACTCAGCCAAGAGAGCCCCGTTATGCGCGCCCCTATGGGCCGCTACATTGCCACGCTCGATATCATCAAAGCCGAGGGCGTTAGGGTTAAGTCCCACGACCGACCACGGCGGTAGACCAATAGCCATCAGGCAAACGAGAAACCAGGCAGCGCAGAAATGATCGAAGGACCGGCGACGAATACGCATCGCCGAACCGACCTCAAGCCTCGGCAAGCCGGTGAGCTCACCCCAGCAAGCGCGCGGCAAGGGGCCCCCGTCGCCGTATACGACACAGTCACGGAAGGGTTGACTGGATGGCAATTCCTGCGCACATGGCGATGGTTCGGATACATCGCCGCGGCCATCATCTTCGCTATCGCCTGCGGACTTCTCGCCAATTGGCAACTCGATGTCGGCCAGCAGAAGTCAACCCGCAACGACATAATCGTCGCAAACTTCTCTGCCACCCCCGTGCCGATAGAGGAGGCACTACCCACTCTTCGCTTCTACGATGCGAACCAAAACTGGCGACGGGTCACCATCACGGGGATCTATCGCCCGGACGACGAGCTCATCGTCCGCAACCGCTCCAACAACGGCAACAACGGCTTCGAGATTCTCACTCCTCTGCAACTAAGCGACGGCTCCTCGTTCATGGTCGACCGGGGCTGGGTGGCGCCATCCCCCGATGACGCGCTGGCTCCCGACTCGATACCTCAGTCAGCGTTGGGGACAGTGAAAGTCGTCGTGCAGCTGAGGCCGAGCGAAGCACCACGCGGAACGGGGACTCCGGCGGGAAATCAGATCCAGTCGATCACTTTGTCCGCAGTCCAGACGAAGATCGTCGGAGATCTCTATACCGGGGCATACGGAGTGCTTGAGCGCCAGTCTCCCTCTGCGGAAGCGGGACTCGCGCCCATCCAAAAGACCACGCCGACCGAAGATGCCGGCACCAACTACTCTTACACCCTGCAATGGCTGCTCTTCGCCCTCATGGGCTTTATCGGGCTCGGTCTCGGCATGCGTCGGGAGTACCGACGGCTAAATGTCGACGACCCAGAAGAGCAGGCGCGCGCGTCTGAGCGGCTGCGCAAGCGGGTGAGCAAGCCATTCACCGACGAGGAACTCGAAGACGAACTACTCGACGGATACATTTCATTCACGCGTTGGGGTATTTCCGGCGGTACCGTGCCTCGGTCTGCGCCGGTGCCACGTGCGGTGTCTTCTGGGACACAGGACGCTCTCGGCAACGAGAAGGCAAGGAGGGACAAACAGCCCTCTGTCCCTCCGACCGTGTACACGATTCATGCAGGCCACGAACCCGGCGACAACGACCCCTGACGGGTGTTGGCGTATGATCGATGGCTCGGTTCTTGGAGACTCTCCGCCGTTCGTGTCACCGATCATTTCGGTGACCTGGACTGCGTGCCCTGCCCAAGCTTGTCAGTGCTGGGAACCTGGGCGGCGATCGCGTGGATGAGGTCACTGCCGCTCAGCCACTGGACGAATGCACCATTGCCAAGTGGGTCTTTGAAAGCCGCGACCTTTGGCCACAGCACCCCGTCATACTTGGAAAGTGCGCAGCCCACAATGGAGGTCAAGACGAGAGTTGCAACCCACGGGTTGGGCGGCGGTATCTGCACGCATTACAAGTGATGTCTCACTCCGCATCCAAATATTGATCGGGCGGTCCCACGGCTCCCATTAGCCATTCCTTTGGTGACATGGAGATCCTGAGGCCAGAGTCACTGGCGGCGAGGGACTCGACCTAAAGGAGCCCCTCTAAAGCCTCGTCCATGATCTGCGCCGTGATCGGGTCGACAAGCTCGGCGGTCACGACGTAGCTGGCACGGGTGACCTGCTCGTTGGAGTGCCCAAGCAGCCGAGACGCGAGGGTGATGCCCGCGACGGCTTCGATGAGCGTCGCCGCCGTCCTTCGAAAGATGTGCGTGGAGAATTCTCCCACCTCGATCCCGGCGTCCTCCAGTACTTTCTCGTTGTCGGCAACGAAGGTGCGGAGTAACCGTTCGAAGTTACTTACGCTGCGTGGTTCGCCCGTCTTCGTCGCAAACAGGTAAGCCGCTTTGTCTCGGGTTGCCTCTGACAGTTGCCTGCGGATCGCGGTCGCCGCGAAGCTCGGCAAGGCGATGCGCCGCTTCTGCCGGGATCGTTTCGGCGAAGGTTTTCTACGCAGTCCTTCGGCCCGAGTCTGCGTAATCGTGCTCGCGATGAGTACGGTGGGTGGGTTCGCCGTCACGTCGACGTCGCATCGACGCAGGGCAAGTATCTCGCCGATGCGAGCGCTGGTGCCCACCATGATCCACATGGCATTCTCCAGCAGTCGTGCGTTTGGTCGCGGACCATGGTGGGCACCATCGGACCGCCAAGACCGCATGAGGGCGCGCACGATCTCCAATTGCGCGGGGGTGAGGGCCGATTCCTTCTTCGGCGACAGTGGCAGGGCTCGGGCGTCGCGCACGGGGTTGAAGGCCAGTACTCCATGCTCGATTCCGGTTGCGCAAATCTGCGAGAACATGCTGCGAGCCTTGCGAGCCGCCGATAAGGATTTGGTCTCGCGAATGTGCTGCAGAATTCGGTTGCAACGCAACACGGTGAGGTCGGTCAGGAGCAGATCCCCGCACTCGGGAATGATGACCTTGTTGACGCTGAACTCGTACGTCTCGATGGTGGAGATCTCGACCGTTCCGGACCGTCGCTTGTCGTCTAAGAACACAATCGCGGCCTCCGCAATCGTCGAGTACGCAGTCAGCGACAGCCCGGTAATGCCGTTTCGGAGCAGGTCGGCCTGGTCGTCAAGTGCTCGGCGGGCCTCCAGCTCGGTGGCACGTGTTCCTTTTAGCCGGTGGAGAGTCCCAAACTCGTCTCGCATCCGTGCATGTGCCTGGATCTGTCCGTTCGCCAGAACGACGATGCGGATGGTGCCGACTTCACCCGCGCGCATTCGCCGCCTAGGCATGCATGGCCAATGACTCAAACCAGGCGAGAACCTCGCGGCGCATATATCTCACATGACGGCCCATGCGTCGATACGGCGGCCCGGTGCGAGTCTGCCGCCACTCCTCAAGCGTGCGGGGCGAGACCTGCAACAGGTCGGCAACCTGCTGCCCGGTCATGATTTCTGCGTCATCGTCACTCATGACAATGAGGTGCGACACGGCATTCCGACCTCGTACGCAGCGACACGTAGGTGGCCGGGCTAGTCGCCATCGCTGTCGCCAAAACGGCGTCTGGGAGTCGTTTTTGGCACCCAAAGTGGCACTTTGGGCCGTGGACGGTGTGTCTGGAAACAAGAAATGCCCCTGGTTTCCGCGGAAACTCAGGGGCTAAAGCTGGGGTACCTGGACTCGAACCAAGAACAAATGAACCAGAATCATCCGTGTTGCCAATTACACCATACCCCAATGCCTAATCCGAAGATCGGGCCGAGTAGTAGCCTAGCCCACTTGGGCTGGAGAGGCCAAACCGAGGTGTCCCTCGGCGAGTCGAAGCCCCTCCGGCCCCGCGGTCAGGCGGCCGTCACTACGGCAAGGGCCCGATCGAGGCGATTCAAGGTCTCGGCCTGTCCCAGAATTTCCATGGACTCAAACAGCGGCGGCGAGATCTTGCGGCCCGACAACGCGACGCGCAGCGGTCCGAACGCCACGCGTGGTTTGAGGCCCAGGCCCTCGATGAGGGTTTCGGCGAGCAGCCCGTGCACCCGATCGGTGTTCCATTCCGCTGAAGGAATACTATCCAGCGCGGTGCGAGACGCGCCGAGAATGTCGGCGGCGTTCTGCGGGAGGGAGGCGATGGCATCCGCTTCGAGAATCAGGTCGGAACCGGTCACGAACAAAAAACCCAGCATGGCCGGCGCTTCGCCGAGCAGTGCAATGCGCTCCTGGATGAGCGGAGCGCCCTGGGCGAGCAGCGCGAGGTCGGCCACGCTCGGGCTGTCACTGAGCACACCCGCGGTCACCAGGTAGGGAACCAGTCGGGCGGCGAAGTCGGCGGCGTCAAGCTGGCGAATGTGGTCGCCGTTGATCGACTCGGCCTTCTTGAGGTCGAAGCGGGCGGGGTTCGGGTTGACATTCACGACGTCGAACGCGGCCGTGAATTCGTCGATCGAGAACACGTCGCGGTCGTGGGTGAGGGACCAGCCGAGCAGGGCGAGGTAGTTGAGCAGGCCCTCGGGGATGAATCCGCGGTCGCGGTGCAGAAATAGGTTCGCCTCGGCGTCACGCTTGGAAAGCTTCTTGTTCTTGTCACCCATGACGTAGGGCAGGTGGCCGAAGCGGGGCACGAACGTGGTCACGCCGATGTCGATGAGCGCGTGGTACAGCGCGATCTGGCGGGGGGTGGACGAGAGCAGGTCTTCGCCGCGCAGCACGTGGGTGACGCCCATGAGCGCGTCATCGACCGGGTTGACGAACGGGTAGAGCGGATGCCCGTTCGGGCGCACCACCACGAAGTCGCTGAATGAGCCGGCCGGGAAGGTGATCTCCCCGCGCACGAGGTCGTCGAAGGAGAGCTCGGTGTCTGGCACGCGCAGGCGCAGCGCCGGGGACCGACCCTCGGCCCGGTAGGCGGCTTTCTGCTCCTCGGAGAGGTCGCGCTCAAAGTTGTCGTAGCCCATTTTCGGATCACGGCCGTGATCGCGGTTACGGGCCTCGATCTCTTCGCCGGTCACGAAGCTCTCATAGATGTGACCGCTGGCCTTGAGCTGCTCGATGACTCCGCGGTAGATGTCGTAGCGCTCGGACTGGCGGTACGGCGCCTGGGGACCGCCGATATCGACGCCTTCGTCCCAATCCAGCTTGAGCCAGCGCATGGCGTCGACGAGCTGCAGAAAGCTCTCTTCGCTGTCCCGGGCGGCGTCGGTGTCCTCGATGCGGAAGATCATTGTGCCGCCGGTGTGCCGGGCGTAGGCCCAGTTGAACATGGCGGTACGGACGAGACCCACGTGGGGCGTTCCGGTCGGCGAGGGGCAGAAGCGCACGCGAACGTCGGTTCCGGTGGCGGTAGAGAACGGGTGTGCAGTGGTATCAGACATTACTCACGATTCTAGTTGCGCGAGCTCCCATGACTCTCTTTCCGGGCCCGGGCCCGGAAAGTGGGCCCATGATCTACCGTGGGCCCGGTTCCCTAAAGTGGGCCCCGGAGCCAGACACGGCGGGTCAGGCCGGGCGCACCACCGGGTTCACCAGCGTTCCGATACCGGCGATCGACAGCGTGACCGTGTCGCCGTCGACGACGTCCGCGGGCGTGTCCAAGCGTCCGGCCAGAATCACGTCGCCGGGCAACAGGGTGAACACGCTCGAGGCGAACGCGACCAGGGCAGCGACCGTGTCCTCGGTGGTGCGGTCGTCGTCTCCGAGCGAGACCGCCTGAAATTCCTCGTCGTTGATGAGCCCGCGCAGCGCTGTGGCCGCCTCGTCGAACTCGGTCTCGATGACCGGACCGAGCGGCAGGAACGTGTCGAAGGCCCCGGCCCGCGTGGCCGAAGCGAGGTCGGCCGCGGTGACGACCGTCGCGACGGTGTAGCCGAAGACGCGACTGAGGGCATCCGCTGCTGGGACGTTCTTGGCGATCTTGCCGATGACGATCGCGAGCTGGCCCTCGACCTCGACCCGCTCGGAGGCGGCCGGCAGCAAGATGGAGTCGCCGGGACCGACGACCGCGGTGTTCGGCCGAAGCACGAACGACGGCTCAGCCCCGGAAGACACCACGGCGACGATCTTGGAACGCGGAATCACCGGCGCGAGCAGCTTCACGTCGGCCAGGGCCACCCGGTCGCCGGTCGTGTCGAATCCGGCGAACATCGGGTCGCTCCTGAGCACGACCAGTTCGTCGTCGTCGTCAACGATGCCAAACGCGATGGCGCCCTGGTAGCTGTAGCGTGCGATCTTCACGTGTCTCGTTCCCGCCCATAAGGCCAAAAGCTTCAGTCTAGGCGGGTGAGCCAGCCGTGTCGGTCGGGCAGGCGGCCGTACTGGATGTCGGTGAGCTCCTGGCGCAGCGACAGCGTGATCGCGCCGGCGGGGGCATCCGCTTCGCCGATCGTGAAGTCCTTGGCCTTGAGCTGGCCGATCGGGGTGACGACAGCGGCGGTTCCGCAGGCGAAGACCTCGGTGATGGCACCGGATGCGACGCCCTCGCGCCACTCCCCCAGCGTCACGTCACGCTCTTCCACGGTCATACCGCGGTCGCGGGCGAGCTGCATGATGCTGTCGCGGGTGACGCCCTCGAGGATGGATCCGGTGAGGCGCGGAGTGACGAGGGTGTCGGTACCGTGCACGAAGAACACGTTCATGCCGCCCAGTTCGTCGATATGACTGCCGGTTTCACCGTCGAGAAAGAGCACCTGGGCGCAGCCGTTCTCGTAGGCCTCCATCTGGGGCAGCAGGGACGCGGCGTAGTTGCCGCCGCACTTGGCAGCGCCGGTGCCGCCGCGGCCGGCGCGGGAGTACTCGGTCGACAGCCAGATCTTCACCGGGGCGACGCCGTCGGCGAAGTAGGCGCCGGCCGGGCTCGCGATCACGTAGAAGCTCACCTTATGGGCGGCGCGCACACCGAGAAAGCTCTCGTTGGCGATCATGAACGGGCGCAGGTACAGGCTGGTCTCCGGCGCGGACGGCACCCAGTCGCCATCGATGGCGATCATCTGCTTGACCGACTCGACGAAGTCCTCGACCGATAGTTCGGGCAGTGCGAGGCGGTGCGCTGAGCGCTGCAGGCGCTGCGCGTTCTTCTCTGGCCGAAAGGTCCAAATGGAGTTGTCGGCGTGCCGGTAGGCCTTGAGGCCCTCGAAGATCTCCTGGCCGTAGTGCAGCACCGAGGAGGCAGGATCGAGCAGCAGCGGACCGTACGGCGTGACGCGGGCGTCATGCCAGCCGGCGTCGACCGACCAGTCGATCGTTACCATGTGGTCGGTGAAGTGCTTACCGAAGCCCGGGTCGGCGAGGATCTCCTCGCGTTCCGCTTCGGCGCGCGCGTCGGTCGACGGCGTTAACGCGAAGCTCAGCGGAAAAGTTGCGGCCTTGCTCATTTGAGTACCTTGTCTGTCAAAAGCGTCACAATGGCGTCCCCCACCCCAGCGGTACTGCGTCGCACGGATATGGTGCGACGCGCCAGGTCGTGGGCCACGGCCTCGTTGACGCGAGCCGCGGCATCCGTCAGCCCGAGGTGATCGAGCAGCAGTGCCACCGAGAGGATGGCCGCGGTCGGGTCGGCGAGTTGCTGGCCGGCGATATCGGGGGCCGAGCCGTGTACCGGCTCGAACATGCTGGGAAAGCGACCCGTCGGGTTGATATTGCCGGAGGCCGCCAGGCCGATGCCGCCGCTGATTGCCGCTGCCAGATCGGTGAGGATGTCGCCAAAGAGGTTGTCGGTGACGATCACATCGAATCTAGTCGGGTTCGTGACGAAGAAGATAGTCGCCGCGTCGACGTGCAGGTAATCCACCGCGACCTGGGGGTATTCGGCTGCCACCTCGTTCACGATGCGCTGCCACAGGCTGCCGGCAAAGACGAGCACGTTGGTCTTGTGCACGAGGGTGAGGTGCTTGCGTTCGCGTCCCTGGGCCACCTCGAAGGCGTACCGCACGACGCGTTCCACCCCGTAGGCGGTGTTGACCGAGACCTCGTTGGCGACCTCCTGCTGGGTGCCCCGGCGGATCGCGCCGCCGTTGCCGACGTAGGGGCCCTCTGTACCCTCGCGCACGACCACGAAGTCGACCACGCCGGGTGCGGCGAGCGGGCTCGTGACGCCGGGGTAGATCGTGCAGGGACGCAGGTTCACGTAGTGATCGAGCGCGAAGCGCAGGCCGAGCAGCAGTCCCCGTTCGATGTTGGCGTCTTTCAGGCGCGGATCGCCCGGAACGCCGCCGACGGCTCCGAGCAGAATGGCGTCGTGCTGCTGGATCGACGCGAGGTCGGCATCCGTGAGCACGTCGCCGGTCTCCAGGAACCTCGCGGCTCCGAGCTGAAACGTGCTCGTCTCAATCGTGACCTCGTCACGGGCGGTGACGGCGCCGAGCACCTTCACGGCCTCAGCGACAACTTCCGGTCCAATCCCGTCTCCGGGGATGACAGCGAGTTTGATAATACGAGACATGCGGCTCCGAACCAGTCAACGAACACCTGAATTGCGTATAGTCAAACCTTACCTTTGTCGCTGAACTGCCTAGGCTGTCACCAGCGCACCACCAACGGAAAGAAGGACATCATGAGTATCGGACTGGGAATCTTTCTGCTGGTCGTCGGCGCCATCTTGGTGTGGGCCCTCGACATCACCGTCACCGGAGTGGACCTGCAGCTCGTCGGCTACATTCTGCTCGCGGCCGGTGCTCTCGTGACGGTCCTCGGGATCGTGTTGATGACGCGTCGCCGCAACAGTGTCTCTACGACGCGCACCATCGCCGACCCGGCGAACGGCGAGCAGGTCACGCGCCGCGAGAACTCGATCGACGACCTGTAGCCCCCTGCCCTGATCGCGAGAGCGGAAAAACTGCTGCTTCACGGATGCTGAAGCAACGTTTTTCCCGCTTTCGCGGGCTTAGCGGGCTCGGCGCAGCGACACCAGCGCAACGAGGGCCGCCGCGAGCACGAGGGCGACGCCGATCCACGCGGTCAAACCCACGCCGCTGTCGAACGCGTGCCGGGCGGAGTCAAGCAATTGCGCCGCCGAATCGGCCGGCAGGTTCCCCGCGACCGACACCGCCCCGCCGAGGGTCTCCCCCGCCGCCAGACGCTCTGCCGGGCTCAGTCCCTCAGGCAGCAGCACGGCCGCGCGATACGATACGGTCAAAATCGTGCCGAGAACGGCCGTTCCGAGCACCGCCCCCAATTCGTAGGCCGTCTCCGACACAGCGGATGCCGCCCCCGCCTTATCCGCCGGCGCGGTCGCCACGATCAGCTCGTTCGAGACGGTCTCGGCCGCACCGATTCCGATGCCGAGCAGCACGAAGGCCACGCCGATCCAGAAGCCATCGATCTGGCCGCCCCGCAGGGCGATCGACGCGAATCCGGCGACCGACACCAGCAGGGCTACCGGTACCACGCGCGACGGCCGCACCCGGCGGGCGATCGGAACGATCAGCAGTCCGGCCACGATCATCGCGGCCAGGCCGGGCACGAGCACGAGTCCGGCCGACAGCGGTGAGAGGCCGAGCACGAGTTGCAGGTGCTGCGAGATGAAGAACAGGCACCCGACGAGCGCCGTCACACTGAGCAGGTTGACGCCGACAGCGCCGCTGAACGCGCCGCGCCGAAATAGTCCCATGTCGAGCATGGGGTTCGACACCCGCAGCTGCCGGAGCACGAACCACACGCCGAGGGCCAGGCCGAGCGCGATCGGGGCGAGCGTGAGCCAGGTCACCCCGTGCTCGGCGATGGCCTTGATGCCGTAGACGATGGGAAGCATGGTGCCGAGCGAGAGGGCGATGCTGAGAAAGTCGATGCGCCCGGGGTGCGGATCGCGCGACTCGGTGACCAGGATCGGTGCCAGCACGAGCAGCGGCAGCAGTACAGGAACGGCGAGCAGAAATACAGAGCCCCAAGCGAAATGCTCGAGCAGGATGCCGCCGACAACCGGCCCGAGGGCGCTGCCGGCCGCAAATCCGGTGGCCCAGATCGCGATGGCGAGGCGACGCTGGTCGCGATCGACGAAGGTGGAGCGCAGCAGCGACAGCGTCGACGGCATGAGCATCGCACCGAAGAATCCGAGTGCGGCCCTGGCAATGATGAGGCCCTCGATACTCGGGGAGAACGCCGCGAACACCGACACCACACCGAACCCGGCCGAGCCGATCAGGAGCAGGCGGCGACGCCCGATGCGGTCACCGAGGCTGCCCATGGCCACGAGCAGGCCGGCGAGTACGAGCGGGTAGATGTCGACCATCCAGAGCAGCTGCACGCCGGTCGGCAGGGTGGCCGTCGAGATCGCCGGCAACGCAAAATTGAGCACCGTGTTGTCGATCGAGACGAGCAGCACCGGCAGCATCAGCACGGCCAACGCCCACCAGCGCAGACGGTCCTGCCGCGCTGGCAGAGCGGATGCCGCTCCCTCTGTTTTCGCGTTGGTAGGAACAACATTGGTGGGGACAGCGGGGGCAGACACGATCTCGTTCACTTTCTGGGTTCTTTCTCGACCGCCAGCGGCGGAGCAACAGAAACTACTGTACCGGCTAGACGGTATAGTTGTCCAGTCCGCTCGTCGTGTCCGACCGACAGTCTGCGTGTTCGTTACCATGGCCCTTATGTCGAAAAATGCCGCCGCGCCAGCCGTTCCCACCCGGGATCGGTTGCTCGACGCCTTCGAGGAACTGCTGGTCGAGGGCGGCGAACGCTCCGCAACCCTCGATGCCGTCGCTGCGGCGGCCGCGGTGTCCAAGGGCGGGTTGCTCTATCACTTCGCCTCCAAGGACGCCCTGGTCGACGGCCTGCTGGCCCGCCTCGACGCGCTCGCCCTCGAGGACGCCGAGAACATCCGCACCGCCCCCGCCGGACCGGTCGATTACCTCATTCGCACCTCGGTGCACACCGGGAGCCCGCTCGACCGTGCCTACATCGCCGGCTCCCGGCTCGCCCAGGGCCGCGACCCCCGGGCCATGCAGGTGCTCACCGAGATTCGTCGACGCTGGCTCTCGGTGATCGAAGACGCCGTGCACGACCCGGATACGGCCCAGGCGATCATGCTGATCAGTGACGGGCTCTACGTCAACTCGTCGCTCGCCGAGCACGAGCAGGCGCCAAAGAATCACACCGATGCGGCGATGACCCGGCTGATCGCCGTGATCGGGCGGCTCCTGCCGTCCTGAGCCAGCACACACAAGTGGGCGCCTGCATGGCAGGCGCCCACTCGCATCCGTTCTGAAAGAAAACTACTCGGTAAGGTCGATCTCCACCATGATCTCGGCGTCGATCGCGCTGCGCACCGAGGCGAGCAGACCGGCCGGAACCTCGGAGTCGACCGTCAGCACGCTCAGTGCCTTGCCGCCAGCCACGTGGCGGGCAATCTGCATGCCCGCGATGTTGATGTTGGCCTCGCCGAATTCGCGGCCGTAGACGGCGACGATTCCGGGGCGGTCGGTGTAGAGCATGACAATGAGGTTCTTGGCGAACGGAACCTCAACGTCGTAGCCGTTGATCTCGGTGATCTTCTCGATCTGCTTGGTACCGGTGAGGGTACCGGAGACCGAAACCTGCGAGCCGTCGGCGAGGGCGCCGCGCAGGGTGATGACGTTGCGGTACTCGGGCGATTCGGCGTCGGTGAGCATGCGCACGGTGACGCCGCGCTGTTCGGCCAGCAGCGGTGCGTTGACGTACGAGACGGTTTCGCTGACTACGTTCGTGAAGATGCCCTTGAGCGCGGCGAGCTTGAGCACGCTCACATCGAACTCGACCAGTTCGCCCCGCACCTCGATGTCCACGCTCGTGAGCGGGCTGTGGGCGGCGAGGCCGGAGAAGACCTGGCCGAGCTTCTCGACCAGCGGGATGCCGGGGCGCACGTAGGGATCGATGACTCCGCCGGCAACGTTGACCGCGTCGGGAACGAGCTCGCCGGATAGCGCGAGGCGCACGGACTTGGCAACCGAGACGCCGGCCTTCTCCTGGGCTTCGTCGGTCGACGCGCCGAGGTGCGGGGTCGTGATGATGTTGTCGAGACCGAGCAGCGGCGAACCGGTCGGCGGTTCGCTCACGAACACGTCGAGGCCAGCGCCGGCGATGGTGCCGGCGAGGAGGGCCTCGTGCAGCGCCTCTTCATCGATGAGTCCGCCGCGGGCGACGTTGACGACGAAGGCGGTCGGCTTCATCAGCTTGAGCTGCGCGGCACCGATCATGCCGGTGGTCTCTGGGGTCTTCGGCATGTGGATCGTGACGAAGTCGGACTGCGCGAGCAGTTCGTCGAGGGTGACCGGGGTCACACCGAGCTGCTGGGCCCGGGCCGAGGTGATGTACGGGTCGTAGGCGATCACGTTGGTGCCGAAGGCCTGCATGCGGGCGGTGATGAGCGCACCGATCCGGCCGAGGCCGATGATGCCGATGGTCTTTTCGTAGAGCTCGACGCCGGTGTACTTGGAGCGCTTCCACTGCCCGTCGGCGAGGGCGCCGGAGGCGGCCGGAATGTGACGGGCCAGGCTCAGGATGTGCCCGACGGTCAGCTCGGCGGCCGAGATGATGTTCGAGGTGGGAGCGTTGACAACCATGACACCGGCCGCGGTGGCGGCTTTGATGTCGACGTTGTCGAGGCCGACGCCCGCACGGGCGATGACCTTCAGACGGGGCGCAGCCTTGATGGCTTCGGCATCCATCTTGGTGGCTGAGCGCACCAAAACGGCCTGCGCGGTGGCAAGCTCGGCGAACAGCGCGGAGCGATCCGTGCCGTCGACGTAGTGAATGTCAAAGTCGGGCCCGAGGGCATCGACGGTGGCGGGGGAAAGTTCTTCGGCGATCAGGACGACGGGCTTCGACAATAAAATCGGATCCTTAGATTGCATTTGTCGGCGGCGCGACAAAGGGCGCTACTCGGTTTCCACCCTACCCGCTGCACAATAGACCCATGAGCAATGACGTAACAGACGGACTCCAGCTGGTGCTGCGGGTGATTCTGGCCGTGCTGTTCATCGGTGCCGGCATCACTCACTTTCTGCCGTCGGTGCAACGCACCATGGCGGCGATGATTCCGCCTCGCCTGCGCCGCAGCGGCCTGGCCAGCCCGGTCAATCTCGTGCTGTTCACCGGGCTGTGCGAGGTAGCCGGCGGGCTGGGATTGCTCTATCCACCGACCATGGTGGTCGCGGCCGGGGCGCTCGTGGTGTTCCTGGCGGCGGTGTTTCCGGCCAACGCCTATGCTGCGCGCCACCCGAAACGGTTCGGGCGGGTGGCGATCCCGTTTGTTCCCCGGCTCATTGCCCAGCTGGTGTTGATGGGCCTGATCGTGGTGTCTGCGCTCTAGACGATCAGTCTGGCCAGGCTGAACACGGCGGTGATGTCGAGCGACACGGCGGCCACCGCGCAGAGCCCGACGAGCAGGGTCAGGGCCTGCACTCCGAATGCCCGGTTGCGTCCCAGCCAGAAGGCCAGGGCGTAGACCAGCACCGGCAGCAGCACTCCGAAGATGAGTACGGCCCAGCCGAAGCCGCTCAGCTGGGTGTCGAGGGACTGCGCCTGCACATTCAGCCCGACCAGGTTGCCGACGGCTTCCCAGACGTCGTAGGCATAAAACAGTCCGATGAACAGTGCGATGGCCAGCAGGAGCCAGCGCGGGCGCCGGCGGGGCTGCAGATCAACCTTCGTCTCGATCTTGCTCATAGCGGCTGCCCCGATCCGACGAGAAAGGGAAACGGAATCAACACGACGACGCCGAGGAGCAGAAAAAACCACCGCGCCCGCGGCCGGCTCATCGTGAGCCAGAACGTCGATCCGAACCAGACCAACGGCGCCGCTACCGCGAGCCAGCCGCCCAGAGACGTCATGAACTCGGCGACCGGGTCAGCCGTGCTGACGACCATGGTCTGGGACGAGAGGCGGGCGGCGCCGATGAACCAGCCGATCGAGTACAGCAGGTAGATCCCGGCGAGGATCCCCATGCCGACCAGGGCAGCCGAGCCCACTGCGGGGCTGTCGGGCTGGGCGCTGCCGGGCTGGGCGCTGTCGGGTTCGGGGGTGTCGGCATCCGTTGTGGTGTCGGGAGCGACCGGGTGGTCAGCTGACACCTGCGGAATGGTCCACCCCTCCGGCAAACCGACCGGTTCGAGCCCTGCCCGATCGGTGCTCCCCGATGTCAAGGTCGGATCGTCGTCACCGGCCCAGTTCAGTGCGTCGTCGTCACGTTTCGCGTTCATTTTTCCAGAGTATCCGGTTGCCGTGCTGAGGCTAGCCGAACAGCGGTTTGAGTGCCGTGATCAGTTGCTGCACGCCCAAAATGATGAAGAGCAGGGCGCAGATGCCCAGGGCGATATTCGTGAACCATCGGTTGCGCCATTCCCGCGGAATGCGCGTGCCGTTCAGCAGGCCGAGCAGAGTGATGGCCAGGAAGGGCATGAAGAGCGAGCCGAGCACGCCGTAGGCGAGGATCAGCCCGATCGGTGAACCGAGCAGGAACAGGATCATCGGCGGAAAGGTGAGCCACAACAGGTAGAACTTGAAGTATTTGCCGCCGACCATCGTGTCGGGGTGGCCGGACTTCTTGCCGCGCATGTTGCCCCAGAAATCGGCGAACATGAGGCTCACACCGTTCCACACGCCGATGATCGACGAGAAGGATGCCGCCCAGAAGCCCACCAGGAAGCCGGTTCCGACCAGGACACCGTACTTCTCGTTGAGCACGGTCGAGAGGTCGAGCAGGCCCTTGTCACCGGCGCTCAGGGTGATGCCGGCGGCACCGACCACTTCAGCGCCGACGATGAGCATGGCGACGACGAAGATTCCGGTCATGACGTAGGCCATGCGGTTGTCGATGCGCATGACTTTCATCCAGCGCGGCGTGGACCAGCCCTTTTCGCGCAACCAGTAGCCGTAGGCGGCCAGGGTGATGGTGCCGCCGACGCCGCCGGCCAGGGCGAGGGTGTAGAGCACTCCGCCCTCGGGAATGATCGGCACGAGCCCGCGCAGCATGGCCGGAAAGTTGGGAACGGCGATGACGGCGAGACCGACGACCGTGATGAACATGATGCCCACGAGCGCCGCGGTGATCTTCTCAAAGATGGCGTAGCGCCCGAACCAGACCATGGTGAGCCCGGCGAGGCCCATCAGCACGGCCCATACCGGCAGCGGAAAGACCGGGAACAGGGCCGCGAGCGGCAGGGCTGCCGACGACATGGCGGTGGCGCCATAGACGAAGCCCCACAGCATGATGTACGGGCCGAAGTACCAGGTGGTCCACTTGCCGAGAGCACGCCAGCCCTCGAAGATGGTCTTGCCGGTCGCGAGCGTGTAGCGTCCGGCGCCCTCGACCAGCACGATCTTGAGGATCACGCCGAGGATGACCGCCCAGAGCAGTGCGTAGCCGTAGCGCGAGCCGGCCACGAGGGTGGCGACCATGTCGGCCGCTCCCACGCCGGTGGCGGCCACGACGAGGCCGGGGCCGACGATCTTCCACTTGGGCAGCGGGCCGTCGATCGCGGCCGGTGCGACCAGCTGGTCGTCGTTAATGTTCTTGCCTGAGGTCATGGTGCCGGCCTTACGCGAGTGGAGCGGGCGGCCCCACCGGAATCCGTTTGAGGGTTAGTCGGCGGCGAAGCTGCGCGTCGGTGCACAGGACCAGATGAACCGGTGGTCAAAACCGGTGCACTGCTCGACTCTACCGGTTGGGGGCAGACTCGTCGTCTACGCCAGACGACGGATGCCGGCACTCACCGAGAAAGTCCACCCCAGGATTCCCACCAGGGCCAGGCGTTCGGCGAGGCCGACGACGCCCGGCAGCCACGCATTCGCGGCGACAACGAACAGAAGCCCGGCGAGGGTGAGCAGAGCGAACCCGATCACCCACGGCCAGACCCACGGCAACACGCGGCGAAGCCGCAGCCAGATCGTCAGCAGCAGGATCGCGGCGAGGGCGGTGATGAAGCCGAAGGATGCCACGGCGAGATGGATGACGCCGACCGTGGTCGACGTCTGCAGGGTGCTCGTGTGGTCTGCGCTGACATCGGTCGGAAAAAAGGCGAGCACCGCAGAGCTTGCTCCCCCGACGAGCAACAGCCCGAGGCCCGTGCCGAGCAACGGCTCTCGGCGCCCGGGCAGCCGCGACCGGGCGGCCAGTTCACGGTCGGCCAGGGCGATCGCGGCGACCGCGGCGACGCTGAACACCGCGCGGCCGAGAAAGTTGAGGTTCATCACCCAGCCGTACGGGCCGACGGCGAGGTTGCTCTCGGCGTCGCTGATCGGGCTGTAGTGCGGCGGTAGAAACTGCAGCAGCAGGTCGATGAGCACGTAGAGCACGACGCCGACCATGGCTGCCGTTGCGTTTCCGCGCCGCCACGCGCCGGTATTCGTGTCGTGCGCTGTCATTCACCCGTCCTTCAGGGGAAAACGAAGGGGCCCTCGCGAACGAGGGCCCCTTCGGTCATGCGAATAGGTTCAGCGGATGCTTAGCGCGAGACCGAGCCGTCGGTGTAGTCGTCGTCGGTCGACGCGTTCCACGCGAACAGCTTGCGCAGGCTGCGGCCGGTGGCCTCGATCGGGTGCTCTTCGCCCTTCTTGCGCAGGGCGAGGAATTCGACTCCGCCGTTGTCCTGGTCGGCGATGAAACGCTCGGCGAACGCGCCGCTCTGGATGTCGGCGAGAACGGCCTTCATGTTCTCCTTGACGCTCGGGTCGATGACGCGCGGGCCGGAGACGTAGTCGCCGTACTCGGCCGTGTCGGAGACGCTCCAACGCTGCTTGGCGATGCCACCCTCCCACATGAGGTCGACGATGAGCTTGAGCTCGTGCAGCACCTCGAAGTAGGCGACCTGCGGCTGGTAACCGGCTTCGGTGAGAACCTCGAAGCCGTACTGAATCAGCTGCGAGGTACCACCGCAGAGAACGGCCTGCTCGCCGAACAGGTCGGTTTCGGTTTCCTCGGTGAAGGTGGTCTTGATGCCGGCGGCACGCAGGCCACCGATCGCCTTGGCGTAGCTGAGGGTGAGCGGCCAGGCGTTGCCCGAGGCGTCCTTCTCCACGGCAACGATCACGGGAACGCCGCGACCGGCTTCGAATTCGCGGCGCACGGTGTGGCCCGGTCCCTTGGGGGCGACCATGACGACGTCGACACCGTCGGGGGCCGTGATGTAGCCGAAACGGATGTTGAAGCCGTGGCCGAAGACGAGCGCCTTGCCGGCGGTCAGGTTCGGAAGCACGTCATCCTTGTACAGGTGACGCTGCACCTGATCGGGAGCGAGTATGACGATGACGTCGGCCCACGCCGCGGCATCCGCTGTGGACAGCACGGTGAAGCCCGCTTCTTCGGCCTTGGCCTTGCTCTTGGAGCCGTCCTTCAGGCCGATCTTGACCTCAACGCCGGAGTCGCGCAGGTTCTGCGCGTGGGCGTGACCCTGCGAGCCGTAGCCGATGACGGCCACCTTCTTGCCCTGAATGATCGACAGGTCGGCGTCTTTGTCGTAGAAAATCTCAGACAATGTGTTTCTCTCCTCGTGAATTGATTGTTAGAAAAAGCTAAAACGTTAGTTTTTGAAGACTCGTTCGGTGATGGATTTGGAGCCGCGGCCGATGGCAAGCAGGCCCGACTGGGCGAGCTCCCGAATGCCGAACGGTTCGAGCACCCGCAGCAGCGCCTGGGTCTTGCCGCTGTCGCCGGTGACCTCGATGACGACCGCGTCCGTGGCCACGTCGACGACGCGGGCACGGAACAGGTTGACCGCTTCGAGCACCTGCGACCGCGTGGTGTTGTCGACCTTGACCTTGATCAGCAGGTGTTCGCGCTGCACCGACTGGGCCACGTCGAGCTCGACGATCTTGATGACGTTGATCAGTTTGTTGAGCTGTTTGGTCACCTGCTCGAGCGGCACGTCTTCGACGTCGACCAAAATCGTGATGCGGGACAGGCCGGGGATCTCACTGTGGCCAACGGCGAGGCTTTCAATGTTGAAGCCGCGACGCGCGAACAGGCCGGCGACGCGCGTGAGCAGGCCGGGCTTGTCCTCGACGAGCAGACTCAGAACGTGGCTCGACACGGTTACTCTTCTCCCCAGGTCGGTGCGTGGTCTTTGGCGTATTGAACGAAACTGTTGCTGACTCCCTGCGGAACCATCGGCCAGACCATGGCGCCGGGGCTCACGATGAAGTCGATCACGACCGGGCGGTCGTTGGTGGCGAGGGCCAGCTTGATGGCGTCATCCACCTGGTCCTTGCTGGTGACCCGAATGCCGAGCGCGCCATAGGCATCCGCCATTTTGACGAAGTCGGGCACCATGGCGGTGCCGTGGCCGGTGTTGAGGTCGGTGAAGGAGTGGCGTCCGTCGTAGAACAGCGACTGCCACTGGCGCACCATGCCGAGTGAGGAGTTGTTGATGATCGCGACCTTGATCGGGATCTTGTTGATCGTGCAGGTGGCGAGTTCCTGGTTGGTCATCTGGAAGCAGCCGTCACCGTCGATCGACCAGACCACGCGGTCGGGCTCGGCCACCTTGGCGCCCATCGCTGCGGGGATGGAATAGCCCATGGTTCCGGCGCCGCCGGAGTTGAGCCATGAATTGGGGCGTTCGTACTTGATGTACTGCGCCGCCCACATCTGGTGCTGGCCGACGCCGGCAGCGTAGACCGCCTCCGGGCCGGTGAGCTCGCCGATGCGCTGGATCACGTATTGCGGGGCGAGCAGGCCGTCGGTCGGCTCGGTGAAGCCGAGGGGAAACTCCGCCTTCAGGCCGTGCAGGTAGGTCCACCACTCCGCCGTATCAGGTACAGCAGCGTCGGGTGCGGCACCCTGGGTTGCTTCGGCCCAGGCCAGGGTCAGGTCGGCGATGACATCCTTGGCATCACCGACGATGGGTACATCGGCGAGGCGGATCTTGGAGATCTCGGCCGGGTCGACGTCAACGTGCACGATCTTCGCGTTGGGCGCGAACTCGCTGATCTTTCCGGTGACCCGGTCGTCGAAGCGAGCTCCGAGCGAAATGATGAGGTCGCTCTCCTGCAGCGCGAGCACGGCTGGAACCGTGCCGTGCATGCCCGGCATGCCGAGGTGCTGCGGGTGCGAGTCGGGAAACGCGCCGCGGGCCATGAGGGTGGTCACGACCGGTGCGCCGGTCGCCTCGGCGAGTACCAGCAGTTCAGCGGATGCGTGGGCGCGAATGACTCCGCCACCCACGTAGAGCACGGGCTTCCTGGCATTCCGCAGCAGCTGGGCTGCGGCCTGCACCTGCTTGCCGTGCGCCTTGACGATCGGCCGGTAGCCGGGCAGGTCGAGCTTGGGCGGCCAGATGAACGGCGCCAGGTTCTGCTGCGCGTCCTTGGTGATGTCCACGAGCACCGGGCCGGGCCGGCCGGTCGAGGCGATGTGGTAGGCCGAGGCGATCGCCGCAGGGATCTCCTCGGCCCGGCGGGCGAGGAAAGAATGCTTGGTGATCGGCATCGTGATGCCGATGATGTCGGCCTCCTGAAATGCGTCCGTGCCCATCGAGGTCGAGAACACCTGGCCGGTGATCGCGAGCAGCGGAACCGAGTCCATATAGGCATCCGCTATGGCCGTGACGAGGTTGGTGGCACCGGGGCCACTCGTGGCAATGGCGACGCCGACGCGACCGGTCGCCGAGGCGTAGCCTTCGGCGGCGTGGCCGGCGCCCTGTTCGTGGCGTACCAGGATGTGGCGAATCTTGGTCTGTGTCATGAGCTCGTCGTACAGCGGGATGACGGCGCCGCCGGGAATGCCGAAGACGTCGGTGACGCCGAGGCGTTCGAGGGTGCGAATGATCGCACCCGAACCGGTGAGCATCTCCGGCTCCGCAGACGCGGGAGCCGAGGGCACGGGAGTGGTTTCCGTGGTCATGATCGTTGAATCCCTACTTCGAAATCGGTCGTTTCGACATTGAACCGGCTGCCTCACGGGCACCCGGGGTAGCCCGTGCGCTGCTAGCCGGTGATGGCGCCTTCGGCAGCGGAATGCACGAGCTTCGAGTACTTTGCGAGTACGCCGCGGGTATAGCGCGGGGGAAGGGGCGCCCAGCCATCTCGGCGGGTGGCCAGCTCTGCATCGGTAACCAGTAGGTCAAGCGTGCGAGCTGCGATATCGACCCGTATCAGATCCCCATCGCGCACGAAGGCGATTGGACCTGCGTCCACCGCTTCGGGTGCTATGTGGCCGATACACAGTCCGGTTGTGCCGCCTGAGAATCGACCGTCCGTTAACAGTAGTACATCGGAGCCGAGGCCTGCGCCTTTGATGGCTGCGGTGATCGAGAGCATCTCGCGCATGCCCGGGCCACCCTTAGGGCCCTCATAGCGGATGATGACGACGTCACCCTTGTAGATCTTGCCCTCGGTCAGGGCGTCCATCGCTGCGCGTTCCCGCTCAAACACCCGGGCCGGTCCTTCGAACACGGCGGCGTCGAAGCCGGCGGTCTTCACCACGGCGCCCTCGGGGGCGAAGGTGCCCTTCAGGATGGTGATTCCGCCGCTCTTGTGAATGGGGTTGTCGAGGGTGCGCAGTACCTCACCGTCGAGGGCGGGCGGGTCGATCTCGGCGAGGTTCTCGGCCACGGTCTTTCCGGTGACGGTGAGCGCGTCGCCGTGGATGAGACCGGCTTCGAGGAGCGCGCGCATGACGGTGGGGACGCCGCCCTGGCGGTCGACGTCGTTCATAACGTACTTGCCGAAGGGCTTGAGGTCGCCGATGTGCGGGACCTTGTCACCGATGCGGTTGAAGTCGTCGAGGGTGAGTTCAACCTCGGCCTCGCGGGCGATGGCGAGCAGGTGCAGCACGACGTTGGTCGATCCACCGAAGGCCATGGCCACAGCGATCGCGTTCTCGAACGCCTTGCGGGTGAGAATGTCGCGGGCGGTGATGCCGAGGCGCAGCATGTTGACGACGGCTTCGCCGGAGCGGTGCGCGAAGTAGTCGCGGCGACGATCAGCGGATGCCGGGCTCGCCGAGCCAGGCAAGCTCATTCCGAGGGCTTCCGCGACACTGGCCATGGTGTTTGCGGTGTACATACCGCCGCAGGCGCCCTCGCCCGGAGCGAACGCGCACTCGATGCGCTTCGCATCCGCTTCACTCATGCGGCCGGCCTTGACCGCGCCGACGGCCTCGAACGCGTCGATAATGGTGATGTCTTTTTCGGTGCCGTCAGAGAGTTTGACCCAGCCCGGGGCGATCGATCCGGCGTAGAGGAACACGCTCGCGAGGTCGAGGCGGGCGGCGGCCATGAGCATGCCGGGCAGGGATTTGTCGCAGCCGGCCAGCAGAACGCTGCCGTCGAGACGTTCGGCCTGCATGACGACCTCGACCGAGTCGGCGATCACCTCGCGGGAGACCAGGGAGAAGTGCATGCCCTCGTGACCCATCGAGATGCCGTCGCTGACCGAGATGGTGCCGAACTGCAGCGGGTAGCCGCCACCGGAGTGCACGCCTTCCTTGGCCGCCTGCGCCAGGCGGTCGAGCGACAGGTTGCACGGCGTGATCTCGTTCCACGAGCTCGCAATGCCGATCTGGGGCTTGTCCCAGTCAGCGTCGCCCATGCCGACGGCGCGAAGCATTCCACGCGATGTGGTGGCCTCGATTCCATCGGTGACGGCGCGGCTACGGGGTTTCACATCGATCTCAGACATGCCTCCGAGTCTAGAACCTCGGGGAACCGCCTGAGCGCAGGGCGGCGATGCGCACGAGCACCTGGGTCACTTCGTGCGGGCTGCGCACCCGGAAACCTGCGAGCGTGGCGCCCTGTCCGATCTTGAGCCCGACGTCGTCCTCCCGCAGCACCGCGAAGGCGTCCTCGTCGGTCACGTCGTCGCCGGCGTAGAACACCCGGTCGGCGCCGGTGTACTCGCGCAGCTTGGTGACGGCGTCGCCCTTGGTGCTCGAGCGCACCGAGAATTCGAGTACGTTCTTGCCCTCACGCACGGTGAGTCCCGGCAGCTGGTCACCGAGTTGATCGCGCGCCGCACGCTCGGCCCGCTGGCCGTCCTTCTCGGTGGCGAGGCGGGTGTGCAGGGCGAGACCGGCGGGCTTGCGCTCAATCGTGGTGCCGGCGATCGACCCGGAGATGCTTCCGAGCACTCGGGTGAGGATGTCGAGTTGCTCCAGTTCACTGGAAAGCAGGTCAAGCTCGATTTCCGGGGTGTCCAGCTGCACCTCGATACCGTGCGAGCCGGTGAGCAGTACCGAGCTCTGCGGCTGGGCAACGTGCTGCAGACTCACCAGGGCGCGGCCGGAGACGAAGGCCACGCGCACGCCCGGCAGGTTTAGCAGGGACTGCACGGCTTCCCGGGTGCCGGCGATGGCGCGGGCGTCTTCGGGATGATCGACGTGCGGCGCCAGGGTGCCGTCGAAATCGAGGGCGATGAGCAGGTTCTCGGCGCCGGCGATGCCCTGCAGCGCCAGGTCGAGATCGTCGGGGATCCCGGCCGGCACGGCAGCGCCCCCGGTGAGGGCGCGCAGGAACGACGCTGACCAGGCGGCGACATCGTTTTCGGCGACTTTGCGGCGCAGAGACCGCATGCGCCGGGTGCGCTCGCGTTTCGGCATCTCGACCGCGCGCACGATGGCGTCCTTGGTGCCGTCGATGTCGTGCGGGTTGATCAGGATGGCCTGTTTGAGTTCGTCGGCGGCGCCGGCGAACTCGCTCAGAACGAGCACGCCGTCGACGTCGAATCGCACGGCCACGTATTCCTTGGCGACGAGGTTCATGCCGTCGCGCAGGGCGGTGACGAGCATGACGTCGGCGGCGAGGTACATCGCGACCATTTCTTCGCGCGGATAACTATGGTGGTGGTAGCTGATGGCGGTGTGACTGATCGTGGAGAAGTCGCCGTTGAGCCGGCCGACCGCCAGCTCGATCTCGTCGCGCAGGGCCATATAGGTGCTGACGCGTTCTCGGGACGGGCTCGCGACCTGCACCAGCGTGACGTCTTCGACGCTCAGCCGGCCGTCGGCGAGCAGCTCACCGAAGGCCTTGAGGCGGTGGCCGATGCCCTTGGTGTAGTCGAGCCGGTCGACGCCGAGCATAAGGGTTTTGGGGTTGCCGAGGTCTTCGCGAATCTGGCGGGCCCTGGCCTGGATGTCGGGGCGCCGGGCGAGTTCTTCGTAGGAGGCTGCGTCGATCGAAATAGGAAAGTGTTTGGCGATGACGCGGCGACTGTCGCCAGTCTGTCCGATTGGCCCGTCGCCGGTCGGCACGTCGATGACGACGCCGCGGGTCGGGTAGCCGAAGAGGCGACGCACGGCTTGGGTGAAGTTTCCGGCATCCGCTACTCGCTGAAAACCGATGACGTCGGCGCCGAGCAGTCCGTGCAGGATCTGTTTACGCCAGGGCAGCTGGGCATAGATGCCGTAGGGCGGAAACGGAATGTGGTTGAAGAAGCCGATGACGAGGTCGGGGCGGGCTTCCCGCAGCATGCGCGGCACGAGCTGCAGCTGGTAGTCGTGCACCCACACCGTGGCTCCCGGAGCGGCGACGGCTGCGGCCGCGGCCGCGAATCGGCGATTCACGCGCACATAGGCGTCCCAGGTCTCGCGGTGAAAGCTCGGCGGCGCGATGACGTCGTGGTAGAGCGGCCAGAGGGTGTCGTTGGAGAATCCCTCGTAGTAATCCTCGATGTCGGTTTCATTCAGCCGTACCGGGACGAGCGATATCCCGTCGTTCTCAAACGGTTCGAAATCGCGGTCCGCGACACCCGGCCAGCCGACCCAGGCGCCGTGCGAGGAACGCATCAGTGGTTCCAGTGCGGTGACCAGCCCACCGGGAGACGTGCGCCAGGTGACGGCCCCGTCTGCGGCTTCGTCGTAGTCGACCGGCAACCGGTTCGAGACCACGACGAGCGTGTACGTTGGTTCGGCTGAAGAAGTAATGGATCATCCGTTCCGGGCGCACTCGGGGTTGCGCACCTGTGTTGCCCTTGGAAGGATACCAGTCGACCCGTGCCCCATCCCGGGTACCCTGATGCCGGAGGTACAGATGCGAAAGTTCATTTTCAACAGTGCGATGATCGGCGTGATCGCCGGCGGATGGAACAGCGTGCAGGCCACGCGGCACGGTCCGCGTGACTGGCGCCTCGTGATGCTGTGGCTCGGCTGGGCACTGAGCGCCGCCGTCGCCATCGGTACGGTCATCGAAGACGCGAACAATCGCAAGATTGAGAGCTGACTTCAGCTCCCAATCGCACTGTCCGGCGGCGTGTCCCCCGGCGAGTCGGCTTCCCGTCACCGAAAATGGGGACAGCGGCTGGATCGGCTGCGCACTTTGTAACCTGTGCACCTGAAAGGGGCTCGTCATGTTTGGTCGTCGACGCCGACGTTTGGCCGCGAATGCGGTGCTGAGCGTCGCTCCCGCTCCGGTGCTGCGCGACGAACAGATTTTCGAGCTGCTCCACGACCGGCTCAGGGACCTGGTCGGCGAACACGGTGCCTGGACGCTGGTGGCCCGCAACAGTGACGACACCGAGGTGATCTTTCACGGGCTGAAGGCCCGAGAGATCGCGACGGAGCTGACCACAGCGATCACGACGGAGCAAGCCGCCCTGCGCGGTGAGAGCAGTGGGGAGCCGACCGCGCTGTCCTGGACTCCCGCGCCGATCGCGACCTGGAGCGAACCGGTTGCGATTGCACTGACTCCGGTCGAAGCGGCAGACGCCGACGCTGACGACGTGGCTGCGGCATCCGCTGCCTGGATCGAGAAGGCGTCCGCGACGCTCGCATCGGCTCGTCTCGTCGCCTGATTCGAGCACCGAGCGAACCCAGCTGATGCCAGAATGGCCTGATGGCACTCCCCATCGAGGACTACGCACTCATCAGCGACTGCCACTCGGCGGCGCTCGTCGGCCGTGACGGCAGCATCGACTGGCTCTGCCTGCCGCGCTACGACTCCGCCTCGCTGTTCGGCGCGCTGCTCGGCGACGAGAACCACGGCCGTTGGCTGCTGGCCCCGGCCGAGGAACAGGCCACCGCCACCCGCAGCTACCAGGGCGACACCTTTGTGCTGTCGACCATCTGGACCACCTCGACCGGCCAGGTCGAGGTTCTCGACTTCATGCCGCACGGTGACCGCCGAGCCGACCTCGTGCGTCGCGTGCGCGGCATCAGCGGCAGCGTGCACATGACCCAGGACCTGCGCATTCGCTTTGGCTACGCCACGACCATGCCGTGGGTGCGCCAGCTGCAGGGTGAGTCGATGCGCGGCCTCATCGCCATTGCCGGGCCCGACGCCATCGTTGTGCGCGGACCGGAGCTGCGCGCCTCCGACCACCGTCACGTGTCCCACTTCGACGTGGTCGCCGGGCAGACGATTGACGCGCAGCTGACCTGGTACCCCTCGGAGCGCGAGATCCCACCGGCCATCGACATCGACGCGGCTCTGGCTTCTACCTGCGCCTGGTGGCAGAACTGGGCTTCGAGCTGCAGCCATGAGGGGCCACTCCGCGCCCAGGTCGTGCGTTCCCTGCTCGTGCTGCGCGCGCTGACCCACGAGAAGACCGGCGGCATCGTCGCCGCGGCGACAACCTCACTGCCCGAACAGACCGATGGCACCCGCAACTGGGATTACCGCTACGTCTGGCTGCGGGACGCCTCACTCACCCTCGAAGTGCTGCTCAGCCACGGCTACGAGGTGGAGGCGAACGACTGGCGCGCCTGGTTGCTGCGCGCCATTGCCGGCGACCCGGCCGACGTGCAGATCATGTACGGACTTTCCGGCGAACGCTACCTGCCCGAGCGTGAACTGACCAGCCTGCCCGGCTACAACGGAGCCTCCCCCGTTCGCGTCGGCAACGGAGCGGTCGATCAGTTCCAGTCCGACGTCATCGGCGAGGTCATGGTGGCCCTGCACGCCGCTCGCGTGGCCGGCGTGCGCGAGACGAAGTTCTCCTGGCCGCTGCAGCGTGCCCTCATGAGTTTTCTCGAGAAGAACTGGCGCCGAGCCGACCAGGGGATCTGGGAGGTACGCGGCCCGGCACGCGAATTCACCCACTCCCGCGTCATGGTGTGGGCGGCGTTCGACCGCGCCGTGCGCGGCATCGAGGAGTGCGGCCTCGACGGTCCGCTCGAACGGTGGAAGGCCCTGCGCGCGGAGGTGCGCGCCGACATCGAAACCCGGGGTTTCGACCGAAAACGAAACAGTTACGTGCAGTATTACGGCAGCACCGCAGTGGATGCCTCCCTCCTCGTCCTCCCCCAGGTCGGCTTCTGCGCCCCCACCGATCCGCGCATGCTCGGCACCGTGGCCGCGATCGAGGCCGATCTCCTGCACTCGGGCCTGCTCCTGAGATACCGCACGGTGTCCGCGGTGGACGGCTTGCCGCCGGGTGAGCATCCGTTTCTGGCCTGCTCGTTCTGGCTGGTCGAGCAGTACGCCGGGTCGGGTCGACTCGAGGACGCCACCGAGCTCATGAACACCCTGGTCGGGTTCGTGAACGACGTCGGGATGCTGTCCGAGGAGTACGACGTGACCAACGGGCACCAGATGGGTAACACCCCGCAGGCGCTCGCGCACCTGGCGCTGGTGCGGGCAGCGGATGCGATCGTCGCCGCCCTGGCAGCTCAAGAAACCGCGACCTCCACAGTTCGCGGTGTTTTGTTGTAGGTATTCTTCAGCGGCGAGTACGCACCGAATTCTAGATTTGGAATCATGACCGACACCGTTCGTTCGAGCACCCCGACTCGACGTATTCTGCCCGCCCGTGATCTGGCCCAGATCGCCATTTTCGCCGCCCTCATCGCCGCCCTCGGCCTGCCGGGGCCGCTGAACATCGGGCCGGTTCCGATCACCCTGCAGTCGCTCGGCGTGATGTTCGCCGGGGCGATTCTCGGCCCGCGCAAGGGATCGCTCGCTGTCCTCCTCTTTCTCGTTCTGACGGCCGTCGGCCTGCCCCTGCTCGCCGGTGCGCGCGGCGGCATCGGGGTGTTCACCGTGAGTCCCGCGGCCGGCTACCTCTATGGCTGGCTGCTCGGAGCCTTCGTTACCGGCTACCTCACAGCCCGCCTGTTGCCGAAATACCCGTTCTGGCCGGCGCTCGGCGCCACCATTCTCGGCGGCATCGTGGCCGTGTACCTCGTGGGTATCCCGGTCATGGCCCTCAACCTGGGTCTGCCGCTCTGGACCACGCTCGGGCTGAACGTGGCGTTCATCCCCGGCGACCTGATCAAGGTCGTCGTCACCGTGCTCGTCGCTCGCCAGGTGCACAAGGCCTACCCCGGACTGATCGTGCGGCCGCCCCGGCGTCGTGCGTGAGTGACATCCGCTTCGAGCAGGTCGGGCAACGCTTCGGTGACCGCTCGGTGCTGCGCGACGTGAACCTCAGTCTGACCGAGCACCGCATCGGCATCGTCGGCGCAAACGGTTCAGGCAAGTCCACCCTCGTGCGCATGATCAACGGGCTCGTGACGCCGACGACCGGCACCGTGCTGGTCGACGGTCAGAACGTGGCCCGCCATGCCCGCGACGTGCGCCGCAAGGTGGGGTTCATCTTCACCAATCCCGACAACCAGATCGTGATGCCGACCGTGCAGGAGGATGTCGCCTTCACCCTGCGCCGCCGCGGACTCTCCCCCGCCGAAATCGCCCGGCGCACGGCAGCCGCCCTCGAGCAGTTCGGGCTGAGCGAGCACGCCGAGCATCCGGCGCACCGCCTGTCCGGCGGGCAGAAACAGTTGCTCGCCCTCGCCGCGGTGCTGGTTGCGGAGCCGGCGACCATCGTCGCCGATGAACCGACCACACTGCTCGACGCCCGGAACGCGCGCCGCATCGGCGACCTGTTGCACACGCTCCCGCAGCAGGTCATCGTGGTCACCCACCACCTGCACCTGGTCGAAGAATTCGACCGGGTGATCGTGATCGACGAGGGCACGGTCGTCGCCGACGGCACGCCGGGCGAATCGCTCGCGACCTACCGCGCCCTGTTGCTCGCATGACCTGCCACGCATGATCGGCCTCGTGTGATCGGTCTCTATAGCCCCGGAACCTCTCTCATCCACCGGGCTCCGACGCTGCTCAAGCTGTTTCTGCTCTCACTCTGCGTTCTGCTGATCGGCATCTCACCCGACCCCTGGGTCGTGGGCGGCGCCGCGGCCGTGGTTGTGCTGTTGTTCGTGGTCGCCCGGGTTCCGGTGCGGGCGGCCGCAGCCCAGGTCGCTCCCATTCTGCTCATTCTGCTCGTCGCCGTGCCGATCCAGGGGCTGCTCTCGGGTTGGATGATCGCCGCCCTCATGGCCGGCCGCCTGCTCGTGGCCGTGGCTCTTGCCGCCCTGTTCACCATGACAACGACGGTCACCGCGGTGCTCGAGGCCTTCCAAATGTTGCTGCGCCCGTTCCGCCGGTTCATCGACGCCGATCGGGTGGGCCTTCTCGTGGCCCTCACCATTCGCTGCATCCCCCTGGTCTCCGACATCGTGCGCGAGGTGCTCGAGGCCCGCACCGCCCGCGGCACGCAGGGCTCGCTGTTGTCGATCGCCGTCCCGGTGGTCGTGCGCTCCCTCTACGCAGCGGATGCCCTGGGCGAGGCCCTGATCGCTCGCGGCCTCGACGACTGAGCGGATTCCCTGGCGGCGCGCTGACAATCAGCCACGCGGCATCCACTCAGCCGGTTCATAGGCGAGGCGTGGCAGAGTAAGGACTTGGCCGCTAAGGCCACCAGACTTTCACCGCATAAATCGCTTACCCACAGCTACGTACTCGAAAGAGGCCCCGTGTCGAAAATTCCTGCTCTGCTCACCATCGTGGGCCTCACGCTCGCGCTCACCGCTTGCGGCACCAGCGACACTCCCGAAGCAACGGATGCCGCAGCCGCCACCGATGCTGCCTACAGCGAGTGCACTGCACCGGGTGACGTGTCGGATGGCGTCGACGTGACCGGCGATTTCGGCGTCGTACCGACCGTTGAATTTGCCGATCCGCTGGAGCCCGCAGAAACGCAGCGCAGCGTTGCCATCGAGGGAACCGGTTCCACGGAGGCCTCGGCGGGTTCGCTCGTCGAGACCTCACTCTCGGTCTACAACGGAACCACGGGCGAGGTCGTTCAGGAAACGACCTACCCGACGGCCGGCACCGGTGAGACCATCACCGTGGGAGAAACGTTCCTGCCGGGCCTGGTGCGCGCGGTCAACTGCTCCGTTGAGGGCGACCGCGTCGTTACCGTCAGCACAGCCGACGACGCCTTCGGCACCGACGGCGCCACCGACATCGGAATCGCGGCCGGCGATTCAGTCGTCTTCGTCATCGACGTCATCTCCGTGACCAACCTCGCTGACCGCGCTGACGGCGAGGACCAGCCCCTCGTCGACGGCTTGCCCACCGTGGAGCTCGCCGACGACGGCACCCCGACCATCAGCATCCCGGATGCCGACGCTCCAACCGAACTGCAGATCGCCACGTTGAAGCTCGGTGACGGCGCCGTTGTTGCCGACGGCGACACCGTTTCCGTCGAATACACCGGAGTCATCTGGGGCAGCGGCGAAACCTTCGACTCCTCGTGGACCACCGCCGGGCCGGTGACCTTCGTCACCAGCCAGGTTGTTCCGGGCTTTGGAACCGCGCTGGTCGGCCAAACCGTTGGATCCCAGGTGCTCGCCGTGCTCCCGCCCGCCGAGGGCTACGGTGAAGCCGGCAATGAAGGCGCCGGAATCGCCGGCACTGACACACTCGTCTTCGTCGTCGATATCGTCGCCACCGACGCAACGCCCGCGGCATAGCCGACTTACCCGAACGCCGTCCGCCGACTTCCACGTCGGCGGTCGGTGTTTTTTTGCGCCGCCGGCCGGCCGATTCCTGAGTGCCTGCCCAGCCACGAGTGGGAACGGCGTGAGAGTGTGGAGGGAAGAACGAAGTCGTCGTCCGGCACCGTGCCGGGCCGCAACCCCACCAGTGAAAGAGGCTATTCCCCTGACATCCACACTCGCACCCACCACCGCTCCCGTCACCGTCCCCTCCGCGGCCAAGCCGACGACGATCGACGAATACGTCGCCGCCCCGACCGAGCCGCTCGCGAGCATCGTCACCCTGCTCCGCGACACGTTCGATCTGGCTTTACCGGAGACGTCGACGGAACTGTGGCACGGGCATCCGGTCTGGCTCGAGGAGGACCTGCCGGTCGCCGGATTCAAGGCATACCCCACGTTCGTCACCGTCTTGTTCTGGCGCGGCCAGGCCATCACCGACGACTCGGGCAAGCTCAATGCGAGCGGATCGGCCGAGATGAGCGAGTTGAAACTGCGCAGTGTCGACGACTTCGACAGCGCCCTGTTCGACGGCTGGCTGCAGCAGGTTCGCGAGCTCGAAGGCGCGTAACCGTCGGCCGAAACAAACTTAAACGGAACGGCCCGCGTCCACAGGACGCGGGCCGTTCATTGTGTAGGAATCGTGACTAGCTGGTGAGGCCGTCCACGTACTCCTGGTTGTCTTCGATCCACTGGGCGACGATCGGCTCGAAGTCCTGGCCGTCATACTCGACGAACATGGCGT
The DNA here is from genome assembly GCF_004402535.1 of Cryobacterium glaciale. GTDB lineage: Bacteria > Actinomycetota > Actinomycetes > Actinomycetales > Microbacteriaceae > Cryobacterium > Cryobacterium glaciale. Next base: position 31,427 of record NZ_SOEY01000031.1, on the reverse strand, counting down.
TCTCCAGCGAGTACAGCATGTCGAGATCCATCTCGAAGTTCTCGATCCAGCCAGCGGCCGTCGGGAAGTCGGTCTTGAAATCGACACTGCCGTAGGAGTGGATGCTCTCGACGCCGCCGAGGGTACCCTGCGGGTCCTCGAGGTTCTTGAGGGGAAACACACCGTAAGCCCAGTGCGGCTCCCAGAGGGTCACGACGATGTTCTCGCCGTTTTCCGTGGCGGTCTTCAACTCGGTCAACATGGCTGCTGTCGACGAGGTCACGTATTCCATGTCCTCCAGGCCGTAGCCGGGAATCACGTTGTTCGTCGTGGCCTCGGTGAGGCCGGCGCCGGGCTCGATCCCGACGATTTTTCCGCCGAACAGGTCGGCGTTGGCGGCGAGTTCTTCCAGCGAGTCGATCGGAGCATCGGCGTTGACCGCGATGGCGTTGCGCGACTCGTCGTTCCAGGCTCCGAGGTCAACGATGTCGTCGCCGTATTCCTCGATGTAGGTGGCGTGAGTGACGGGCAGCCAGACGTCCATGCTGACGTCGTAATCAGCGGTCGACAGGCCGGAGTAGACGAATGCGGGATCCGCGTACTCGAGCTCGACGTTGTAGCCCTGCTCATCGAGAATGGCCTTCCACAGCTCGGACGCGGCAATGCCTTCGTCCCAACCGTTGAACACGGCGATCGACATGTCCTTCTTGTCGTCATTGCCGTCGCCGACGGTGTCGGTTTCACCCGAAGCGGCGCAGCCGGTGAGGGCCAGAACGCCTACGGCTCCGAGGGCGAAGCCGGCCTTGATGCGGGATTTGGAGCGGTTGTTCATCTGTCTTCCTTTCGTGCCACCTGCTGTGAGTGACTGGGGTTGACGCTTGGTGCATACGGCGAAAGCCGCACTGTTGAACGGATGCGGACGCACCCGTAAATCGGTTGGGTTCGCGTTAGACGCGGGCCGGCTCGGTGACCAGCTTCGGGGCCCTGGCGGCGCCGGGAGCAGACGCCGCGGCATCCGTTACCCGACGCGCCCGGAGGACGCGCCGGATGCTGCCGAAGAAGCCCGTCGAGTTGGTGCTGCCGAGCGACGCGGTGATGCGGTCGAGGAAGATCGCGAGGATCACTACGGCCAGACCGGCCTCGAAGCCGAGAGCTATATCGATGCGGTTAAGGCTCGCGACCACCTCCGCTCCGAGTCCCCCAGCGCCGACCATGCCGGAGATGACGACCATGGAGAGCGAGAGCATGATGACCTGGTTGATGCCGGCCATGATGGTCGGGGTGGCCAGGGGCAGCTGAATCTGACGCAGGATGCGCCACGGGGAGGCACCGAAGGCCTGCCCGGCTTCGACAACTTCCTTATCAACGCTGCGAATGCCCAGTTCGGTCAGGCGCACGCCGGGAGCCATCGCAAAGATGATCGTCGCGACGATACCCGGAACCACGCCGATGCGAAACAGGATGAGCGCCGGAATGAGGTAGACGAAGGCCGGCATGGTCTGCATGAAGTCGAGCACCGGGCGGATGATGTTGGACGCGAAGGTAGATTTCGCGGCCAGGATACCGAGCGGAACGCTGATCACGATGGCGAGCACACTCGCGACGAGCACGAGGGCGAGCGTGTCCATGGCGTTGTCCCACTGGTCGACGCCGAGAATGACGAGCAGGCCGACGACGGTGCCCACAGCGAATTTCCAGCCGCGGATACCGAAGGCGAGAACGCCGAGCACGAACATGATCGCCCAGAACGGCGGCCCTCCGAGCACAAATTCGACCGATTCGTAGGCACCGGCGAAGATCGCGCGAAGAAAGCTGAACAGAAAGCCAAAAGTGTCGGTGATGTACTCGACGAAGGACTCAACCAGTGAACCCAGGGGAAGGCGAAAGTCGTTCATGCGCGGGCTCCTTCGGCATCGATGGGCAGATCGTCGGCGGTCTCCGCCAGGATGTCGGTGATCTGGCTGATCGAGATGGTGGCCGGCGGCATCACGATGGGCAGGGCGCCGGTATTGGTACTGACGTTGCCGATGGCGGCCAGCAGGGTGACCCGAGGGATCACACCGAGCAGGCGGTTCTTCTCGTCGACGACGGCGATGGGCAGTTCGCTCTCGACCGAGGGTTCGACCAGGTCGACGAGCGCGGTTTCGGGCACAACGGAGGTTGCGTCGTCCCGAATGATGGCCGACAGGTCGGTACCGCCGCTCTTGACGAGCCCCAGTACGTCGCGGTCCCGCACGATGCCGGCGAAGCTTCGGTCCCGGTTGAGCACAAAGGTGACGGATGTCTGCAGGTCACGCATCGTACGCAGTGCGGCACGCGGGCCGGCGGTCTTGGTGATGACGGCACGCACCGGTTCCATCACGCTCGCAGCGGTGAGCACGCGGGCCCGGTCGACGTCCTGCACGAACTGGGCCACGTAGTCGTTGGCCGGGTCGGTGAGGATCTCCTCGGGGGTGCCGATCTGCACGATGCGGCCGTCGCGCATGACGGCGATGCGGTCGCCGAGGAACATGGCCTCGTTGAGGTCGTGGGTGATGAAAATGATCGTCTTGCCGAGTGCGGCCTGCAGCTCGATGAGCTGCTCCTGCATTTCGCGGCGAATCAGCGGGTCGAGGGCGCTAAACGCTTCGTCCATGAGCAGCACGTCGGTGTCGGCGGCGAGGGCACGGCCGAGGCCAACTCGCTGCTGCATTCCACCGGAGAGTTCGGCGGGCAGATTGTCGGCCCAGCCGGCGAGGCCGACCAGGTCGATGATGGTCTGCGCTTTCGCGAGGCGTTCGGCGCGCCCCATGCCCTGAATCTCGAGGCCGTAGGCGACGTTGTCGATCACCGTGCGGTGCGGCAGCAGGGCGAAGTGCTGGAACACCATGGAGATGCTCTTGCGGCGTACGCCGCGCAGCTCCTTGGCGGAGACGCCGGTGATGTCGGTGCCGCCGACGGTCACGGTGCCTGAGGTGGTGTCCCACAGTCCGTTGAGCATACGGATGAGGGTCGATTTGCCCGAGCCGGACAGGCCCATAACGACGAAGATCTCGCCCTTCTTGACCTCGAAGGAGGCGTCGATGACGGCGGCGACTCCGAGGGACGAGATTTCGGCGCGGCTCTTGCCCGCCTTGAGCTTCTTGACGATCTCGTGCGGGCGGCGCCCGAATGCTTTATAGAGGTGATCTGCCTTGACGGCAATGGTTTCTGGACGAGGAATACTCTCGGTCACGCGTTCTCCGTGCACGTCGAACGTAGTCGATTTCACGGCTGACGAAGCGAAATGCTCTCTTGTCGGACGGGTAGGCACCGAGCGGCCCGCACGCGGCAATTAACATTGACTGAATTCAGCGTGGGCGTGGAGCAATCATGGGATCGCGTCCGTCGGCACCTCACCATACGAAGGCGGCCGTCCCATCTTAAATGGGGGCCACGCTTGCGCGTCCTGGTGAAGGGTTGTAAGACCGTCAACAATCCTAACACACTCTCTTTTCGGCATGCCGAAAAGAGGCGCAAAATAGGGGTGTCGCCCGGGAGGACTCCTCCGGACGACACCCTTAGCGCGAGTCTAGTGCTCGCTATTTCGCGGCTCGCTATCGTGCGTGCGAGCGTTCCAATACCTCGGACTGCGCTGCCATCTCATTGCTGCGCTGGGTGTCGGCGGCGCTCACGTGACCGTGTGTGAGCATGGTGCGCTCGTCGAAGGGTTCGAGCTTGTCGAGCACGCGGTCCACCTGCACCCGGTCGATCTCCTTGGTCCACGACCCGATCATGACGGTCGCGACGGCGTTGCCGGTGAAGTTGGTCAGCGCGCGAGCTTCGGACATGAAGCGGTCGATGCCCACGATGAACCCGACGCCACCGACGAGCTGCGGGGCGTGGGCCTGCAATCCGGCGGCCAGGGTAGCGAGGCCGGCGCCGGAGACTCCGGCGGCACCCTTGCTCGCGATGATCATGAAGACGAGCAGGCCGATCTGCTCACCGAGCGCGAGCGGCTGGCCGAGCGCATTGGCGATGAACAGCGACGCCATGGTGAGGTAGATCGCGGTGCCGTCGAGGTTGAACGAGTAGCCGGTCGGCACGGTGACGCCGACGACGGGCTTCGAGACGCCGAGGTGTTCCATCTTGGCGATGAGTCGCGGCAGGGCGGCCTCTGAGGACGAGGTCGAGAAGATGAGCAGGTATTCCCGCCCGAGGTAGCGCATGAGCTTGAAGATGTTCACGCCGGTGACGAGCTTGAGCAGCCCGCCGAGAATGACCACGATGAAGATGATGCAGGTCACGTAGAAGGCGGCCATCAGGGTGAACAAGCTGATCACGGCCTGAATGCCGGTAGCGCCGACGACGGCGGCGATCGCACCGAACGCACCGATCGGCGCGAGCCACATGACCATGATCAGAATGCGGAAGACCAGGGCCTGCACGTGCGCGATGCCCTCGAGGATCGGCTTGCCGGCCGGACCCATCTTCTGCAGCGCGAATCCGGCGATGAGCGCCACGAGCAGCGTCTGCAGAATATTGCCGCTGGTCAGCGACGAGAAGAGCGTCGCGGGCACGATTCCGAGCAGGAACCCCTGCGTGTCGGCGGATTCGGTGGCCTTGAAGGTGGCATCCGCTAGGTTGATGCCCTCTCCCGGGTGGATCATGTTGCCCACGACCAGGCCGATGCCGAGCGCGAAGGTCGACATGACCAGAAAGTAGCCCAGGGCCAGTCCGCCGATCTTGCCGACGGTGGCCGCCTTGGCGATCGAGCCGATGCCGAGAATGATCGTGCAGAAAATGATCGGGGCGATCATCATCTTGATCAGGGCGATGAACAGGTCGCCGAGCGGCTTGAGTGAGACGGCGAAACCCTCGGGTCCGCCCCAGACCAGTCCGACGACGATACCGAGCACGACCGCGATAATGACCGCCATGTAGAGGTAGTGCGACGAGTCGATCTTCTTCCTGGACTTGCCAGATTTGTTAGATTTGGTACGGATTGATGGCATCGATGCCATGTCAGACTCCTATGTCTAGGCTTAACCTGGCCCCGACGGGCTCCGGTTGCTGCAATCCATCTACACTCGTCGCTGCTGCCGGCCACGTCACGGTTGCGGTCATACTGTTCACGGGGAACGTTGTTCACGGGGAATGCGCGGAAGGAACGCAGTGCGCAGGGAATGGAGCATTGCGAGGCGCCTGTTTTTCGCGCACGCCCTGTTCATCGTGGTGCTCACCGTCTTCATCGGAACGGCCTTCTTCGTCGACGCTCGCGATCGCGGCTACGACGAGACCAGCACTCGGATGCTCGCGGTCGCCACAGCCATAGCCGACAGTCCCCTCGTGCTCACCGCGAGCACATCCGTCGATCCGAGCGCATCCCTGCAGCCATACGCCCTTGCGCTGACCAAGGATGCCGGACTCGACTTCATCACGATCATGGCCCCTGACCGCACCCGCTGGACCCATCCGAACGCGGCTGAAATCGGCAACGACTACATCGGTGCCGTCGAACCGGCACGCTCCGGAACAGCCTTCACCGAAATCAGCACGGGAACGCTCGGGCCATCCGTTCGTGCCGTGGTGCCGGTACGGGATGCCGATGGCATCGTGCGCGCGCTCGTCGCGGTGGGCACCACGACGAGCAACATCACGGTCGCCCTGAACGCCCGACTGCCCTCGGTACTGGGGCTAGCCGTCGGGCTCCTCGCGTCGGGGTCGGTGGTGACCTGGCTGCTCGGGCGCTATCTGCGGCGGGTGACGCTCGGGTGGGGGCCTGAGCATCTTGCGCAACTGTTCGTGTACTACGATTCCGTGCTGCATTCGGTGCGGGAAGGGCTCGTGCTGGTCGACCGGCGCGGCGACCTCGTGCTCTACAACGACCAGGCGGCGCGGCTGCTCGGTATTCCGCCGCGAGCGGCTGGAGACAGCACCAGTCCCGCACCCGCCGTCACCGAATTGAGCCTTCCACCGAGCCTCGGTGAGTTGTTGCAGAGCGGCCGCACCGTACACGACGAGATTCATGTGACCGACACCCGGGTGCTCGTCGTCAACCAAGAGCCGGCCGCATCAACGTCGGTCAGGGGCGGCAAGTCAATGGGATTCGTCGCGACGATTCGCGACCACACCGACCTGCAATCGCTGGGCAGCGAGCTGCAGTCGATGCGGACCCTCTCCGACGCGCTGCGAGCGCAGACCCACGAGCATTCCAACCGATTGCACACGATCGTGTCGCTGATGGAACTCGGACGCACGCACGAGGCCCTCGCATTCGCCACCGCGGATCTCGAGTTGAGCCAGCAACTCGCCGACGAAATGGTCGGTTCGGTGGATGAACCCGTGATCAGCGCCCTGATCATGGGCAAGTCGGCGCAGGCCAATGAGCTCGGGGTCGCCCTGACGGTCACCGCGTCGGGCACCCTGGCCCAGTCGGGGTTGTCGATCCAGGACCTCGTGACCGTGCTCGGCAACCTGGTCGACAATGCCCTCGACGCGGCGGCCGCCGGTGCCGCCCCCCGGCGCGTGTCGGTCACGGTGTCATCGACCGAGCGTGCCCTCACGATCGAGGTCGCCGACAGCGGAGCGGGCGTGGCACCCGATGTCATCGACGACGTGCTGCGGCTCGGCTTCAGCACCAAGGGTGGCGGCTCGGCGGGCCGCTCGATCGGCGGCCGCGGCCTCGGTCTCGCCCTCGTTCGGCAGGCGGTGACCCGCCTCGGCGGCACGCTCACGATCGGGCGTCGCGAAGGGGCTGTCTTCACGGTGAGCATTCCGGCCGCAGTGAGGTCGGCCGATTCCCAGGCGGTGGTCGATCATGGCTGAGCCCGCGCTGCCACTCATTCGTGTGCTCGTCGTCGAGGACGAACCGCTCGCGGCCGAGGCGCACGCCGTCTATGTCGGTCGCCTCGCCGGTTTCGAGCTCGTCGGTACGGCCGGCACCGGGCAGGATGCGTTTCGCCGCGTCGCTGCAGCTGCCTCGGCCAGCACTCCGATCGACCTCGTACTCATGGACATGAACCTGCCCGACAGCCACGGGCTCGATGTGAGCCGGCGCATCCGGGCGGCCGGTCTGGCCACCGACATCATCGCGATCACCGCGGTGCGTGACCTCGACAACGTGCGCGGTGCGATCGCGGCCGGGGTCGTGCAGTACCTGATCAAACCGTTCACCTATTCGACCTTTGCCACGAAATTGACCAGCTACCGGGACTTTCGCGCGAAACTGAACGCGCAGGCATCCGTTGTGACGCAGTCAGCGGTCGATCACGCGTTTGCGAGCCTGCGCGCGCCGACCGATATTCCGCGGCCGAAGGGGTTGTCTGATTCGACCCTGACCCCAGTGGTCTCCTACCTGCAGGCGCATGTCGCGCCGGTGTCGGCGAGCGAGCTCATGGAACCGCTCGGCCTGTCGCGGGTGACGGCGCGGCGCTACCTGGAGTATCTCGCCGACATGGGGCTCGTGCTGCGCGCACCGCGTTACGGAACGCCGGGGCGGCCCGAAAACGAGTACAGCTGGAAGCCGGGGCGCTAGCGATTAGTGAAGATCGGTGTGCGTTTCTCGACGAAGGCGGCCATGCCCTCGGTCTGGTCATCGGTGGCGAAGACCGAGTGGAACAGGCGACGTTCCAAGTGGATGCCGCTGCTCAGCGTCGACTCGTACGCCGCGTTCACGACTTCCTTGGCGAGCATGGCGATCGGCGCCGATTTCGCCGCGATTACGGCCCCGGTGGCGAGGGCGTCGGCGAGCAGGTCGGCGGTGGGCACGATGCGGGCAACCAGTCCGGCACGTTCGGCTTCGACGGCGTTAATGGTGCGGCCGGTGAGGATCATCTCCATCGCTTTGGCCTTGCCGACGGCCCGGGTGAGGCGCTGCGATCCGCCCATGCCGGGAATGACTCCGAGCTTGATCTCCGGCTGGCCGAAGGTGGCGGTGTCGGAAGCGATGATGAAATCACAGATCAGCGCCAGTTCGCAGCCGCCGCCGAGGGCGTGGCCGGAGACGGCGGCGATCACCGGTGTGCGTACGGCGGCCAGGCGGTCCCAGCCGGCGAACCAGTCTTTCAGGTACATGTCCATGTAGCTCATCGTCGACATCTCCTTGATGTCGGCGCCGGCGGCGAAGGCCCGCTCCGAGCCGGTGATTACGATCGCACCGATCTCGGGGTCGGCATCGAGCCGGGTGGCGGCATCCACGACATCCTGCATGGTGGCGAAGTTGAGGGCGTTCAGTGCCTTGGGACGGTTGAGGGTTATGACGCCCACCCGGCCGTGGCGTTCCAGCAGGATGTTGTCGTAGGTGTCGGTCGGAGTCGTGTCGGTCTGAGTCGTGTCGCTCACGCGGTGGCCTCTCGTTCGGTGTCGTGTTTTCCGTTGGTGTCTGCTCGCGGCAGGCGCAGCTCGCGCTCCCCCAGCGGCGCGAAGTGCGCCTGCACGTCGGCGTCACTCACTTCGGTGAGGGTGCTCGGCTGCCAGGACGGGTTGCGATCTTTGTCGACGACCTGCGCGCGAATGCCCTCGATGACGTCGTGGCCGGCCACCATGCGCAGGGACACCCGGTATTCCTGCTCGAGTACGTCTTCGAGGTCGGCCAGGCCGCGCGCGCGGCGGAGAGACTCGAGGGTGACAGTGACGGCGGTCGGCGACTTGGCCAGAATGGCGATGGCGGCCGCCTGCGCTGCCGCGACCGATGACCGCTGCAGTCGCTCGATGATGGCGGCCAGGTCGTTGCCGGAATAGGACTCGTCGATCCAGGCCTGCTCGGCCAGCAGCGGGGCCGGTGGCGTCGGCGAGGCGTGCTCGGCGATGGCTGCGGCAGCGGGCATCCGTTTGAGGGCGTCGACGAGGGATTCGAGCTGGGTGGATTCGACGAAGCTGTCGGCGAGGCCGAGCGCGATCGCGTCGGCGCCGGTCATGGTCGCGGCCGTGAGGGCGAGGTGGGTGCCGAGTTCGCCGGGGGTGCGCGAGTACAGGTAGGTTCCGCCGACGTCGGGAACGAAGCCGATGGTGGTCTCGGGCATGCCGAGTTTGGTGCGTTCGGTCACGACACGGTGGGAGGCGTGGCCGGAGAGGCCGACTCCGCCACCGAGCACGATGCGGTCCATGAGGGCGACGAACGGTTTGGGGTAGCGCTTGATCTGCGCGTTGAGCGTGTACTCATCGGCCCAGAATCGTGCGTTCTCGTCGGGGTCGCCGCCGGCGTCGGTGCGGGCGTCGCGATAAATCGAGACGATGTCGCCGCCGGCGCACAGGGCACGGTCGCCGCTTCCGGTGAGCAGCACGGTCTGCACGGCGTCGTCCTCGGCCCACTCGGTGAGCGCTGCTGCTATCGAGCGGATCATGTCGTGGGTGAGGGCGTTGAGCGCCTTCGGCCGGTTCAGGATGATGCGGGCCAGCGGTCCCTCGCGCTGCAGCAGAACCTCGCCGTCAGCGTGTGCCAAAGCGGATGCGCCGGCGCCGGCGCCGGCCGCCGCCGCGCCCTGATCGGAGGGGGGAGCGATCGAATCCGTGCGGGGCATAGAGACCTTTCCGCGTCGATGCGGCTGGGGAGCATGTCTGCAACAGTCTATCGAGGTGAATTTTCTGCCCACAACCGGGCGAAGAAATGGCGGCGCGCTCCCCCGAGCCGGCAAGCCCGGCAAGCCCGCTGAGCCCGCTGAGCCCGGCAAGCCCGCTGGGCCCGCTGGGGATCGTTTTCCCTAGAACGGTCGGGGATCAGGGCCGGATATGTCGGTGGTCCAGGTGCTGTCCCAGTCGGAGGTCCACGGATCGGGCGGGGGTGGCGGTGTTTCAGCAGGTGGTGGTAACTCCGGACGGTCAGTCGCCGGACTCACCGGTTCTGGGATGACGGGTTCCAGGTCAACGGGGTCATCGTACGGGGCGAATTGTCCGAGCCCCTCGGCAACTTCAACCCGCCAATCCGCTTGACACTGCGCCCAGAACACCTCGAACTCGGCGCGCTCCTCAGGCGTGGAAGGCCGGCAGCCGTGGGCGGTGAAGAACGGATCGACGGGGCCCGGCTGGGGGGTGTCGCCGCTCTGGCTCATAGAACAAGTGTACCAAGCTCAGCGCATGAAGTCGAGGGTTTCTCGGATCTACTGGGATTTCTGTGCGAAGACGCATTCGGACGGGCAGTCGCGTTTTCAAGGCCGGCTCGCGTGGGTCGATGGCGGTGTCGTATGCAAGCTGTGGATCGACCCTGTCGAGATTCCGACCAACCGAAAATGCCCCGGTTTCCCGCTCACGGTCCCAACTCAGCGCCAGAAACGACGCGACGAGTGCACGTGCTCCCACACAGCCCCGCACACGAAAAACCCCGCCGCACTGCGCAGGGCAATGACGACGGGGTTCGGTGGTGCACCCCCCCGGACTTGAACCGGGAACCCACTGATTAAGAGTCAGTTGCTCTGCCAATTGAGCTAGAGGTGCATGTGAGGCAGCGGAACAACCCGCGGCAACGTGTAACCCTAACACCCCAAGCGGGCTCGATGCCAATCGAGGCGGAAAAGGGGCGATGACCGGCATCCGTTCCCAAAATTACTATCCTTGGGAGCGTGACCGAACCGCGAATCTACGCCCTTTCCGACGACCTCGAGCTCGGTCTGGCTCTCGCCGACGCCGCCGACGCCATTTCCAGCGCCCGCTTCACCGCGCTCGACCTCGTCGTGACGACCAAACCCGACCGCACACCGGTGACGGATGCCGACCAGGCCGTCGAGCGCGCCATCCGCGACCTGCTCGCGCAGCATCGCCCCGACGACGGCATCCTCGGCGAGGAGTTCGGCACGGCCGGTTCCACGACGCGCCAGTGGATCATCGACCCGATCGACGGCACCGCCGGGTTTCTCCGCGGCATTCCGATCTGGGCCACCCTCATCTCGCTCGCCATCGACGGCGTTCCGGTGCTCGGCGTGGTCAGCGCCCCCGCACTCGGGAAACGCTGGTGGGCGGCCGCCGGCAGCGGCGCCTGGTCCTTCGACACGAGCCGTACCACAGCGGATGACGCCCCCACCCGCCTGCGCGACGCCCCCACCCGCCTGCGCGACGCCCCCACCCGCCTGCGCGTCTCCGGCATCGAGACCCTCGCCGAGGCATCGATCAGCTATGGCAGCCTGCAGCAGTGGGATCAAGCCGGGCACCTCGACGAGCTCGTCGCCCTCTCCCGCCAGGTCTGGCGCACCCGCGCCTACGGCGACATGTGGTCGTACATGCTGCTCGCCGAGGGCCACCTCGATATCGCCGGGGAATTCGACCTGCAGCCCTACGACATGGCCGCTCTCGCCCCGATCGTGCAGGAGGCCGGCGGCACGTTCACCTCGGTCGACGGCCAGCCCGGCCCCTGGTACGGCAGCGCCCTCGCCACCAACGGCCTGCTACACGCGGCGACGCTCGCGGTATTGAACCCGGGGCAGGCATCCGCTTAATGAAAAATCAGACGCTGGCACCCGGATCGTCGGGAAAGATGCCGTTGCGGGCATTGCGCGCATCGAGACGTCGCTGGCGCCACGCCCGCGGGTTCAGCAGCAGAATCGGTTTCGGAATGCGCAGCGCGTAGCCGGTCGGCAGAATCCAGCCGTAGCGTTTGGCCAGCAGCGACAGCCCGGCGCCGCTGAGAATGGCCACGGCGGTGCCGATGGCCACGAACCCGAGCTTGCTCAGAATGACCATCTCGGTACTCGCGAGCAGCGCGCTCGTGGCGTAGAGCGTGTTGCCGCCGAAGATGGTCGGCACCTTGAGCAACATGATGTCCCGCACCATACCGCCACCGACCGCCGTGATGATACCGAGCAGAATAGCGGGGAGCCAGCCGAGGCCAGCGTCGAGTGCTTTCTGCGCGCCCACCGCCGACCAGCAGCCGACGGCGAGGGCGTCGAGCAGCAGCAGCACACGGCGGGTCCAGCGGCCGTTGAAGGTGACGAAGTAGGCGATGACCCCGCCGAGGATGGCGCAGATCAGGTAGGCGGGGTCGAGCAGCGCAGCCGGGCTGCCCTGCTGCAGCAGCGTGTCGCGAATCATTCCGCCGCCGAGCCCGCTCATGATCGCGAGCACCACGAAGCCGACGATGTCGAGGCGGGCGGTGCGCGCGGCAACCCCGCCGAGAATGGCATTGGCGAGCACGCCGGCCAGGTCCACGAAGCGGATTACCTCAAACAGCGTCTCCGACTCAGTGTCCACTTGCCCCATTCTCTCTCATATCTGCGGTGCGGCGGGCGCACTTACTGTTAAGGCATGAGGATCAACGCTTTTTCCGACGTCTGCCTGCGGATCGTCATGGTGCTGGCAGCGGCGCCGGAAGGCGTGACGTTCACCTCGCGAGTGGTTGCCGCCGAGGTCGGCACCCCATACAACCACGTCAGCAAGGCGCTGTTGCGCCTACGGGAGCTCGGCCTGATCGAGGCCATTCGGGGGCGAAGCGGCGGCGTGCGCATCAGCGCGCTCGGCCGCGAAGTCACCGTCGGCACCCTGCTGCGCCAGCTCGACACCCGCACCGACCTCGCCGCCTGCGACTCGCCCAACGGCCCCTGCCCCCTGCTGAGCGGATGCGGCCTGCGCGGCAGCCTGCGCCGCGCGCGCGAGGCCTTCTACGGCGAGCTCGACGACCTCGTCATCGCTGATTTGCCACACGGCAAGCCGAATGGACCGATTCTCGTCGAACTGGGCTTGGTGCGGTAGGACTAAAGTCCCTAATTTCTACGACTTGTAGAAAGTATCCGATTAATTGGTATATGAGATGCTACTTTTGTAGAAGACCCCCACAAACGGGTGTCGGTTACGTAGAAGGAGTATTCATGCTTTCGCCCCAGTCCCTCCCCCTCATCGAAGCCACCCTGCCGCTGGTCGGCGAGCGGATGCCCCAGATCGCGAAAAACTTTTACAACCGCATGCTCACCGCCCACCCCGAACTGTTCGACGGGCTGTTCAGCCGGTCCAACCAGAAGAACGGCAGCCAGCAGCAGGCCCTCGCCGGCAGCATCGCCGTCTTCGCGACCCACCTGCTGGCGAACCCCGACACCACGCCGGAGGCCATGCTCTCCCGCATCGCCCACAAGCACGTCTCCCTCGACATCCAGCCCGAGCAGTACGACATCGTCTACAAGTACCTGTTCGAGGCCATCGCCGACGAGCTCAGCGACGTCATCACGGCCGAGATCGCCGCCGCCTGGACCGAGGTCTACTGGCTGATGGCCCACGCCCTGATCAAGATGGAGAAGGGCCTCTACGCCGGACTCGCCAGCGACAAGCCGCTCGCCCCCTGGGTCGTCGTGAAGAAGGAAGCGGCCGGAACCGACGCCGTCACGTTCACCCTCGAACCCGCCGACGACACCCCCGTGACGCCCGCCCTGCCGGGCCAGTACGTCAGCGTCACCGCCGTCATGCCCGACGGCATCCGCCAGGTGCGGCAGTACTCCCTCTCGGCCGGCACGAATACGACCCGCGTCTTCACCACCAAGCTCGACGCCGACGGCGAGGTCTCCCCCGTGCTGCACCGCGACGTGCAGGTCGGCGACACGCTGATCCTCTCCGTGCCGTGCGGCGACATCACCCTCGATGCGGGCACCGGCCCGCTGGTCCTGGCCTCGGCCGGAATCGGCTGCACGCCCAGCGCCTCCATCTTGCGTTCACTGGTCGACTCCGGCTCCAAGCGTGAGGTGCTCGTGCTGCATGCCGAGAGCAACCTCGAGCGCTGGGCGCTGCGCGACCAGATGAACGAGGACGTCGCCCTGCTGGAGGCGGCCGAACTCGAGCTCTGGCTGGAGATCCCGAGCGAGGGCCACCACGAGGGCTTCATGTCCCTGGAGAACGTGACGATCCCGGAGGACGCCTCGGTGTACCTCTGCGGTCCGCTCCCGTTCATGCGCAGCCTGCGTTCCCAGGCGCTGCAGTCCGGCGTACCGGCCGATCGCATCCACTATGAGATCTTCGGCCCCGACCTGTGGCTCGCCAACGCCTGACGCACTCATGATTCAACGGGCGCGTCCGCGCTAGGTTTGAACAGTGGACGCTAACGGTGGTATCGAGATAGAGCGCAAGTTTGACGTTGACGAGCTGGCGGTGCTTCCTCGGTTGAACGACCTGCCGGGCGTGCAGGCCATTGCCGAGCCGGTGGTTCACGACCTCGAAGCCGTCTACTTCGACACGAAAGATCTCGTGCTCAGCGCCGCGCACATCACGCTGCGCCGGCGTACCGGCGGCGACGACGCCGGGTGGCACCTCAAACTGCCCGAGCGCGCCGGCCGCCGCCGCGAGGTCCACGCGCCGCTCGGCCGGCACGTTCAGGGCGTGTCTGGACACAGCGAAGCGGATGCCGTCCCCGAATCGCTCGCCCAGCTCGTGCGGGTCTACGTGCGCGACTCCCCGCTGGCTCCCGTGGCACGCCTGCGCACCACCCGCGTGGTGCACGCCCTGATCGGTGCCGGCGGCGAAACCCTCGCCGTGCTCTGCGACGACCGGGTGCAGGCCGAACGGCTGGTTCATGAACGCGCTTCCGCGGCCTGGCGCGAATGGGAGATCGAACTCGTCGACGCACCAAAGGACCTGCTCGACGCGGGGCAGGCCCTGCTCGCGGGCTCCGGCATCCTCGTGTCGCGGCACACCTCGAAACTGGCGCGTGCCCTCGGCGACCGATTCCCGGTGGAACGATCCCAGAATTATCAGCGCCCAAAGCCCACGAGGCCGGCCGGGAATGTTCTGCTGGCCAGCCTGGGCGAGCAGATCAGCGTCATTCGAACGCAGGATCCGGAGATTCGCCAGCACCGGGCCGGCTCCGTGCACGCCATGCGCGTGGCCACCCGCCGACTGCGTTCGGTGCTGGCCACTTATCATTCCCTCGTCGATCCCTCTGTCGTGCAGCACCTCCGCTCCGAACTCAGCTGGCTCGCCGCCGTACTCGGCGGCTCCCGCGACGAGGAGGTACTGCAGCGGCGCCTCGCCGGCCTGCTCGACCGCGAGGCCCCGGCTCTGCTGCTCGGGCCGATCCGCGAACGCCTGCGCGACCGTTCCGAAACGGATGCCGACACCGCCGCTCACACGCTCGTCGCCGCCCTCGACACCCACCGCTACTTTCGGCTGCTCGATGCCCTTGAAGCCCTCATCGCCACGCCGTTGTTCACGGCCGCGGCCAGCCAAGACGCCCGCGTGGTCGTTCCCGCCCTGATCAAGAACGAGTGGAAGAAACTGCGCCGGGCCGTGCGCCGCGCCACCAACACCGTGCCGGGGCCGGAGCGCGACCTCGCCCTGCACGAGGTACGCAAGCGCGCCAAGCGGCTGCGCTACGCTGCCGAGACGGCGCATCCGCTCAACTCGAAGCGTGCCGCACGGGTGAGCCGATTCGCGCAGAAACTGCAGACCATCCTCGGTGACCAGCACGACAGCGTCATCGCCCGGAATCGCCTGCTGCGTCGCGGCGGGGTCGACGCCTTCCTCCGCGGCGAGAACACCTTCAGCTACGGCCGCCTGCACGCCCTGGAACAGCAGAAGGCAGCGGATGCCGAGGCTCGGTTCTGGACGGCCTGGTCGCGCCGCCCGTAACCCGACCTCCCCTGGCCCGACCGCCCGGGAAGGGATGTTATCGTTTGGCAGAACGTCCGCGGCTATTCACAGGGAAGCAAGGTTCATGACCGTTTCGCCCCTCGTCTGGGTCTCCACCATCGTCGTCATCCTGGCGCTGCTCGCCTTCGACTACTTCTTCCACATCCGCAAGGCCCACGTTCCCGCGCTGAAGGAAGCGGCCCTGTGGTCCTCCATCTACGTGGGCCTGGCCATTCTCTTCGGCATCCTGGTTCTGCTGTTCGGCGGCAGCACCATGGGGTCAGAGTACTTCGCCGGCTACATCACGGAGAAGGCGCTGTCGGTGGACAACCTCTTCGTCTTCCTGATCATCATGGCGAGCTTCCGGGTGCCCCGCGAGGACCAGCAGAAGGTGCTGCTGTTCGGCATCGTCTTCTCCCTGATCGCTCGCACCGGGTTCATCTTTCTGGGCGCAGCGCTCATCAACTCGTTCGCCTGGGTGTTCTACATCTTCGGCCTGATCCTGCTGATCACCGCGGGTAATCTGCTCAAGCCCGAAGCACACGGCGATAACCAAGCGGACAACATTATGATCCGCCTGGCCAAACGGAGCTTCCACACCACGGAGCACTACGACGGCGACAAGCTGTTCACCATGCACGAGGGCAAGAAGGCGCTCACACCCATGCTCTTGGTCATGGTGGCGATCGGCGGTACGGACATCCTGTTCGCGCTGGATTCCATTCCCGCGATCTTCGGGCTGACCCAGAACGTCTATATCGTCTTCACTGCTACCGCGTTCTCCCTGATGGGGCTGCGCCAGCTGTACTTTTTGATCGACGGGCTGCTCGACCGGCTTATCTACCTCTCCTACGGACTGGCGGCCATCCTGGCCTTCATCGGCGTCAAGCTCGTGCTCCATGCCCTGCATGAGAACAACCTGCCGTTCATCAACGGCGGCGAACCCGTCCCGGTCGTGGAAATCAGCACCGGCCTGTCCCTGACCGTCATTATCGGTTCCCTCATCGTCACCGTCGTGGCCTCACTGCTGAGCAGGGCGGGCAAAGCCCAGACCGCCATCAACAACGCCCGCCGCCATGCCGTCAGCTACCTTGATCTTGATTACACCGCTGATCTCGCCGAGCGCGAGCGGATCTACCGGCTGCTGACCGACGAGGAAGCACAGGTCCTGGCCATGGAGCTCAAGTACCGCAACAAGGCCAAGGACATCGATCGGATCCGTGAGCAGGTGGCACAGGCTCATCGGCAGCATGATGAGTATCTGGCCCGGTAGTGTGATCAACCGGACTGGTCAGGCATCCGGTTGCCACTGGGTGCCGTCGAGGTCACCGCGCAGCGTTCCGGTGGCCTCATCGACTGCCTCTCCGACCGTGCCGGCGAACCGCTCGGGCGGAAACCGCCCGCTCAATCCGTAAGCACGCAGATGGTCTTTCACCGGGCCTTTCATCTCGGCGAAGACCAGCGTAATCCCCCGGGAAGCCAGAAAATCGTCGAGTTCGAGCAGCTCATCCACCGCGGTGGTGTCGATGTCGGTGATGGGCTCCGCCGCGAGGATGACCGTGTGCACACCGCTGCCGGCAGCCGTGACCGTGGCCCGTACGTAGTCGTCGAAGATCCCGCCGTTGGCGAAAAAGAGCGGCGCGTCGAAGCGAACGATGACGATGCCGGGCAGCCGTTCGCCCTCCGAATGCCGGGACAGGTCGTGGTAACCACGAAGACCGCGGATCCGGCCGAGCTCGGCCCGGTAGGGTCGCCAGGCCTGGCTGACGAATGCGCCGAGCGAGAGGATGATCGCCACGGCGATTCCCTCGATCACACCGACCACCAGCACCCCGAGGAAGGCCGCGAGCGAAAGCATCGCATCGACCCTGTTCATGCGCATGAGCGCGATGAACCCTTGCACATCGACGAGACCGCCAGCGGCGACGATGACGACCGCGGCGATGGCCGCTGAGGGCAGGAAATCCGTGAGCCCGGGCGCGAACAGTATGAAGGCCAGAACGAGGACGGCGCCAACGACTCCGGTGAGCTGGGAGCGAGCCCCCGCCTTCTCGGCAACGGGGGTGCGCGAGGACGACGCCGAGATGGGGAATCCACCGAGCAGTCCGGTTGCGATGTTCGACGCGCCGATCGCCCTCATTTCCTGGCTGCCGTTGACGTTCTCTCCCCGGCGGGCCGCAAACGATCGCGACAGCACGGCGGTGTCCGCGAAGGCGATGAGCGCGATGCCGAGCGCCGGGGCCACCAAACCGGCAGCATCCGCCCACTGCAGACCGCCGAACGCGGGTGCGGGGAGGCCAGGGGGAAGCGCCCCGACGACGGGCAAGACATCCCGCAGCCCGAAGACCGCGGTCACCGCCGTCGCGAGCACGACCGCCGCCAGCACGCCCGAAATCCGGGTTCTGCGCCAGGAGAGCACGACGATGACCGCGAGCGAGCCGAGGCCGAAGAGCGTCGCGGTCAGGTTGACCTCGCCCCCGGCGATTCCGGCGAATATTCCGATCAGGTCGAGCAGCGCCGAATCCGCAGTGATGGAGAAGCCGAGCAGGGCGGGCAACTGCGAAATAATGACCAGCACGGCGAGCGCGTTGAGGTAGCCGACGCGGATGGGCTTGGAGAGCAGGTCGGTCACGAACCCGAGGCGCAGAATTCCGCCGAGCGCGAGGATCACTCCGACCATGATCGCCAGGAGCCCGGCGAGGCCGACTGCGCGCACATCATCGCCGAGAGCGAGCGGCACGATCGCGGCCGCGATGATCGGTGCCAGTGCCGAGTCGGGGCCGAGCACGAGAATGCGCGACGGTCCGAAGACGGCATATGCGGCCAGGGGAATGATCGTGGCGTACAGGCCCGATGCCGGCGGGAGCCCCGCCACCTCGGCGTAGCCGATGCCGACCGGTATGAGTAGAGCGGTGAGCACGATGCCCGCCCGCAGGTCGGGGAGCAACCAGGCGCGCCGGTAGCCGAGCGCCGTGTCGATCCCCGGTACCCACCTCCGCAGCCTCGTCGCAGCCATGACGTTCCTCTCCCGAACCCATCTTGGTGCAGGACTAGCTCGTGCGCCGAGCGAAATAGAGAGTGGCGGTGCCCAACTCCTGTTTTTCGCTGTGCTCGATGTTGACAGCCACGGGCGCGGGGAGCAAGCTGTGGCACGACAGTGTCGCGCAACGATGCGCGGTGCCGTGGAACCTTCTCAGTGAGGAGAAGCCCGTGCAGATTCCAGCTCCGTTCGATTACGTTCGTGCCAGTTCGGTTGACAATGCCCTTGCCCTGCTTGATCGCCACGGGGCCGAATCCCGGGTGGTCGCCGGCGGACACAGCCTGCTTCCCATGATGAAGCTGCGCCTCGCCCGGCCAGACTGGCTCATCGACATCAACGACCTGTTCGAGCTGGACTACCTGCTGGTCGATGGCCCGGTGCTGCGCATCGGCGCCATGACCCGGCACACGACCCTGCTCGAATCCGACGACGTTCGGCACCTGTTCCCCATTATCTGTGACGCCGAACGCGTCATCGCCGACCCGATCGTGCGCAACCGCGGCACCATCGGCGGCTCGCTCTGCCAGGCCGACCCGGCCGAAGACCTCTCCACGGTGTGCCACGTTCTCGAAGCGGTGGCCGTCGTGCGCGGGCCGGCCGGTGAGCGGATGCTGCCGATGGCAGAGTTCCACCGCGGCCCGTATGAGACGGCGGTCGCCCAGAACGAACTACTCATCGAGGTGCGCATTCCCATTCGGGCCGGCTCCGCCAGCGCCTACGAGAAAGTGGAACGTCGGGTCGGCGACTGGGCCGTCGCCGCAGCCGGCGCGAGCGTGACGCTCGCCGCCGACGGCACGATCAGCCACGTGGCCGTCGGCCTCACCGCGGTCGGGCTCGAGCGTAACGTGACCGAGGTCGAAGCGGTGCTCGTCGGTCAGGCCCCCACCGAAGCGCTCTTCGTCGAAGCCGGACTGCTGGCGTCACAAGCCTGCGATCCCCTCGCCGACCAGCGCGGCCCGATCGACTACAAGCGGCACCTCGCCGACGAACTGACCCGGCGGGTACTTCGGGTCGCGTGCAGCCGCGCCGCGGCATCCGTTTCTGAGATCACAAGCTAGGAGTTGAGCCCTCATGCAGATCAGCCTGACCATCAACGGCACTTTCGTCACGCGCGAGATCGAACCGCGCGTGCTGCTCGTGCACTTCATTCGCGACGACCTGCGGCTCACCGGTACCCACTGGGGCTGCGACACCAGCAACTGCGGCACCTGCGTCGTGCTGATGGACGGCCAGCCGGTGAAATCGTGCACCGTGCTCGCCGCCATGGCCGACGGCCACACGATCACGACCGTAGAGGGGCTCGCCAACGGCGCCACCCTCGACCCGGTGCAGCAGGGCTTCATGGAGGAGCACGGCCTGCAGTGCGGCTTCTGCACCCCGGGCATGATGCTCACCGCCCGCGCCCTGCTCGACCACAACCCGCACCCCGAACCGCTTGAGATTCGCGAAGCCATCTCCGGCCAGATCTGCCGCTGCACCGGCTACGCCACCATCGTGCGCTCCATCCAGTGGGCCGCGGAGCATCCGCTCGTTGCCGCCGCTGAAACAACGGAAAAAGAAGAAGAGGTGCGCGCATGACCATCCTCGAGGACCGTCCGTCGAACCCGGCCGCGGGCGACCACGATCGCCCGATCGGCCATGGCCGCATGCAGCGCAAGGAAGACCCGCGCTTCGTGCGCGGCAAGGGCCACTACGTCGACGACATCGTGCTGCCCGGCATGCTGCACGGCGCCATCCTGCGCGCACCCGTCGCCCACGCCCGGCTGGTCTCCATCGACACCACCGCAGCGCTCGCCCACCCCGGAGTGCACGCCGTCATCACCGGCACCGACCTGCAGGCCCTCGGCCTGGCCTGGGCGCCGACCCTCTCGATGGACGTGCAGGCCGTGCTGGTCACCGACAAGGTGCGCTTCCAGGGCCAGGAGGTCGCATTCGTCGTCGCCGACGACCGTTACGCCGCCCGTGACGCCCTCGAGCTGATCCAGGTCGAGTACGACGTGCTGCCACCGGTCGTCGACGCCCGCAAGGCGATGGACCCGGGCGCTCCCGTCATTCGCGACGACCTCGAGGGCCGCACCGACAACCACATCTTCGATTGGGAGGCGGGCAACAAAGCCGAAACGGATGCCGTCTTCGCGAGCGCCGACGTCGTGGTGAAGCAGGAGATTGTCTACCCGCGGGTGCACCCGGCTCCGATGGAAACCTGCGGCGCCGTCGCCGACTTCGACCCCATCGACGGCCGGCTCATCCTATACGAGACGACCCAGGCCCCACACGCGCACCGCACCCTGTTCGCCATGGTCTCCGGCATTCCCGAGCATAAGATTCGCGTGGTCTCCCCCGACATCGGCGGCGGCTTCGGCAACAAGGTCGGCATCTACCCCGGCTATATCCTCGCCGTGGTCGGGTCCATCGTCACGGGCAAACCGGTGAAATGGGTCGAGGATCGCTCCGAGAACCTCATGAGCACCTCGTTCGCCCGCGACTACATCATGCAGGGCGAGATCGCGGCGACCAGAGACGGCAAGATCCTGGCCCTCCGCACCAACGTGCTCGCCGACCACGGCGCCTTCAACGCCACCGCCCAGCCCACCAAGTATCCGGCCGGGTTCTTCCACATCTTCACCGGCAGCTACGACCTCGCCGCCGCCCACTGCACCGTCACCGGCGTCTACACCAACAAGGCCCCGGGAGGGGTGGCCTACGCCTGCTCCTTCCGCGTGACCGAGGCGGTCTACCTGGTCGAGCGGATGGTCGACATCCTCGCCCGCAAGCTCGAAATGGACCCCGCCGAGTTGCGTTTGAAGAACTTCATCAAGAAGGAGCAGTTTCCCTACCCGAACAAAACCGGCTGGGAATATGACTCGGGCGACTACGAACCCACCATGCGACTGTCGATGAAAATGGCCGGCTACGACGAACTGCGCCGCGAACAGAAGGAGAAACGCGAACGCGGCGAACTGATGGGCATCGGCATCTCGTTCTTCACCGAGACCGTCGGAGCCGGCCCCCGCAAGGACATGGACATTCTCGGGCTTGGCATGGCGGACGGCGCCGAACTGCGCATCCATCCCACAGGCAAGGCCGTCGTGCGCATCTCGGTGCAGAGCCAGGGGCAGGGGCATGAAACGACCTTCGCGCAGATCGTGGCGGAGGAGATCGGCATCCCGCCCGAAGACATCGACGTAGTGCACGGCGACACCGACCAGACGCCGTTCGGCCTCGGCACCTACGGCAGCCGGTCCACCCCGGTCAGCGGCGCCGCCGTGGCCCTCGTGGCCCGCAAGGTGCGGGAGAAGGCCCGGTTCATCGCCGCGGCCATGCTCGAGACCCGGCCGGAAGACCTCGAGTGGGAGAAGGGCCGCTGGTTCGTCAAGGGCGACCCGAGCGTGGGCAAGACCATGGCCGAGATCGCGATGGGCGCCCACGGCACGGTCGCGCTGCCGGAGGGCATCGACGGCAACCTCGACGCCGAAGTCACCTACGATCCGCCCAACCTCACCTTCCCGTTCGGCGCCTACATCTGCGTCGTCGACATCGACCCGGGCACCGGGCACGTCAAAGTACGCCGGTTCATCGCCGTCGACGACTGCGGCACCCGCATCAACCCGATGATCATCGAAGGCCAGATTCACGGCGGCCTCACCGACGGCGTCGGAATGGCGCTCATGGAGATCATCGAGTTCGACGCCGAGGGCAACTGCCTCGGCGGCTCCTTGATGGACTACCTCATCCCCACCGCCATGGAGGTGCCCGACTGGGAGACCGGCTTCACCGTGACCCCGTCGCCGCACCACCCGATCGGCGCCAAGGGGGTCGGTGAATCGGCCACGGTCGGTTCACCGCCGGCCGTCGTCAACGCCGTCGTCGACGCCCTCGCACCGTTCGGCGTCGTGCACATGGACATGCCCTGCACCCCCTCCCGGGTGTGGGAAGCCATGCAGGGCCGCACCAGACCGCCGGTTTAGCATGCCCGTCAGCCACCCGACCCTCGAACGGGAACTCACCGAACGCCGCGAAGCGTACGTGCACGCGACCGTGGTGCGCGCCCAGCGCCCCACGAGCGCGCACGCCGGCGACACGGCACTCGTGCGCGCAACCGGCGAGATCGAGGGGTTCGTCGGGGGAACCTGCGTGGAGGCATCCGTTCGGCTGTATAGCCTGCAGGTTCTCGAAAGCCGGCAGCCGCTGCTGCTCAAGGTCGTCGCCGGTGTGCCGTCGAGCATCGTCGAGGACGGCGCGGTCGAGGTCTCCAACCCGTGTGTGAGCAATGGCGCGATCGAGATCTTTCTCGAACCGCGCATTCCGCTCCCGCGACTGATCGTGGTCGGCTCGACCCCCGACGCCGAGGCCCTCGCCACCCTCGCGCCGCTGGTCGGCTTCGACCTCGTGCAAGCGGATGGTGCCTCCGCTGCCCCGCGAGTCGGCGACGCCGCCGTGGTCGTCGCGTCGCACGGCCGCGACGAGGAACCGGCCCTGCTCGCCGCCCTGGCCGCCGGGGTGCCCTACGTCGCCCTGGTGGCGAGCCCGAAGCGCGGCGCGGCGGTGCTCGCCTCGCTCGACGTGTCGCCCGAGCAGCGCGCCCGGGTGTTCAGCCCGGCCGGCCTCGACCTCGGGGCGCGCACGCCCGGGGAGATCGCGGTGTCGATTTTCGCGCAGCTGGTGCAGGAACGGGCCGGGCGCGGACATCCGATTGCCGTGGCTGGAGCTGACCCGGCGGCGGCTGTCACCGCGACCGCGGTCGACCCGGTCTGCGGCATGACGGTGGCGGCACTGCCAACGTCGCTGCAGCTGGAGCACAACGGCACGATCGTGTATTTCTGCTCGGTGGGCTGTCGCACGGCGTTTCTCGCGCATCCGGAGCAGTATGCGACCGCGCGGTAGCGGCCAGGCTGGCAGTTGGCGGTGCCGGCGATGGTGACCGTGCCCGAGCTGGTGCCGTCCGTCGGCGCGCTGCAGCGTGCCCTCGACGCGGAGGATTACCTCGCCGATGAGGGCCTCGCGACCGCCGTGTTCCTGGCCGTGCGCATGCGGCAGCCATTGCTGCTCGAGGGCGAACCGGGGGTCGGCAAGACCCAGATCGCCAAGGCGCTCGCCCGGCTGCTCAACACCGAGCTGTTCCGTCTGCAGTGCTATGAGGGGATCAGCGCCGGGGAGGCACTCTACGAGTGGAACTACCCCCGGCAGCTGCTCGGCATCCGCCTGGCCGAGGCGCGCGGAGTCGAACTCGCCGAAACCGAGCTGTTCGGGCGCGACTATCTGCTGCGCCGCCCGCTGCTGCAGGCGATCGAACACCCCGGCCCGCGGCCGGCCGTGCTGCTGCTCGACGAGATCGACCGGGCCGACGCCGAGTTCGAAGCGTTCACCTTCGAGCTTCTCGCCGAGGCGGCGGTCACCATTCCCGAGCTCGGAACCGTCACGGCGGAGCATCCGCCGATCGTGATTCTCACGAGCAATCGCACCCGCGACCTGCACGACGCCCTCACCCGGCGCTGTCTGTACCACTGGATCGACTACCCGGGGCCGGAGCGGATCGCGCAGATCGTGCGCCGCCGGGTGCCGAGCAGCTCGCAGGCACTCGCGACCGAAGCCGCAGCGGCGATCACCCGCTTGCGTTCGCTCGACCTCGTGAAACCGCCCGGCATCGCCGAGGCCATCGACTGGGTGAGCGCGCTGACCGTGCTCGGCATCGAGCAACTGAGCGGCCGGTCGGTCGAGCAGACCTGGGGCTCGGTGCTGAAGAATCGGGACGACCTTGATGTGGCGGCCGCCCGCGGCGGCGCCTGGGTGGCGGAGGCCGCGCATGGCTGACCGCGGTCTCCAGCCGTCGATCGAAGCGGCTGCCCTCGCCGCCGGGTTCAGCACGGCGCTGCACCGGGCCGGCCTGCCGGTGTCACCGGACCGCGCGGCGCGTCTGGCCGAAGCGCTGCGGCTGGTTCCGCCGACCGACCGAGCCGCCCTGTACTGGGCCTGCCGCGTCGTCTTCGTCTCCCAGCAGCAGCACCTCGCCCGCTTCGACGCGGTGTTCAGCGCCGTGTTCGACGGCCGGCTCGACCCGGCCGAGAGTCGCGGTGACCCGAACGCTCCCCCGGCGGTCGGGTCAGAGACGCGCACGAAGGCCGCCCCGCCGACCAATCGGCCGGCCGGCGCTCCCGAACCGCAGCCCGATCGCCCGCCAGCCCCGCTGCCCGGCGCCGACTCTGCCGACGGCGATACCGACGGCCCGGAACGCGATGCCATCCTCGCCCTGGCCTCGAGTGACGAGCACCTGCACGAGATGGCGTTCGCCGACCTCGACCCCGAGGAACTGGACCGGCTGCGCCAGCTCGTCGCCCGCATCGTGCTGTCGACGCCGACCCGGTCGAGCCGCCGCAGGCATCCGTCGCCGCACAGCCGCGACCGGCTCGATGTAGCGCGCACCGTGCGGGCCGCGCAGCGGACCGGCGGAGATCCGATCACCCTGCATCACGCTCGTCGCCGCCAGACGCCGCGCCGGCTCGTGCTGCTCTGCGACGTGTCGGGTTCGATGGAACCGTACACCCGGGTGTTCCTCACGTTGCTGCAGGGCGCGGCATCCGGAGCCCGGGCCGAAGCGTTCGTGTTCTCGACGCACCTCACCCGGCTGACCCGCCAGCTGGCCCTGCGCGACCCGGACCAGGCGCTCGCCCAGGCCGCCGCCACGGCGACCGACTGGGCCGGCGGTACCCGGCTGGCCGCCAGCATCCGTCGGTTCATCGATGACTTCGGGCGGCGCGGCCTGGCTCGCGGCGCCGTGATCGTGCTGTTCTCCGACGGCTGGGCGCAGGACGACCCGGCCGATGTCGACGCCCAGATGGCGCGCCTCCGCCGGCTCGCGCACCGCATCGTCTGGGTGAATCCGCGCAAGGCCGCCGCCGGCTACCGGCCGCTCGTCGGCGGCATGGCCGCCGCCCTGCCCTACTGCGACGCCTTCGTCAGCGGGCACAGCTATGCGGCCCTCGCCGACGTGGCTGCCGCCATTCGCGGTGACCTGCATCCCATCGACCATCCGTAACCATCCAGCAGAGGACATTCTGATGCAACTCGACAGCACCTTCACCGTCATCGCCCCCATCGACACGGTGTGGAACACCCTGATGGACTTCGAACACGTCGCCGGCTGCGTGCCGGGGGCGCAGATTCTGAACAAATTGTCCGACGACAACTACCAGGTCGGCATGAAGGTGAAACTCGGCCCGGTCACCATGCAGTACCGCGGCCAGATGAACGTCGACGAACGCGACGCCGAGGGCCACCGCGCCGTCTTCTCTGGCAAGGCACAGGAGACCCGCGGGCAGGGCACCGCCCAGGCCACCGTCACGCTCGTGCTGGTCGAAGCCGACGGAGTCACCCGGGGCACGGTCAGCGCCGATCTGTCTCTGTCGGGCAAGGCCGCCGCCATGGGCAAGGGCGTCATCAGCAGCGTCACCGAGCAGATGATGGCGCTGTTCGCCGGCAACCTGCAAGACCTCATCGAAGGCGACGACACTGATTCGCACGGCGGCTCGGCCACGCCGACCCCCGTCGGCGACCATGTCGACGACCCGGCCACCCTCGCCCAGGCCGCCCCGCGAGCCGTCACCGACGTGTCCGACATTCCGCCCGGAGACGCCCCCGCCGCCGACACGCTCCCCGGCGTGCAAGCGGATGCCCCGCCGCGGCCCGGCCTGCCGCCGCGCCCGGTCCCTCCCCGCGTTGCACCCGCCGGTGGACACCGGGCCGCGCCGCACCGGTCAGCCCCGGCGGCCGCGCCGAGCCTGGACGCGATGAGTCTGGTCAAGGGCGTCGTCGCCGACCAGCTGAGCGACCCGGTGAAACTTCTGGGGCTGCTGGCCACGGTAGCGTTCATCGCATACCGAATTGGTCGGCGCGCGTCCGGCCGCTGACCCACAACCGAAGGGAAACGGACATGCGTGAAGTTCTGGATACCCTCTTCACCGGCTGGCAGAACGGCGCCACGGCCGGCCTGGCCACGGTTGTGCGCACTTTCCAGTCCGCGCCGCGCCCGCCCGGCGCTTCGATGCTGGTCAGCGCCGATGGCGCCGTAGCCGGCTCGGTTTCTGGCGGCTGCGTCGAGGGCGCCGTCTACGAACTGGCCAGCCAGGTGGCCGAGGACGGCGTGCCCGTGCTCGTGCGTTACGGCATCAGCGACGACGATGCCTTCGCCGTCGGGCTGACCTGCGGCGGCATCCTGGATGTCTTCGTGGAGCCGGTCTCCCGGGCCACCTTCGCCCTGCTCGAGGGAGTACACGCAGACGTCGACGCCGGTCGGCCGGTGGGGGTCGCCACCGTGATCGAGCATCCGGATGCCGCCTGGCTCGGCCGCCACCTCGTGGTGCGGCCGCACGGTTTCGAGGGCGACCTGGGCTCTGACCGCGCCAACCACGCCATCGGCGATGACACCCAGGGCCTGCTCGCTGCAGGACGCAACACCACCCTCACCTACGGCCCCGACGGGGAACGGCGCGGCGAGGGGATGCGGGTCTTCTTCGCGAGCTACGCGCCGAGGCCACGCCTGCTGGTGTTCGGTGCGATCGACTTCGCCACCGCCCTGGCCCGGCTCGGCACCTTTCTCGGCTACCGGGTCACGGTCTGTGATGCGCGGGGCGTCTTCGCGACCGCCGCCCGGTTTCCCGGCGTCGACGAGGTCGTGGTGAGCTGGCCCGACCGCTACCTGCGCGAGCAGATCGCCGACGGTCTCATCGACCCGCGCACGGTCATCTGCGTGCTCACCCACGATCCCAAATTCGATGTTCCCCTGCTCGAAGCCGCCCTGCACGGCCCGCCCGTGGCCTACATCGGCGCCATGGGATCCCGACGCACCCATGCTGACCGTCTGGAGCGCCTGGGCGCTGTCGGGGTGACCGACGCCGAGCTCTCCCGGCTGCGCAGCCCGATCGGCCTCGACCTCGGCTCGCGCACCCCCGAGGAGACCGCCGTGTCGATCGCCGCCGAGATCATCTCGCTGCAATGGGGCGGCAGCGGGGAGCCGCTGCACACGCTGGTCGACGCTATCCATCACGATGACCTCGTCGACCCGAACCCGCCGCCGGGGCCGCCATCGCTGCCGTCATCGTCATCGAATCAGGCTTCGGGTAGCGTGGCCATTGGACGAACCGTCCTGAACAGCTAGCCATCGGCAGCGCGCCCAGTTCGACCCGAAATTGCCAGGCCCCTTCCCGCGTTTTTCGCGAGGTGCCAACTCTGGCCCCTTGAACAGGTTCCATCATCTGTGAGGTGCCACTTTCGGCCCCTTGAACGAGCGCCAGCCTAGCGAGATGCCACCTTTCGCCCATGGCGTGCCTTCGGCACCACAGGCTGGCGGCGATAGGCTCGACGAATGGCTCCCGCATTCGCTTTCCCCGTGCAGTTTGCACCTCACGCTGACCGTGGCCAAGCACGATGAGCAATCTGCACGTCGTCACCTCGGTGCTGTTCGTGCACGCCCACCCCGACGACGAGACCATCAGCACCGGCGGCCTCATCGCGTATCTCGCGGGCCGCGGCATCCGCATCAGCCTGGTCACGGCCACCCGCGGTGAGCGCGGAGAAGTCGTCGCGGGACCGCTCTCCCCGCTCGTCGGAACCCCTGCCCTGGCCGAGGAACGCGAACGCGAACTCGAACGCGCCGCCCGCACCCTCGGCGTCAACGAGGGTTTCTGGCTCGGTGAGGCACCGGCGCGCGCGCCCGGGCTGCCCGAACGCCGCTACCGCGATTCCGGCATGGAGTGGATCCGCCCCGGCCTGGCCGGCCCGGCCGCCGATTCCGACACGGATGCCCTCGCTCGCGCGCCGCTCGGCGAGGTCACGAATGATCTCGTCGCGGTTCTGCAACAGGTGCGACCGAGCCTAGTGATCAGCTACGACCAGACCGGCGGCTACGGGCATCCCGACCACGTACGCGTGCACGATGCCACGCTCGCTGCCTGCCGCGCGCTCTCACTCCCCTACGCCGAAATTCTTGACTCTCGCACAGCGGATGCGGAATGGTTCGATCTCGACGCCCAGCGCCCTACCGTCGTGGCCGCCCTCCGCTGCCACGCCAGCCAACTCACCGTCGACGGCGACTTCATCGTGCATTCCGGCGGCCAGCGCGACCCCATCCGCACGGCGATCGGCCTGCGCCTGCGCTGATCCGAAGCATCCGATCACATCAGTACCGGCGCGCACACCTCGACAAGGTCGCGCGTCATCATTATGATGACAAAGGAACTAAAAGACGCTGTGGAATTTGCCGACAGTGCGCTGAAGCATTGCCTCCAGGGAGGGCCCATGAGCAAGCTAACGGCCAAGGCCGGCGTAGAAGTCTGGCTCGACACTATCGAGCCGACAGGAATGCCAGCGCGCGACGGACGAAACCTGCGTGCGATCGGCGCAGCCCTGACCGCGCGAGAACATGCGGAGGACGAACTGAAGCGCGCCGTAAGAGCCGCACACGCGGCCGGCGATTCGTGGGAAGCCATTGGGCTGGTCCTGGGCACGTCGCGACAGGCTGCTCACCGAAAGTACGCCGCCAGAGACACCGAGGCGTTCGATTCCAGTGAAGCGGGTTCCACTCTTCCGGACGAAAATTAGCGGCTAATTCCGGCACTTGGTAATGCACTAATTCGATCGATGAACCAAGAAATCAAGCCACCCACTGAACCTAATGGGCAGTGGACGGCCTGATGAGAGGCAACACAACAGCGTGTGACAGAACCGATGGTGGAGATGCGGGGAATTGAACCCCGGTCCACTGTTGTGGTCATATGCCTTCTACGGGTGTATCCAGTGAAATCGCTTTCTCGGCCCCGGAATTTGCCACTGGCATCTACTCCGACAGGCCCAGCCTTCGTTTAAGTCCCTCTACACCCCGTGGCTCAATGTAGAAGCAATCTCTCTAAATGGCGTCAGGATCCGGGTAGAGAGCATTCCCGGTCTGGCGGACTTCTTTAGTGCTTTCGCTTAGGCAGCGAGAGCGAAGTCAGTGCGCTTTGAATTGGCACTTATTGTTTTGCAGAGATCGTTTACGAGATAACCCTGCATCCTCGACCCGCTTCTCACAATTGCGCAAACAATGTCGAAACCGATCATCCCCATACACATCGCATGCTTTACAGAGTGAAAGCGCCAGCGATGGTTCATGTCACACGCTGTTGAGTTACCAAACCGCACCTTTCGGTGCAGCCCTCCATCCTACAACAGAAGGACGGAGGTGGCTAGTCGCCGAGGTGACGCTGCGCCGACATCGCGCGGTCCGATTCGCGCTTGTCGGTGCGTTCCCGCAGCGTCTGGCGCTTGTCGTACTCTTTCTTGCCCTTGGCCACGGCGATCTCCACCTTGGCCCGACCGTCCGCGAAATAGATGCGCAGCGGAATCAGCGTGTATCCGCCCTCTTTGGTCTTATGGCTGATCTTCACGATCTCCTTCTTGTGCAGAAGAAGTTTGCGCTTGCGACGCGGCGGGTGATTCGTCCACGATCCGCCGGAATACTCCGGAATGTGCACCGCATCCAGCCAGGCTTCGCCTCCCTCGATGAAGGCGTAACCGTCAACCAGGGTCGCCCGGCCGGCGCGCAGAGACTTGACCTCGGTGCCGCTCAGGACCATTCCGGCCTCGTAGGTGTCACTGATGAGGTAGTCATGTCGGGCCTTGCGATTGGTCGCCACAACTTTTTCGCCACGTTCCCTGGGCATGGTTCACCTCGATTCAGATTCTTCAAGCGGATGCTGTCGGCCGATCCGGCAGACAGCCCACCAGTCTAGCGGGTGCCGTCCACGAGTTAGACCTTGAGGTAGCGGGTGATCGCGAAGTTGGCCGAGAACGCAGCGAGCACCGCACCGACCACGAGCAGGATGGGCACGACGACGAGCGCATCGTCCATGCCGACCAGGGCGAAGCCGGTGAGCCGGGCCCCGAGGTAGCCCTGCACGAAGAAGTAGACGAGCGCCACGATCGCGCCGCCGGCCAGCAGCGAACCGAGGAGAGCGGCGAACACCCCCTCCAGGATGAAGGGCGTCTGGATGAACCGGTTGCTCGCACCCACCAACCGCATGATGCCGAGTTCCCGACGCCTCGAGAACGCCGACAAACGGATCGTCGTGGCAATCAGCAACGCCGCGGCAATCAGCATCAACCCGGCGATACCGATGGCCGTGTAGCTCGCCACGTTGAGCACGGAGAAGATCTGGTCGAGGTATTTGCGCTGGTCGGCGACATTTTCAACGCCGGCGACCCCCGACAAGCTCTCGACCAGTACAGCGGACTGGGCCGGGTCCTTCAGGTTGACCCAGAAGGTCTGGTTGAGCTGGTCGGCCGTGACGTAGTCGGCGACCGGGTTGCCGGCGAACTGCTTCTTGAAGTTCTCGAAGGCCTGCTCGTGCGTCTCGAAGTAGTAGTTGTCGATGAACGACGCGAGGGTCGGCGATTCCAGTTGGGCCTCAACGGCGGCGATCTGCTCCGGCGAAGCATCACCGCCGGTGCAGGTCTCCCCCGGCGAAATATCGGAGCACATGTAGATGCCGACCTGCGCCTTGTCGTACCAGAAATTCTTCATCTGGCCGATCTGCATCTGCATGAGCACGGCAGCGCCAACGAAGGTCAGCGAGATAAAGGTCACGAGCACGACGGAGACGACCATCGAGGCGTTCCGCCGCAGGCCGTTCGCGGCCTCGGAGAGCACCAGACCGATCCTCATCGGGTCGGCCCCACGTTCTGCTCGCCCGTTTGGTCGGGTTTCTCTCCCGGCGCTCGCAGGCCGAGTTTCTCGGCCAGAGTGAGCTGCTCCGGGTCATCGTTCGCAGCGACCGGCAGCACCGGGCGCGTCATCGGCGGCACCGGGGTGGCCGGGGCCGCCTCGATCGGCGAGGCGGCGGGAGCGGCCGCAGGCGACGCGGCGGGGGCCGGGGCAACCGGCCCGGTC
>NZ_SOEY01000004.1 GCF_004402535.1 Cryobacterium glaciale | reverse complement strand
GGCGGGGAGTTGCCTGGCCTGATAATTAGCGCTCTTTCGGCAGGAAACCAGCCACTAACTTGGCAGGATTTCAGCGCCGAAACGGCCTACAAAGAGTTGATCACACACAACCTCGCCGACGTGGCTCCTGCTTCCCTAGGCGACACGCGGGAGGACAGGCGCTGGTACGGCGGCACGCACCGCGCTTTCCACCGGTTGCTCGTGCTTATGGATCCTTTTCCTCACAACCAGAGCACCACGTCCACCTCCACGGAGGTTCAGGCCGTTCTGGACGCGCACGACTC
Organism: Cryobacterium glaciale; assembly: GCF_004402535.1. Classification (GTDB taxonomy): domain Bacteria; phylum Actinomycetota; class Actinomycetes; order Actinomycetales; family Microbacteriaceae; genus Cryobacterium; species Cryobacterium glaciale. The sequence goes on along the minus strand of NZ_SOEY01000004.1, from coordinate 53,167 downwards.
CGACCGCGAGAAGAAAATGAGGACCCGTCTGGACGAATTCACGAACGCTTTCCTGCACATGACATTCCTGCAGCGCCCGCGACGCCTCCGTTACGCCCCTGGCCGCATCGACCTCGCCGTCGGCCAAACGTTCATAGCGTCGCCGACCACCCGCGGCTTTTCGAGAAAGACCCGGGCGGAGAAGGTTACGCACGAAGTCGGCGCCGATCCTCGTGCCCTTCCGCACGGACCCGTCGACGTCTTCGCCGGGGCAGGCACGGCTTACGACGGCAGGAACATCTCTCGCTGGGGCTGGATGGTTAATAGCGCCGTGCGGGTCGACTCGGAACGCCCCGGGGAATCCCGATTTCCCCGGCTGGCGATCAGCGCAACCCTGAGCCTGCCCAACATCGGGGCGGCAGAAGAAGCCGTCGCGCTGATGCGTACTGCACTTAGCACCGGCCTGGCACCTGGCATCCTGGACACCGACAAGGCCTACTTCGCCAATATTCCTGGCGCAGGTCTGCATGAGTCCGCATTTAACCTCGGCTTCACGCCCTCGACCGACTACCGCGTCGAGCAACTCGACGAACACGACCTTCCGGCCTCCCGCCGGGATCCGCACCCAACAGTTTGTGACCTTTGACAAAAACGACGGTATGCACCAGCGGCAGCCCATCACGTATGGGAGTAAGAAGTGGCAGGCTTTTCACAATCACGCACGGAACTCCATGGACTGCTTCAACGCCGATATCACAGAGTCACTTTTCGAGAGTCTTGGCGGCACCTCCCGCCGAACTGTGCGCGGGTTCGCTGCCGCCCAGATCTTCCTGACGATCTCGCTCAGCAACTCCAACCTGAGCGCTATCGCCGCGTCTATGCGCAGGCAAATCAGCAAACCGGTCATACCGTCGCCGGCCGCTGAACTACCCGCGAACATTCGTCGCAGGGACCGAGAGTGGCACTCCCCATACGCCTCGCCCAACCCGGCCGACACCTCGCACAGACCGGAGGACGGCGCGGTGCCGACGACCTAGTCGAAAACGAAGAAGTCGCTCCTGAGGAATCTCAGGAGCGACTTTGTCGTTGGGCAGGACTGGGGCCGAGGGTTGCATGGTTGCCGCGGCCTCGTCACCATTGGGTCTCGAACTCGTTTCTGGCGGCGGCAATCACAGAATCAGGATCGTGGAAGTGGTCCACGGGACGGTCTTCCTCCTTGAAGGATGTATTCGGCCCGCAGAGCCACAGCAACAGGTCGTGTTCGGTCCAGCCGTTCGCCATTGCCAACCCGATGAGTCGCCCCATCAGCGGGAGGATCTTTCCGTGAACCCGATCGAATTGAAATCCGGGATAAAGAACAGCGTTTCCCCTCACGATTCCAGTGATGAGATGCGCCGCGCGTTTCCGCGACGCCAACATCCGGTTTGACGGCCTGGCTCCCAGGACTTCCGCGACCTGGCTGCTGGTCAACAGCCCGAACTCCGCCCCCATACGGGCCCAGGCAATGTGGGTTGCTTGCACGCTGCGCGCCAGCTGATCCGATACGACGTCGGCGCTCGGATGCGCCGCTGGTCTGAGGCGTCGACCGCTTCCGTCGGGAACCCCGGCTTGGTCCGGCTCCGCAGTTGGCCCTGGTGTAGTCATGATCCGCCTTTCTCGGGGCGGTCTGCCTTGGATAGGGACCGCAGCCGCCGAACACTGTCGATGATCTCCCCTCACGGCGGGGCGGCGCCGAGTTTGTCGTTGAGTCGGTGGTTTGAAATTAGGAACCTTCGTAGATTTGTATTTCAGCAGGCCGGAGAGGTCCGACAGAAGGGCACCCGACCACGAGGATCGGGGATCGAAATGGTTGACACGAGTCACAATGCAACAGACGACAGCCCGGAAACAGGACCGGAGTGCCTGGGGGGTATCGAAGGCGGATGCTGGCTGATCGCGACCAGGCGCGTCGTCAGCATTCAAGCGGGACGGGCACGTCCCGTCGAGAGCCCGGAGCGATGACCTACGCCCTGACTGGCGCCGAAGGTGGCCGTTGGCTCGTCAGGACCATCGGGTCCATCCACAGATTTGATTTGGAGGCGATGACCGTCACCCGCATCCCTGGCAAGGATTCCGCGGCAACCCTGAACGATCAAACGCGTCCCCTCATTCAGATCGTGCACTGCACCGTCGGCGCCCGAGGCTACTGGCTCATGAGTCCAGAGCCTGACGAGTCGGAGTACGTCGAACATTTCTGGCACCTGTCGAGCACGATCCAATCAATCGAACCCGCCGTCGATGATGATCCCGACCGGGATATCGCCCCGCGACCAGACCCCGAGAGGTGAAGCGATGCGCTACGTGCCGGAGGGCCAACGCTCCCTAGAGTCCCTCGCCGACGACTCCGTCGGCTGCTACGTCATCAGCACAGAATCTGACACCCGGTACTGGATCCACTGCGACCGACGCTTGGTCCGCCGCATGCCCAGTGCAGAAAACGAGCGTGCGCTCCGGCTTCGGGGCGACGGCGAAGACCTCATCCTAGAAGAGATTGTCGAGTGCCGCCGCGGCCGGCCGCTGCTGCTCCTGATCAATCTGCGGTTGCCCGGCGTCTTCATCACCACTCGCGAATCCACTCCGATCATCCGCATCGACCCGATACCGGAAATCCGTGGTTGGTCATGACCGACACCAACCCTCGCCCGTACGACTACCGCCCCATCAACGCACTGCCGTATTGGCACACGATTGGTGGCTTCATCACCGCTGCAGTCGCCGACACTGCCTCGGCGACGAACCGTGACGAACGTTCCCTCTACCCCGCAACCGTGGCCTTCGTGCTCTGGTGCTGGCAAAGCAGAGGCACGCCCCTGGAACGCAAACGCATCTTTCGCCGCAGCACGGTCGAAGAATTTATCCACCTGGCCATGAAGAACTATGCCACCAGCAGCAGAGCCACCCACCGATCCACGCTCTGGCTCATGGTCGAAACTCTGAACCCGGCCGCCGTGACCGAGCACCGGCCGATCCCACGGTCAGTGCCGACAAAACCCTATTCCTCGTCGGACGTTGCCACGCTCTACAGCTGGGCCACATCGCAAGGAACCGAACATCGGCGCCGCGACGCCGTCGCCCTCCTCGCGCTCGGGCTCGGGGCTGGCCTGGCGGCGAGAGAGATCCTCGGAGTTCGCGTCAGAGATCTCGACGCCACAACCGATCACATCCACGTAATCGTGTGGGAAAGCCGGCCACGCGTCGTACCCCTCAGCCCTCAGTGGGACCGACCCCTCCGGCGAATCCTCGGGGACCTCACACCCACTGACTGGCTCTTCCGCCCCGGCCGCATCAGCGCGACCTCAGGACAAGTCACAGATTTTCTCCTGCGCGCCCGCACCGACCTCGACGTTCGCCCCAGTCGCATGCGCGCGACGTGGCTCGTGGAGCACCTCCGCGACGGGACACCACCCCAAGAACTACTGCGAATTTCCGGACTCAAAAATCTGGCAGCCCTCGACAAAATGGCCGCCTTCGTGCCCCGAACGGCGGTTCCTGCAAAAATTTCTCCAAGAAATTTTAACAAGGTCTGATCAGGTTTTTGGTGTGCCGTGATCATCGAGAATAGGGCAATAGTGCGGATTTTGACCCAGGCGCCGAAATTCCGCCGCACACACACTCTGCATGACCCGAAAAGACCGACTCAACGACATCTTCCGCGACGACTCCCGCACGTACGCCCACCTGCGCGCTGCGGACCCCGAACTTCCCGACCACGTCTGGGAAGTGATCATCCGATATCGGCCGCAGCTCTCCGACCTGCAGTGGGATGCCGTGCGCGAGTTCACGATCGTGACTGCCATCAACATGAAACCGCGCACGTTCGAGACCGTGCGGCGGATGATGACGATGACTGGCCGCTTCAACGCCTGGGTGTGGGCGAGCACCGGAACAACACTCACCGTCGAGCGTGTGTACACGCAGAACAACGTGTATCGCTACCTGCAGGAATGCCTTCCCAAACACTCCGAAACTCACCGCTGGGGTGTTGCACGCCAACTGGGCACCATCGCCGAAGTGCTCGCTGAAAACACCGTCACACGCCTCCCCACGCCCCACGCCCACCGTCGGCGCCCCTTCACTATTGCCGAAGTCGCGTCCATGCACAGCTGGGCCGCCAGCCTCACGACAGACCTGAAACGGCAAAACGCCCAGGCGCTCCTCGGACTCGCGGGCGGCGCCGGCCTCCGCGCCAACGAAATCATCGACCTTCGCCTCGGCGACATCGACATCGTCGACGGGCGCCTCTTCGTCACCGTCCCCGGCATGAACTCCCGCCGAGTTCCGGTGCGGCACCCGTGGAACCGCACCCTGCTCCGCAGCCTCGCCGGTCGTACCGACTCAAGCGAGTATGTCTTTCGTGCCTACCGCTTCGAGGAATACCGTCCTCGGGCCATCCAGACGTTCCTCACCGACCATCCCGGCCGTGTGCGAGCTACTCTGACTCGCCTGCGCGCAACATGGATCGTCGCACAGATCGATAACGGACTTCCCCTTCCCGTGCTCATGGCCTTGGCGGGGTTCTCCACCACGGGGAGCCTCGACAAGCATCTCGTTCACGCCCAACCGCTGGACGTCGCCAACTATGTTGGCCTCGTCATCGGCGAAGAGGTGCTCGCATGAGCGCCGGCGACATCGACTACGGCTTCACCGGATATACCCCCGACCTCGGCGGTATGACAGAAGCGGAAATCATGGGCCGTGGGCGTATCCACGACGTCATCGACCACCAGACCGTGGTGCTGATGGAGGGCCGCGTGCGCAAGACCGGTGTTTTGGAACGACTGCAGGCATGGCGTGACGAAGATGCTCTCGCTTTCAGCATTGGTGGTCGCCCGTCCCTCATCGCCGAACGCGCCGTTATGACCGCTCTGTTGCTGCTCGCAAAGGAAGGATCAGCAATGTTCGTCACCAACGTGCGCGACCTCTTCATGTTTCGCCTCAGCGATGCTTCCCGTGAACTCCTCGGATTGGAGAAATCCCTCGAAGCCTTTGTCGGCCACGTCGGTGAAAAGAACCGCTGGTACGCCAACACCATCCGCGCCTTCCAACGCATGAACGACCTTATGGACCCTTTCCCACAAGAACGACGACACTCAAAAACCTATACAGAAATCCAAGCAATCCTCCGCGCCCACGACGTTGATCTGGAAGTAAAACGCAAGGCCCGACTCGACGAGTACACCAAACTCTTCCTCGTGATGACCTATTACGAACAGCCCCGCAACATTCGACGTGCCTCCAAGAAGATGGACATTTCCTTCGACCAGACCTATATCGGGACCCCGACGGTGAAGGGGTACTCCAAGAAGAACCTCGCTAAACGTGTCGCAGACGAAGCCAAGGTTGAGGACATGAGGACTCTGAAGCCGGGGCCGGTTGATGCTTACGCTGGCTGGCATGTGAGCACAGGGCCCCGCACAGATGTGGGCAGAGGCCAAACAGATCTCACCGATCCCGGTAAGAAAACCAGCTCCGCGGAGTATCGGTGGGGTTGGGAAATCAACATCGCTGTTCGCGTCGATTCCGAAGCTCCCGGACAGAAACGATTTCCCGCCCTCGCCGTCGCCGCGACAATGAGTCTGCCCAATGTTCGCGTCGCCGAGGAAGCAGTCTCTCTTATGAGGGCAACCATGGCCTATGACCTAGCACCCGGGGTCGCCGACGCAGACAAGCAGTATTACGCCAACTCACTGACCGAACGCCTCCACGATCCGACTTTCGCCCTCGGGTATACGCCTTCCACGGACTACCGCGTCGACCGCCTCGGGCACCAAGGCGGCGACCACGGCGCCCTCTACATCGAGGGCGGCACCTACTGCCCCGCCACTCCTGATCCACTAAAAAACGCCACTAAAGAGCTCGTGAGTGGAAGCATTGACGACGAAACCTACGAAGCACGAATTAAGGAGCGCCGGGCTTTTCGACTGCACCAGAAAGAAAAGCCCGACAGCAAAGGTCGCGTTGTGCTGCGCTGCCCCGCCCTCGGCCCAAGCCCGACAGTAACCTGCCCGCTTCGCGAGATGCTCAAGACCAGGAAAATGCTGCCGGCCGTCGACGGTGAGGACCTCCCGGACTTCGCCGACAAGATCTGCGCCCAACACTCCGTGTCCTTCGACACGGCACGCAATCGCCGCACCGCCCAAGCCTTTGAATACGGCAGCAAACAATGGGACGAGTTTCACACCCACGCGCGAAACAGCATCGAATCGCTCAATAACCAGGTGAAGAGCGGCGGCACCGAACATATCGAATCTGCCAGCCGCCGCCGTGTGCGCGGATTCGGTGCCGCCCAAATCATCGTCACCATGCTGCTCACCAACTTCAACCTGCGCAAGATCGCCGCGTTCATCAGCGACAAGATTAAAGACGACGCGAAGAAGCAGGTCAACGGCGAACCGCCAGTCGCGCTCGTCCGGCGTCGCGACCGAGAATTCCACAACCCCTACACGGACACCTACCCGCCCGATGTAAAGCGACCCACCAAACCCAAACGATCAGACGGCGACGAAACCGGCGGACCACCGCGAAGAACCTAAACGGCCACATACGCCGCCACTACCGCCCGAGAGGGCACGCCTCCCGCATTCCGAACAATCCGACGCGCCCCAAAACACAAAAAACCACCGGCGACACGGTCTCGGTCGACGAATCGCCAACACAACTCCACGAATACCCCGCTTAAACCAGAAATCGCTCCTGAGAATCCTCAGGAGCGATTTCTTTTTGTTCCAACCAGACCGTTTCGTGAACAGTTTCGCGAACGGCCCTTTGGTCGGGCTGACAGGATTCGAACCTGCGACCCCTTGACCCCCAGTCAAGTGCGCTACCAAGCTGCGCCACAGCCCGCCGCTTCCACAACGCGATTTCAACGTTCAAAACCTGCGGAAGACAACTGTAAGAGCTTACCGCCTTCTATGAGGCCCTATGAACACATCGTTGGGAACGCCCAGCGCTAGCATCTGCTTATGACTGAGACAACGGATGCGGATCCCACCGACGGTCGAGACGAATCGGCTGCAGAGCGCCTCGACCGCAACTGGAATGACACGCTCCAGGAACTCCGAGTCACACAGACCGGTACCCAAATCATCACGGGCTTTCTCCTGACGCTGGCTTTCCAGAACAGATTCACCGACCTCGACCGCGAACAGGTCGGCATCTACCTCGTGCTCGTAGTGCTGGCTGCTCTGAGCACGATCCTGGGGCTGGCCCCCGTGAGCCTGCATCGAACCCTGTTTCGTAAGAGGGCCAAGGCGGAGCTGGTTGCCACAGCCCACCGGCTCCTCATCGCCACCCTGGGTGTGCTCGGGCTCGTGGTCGCCGGCGTCGTGCTGCTCATCTTCGATGTTGTCGTTTCGACCGCCGCCGGTTTCATCGCCGGCGGTGCCACACTCCTCGCCATCATCGCAATCTGGGTTCTCCTCCCGAGGGCTGCCCGCCCCGATCGAACCTCGCAACATCGCTGAGCGGATGCTGGGGGAGCCGCCCGCAGGTCGGCTCGCCTCGTGCACAACCACGCGTCTCGCTAGGCTGACCTGAATCATGCGAATTCAAGATATCGGTGTGACACCCCTCAAAGGCGGCCGCCACCAGCCGCGGGAAAACCTTGTGCTCGCGGCCGACGGCCCTGTCGGCGATCGTGACTTCGCCGTCGTTGATCTGCACGCCGGCACGGTTTTGAAGACGGTCGAGCATCCGCTGCTGGTGTCTTGTGCGTCCACCTGGGCTGGCGGGGTGCTTTCCGTGGAGATCGACGGCCGCCGGATCGCCGAGAAGCCCACCCTGGCGGGTGAAGTTCTCGAACTCGATTACTGGGGTCGATCCACGTCCATGCAGGTGGTCGACGGTCCCTGGGCTCAGGAATTCTCCCGCTTGCTGGGGCGCAGCGTCGTTCTCACCCGGACCGCGGTGGCGGGAACAGTGGTCTACGGCGATTCGGTCACGCTCAGCACGACGAGTTCCCTGGCCCGGCTGGCTCGAGAATCGGGCATGGCGGTCGATTCGCGCCGATTCCGTGCCACCTTCACAATCGACACCGGTGACGCCGACGCGCACGTCGAAGACTCCTGGGTCGGCCGAGAACTAGAGCTTGGTGGGGCCCGCCTGCTCGTGAAGGACGGTATTCCGCGGTGCGCCGTCATCGACGTCGACCCAGACACCGGTGCGCGCGGAACCAACCTCCTGAAAGCCCTCGCCGGCTACCGACTGCGGTCGAGCGATATCATGTTCGGCGTTTACGCCGAGGTGGTTCGCCCGGGGACCGTCTCGGTCGGAGACGACGTGCGGCTCGTTCCCTCGCCGCAACCCTGAAGCGAGACTCAGCGCTTGATTTCAGCCTCGGGGCGCAGCCGGATGAGGCGGTGCGGTCCGTCCTCTTTCAACTCGGCCTGGTCGCTGCGTGAGGAGAGAAAATCGGTGAAGGAACGAAAGCCGAGCGGCTTTTCGTTGAACGACGGGTCCATGCGGCGCATCTGGTTCTTGATCGTGCCCGTGTTGAGCCACTCGTCGGCATCGCCCTTGGCGTGACCGATCTGCAGGGCGCGCACCAGGAGGTCCGTGGCCAGTGTTTGCGGGTCGATGTCATCGCCCGGCTCCGGCTCGTCGTATTGCGCGTCTTCGGTGTGCGAGAACATGGGAATCGTGGTGAGCCTGCGGGCCGGGCTGGCAACCGCGTCGACCTTGGTGGGAGCAGGTTCGGCGACTTTCCGGCTCTCCCGCGGCGACTCTGTGGCGGCAGGGCTGGCCGAACCGATCCCGGGCAGCGAGTCGTAGTCTTCGAACTCGTCGCACGCGGCCGCGAGGGACGTGCTCGTCGAGCCCGCGACGCCGATGCCCACCACGAAACGGCCCAACCGCTTCGACTTCTGGGCGAGGGCGATGTAGTCCGAATCGCCGGCGATGATGATCACGTGGGTCAGGTCGGGCAGCCGGAAGAGGTCTTCGACCACGTCGACGGCCAAACGGATGTCAGCCCCGTTCTTGGTTCCGCGAGTCGTTGTGGTAAACAGCTGGGTCAGATCCACCGCTCGGGACATGAGCTGGCGCTGGTAACTCGCATTGACCGGCACCGACCAGTCGGCGTAAGCACGATTGACCACCAGGGTGCCGAACGACGCGGCGAAGTCGATGATGGCGTTGAAATCAACCGTCGCGGAGGCCAGCCGTGCGGCGATCTCGGGGTCGGCATCCGGGCTCTTCTTATTGAAATCGCGGATGCCGTCGCGCTGGAAGGCATTGCGCCCGTGTAACTGTTGGTAGCGCGAGATGACGATGTTGTCGAAGTCGATGTAGAGCCCGACGCGCGCATCGTTTGGTTCGGTCATGGTGAGCTCCTCAGCCGCAGGCGGAAGACTCAGTAGCGATCCGGTATGTATAGTCTGCTGCGGACAACGCCGCGAGGGCAACTCGGGGAGCAGGACGGCGGGAGATACTGGAGGGATGGACGACAAAGACACCCTCGCTGATTTTCTGCGTTCGGCCAGGGCACGCCTCAGGCCAGCCGATGTCGGGCTGCCGGTAAATCCGCTCGCGGCGGTCCGGCGGGTGCCCGGACTGCGCCGTGACGAAGTCGCGGGCCTGGCCGGCGTAAGCGTGGACTACTACGCCCGCATGGAGCAGGGTCGGGTGACACAGGCATCCGATGCGGTCGTGAACGCGCTCGCCGGGGTGCTGCACCTGAATGAGGCGGAGCGCAGCTACCTGTTCTCGCTGTTATCCGCCTCGACCGGCGGCCGCGTCCAGCAGCGGCGGCGCACCCATACGGTTCGGCCGTCGGTGCGCACCATCATGGACTCCTTCCCCGAACAGGCGGCATTCGTACTCGGCGTCGGCATGGATGTTCTCGCCATGAACGACCTTGCCAAGCTGCTGCTGAAAGACTTCACAAAGGGCTCGGGGCTCGTTCGCAGCATGGCCCGATGGACATTTCTCGACCCGTCTGCGCGCACCCTGTACCTGGACTGGGAGATTGTGGCGTGCGACGTGGCGGCTATGCTCCGTCACGACGCGCGGTCCCACCCCAACGACCGTGCTCTCAATGAGCTGATCGGTGAGTTGACCGTCAAGAGCGATGAATTTCGCGCTTGGTGGAGTCAGCACCGGGTGTGGGAGTGCACGTTCGGAGTCAAGCGTTTCATGCACCCAATCGTTGGCCGGGTCGACGTGGACTACGAAACCTTCCCGGTGCCGGGGGAACCAGACCAGCAACTCTTCGTCTACAGCACGCAACCCGGGTCCGCCTCGAACGATGCCGTGCGCATTTTGGCCTCCTGGCGCACAGATCAGAAGGATGCCGCAAGGCTCGAGTCCAGTCGCTGACGCTTTTAGAACCCTTCGCGCAGACGCGGAACATACCGTCCCTCAAGGCGTGCGCGCTCGTCGGCGCTGAGATCGAGGTCGAGCGAGGCGACGTCAGCGACGACGGCTGCGACAGCGCGATCGCCGTCCTCTGCCTGTGCGTACAGGGCCTGGCTGACCAAATCCGTCTCGGTGCGGGCGGTCGTCTGGATCCAGTCCCGGGTCAGCTTTCCACGCGCGAAGGGGCTCCACGGGGTGAGACCGCTGCTGGCATCGGCGGCGAGTAGAGTCATTTCGCGCTCCTCTTCGCGGCTGATCAGGTTGTACTGGCTCTGCATCGACACGAACAAAGTCCAAGCGCGCCTTACCCGAGCGCACCACGTCGTGCAACGCTTCCAGCGTCTCCTCGAGGGGAGTAAACGGGTCGAAACGATGCACGATATAGGCCGACTGGTCGCCTCGGTCAGCGTCCAGGCGTGGTTTCCGCGCGCCGAGACATCCAGACCGGTGGTTCCGAGCTTCACGTACGTCACGGGACTCCTTTAATGACGGATGCCCCGGGCCGCATTCAAATCTGCGGCCCGGGGCGGTTCGTGCCTGGGTTTGTTATTGACCGGCGCGGCTTATGCCGCGCCGGTCAAAGCGACTACGCGTCGGCGCGGGTCTCGTTCGCAAACGTGGCCACGTCGATGACGAAACGGTACCGCACGTCACTGCGGATCACACGCTCGTATGCCTCGTTGACCTGATCGACCGTAATGATCTCGATGTCGGCGCCAATTCCGTGGGCGGCACAGAAATCGAGCATCTCCTGGGTCTGGCGGATGCCGCCGATCTTGGAGGCGGCGATAGAGCGACGCTGGGCGGCGAGCCAGAACATCTTCACGCTGTCGGGCTCGGTGGGGATGCCGACGTGCACGAGCGTGCCGTTGAGGGCAAGCAGCTTCAGGTAACGCTCCAGATCGAGGTTCGCGGCCACGGTGTTCACGATGAGGTCGAAGTGGTTCTCGAGCTCGGTGAAGGTGGTCGGGTCGCTGGTGGCGTAGTAGTGCTCGGCGCCGAAACGCAGGCCATCTTGTTGCTTACTCAGGGTCTGGCTGAGCACGGTGACCTCGGCGCCGAGCGCGTGGGCGATCTTCACACCCATGTGTCCGAGGCCGCCCATGCCGAGGATGGCGACTTTCTGGCCTGGGCCGGCCTGCCAATTCGTGAGGGGGGAGTAAAGCGTGATGCCGGCGCAGAGCAGGGGAGCGGCCTCGGAGAGCTCGATGCCGTCGGGAATGCCGAGCACGTAGTTCTCGTCAACGACGATTGCGGTGCTGTAGCCGCCGTTGGTGGGGGTGCCGTCGTGGTTGCGGTCGTTGTAGGTGCCGACCTCGCCCTTTAGGCAGTACTGCTCCTCGCCGGCGAGGCAGTTGGCGCACTCGCGGCAGGAGTCGACGAAGCAGCCAACGCCGACTCGGTCGCCCACCTGGTAACGGGTGACGTCGCTGCCGGTAGCGGAGACGATGCCGGCGATTTCGTGGCCGGGAACCATCGGGAACAATCCCGTGTCCCACTCGTCGCGAGCCTGGTGGATGTCGGAGTGGCAGATGCCGGCGAACTTGATGTCGATCGCCACGTCGTGGGCGCCGGGGGTGCGCAACTCGATCGTGGTGCGAACGAGGGGCTGGTTGGCCGCGGGGGCGGCGAGGGCAGGAACGGTGGTCGTCATAGAAAAATCTTTCAGTGCCGGTGGTGGAATGCGGGGGGACCCCGTGCCGTGGCACGTGTCGACGGTGACATCCGCTCGCACAACGGTACGCGGTGCCACCGAACTGTTCGAGGCTGGAAGGTGGCACTAACTGACCTACCCAAGGGCCGGAGAGAACGCTTCGGCCGCCGTTCGATGGTCAAGGAGCGCTGTGGCCCGAGGGAATATTTCGTCGTAGGCGGATCTTGTAGCAGGTATGCCTAGCATCATCGCTGGCGACTCCGATAAAGACCCAACGCTGGCCGAGCACTCGTGGAACCTTCACGCCAAGCGCGACCGATTCCGCATGCAGATCAGCGCCGACTGATCTCCGTTCGATTGCAGTGGCTGCGGTCGAACATCGTCAAGCGGATGTCTAGGCTGGGCACATGGCCACAGTCATCCTCGTGCGGCACGGCCGCACCACCGCAAACGCCACCGGAGTGCTGGCCGGACGAACAATCGGGGTCAGCCTCGACCAGTTCGGGCGGGACCAGGCGACGCTCACGGGCGAACGGCTCGCGGCCGTTCCGCTGGTGGGCGTGGTCTCAAGCCCCCTGGAGCGCTGCCGGCAGACCGCGCAGCTGATCATCGACCGTCAGGCCGGCTCCCTGGTCACCCCTCTCGACGAGGAACTCACCGAGTGCGACTACGGCCAGTGGCAGGGCCGTACCCTGAGCGATCTGGCCACCGAGAATCTCTGGTCGGTCGTGCAGACCCAACCGTCAGCCGTTGTCTTTCCCGGCGGCGAATCGATGGCCGCTATGCAGGCGCGGTCGGTTGCCGCCATTCGACGCCACGACGCTGTTTTCGAGGCAGAGCACGGGCCCGGCGCCGTCTGGGTGGCGGTGAGTCACGGTGACATCATCAAATCAATTCTGGCCGACGCGCTCGGCATGCACCTCGATCTGTTCCAGCGCATCAACGTGGGGCCGGCATCCGTTTCGATCGTGCGGTACGGCGCGGGCCGGCCGAGCGTTCACGCGACCAACACCGATGCGGGCGATCTGTCGTGGCTGGTCACCAGCATCCACTCGGCCGACGCGCCGGTGGGGGGCGGGGCCGGGTCGCAGGCTCCGCTCACCTGACGCGCTTAGAGTATTTGTATGCCCACAATCGTTCATGAATTCGACTGGCCAGATCGAGTCGTCGTCGGCACGGTCGGCCTGCCCGGGTCGCGCACCTTCTACCTGCAGGTGCGCGCCGGCACCCGGGTCGTGAGTATCGCGCTGGAGAAACAACAGTCGGCGCTGCTCGCCGAGAAGATCGACGAGATTCTCGACCGGCTGATCACCTTCGAGGGCAACCCGTTCAGTATTCCCACGACGACACCCGTCGAGCTCGTCGACAACGACCCACTCGAGCAGCCCGTTGCGGAAGAATTTCGCACCGGTGCCCTGAGCCTCGGCTGGGATCCGTCCACCGTGCAGGTCGTGATTGAGGCCTACCCGCTGATCGACGGCGACGAAGACGGCGACGACGATGCGCCCGACCTGGTGGAAATAGCGGAAATGCTGCTGGTACGCATTCCCGTCGGCACCGCACGCGCTTTCGCGAAGCGTACCCGTGAGGTCGTGGGCGCCGGGCGGCCCATGTGCCCCCTGTGCGGCTATCCAGTGGAGGCCGACGGACACACCTGCACCCTGCCCGACATCTGATGCCCGACCCCGACCTGCTGCACGGCGAGCTGCGGCTCACTGGCCGGATCAACACGGCGTCGAACGCGACTTTCCTGGCCAGCATCGACGAGGCGGCGGTCGTCTATAAACCGGTTGCGGGGGAGCATCCGCTCTGGGACTTCGCCGGCCTCGCCAATCGCGAGGTGGCCGCCTACCTGGTCTCGCAGGTGTTCGGCTGGAATGTCGTGCCGCGCACCTGGCTGCGGGGCGGCCCGATGGGCCCGGGAATGGTGCAACTCTGGCAGGATTCCGACCCCGAGCAGACCGTCGTCGACATCGTGGCCGCCGAGGCCGTGCCCGACACCGGATGGCGCCACGTTTTCGACGGGCGAGACGAGAATGAGCGGATGGTCACCCTCATCCACGAAGACACGGCCGCGCTGCGGCGGATGGCCGTGTTCGACATCGTCGTGAACAACGCCGATCGCAAGGGCGACCACATTCTGCCGATGCCCGACGGCCACCGGCACGGCGTCGACCACGGACTCACCTTTCACGCAGAGCACAAGCTGCGCACCGTGTTGTGGGGGTGGCTGGGTGACGCGCTCAGCACCGACGAGCTCGACGGCGTCGACCGCGTGATCGCCGAATTGAACGGTGCCCTCGGCGAAACTCTCGCCGGGCTGCTCAGCGCGGAGGAAGTCGCGGCGCTCGCCGAGCGCTGCGACCGATTGCGCTCCGCAGCACGGTTCCCGGCCCCGAGCGGCGACATGCCCGCGGTGCCCTGGCCCCTGTTCTAGCTGCGACAAACGCCCGGACTGTGCCACGCTGGAGGCATGGATCTTGAGGTGTCACCGGCGCTCACCATTCCCGAGCGCGAACTCGGCTGGCGGTTCTCCCGATCGTCAGGCCCCGGCGGCCAACACGTGAATACCTCCGACAGCCGCGTCGAGCTGTCCTGGAACGTCGCCGACTCACTGGTGCTCTCCGATGATGAGCGGATGCTGCTGCTCACCCGCCTCGGGCACCGTCTCGTCGCCGGGGTGGTCACCATCGCCGCGAGCGAGCAGCGCTCCCAGCTGCGCAATCGCGAGATCGCCCTGCGCAAGCTCGCCGACCTGGTGATCGCGGGGTTGGCCGCGGAACCGGCCGCGCGCCGCGCGACCAAACCCACCAAGGGCTCGGCTCGGCGGCACCTCGCCGTCAAGCAGCAGCGCTCGGCGACGAAGCGCAATCGGCAGCGGCCGGCCGCCGACTAGCGGCCGGCATCCGCTGAGAGAGGCTTCTACCGAACGAGCAGCATCTGCCGAAAGTACGCTGCCAGCTCGTCGGTTGCCGTCAACGGCAGCACGTTCGCGACGTACTGGTCGGGGCGCACGACGACCACGACGCCGTCGCGGCTGATTCCGCGCCGGTCGAAGATGTCGTGCTCGGGGTCGGTGGCGTACAGCTTTTCGTAGTCGATCAACCCGAACGGGCCGGTCTTGGGCAGAAAAGCGTCGGACACCTGGCTGATATCGACCTCGGTGTGCGCCTGCTGGTAGATCACCTTGACGTCGAAGACGCTGTCGACGTCGGCGCCGGCCGGGGTGTGGGCGAGCAGCGGCGAGTCGCCAGCGGTGCGCATCCACTCGGCCCAGTCGGCGACGGCGGAGCTATCGGCGTCGGCGAACGCGTACACGCGCCAGCGGCCGTCGGCGCGGTGGTGGTGGCCCAGCTGCACCGGGTTGGCGTCGCCGACGCGCACGACCGGGGCGGACTTGAAGCGCTTGCCGATGGGGAATCCGGTGGCGAGCGACTGGTGGGTGGCCTCGCCGATCAACATCGACGGCGGGTACTGCGTCATGAAGCCGGAGGGGAATTCCGCCGTCTGGGTATAGAAGTCCTCGAGGGGAATCTTGAGGTCCTCCGGCTTCGCGGCCATGAGTGAAGACCACTCCTTGTCGAAGTCGATCAGGTTCTTGGCGATGACCTGACGCTCGGCGGAGTAGGTGCAGAGGAGCGTCTCGGGGCTGCGACCGTCGAGCACGTAGCCGAGCTTCCAGCCGAGGTTGAAGCCGTCCTGCATCGAGACGTTCATGCCCTGGCCGGCCTTGGCGCTGTGCGTGTGGCAGGCATCACCCATGATGAAGACCCGCGGCGAGCGGATGCCGATTTCCTCGGGAAGCACGTCGTCGAACCGGTCGGTGAGCCGGTGAGCGACCTCGTACACGCTGTGCCAGGCGACGTTCTTCACGTCGAGTGTGTAGGGGTGCAGAATCTCATTCGCCTTCACGATGATCTCGTCGATCGAGGTCTTGCGTACCTCGCCGTTGTCGTCGGCGGCCACTTCGCCGAGGTCGACGTACATGCGGAACAGGTAGCCGCCCTCGCGCGGAATGTGCAGGATGCTTCCGCCGGTTCCGGACTGGATCGCGCACTTGGTGCGAATGTCGGGAAAGTCGGTAACGGCGAGTACGTCCATGACGCCCCAGGCGTGGAAGGCCGCGTCGCCGGCGAGAGTGCAGCCGATCGAATCGCGCACACCGCTGCGGGCGCCGTCGGCGCCGACCACGTACTTGGCGTGCACGATGCGCTCCTGGCCTGAATCGGCGCCGGTGGTGTGCCGGAGCGTCACGGTGACGGGGTAGTCACCCGCGTTGGTGTTGGTGAGGCTGAGAAACTCGAACCCGAAATCCGGCGTCATGCGGGTGGGGGAATTGGCCATCACCTCGGCGAAGTAGTCCAGCACGCGCGCCTGGTTGACGATGAGGTGCGGAAACTCGCTGATGCCGGTGGGATCGTCGATGGCGCGGGCGGTGCGGATGATGTTGGCCGGGTTGGTGGGGTCTGGCTTCCAGAACGCCATTTCGGTGATGCGGTAGGCCTCGGCGATGATGCGCTCGGCGAAGCCGAAGGCCTGGAAGGTCTCTACGCTGCGGGCCTGGATGCCGTCCGCCTGGCCGATCGCGAGGCGTTCGCCGCGACGCTCGACGATGCGGGTCGTGATGTTCGGAAACTGGGAGAGCTGGGCGGCGGTGATCATGCCGGCCGGGCCCGTACCCACGATGAGAACGTCGACGTTGTCGGGCAGTTCCTCGGGGCGATCGATGCCGACCCCGGCTGCATCCTGTTGGCGGGGATCGGTGGACACGTATCCGTGGTGGTGAAACTGCACGGCTTCCTCACTTCTCTGTGTGGTTTGTGTGATTAGTTGTTACCAGCATCACTGCTTGTTCGATAATAGAACGCGGTGTTCTATTATCGTTTATTGAATCATATACGTTCCTGAAAGATTCGCAACGTCGGCGGGGCGGGTATCGTGCTGCCAATGACGATTGACCCGAAACTCCTCGAATGGATGCTCGACTCAGACCCCGCACTGCGCTGGCGGGTCGAGCGCGACCTGGCCGGCGCTCCGCCCGTCGGTAAGTGGCCCTTGACACAGTGCGTGTTCTCACAACGATGGAAGGGAGTCCGCAGCGCGCGGGCATCCGTCGCCAGACCCACCTCGCCAGACCCACCTCGCCAGACACAGGAGTCACCATGGTTACCAGCATCTTCGTCAACCTCCCCACGAGCGACCTCGACCGGTCGAAAGCCTTCTTCACCGGACTCGGTTGGAGCATCAACCCGTTCTTCACCGACGAAAACGCCGCCTGCATCGTGATCGAGGAGAACCTCTACCTCATGGTGCTCACGCGGGACTTCTTCGCCACCTTCACCGACAAGCCGATCGCCGACCCCAGCACCACGGTGCTCACCCAGACCGCGTTCAGCCGGGACTCCCGCGACGAGGTCGATGCGATTGTGGACAAGGCGCTCGCCGGCGGTGCCACCGAGCCGCGTGCGGCCCAGGACTACGGGTTCATGTACGCCCGCGACTTTTAAGACCCCGACGGCAACGAGTTCAGTGCCCTCTGGATGGACCCGGTCGCCGCCGAAAAGGGTCCGGAGGCCTATATGGCCGAGCAGCCGTCCGAGAGCTGACTCCGGATGGCGGCACGCAGCTGGACGGGCACCGCGGTGCCGGCTGCGCTTAACCGCGGGTGACCGGACCGCGGTCTGGTCGGCTTGGTAGATGACGATGCCGACCATCTCTGCGAAGGTGGCCAGACCATTCCGCTGCCGAGGGCTCCGGTGAAGCCCGACTTCGTTCCCATGACGTCGGCGACCAGCCAAAACCTGGCGGTGACGGCGGCCTCATTAATGTCGCTTCCCCCTGGTGCTGTTCGCTGGTCCATTCTGCCTTTTTGACGAGTGTCGCTTGAGCAGCCGGGGCGCTCGCGGCTAGCCATCCGCTTGAAGAGGGCCGATGATTGCTCTGTGAAAACATGCAGCGTGCGGAGCGGGTCGTGAACCCGGCGGCGCGACGGGTGCAGCGCGTCTACCTCACCCTGATGCTCGGCAATACGCTCGCAGCCTCGTTCATCTGGGGCATCAACACGCTGTTTCTGCTCGACGCGGGGCTGTCGAACTTCGAAGCCTTCGCCGCCAACGCGTTCTTCACCGTGGGCATGGTGATCTTCGAGATTCCCACCGGGGTCGTCGCCGACACCGTCGGGCGCAAGACGTCGTACCTGCTCGGCACCATCACCCTGTCGGCCACAACCGGCCTGTACTGGATGCTCTGGCTCTGGCACGCCCCGTTCGTCTGGTGGGCGCTCGTGTCGGTGCTGCTCGGGCTCGGCTTCACCTTCTTCTCCGGCGCGGTGGAGGCGTGGCTGGTTGATGCGCTCGCCTTCACCGGGTACTCCGGCAGCCTCGAGGCCGTGTTCGGACGTGGGCTCGTGGTGACCGGAATCGCCATGTTCACCGGCTCGGTGCTCGGCGGTGTGATCGCCCAGGCCACCAACCTCGGCGTGCCGTTCCTGGTGCGTGCAGGAGTGCTCGTGGTGATGCTCATCTTCGCCTACATCGTGATGCGAGACCTTGGCTTCACCCCGGACCGCTCTGCCGGCCCGCTGAAAGCGACCCGCAACGTGCTCACCCAGTCGATCGAACACGGCCTCAAAAAACGATCCGTGCGCTACGTCATCTTCTCGGCGCCGTTCGCCGGCGGGGTCGGCATCTACGCGTTCTACGCGCTCCAGCCGTACCTCTTGCAACTCTACGGGGACCCGACGGCATACTCCATCGCCGGACTCGCCGCGGCCGTACTGTCCCTCGCGCAGGTGGGCGGCGGATTGCTGGCGCCGCGCATCCGCTCTCTCTTCGCCAAGCGCACCAGCATGATGCTCGTGGCCGGACTCATCAGCATCGGAACGCTCGTGGCGCTCGGATTGAACAGTATGTTCTGGCTGGCTGTGCTGCTCCTGGTGGTCTGGGGTTTCGTCTTCGCCGTCGCTGGACCGGTGCGGCAGGCCTACCTCAACGACATGATCCCGTCGAAACAACGCGCGACCGTGCTGTCGTTCGATTCGCTGTTCGGCAGCTTGGGCGGGGTTTTCATTCAGCCGGCCCTGGGCCGTGCGGCCGACCTTCAGGGTTACGGCCCCTCGCTCGTGATCGGCGCCGTCGTCGAGCTGATCGGTGTGCCGTTTCTGCTGGCCAGCCGCCGCCAGAAGGACCGCGCCGATACCAACACCGTACGAGCGGATGCCGCCGCTCGCGCCGCGTAGACCACGTTGCTCCCGTCCCGCCCTGAGTAGGATCATCGTATTGTCCGCTAACCGAGCAAGGGGAACTCATGGCCACCGGTGAGACGCAAATCGACAATGGTATTTTTCGCGTGACCAAATGGACGATTGAACCCGGAGATGCCATTCCCATGCACGTTCATGAATATGAATATGCGGTTGTGCCCCTCGTCAGTGAAACCATGCACGTGATCAACGCCGACGGCTCAGAGATCGTCGCGGAAATTCGTAACGGGCAGAGTTACACGCGGCCATCCGGTGCCGAACATACCGTCGAGAATCGCGGGTCGCGGACCATCGAATTCGTCGAGGTTGAAAAACTCGCCTGACGACCCACCTACTGTGTCCCGCACCCTTGCGCGACCGAAGCGATCACAGTAACCTACAATCAAATGGTTGTATATGAGAGCGTGAGCGACGAGACCGACCGCATATTTCATGCGCTCGCGGATGCCACGCGCCGCGACATCGTCGTGCGGGTCGTGCAACGCGGGCAGTCGGTGTCGACGCTCGCTGAGCGGTACGCCATGAGCTTCGCCGCCGTGCAGAAGCACGTCGCCGTGCTCGAACGCGCGCACCTCATCGTCAAAGAGCGTCGCGGGCGGGAACAGATCGTGCACGGCAACCCCGACACGCTGCGCAAAGCCACAGTGCTGCTTCAGCACTACGAGGAACTCTGGCGGTATCGCGCCCAGAGCATCAGCGACATCTTGTCCGAAGATGTCACGGTGAAACAAGAAGGAGAATCATGACCGTCGTCAGTTCACAGACAGATCCTGAGGCGCTGACCCTCACCTTTGTGGCCGAATTCAACGCGAACGTCGAACGTGTGTGGCAGATCTGGGAGGATCCGCGCCAGCTCGAGCGCTGGTGGGGACCACCCACCTGGCCAGCCACCTTCGACCGTCACGACTTTGTTCCCGGCGGCAGATCGAGCTACTACATGACCGGACCGGACGGTGAGAAGGCGCGCGGCTGGTGGGTGACCACCGCCATCCGCTCGCCGGAGCATTTGGAATTTGACGATGGCTTCGCCGATGACGACGGCGAGCCCACCGGGGATCTGGGGGTGACCCATGCGGTGGTCACCCTCGAGCAGGTCGAAGCTCGAACCCGCATGACCATTTTCAGTACCTTCGAGAGCGCCGATCAGCTCCAGCAGATGATGGAAATGGGCATGGAAGAAGGCATGCGCGAGGCGATGGGGCAGATCGATCGCCTGCTCGCCGAGGTGCGGGCTTAGGCAGGCGTGAAAGGGGCTCCCGACCAATCTTGGGAGCCCCTTTCGTTGCGGGGGTACGCTGTGCCGCATGAAAACAGCCGTGTACCGCCACTACGGACCCCCGAGCTTCGTGCACGTCGAGGAGGCGCCGCCTCCGACGCCCCAGGCCGGCGAACTGCTCGTGCGGGTCTTCGCCAGCACGGTGAACCGCACGGACTGCGGATTTCTGAGCGGCAAGCCACGCCTGGTGCGGTTGTTCAGCGGTCTCCGCGCCCCGCGGGCGACGGTTCTCGGCTGCGAATTCGCCGGTGACATCGCGGCGGTCGGGCCTGGAGTCAGATCGTTCACGGTGGGCCAACGCGTTTTCGGCTACAACGGCGTGAAATTCGGCGGGCACGCTGAGTACCTGGCCATCGCCGAAACCGGTCTCGTCGCCGAGATTCCAGCGGCACTGTCGCACGAGGAGGCTGCACCGATCGTGGAGGGCGCCCACTACGCGCTCAACATGATTCGTGCGGCGAAGATCACGGCCGGGCAGAACGTGCTGGTCAACGGCGCAACCGGGGGAATCGGCTCGGCAGCAGTGCAATTGCTCGTGCACCTCGGTGCTTGCGTCACCGCGGTCTGCGCCACGGCGCACCTGACTCTGGTTCAATCGCTCGGTGCCGCGCGGGTCGTGGACTATACCCGGGACGACTTCACGGCGCTCGATGACGAGTTCGACGTGGTGCTCGATGCGGTGGGCAAGAGCAGCTTCGGGCGGTGCCGGCGGCTGCTCGTTCCCGGGGGAATCTATGTGTCGTCCGAGCTTGGGGGCTTCTGGCAGAACCCGGTGCTGGCACTGACCACGCCACTCCTGCGCCGGAAGCGGGTGCTATTTCCGATTCCCAAGGACACCAGGGAAGACGTGTTGTTTCTCAAGGGCCTGGTCGAGACAGGTGAGTTTCGGCCGATGCTCGACCGCACATATTCCCTCGACCAGATTCGCGAGGCCTACGAGTACGTGGCGGTCGGCCAGAAGGTCGGTAACGTCGTCATTCGTGTTCGCGACGAGAGTGCTACGGAGTAGGGCCTGCCGCCTCAGCACGGCATCGGAGTAGGCGCGCACGAGGGTGGAGATTCTCGGCGCCACAGTCCCCTCCTGCAGGTCGTCATCTGGATGTCAGTGTTTCGCTGATGTTCGTGTTGACCTGGCTGGTGGAAAAATCCAAGCTCGGTCGCGGCATGCGTACCATCGCTGAAGACCCGCATGCTGCCGCCTCGCCCCAGGGCCACTACCGGTGAGTCTGATCAGGGCAACGCTGCCGCGAACTCAGTTGGAGATACTAACCCTTACGGTTATCTCGATACTCGGCCACGCTGTAGTCCTCTTTGAGTATTTGCAAATGCATCCACGTAGTAAGACCAACGACCCACGGTTCGCGGCGCAGCTCATCCGTCAGATCGCTCGCCTCCCGCAAGGTCTTGAAGACTGCCGTCGCGATGATTCCAAAATCACCTGTCGTGGTGGCAAAGAACGCCACGCCCATCCTAGTAAGTGCCTCCACGCCGGCGTGAGAACTGCCGGTGTGCCGTATGCCGATGCCGAGGGCGAACGTGTATGCGCGTCCAAAACTACCCTGCGGTACCGCAACCACGCGAATGATCTCACCATCAATGAGCCTCGTCATGCGATGACGCACGGAGCTTTCTGGCAGGCGCAGAGCCGCAGCCAGCACGCGCACCGGGGCGCGCCCATCCCGTTCCAACGTTTCGATCAGGCTCATATCGGTCGCATCAAGGGAGGACTGTTCCACCGCCTGGAGAGTCGGAGCATAAATATTGTGCACGATGTTTTCGTAGCGGTGTACCCGGATCGAGAGCACTTCGCTGTGTGTTCGAATGGCCGAGAGCAGTTCGACCAGCTCAGTTTCGAAGCGACAGCGCACCTGAATGCACAGTCCCGCCTCTCCGGTCGTTGTGGAGACGTAGGTGGTCAGGGGGGACTTGGCCATCTCTTCGTACAGGTCGCGGGCGTCACCGCGAAGTACGACCTGGAGGTGTCCCTCAACTGTGAAACCGAACATGCGTGGATTGACGCTCGCCGTGAAGCGAAGTTGTCCGCTGTCCACCATGGACTTAATGATTTCAGTGACGTTGCTCCGGGTCAGTCCGAGCTCTTCTGCTATGGAGGAATACGACGCACGTCCATCTCGGCGCAGGTGGTCAATGACATGATCCTGCACAATGGAGCTGCCGAAGGTATCGGTCACTCGTGCCTCGTTTCAAAATCAGGGTTACGATATCCTGCCACACCATGTGCATATTCGCCTCAAATGATCCCTATTTTGGGTAATTTGCACCGCAAACTCGGTTTTTTCGCTACGATCTATCACAATAACCGCCGCTTTTTTGTGAAACAGTTTCAACAATGAGGTTCATCTGCGCCCTGCCTGGTAGCTGCTCCTCCTGCTGCGAACCGATGGGAAATCATGAAGGTCATTATTGTTGGTGCCGGGCTCGCGGGGCTGACCGCCGCGTGGAAACTTCGCCAGCACGGCCATGACCCCGTGGTTCTTGAAGCACGAAACAGGGTGGGCGGGCGCACCTGGTCCGAGACTCTCGGCAACGGCCAGATCACCGAGCGTGGTGGCGAGTATGTCTTTCCCACGGAGTTTGCCATTCGGCGCTTGTCAGCAGAGATAGAGGTGCCGATCCTGACGCACAACGTGCGGTATGCACGGAGAACGGTCAATGGGGTGCACCTCAGCCTCGACGAGCTCAACTCCGTAACCGACCGACTTATCGGAACCCTCACCGAGATGCTCGCCGATCGTGTGGTCAACGTTTCGGTAGACGAGGTATTCCGGGCAACGATTGGTGCAGATTTTCATGCTCATCCGGCGTACCGGAGAATGTCAACGTCGTTGGCCGGCGACCCTGCACTCATCAGCGCACAGGCGGCTCTGATGCACGAGTCCTCGGCCGTTGGTGGCTACGTAGAGGACGGCGGTCGATTCCTCGGGGGCAACCAGTCGCTCGCCCTCGAGCTCGCCCGACTGCTGGGAACGGCCGTACGGCTGGAGTCCCCGATCAGCGCGATTGACCAGTCGCGCTCTGGCGTTCAAGTAACCCTGCGCGACGGTAGTACCGTCGATGGCGACGCAGCCGTGTTGGCTGTGCCGCTCCCCATCCTGCGCAGCCTCACCCTCGACTTTGAGTTTCCGGAATCACAGCGGAGCGCGCTTGACCACCGGTCAATGGGCACGGCAGCGAAACTCGGTGTTCCCCTGTCGGATGTTGATGCGGATACCGCGCTCCAAAATGCTGACCACGCGTGGTGGTCGTGGCGATCTATGTCGATCGATGGCGAGCAGCGTGTTCCCGCGCTCTCCTGCTTCGCTGGGGGGCCGAGCACGCTCGCTGCGCTTGAGACGGTGAGCGGACCTGATCGGTGGGTTGCCGAACTCAAACGGATGCGCCCGGAGCTTGTCATTGACGGCGACGTGCTGCTGACCGACTGGACCACCGACGAGTGGACCCGGGGATGCTACTCGGCGCCGTCCCTCACCTGGCGCCCCGACGACGCATCGGCGTTCGACTCGGCGGCAGGCTTGGTTGCGATCGCTGGAGAGCATACCGGACTCCAGCAGTCTCTCAATGGCGCGGTCGAGTCCGGTTTTCGAGCAGCCAAAGTCATTTCGAGCATCGCGCAGATGGGGTAGAGGCTACACAGTGGAAACCACAGACGTTGTAGTCATTGGAGCCGGATTCGCCGGACTGGTAGCCGCACGAGAGCTCGGCCGTTCTGGCCACAGCGTGATCGTTCTTGAGGCGCGAGATCGAGTCGGCGGTCGAACGTGGACAAATCATGCTCTCGGCCATGACCTCGAACTCGGTGGCACCTGGGTGCACTGGGTACAACCGCATGTGTGGTCGGAAATGACCCGGTATGGCCGAGAAATAGTGCGCAGTCCAATGGCCGAGGAGGCGTACTGGCTGGGCGCTGGTGCCGAAGTGCGAAAGGGTACGCTCGCTGACTTCACAGCTCTGATCGACGAGGGGCAGCGACAGATAATAGCGGATGCGCTCGCTATGATTCCTCGCGCCGTCGATCCCACGGTCGGTGGGATCACCGAACGAGACCAGCTGTCCCTACAGCAGCGATTAGACGAAATAGCCCTTGATGATGAGGCACGATCCGCGAACGAATCCGTGTGGGTCGGTCACGTTAACGCTCCGTTGAATGAGGTCGGGCTCTCCAGTGCGCTGCGCTGGGCGAGTGCGGCAGGCGGACACTGGCCGCTGATGCACGAGGCATCGGCAACGTATCGCGTGGTTGGCGGAATGTCTGGTTTCACCGCTGCCATCGCCGCAGATGTGCCCGGTGACATTCGCTTGAACTCAACCGTGACGGCAGTCGAACACGACGCCACCTGCGCTGTCGTCTCGCTCTCCGATGGACGACAGCTGCGGGCGCAACGGGTTGTCATGACTCTTCCGATCAACGCCGTGGACACCATTAAGGTCACACCCGTCCTCCCCGATGCGTGGGTGCGCTCCAACCGGGAGCGTGTTGCCTCCCAGGGGTTCAAAGTGTGGATCAAAGTGCGTGGCCGCCTGCCGCGGTTCTTCGCCTACGCCTCCCAGCACCACGCGATCTCGGTGCTCAAGAGTGAGTTCGTTGAGGATGACCACACGATTTTGGTCGGCTTCGGCGCCGACCACCGAGCCATTGACATCACGAGTGTGGAGCAGGTGAACGCGGCGCTCGGAGTCTGGCGCGACGACCTCGAGGTGATCGGGGTTGCTGCGCACGACTGGATGAAAGATCCACTCTCGCAGAACACCTGGATGACGCACCGCCCAAGCCAGCTGACGCGCGATCTCAGTGAACTGCAGCAAGCAGATGGCGTGCTCCACTTCGCCGGATGTGACACCGCCGATCTGTGGGGCGGTTTCATCGATGGAGCCATCGAGAGCGGATTGCGCGAGGCGCGTCTGGTGTCGGCTTCCCTGGCGACCTAGAGCTGCCAGGCCCCGTTGGGGCCTGGCAGCATCCGCGTTGTTCAGCTGCTTTGTGCAGGACTACGTGAGCGACACACCTTCATCACCCGTGTCTTCGAGAAGTACACCGCAGTCAACATCCCATCGCATCAATGCCCGGCTGCCTGGCTCCCGGACCCCAGCGGCCTGTGCCGCACGAACAGTGCCCGTACTGCCATCTGGCAGCTCTACTTCACAACGCCACGACGAACCAAGGTAGTTGGCATCGAGCACTGTGACCGGAAGAGTATTGATGCCGGCCGCGGACGGCGCGGATCCTTCATCACAGAGAATGATGTTTTCCGGACGAATGAGTATTGCCAACGACTCGGAACTGAGCTGCCCGGGAACGCGAATGGCGTGCCCGGAGATATCCAATGTCGTTTCACCGGCTCCACTGCTGACCATCGAACCGGACAGCACTGTGGACTCACCGAGAAAACGGCCGACAAAGAGCGTCTGGGGTTTTTGATAGAGGTCTGCCGGACTTCCGACCTGCTCAATCCGCCCATTATTGAATACCGCGATTCGGTCAGAAAGCGACAGCGCCTCCTCCTGGTCGTGCGTCACGTAAACAAACGTCGATCCGACCTCTCGGTGAATTCGCTTGATTTCTTTTTGAAGCCATTCGCGCAGTTTCTTATCCAGGGCACCCAGCGGCTCATCCATGAGCAAAACGCGGGGCTTATAGACGAGCGCCCGAGCAAGCGCCACACGCTGTTGTTGACCGCCCGACAGCTCGGTCGGAAAGCGGTCGCCGAATTCCCCCATGCGCACCATTTCGAGAGCGCCGGCGATCATCGTTTTCTGCTCTGCCTTCGAGATTTTGCGCCGATCCAACGGATAGGCGATATTTTCGGCAACCGTCTTGTGTGGAAACAGAGCGTAGTTTTGAAAAACCATGCCGATGTCGCGTTTGTGTGCGGGTAGTTTTGCGACGGGCTTTCCGTAGATATGCAGCAAGCCCTCTGTGGCCGAAACAAAACCGGCAATCATATTCAGTGTTGTCGTCTTACCCGAGCCGGACGGACCGAGGAAGGTCATGAATTCACCTGGCTTTATAACCAGGTTGATGGCGTCGACAACAGCCTTGTTGCCGTAGCGTTTCGTCACGTCGCGCAGGCTGATGCCCGCGTCGTTGATCACACTGATGACCTCGGTATTGAGGTGCAATTGCCGGAGCTCCTGTTCGTTCTGGCCCACGGTGAAGGCACTACTTTCCGGTTTCATACTGAAACTCGCTTTCTCTTGCGGGTAGCAAATTGTGCAGTGAGCATGACTAATACAGAGGTGAACATGGCAATTACCGCAACGGCGGCGACGGTGGGATCACTGGTCTGAGTCACGCTGTTGTAAATTTTCACCGGCAACGTCTGCAACTGCGGACTCTGAACAAACAGCGACAAGATAATTTCATCGAAGGAGGTGACGAATGCGAACAGGGCTCCTGCTGTCACCCCGGGCATGATGAGCGGGAGGGTGATGCTGAAGAACGTGCGAAGTCGTCCGGCTCCCAGCGTCGCCGAGGCCTGTTCCAGCTTGGGGTCAACACCCTGTAGCGAGGCCGTCACGTTTATGATGACCAGCGGCAGCGCAACGACGGTGTGGGCAAGCACGAACCCGGGAAGGGTGCCGAGCAGGTTGAATCGCAAGAAGAGCGAGTAAAGCCCGATGGCGATGACAATACCGGGAACGATGAGCGGCGTGAGAAAGTAGCTCTCCAGCAGGGCCTTCCCCCGAAACTTGACCTTGGACAGGCCGATCGCCGCCATGATCCCCAGCGCCGTGGCGACAACCATGGTGATGAGCGCGACTTGCAACGATGAACCCAACGATCGCAGCCAGGACGGGTCGGTGAAGAAGTTCTCATACCACTGCAGGGAGAACCCCTGAGGTGGAAAGTTGAACGACGCCGCCGAGTTGAACGACATAGGAATGATGACGAGGGTCGGAAGGAGCAGCCAGAGAACGATAAGAACAGCCAGTGCGCCCAGTGCGCGTTTGAACGTCATTTTCCACGCCCCGCGAACAGATTCGTTCCCTTGGAGGCACGACCCACCAGTGCCAGAACCACAATCGTCGTCGCCAGCATGAATATGCCCAGGGCGGTCCCGTGTCCCCACATGAGGAATCCGCTGATTTGTTGGTACATCAGTGCGGACATCATGATTTCCTTCGACGAGCCGAGCAGAGCGGGAATGATGTAGAAACCCAGCCCAAGAATGAA
Organism: Cryobacterium glaciale; assembly: GCF_004402535.1. Lineage (GTDB taxonomy): Bacteria > Actinomycetota > Actinomycetes > Actinomycetales > Microbacteriaceae > Cryobacterium > Cryobacterium glaciale. Next base: position 25,413 of record NZ_SOEY01000004.1, on the reverse strand, counting down.
GACCGTGACCGATCCCGCAAATATCCCCGGTCGGGACAGCGGCAGGTAAACCGTGAAGAAGGCCGTGACGGGCCTGGCCCCCAGGTTTGCCGCAGCGGGCAGCAATCGCTTATCGATCTTGGCCAGTGCCGAATAGATCGGCAGCACCATGAAGGGCAGGAGCACCTGGGACATACCAAGGGCCACCCCGAACGTGCTTCGAATGAGCGGCAGTGGTCCGATTCCAAACACCGCTTCAAGAAGGCCGTTGATAGGACCGGTGTCTTGCAGCAGTACCAGCCAGGCCAGTGTTCGCACCAGAATACTCGTCCAGAGCGGCAGCATAATGAACAGTTGCAGCATATTGCGGGTGCGATCACTGACAACCGTCATCAAATATGCGTACGGGTACGCGATAAGCAGGCAGACGACCGTAACCAGGAGTGACGTGGCGAAGGTGCGAAAGGCCACGACCATATTGGTGGGCGTGGTGAAGAGCCACACGTAGTTCTGAACACCGAGCGTTGGATCGCTGATACTTCGGTAGAAGACATCGATAAGCGGTGCCAGAAAAAAGAACGAGACGACCACAAAGGCTGGTATCAGTAGCAGAAACGGGCGCCAGTTCTTTGGCTCTCGAACCTGCTTTGCTGTGGCACCGCCGCGACCGGAGCCTTTGCTCCGGTCGCGCAGGGTAGATATGTCAGGCATGCCGGTTAGCTGCCGGTAACCCAGCCGGCCCATGCCGCCGACAGCGCGTCATAGTTTTCCACCCAAAAGTCAATGTTCGGAGCGATTCCGGTTTTCAGGTGTTCGGTGGTCAACCAGGTCTCCAGAGTCGCGTCAACCTTCGGCTTCGCGTCAACGTTCACCGGTCCGTACGAGGTCAGCTCCGTCATGCGTGCCTGCTGTTCCGCGCCGAGGTAGAAGTTCACCGCAGCGAAAGCCGCCTGCGGGTCTTTGACGCCCTTGGGAATGGCCGTGGAATCAACCATAATCATCCACTCGTCCCACATGGGAGCGACCGGTGCGCCAGCCGCAGCGGCGCCGTAGCCACGGCCCGACCAGACCAGGCCCATAACGGCCTCGCCCGATTCCAGCTGCTGCTGCGCCTGAGATCCCGATGTCCAGCCGATAACGTCGTCACCGAGGGCGCGGTACTTGTCGAAGGCGACGTCGATGTCGGCAACGGTGACGTCGTTGACGTTCTTGCCGTCTGCCGCTAGCGCAAACTCAACGGTTTGGGGGTCGACATACGGAGATTGACTGACCGTGCGCTTACCCGGAAACTTCTTCGTGTCGAAGAAGTCTGCGGCGCTGGTCGGCGGGTTGTCACCGAATGCGTCTGTGTTGTAAGCCAGGACGAGGCCGTACAGAATGTTGGGCACCATGCACTTGTCGGTGATCGTTCCTTCAGGAACGCGTGAAATATCAACCTGAGAGTAGTCGTACTCCTCATAGAGGGTTCCGCAGCCACGCGCAGTATCGAACTGGGTGGCGTTGGTGACGTCCCACGTGACATTTCCGCTGTCGACCATGGCCTTGAGCTTGCCGGCGTCGAAGGCGTCCTGCAGGAACGTAGCACCCGAGATCTTTGCGAACGGATCCCATGCTGCATCACGTTGGCCGTCTTGAAAGATCCCGCCGGAGGCCGCGTAGGTCAGAGTCACGCCGTCAAAGACACCGTCGGCGACGACTCCCGCCACCGGCGTGCCGAGATCTCGATCTGCCACAGGGGGGGTCTCGGTACCTCCGGCGCAGCCGGCCATGAGTATTGTGGCTACTCCGCCAAGGGCTATCGCGTTTAGCTGTCGCTTCAGATTGTGATTTCGCATTCTGTACCTTTTTCTCTCACTCCGTTGTGAATTCTTTTAGGCCGGGTGTAGGCAGCGGCCTGGTATAGACAACCGACGCGTCGTTGATCTGCGGAATCGGTAGGCCAAATGTAGCAAGTCCGGTCTCGAAGTGCGAACGTTTTACCAAAAATAGGTAGCTCAAAAGACGAAAAGTGCAAAGAAAACGCGAGGAAACTAACATTTCAGTGACGTTTTACGGAAACTTTGGCGAATTTATACTGATGCCGCTAGGCGTGGACGAAGGCGTGGACGAAGGCGTGGACGAAGGTGATGGGCCAAATTGACTGCCTGCTCGCCGAAAAGGTGCGCGCTGAGGTTCGTGCGAGCATGGTCTACCGCACGGACTGCGGCTTTCTGCGCGGGAAGCCGCGGGTCGTACGGCTGTTCATTGGGCGGCGGGCACCGAGGGCGACGATTCTCGGCTGCCAATTTCGCCGGCGAGGTGGCGGGCATCGGAGCCGAGGTCACTGCGTTTACGGTCGGCCAACCTGAATTCGGCTACAACGGCGTGAAATGCGGCGCCCACGCTGACTTTCTGACCATCGCCGAAACCGGTCTTGTGGCCGACTCGAACAGATTCGAGAGGCGTATGCCTACGTAACGTCCGGTCAGAGGATCGGCGACGTCGTCATTCGTGTGCAGGCTGAGGCGGAATGGTCTCGCCGGCTTTTCGCTCGCGGAACGCGATCATGTTCATGCGGTTACCGCAGCGCACGCTGCAGAACCGCTTGGACCCATTGCGGGAGAGGTCGAGCAGCAGGCCGGTGCAGCCATCCGCTTCACAGCTGCGTAGGCGACCCATTTCATCGCTGCGGATCACGTCGATCAAGGCCAGGGCGGCCTCGACGCGCATGCGCTCGCCGAGCGGCGCCTCGGGCACTGTCGCGTGCAGGTGCCAGTCGGACACGTCGTGGCGCGCGAGCTGCGGGAGCGCCTTCGCCTCGCGCAGCATACGGTTGACTTCGACCACGGCGTCGTCACGGTCGAGGGTCCAGACCCGGCGGAGCAGAGCACGGGTCTGCCGTACGTCGGCCAGTTCGGCGGCATCCCCGTCGATGCGGCCGGTGAAGGGGATCGGGGCGAGCAGCGCGGCGAGGTCGGCGAGTGTTTCGAGTTCGTCGCGACCGCTGCGGGAGGCACCAGGGTCGGTGTTGGCGAGCAGGACTACGAATTCGAGAGCCTCTTCCGTGTCAGGGGCAAAATGCAAGTTGACTCCTTGTCGGTTCGGTCGTACTGTCAGTGGCACAGACCACTTTAGACCATGACGGGCTCGACCAAAGGATTTTCAATGAAGCTGTCCTCACTGCCCGGCGGCCTGGCCGTCGCGGCGCTCTCGGCCCTCTCCTTCGGAACCTCCGGCGCCCTCGTGAAACCACTGCTCGAGGCCGGATGGTCTCCGGCCGCCGCCGTCACGGTGCGCGCTTTGACCGCCGGACTGGTGCTGCTGCCCTTGGCGGTTGTGGCGCTGCGCGGGCGCTGGGCCGCGCTCTGGCTCGCGCGTTGGCGGGTGCTCGGCATGGGCGTCGTCGGAGTCGCGTGCACCCAGCTCGCCTACTTCGCGGCGATCTCGACCATTCCGGTCTCGACCGCGCTGCTGATCGAATTTCTGGCTCCTCTGATTCTGGTCGGCGTCGCCTGGGCCGTCTCCAAGCGGATGCCCCGCCCGGCCGTCTTCCTCGGCTCGGCCCTTGCAGTCGGCGGCCTCGTGCTCGTGATCGGCCCCGGAGCGATCCAGGCGGTGGACCCGATCGGTCTGACCTTCGCGTTTCTCGCCGCGATCGGCTGTGCGGCCTATTTCTTCATCGCCGCGCGCCCGGACCGCGACCTGCCGCCCGTTGCACTCGCGGCGTTCGGCCTGATCGTCGGCGGCGTCATCCTCGGTGTGCTCGGGGCCACCGGCCTGCTCTCGTTCACGGCGACGTTCGGCGACCTGCCGCTGTTCGGTGCGCTGGCGCCGTGGTGGGTGCCGGTGGTGCTGCTCGTGCTGGTCAGCACGGCCATCGCCTACGCCACCGGGATCACGGCGGCCGGTGTGCTGGGATCGCGGCTCGCGTCGTTCGTCGGGCTGCTCGAGGTGGTCTTCGCGTCCCTGTTCGCCTGGCTGCTGCTCGGCGAGCAACTCACGCCCCTGCAGCTGCTCGGCGGACTGCTCATTCTCGGCGGCATCGCGGCCGTGCGCTCCGAACGGGCCGAGGCGCTGCCGCCGGAAGAGCCGCCTCAGCACGATGTGGCGATCGTCGCCTCGGGTGAGGCGACGGCCGCGGCATCCGCTCACTGAATGGTCAGCCGCCGAACGCGAAGAGGCAAAACGTCACGCGGGGTAGAGAACAATCGCCAGGTCGTGCCCGTCTGCTTCCCTGTTAGAAGCCAGGCGCGCAGCATCCGCTTCGGCAAGGTGACCGGAGAGCGTACACAGCGAGTTTGCTAACCTCGGTGCCATGCTCCTGCGCCCCTTCACCGTGCTCGACGGTGAAGCGACCCTCGATGTGTTTCTGCGCGCGATTCGTATCACCGCGAGCAGCAGGTACACGCCCGAGCAGATCGCCGCGTGGGCTCCGGACGACATGGACATCGTGGCCTGGACCGCCAAACGAGCACGGACCGCGACGGTTGTGGCGACCAATGGCGTTCAAGTTGTTGGATTCACCGATCTCGACGACCGCGGCTACATCGACATGCTGTTCGTCGATCCCGATTTCGGTCGGCGAGGTGTCGCCTCGGCGCTCCTGGGCTGGGTTCTCGAGCGGGCCGACGACCGGGGTCTGACCGAGTTGTCGACCCATGCCAGTCTCGTCGCGCGGCCCTTCTTCGAAAAGTTTGGCTTCGTCGTTCTGGAGCAGCGGTATCCGGTGCAAGGCGGTGTGCGGCTGACCAACTTCATCATGCACCGCGCGCTGGCTGACCCCGCGATCTAGGCTGAAAGCCATGACCGGCAAGAAAGACCGCAGCGACGCCCGACTGAACGTGGCTCGATACCAGATAGAGCGGATGCTGCCGCCCGCGCAGGTCACTCCCGAACCGGAGCAGAACACCGCCGGGCAGTCCATGATGGAAGCCCGTGCCCAGTACGTGGAAATGGCCATCCAGCAGGCCATTCGTCGCGGTGAGTTCGACAACCTGCCCGGGGCCGGTAAGCCGCTCACGAACCTCGACCGCGGGTACGATCCGGATTGGTGGATTCGCCAGAAGATCGAGAGCGAGAAGATCACCGGGCTCGGGCCGCCCGCCCTCACCCTGCGAACCGAGAACGTCAAGCTTGATGCCCGCCTCGATGGCGCCCAGTCCGAGGCCGCGGTAATGGAGATTCTCAACGATTTCAACGGCCGCGTCGTGGCAGCGCGCCGGCAGTTGCAGGGTGGGCCGCCTGTAGTGACCCCCACCCGCGACGTGGACGAACAGCTCACGCTCTGGCGGGAGCGTCGGGCCGCACGAAGTGAGGCCGCCAGGCAGCAGCGCGAGCAGCAGGCGGCTGCGTTCGCCGCCATGACCTGGCGCGAACGCCGCCGCGCTCGCCCTCGCTGAATCTGCAGCGCCGCGGTCGTTGGCCCCCAGCATGCGCATCACGGTCGGCCGAAGCTCGCGCATGTCGATGTTCTGGTGACCGCGTCGCGTAACGTTGGACAGCCCAGGAGAAAGCCTTGCCATGACGAATACCCAGACGCACACCCCCGAAACCGGACTGACCGCTGCGAGCACCGAAGCCCTGAGCGTGCGAGCGCTCTATGAAATTCTTGAGCAACGCTTCAACGGCAAGACCTGGTCGCTCAACGAAATGGCGATCGGTTACACCAACGATGTCGGTTATATCGGTCGGCTGCTGCTCGCCCACGACGGCACCTGGCCGATCGACGGCGACTCGACCGCCGAACTGAAGCACAAGCTGGCTGAATCGCTCTGGTGGACCTTCGTGCTCGCCAACAAGCTCGACATCGACATCGACCAGGCGTTCAGCGAGACGATGAGCACCATTCGTAAGAACCTGGAAGCCACGATCGAACGCACCGCGCTTTAGGGAAACATTCCCGCGCCCCCGGCGTTAGCTCTCACATGAAGACAATTGTGTACAGCGAAACCGGTGCCCCGTCCGTGCTCCACCTCGTCGAACGGCCGGTAACCGATCCCGGAGCCGGCGAAGTGCGCGTACGAATCGTGGTGGGCGGGGTGAATCCGACCGATTGGAAGTCGCGCCGTGGCTCGGCACCGGGGGAGGCGCTCGCTTTCGATGACATCGTCCCGAACCAGGACGGCGCGGGGTTCGTCGACGCGGTCGGAGTCGGAGTCTCGAACGTGGCCGTCGGCGACCGCGTCTGGCTCGCCCTCGCCGCATACCAGCGGGCTGACAGCGGAACCGCCCAGGAACTCGCGGTGCTGCCGGCGGAACGCGTCTTTCTGCTGCCTTCCCCGGCCAGTTTCGACCAGGGCGCCAGCCTCGGAGTGCCGGCCATCACCGCCTACCGGGCCCTCACCGTGGCCGAGGACGGCCCCCGGCGTCTGCATCCGGGGGCGCTCGACGGCAAAATCGTGCTCGTCGCGGGCGGTGCCGGCGCCGTCGGCCATGCCGCCATCCAACTCGCGCGCTGGGCCGGAGCTGCGGTGATCACGACAGTGAGCGGTGCAGCCAAGGCCGCCCTCGCCGCAGCCGCCGGCGCCCACCACGTGGTCACCTACACCGAATCCGATGTCGCCGCTAAAATCCGAGCCATCGCACCCGACGGCGTCGACCTCATCGTCGAGGTAGCCCCGGCCCAGAACTCCGAACTCGACCTCCAGGTCATTCGCAACCGCGGATCCATCGCGGTCTACGCCAACAACGGCGGCGACCAGATGACCCTTGACGTGCGCAAGCACTTCAGTCTCAACGTGCGCTACCAGTTCGTGTTGCTGTACACGGTCGGCATCGAGGTCGTGCAGCAGGCCGCTGCAGCGATCAACGAAGCACTCGTCGACGGCGCTCTGCCCGTCGGATCGGATGCGGGACTGCCGCTGCACCGCTTCGACCTGGCCCACACAGCGGATGCCCACGCCCTCGTCGAGAGCGGCGTCACCGGCAAGGTGCTCATCGACGTTTCCGCAGGCTGACGCGCAGCGGCGGAGTTCAGGAGTCGGCCCGGCGCATAACTCCTGCAATTTGTGGGGCGCAAACGGAACTTCCACGTGGTTCTGCGGGTGCTGCGGCAGGCCCGGTACGAATTGCAGGAGTTATGCGCGCCGGGGCGCTGCACGGTAGCCAAATCTGCAGAAAGCACCCCCGCCGCAAACGGTGAGGGGGCTTTCGTGGGCTCAGGCCTTAGTACTCGCGGCGCGGAGCGCGCGGCGGGCGGTCGCCCTGCTCGGCGGAGCGTGAGGCGCCGCCCTTGTCAGCACGCAGCTCGATGAGCTTGCCGCTGATGCGGGTGTTCTCCAGCTTCGAGAACACGTCACCCGACAAGTCAGCGGGCAGCTCGACCAGCGAGAACTCGGGCAGAATCTTGATGTGCCCGAAGTCGTCGCGGCTCAGCCCGCCCTCGTTGGCGAGGGCGCCGACGATCTGACGCGGTTCCACCTTGTGACGCTTGCCGACCTCGATGCGGTATTGTGCCATCGGCTTGCCGCTGGAACGCACCGGGCGTTCGCTGCGCACCGGACGGTCTTCGCGCGGAGCATAGCTGCCGCGGTCGTCGCGGCTGCCGCCACGGTCGTCGCGACCAAAACGGTCGTTGCGGCCGCCACGCTCCGGTCGATCGCCGCGCTGCTCCGAGCGTTCGACGCGCTCGTCGCGTTCGATGCGCTGCTGCGCCCGAACGTCCTCGGCGGAGAGTAGCAGGGGAGTCTCGCCCTGGGACACCACGGCGAGGGCAGCGGCCACGTCGACCTCGGGAACGTCGTGGTGGGACACGTAGTGCGCGATGATGTCGCGGAACTTGCTGATGCGGTCGGTCTCGTCGAGGGCCGCGGTGATGGCATCGTCGAAGCGGGTGAGGCGCGTCACGTTGACGTCCTCAACGCTCGGCAGCTGCATCTGGGTGAGCGGCTGGCGGGTGGCCTTCTCGATGGCGGTGAGCAGGCGACGTTCGCGCGGGGTGACGAAGCTGATCGCCGCGCCCGAGCGGCCGGCGCGGCCGGTGCGGCCGATGCGGTGCACGTAGGACTCGGTGTCGATCGGGATGTCGTAGTTGACCACGTGGCTGATGCGCTCGACGTCGAGTCCGCGAGCGGCGACATCCGTTGCGACGAGAATGTCGAGCTTTCCGCTCTTGAGCTGATTAATTGTGCGTTCGCGCTGAACCTGCTGCACGTCACCGTTGATCGCCATGGCGGAGTAGCCGCGGGCACGCAACTTCTCGGCGAGCAGCTCGGTCTCGTTCTTGGTGCGGGCGAAGATGATCATGCCCTCGAAATTCTCGACCTCGAGAATTCGGGTGAGCGCGTCGAGCTTCTGCGGGTACGACACCATCAGGTAGCGCTGCGTAGTGTTCGCGCTGGTTGTGGTCTTGCTCTTGACCGTGATCTCTTCGGGATCGTGCAGATACTTCTTGGAGATGCGGCGAATCTGCGCCGGCATCGTGGCCGAGAACAACGCGACCTGCTTGTCGTCCGGGGTGTCGGCGAGAATGGTCTCGATGTCCTCGACGAAGCCCATGTTGAGCATCTCGTCGGCCTCATCGAGCACCAGGAACTTCAGCTCCGAGAGGTCGAGGGTGCCCTTGGCGAGGTGGTCCATGATGCGACCGGGAGTACCGACAACGATGTGCACGCCGCGACGCAGGGCTGACAGCTGCTGGCCGTAGCCCTGTCCGCCGTAGACCGGCAGCACGTGCACGCCGCGCATGTGTGCGGCGTACTTCTCGAAGGCCTCACAGACCTGCAGCGCGAGTTCGCGGGTGGGCGCGAGCACGAGGGCTTGCGGGTTCTTCTGCGACAGGTCGAGACGGTTCAGAATCGGCAGCGCGAACGCGGCCGTCTTGCCGGTACCGGTCTGGGCGAGTCCGACAACGTCGCGACCCTCCAACAGCGGGGGAATAGTGGCGGCCTGAATGGCCGAGGGGGTTTCGTAGCCGACGACTTTGAGCGCCTTGAGCATGGCTTCGTTGAGTCCGAGATCGGCAAAGGTCTTGGTTGCAGTGGCAGTTTCTGCCTCGTTCTGCGCAGTGGTGTCTGGTGCGGTCATAGTACAACGGTAGTCGACGCCGCCGCTCCCTGCGTAAAGGCTCGTCCGGCGCGCGATAAAGCGGATCCCCGCGGCCGCGGCATCCGCTTGCCGTCGCGCGGGAGGGAGGTTGCGGCTGCCGCCGAAACCGGCGGGGCTGGACACCTCTATTGGTGGTGCGATCGCGCTATTCTCGTTGCATTCCGGGCAGCGTCGCCCGGAGGGGGGCCGAGTGCTGGGTGAAAGGTTCCGCCACATGTTCACGCAAGGTTCTCCTCAAAACACGAAACTCCTCAACCGCTGGCGAGCAGCGATGGCTGCCCTGTTGGCGACGGTGCTGTGTCTGACAACCGTTGCTGCCAGTGCCTCCGCGATCGGCACGAGGACCCACAGCGTAGCGCTGCCGGCGCCATACTCGCACTCGGTGTTCATTAACAACGACGCCAGTTTCCTCGATCACCGCATGAGCCTGCCCACATCGAGCACGAGCGTCCGTTTTATCTTGCCGGCCGACGTCGCCGCACTGAACATCACCACCGTGCGCTATAGCCTGTACGGCGAAAACTTCACCGTGGGCGGCACCGCATCGCTCGACGCCCAGAAACGCAGCGTCACGATCCCCTTGCCGGCCGGGTTCTTCGCCGTGACGCCAGATCATCGACCCTTGATCGGGCCGTCGGACAACGGAGTTCCACTTCATGCCGCCGGATACTACGGGGTAACGTTTTCAGGGGCCGGAGCATCAGCGCAGCCGCCGCAGGTGGGCTTTCCCTCCGGGGACAGCCTGGAGGCCAATCTGATTCTGGAGCGTGGTACCCGTACCGGCGAGCGCGCTCCTGCCCTCAGCCTCGCTCGCGGAGATGTTGACACGGTGTATTCCATCAAGCAGCACTGGGTAACGTCCACTCTGACGGTACGAAAGGGCGACCTGGTCACGGTGGCGGGCCCCCGTGGATTCTGGACGGGCACCACTGCACCGTTCGTGTCACGGCAGGTCACTCTCGGATCCGACCTCAACGACGACTCGCTGGACAACCTTCCGCTGCCCTCTGCGGTGTCTGCCGACGGGAGTAAAATCACGGTCACCGTTCGCGACGGTTCCTCGTCGACATCAGACTTCGTGCAGCCAGGGGCAGCACCAATGATCACAATGACCATGATGACTGGCCTTCTCTTCGGCGGCGTCGAAGACGCCGACTACGTCGCCGTGCATATCCCCGTTCGGACGGTCCCGGGGGAGCCGACGATAGGAACGCCGACAGCGGGCAAGGCCTCCGCTACGGTTCGCTGGGCGGCCCCCACCAACGGTGGTGCTGCAATCCTCGGTTATCGGGTGCGAGCCTATGCGGGCGGGAAGCTCGTGACCACAAAACTCGTGGTCGGCCGGGTGCAATCGACGGTGGTGACCGGGCTGAGGAACGGCACTTCGTACACCTTTGATGTGGCGGCGGCCAACAGGGTCGGAATCGGACCGGTCGGGAAACGGTCGACGGCGGTCACACCCCGAGGCTAGTTCGGGGCCTCCCGGTAAAGCACGGGCACCTCTGAAAGACTGATCTCATGGAACAACGCGTGCACTTCATTTCCTTGGCCACGAGCGACCTCGAAATGGTGCGCACCTTCTATCGCGACGGCTTGGGCTGGACTCCGCTGATGGACGTTCCCGGCGAGATCGTGTTCTTCCAGGTGGGGCCCGGCCTGATGCTCGGCCTGTTCGACGCTGAGAAGTTTGACGAAGACCTGCAGCGCGAACACACGACCACCGGGGCCAGCGGCATCACCCTCGCGCACAATCTCGGCAGCCGGGAGGAGGTCACCGCCACGATCGCCGCGATGGCGGCCGCGGGCGGCACCGTGCTCAAACCCGCCCAGGACGGCGCGTTCGGCGGCATCTTTCACGGGCACGTCGCCGACCCGAACGGCGTCATCTGGGAGATCGCGCACAACCCGGGCTGGCACGTCGCCGACGATGGAACCGTTTCGCTCGGCTGAGGACTAGGGCTTGAGGAAGGCGATCGCCGCCTCGCGGAACGGCCGCGACGTGGGTGCGTTGAAGTGGTTGCGGCCGGGAATCTCGAAGAAACTCCCGTTCGGCGTCGCCTCGGCCAGCGCCCGCGAGGCGGCGAGAATGCTGTCTTCGCTGCCGGTTGCGAACAGCAGCGGCTGGGCGGGGGCGTTGGTCGGTCCGGGCTGCGGGCCGTCACGCATGCCTTCGACGAGGGCGACGAGTGCCGCGAGATCGTTGCCCGGCAAGGCCTTCGCCATCGTGAGATAGGCGCCGGTGAGGCGGTCGGTCACGGCGGCGCCGTGCTCGAGGTGGGCGCGGGCATCCGCTATGTGAAAGCGTTTCAGCGGATCGCCGTCGGGGATGCCGCCGAGAACCGCTTGCGTGATGCGCCCGCCGAGCTCGCGGGCGGCCTGCCAGCCGACCCGGGCGCCGAGGGAATAGCCGACGTAGCGCACCTCGGTGAGCAGGTAGGCGTCGAGCACGGCCTCGACGTCGCCGACGAGTAGTTCCATCGTGTAGGCCTCGGCCGAGTGCGGTTTGTCGCTCGCGCCGTGGCCGCGCTGGTCGATGCCGATCACGTGAAAGCCGGCCCGGGTCAGGTCGCGCGTCCAGCCGGTGGCGTGCCAGTTCGCGATCGCGCTCGAGGCGAAGCCGTGCACCACGAGCACGGTCGGATGATCGGGGTCACCCAGCTCGTAGGTGGCCAGTTGCACCCCGTCGAGGGACGGGACAAAACGGTGCTCGGGGGCGCTTCGGTGCAACATTCCCCTATTTCACCACGGATGCGGCGGCACCGTTTCCCCAGATTCGCCTGCCCGTGCCCTACCCGAGGCCGCACAGGAAGACTACTCTGGGCCGCAACCAGGCCCGCTGTGACCGGCAGCCGTGGCGGTGTCGGAAAGTACGGTGAGGGTCGTGTTCGCTGATCGAGCGGATGCCGGGCGCCAGCTGGCCGCGCGGCTAACGTACCTGCGACCCAGCGACCCGGTGGTCGTGGGGCTGCCGCGCGGGGGAGTGCCCGTGGCGTACGAGGTGGCGCGGGCGTTGCACGCGCCGCTGGACGTTATCGTGGTGCGGAAGCTCGGTCTGCCGGTTGATTCCGAGGTGGCCATGGGCGCCATCGGCGAGGGCGGGAAGCGGGTGCTCAACGACGATATCGTTCGGCACGTCGGCGTGAGCGCGGGGGAACTGCGCACGGTCGAAGACCGGGAGCGGGCGCTGCTCGAGGCCAGGGAAACGCTGTTTCGCGGCGGTCGGCCGCGGTGCGAGCTGTACGGCCGGGTGGTGATCATCGTCGATGACGGCATCGCGACCGGTGCCACGGCCCGCGTCGCCTGCGAGGTAGCTCGACAGCTCGGCGCCCTGCGGGTCGTGGTGGCCGTCCCCGTCGCTCCAGCCGGCGCGGACCTTCGGCTGGGTGCCGACGAGATCGTCAGCGTGGTGCAGCCCGCAGAGTTCTGGGCGGTCGGTGCGCACTACCGGGATTTTCGAGCGACCACCGACGCCGAGGTTGTGGCCCTGCTCGCCGCGGAGACGGTCAGCTGATCGACCGCAGGGCGGACTGCACGATGACGACGTCCGGGCCGTTCTTCTCGTCGATGAACTTCTGGATGGTGCCATCGTCGTAGAGCACAGACACCCACAGGTATCCGTTCATCGGCATCGAGGTCAGTATCTGCGGTTGGTTGAGTCCGTCTTGAATGGTCTGGAGGGTGGCGTCGTCGCTCGCGCCCGCGTTCTCCGGGTCCTGGCGCGGATCGGGGGACCCGATCGGCGAATACAGCGACAGGGGAATCGGCGGCTGGGTCTGGGTGAAGGCGGTGTCGTCCCAGGTGCCGAACACGGCGTAGGTGCCCCAGGTGACCGACGACGCAGTTTCGGAATACTGCGCCTGGGCCCAGTCCCAGCCGAGAATCGTCGGGCCGCTGCACTGCGGCGGATAGGACTCCAAGATCGGGCCCAGGCAGAGTTGCGGCTCGGCTTCGCCCTGTTGCAAGACCGTGCCCTGGCCGACCAGTTCGTCGCTCGTCAGCGTGGGCTGCGGAAAAGCGAGGTACGGCGGCAGCGTTCTCGGAACCTCTGCGCCGGGTACCGCGTCGCCCGCGCACGCGGCAATCGTGACGAGCCCGGTGGCGGCGAACGCGGCGAAGACGAGCGATCGAGGTCTCATGCTCTGAGTGTGGCATCGACCCGAGAGTGTCGCCAGCGCCAGTGGAGTTGGTCGCCGAATCGTGACGTTTTCGCGGTGGAGGCCTGGCGCCGGTTACGCTGGGCACACAGAAGAGCGAGCGGGAGCAGTCAGTGAACGAGAACACATCCGGGCTCAGCCCCGAGGTCATCGAGGGCGTTTTCGACCTCGCCCGCGACGGCCTCACCGGCCCCTTGGGCGAAATGATCGACGCCGGAGTCGGCCTCAACGTCGTCAACGCCCGCGGGGACACGCTGCTGATCGTCGCGGCCTACCAGCAGCACGCCGAGACCGTCGGTGAGCTGCTTCGGCGCGGGGCGGACGCATCCGTTGTCAATGCCATGGGCCAGACCGCCATCTCCTGCGCGGTCTTTCGGGGCAATGAGGCGATTCTGCGGTTGCTGCTCGAAGCGGATGCCGACCCTCGCCTCGGCACGCACAGCGGCGTGGCCATCGCCGACCAGTTCGGCCTGCCGCGCATGCGCGAGATCATCGAGTCGTACCCTCGCGACTGAGTAGCCGGAACAAGGGCGCCTCCCGGATGGGAGACGCCCTCATTTATACAATCAGGTTAGCGGCCCAGCCCGAGTCCGAGGTCGCCGAGAACGTCATTGACGATCGAGTCGACCGAGCCGTCGATGTTCTCCACATCGACGCCGCCGACGTCCGTTCCGACGTCGGTGCCGTTTCCGGCATCAACCGGGGCGGTGACGGGCGCTTCGATCGGAGCGACCACGTCGTTGCCGTTGCCGACCTCGTTGCCGGAGGCAACATCACCGACGTCGTTGTTGAGGGAATCGTTCACGAGCGGTCCGTTCACGACTCCGCCGTTCACGAGGCCGCCGTTGGCTACGCCGCCTGGTGAAGTGTCATTGCCGAGAACACCGTTACCGGTCGTGTCGTTGCCCGAGAGGTTGAACAGATCGCCGATGATGTCGAGGCGGTTCTGTTCGGACGAGCTGTCGGTGCTCGTGCTGGTGGTGGTGCTCGTGCTCTCGCCGTCGAAGGCTTGGGCCGGGGCGACGAAACCGCCGATGATGAGGGCGGATGCTGCGGCGCCGGTGATTCCCAGCGCGGTAATCTTGCGAACGTTCGTGTGCTTCGTGATCGTGTTCATGTGAGCTCCTATTCGTTGTTCTGTTCCGGCCCGATGTTCACCCGGGCCGCACAGATGGTCCGGAGCCCCGCCTCATCCGGTTTGGTCGACGCACCCCAAATGGGTGTCGTGCATCGTTTTTTGGCGCGGGTCCTGCACACCGTGACGCGAGCCGATCGCCGCCGTGGGGGGCATCCGCTCACGGCGGTGGTTCAACCTGAGAAGAGGCTGGCAACCGGTGAGCGTTGCCCGTCGCGACGGCGAGCGAGGGCAAGTTCTAGAGGAGCAGGCCCACGACGCGGTCACGCAAGACGTTGCTGCGCTCGGTGAAACCGCGCTGCCGGCGCACATACTCGGCCTTGCCGGCGGGAGTCTCGACCGTGACCGGCTCGTAGCCCCACTCCCTTAGGTCGTAGGGGGAGGCCTCCATGTCGAGCTGGCGAATGTCTCGGGCGAGCTCGAAGGAATCGAGCAGTACCTCGCCGGGAACCAGAGGGCCGAGCTTGATCACCCACTTGTAGATGTCCATGCCGGCGTGCAGGCAGCCGGGCTGCTCCAGCAGTGGCTGGTTCTCCCGGGAGGGCTCCAGCTGGTTCAGCGGGATGGCTGCGGGGGTGAAGAACCGAAACGCGTCGAAGTGGCTGCAGGCCACACGGTTGCCGTCGATGACGGCGTCGGTGTCGCCCTGGCCGAGGCGCAGCGGCGCAACGTGGCGGTGCTCACCCTGGCGGTAGACCATGGCCCACTCGTGCAGACCGAAACAGCCGAAGTGGGCGGGTCGCTGCCTGGTCGAACTCAGCAGTGAACCGATGAAACGGATGACGCGCTCGTTTTTCTCGGAGAAGGCCGCGACATCCACTCGGCTGTCGCTGCCGTTGCGCCGGTACCACTTCCAACTGGCACGGGGGTAGTCCGCGGCCCCCTGCAGCAGCACGCCGGCACCCGGATGCCAGCGGCGCAGCAGGCCGGGACGAAACGGGTAGTAGGTGAACAAAAAATCGTCGACCGGATGCGTCTGGCCGGTAGCTGCGCGCTCGCGACGGCCACGCGTGAAGGCATCGGCGCGTTCCTCGTGGGCCTGCTCGAGGGCGAGCCATTCGGCGGCCCCGAGCACCCGGGTCTGGTCAGTCAGTTGCACCCATCGACACTACGCCTGGAATCGTGAAGCCCCGCCTTCAGCTGGCCGGAATTTCTCGCCACTTTCTCATTACGAAACTGCCAGGAACCGTGCTGTTCACGCGTTGCCCTGTGGGAGGGGCCGGGAATGCGCATCCGCTTGTACGGCGAGCGAGCTAGGCGGCCAGGGGAGTGGCGCCGGCCTGCCAGCGGATGGCACGCATGCCGGCCCGGGTACCGTGTGGTTCATTACCGTGGCCGCGCAGGCGGCGGCACTCGACGAGGTCCTCGGCCGGCGTGATGTGCGGGTCGCGGCAGGAACTGTCGTAGCCGGTGTAGTCGATTTCAAGCAGGAGTTCGTCGTCGGTCATGGTGGTTCCACTTCGGCGGGGCATCTCGTCTGAGGTGCCGGGCGAATGCACCTGCCGGAGCAGGCCTGTGCCTCGAATCGATCAGGCGCGAATTGTTGGCACGCGATCGGGATCGAGGCCCGATGTCACTCTCCGGCGATGCTGGCGGAGCTGGTCTGTGCGTACGAGGGTAAGTCGCCCGCGTGCAGAACGGTTGCAAGAAGGCGAAAATGTTTCATTTCGTTACACGCTGGTGATGTGTGGTTAACCTGCGTTGGCACCCTTCTCTCCCGGGCGTACCCTCGAACTATGAAACGTGCACTCGCACTCAGCCTGGTCACCGGGCAATTTCTTCTCCTGGCGGCTCTGATCTTCCTGCCGCGCGGCACGCTCTGGTCGACGAGCATCGGGGTGATCGTGGCCGCGATCGTGTTGGGGCTGGTCGGCGCCGTACTCGCGGTGCTCGGCGTCGTCGGGCTGGGGCCGGCGTTGACCGCGAGTCCGATTCCACGCGAGGAAGCCCCGCTGGTCACCACAGGGGTGTACGGGCTCGTGCGCAGCCCCATCTACGCGGGACTCATGACCGGCGGCGTCGCGCTCGTGCTGGTGGGGGCCTCCGCCTGGCACATTGTGGTGTGGGTCGCGCTGGTCGGGCTGCTCTCGTTCAAGACCCGGTGGGAAGAGCGGATGCTCGTGGCCGGGCACCCCGATTACCGCTCCTATGGCACGCGGGTCGGGCGCTTCATGCCCGGTGTCGGTCGATTCGCCGAGCGCGGGTGAGTCGCGGCAATTTCGCGTTCGTCGGCCGAACCGGGTAACGAATTCGGTGCGGCGGTGTTGCCCCCAGTATGACTATTCCGCTCTCCATTCTTGACCTCGCTCCGATTGCCCCCGGGCAGACCGCTCGGGAGAGCTTCGCGGCGAGTGTCGCGCTCGCGCAAACGGCCGAAAAACACGGGTACGAGCGCGTCTGGTATGCCGAGCATCACAACATGCCGACCATCGGGTCGTCGGCGACGAGCATTCTGATCGGCTACGTCGCCGGGCAGACAGCCACGATCCGGCTCGGATCCGGCGGCGTCATGCTGCCCAACCACTCCCCGCTCGTCATTGCCGAGCAGTACGGCACCCTCGCCGAGCTCTACCCCGACCGCATAGACCTGGGCCTCGGGCGTGCGCCCGGCAGCGACCAGAACACCGCCCGGGCGATGCGCCGCGACCCGCGCGCGTCCGACCAGTTTCCGCAGGACGTCATGGAACTGCAGGCCTACCTGCGCGGCCAGTCGATCGTGCCGGGCGTGCAGGCCGTACCCGGCGCCGGCACCAATGTGCCGCTGTACATTCTGGGGTCGTCGCTGTTCGGCGCCGGGCTCGCTGCCGCGCTCGGGCTGCCCTACGCCTTCGCATCGCACTTCGCGCCCGACGCGCTGCACGACGCCATCGCGCTCTACCGCCGCGACTTCACGCCGTCGGAGCAGCTGGCAGCGCCGCACCTCATCGTGGCGGCCAACGTGATTGCGGCCGACGATAAAGCGGATGCCGTGCAGCAGTTCGAAACGACCCGCCGCACCCGGGTGCGCGGCATGCTCTCTCGCGGGCCGGCGACCCCCGAGTACAGCGACGACCAGATCGACGTCTTCCTGACGACGCCGGAGGGCCGCAACATCGCCAACATGATGCGGTATTCGGCCGTCGGCACGGCGGACGAGGTGCGTGCCTACCTCGAGGAGTTCGCGGAGGGAACGCAGGCGGACGAACTCATCCTCGCCCACCAGTCACCGTTCATCGCCGGCCGCCTGCGCTCGGTGGAACTCACCGCCGACGCCATGAGCCTCGTCGCCGCCTAGTTGTGCTGCCCAGGGGTACTAGGGTCGCAGCATGACCCCGGACGCGCTCGTCGATCTCTGCCTGAGCCTGCCCCAGGCCATCGAAACGTTTCCGTTCGGCGAGGAGACGAGCGTGTTCAAGACCAGCGGCAACGGCAAGATTTTTGCCCTCGCGGTCCTTGCGAGCGAGCCGCTCACGGTGTCGCTCAAGTGCGATCCAGAGGAGAGCCGCGCCCTGCGGCAAGAGTTTGCGCTGTGGATCACGCCGGGCTATCACCTGAATAGGAAGCACTGGATCACGATCGTGCTCGACGGCCACGTTCCCGCTGAGCTCGTCGAACAGCTGCTGCGCGACAGCCACGCGCTCGTGCGCCCGCGGGTGCCTCGAGCCAAGCCGCAATAGATTCCAATTGCTCGACCAGCGCTGGCGCACGGAAGGGCGGCCTGGTCAGTCGTCGAGCGGCTCGCCCAACGGATCGGCGGCGCTCAGATCGGCGAGGGCCATACCGCCCACGGGAAGGCCCGCCCACGACAGCAGAGTCCAGCCCTCTTCGGGCGAGCCGGTCAGCTCGACCACACCGGTGTTGTCGAGCTCGTTCTCGCCGGCAAAGGTCGCCGGCACGTTCTGAGCGCGGGCTGCGGTCCACACACGAATGGCCGCGCCGTGGCTGAAGACAGCGGCGACGTCGGCGTCCGCGGCCGCTACAGCGATGTCGGCGTCGAACCGCCAGAAGAATTCGTGACCGTCGTGAGCGCCGGGCATCCGCTTGTCGAGGTCGCCGGAGCCCCAGGCCACCGCGGTTTCCAGATAGGTGCGCACGGAGGCCCGATCGCGCAGCCCCTCGAGGGCGCCAGCTTCGATCTCGTGCAACCCGGCCGCGACCTGCAGATCGAGGCCGCGATCGGCGGCGAGCGGATGCGCCGTCAGCTGAGTGCGCAGCAGGGTCGACACGAAAATGGCGTCGATCGGGTCGGAGCGCAGGGCCTCCGGAATAGCGGCGGCCTGGCGCAGGCCGAGGTCGGTCAATCCCGGACCGGGACGCTCGGTGTCGAGCCGCCCGAGAACGTTGCCGGGAGTCTGGCCATGGCGGATCAGGAGAAGTCGCATAGTCTCTCCAGCATAAGCATTGGCCTTGCAGCATGGGGAACGCGGCCGGGTCAGGGGAGTGGTTGCGTCGCCGGCGCGGTCGTACCAGCGGAATGGCGCGTCCGTGCAGCGGAAAGTGGCAGCATGGTGGAAATACCTCCGAGCGTTCGAACAGGAAGCAGTCCCATGACGATCATCAAAATCAACGCCATCACCGTACCGAGCGACGGCGGCGACGAGTTGGCCCGCCGGTTCGCTGCCCGGGCGGGCGCCGTCGACGACCGCCCCGGTTTCGAGGGCTTCGAGCTGCTCAAGCCGACGGATGACCGCCTGACCTGGCTCGTCGTGACGCGCTGGGCCGACGAGGAGTCGTTCCAGGCCTGGCTGAGCTCCCCGTCCTTCTCCCACGGGCACCGCAGTGAGACGCCGAAGGAAGGCGAACCGGCCGTGCGACCGGTCGGGGTGAGCAGTGAGTTGTGGTCGTACACGATCGCCGGCGGTACCGGGCACTGACCGGACGCGGAGTCCGGACGAGACCCCGTCGACGCGCAACCCTACGCTGAGTCGGGGCTCTCGTTCGCCAGGAGCTCGGTGATCGATCGGAGCGTTTCGGGGGAGACGTCGCCGAGCATCCTCGCCGCAAAGCTCACCACGCGGGCAACGCGCAGACTCTTCACGAAGGCGAGCTGCGCGTCGACGCGTTCCGGCAGGTCGCCGTCCCCGCCGAGCATGTATTCCGGGGGGATGCGGAAAAAGTCGGCGATGCCGGTGAGGAGTGCCGGATCGGTGACCAGCGGGCCTTCGCCGGTGATCATGTAGGCCCAGCGTGCGCGCGAGAGGGTCAGGCCGCGTTCGTTCAAGCCCGCTTCGATCTGGCGATAGGTGTAGGGGGTGTTGCCCTCGGCCACGACGACATCGAGCAGCAGGTTGAGCTTGCGCGCCAGTTCGAGCTGCGGGCTCACCTCGTCGGCGTTGGGTGCGGCGGTCATTTGGCCACCCCTGCGAGAGCGGATGTTTGGGCCTGGGTGCGCGCTTCGGCCCGGTCGATCACGGCCAGTTCGGCGGGGGTCATGGCCTGCCCGGGGCGTACCAGGAGGCTGTCGCGGATTTCGACGTGCCGCCGATACAGGTGCACTCCGGGACGGCGCACGGTGAGCAGTTGCCGGGAGGAGAGCTTCCGTTCGATGCTGAGCTCGGGAGTGTCGGCCAGGAGGCGTTGCCAGAGCGGCGTGATCTGCCAGAGCAGCACGCGGTCGCGGTAATTCTTTCGGGCGGCGGCCAGCCCGTCAGCGGATGCCGACAGCCCGAGCCCAATGACGAGGAAGATGGGGGACAGCAGAAGCGTCAGGCTGTAGGTGGTGCGCGCCCAGCCAACCAGCAGGAAGTCCGGGTGCAGAACGGCCAGCACGGCACTGGTCAGGCTGATGACGGCGTAGCTGAGCACGCCCAGGCAGGCGAGCAGCACCAGGCTCAGCGAGACCAGCGTGACCGGGCGGCGTTGCCGACGCAGGTCGGCCACGCAGGCCGTGGCGAAGGATACCGCAAAGATTCCCATCGCAATCCAGGTGGTGGCCGCGTACGCGGTGAAGTCCCAGCGGGGAATGAAGGACGCTGCGATGTCGTCGGTCACCCGCCAGTCACTGCCGAAGAACAACAGAGCCTGCAGGGCGATGATCGCAGCGCTGACCATCATCGTGGCACGCTTGCGCGCCCGGGTGAGGCCGCGTGGCGACATGGCTTCCTGCACGATGACGTCCAGGAGCGCGATGGCCACAATGGTCAAAGCGTGGAAGATGAAATAGGTCACATTGCCGTTGCCGAGCAGCGCATCCACCGGCCGGTACACCGGCTCGGGCATCAGCGTCATGGTCAGCGCGAAGACCGTCAGAAACAGCAGTAGCGGCCGTCGTCGTCCGCGAACGGCCGACGGCACACACACCGCCGCGGCGATCCAAAAGACCGCCGAGAGTGCGAACAGAACCGCCTGCATTAGAGAACTCGTCCGAATCCGGTTTGGCTGCCGTGGGCTGCTTCGCGCCCGTCGTGCAGCATGATGAGGGCCAGTTGATCGCCGATGGCCTCGGCGAGGGCCTCCTGCTCGTCGGTGAACCGGCTGCGAGAGAGTGCGTGGGCGATGGCATCCAGCGGAATCAGCGGCGCGAGCAGAGCGACCCGCTCCGCCGAGAGCAGCTCTTGCTCCTGGTCGAGAATCATGTGGCCGAATTCGTGATTGATGAACTGCTGACGGTGCACCATGGAGGTGGTCGGTGCATGGTGGATCCGCTCAAAACTTTCCCCGACCACGGCAATCCAGAGCCCGCACAGCCCGGCCTCGAGCATACGTGGGGTCGCGGGCTGCACCACGATCTTCTTTCCACGCACCGTTTCCATGTGCTGGTGCAGCAGCTCGGCCGTGAGGGGTCGGGGCAGGCCTAGCGCGACCACCAGCGTGTGAGCCTGTTTCTGGCGTGACGCGTAGCTCATGGAATACCCCCTATTTGCCCATTCAGCCTACCTCCCGTCGGGTACGGCCAGCGGATGCCTGCACTGACCCTCCGATAGGTTACGATAGACATGTCTAACGTGGCTTCCGGGGGGAAGCGGCTGCTGCGACGCTCGTGAGTGGTGAATAATGCGGGGGCTCTGTTTCTGTGCCTGGCACAGGATCTGCCGCCACTCCGAGCTGTCGCCGCGTGCCACGCGGCCGGCACGACACTCGGCGCCCCCATGGGGCGCCGAGTTGCGGCGGCGCGCTCGGTCTGAGCCGCGCGCATCCGCTCAGGCTAAGAAACGTTACTTCGGCGCGGCCGACCCTTCGCACCCGCCGTTAAGCTGAGCCAATGAGCACTGAGCGAACGACTGCCGCCGAAATACCCGTCGAAGCGGCGCGCCCGGCTCGAGCCCAAGCCCTGCTGGATGCCGTGACGAACTCCGTGGTGATCGCGGACGGCGCCATGGGCACCATGCTGCAGGAGCACAATCCCACCCTCGACGACTACCAGCAGCTCGAGGGCTGCAACGAGATCCTCAACGTGAGCCGCCCCGATATCATCGCGGCCATCCACGATGTCTACCTCGAAACCGGCATCGACGCCATCGAAACCAACACCTTCGGCGCCAACTGGTCGAACCTCTCCGACTACGGCATCGAAGACCGCATCGAGGAACTCGCCCGGCTCGGCGCCGAGATCGCCCGCACCAGCGCCGAAAAGTTCGAAGCCGGCGACGGTCGCGTGCGCTGGGTGCTGGGGTCGATGGGTCCAGGCACCAAACTGCCGAGCCTCGGCCACACCACCTACGCGAACCTGAAGGCCACCTTCGCCGAGCAGGCGCTCGGCCTCATCCGTGGCGGCGCCGACGCCTTCCTCATCGAGACCTCGCAGGACCTGCTGCAGACCAAGAGCGCGGTGAACGGATGCAAGCAGGCCATTGCCGATACCGGCATCCGCTTGCCGATTTTCGTCGAGGTTACGGTGGAGACCACCGGAACCATGCTGATGGGCAGCGAAATCGGCGCCGCCTTGACCGCGCTCGAACCCCTCGGCATCGACGCGATCGGCCTGAACTGCGCGACCGGGCCGACCGAGATGAGCGAGCACCTGCGCCACCTCTCCAAGTTCTCGCGCGTGCCCGTGATCTGTATGCCCAACGCCGGCCTGCCGCAGCTGACGAAGACCGGCGCGAGCTACCCGCTGACCCCCGACCAGCTCGCTACGGCGCACGAACAGTTCGTGAAGGAATTCGGGCTGGGGCTCGTGGGCGGATGCTGCGGAACGACTCCCGCACACCTGCGCAAGGTGGTCGAACGGTTGCGGGGAGTCACCGTGAAGCCGCGTGTTCTCGAAGCGGATGCCGGCGTCGCCAGCTTGTACCAGCACGTCAGCTTCGACCAGGACAGCGCCTTTCTCGCCATCGGGGAACGCACCAACGCCAACGGCTCCCGCGCTTTTCGCGATGCCATGCTCGCCGAGAACTGGGACGACTGCGTCGACATCGCCCGCAGTCAGGTGCGCGACGGCGCCCACCTGCTCGACGTCTGCATCGACTACGTCGGCCGTGACGGCGTCGCCGACATGAAACAGGTCGTCTCCCGCCTCGCGAGCGCGTCGACGCTGCCGCTCGTCGTCGACTCGACCGAGCCGGCCGTGCTGCAGGCCGGGATGGAACTGATCGGCGGACGCCCGGTCGTGAACTCGGTCAACTTCGAAGACGGCGAGGGGCCGACCTCGCGCTTCGGCCGCATCATGCCGCTCGTGAAGGAGCACGGCGCCGCAGTGATCGCCCTGACCATCGACGAAGAGGGCCAGGCCCGCACCGCCGAACACAAGGTGCGCATCGCCACCCGCTTGGTCGAGACCCTCGTGAACGTGTGGGGCATGCGGGTCGAGGACATCATCGTCGACGCCCTGACCTTTCCCATCGCGACCGGCCAGGAGGAAACCCGTCGCGACGGCATCGAGACCATCGAGGCGATCCGTCAGATCAAGGCGAAGTACCCCGGCATCCACACCACCCTCGGGGTGTCGAACGTGTCGTTCGGCCTCAACCCCGCCGCCCGTTCGGTGCTCAACTCGGTCTTTTTGCACGAGGCCACCGAAGCCGGCCTCGACTCGGCCATTGTCAACTCGGCCAAGATCGTGCCGCTCGCCTCGGTACCAGACGACCGTCGCAAGGTGGCCCTCGACCTGGTCTGGGACCGCCGCGAATACGACGTCGACGGTACCCTCACCTACGACCCGCTCGTGGCGCTGCTCGACCTGTTCGCCGGCGTCGACTCCGCAGCATTGAAAGACGAACGCGCCGCCGAACTGGCCGCCCTGCCGGTGGGCGAACGGCTCGAACGCCGTATTATCGACGGCGAGGCCAAGGGGCTGGAGGCCGACCTCGACCTCGCCCGTGCCGGGGGACTGAGCGCGCTCGACATTGTCAACGTGCACCTGCTCGTGGGCATGCAGGTCGTCGGTGCCCGCTTCGGCAGCGGGGAGATGCAACTCCCGTTCGTGCTGCAATCCGCCGAGGTCATGAAGGCCGCCGTGGCGCTTCTGGAACCGCACATGGAGAAATCCGAAGCGGCCGGCAAGGGCACGATCGTGCTCGGCACCGTGCGCGGCGACGTGCACGACATCGGCAAGAACCTCGTCGACATCATCCTCACCAACAACGGCTACGACGTGATCAACATCGGCATCAAGCAGCCGATCGCTGAGTTCATCCGCGTTGCCGAGGAGCACAACGCCGACGTCATCGGCATGAGCGGGCTGCTCGTGAAGTCCACCGTGGTGATGAAGGAGAACCTGCTCGAACTCGAGTCGCGCGGACTCGCCGGCAAATGGCCGATTTTGCTCGGCGGGGCCGCCCTCACCCGGTCCTACGTCGAGGACGACCTCGACAGCGTCTTCGCCGGGCAGGTGCGCTACGCCCGCGACGCCTTCGAGGGTCTCGCCCTGATGGAACCGCTCGTGGCCATCGCCCGCGGCGCCGACCCTCGTGCGGTGGGGCTGCCACCGCTCAAGAAGCGCATCCACAAGAAGAGCCTGCTCACCCTGACCGAGCCCGAGGAAATGCCGGCCCGCTCCGAGGTCGCGAGCGACAACCCCATTCCGGTGCCGCCGTTCTGGGGCACCCGCATCGTCAAGGGCGTCGCGCTCGCCGACTTCTCGGCGTTCCTCGACGAACGAGCCACCTTCATGGGGCAGTGGGGGCTCAAGCCCAGTCGCGCCGAGGACGGCGCCAGCTATCAGGAACTGGTCGACACCGTCGGCCGGCCGCGCCTGCGCTACTGGCTCGACCGCATCCTGGGAGAGGGGATGCTCGACGCCTCCGTCGCCTACGGCTACTTTCCGGTCGTCGCCGAGGGCGACGACATGGTCGTGCTGCACCACGGCGACGACCCCACCGGCCTGGTCGGTCAGGCCGGCCTGCTCGCGCCCGATGGCGGCTCCGGCGGCGAACTCGGCACCGACCGCCTGCGCTTCAACTTTCCCCGGCAACGCCGCGACAAGCACCTGTGCCTGGCCGACTTCGTGCGCGGGCGCCCAGATCCGCAGAAAGGAGAGCGCGGCCAAACGGATGTCGTCGCCCTCCAGTTGGTCACCGCCGGCTCCCACGTCGACGAGGTCACAGCGAAGATGTTCGCCGCGAACCAGTACCGCGACTACATGGAACTCAACGGACTGACCATGCAGCTGACCGAGGCGCTGGCCGAGTACTGGCACTCGCGCATCCGCTCGGAATTCGGTGTGGGCGGCGAAGACCCCACCGATATCGCCGGCATGTTCAAGCTCGAGTATCGCGGTGCCCGGTTCTCGCTCGGCTACCCGGCCTGCCCCGAGATGGAGGACCGTCGCAAGGTGGTTGAGCTGCTGAAGCCAGAGCGGATGGGCGTGGTGCTGTCCGAGGAGCTGCAGCTGCATCCGGAACAGTCGACCGACGCGTTCGTGTTCCACCACCCGGAAGCGAAGTACTTCTCGGTCTAGCGGAGCGTCGGCCCGTGAGCCATCTCGTGAGGCGTTCGAGGTAATCCGCACGTCCCCAGGGGCAGCGCTCGCCAAAAGTCACCGCCCAACCTCTCGACCCCCAAGGACAGGTCGGTACGTTGCGCGGGAGCTACGCCAGTGCGCGGGACTTGCACCAGTGCGCGGGTAGTTCGGCGCGGCCCCTCCCGCGCGTCTGCGCGCGATGTCAAGCTGAGTGGAGTCACTCGGGTTAGTTTTTGACGCCGGTGTCGGGAAGATGATTGATCCCGACGATGCCGGCTGGTGCCGGCGTTGTGGGGCGTGCA
>NZ_SOEY01000012.1 GCF_004402535.1 Cryobacterium glaciale | reverse complement strand
GGCGGGG
This sequence comes from Cryobacterium glaciale, assembly GCF_004402535.1. Classification (GTDB taxonomy): domain Bacteria; phylum Actinomycetota; class Actinomycetes; order Actinomycetales; family Microbacteriaceae; genus Cryobacterium; species Cryobacterium glaciale. Next base: position 43,038 of record NZ_SOEY01000012.1, on the reverse strand, counting down.
AGTTGCCTGGCCTGATAATTAGCGCTCTTTCGGCAGGAAACCAGCCACTAACTTGGCAGGATTTCAGCGCCGAAACGGCCTACAAAGAGTTGATCACACACACCTTCGTGAAACTGCAGAAGAGCATCGTGAAGCATCGCACCGCGATCATCGCGTCCATCGAGGACGGCCTCTCCAATGGCCGGGTCGAATCCATGAATACCAAGATCCGCCTCATGACCCGCATCGCGTTCGGCTTCACATCACCCGACGTCCTCATCGCCCTCGCAATGTTCAGCGTCGGTGGCCACAAACCCGTGCTTCCCGGTCGGTTTAACCCGCGGAAGAGTCAGGAGAGCCGATAGAAGCTATCTTTGTCATGAAAACCTCTGTGTTTATGCGAGCAGTGGCCGTTCAACTCGTGAACGCACAACCCTGCTGTGATCACATCGAGCCTACCGGCTGGGTGTGAAGCGACGGCCCGCTGCCTGCGGAGCCGACTACAGGTCCGCGTGCAGCTGCCAGACTCGCTCGGCGGAATCCCGCCAGCTGAATGCCCGCGACCGGTCGCCGCCGAAGACAGTCATGCGTCCCCGCAGCACGCTGTCTCCCAGAACGCGGTTGATCGCATCGACGAGTCGGGCCGGGTACTCCTTCGGGTCCGATCGCTCGACCGCGACGCCGGCGTCACCGGCGGCTTCGAGCAGGGCCGGAGCGTCGGAGTGCACGACCGGCGTGCCGAGGTGAAAGGCCTCGATGATCGGCAGCGCGAAACCCTCTTCCAGGCTTGGGTAGACAAACACGCTCGCCCGGGCGATCACCACGGCCAGATCGGAGTCGCTCAGCCCCGACAGCGCGCGCACGCGCCCCGGCGCCAGCCCGGCTTCGTCGGCGACCGACGCGAGGTCGAGTTCGCCCCAGGTGTCGGGTCCGAGCACGATCAGCGGCAGATCGGGTGCCCCCGGCAGCCCGAGCGCCGTGATCAGTGCTGTCACGGCCTTGCGCGGGTCGAGCGACCCGGAGGTCAGAATGTACTGCGACGGCAGTCCCAGCGCCTGCAGGCGCTCTTCCACCAGTGGAATGGCCGGAAGCACAAGCCCCCGCCCCACGGCGCCGCCGATCACGCGCACCCGGTCGCCGAGGTCCATGATCTCGGTCAGCTGCCGCGCCACGGCGTGGCTCGGCACGACGATCGCGTCGGCGTGCTTGCGGGCGCGCTTGAGCATGCCCTTGGTCCAGGCCACGGTTGCCGGGGTCAGTGACGACGGATGCGTCCACGCCAGCACGTCGTGCAGCGTCACCGCAATCTGGGTGCCGTCCTCGGCGCGGTTGTGGCGGCGCAGCGGAGCGAGCAGTCCCGGCGCGTGAATCAGTCCGGTGCCCGACGACTTGGTCACGCCGAGTGCCCAAGCCGCAGCGAGCTCGCGCCGGGCCAGCGTTGTTTTGTGCAGGTTGCCGAGGCCGGGCAGGGCGGCCTCGATGTGTTCGTACTGTTCGGGGGTCGACGACGAGACGATACCCTCAACGTCGCACTCGGCCGGCGCGGTAGCGATCAGCGCGCGGGTGAGTTCCTCGGTGTACCGCCCGACGCCGCCCGGTACCGGGGAGACCATCTGGTCGACGACTACCCGCAGAGTGATCATGCTGTCTCGAAAACCCCCGCTGCGAAGGCCTCGGCCTGGGCTTCCTGCCAGCCGCGCATCGGCGCGAGCCCGGCGGCGGACCAGTTGGCGTGGCCGAGCACCGAATAGGCGGGCCGCGGTGCGGGCAGCACGAAGGCCGAGCTGTCGGTCGGCAGCACGCGTTCCGGGTCGAGCCCGGCCAGGGCGAACACGTCGCGGGCTTGGTCGAACTTCGACGCCACCCCGGAGTTCGTGCCGTGGTAGATGCCGGCGGGCGCGTCAGAGTCGAGCAGCAGCACGATCTGCGCGGCGAGGTCCATCGTCCAGGTGGGCTGGCCGACCTGGTCGTTGACGACGTTCAGCGTCTCGCGCGTGCCAGCGGCCCTGAGCATGGTCTTGGCGAAGTTCGGACCGTTCTTGCCGTACAGCCAGGCGGTGCGCACGATGTAGCTGCGTGCGCCATTCTCGGCGTGCACAAAGTCCTCACCGGCAGCCTTCGTGCGGCCATAGGCCGAGATCGGGCTGTGCGTCGTGTCCTCCGCGTAGGGAGTGGTGGCGCTGCCGTCGAAGACGTAGTCCGTAGAGATTTGCACGAGCTTCGCCCGCAGAGCGGATGCCGCCACCGCCAGATTGCGCGGCCCCACCGCGTTCACGGCGTAGGCCTCGTCTTCGCTCGTTTCGGCGTCGTCGACCTTGGTGTACGCGGCGCAGTTGATGATGACGTCATGCCCGGCGACGGCGGCCGTGACCGCGTCAAGATCGGTCACGTCGAGGTCGCTCCGGCCGAGGGCCGTCACCTCGCGGCCGGCCAAAGCCGTCTGCAGGTCGCACCCCAGCATGCCGGTCGCGCCGGTGATCAGATAGCGGGTCATGCTAGTTCAGCGCCGCACGAGCCTTGAGCGGCTCCCACCACTGACGGTTGTCGCGGTACCACTGCACCACGTCGGCCAGGCCCTGCTCAAACGGAACCTCCGGGGCATAGCCCAGTTCGGCCTGAATCTTTGAGATGTCCACCGAGTAGCGCAGGTCGTGCCCGAGACGGTCGGCGACGCGGTCGACGTAGGACCAGTCCTTGCCGGTCGAGTCGAGCAGCAGCTGGGTGAGCTCCTTGTTGGTCAGCTCGGTGCCGCCGCCGATGTTGTAGATCTCGCCGGCGCGGCCGCCGACGAGCACCATGGCGATGGCGCGGGTGTGGTCGTCGACGTGCAGCCAGTCGCGAATGTTGTTGCCCTCGCCGTAGAGGGGAACGTGCAGGTCGTCGATCAGGTTGCTGACGAACAGCGGAATGACCTTTTCGGGAAAGTGGTAGGGGCCGTAGTTGTTCGAGCAGCGCGTGATCGACACGTTGAGGCCGTGGGTGCGGTGGTAGCTGCGGGCGAGCAGGTCGCTGCCGGCCTTTGACGCGCTGTAGGGGGAGTTGGGCTCAAGCGCGCGTTCCTCGTTCCAGGAGCCTTCGGCGATCGAGCCGTAGACCTCGTCGGTGGAGACGTGCACGAACCGGGCCAGCTTGTGACGCAGGGCCGCGTCGAGCAGCTGCTGGGTGCCGAGCACGTTGGTCTCGACGAAGATCGTCGAGTCCATCACGGAGCGGTCCACGTGCGATTCGGCGGCGAAGTGCACCACCGCGTCGAGCCCGGGGAACAGGGTGTCGAGCAGCTTGCCGTCGCGAATATCGCCGTGCACAAAGGAGTAGCGCGGCGAGTCGGCGATCGGGGCGAGGTTCTCGAGGTTGCCCGAGTAGGTCAGTGCGTCGAGCACGACAACCTCGGCGCCCTCGAGGCCCGGGTACTTGTCTTCAATCGTGCGTCGCACAAAGTTGGAGCCGATAAAACCGGCGCCGCCGGTGACGAGGATCTTCATATAGGAGTAACCGTTCCGTTCGCTTGCATGGCCTCAGCAATTCTACCGTGGCCGGCCCGCGGTTCCTGAGAACCCTTGCAACTCAATCCGTGCGTGGAATTGCCAAGTAGCAGTTCTTTTCGAACAGCTACGATTAAGGCGACTTGTCAGGACTATGACGGTCATTGATCGCCAACGACGCAAGGGAGACTCATGTGAACGACTCGGCCGATACGACGCGCGCGACACCCTCAAGCGAACCTTGGCTGGCTGCCAGCTCTTATTGGAAACCCGCTCACATCACAATCTCCGCGTGGTTGGGTCACGCGCCTTTCGCCTTCTGGCTCGTCGATGCCCTTCGGCCGCGTTCCATTGTTGAGCTGGGCACGCACTTCGGGTTTTCTTATTTTGTGTTCTGCGAAGCTGCGGTTCGACTGGGGCTGGACACCAAGGCCTACGCCCTCGATACCTGGCACGGGGATGACCAGGCCGGCCTCTACGGCGAGGAAGTCTTCGACTCCGTCAACGCCATTAACAATTCTGAGTACTCATCCTTTTCGACACTCCTGCGCGGTTATTTTGACGATTCACTGTCTTCCATCGCTGACGGTAGCGTCGATCTTCTGCACATTGATGGCCGGCACGGCTTTGAGGATGTCACCCACGATTTCACGGCCTGGCTGCCCAAGTTGTCCAATCGCGGTGTCGTCATCTTTCACGACATCGCCGAACATCAGGAGGGATTCGGCGTTTGGCGGTTTTGGGCGAGCGTGAAGGAGCAATACCCAGCATTCGAGTTCGAGCACTCGCATGGGTTGGGTGTATTGGGAGTCGGGCAAGACCTGCCACAAAAAATACAGGCATTTTTTGCCGCGGGTGTGCAGTCGCCCGAACCGGTGCGCGCAGTCTATAAGCGCCTCGGTCTCGAAATCGAGGATCTCGCAGAGCTTCACAATCGTGCCCAGCAGGCAGAGATCTTAGCTATCAAGGTTGCTGCCAGCGACGCAGCTCTCCGTCAGGTTCAATCTGAACTTCGCGAAGCGCGCACGCGGGTCGAGTCAGCGGAAGCTGACGGCATGGGACTTCGCCAACAACTTCTTGCAGTTCATTCCAGCACAAGCTGGGCAGTCACTCGCCCATTCAGGGCAATACGTGCGAGGCTAAAATCGTAGTCGGGCGTGGGGCAACAGACCTTTGAACGCTCAATCTAGTGGCGATTGCTAGACTCCGATTGTGCAGATTCGCGAACTTTCCATCCCCGATTCCTTCGAAATTATCCCCAAGCAGTTTGGTGACGACCGGGGCGTCTTCCTCGAGTGGTATCGCTTCGACAAACTCGAAGAGAAGGTCGGGCACAAGCTCGACCTCGCGCAAGCCAACACTTCCGTGTCAAAACGCGGTTCGGTGCGTGGCATCCATTTCGCGGACGTGCCCCCCAGCCAGGCCAAGTACGTCACTGCCGTTCACGGGGCGGTTCTCGATTACATCGTCGACATTCGCGTTGGTTCGCCGACGTACGGCCAGTGGGACAGCGTTCTGCTCGACGACACAGACCGTCGTGCGGTTTATATCGCTGAGGGGCTCGGTCACTGCTTCGTCGCGCTGACTGACAACGCGACGGTGAGCTACCTCGTTAACAGCACTTTTAGCCCTGGCCGTGAACACGGCATCAGTCCCCTTGATGAAGAGATCGCGCTCGTGTTTCCGCCCGAAGCTGGTGAACTGCTGCTGTCTCCGAAAGACACGGATGCCCCGACTCTCGCCGTTGCAGCGGCAGCCGGCCTGCTCCCCACTTGGGACGCCGCCCGTGCCTACTACGCCACTTTGAACGACAGGAACTAAGACTTATGCGCGGAATTATTCTCGCGGGTGGCTCCGGCACGCGACTGTGGCCGATCACCAAGGGCATCTCGAAGCAACTCATGCCCATCTATGACAAGCCCATGATCTACTACCCCCTCTCGACGTTGATGATGGCGGACATCAAAGAGATCTTGATCATCACCACGCCCGAATACAACGAGCAATTCCGTGCACTCCTCGGGGATGGTTCCGACCTGGGTATTCGCATCGAATACGCCGTGCAGGCTTCTCCGGACGGTCTGGCCCAGGCGTTCATCATCGGCGAGGAATTCATCGGCGATCACAGCGTTGCACTGGTGCTCGGCGACAACATCTTCCATGGCGCTGGCCTCGGTTCTTCTCTGCGGGGTAATGCAGAGATCGAGGGTGCCCGAATTTTTGCCTATCACGTCAGCAATCCCACGTCTTACGGAGTCGTCGAGTTCGACGAAACCGGAACGGCCATTTCTATTGAGGAGAAGCCGGCGAAACCGAAAAGCAACTACGCCGTTCCTGGTCTCTACTTTTACGACAATTCCGTCGTTGAGATCGCAAAGACCATCGAGCCGAGCGCACGCGGCGAGCTGGAAATCAGTACGGTCAACGAGCGTTACTTGGAACAGGGCACTCTGCACGTGCAGGTGCTCGATCGCGGCACCGCATGGCTGGATACTGGAACCTTCGAGTCCATGATGCAGGCTTCAGAATACGTGCGGGTCATTGAGGATCGCCAAGGTTTCAAGGTCGGCTGCATCGAGGAGATTGCCTGGCGCGCAGGCTGGATAACCGATGAGAAGCTTGCGGTCATCGCCGCACCACTGGTGAAAAGCGGGTACGGCAGCTACCTCCAGAGCCTTCTCAACGACTAGAACCGTCTTTTCTGCGCCCACTTATTGTGGGTCTAGCGAGCAGGTAGCGGCGCTCCGCCGGTGTCGGTGCCACCTAGGGGCGCGGCATAATCGATCCGGAAACGTCCCAACCGCCGTCGCAGTCCGACACTGGCGCGGTCAGATGGAGTGTCGTGGGGTGTTCGCTATCGAGCAGCCATGAAGGGTAGGCATCCAGGGGAACGACGAATCTGCCCGTACCCCACTCGAATCTGCTGAGTCCTTCGGGAACGGCGCCCTCGTCGGTCCACTGAAGTGATGCTCGGGAATCACCGACGGAGGTCATTGAAGGTGAGTCTGCACTCGCGTCGGACCCGCACTGCACAGTCAAGATCAGTAATTCTCCATCCTCAACAGCCCGCCTGTCTGTGCTCAGCTCAAAGACTTGGGTTGTCGCGCCCACAGCCCTGATAGTTGACGACACTGACAGCGACGTGGTTGACATCATGCTGGCTGACCTGGCGCCCCAGGCGGCGGGCACCATGTCCAGGTCGACCGGAGCGCCGACGAAAGTAGTCCATAGGGCTTCCACGCTCTGCACGGTGGAACCCGTTGCAGGAGTCGGACAATCCAGCAGACCCGTCGATGCATCTCCGGCAACACCGAGCGTTGCCCAGATTGAAGAGCCGCACTCAAACGGCGTGTAATTTTCCATAACCCATTTAGACAGCTCTGCGTTACGAAGCGAGAGACTTACGCCGTCCCACTGTGGCCCGGGGCCGATGAGGGCGTATGTCGGGCTCTCCTGCTTCAGCCGGGCGATGCTTTCTGCTTCAGCCTCACTTGACTCGATGTTGTATGGAGCTAGATAAGGCAGCGGATTTTCCCAGCTCAAGTAGCCGAACAATGCACCTCGATTTGACAAGTTGAGAATGCTTTCGCCGAAAGGCAAATTTTGAGAGACCGACGCCAGATCGCTCACAGCTGACATTTGATCCGCATTACCTTGGCCCACCCCGAGTCTCGGTGCAGACGCTGTGTACGTGCCAGATTCCCACGAGCTCGGTGCTTCCAACATTCCTAGCGAACTTCGGACGAGGCCACCCTGATTGAGCGGAAGGACTGTAATGGAAATGCAAGCCGCTATCGACAGTGAGTACATCGCCAGAGTTCGTGCCCGCCGATTTCCTACGATCCAAATGACTGCGGGAACTAGGAGCCCAAGCACAACGAGCGTGCCGGCAGCAGGGCGAAACGACCAAGCATCGGGATCAATGCGTCCCATATACCGCCCGGTAAGGCCAATCGCAAACGCAGCAGGAACTATGGCGATGCCGAGGAAGATATACCGATTCCACGAAGGCGCGCGAAAAAGCCTTCTCCGCGTCCAGAGTAGCCAGACACTCGCTGCAATCCCAAGAACGAAAGCAAACGCGAAAATTTGTCCAATGGAGAATGGGGTCATCCACGTCCTTGTGAGGGCGACTCCGAAGGACTCTGTGTTACTCGATCCGTTCGAGGTGACGTACGAAATGGCCGCAGAGAGAAATTGACCGGCCGGGGACAATGCTACTATTGCGGCCGTCACGATCGAAACGCCGAACACGATAATCCCGTAGCGAAGGTCCCGATGAGATCGTGCCAGAAGGGAACCAACCGAGCCAGCAATTAGCACGGCGCCGGTTAGGCCTGTGGAAACGATTCCCATCATCGGATAGGCCAATATCGAGAACGCATTCGCGCCCACGATGACAATCCCTAAGAGCACAGGATTCGGCCGACGCAGGATGAAGACCAAAAGCGCGATCATTATGGCCACCGTGAGTAGGTCGCCTTCGACATAGGAGTTGCTAATTGCAATGAGCGCCACGGCTGCCGTGGCCAAGGGAAATCCGACTGCGTACCGCAGGAGCAGATGTGCCGCTGCGACTACGACAAGGGCAATCACGGTCGTTCCCAGAGCCAACGCCGCTGCGGAGCCGTCGTTGAGTACAGCATTTACGAAACCCGGAACTAAGTTCAGCAATATTCCGCGGGGCAAGTAGATATCGACATACGGAAGTTGACCCGAATTATGAAGTAGGGCAAATGGGGCGAAGGTCTCACCGAAGTGGTAGTCGTCACTCGGGACGCTCGGCAGCGCGTAGACAGCCCGAAGCGGGACCAAGAGCGCAGCAACGGATATGGACGGGATCGTCGCCCACAGCCCCGGGCGTACCCGCCGGGCGTAGCGAATAGCTGTCTCACTCAGGATAAGCGTGGCAAGAACGGCAACGACAAGTTTCCACAGCCCGCTGTTCGCCCCTGGCGTCGAAATCATGAAGCCGTTTTGAAGGATGAGTGGAGGGACTAGAAGAGGCAAAGCCATGATTCCAGAGACTCCGAATCCGACGGCAATGCTGGCTCGGTCCGAAATGCGCGTAGACCGTGATGCCCATATGACAAGTGCAACGAAGCCGAGCCCGATCAACACCCACAGGCCGGTTGTCACCGGTATTGGTATCACTGCGGGTGCCGCGACAAAGCGAATAGCAGTCACCGCACCCAGAGAGGCGAAACCAGCGGTGGCGGACAGAACGAGTAACGGGAGAAACGGGTCTTCCCTGCGTTCGCTGGATGATGACGCCTGACTCCTTCTTGACAAGAGCCACGTGGCCAAGAGAAAAATCGCCGGGGGCAGCTGCAGCGCGACAGTGACGAGGTACGGACTGTCTACAATCTCCAAGAGGGGGCGTCCTATGCCCAATATGGACTGGACCAGTACGGGTGACGCCATGAGGAGTTCGAGCAGCAGAAACGCCTTGAGTTTCGAGCTCGGCGGTGATTGTCTAAATGCGCGAGTAAGTACCAGGATCAGGATTACCAGTGAAGCAAAAAACACCACGGGGAAAGCCGCATCAGCGGTCTTCGTCTCATCGGTGAGAGCAAGATTTCCGACTCGAAAAAATTCAAGCTGCGCGGGCGCTAGAAGGCTGTCAAGTAGAAACCGGACAGTGACGGCGGCAAGGAGCAGCATGGGGAAGGAGGCAACGCTGGCACCAACGATCCAACCTACGGTCCCGTGCCGTACCTTAGATGGGGTGGATTTTGTCTGAGCCGTAGCCCGTTCGGTAGCGGCCATGGAGCCAGGGTTTCCAAACTATGTCGTGTCGTCGCGAGCGAATTACCGTTAGGCGCAGTGAAGGAGCAACCGCGACTTGCTAATGCATATCAAATTCCCCATGCGCGGGAGGTAGTGTTTGGTTCGAGTACTAGATGTCGACAAGAGAGGTGCAGACAGCGTGTTGGAGCTTGTTCGAAATCGACTAAATCAGTCTAGCGTGCGGCAGTTCCTGAGATTTTTTGTAGGTTCCGCAGTCGGACTCGCGATCGATCTGATCGGATTTCAGGCCCTAATTTCCCTGGGATTGTCCCCATGGGAGTCCAACCTGATCAGTTCCAGTGTTTCTATCACTGCGGTGTACTTCGTCGTGACCAGATTTACATTTGGCGTTGACACGCGTTTCGTTACCTACGGGATCTTCTTTGGCTGGTACGGATTATCTGTAGTTGGGTACTCGGCGCTTATTCAGACCGTCTCCACGGGGCTCGGCGGAGATCCTTTCGGCTGGAAGCTACTCTCTATTCCCATTTCATTTTCCCTAAACTATGCATTTAGCCGCTTTCTATTTCTTGGCCGGTACAAGGTTCGGGCAGGGACGCCCACAGAAGCTCAAGATGCAGAATAGAACTCTCTAGTGAGGGCGACCGCGCTTCCAATCGCGGAAATAGCAGTCCCGGGATTGCCTGGGCGCATCTCGATAGAGATATTACCCGCGTAACCGATCTCGCGGAGCCCGAGAGCGGCCTGGCGGTGGTTAACCTGGGTTGCTTCTAACGGGCCGAGGTAAGGTGCACTCGCATGAAAATGTGCCAGAAGCTCTCCCGCAGATTTGATGGATTCAGCTGGTGCATCTCCAGCCAATGCCATCCCAGCAGCATCAAGGTGTAAGCGGAATCCGGGATGCCCAACAGCCTTGACCAGAGTTAGCCCCTGGGCTGCGGTCGTCACAAAGTTGCAGCCATAATCCTCAGGATTCGGCTCGATGCAGAAACAGGTATCATTGTCGACTGCCGTTTGTGCAAGGCGGGCAAAGAAGGCGGCGGCGATGTCGTGAGCGGTTCGGGGGTCCATGGCCGGGGGAATGACCCGGTTCTTCGGCGAACCAAATACTAGCTTCCCGACGCCCAGCGCTCCAGCCAATTCGATAAAGCGTGACAGCGTTTCTCGCATCTCCGAGCGAATGGATTCGCTTTCGAAGAGTTGAAGGTCGGGGCGACCAAACAACATGGATTGGAAGGCGACTATAGAAATTCCATGATTGCGCCAGAAATGCAAATAGTCGGATCGTTCGATGGCGCTTGTCGATGTTGGATTGGCAAATACCTTGGTGGGCGCGATCTCCACGTATCGCACGTTCAGGGATTGAAGAGAATTTGCGACGGTCGATTCTTCGTCCATGTCCCAAGCAATGTTTGAGACCGCGAGTTTCATTACCGTCCCTGTTCGCGGCGTACGAATGATGTGATTTCTGCAATAGTTTGATCCCGTGATCGAGTGTATGACCCGGAACCGCCGAACAATTCAGCGAAATTGGTTTGCATATCGTAGCTACCGACGTTCGCATCGTCGGGCCGGTTATCGAAATCATAACCGAACGCGGCTCTGACCAAATCTCCAGTTCTGATTGGTTCGCTGGTCAAATTCACGGTTAGTAGGTCGTGAGCAAGAGCGATTTGTATGTCCGACCAGAGATGTTCGAGATTATAGTACTGAAATGTGCTGTCAGCGTGAATGCGCTCGACGTTATTGTTTGTGAGGAGGTCAAAGATCACGTTCTTTTTGAGGCCAGCAGCGAAGAGGCCGGGCAGGCGTACGACCAAGGCGCCAGGATGTTGCGCTCGAACGAACTCTTCTAAACGATACCGGTGCGCCCCATACGGGCTGAGACCGTCCGTGGCTATCTCTGTAGCCTCGTCAACCCCGTTGGGAGAAATATAGACATCTACCGTAGAGATCAGGACGAACTGTTTCGCTCGCACTCCGGCAATCAAGCCCTCTAACTCCTGAATGTGTTGGATATCAGCGGCGGGGTACTTATTGATTCGCCACTTCTCCGCCTTCGCTGCCGCGAAGACGACGAAGTCGTAGTCCTTTCCGGCACTCTCCATAGAGTTGCTAGTGTTGAACACATTGTCAAACTCGTACTGGGCAGTTAGGTTGCTCCCAACAAAACCGGTATATCCGAAAATTGCGCTAGTCATGGCCTATATCCCTTAGACGGTAGCGGCCGGTCACCGCTCGGAACAGAACCGCGAGCACGTGGCTATTACCGCGGATTGGGCTGATCTTCGTGGGAGTCTTTCCCGACGCCGGGTACGCGCGTGTCACGGGGGTTTCAGTTGTGCGAAAACGGTGCAAGCGTGAACTTTCGATCGCCAAGTGATAATGCAACTCGTACGTTCGGAATATGTCCCGAAAGGGCGATACTTGGGGATCCAAAAGGAGACGCGAGCTGTATGCACGGAAACCATTGGTCGTGTCCGTTTGCCAACGCCGCGCAGCGATGCTCATGAGCGGGGCGTGGATGAATCTCAGGCCGACAAGTCTAGATCGCGGAGTGTTTATTGCACGACCACCGGGAATAAAGCGCGAACCTTGGACGTGATCGTATCCTTCGTCAAGACGGCGAGCAAAGTCCGGGATGGCTGAAATGTCGTCTTTCCCGTTGCCGTCAACAACAATTACACCTTCGTAGCCTTCGTCGAGGGCATAGGCCAAGGCGACCCGCATTTGTGCACTCAACCCGCCCGCTCCAGTTTTTGTCAGAAGCGTTCGCACACCATTCGCTCGGAGAAACTCTAGATCAAGAGAACCATCCGTGCTTCCGCCATCAGCAATGAGGACGTCGATCTGAAAGTTGAGCGAATGCATCTCAGCGACCTGTGCCCGCACCTTTGAACCTTCGTTTATAACGAAAATCGCTACGCAGTACCGACTGGAACGTTCGGACAGCACATCGGACCTGTATTCCGGAACTTGGCGGGTCGGTGCCGAGAGTGGCGCGTCAGACGCTGACATTACGACGCTGCATATCGGAAATAAGGGTTTCGCTTTCTAATTCTTCCATGATCACATAGCTGGGTTCCCGTCGAGTTTCCGTGAGGATTCGTCCAAGATACTCTGACTGCACAGCTAAGACTATGGAGATTATGAAGAACATAATAGAGAGTTGCAGCGATGTTGTCGTCCACCCCTGCACTACGCCACCGACAAAAAAAGATACGGTCAGAACATATATCGCGTAAAAAAGGTTGAACAGTGCGGCCACCGAGCCCATGACTGTAACGACCCGCAAAGGGTGAGTGGAGTAGCTGGAAATCATTTCTACCGCTTGGAGATAACCGGAACGCACGGAGCGTTTCGCGGCTGCGCCACAGATTGGCTCGTAGTGCAAATCAGCAATCCCATAGCCGACGTGGCGGATGAGGTGACGAAGATAGCGATGACTGCGCGAGGTCGCCGTGAGTGTGTTCACAGCCCGCCGGGTAAGTCCCGTGAGGTGTGTGGCACGACTGGGAATCTCCACATGAAGAAATTTTCGGTTATACCAGTAAAAAAACCGCCGTCCGACTCTGCTCGACCAGGTCCCTCTCCGGGCGACCGAGCTGATTCCCTGAACAATATCCGTGCCGGTGCCCGCCAGTAAATCGATTATGTCGGGGATGACCGAAATTGGGTCGTGGCCGGGCGTCACAACGATCAAGTAATCGCCGATAGCCGACTCCAAGCCGGCAAAGACGGCGCTGTCCAATGAGAACAGGCGAGACAAACGCAGGACGCGGATACAGGCCAATTCCCTCAGGACCGTTCTCACGGTTTGGAGCTCCGAAGGCACCAGCCCATTATCAATCAGCAGAATTTCATAGTTCGAATACCGAAGTGCCAGTTCGTCACTGAGGGATCGGACGAAGAACCCGACGTCCGTCGTCGACTCATCCACCACGGCCACGAGCGAGACGAAAATATCTGAGCGCTGGTGCACTGGGGGGGCGTGTAAGACATAACGATCAGGCATAATACGAACTCAATTCATCAAGAACATCGTAAACATTGTCCAATTTACCACCCATGATCGTCGTTAAATTCTTCAGACCATGATCTGGTTTGAAGAGAATAGGACGGCTGTCGTCCTTATCGCTCTTAGTCAGCACGGTCTTGACTTCCCAGAGGGAGTCCACCTGGCGCATCGTGGCAAGTGCTGGCACATATCGGAGGACATCAGCGTACATCTCCCGAAATCGGGATTTTTCTGGAAGTGACTCCAGCTCGGTAGAGGGGCGTGGCGAGAAGGGCTCAGTTCCCGATTCTCGCCACCGATGATGTGGGGTGTACCGCACATGGCTCAAGGTGTGCATTCCACGATCAGGGTACGGCATTAGTGAAAAGAACGGCCCGTCCATGACGGTGATTCCGGATTCAGCAAAGGGCGACTCTAGCTCGACCAAAGCCATCTCTGTCAACTCGTGCTGTACCGGTATGACCGCGACCTGGGAGCTTCGATGCAAGTCGTTGAGCCGTGAATAGGTCGCACTGATGACCACTTCAGCCTTATGGATCCCTGTTGAGGAGTGCACCGAAAGTGCGGATCCTGCCTGTTCGACGTGAAAAGCTTCATCGCTGGTACTCACTGATATGCCACCAACTGCGGCGATGCGATCGAGAAGGATAGATCGAAGTGTCACTGAGTTGAAAGCGGGCTCCGTGACGAGGTACACAGACTCCACCATCTGCGGATTGAACCAATTCATTGCTCGGGGCTCGGCCGGCTCGTAGGTGGCCCCGATTCGATCGCAGAAGAGCTCGAACTGGCGGCCATTCGTTCTGGACAATCGAGATGCAATGGCGTAGTAGTGGTCAAAATTGTCAACAATTGCGTCGGCAAACTCGGTGAGGAAATAGGGCAGGTTCACCCGCGACCGATACGCTGTGAGGATACTGCGAGGGTAGTGGTATCCATTGTGAACTCTCGCTTGGTTCACATAGCTCGCACGTTGCATAACTTGGGGTTCACGTTCTAGTACGAGAACTGACCGAAAACCCAGTTTCTGCCGCAAGTGCAAGGCTATGCGCAGGCCATAAAAGCCGCCCCCGATTATGATCGCGTCCCGGCCTCGCATTATTTCAGCACTCGGTGGCGAAGGGCGCCTAGCACGGAGCCGAGCCGTCGCAACGGGGCCGTCACTTGCCAGGATGAGCTCGACTCCATGCCGGCGATACGTTTGTTGAGATCGGCAACTATTTGATTTCGTTGAGAAATTACACCATATTCTCGGTCGGCGGCACGCACCGGATGCTCACAGAATTCTATTAGCGGCCGCAGCATGAGGGGCCAAGTCAGTCGAACCGCGTGATCACGTACCCGTGCGGACGTCTGTGCTCGCCGGTCGTCATCGAACAAGAGGGTTTCGATTGCCTGCACGAGAGCATCAACGTCCTGGGCCGGTACTGTGATTCCCAGTTCGTTTTCCTCAATAATGGGGGCGAACGTGTCACCTGACGTAGCGATAATGGGCAATGATGCCCACAGGTAGTCGAGGATGCGTGTCCGAAAACTATAGGCCGTTTCGACGTGGTCCAAATGAGTGCTCACGCCAACGTCCGCATCAAGAAGAAAATTCGCTCTCGCGTTGTAGGGGACCCAGGTCTCGTTGAAAAATACAAACCGATTCGTCAGTCCGAGGCGATCGGAGAGTTCTCGAGCTCGGCGTTCCATTTCCATCTGAGGAACGTCAGGGTTGGGATGCTTAACTCCGAGGAAGAAGAGGCGCACATCGGAATGCGTTCCCGAAATGTGACCGATAGCTTCAATGAGAGTGATTGGGTCGAACCAGTTGTAGATTCCTCCGCCCCAAAGAATGACCTTGTCGTCAAAACCGATTCCGTCGACTACGCCCCGAATACCGTGCGAAGTCTGCTCAGGCGGTGCTTCTTGGATCCCGAACGGAGCGACCGCCAAGAGTGAACGCAGACTGGGATCCTGATCGTACGTCGCAGGGTTGATTCTCGCGAGCCCGGCAAGTTGTCCAAGCCAGAAGTCGCGCTGCTTCTCAGAGGCACACAGCATGAAATCCGCGCGCTCCATCTGATCGTTCATAACCTCGATCGAATCCAGCGCTATCGCATACCGGTCGGCCTTTGGGAAATCTTTTCCTTGTTCGAGCTGCTCGAGATGGAGGGGATCGTAAATATCGGCCACGATGATGGCTTCACAACTCTTCAGCCAGGGATGGCTGCGCAGGATATGCCCTTGGACAATAATGATGTCTGCCCAGGCTGCATGCGGTCGCAGGCTGTCCTTCTGGGCGTGAATGACGTCGAAATCGGGATACGTAATCGTGGCTCCGACTGTGGAGACCAACCGCACTGTTCCCACGTTGCTTAGTGTGCGGGCGATTTCCCAGGCTCGGATTGCCGGTCCGGCCATTCGTTCTCCGATGACATCGGGGGTGATGACGAGGATGGATGTGGAGTTGGTCATTATCGAGTTACCCACCATTGTCGAGCTGCCAGAGCCACACGCGCGCCTAGGCGAATAGGCGAAAGATACCAAGAGGAATACTTCCTGGTCAGATATAGATACGCACTTTTGTGATGTACTCGCTCCATTTGGGTTGCGCTGTGAGCGGTCGAGTGAGCACCGGTGTGCGTGACGACAGAGCTCGGTACGTATACGTTTCTCCAACCGGCTTGCGCCAGCCGTGCGCCCAAATCCACGTCCTCGAAGTACATGAAGTAGCTGGAATCGAATCCACCTACCGAATCGTAAGCGCTCCGCCTGACCAGGAGGCAAGCGCCGGAAAGCCACCCGGCGTCGCGTTGGAGGTTCGGATGGTTCTCATCGGCGCGATAGCGGCGCGACCACGGATTGCTTGTCCAGAGGCGTCCGAGAACTGCGTGGCCGACTCCCGTACTGAGGGAGGGGAGATTTCGGGCCGAAGGATAGACGTTCCCCGTCGCATCGAGAATCTGCGGGCCGAGGGAACCAGCAGTGGCAAGTCGGTCGGCAGCTTGAATTAAGACATCGATCGCCCCGGGACGAAATGTGACATCGGGATTGCTGATGAGGATGTACTGGGAATCCAATGGGGAAGAATTAACGCCCAGAGTTATGCCGCCGCCGTAGCCGAGATTTTCCGCAGATTGGATGAGGGTGGCCCCGAGGCGGGCGGCAGAAGTGCGGACGGCGTTGACGTCAGCCGATGCATTGTCCACGATTACAACTGAAACGTGTCGCGTTTCGCAGGCCTGAGATAAGGATTCCAAGAATGCGTCCAGCGACTCCCCTGAGTTGTGAGTGACGGTCACAACTAGTACAGATTCAGACATGGTGCCTTTCGGTCGTGCAAGGATCTTCGTGAGAATGTTCCTTCAATACTTAGACGGGCCCAAGTCTGCGAAGGTCGGTTCTGAATACGTCACACCTGTGGCCAAAGGGTTTGAGGCCACATTGAACGAGCACGCTTGCGGTAGATCTTCGACGTGCCGACCGGCAAAATCGAGGATGGAGACGTTCACAAAATACTTACCCGTTCCGAAGTGCGTGTCCTTCAACGTGAGCGCAACTTCGCGTGGACCGATGCCGGGCTTGAGCGAGTATCCCAAGCGCCGGCTCGTCGTGCCATATACCGGCTGGCCCAGAGAGTTTTCAATCTGAATCGCGTACACCCACGGCGCCTCACTCGGCACAAGGTGTTCGATCTTGGCTGTGATGATGAGATCATCACCCTGCCCAACGGACGATGAGGTGGCGCCATTTTGAATCGTGACGAAGGCCGAAATGATTTTGGCTTCTCGTGCCGTGGGCACTGCGGCGACGACATTTTCGGCGACGCGACGGTCTTCTAAGATTTCACGGAACTGAGCAACAGCTTCGCGCGGTTCGCCGTCGAAGACTACTTCTCCTTTGTTGAGCAGGATCGCACGATCGCAGAGTTCTGTCACTTGTCCCAGGGAATGAGTTACGAGCACAATCGTGCGTCCTTCTTCTTGGAAAGAACGAATTTTGTCAAGGCACTTCTTCTGAAATGCCTCGTCGCCAACAGCAAGTACTTCGTCAACTAGAAGGAGGTCGGGGTTTGTGTGGACTGCGACAGCGAATGCGAGTCGTACGTACATACCCGACGAATAAAATTTGACTTGAGCATCGATGAAAGAACCGATGCCCGAAAAAGCGAGGATGTCGTCGAATTGTGCCTCGGTCTCTGCGCGGGACAGACCCATGATGGAGGCGTTGAGAAAGACATTTTCGCGGCCGGACAGGTCGGGGTGAAATCCCGCGCCGAGCTCGAGCAAGGCAGCAATACGGCCACGTCTGAATACGTCACCCGAAGTGGAATCTAGGATGCCTCCGATGACCTTCAGGAGGGTGCTCTTTCCTGAACCATTATGACCAATGAGAGCGACAGTATGCCCCGCCTGAATTGTTGTGCTGACGTTTCTGAGTGCCCAGAACTCTTCGCGATGACGGCGACCTCGACGGCCGAAGGTAACGAGACGTTCCTTCAGCGAATTGTCCTTGCGCAGTACGAAGCGTTTTGAGACGTCTTTAATGACGACGACGTCCGGCGCCGGCCCGCTGAAGACCGTGGAAGCGCTATTTGTAGTGTTCATGTTCCCAATCACCATGCGGATCAGAGTGCCTGAGCGAAATTGCCTTGGAGTTTTGCGAAAACTCGGTGAAAAACAAGCAACAGAACTACGCCGACTGCGAATGAGATTCCCAAGCGCAGCATCATATCGGAGGGGTATTCGGCAATGCCGTGCCCGGCAGTCCAGAGGGACCTCTGGAAGGCCATAACTGCAAGCGTGATCGGGTTGCTCGTGTAAATGTCCAGGGCCAGTCCTTCTCCCACGATTCCTTTCACCATCGACCAGGAGTAGACGATGGGAGAGGCCCAGAGCATCAGCAGGAGCAAAACCTCGACGAGATATTGAACATCTCGGAGGTAGACGTTGACTGCAGAAAGTAAGAGGCCGAAGGCGGTCCCGTACACGATCAAGACGATCAGCCCCGGCAGGAAATAGATAATCTCTCCTGTGGCGGGAAATGAACCAGCGGCAAAGGTCGCAGCAAGGATGATGAGGAGTTGAATGACGAAATTGAAAAGCGCCGACCCGACGCTGGCAAGGGGGAACACTTCACGCGGCAAGTAGATCTTCTTGATGAGGCCACTATTACCGACAATGGAGGCAGTGCTGCCTCCGATTATTTCGCTGAGGAGACCGTAGGCAGTCAGCCCGGTGAAGACGAAGATGGCAAATTCCGGAATGCCGCGCTCTGCACCTAGAAACTTACCGATGACAACGTAATAGATGAATAGTTGGGTGAGCGGACGCACGAGGGTCCAGACGAACCCCAGTGCGCTGTCCTTATATCGGGACTTCAGGTCCCGTCTAATGAGTAGCGCGAGCATCTCTCGTTGGCTGGCGATTTCACGTACGGAAGCCCACAGACCTCGGCTCTTACCAGGTCCTGAGCCAACTCGTGCCAGCTTCTGCTGAGAGAGGGAGTCGTAGCGCTCCTGAGTAGACATAGACATAGAGATTCACTTCATTCCAAGATAGTAAGACTTCGCAAGTATAGTCGGGGCGTTTGTGACTCCCTACCGATCGTCGGTCTGCTCTCCCGTCATCAGCCTGGCTTCCTCGAGCCGAAGCGCTTGACGTGCTCAGAAATCTTGTCGGTTGCTCGCACAATTTTGCGATGCTGCATTGCCTCGAGCACCTCGCGTTCGCGGAGTGATCCCTCCTTCTCCGCGGCGAGTTCAGTCTGCACCGCTAAATGCTGTGCTGCCAGGTCATCGATTTCTCGTGACTTTTCATCGATCTGATGGGACTTTTCATCGATCTGATGGGATTTTTCATCGATTTCTCGTGACTTCTCATCGATCTGTTGCGACTTTTCGCAGTTAACCCGCTCGAGGCCAACAATTTTGAATTCTAAAGCAGCGAAGGCTTTGCCCAGAGTCCAGTCCCGCTGGTTCGGCTCGGGTAAGTGGTCGGGAACAGGGGAATGGAGCGTATCCGCAAGGCGGCGATCCAGAAGGAAATCTCCGGAGAGAAGGCCGTTGGCCAGAGCGTCCGCTGAAGGATGACGATAGAGGTAAGACGGATACAGGGTATCGTCCTGCAACCGCCCGTAGTCGCGCATGCCGTGATGGTTCGCGCTTGGATTCAGATCTGGGGATTTTAAATACGAGCTGCCCGCATTGTCCACTTTGCGACTGAACTGTACCCAGGACCTCCAAGGAAAATGCAAGACCTCGATGGCTAGGTCAGACGGTGGACCGCCCCTACTCTCAAGACTAACGGCGTGATTTCCTTGTACGACCGTGACGTCGGGATCACCTATGTGAGCTGCGTCGGATGTCGAATGGGCGTGCAAGCCAATCGCATTCAGCTTCTCCGTGCTGCGCAGATCTCGATAGACGAGGCGCTGAAAGCCTGTACCGGTCAAGGCGGGAGGCCCGGTCATGTCCACAACTTCGACAGTGAACGACTGAATTCCACGGTCGATCTGGCTGAATGCTTGGTGAAGCGTCAGATGGGGGGATACGGGCATCCAAAATTCATCGGCGTCAGCATTGAACACCCAGTCAGCATCGAAGCGGCGAGATGCTTCTCGCGCCATTTCAGAAACAACGACGCCCTGTTGCTTGCGGTGCACTGGATCGTGCCGGAGCTCGAGGAGCCCCCCCCGGGCGAATTCTTCAAGGATCTCGGTCGTTCCGTCAACTGACCCGTTGTCGGTGACAATAATGATGTCGACACCCTGATTCAGGTGGTGCTCAATCATCGGCGTGATGATGTCCGCTTCATCGCGGACCATAAGGGTCATAGCGAGCTTCATGAATCCTTGTCTTCCAGGGGAGATACGGCACGCAATAGGTGACGGCAAACGATCGGTGGATGCTACCGATATAAAACGTCACGAACAGCTAGTAAGTACGTTCGACCAAACCGTTGCGAAGGCTCCAAGACGGCGCCTTCGGCCCACTCGTTCCAAGCATTGACGAAGACAACGCGACGATCCCAGTTACGGTCAGCAACAGCCGAAACCATTGAATTAAACCAACGTCGAAAAGTATATGGATTGGAGCCGTACCACAGGTCCGGTTGCCACTGGCGTCGCGCCGTGTTATCAAAATTAACCAGCATCCCGGGGTAGCGATATTCGGCGACCGGCTCCCGCAGATGTAGCTCTGAGTCGCTTGCCATGGCAGCGTAGCTGAGAATATTGCCCTCAAAGCGAGGGTCGACTGACAGCGAATTACGGTCCTGAGCCGTCCACGGGCGGTTGTGGGGTGCAAATTCTAGGAAAGCGTCCACACCATGCTCACTAAGGTTTCCCTCGATGCCATCCATGGATCGGCCCACGTCAACCGTGACGATGTTCAGTCCCCCTAGCCCCGCCTCGATGGCCACGGTGCGCCAATAATTCAGTACGTCCACATAGTCCGGAATCTGCGTGATTCTGTAGACGGCTATAACAGGTTTGTCGTCTATGCGGATGTATCGCGGGTCGAGGAGTAGGGGAAGTACGTCATGGATGAACTGAGTAGCGGGCACCGCGTCGTAGTCCTGGGCAATAAGGACGTTCTGTTCTCCACCGTCCCAACGGCGGGTCCAGTTTTCGTTGGCCCACATGATGCAGAACGGCTCATCATTCGTGCCGGATAGATGGCCCTCAATCGGTCGGTTCATCAGCTTCTTGCCAGCAAACCAGTAGTAGTAGTACATGAATCCCTCAAGGCCCGCACTACGCGCGATTTCATACTGGTGAGTTCGAACCTCGGGATTCGCGAGATCGTAGAAACCGAGCTCGGCAGGCAGAAGTGGCTGATTTTGACCTTGGAAGACCGGCTGCGCCGCAGATACATTGGACCATTCCGTGAAGCCCTCTCCCCACCAGGCGTCGTTCTCCGGAAAAGTGTGGAACTGGGGAAGATAGAAGGCGAGTGCACGTGCCCTCGGGCGGCGAGTCTCTGAGGGGGAGTAGTGGGCCCAAGAGGATCCGCCAGAATTGACTATCTCCGCGCGTTCGCGGGTTAGATATCCCGCTTCAGTGGTGAGTATTCCCAGAATCCGCTCGATTGCATGTGCGGTTGTCCCATCGATCTGACCCGCCTCTGATTCGAAGTCCTCTGCATTCACGCTGAGGGCGCGAAGCCCCTGGAGAAGAAAACCCCGGACCCAGTAGATGGATCCTGCGGCGAACGTCAGGGACTCGTCGTTAAGGTGAAGTTGCAGTCGCAGCAGGAGTTCACGTGCACGTTCTCGATTTCCGCCCCAGAACTCGGTGCTCAGAACGTTGCCATCGGTGGTGAGGAGGCCCAGCGCCGGGTTCTCGGCGAATTCTGAGAGGATCGACTCGACGTTTTCCGGTGAGCCGAGCAGACCCGCGAGGAAGCCTTGTCGCCAAGAGTCCCCGTTCCCGCTCAGCTCGGGATGATTCAGTCGCCATTCACTTTTCTTCGTGTGAATTTTCAAGATGACTTCGTATGGGTCGAGCAGACCGGAATTGACGACCGAGATCATGGGGAGAATATCTCGACCGCAGTTGTCTACATCGACGATGACAGATTTGCCGAGCAGGGCGAGTTTGCTGGTATCCAACTCAAGGGGCTGATCAGTGGCATTTGTGACGATCAGGTCGAATGCAACTGGGACATTCTGCAACTCAACGAGAATTTCGTCGACCAAGTCGCGGTAATAGACGTGCAAGAGAACGGCAATTTTAGTTGGATTCTCGATTCGCTCGAACGTCCCGAGCCACGGTTGGGGGATGCTCGGCCGAAGTCGTGCTGAACGACGACCAACCCACCGGTCGAAGTCGGCAGGGTGGGACCGAGTCGGTGTTTGAGGTGACGGTGCGGCGAGGAGCCGAGATGCAAAGCCGAAGACTCTACTCAGGCCGTTCTTGAACCTTCGGAGGGAATGTATCGTCATTAGTTCATTCTGCACGTTCAGGCTCAGAGCCACTCGCGCGGGTCGGTGCCAAATTGCGCACGGACTGTTGCAGGGATGTCCGTGGCGCTGGGCACTATGGCGGGATTGGTGATGAGTTCCTTCTTGACAAAGGGAAAGCCGAGACGTAGCAGGTTTTTCCAGCCCTCAATCGTCGGGTTCTCCGAATCTGACACTACGCGTTCGGACTCAAAACAAGCTGAGGTCGTCAGTCCTTCGGCGAAAAGTAGACGGCTCAGGCCTAGTTCATATTTCTGAATGATCATTCCCTTGTCGGCCTCGATTCTGAGATCAGACCAGAACTGTTTTAGTGCTGGGTTAGAAAGGATGCCGGAGCGGTAGCCGACAAAAAAACTTTGCAGGTGAGCATGCATTTGTGACGTGTTGGTGGCGCCCCAAACGTTGGTCGAGCATGACTCAAAATTCTCTATGAGGGGCGTCAGGCTGGAAAAGGGTCCGAGGAGGCTGTCATTGGTAAGGATCACGAACGGTTTCCGACGCACACTCGGGAACAATTCCAGGCCTACGGCCCACGACCCGAAGTCGTAGCCAATATTGGCTTTGCGAACAATGATGGGATGCGCCACATTGTCGGTTGGCCACCGGAGTGGCCGGGCGTCGTCCGAGGCACGAACAATGATCACCGTGTATCCGTTGGCTTCCAGCTCCTGAGTGAAAGTGACTAAGGAACGCGAGACTGTGTTGTCGGGACCAAAACTTGCCACAATTGCTACTCGATCGGTCGGCTGAAGCCTCCGCGATCCGCGCTCAAAGCGAACCGTTTGCATGGCGAGGGTCGTAACGCGGTCTGTCACTATTGCACCGCTATTTCGAAGCCGCATTTGTCCTGCGTCGTTGCCATATCCGGAGGGGTCGTGTTAGGCGCCAAGAAGAGGACCTCCTGAGGACTTCGACCTGAAAGCGGTAGCGCTCACCCTGCCTGCGGGCCGCAAGAACCTGACGTTTGAGATCCTCGATGACGTTAGCCGTTTCGGCGAGTTCGGCGCGAAGCGCGCGAATTTCAAGCCGGGCTTGACGCATTTCCTCGTTTTCTACGCCGTAACGCTCCGCAGGATTTTCTGTGTTGGCATCTGTGAACATCGGAACCGATCTCTTGCAGCAGGACTTTCTCCCTATTGTATGGCAGGCCTCGTGAGCGGTTGCCAAGGAGCGCTGCCGTGCTGAACGCGTGCTGGCGCGAGCGACCGAGCGGTCTGACTATCTTTCTAAGGTGACTTTGAAGCGCATCGTTGGTGCCATCGCGGCGATTGCGCGATCGGTGTCTGTCCTGGTCCCGCTGGCACTGTCGGCAGAAACGGATGCTGCCGCTGCGGCATCGGCTGCCGACTTTGATGCTGGCAACATCATCAGCGACGAGAATTTCTTGACTCCAACGTATGAGATAAGCCGCCATTCAAACGTTCCTGTCGAGCAAGACGGGCCCCCGCCCGGGACGGCGGCCCCTGTCTAGAAAATTTCAGGATGACAACATCGACCGTCGCTGCCGTCCGTGGCAGACACGGCGCGCAATATTCCGACGGAACCAACGATTCAGCCAGTCGAATAATTGCTAAGGTCGCGCAAGCTTGTCTCATGAGGCCCAAGGTGCTAATCGTTCTGCTGCAGAAGGAACAATCCTCGGTCACGCGCCCGCGCGGCGGTTAGCGGATGCCGGAGGTCTTCTTTCTCGGACCCGACGCGCGCTAGTTCTGGGCGCAACGCACGAATCTCAAGTCGTGCCTCGCGCAGTTCTTGTTCCAATGTCACGTCGCTGTCCGCGCCATCGCGTGGAATGGAATTTTTGGACATAACAGGCGATCTATCGCCAAGTCAGTACTTGTCGTTGATAGACCACGCGGATCCAACAGGGTGGACGAAATTTTGTTCAACGGAAATGGTGTGGCGGACATTTTCTCCTGTACGAAAGCTAGTCTCCATCAAGGGCGTGTCGTAGGCTCACAGCGGGGTTACGGTTCTAGGCTATTGAGTCGTCGTCACCGGGGCAGGCCCTGTGGTCCACTGGCTTGACAGATTCACTAGCGAAAAGAGCAAGTCCATGAAACGTTTCGTAGCTGCTAGTGCGGCGATCATTTTCACGGTTTCGCTACTGGTGCCCCTCCAGTTGGCAACCAACACGGACGAGGCGCAGGCAATAACCGGGGCAGAATTCGACCCCGGCAACATCATTTCGGACGAGCAGTTCTACGCGAGAGGAGTGATGTCGCAGGATGAAATCCAGTCCTTTCTCAATGACAGAATTTCTGAGCAGCGCGTGGGGGGTCAGGCCGGAACCTGCGGCAATTCACTGTGCCTGAGGGACCTTCACGTGAACACTCCGACCACCACGCTCGACTTCGGGACGTGTGCCACGTATGTCGGTGAAGCAAACGAGTCGGCCGCCCGAATCATCTATAAAGTTCAGGAGGCCTGCGCAATCAGCGCCAAGGTGCTCCTAGTAACCTTGCAGAAAGAAAACAGCCTGATTTCCAAGAAATCGCCTTCGGAGGCGGAGCTCCGTAAAGCACTTGGCCAAGGCTGCCCAGACACGGCCGCCTGCGATTCCGCCTACTACGGTTTCTTCATCCAGGTTTTCTCAGCGGCTCGACAGTTTGCCTGGTACGGAAACCCTGCGGGATCCCACACCTCCATCAAGGTCGGCCAGTACAACGCACGGCCGTTTCATCCGAGAACAGATGTGAACTGTGGATCATCCAACGTTCTCATACAGAACCGTGCTACCGCAGCCCTGTACTATTACACGCCCTACCAGCCCAATGCTGCGGCCTTGAATAATCTATACGGCGTCGGCGACGGATGTTCCTCTTATGGAAATCGCAATTTCTGGCGCATATTCACCGATTGGTTTGGGTCTACAACGACTTCGGCGCCACAATACGGAAGCTTTGACGCAGCAGCTGGCGTTTACGGTGGCATCGCGATTACAGGGTGGTCGTTCGACCCGAACACGTCTGCGTCGTCGTATATCTGGGTAAACGTCGACGGGCAGGGCAAGGCGTACGTAGCGAACAAGGAATTGGGCTGGTTCAACACCTATCTTCCGGGTTTTGGCTCTTATCACGGCTTCGCAGAAACCGTCGCAGCCACCCCCGGGGATCATGAGGTGTGTGTCTACGGGACCTATAGCTTGCTTTCCTGCAAATGGATAAATGTGCCGGCCGGGCAAGGCTCATTTGACAGCGCGACCGGTACGTGGGGTGGCATAGACGTTTCTGGGTGGGTTGTGGATTTTGCGACGGAGCAACCGGCGAGCGTAGTTTTCAAGCTCAACGGCGGCGTCGACATCGCCCAGCAAGCGGGTGTCAGCTTGCCATGGCTGGCGTCCTACTTCCCAGGCATGGGATCGAGCCATGGGTTCAAGTCAAAGATTCCCGCGGATCCCGGCTCGCACGAAATCTGTGCCTACGGAGTGTATGGAGCGAATCGTGAACTTCTGACTTGTAAGACCGTGGTGGTGCCTCGAGGAATTGGTGCCGTCGACTCGGCGACCGCAGTGAACGGTGGGATCGTCGTTTCTGGTTGGTCCGTGGACTACACCCGCCCGGATTCGTCGTTTGTCTGGATCAACGTTGATGGACACGGGGCTGGCTACGCAACTAACAAGGCGTTGAGCTGGCTCCCGAACTACATACCGGGAATTGGCCAGAACAACGGTTTCGAGATCAAGGTTCCGGCGCGCAAGGGTTCCCACTCGGTGTGCGTATCCGGCTCAGAGAACCTCCTCGGTTGCAAGAACGTCGTTGTCAACAAATCTGCTGATGGGCACGTCGACTCTGCCGTCGGCGTGGGCGGTGGGATCAACGTCAAGGGGTGGTCTGTCGATCTCACGACACCGGCGTCGTCGTATATCTGGGTAAACATTGATGGGTTAGGGGGATCTTATCTGGCCAATGGCCAACTGAGTTGGTTCGAGTCCTACTACCCAGGGAGTGGTGTCAACCACGGATTCGATGTCACAATTCCGAAACCGCCGGGGACGTATCAGGTGTGCGTGCACGGTACTGAAGCCCTACTGTCGTGCTCATCCGTGACAGTTTCGTAGCCGCTCGGCATAGTTAGCCGCAGGTAGTCGCCGAGGGTCTTGCAGGAACGCCCTTGGTAGAATTCCAACTGCTCAAATACAAGAAAGGCTTGCATGCCAATTTCACAGCCGGGTGTCGTCTCCGTCGTTCTCGTAAATTTTCGTGGTGCCGATGACACAATTGAAGCGATACGTCATCTTTCGAGGATCGACTGGCCGGTTGATCGCCTTGAGATCGTAGTCGTGGAGAATGCGTCTGGCGACGACAGTAGCAGTCAGATTCGAGCGGCAGCGCCACACGTAATTCTCATCGAGTCCAAGGAAAATCTTGGCTTCGCTGGTGGTTGCAATCTGGGAGTAGCTGCGTCGAGCGGCGAATATGTGGCCTTTCTGAACAACGATGCGAAGCCTGACCAAGCATGGGTTCGAGCAGCGGTGGCACGGTTTGAGGAAGCACCGAACATAGGGGCTGTCGCTAGCCGCGTTCTGGACTGGGACGGAGTTCTGGTGGACTACATCGGCTCGGCGATGACGTGGTTTGGCCAGGGTTACAAACCGATGACAGCCGAACCGGTACCCGCGCAGGCGGACGCGGCGAAAGACGTACTCTTCGGTACTGGCGCGGCGATGTTTGTTCGGCGCGATGTGTATGACGAATTAGGCGGTTTCGACGAGCGCTATTTCATGTTTTTTGAAGACGTTGATCTGGGGTGGCGGCTCAACCTCAAAGGTTACCGCTACGCGTACGCGCCGGCATCCATCGCCTTCCACAAGCACCACGCTTCAATGGGCTCTTACGGCTCGTTCAAGGAGACCTACCTGCTTGAGCGCAATGCCTTGTTCACGCAGTACAAGAACCTCGGTGACGAGGCCTTAGCAAAGACATTTGCCGCCACGCTGGCGCTGGCCGTTCGTCGTGCGGTCGCGCGCGGCGGTCTCGACTCCACCGAATTCGATCTGCGCAAGGGTGCAGACAACGAGAGCGACACCACGGTGGCCAAAGAGAGCGTC
This sequence comes from Cryobacterium glaciale, assembly GCF_004402535.1. Lineage (GTDB taxonomy): Bacteria > Actinomycetota > Actinomycetes > Actinomycetales > Microbacteriaceae > Cryobacterium > Cryobacterium glaciale. The sequence continues at coordinate 15,810 of NZ_SOEY01000012.1, read as the reverse complement.
GTTGGCCTCTACGCGATTGATCAGTTTGTGGAGAATCTTCCCTCCCTGCTGAAATCGCGCAACGAAATTCAGTCGAGCCGAGTCGTGGCCGACAATCGCATTTGGCCGCTCTTTGGCGAAACGGATGCTCCGTCGTACGATACCGACCACTACCTTGAGGGCTACGACAAAATTGTTACCGCGTTCGGCGTAACCGACGCTCCGGCGTTAACACGGGTGCTGATCATTACGGGCGATCCGATTGGCGCCAAGATGGCCGGGCCGGCCATCCGCGCCTGGCACATGGCCGAAGCCCTCTCTAAAGACAACGCCGTGACACTCGTGACTCTCGCGGGAGCGGAGCCAGTTTCCGCCCCCTTCGAGATCCTGCACGTGCATCCCGGCGACAACCGTGCGATGCGTAAACTCGAAACCGGTAGCGACGTGATCGTCTTTCAAGGTCTTGCAATGGCTCTCTTCGAGAGCCTGCGCAAGAGCGACAAAATTATCGTGGCCGACATTTACGACCCGATGCACCTGGAGCAGCTCGAACAGGGACGAGAGCAGGGCACGGAGCAATGGAAGAAGCAGGTATCCGACGCCACCGATGTGCTCAACGAGCAACTCGCCCGCGGCGACTTTTTCCTGTGCGCCTCCGAACGCCAGCGGCACTTCTACCTCGGGCAGTTGGCGGCCCTCGGGCGTGTCAATCCAGCCAACTATGCCGACGACCCGGATCTGACCAGCCTGATCGATGTCGTGCCGTTCGGACTGAACGCAGACTTTCCTGAAGCGACGCGCCCCGTTCTCAAGGAGGTTCTTTCCGGTATCGGCGCCGACGACAAACTGCTCCTCTGGAGCGGCGGTCTTTACAACTGGTTCGATCCCAAGACTCTCATCTCAGCTGTGACCGACCTGTCGACCCGCCATGACAACGTGCGGCTCTTTTTTCAGGGCACAAAGCACCCGCACCCTGGCGTTCCAGAGATGGGAATCGTGGCCGAATCCCGCGCCCTGGCCCGCGAGCTCGGTGTTCTCGATTCGTCGGTCTTCTTCAATGGTTCATGGGTCGACTACGCCGATCGTCACAACTACCTCGGTGAAGCGGATGCCGGCGTCAGCACCCATTTCGCCCACGTCGAGACGACTTTTTCGTTCCGTACCCGAATTCTGGACTACCTCTGGGCTGGACTGCCCATGGTCGTTACCGAGGGCGACCACTTCGCAGAACTTGTAGCCGCCGAGAAGCTTGGCATCGTCGTTCCCTCTGGTGATATCAATGCTCTCGCGGATGCGCTCGAGACAGTGCTCTTTGACGACGCATTCATATGCGAGGCACGAAAGAACATCAAGCGAGTGCGCGCGGCCTATGAATGGAGCACCGTGCTTGAGCCTCTCGTCAGCTTTGTCGCTGATCCACGGCATGCTCCCGACCTGATCGAGAGCGGTGTTGTCACGGCAGGCAGCGGCCTTGCTCGTAGGCCACTCGTGCGTCTGCGCAAGCACGGTCTGCGCCATGACGCCGGTTTGCTCGTGCACTATCTCCGTACAGGGGGTCCCCGGGTAGTGCTCAAGAAAGTGCAGAGCCGGCTGCGTCGCCGAAAGTGACTGCCAGTGGTGTTTCGGTGGCGTTGTGTACGTACAACGGCGGCCGCTTCATCGAAGAGCAGCTAAACAGCATTCTCGCTCAGGTCGTTCCGGTTTCAGAAATTGTCGTTTCCGATGACGGCTCAACTGATGACACTCTGGGAATTGTTCGAAGAGTCGCTGCCGAAGTACGTGCTGGCAAAACCTCAACACAGATCCGGCTCCTTGATTCCGTGGGCGGTCGCGGGGTCACGAAAAACTTTGAACGGTCGATATCTGCCTGCCGTGGCGACTTGATCGTGCTTGCTGATCAGGACGATATTTGGCACGAGAACAAGCTGGGCATCATGCTTGAGCAATTTGACACCCGGCAGGATTTGCTCTTTCTTCACTCCGATGCTCGCCTCGTCGACGGAAGCGGAGTGCCACTGGGGCGAAACCTATTGGACGCTCTGGAAGTTTCTGCGCCGGATCGGTCCGCCATCCATTCGGGGCAGGCCTTTTCGGTTTTCCTCCGCAGGAACCTGGCTACGGGCGCTACCAGCATGATCCGGCGAGATCTGCTGAAATTCGCCCTACCCTTTCCCAAAGAATGGGTGCATGACGAATGGCTGGCTATTGTGGCTTGCGCCGTGGCCGAGCTGGACTTTGTTCCGGAGGCGCTCATCGACTATCGGCAACACGGACAGAATCAAATCGGTGTGCAGTTGCCGTCTCTCTCGATCAAAGTGCAGCGAGTACTGGAACCGCGCGGCGATCGCAACCTGCGGCTGATGCTGAAGTTTCGGACACTCGTCGCTCGGCTCGAAGCGCTCGACGCTGTCGCGCCGATTGCTCCTGAAAAGATGATGTGGGCAACGGGAAAGATGGCTTTTGAAGATCTTCGTTCTCGCCTGCCGGCGCACCGACTCCTGAGGCTCCTACCTGTAGCGCGGGAAGGCCGTAAGGGAAGCTACAGACGGTACGCCAGCCAAGGATGGTTGGACATGTTCCGGGATGTCCTTCAACCGATCTGAGCAGGTCTCCACGAATCAGCACGTATCAACCGCCCGCGTATCATTGGGGTCGTGTCTGCTACTGGAAATTTCTCATCCCCGGGTAGTCCGGTGGCTTCGAGTCACGACCATCCAGGCGATGCGGTTGTGGTGAATTCCACCGCGAAACGTGGGCTCGGCTTCATCCTTCTCGCCACCGTGCTGGGCGGCCTCGCCGGCTATGCGGTGCAGGCCGTTGTTTTGTCGCAGCTCGACCCTGCCGCGTACTTGAAATTCAGTGTGTTCTGGTCGGCTTTGTATCTGGTTATAAGCGGCCTGGCCGGCATCCAGCAGGAAGTAACCCGCGCCACTCGTCTAAGCGCGCGTCGGCAAGAGAACAAATCGAACACTGCCCGCAATTTTGGAGCGCTGACGTCGCTCGCCTTCTTCGGCGCGATTGTGAGTTTGGGTCCGTTGTGGGGGCCGCTCGTTTTCGGCGACGCATGGTCCTGGTCGCTGGTTGTTGCATTGGCAGTGGGCGCGGCCTCTTATGTCGTCGTGGCGGTCTTCTGCGGAACAATGTACGGACTCCAGCAGTGGCGCACTCTTGCCGTGATGATTTCTAGTGACGCCCTGCTCCGGCTGGCCTTTATCGGAATTCTCCTGTCGTTCTCGGGTGCCAGAGAGCTGCTTCCTTGGGCGGTCGTGCTGCCCTTCCCGCTCACAGTGCTGGTCGTGTGGGCCCTCGTGCGTAAGCACACGAGGGGCAGCTCAATCCTCGATGTCAATCTCAAGTCGCTCGCATGGAACTCGGCGCGAACCGTCAGCGGGTCCGTGGCCACAGGAATGCTGATTAGCGGATTCCCACTTTTCTTGAGTCTCGCGTCCCGTCATGAATCCGCCGCCGCGGTCGGAACGTTGGTTGCCGTGGTAACCCTGACACGAGCACCCCTCGTCATCCCCTTCCTCGCGCTCCAAAGCTATCTCCTCGTGTTCTTTCGAGACCACACCTCGAATTTCTGGCGTGCGTTCGGGCTCATTCTCGGAGCCATCGCCGCGGCCACCACTGCGGCATCGGGCTTGGCCTGGTGGCTTGGTCCGGCGTTGTTAAGCCTGTTCGGGCCCGAGTACGCCGTGGACGCGTCAACAGCGGGGCTGCTGGTAGCTTCCGCCGGATTTACGGCAGCACTGTGCGCGAGCGGTCCGGCGGTACTGGCCCGCAACGGTCATGCCGCCTACTCAGCGGGCTGGATGGCTGCGGCTGTCAGCGTGGTCGCGCTTCTCTTCCTGCCCATAGATCTGAACAGTCGCAGCATCCTCGCCCTCGCCGTTGGCCCGGCCATCGGTTTGGCTGTTCATGTTATCTATCTGGTGCGAACTACTCGGGCCTGACTCGTGCCACGCCCACCAGAATGCAAGAATCGATCCGGCCAACAGCGTGATCGCATAGAATGCCAGCCAGGTGAGCACCCCACCCGGGGGCTGCCAGGCTGGGTCTAAATAGAAGTCGCGGAGACTCCCCGAGCTGCCCACAGCGTAACGCTGCAGTACAACGGCGAACGCAATGATTTGCGCGAATGCGGCGGTCACCAAAATGGCTCCCGTAAGGCGGCGTTGCACGGATCGGTCAGTCATAGTCAGACTTTGGCTGATCAGGGCGGCAGTGCCGACGACCAGGCAGACGAAGAGAGGGAGCGCATATCGACCTTGCCAGATGAACCCGCCCGCTGTTATGTACACGCCTTGAATCAAGGCCGGAATGATGACGAGCGAGCCAGCCAGAAGCACGAATACCGTGAGGCGACGGCCTCGCAAAACAGCAGCGGCGGCAATTATCAGCACTCCGGTCAGAGCAGCCCACACGAAGAGCGTCACTGCGGGAGCCGTTGTGTCCAGCCAGCCGAATTGGCCAACAAGGCCATTCGCGAAGCCGAAGGTCTCCGAGAAGACATTGACGAACCCGACCAGGAAACTCGATCCGACTCCGGGATAGTCGGTGACAACCTCATCCGTCGAGATTCCAGCCGCGAGGGAATTGCTCGACAGCATCCAGAGAATGGCGACACCAGTGGATGCGAAGATTGCGCCGATCGCCCAGATCACCTGTTTTCGACCGATGAGGGCCAACAGAGATTTCCACGACAGAAGCGCCAGCGGTATGACCAGAACAACGGCAAGCCACAGTGGAGAAAGACCGCGTGTGTTGACAGCAAACGCCGATGAAACAACCAAAATGATCAAGCGGTGGTTGAGCAGCCGCTCGTTGGGTTGTAGGACGACGGAAAGCAGCGCCACAAAGGCAGCCAGAGTGGCGGCAGTCTCCAGAGAATTCGGATTCACGACGCCGTTCAAGAAAAACACCATAGGTGTGCAGGCGACGACGAGTCCAAGCATCGGCAATACTCGGCGCGACCACGATGCGATGAGAACAAAACTGAGTGCGAGAAAGGCCGAGGCGACCATGCCACTCACGATGCGCATGAGGTAAATGCCGCTCTCGTCGTTCACCAGCAGGCTTGGCCAGCCCACGAGCTCGTAGTAGACCGGGTTATACAGACCAGCGGACGTCTCAGCCGGAATGATCGTGTCGTCACCGAGCGGAACGGAGTCTGCGCAGTCAGCGGCAACCTCAGGTTGGAAGGCGAAACATGTCACTGCATGGGTCGAGGCTATATATTGCGGCACATTCACCGTGTGGCCGTTTTCGGAAGGGGTTCCCACGAACTGACCCCGAACAACTGATGCCGCCTTGATGATGTGCGCTGGTTCGTCAGGAGCGCCGGATATTGGTGTTGCCATCGCCCACGCGCCGGCAAGCAAGGAAAGAGTCAACCACGCGCTGGCAAAGATCGCCAAACTGCGTTTCACTGGTCGTCCGCCTCGATCGATGATTGCGTGTTCTGCTCCAACTCGCGGATGCGCAGCTCCAGCAAGGCGGTCTGCTCGGCCAAGGTTCGTGTCTGGTCATCAAGTTTCGTCAACTCCGAGCTGTGCTGAATGCACACCAGAAAGAGAATGACGACGCTGACGAAAAAGACGAGGTTGATCGGGATCGCAACGCCGGCAACATCGGCTGCCCACTCAAGGGTTTTCGGGAAAACGCCCACGATTAGTGCAAGAGTGCCCGCGATGAGCCACCACGTGGCGTGGCGTTCGCGCAGGCGCCGTCGCCTGAGCATCTCAATGACCACGGCGAGAGTGAGGAGCGCCGCAGCGATTCCGAGGATGTAGCTGGTGGCGGTCATGAAGTGATCTCCTGTCCCCGAAGGGTTGCTCGGGGGCGCGCCAGTGCGAAAAGTAGGGCCATGCAGGCACGGCCGAGGTAGGCCGCAGCTTTCAGCGGATGGTGAGACGGAACGCCCCCGGCGCGTGGGCGCATGGCGACGGGGATTTGCGTGACCGAACAACCAGCTCGGGCCGCTATGACCAAGGACTCGATGGTGTCGCCCAAATACTCCGCCGGATAAGTTTCCGCGAAGAGACGCACAGCGCGCGGGCCGCTTGCCCGGAACCCGGATGTCGTGTCGGTCAGTCTGGACTTCGCCAAACGACTAATGATGACGGCCAGGACCGTCATCGCCCACCGACGCGGGCCGCGTGCCGCGTAGTCACCCCCGCCAGCAAAGCGCGCCCCCAGAACGACATCGGCTCGGTCGAGGGCGTTGACGAGTGAACGAACTTCGGCTGGATCATGCTGACCGTCAGCATCAACCTGAACGACGTTGGAATAGCCGTGCTCCAGCGCATATTTGAATCCGAGGCGCATTGCCCCGCCGACTCCCAGATTGAAAGGAAGGCGGGCGACCAATGCGCCGGCCTTGCGGGCGCGGAGTGCGGTTCGGTCGGTCGAGCCGTCGTCAACCACGAGTACGTGCATGTCTGGAAGGGCCGCAAAAACTTCGGCGATAACCGCTTCGACAGACTCCTCTTCGTTGAAAGCTGGGAGAACGATGAGAGTCTGTGCCTGACGGGGGTGCATATTAGCTAATCCTACTAAGACAGGGCTCGTGATTCGGGGCTCCCAGGCGTGCGGGCGCTGTCGGTGTACGGCTGGAATGTCGTGTTCCAATCCATGGGATCATAAAGGAGATCCCCAGAATTCACATCGAAAGGTGCGCGGCCACCGCCACACTATGACTAGCTCTGAAATTCTTGTCGTCCTCCCCACCCTCGGTGACCGAATTGAAAGCCTTCGCGAGACTCTTGAAGCGGTAGAACAGCAACGCGGTGACGTAGCACTAACGCTCGTTGTCGTTGCCCCGGTCGGGGCCGTTGAGGCACGAGACATGGCTGCCACGTTTGGTGCCGTAATCGTCGACGATCCGAAAACAGGCATCTCAGCGGCGATCAACTGCGGCCTCACCGTGCGCGACGGCGAACGCTACTACGCGTGGATCGGTGACGACGATCTCTTTCGACCTGGCGGTCTCTTGCGGCTGCAGCGCCTGCTCGACCAAAATGCATCCGCTGTACTTGCCTTCGGGGGATGCGAATACATCGACCCCACCGGCAAGAAGCTGGCGACCAGCAACGCTGGCGCCTTGGCAACCTTTCTCCTCGCTTGGGGCCCGGATCTGATTCCCCACCCGGGCACCATGATTCGCCTGGACGCCCTCGAAGCTATCGGCGGATTCGATGTCACGCTCAAGTACGCCATGGACCTTGATGCTTTCCTCAAATTGCGCAGCCATGGCAAATTCATCTCAACGCGGGTACCGGTCTCAGCCTTTCGCTGGCACCCGGACTCCCTGACCGTGGCCAACCGTCTGAATTCGAGCCTCGAGTCAGAAGCCGTCAAGCGCCGTCATCTGCCGGCCCGACTGCGCCCGCTCAGTCCACTGTGGAACTATCCGATCCGATGGGCATCCGCTTTCGCGGCACGTCGTGTGAGCGCTCAAGCCTAAGTTTTGGCGCTGCGCTGCGGTCAACGTTTGCCAGTCCGTAGCATGCCATCCGCTGGTTTAGTGAATCTTGGAGTGAAGCACATGATCGGGTCCTTGCGCGTCGCGCTGTCCATGCTTACGCTCGTGCGCGGCGGCATGGGCGGAAGCGAAACATATGCCAGCGCGCTCACCGAGCAGTTGGCCCACCAAAATTCGGTGGAGGCGAAAGCCTACCTGCCGGCATCTGCTCGAGGGTTCAGCGCCGGAATTGCCGAACACGTCATCGAGTCAGTCAGGGTCGGCTTGAGTACCCGCGAGCGACTCGTTGGCCTCGCACGGATCGCAGCGCGAACGCACTCGATTCGGCGCAGCATGGCGGATGCGGATGTCGTCCACTATCCCTTTACCGTTCCCATGCCGACTCCGAGTCGCACGCAGGCATCCGTTCAGACCTTGCTGGACGTGCAACACCTTGAATTGCCGCACCTGTTCAGCCGGCCGGAACTGCTTTATCGGCGTCGCTTCTACGAGGGCTTCGCAGCGCGAGCGGATGCTGTAGTTACGATCAGCCACTTCGCCAAGGAACGCATGGTTGACAGTCTCGGCCTGGACCCGGACCGCATCCACGTTGCGCACCTCGGCGTGGATACGGCAAAGTTCGTTCCCAACGTCGGCCCGCGGGAAAACTTTGTCCTATACCCAGCACGTGGCTGGCCGCACAAGAACCACGCGCGCTTGATCGCCGCCATGGAACTTGCTCGCCAGCAGCTGCCGGATCTGCGCCTGGTGCTGACCGGGGGAGGGCTCGACGGCCTGGGCGACCTCCCCGATTGGGTCGACCGCGGAGGACTGGTCGAGCAGCAGGAACTTTTACGGCTGTATCGATCAGCTGCCGCGTTAGTCTTCCCGAGCCTCTACGAGGGCTTCGGCCTGCCGCCGCTGGAGGCAATGGCCTCGGGCTGCCCGGTAGCGGCATCGAACGCTGGATCAATTCCCGAGGTCGTGGGGGATGCAGCCGTTCAATTCGATCCCTACGATCCCGAGGCGATCGCCGCGGGAATCATCGAGGCAGTGAACCGGGGACAGGACCTCACCACAGCCGGCCTAATTCAGGTGACCAAGTTCACGTGGGAGAAATGTGGCGACGTTCATGTTCAGGCCTATCGAGCGGCCCACCAGAGAAAGAACTCATGACGCCTCGAAATGACACGCAACGAGTCCTGGTAACCGGGGCGAATGGCCAGGACGGGATGTATCTCGTGCAGCGGCTGGCCACCGAGGGCCATAATGTGCACGGCATGTGCCACTCCACCGGAGGATCGGACCGTCTCATCACGGACGTGCCAGGCGTGACCGCGCACACCTGCGATTTGAGCGACCCGCTGGGCATCGTTGATCTCATGGACGAGGTGCGCCCCAACGTCATCTTCAACCTTGCCGGCAACACCTCGGTGGCTCGATCCTGGGACTTTCCGGCCGAGACCGCCGACGTGCTCGGCGTGGGTCCGGTGCGGCTTCTCCAGGCCGCGTGGGTGCTGGGCGAACGTACCGGGCAATCCGTGCGTTTCGTGCAGGCGTCGAGCGCAGAGATCTTCGGAGATGCGACCGACGTTCCGCAGACAGAACGAACCCTGCGGGACCCGGTCACACCGTATGGCGCGGCCAAGTCGTTTGCTCACGAAATGATCAGCGTGTACCGCAAGCGCGGCATGTTCGCGAGTTCGGCGATTCTTTACAATCACGAATCGCCGACGCGCCCGGAGTCGTTCGTGGCCCGCAAGATCTCGCGTGAAGTCGCGCGCATCTCACTGGGTCTCTCCGATCATGTGGTGTTGGGAAACATCGATGTCTTCCGCGACTGGGGCTATGCCCCCGATTACGTCGACGCTCTCGTGCGCATTTCTCGGGCTGACAACGCAGACGATTTCATCGTGGCGACCGGTGTTGCTCACAGTGTGCGCGACTTCGTTGAGGCCGCGTTCGCCCACATCGGCGTGACTGATTCGAGCAGCCATGTGGTTATCGATCCGGCGTTCTACCGCCCGGCGGATCCCAAGGAACTCGTCGGCGATCCGAGTCGCCTCAAGGCACTCGGCTGGGCTCCGAGCGTGAACTTCGACCAGCTGGTCACGCTCATGGTCGATGCCGATATCCAGTCGTTGAGTCAGTAGCTGGGCAGCCAGCACGTGATTGCTGGGTAAGCTCGATTACTTAGGGGCTTGGCAGCGGATCACCGCGTGCAGAGTCATGCCCTTCAAGCCAGACAGTAGGGATCTTCCATGGCCAAGCGTGCTTTCATTACCGGCATCACCGGACAGGACGGGTCGTACCTGGCTGAGCTGTTGCTTGCCAAGGGGTATGAGGTGCATGGGCTTATTCGCCGGGCATCCACTTTCAACACGTCGCGCATCGATCACCTCTATGTGGACCCGCACGACGAGGGCGCGAAGCTGTTTCTGCACTACGGCGACCTGAGCGACGGTTCGCGGCTGGTCACGCTGCTGGCGGAGATCAAGCCCGACGAGGTCTACAACCTGGCGGCGCAGTCGCACGTGCGGGTGTCGTTCGACGAGCCCGAGCACACCGCCGACACCACCGGCATGGGCACCATTCGGCTGCTCGAGGCCGTGCGCATGGCCGGCATTCAGTGCCGGTTCTACCAGGCGTCGTCGTCGGAGATGTTCGGTGCCACCCCGCCGCCGCAGAACGAGCTCACCCCGTTCTACCCGCGCTCGCCCTACGGCGCAGCCAAGGTCTATAGCTACTGGATCACTAAGAACTACCGCGAGGCCTACGGCATGTTCGCCGTCAACGGCATTCTGTTCAACCACGAGTCGCCGCGCCGCGGCGAGACCTTCGTAACGCGCAAGATCACCCGGGCCGTCGCCGCGATCAAGGCCGGCACGCAGAACCACGTGTATCTTGGCAACCTCGACAGCATTCGCGACTGGGGCTACGCCGCCGAATACGTGGAGGGCATGTGGCGCATGCTGCAGGCCGACGAACCCGACGACTTCGTGCTCGCCACCGGCGGCAACTTCTCGGTGCGCGACTTCGTCTCCACCGCGTTCGAGCACGCGGGGCTGGACTGGGAGAAGCACGTGCGCTTCGACGAACGCTACCTGCGCCCCACCGAGGTCGACGCCCTCGTGGGCGACGCCTCTCACGCTGAAGACAAGCTGGGCTGGAAGGCCACCGTCGACACCGCTGAACTAGCCCGCATCATGGTCGACGCCGACATTGCCGTGCTGTCTCACGCTGGCGGCAAGTGGATCGATCAGGTCAAGCTCGCCAGCTGGGGCACGAAGTAGCAATGACTGACATCGCGGCCCGCGATACGGTCAATTTCACCCCGGGCGCACTCGAACGGTCGAGCACGTTCTACGTGGCCGGACACCGAGGGCTCGTTGGCTCGGCGATTTGGAGACGACTGCAATCGGAGGGATTCACCGATCTTATTGGTCGGTCCTCGGCTGAGCTGGATCTGAAGGACCGGGACGCGGTCTTCGCGTTCTTCGCTGAGACTAAGCCGCTCTATGTCGTTCTCGCGGCGGCGAAGGTAGGAGGGATCCTTGCCAACGACACGTACCCGGTCGATTTCCTCAGTGACAACCTGCGGATTCAGGTAAATGTTATCGACGCTGCGGTGAAGCACGGAGTGGAGAGGCTGTTGTTTCTCGGTTCCAGCTGCATCTACCCTCGACTCGCACCGCAGCCGATCAAGGAAGATTCCCTGTTGACCGGGCACCTTGAACCCACCAACGACGCCTATGCGATCGCCAAAATTGCCGGCATTCTGCAGATTCAAGCAGTGCGCCGCCAATTCGGCCTGCCCTGGATCTCGGCGATGCCGACGAACCTTTACGGGCCAGGGGATAACTTCTCTCTGAAGGGATCGCACGTTCTTCCGGCATTGATTCGTCGGTATGACGATGCGGTTTCTTCGGGCGTTTCGTCAGTCACGAACTGGGGAACCGGAACGCCGCGACGTGAATTTCTGCACGTAGACGACATGGCAGCGGCCTGCCTGCACCTCATGGAGCATTACGATGGCCCCGAGCAGGTCAACGTGGGGACGGGCCAGGATGTGACAATTCGGGAGATTGCGGAGACCGTCGCCCAAGTCGTCGGTTTCAGTGGTGTGACCGAATGGGACACGACGAAGCCCGACGGCACACCGCAGAAACTCCTTGATGTCTCGAAGCTGGCCGAAGCGGGCTGGAGCGCTGCGATTGACCTCGAGGCCGGGTTGCGCTCCACAGTTCAGTGGTATCGCGACAATCTGGATAGCGTGCGCCAGTAGCGTGTACGCCACCTCGGTGGCAGGGCTGATTTGGCTCCGGTGGATCCGAATTTAAACGCTTGCGGAAGCGGCTAAGGCTAGGAGTACCGTTTGTCCGCTTTAAAAATACCGAGAGAGCAATGAAATCGTCTAAGCAAGAGACCTTTCGTGTTATCCAGTCGATTCAGGGAATCAAGTCCAGGCTCGCAATTATTGTCGGGTTGCTGGTTTTTGACGTTGTGCTACTAGCGGTAGCAGCGTGGAGGGCCTCAATCCTGGTACCAACTTTTCACATCGATGGTGCTTTTCAAACCTTTAGCGGGTTGAATCGGTTGGCTTCGGGTGAGGTGCCTGGGTTGGATTTCTATCCATACTTGGGAATCGGACCACTTTATCTCCTCTATCCCCTATTCACGCTCCTTGGTGCCAATCTCGCTGCATCGCAATTCGCGGCGTCTTTCATGGGATTGCTGGTTTTTTCATTTTGTGCCGGGGTGGCTTCGATGCTGATGCTGCGAAGCCGGTCCTGGCTGACCGCCGTCCTGGCTTCCTCAACCGCATTGCTTCTCCTGTTCGCGGCGATCGAAGTGGTATCCCGTGCGCAATACCCCTGTATTCCCTGCTCGATGGTCATCGATTATGCGAGTACCCCAGGGAACAGCCTGCGACCAATTCGCGCTTTGGCGCCTTACGCACTCGCTGCATTGGCCTTGGGGGCATACGCCAGCAATTGGCGTTGGTGGGTTAAGGCACTATCGGTTGGAGGGGCGGCTGGGGCGACGATTGCACTGTGGTCAAACGACTATGGGCTGGTCTCAGGAACCCTCCTCCTCGTCTTCCTTACCATTGCGCTATTGCTGTCACCGCGTATTAAATTTGCGAAACGCGGTCTCGCCGTCCTCTGGTTGACCGCCGCATTGTCATACCTATCCTTGGGCGCACTTGCCACCTGGGGAAATTTTCTTCAGTACCTAACTTTCAACTTCACCGACGTGCGTGGTGACCAATTCTGGTACTTCGGCCCTTGGCAGCCGGGAAGTCACGTTTACGGACTCTCGGATTTCTTGGTCGTTCTTGCTGACCCTGTGGTTCTATTCCCTCTGCTTGTTTTGATGGCTCTATTCGTTCGGGGTGTTTTTACCCGGCGTTTCGACGACTGGCTACTCGTGTACTTAGGGGCGGCCCTCTTCTTGGGTGGTGCCGCGGCAACGATCGGCGGTCACATCGGTGGATACTTTCTGGCATTTCTGTTCTGGGGAATATTTGTTTTTTCCGCGGCCGCCATTTACGATGCCGAGCGGTTGCTGTCTCGTCGGTTAACAGTTCGACGGGCCGCTCGGAGGCACTCCCTCGCAATAGTGGCGATGGCAGTTATTGTCGTTCTCGGACTCGGAAGCGGATCGGCCCTGCTGTTCAAGGGTGGGCGCGGGACTCAAACGGCCCTGGCAGCGAATCCTGATTTCTATTTCCAAAATGACCTCGGCGGATACCTCTCAAAGGACTACGCAGATCATCTGGAGATGAAGGGCGCGTCCAACTCAATTGTCGTCGAGGAGTATTTCGGGCTTTACAGTGCCTTGCAGCATTCGACAAACGGTATGCCGGTGGATTCTGTAATCGGTGCTCTGGGCAGCCAGCGTCTGATGTTTATCGACACGATGGAACAGCACCCTCAACGCGTAATCACAACGAGCCCGATTGTGTCGGACTGGATCACCTGGAACCTCAGCGCAAACTGGTGGTTCTATCGCGAACTTTTTCGGAGCTATACGGTTGAGGAAAGCTCTCCTTCGACGCTGCTGTGGTCGCTCTCCGAGTCTGCTGACTGGACTCCGGCAAGTTGTGCAATGGACGGTTCAAACGCTGTGCGCGTGTCTGTTGATCAGCCGGGCCTCTTCGAGGTGCACCTCGAATATCGGGGCCCCGGAAACAACGCACGAGCATTTTCGATGATCCGAAACAATATCAACGTTGCTGGCGACGCCTACGGCTATGTGCCGCTGGATCCAGCGGCACAGGAGCAGCGTGTGCCGTTCTATGCTGAGGCCCCGGGAGTTGTTCAGCTCGACATTAGGGATGAACCCAACGATGGCAGTACCGGGTTGACCGAAATATTGAGCTGTTCGGCCCTGCGGGTTGATGTTCCCCCGGAGTCGCGAGCGTTTGAGCTATTCGCCGATCGACTTACACCTTCGGCATCGATCCAGTAGCTGCAGCGTGTGCAGATCCTCGGACGGCTGCAGGCACCGCGCACCGCTCGGAACGCGCGGCTGTTGGCGCGAGCCGGCGGCATCCGCTTCGGTGTTGGCCCTGATCGAGGCGAAGTTGGCGCACGAGACCCGGCGGAGCGCGCTGCCGGCGGCCCGGCTACTGCGCGTGCGGCCGATCGTGCGCGGCTGGCTCGCGGGGGACTACTCCCGGTTCGGCCTGGGTCTGCAAGACGTGCTGCGTGATCTGGTGCAGCCGGTCTGAACCGCCACCTTGTGAAGGTGCGTGAAGTGATGTTGCATGGCCGTGGCTGAAAGAAGGTGGCGTGGTGAAACCTACGCGAATACTGCTGGCCGGGGCGCTGTGTGCGCTGGTGTTGACGGGGTGCGTGTCAACGACCGCGCCGCCGGACGCGACCGAGAGCGCCGCGCCGGTTCCCACCATCACCATCACGCCGGATCCGACTGCGCGAACGGCCGACAGCCCGCTGGAACCGATCGATGCCTACGCGCTCTGCAAGGCGCAGACGATTGGGTTCTACCCGGGGGATCCCGGCCTGGTGACCTTCGCTGACTTTGCCGGCTCGTTCGTTGCTGCGCGCGAGGACGGCGCGTATTTCGTGTACGTCGAGGCCTCCGACGGCAATCGTGATCCCGACCTGGTCGACGTCGGCGCGAGCAACTGCATCGTCGGCGACACCATTGGTGCACCGGAGTGGACGCTGTTCGGCAGCATGGTGCGGGTGAGCGAGGCCGAGCTCGAGGGCATGGTCAACATGCCGGGCGAGGCTGGCTGACGGCATCCGCTTTATGGTGGTGTTTGCGCGACGCTGGGTTAAGGCATCCGCTGGTGAAGGGCGCACACTTGAAGGTCTGCAGCTCGCTGAAAAGAGGCTAGGTTCGTCCCGGGGTGTGCACGAGCAGGCCGACGGCCTCGGCTGCCTCCTGCTGGCGAGCATCGTACGTGATGAACTCGTTCGCTCCTGCTTGGAGCGCCGCGGCGATGTGAAGGGCGTCCAGGCTCCGCAAGCTGGCGCCCGTGAGGAGCCCGGCTTCGCGGAAGACGCTGCGGTCCATATCCAGCACGGCCAATCGTGAGAGCACGTCAGTGACCGCGGTCTGCGGTATTCCTGTTCGTGTGGCCATGCGCCGCAATTCGGTTTCCAAAAGACATGCCGAGACCAGATCGGCGTCCCCGCCGGCGACTTTGTTGTCGAGATGCGCCCGGAGCGCGCTGGTCTCGGCTTCGTCGGCGAGGAGCTTGGCGACGGCAGAGGTATCCAAGTAGGTGATCAACGTTCGGCGCGCAACTCGTCCAGGGCGGACTCGGTACTCACGGCGACAGTGAAGAGCGGCATGTTGGAAAAGCCGCCGCGGATCAGGGGCGCCCGGTGTCGTATGCCGCCGAGTGCTGCGACGGGCGGTGGGGACAGCACGGCGACGACCTCGCCGTGATTGGTGATCTGGAGAGTCTCGCCATCCCGCACGGCGCGGAGCACCTCGGCACTGTTGTTGCGTAGGTCACGATGAGCGATTGTTCTCATGCCGCGAGTGTAGCAAACGTAGCAGTCCGGAACTAGGGGGCGAGGCTGCCTGCGCTCACGAGGCTTCGGGGTCGGGCGAGTGGGGCAGGCTACTGCGCCCGGTGAGGCCCTGCGCGGCCTTGACCGAGCGGTCGGGAGCTCGTCGCGGGCCGCTTTCGCGAGGCGCGCGAGTTGCGCCAGTGCGCGGGAGGCGGAACTCGGGCGCACTGGCGCAAGTCCAGCGTGGCGGGTTGCGCTGGAGTTGTGGCCAGAACCGATCTCCCGCGTACCCTCTGCGTCAGGCTGGTTGTGAGTCAGTTCATGATCAGTAGGAGGCAGGGAAATGTCTATTAGTTCAGGGTTCACGACGGCGGA
>NZ_SOEY01000035.1 GCF_004402535.1 Cryobacterium glaciale | reverse complement strand
GGCTGCCGCCGGTGCTGCTTCCGGCGCGGGCGCGGCGGCAGCCGGAGCGGCGCCCGCGGGCGCGGCCATGGGCGCCGATGCCTCCGGAGCGGGCACGGCCGGTGCACTGGTCGCCGGGTCGACAGCCACGGGAACGACCGCGGGGGCGGCGACTCCGGTCGGTGCGTTCCCGGTGTTGGCGAGCGTCACCTCATCGGCTGCCGCGCCGATCTGAAATCCGGCGACCATGCCCACGAGCGCGAGCGCGCTCGCCGCCCCGGTGATGTTGCGTGCGTGATGGGCTGGCCGACGGCGCCTAGTCATCGTCATCCGCGTCGTCGCTCTCATCGTCGTCGCCCTCATCGTCGTCGCTCTCATCGTTCTGCGAGGAGTCGTTGTGCGAGGAGTCGAAGTCATCGTCGTCGTACGCTCCCGAGGCGCCCGAGCCCCCCGACGTGCCGGCCACGGGCGCGGTCGGCACCGAGGCGGGCGTCGGGCTCGAGTCGTCCCCGGCTAATTCTTCGGCTGTACCGGCCGCGGGCGCTGCGGTGCTCGAGCCGGCCGGTCCGGGTGTCAGCAGCGTCGAAGTCGCGCCGGGATCCGCAGCGGGTGCGGGCGTGGCAGACGGCGTAGCCGTCGGCGTGGATGCCGGTTCGAGCACGGTGGTGGCCTGTCCGACCAGCCCGACGGGCGCGCTCGTCAGTGCGTCTGAGTTGACGGCCATCGCCGCGCCGGCCGTTCCCAGCACCCCGATAACCGAGAGCACCATCATCGTTTTTGATTTCATGGTTCGAGACTACGAAATCGTCGGTAAGCATCGGCCCGGCGTACATCCAAGGTTTGGCCAAGAAATCGGCGCGGACCTGGTCGAGGCGGTCTGCCACCCGCCGGGACGCCAGACTAGGGTCATGCGAGTTCTAGTGATCGAGGATGACGCCGCCGTCGCGGACGGCCTCATCGACGGGCTGAGCTACGCCAACTTCGAGAGCCTGCGCGTCGCCACCGGAACGGCCGGGCTGGCCGCAGTGGATTCCTTTCGCCCCGACATCATTCTGCTCGACCTGGGCCTGCCCGATATGGACGGTGCCGACGTCTGCCGCGCCATCCGTTTAAAGGAACAGACCCCGATCATCGTCGTGAGCGCGCGGGACGACGAAATGGACCGGGTGATCGCCCTCGAAATCGGTGCCGACGACTACGTCGTGAAACCGTTCGGCATGCGCGAGCTCGTCGCCCGCATCCGCGCCGTGTCCCGCCGCACCGGCACCACCGAAGCGGATGCCCCGCCCACGACCGAGCGCCGCTTCGGCCCGCTCCTCATCGACACCAGAGCCCAGCGAGTGCTGCTCGGCAGCAACCCCGTGCACCTCACCGCAAAGGAATTCGACCTGCTCGTGTACCTCTCGGATGAACCCGGTGCCGCGCTGCGCCGGGCCGACATCCTGCACGATGTCTGGGACACCAACTGGTACGGCACCACCAAGACCCTCGACGCCCATATCGCGGCGATCCGCAAGAAACTCGGTGACCCCGGCTGGATCCAGTCGGTGCGTGGCGTCGGCTTTCGCTTCGAGCAGCCGGCCGAGCCTCGCGCATGAAATGGCGGCTGATGGCGGCGTTCATCGCGGTCACCCTGCTCATGTTGCTCGTGCAGGACGTGCCGCTGAGCAGGTACCTGCGCACGGTCGAGCGTGACCGCATCATCACGTCCCTGGAACGGGACGCGTTTGTGCTCGCTGGCCGCAGTGAGGAGGCGCTGGAATCGGCCATTGCCGACGATGACTCGGGCCTGGCCGCTCTCGCCCGCACCTACCGCGATTCGGGTGGCGCGCGGGTGGTCATCGTGAACACGGCCGGAACGGCGATCGCCACGAGCGACGATGACCAGTCCAGCATCGGCAATGACTACGCTTCCCGCCCGGAGATCACCGGCGCCCTCGGTGGTCAGATCATGTCCGGAAGTCGGTATTCCGACACCCTCCAGGTGCAGCTTCTGTACGTGACCGTTCCCGTGTTCAGCGGCGACGAAGTCTACGGCGCGGTGCGCCTGACCTATCCGGAACAGGTCGTCGACGACGCCGTCAACGACCAGATCCGCATGCTCGGAATCGTCGCCCTCACCACGGTGCTGCTCGCCGGCATCGTCGGCTACATCTTCTCGACCTCGGTCACGCGTCGGCTCAAGCTCTTGAAGGATGCCACCGAGCGCCTGTCGAGCGGCGATCTGAGCGCCCGGGCGGACGAGTCCAGCGGCGCCCCCGAACTGCGTTCCCTGTCCCGCTCGTTCAACATCATGGCCGAACGCCTCGACACCCTGCTGCAGGAGCAACGACGTTTCGCAGCGGATGCCTCGCACCAGCTGCGCACGCCCCTCACCGCCCTGCGCCTCAAGCTGGAACGCGCCGGAAGCCTGGTGTCCACCGACCCGGCGGGCGCTGCCGTTCGGTTGGCGGCCGCCGAAGCCGAAGCCGACCGCCTGGGCACGATCGTCGAGGGACTGCTGCTGCTCAGTCGCACCGAGGGCCGGTCGACGACGCTGGTGACCGTCGACCTCGCAGAGATTGCTCGTGAACGGGTGGAGCAGTGGCAGGCTCTCGCCCAGGAATCAGCCGTCACGATTCGCTATGACGGCCCGCTCACAGCGTCAATTTCGGCGGTCTCCACCGCCGCCGAACAGATTCTTGACAACTACGTCGACAACGCGCTGTCGGTCAGCCCGGGCAACACCACGATCATCGTGCGGGTCACCACGAAGGTCCCCGCCGCGCGGGTCGACCGCCCGGGTCGCCACCACGGCCCGGCGCTGCCGGTGACGGTGACCGTGCAACTCGAGGTGCTCGACGAAGGCCCCGGCCTGAACGTCGAGGACTGCTCCCGGGCGTTCGACCGGTTCTGGCGGGCACGCTCCGACAGCGCGGGGAGCGGCCTCGGCCTCGCCATCGTCGCGCAGCTGGCCAAGGCCAGCCGCGCCACGGTGGCCCTGGTGCCCCGTGGCACGGGCGGCCTCGCCGCCTCCGCCACGTTCACCGCCGCCCGTCCGGCCCGCGAGGGCGCTACCGAACGAGCGGAACCTCAAGGATTGCGGGACGGGTCGGGGCACCGGTGAGGGCGCGCTCGAGGTCACTGCGGGTGCCCGCCAGCTCGTAGTCCCATCCGTAGGCAGCGGCGAGCGCCTTGAGGTCGACGCTGCGCGGGGTGTAGAGCACCCGCTCCATCGCCTCGGGCGGCGCGGTCGCCGCGACCTCGAGGCCGTCGAAGATGCTACCGCCACCATCGACGCCGACGATGACCTGAACCCGGGGTTGGGTCTCGCCGGGGGCGAGCAACAGCGACCCGACGTCGTGCAGAAAGGTGAGGTCGCCCAGCAGAACCCGGGTCACCCCGACCGAGCGAGGCTCCGGTTCGGCCTGGCTCGCGAGTGCCACACCGAGCGCCGTCGCAATGGTGCCGTCGATGCCGGCCAGTCCGCGGTTGGCCAGCACCGTGATCTTCTTACCTGGCACCCGCTTGTCGGCCTCGCGAATGAGCCGGGAGGCGCCGAGCACGAGCCGGTCGTGCGGCCATGATGCCCGCCACACCGCGTCCACGAGCAGCGCCCGGGTCAGCGGCGCGCGCAACACGGCGAGTTCGGCGCGGGTGATGCCGCGTTTGTCGATCGGCGCCCGGCCTTCGTCGGCCGTTGCCTCGGCCAGCGCCCGGCCGGTCATCACCCAGCGACCCAGCCACTCGCGGCCGGCCCGGGTACCTGCGGCCGCCGCGCACGCCGCATCAACTCCGATCGAGCGGGTGAAGGCGCGCGCGGCGTGGCCGGGGTTATACCATTCGAGTCCGGTCGGGGCGACGACGATGGTCTCGACTCCGTCGCGGGCGATGAGGGCCGGGATTTCCCGGCTGAGCGTGGGGTGGCCGAACACGATCACGCGTTCAACCTGCCCGCCGAGATCGACCGCAGCGAGTAGTTCCCGGTAGTGGACGATCAGGTTCGGTCCGAACCGGGCGCCGCTCGACACCTCAGCGAGCAACGGCCAGCCGCCGGCATGCGCCAGTTCTTCGGCCGCTGATCCAGCACCGTCTCCGGCCACGACGACCGTGCGCGGTCCCGGCGCGAGCAGCATCGCCGGTCCGTCGGTCGACCCGCCAGCAGCAACGCGGGCCACGGCCGTCACCGCTGGCAGTCCCGTCGGCAGCGCCGCCGACAGTGCTGACGACAGCGGCTCGCGAAAGGCCAGGTTCAGTTGCGCGGGGCCCGGAGCGGTGGTCGCAACGCCGGTGGAGGCATCCATTGCCTGCCGCGCGAGCGCCGCGGCGATACCGGCCTCATCGGGTTCACCGACCGGCGCCGGAACGTCGAGGCACAGCCGGGCGGCGACCCCGAACAGGCCGGCCTGCACCGTGGTCTGATTCGAGCGGATGCCGCGCAGCTCGGCCGGGCGGTCCGCCGTGAGCAGAATCATCGGCACCCCGGCGTGGTGTGCCTCGAGCACGGCCGGGTGCAGGTTGGCAACGGCGGTTCCCGAGGTCACCACGACGAGGGCGGGCAGGCCCGATTCGAGGGCGAGGCCGACGCTGAGAAAACCGGCGCTGCGTTCGTCGGTGCGCACATGCAAGCGAATGCTGCCGGCCCGCTCCAGCTCGGCCGCCACCAGGGCGAGGGCCTGCGACCGTGCTCCGGGGCAGAGCACCAGGTCACGCACGCCGAGGCGAACGAATTCGTTCAGGAGGGCGATGCTGAAATCGGTCGCCGGGCTCTTGCGGTTTGCCTTTACAGCGATCTTCTCAGGCATCCCGACGGCCAGGCTGCTCGCCCTCGCCCGGTTCGTTCTTCTTCTTCTTTTTCGGGTCGACACCAGCTGTATCGGCGGTGCCAGCGGCACCGCCCGTGTTCGGTGTCGGGTCGTTCTTGTCGAGATCGGCGAGGTCCTGCTCCATGCGACGAATGCGCTCCTGCTGGTCTTTCTCGTTGAACGGGCGATTCTCTCCCGTAGCGGTGGCAACACCGCCACCATTAAGCCCACGCAGAAAATCCAGGTCGTCATCGGGAGCGACCGATCGGAAGGATCGGGTGGTGGGAGTGGTGCGTCCGTGGCCGACGAGCAGCCAGAGCAGCGGCCCGATCAGCGGTACCAGCACGATGACGAAAATCCAGACCCAGCGCGGCAATCCGCGAATGCGCTTGCGGTCGAACACGGCACAGTCCACGAGGGTGTAGACCGTGAGAATGACCAGGGCCAGTCCTAGTCCGATCAAGAGCTTGGGCATGACTCGATTGTAAGCCGCTTGCCCGTGAGAGACATGTGCGGATGCCCAGCCGCGGCATTCTAAGCTGGATCCATGAAATTCGTGGCTCCCTGGCTGTACTACTCCGTTTTGCGCGTGCTCATGTTCGCCGTTCCCCTGGTGGTTCTGCTGTCCCTGGGATTCTGGCCCTGGGCTGCGGCCGTGATCGCCGCTCTGCTCGGATTGTGCCTGTCGTATCTGCTGCTGGGCAAGTCCCGCGAGAGTGTTGCCCGGGACCTCTACCGGGCGCGGCACCCCGACAAAGAGCCGGTGAACCCGGATTCCGAGATCGAGGATCTGGCTTTGAACACGCAGGAACAGACCGACTCAGAACGCGAAGGTAAGTCCCAGTAGCAGGCCGTAGGCGAGCGCCGCGAGGCTCGTCAGCTTCAGCGCGAGGATGAGCTCTTTCGCCGACGTCGCGGTGATCGTGATGAGGCAGGCCGGAAGCGCGAGGAGCAGCACGAAGAACGTGAAGATTCCCAGCGGATAGAACACGCTGAAGAACCCCGCGATCCCGAACGGCAGCAGCAGGAAGACGCAGAACACGACCCGGGAGGCCGTGCTGCCGATACGCACCGCGAGGGTGCGTTTGCCGGCGGCCTTGTCGGGAACGATGTCCCGCAGGTTGTTGACCATGAGCACCGCGCAGGCGATCAGTCCCATAGCCACGCCGCCGAGCACGCTCTCCGTCGTGAATTCACCGACCTGCACGTAGGTCGTGCCGGCGGTGGCCACCGGTCCGAAGAACACGAAGACGAACAGTTCGCCCAGTCCGAGGTAGCCGTAGGGCTTCTTGCCGCCGGTGTAGAACCACGCAGCGGCGAGGGCGACCACGCCGACGATCAGCAGCCACCAGTATTGGGTCAGCACAACGAGGGTCAGGCCGGCCACGGCAGCGAGGCCGAAGAAGACGAGGGCCACGCGCAGCACGGTGCGCGGGTTGGCGACACCGCCGCCGGTGAGTCTGGCCGGTCCGACGCGAAAGGCGTCGGTACCGCGAATTCCGTCGGAGTAGTCGTTGGCGTAGTTCACGCCGATCTGCAGCAGCAGGGCAACGGCGAGCGCGAGCAGCGCGCGCACCGGGTGGTAGACCCCGGGGCCGCTCGCGACGATGGCAGCACCGGTGCCGAGCAAGACCGGAGCAATGGCGAGCGGCAGGGTGCGCAGTCGCGCGCCGGAGATCCAGTCGGCGGCCGTAGCCGGCTTTCTCGCGGCCGGTCCCTTGCGCGGCGGGCCGTTCTTGAAGGCCGGATGGCCTGATTTGCCACTGGTCCTGCCGCCGGCATCAGCACCAGCCAGCTTCGCCGCGGGGTTCAATCGTTGTTGTTTGGGCCTGACCGGCCGAGCTCCTTGTGCCACGCCCCCATCGTACTGGCCAGCGCAGCAGCAGCCAGCGCGCGGCGATCGGGCTTGCCCGAAGCCAGCAGCACAATCTCCGGTACGCGCACGACGCGTGCCGGCCGTGCCGCTCGCCCCAGCACCGCCATAACGGATGCCGCCAACCCCCCGTCGATAGCTCCCCCGGCCACCACCACGACCGGCACCTGCCCCCAGGTCTCGTCGTCCGCGCCGACCACGACGGCCTGCTCGAACCCCGGATACGCGCGCACGATGCGTTCGACGGCATCGAGCGACACCTTCTCGCCGCCCGAGATGATTACGTTGTCGGCCCGGCCGAGCACCGTGACGCGGCCACTCTGCGGGTCGACCTCGCCGAGGTCCCCGGTGCGATACCAGCGCACACCGTGCTCCAGCGCAAAGCGGTCGGTGCTACGCGCTTCGTCGTTGAGGTAGCCCTCGGCGAGTACGGAACCCGACAGCTCGAGCTGCCCGTCGACGACGCGCACGAGGGTGTCCCCGATGGGAACACCGTTGTAGACGCAACCGCCGGCAGTCTCCGACGACCCGTAGGTGCGCACGACGCGCACGTCGAGTTCGGCCGCCCGCGCGATGAGGCCGGGCTGGATTATTTGCCCGCCGACCAGAATCGCGGTGAAGCGTCGCAGCACGGCCAACAGGGCCGGGTCATCTGCTGCGTCGAGCAGGCGAGCGAGCTGCACCGGAACGAGCGCGGTGTAGCGCAGCGGTTCGGTCATGGTCTCGGCCAGCCGCCGAAAATCCTGCGGGTCGAAGTGGCCAGGTGGCAGCACGAGCGGGGTGGTCTCGGCGGCAATGGACCGCACGAGCACCTGCACCCCGGCAATGTAGTGCACTGGCAGGGCGAGCAGCCACTGTCCGGCCCCGCCTAGAGCCACGGCCGAGGCCGCGGCCGCAGCCAGCAGGGCGTTGGTGGCGAGCATGACCCGCTTGGGCGTGCCGGTTGACCCCGAGGTCTCGATCACCACGGCGACGCGTTTCGGCACGTCCCTGAGGTGAGCTCTCGCGTCGGATTCGGGCGGGCCGGCACCGACCGGCACCGGCAGCACGGCCGGCCCGCTGCCGGCGAGCGCATCCCGCAAGACCGCGAGAAAGTCCAGCGGATGCTCCGGCGCGAGCACCCGAAGCGGCCTCACGAGTCCCCGCCCACGTTAGTACTGCCAGGGGTACGGCGACCAGTCGGGTTCGCGCTTCTCCAGAAAGGAGTCCCGCCCTTCAACGGCCTCGTCGGTGCCGTAGGCCAGACGGGTCGCCTCGCCGGCGAACACCTGCTGGCCAACCAGGCCGTCGTCCACGGCATTGAAAGCAAATTTGAGCATGCGAATGGCGGTGGGTGACTTGGTCAGAATTTCGCGGGCCCAGTCCAGCGCGACCGTCTCCAGCTCGGCGTGCGGCACGACCGCGTTGATCGCGCCCATCTCGAGGGCGCGCTGGGCGGAATACTCCCGCGCCAAGAAGAACACCTCGCGGGCAGCCTTCTGGCCGACCTGGCGGGCGAAGTAGGCGCTGCCGTAACCGGCGTCGAACGAGCCGACGTCGGCATCCGTTTGCTTAAACTTGCCGTGCTCGGCGCTCGCGATGCTCAGGTCGCAAACCACGTGCAGCGAGTGTCCGCCGCCGGCGGCCCAGCCGGGAATGACGGCGATGACCACCTTGGGCATGAAGCGGACGAGCCGCTGCACTTCCAGAATATGGAGGCGTCCCGCGCGTCCCCGGTCGATGCCGGCCGCCGTGTCGCCCTCGGAGTATTTATAGCCGTCGCGGCCGCGTATGCGCTGGTCGCCGCCGGAACAGAAGGCCCAGCCGCCGTCCCTGGCGCTCGGGCCGTTTCCGGTGAGCAGCACGACGCCGATCTTCGAGTTGGTGCGCGCGTCTTCCAGGGCCGCGAACAACTCGTCGACGGTACGGGGCCGAAAGGCGTTGCGCACCTCGGGCCGATCGAACGCGATGCGGGCGATGCGGCCGCTGAGATCGTGGTGGTAGGTGAGATCGGTGAGATTCTCGAAGCCCGCAGCGGCCCTCCACTGGCTCGCGTCGAAGATTTCGGATACCTGTTCGCTCATGCTGTCAGCCTACGCGGAGCCGGCGCGCGTTTCGCCTGTCTCAAACTCGTAATGTCCAGGGTTGAGAAGACGAAAAAACCTCAGGTACTGTGGACCGAGCAAGAAGTCAACCCCTTGCTATCCACCCCGTTCGGGGGTGTACTAATGACTCCGAAAGTACGGGGAGGTCGCCATGAATATCACACACGGCAGGAAGAGCAAATGTGGGGGCGCACAACCATGACGACCACCGTGCAGGAAACCCGCACCACCGCGGCACCACCCCGCCGCGCCGCCGCGCCGGGCAATTACAACGCCGCGTCAACGGATGCCTTCGGCGATTACCTGCGCCGCATCGGCAAGGGGAGCCTGCTCAACGCCGAGCAGGAAGTCGACCTGGCTCGCCGCATCGAGGTGGGACTTTTCGCTGAGGCGCGACTGCTGCAGGGCGAAGGCTCCGGCACCCGTGATTCGGCCGATGCGCGCGAGCTGGCCTGGCTGGTGCACGACGGGCGCCGCGCCAAGAACCAGTTCATCGAAGCCAACCTACGACTGGTCGTGAGCATCGCCAAGCACTATTCCGGGCGCGGAGTGCCGATCATGGACCTCGTGCAGGACGGCAATATGGGGCTGGTTCGCGCCGTCGAGAAGTACGACTTCATGACCGGCTACAAGTTCTCCACCTACGCCACCTGGTGGATTCGGCAGGCCATCCACCGCGGCATGGCCGACAAATCGCGCATGATCCGAATCCCGGTGCACACCGCCGAAAAGCTCAACAAGATCAAGCGCATCCGGCGCGACCTGACGAGCGTGCTCGACCGCGATCCCACAGCACGGGAGATCGGCGAAGCCGCCCAACTTCCCGTGCGGGATGTGCTGCGATTACTGCAGTACGACAACGAACCGATCTCCCTGCACACCCCCGTCGGCGACGGCGCCGGCGACATGGCCGAGCTCATCATCGACGACGACCTTCCGCAGCCCGACGAACATGCCACACTGACCCTGCGGGCAGCGGACATCCGCTATTTCCTCGACACCCTGCCGCCCCGGGAACGCTCCATTCTGCGGGCACGGTTCGGCCTCGACGGCAACGAGCCGTGTACCCTCGATCAGATCGCCCACATCGAAGGGGTCACCCGCGAGCGGGTGCGACAGATTGAGAAACGCGCGCTGGCACTGCTGCACGTACCACGGTTGGAGCACTACCTGCGGGACTGAACGCCGACCACATCGATTGCACGCGAGCAGGAGCGAGACATGGGAAAATTGACCTACGACTCGACCCTGACCGCGGACTTCGACGATCGCGTCCTGGCTCATATCCAGGTTGTCATCGGCGCCAAACTGCGTCGCGGAGAATCATTTTATTTCAGCTGGCGCGACGACCCGCGGGCCGGGGACGGGCGGAGCACGATCTGGCTGCACCCCGGCATTCCCATCGCCTACAAGTATTTCGGTAGTCGTTCGCCCACGCTGAACCGCGACTGGATCGAAGCACTCATGGCCACAGCCAACTCCTCGGGCGGATTGCAGATCGTTCCGGAACCCCGATCGCCGGCCGCACAATCCAACTCCGTGAGGGACGAACCATGAACCGCATCGACATCGTCTACGGCGGCAAGCCCTATTCGCTCGGCGGCCGTTCCCTTGAATCCATCCAGGTCGAGATCGACGGCGCCCTCGCCGCCGGTCTGCCTTTCTGGTTGCGGGTGAACAGCGGCGAGGGCCGCTTCGAAGACGCCTACCTTCTGATCGCCCCCGGCATTCCTGTGGCGATGGTCAACGTCAAACCGAATGGCGTCGACCACGACCACGACGGTGACGAGTTGTACGAATAGGATTAGGGCGAACAGGATCAGCGCGGCTCTGGCCGTCTACCCAGCCGGAGGCTGACACACTGGAACCATGATGACCTCACTGGATGCCACGGTCCCGCCCCTGGAAGAGCTTCTCGGTTCCGCGCACGTCGTCTCCCTGAAACTGTTCGACCGGTTTCGCGGGTTGGACAGCCGGGAAGCACTGCTGCTGGAGGGCCCGGAGGGCTGGACCGAGTTCTCGCCGTTCGTCGAGTACGACGATGCTGAGTCGGCGAGCTGGTTGCGGGCCGCCATCGACTTCGGTTGGCAGCCCACGCCGCACGCCCTGCGCACGAGTATTCCGGTCAACGCCACCGTGCCCGCCGTGCCGGCCGAGAAGGTCTCGGAGGTGCTCGCCCGTTTCCCCGGCTGCCGTACCGCCAAGGTGAAGGTGGCGAGCGGCGACCAGACCCTCGCCGACGATGTGGCCCGCGTGGCCGAGGTGCGCCGCGTGCTCGGCCCGGAAGGACGCATCCGGATCGATGCGAACGGCCTGTGGAACGTCGACGAAGCCGAACATGCCATTCACGCGTTGAGCGTTTTCGACCTCGAGTACGTCGAGCAGCCCTGCATGACCGTGCCCGAACTCGCCGAGATCCGCCACCGCACCGCCTACCTGAGTGTGCCGATCGCCGCCGACGAGAGCGTGCGCAAGAGCGGCGACCCGCTCGCCGTGGCCCGGGCCGGTGCCGCCGACATTCTCGTGATCAAGGCGCAGCCGCTCGGCGGCATCCGCGCCGCGTTGTCCATCATCGGCCAGACCGGGCTGCCGGTCGTGGTTTCCAGCGCCCTCGACACGTCGGTGGGGCTGTCGATGGGCGCCCACCTCGCGGCATCCGTTCCCGGCCTGTACTTCGACTGCGGCCTCGGCACGGCGTCGCTGCTCGCCGACGACGTGACGATTGAGCCGCTGCTGCCGGTCAACGGAGCCATCCCGGTGCGCCGGGTCGTTCCCGATGCCGCGCTGCTGGCGCAGCACGCGGCCAGCGCCGAGCGCCGCGACTGGTGGCTCTCCCGCCTCGCCCGCACGCACGCGCTGGTCACCGCCGAGTAGCGCCCGCTTGATTGCGAAGGCGGGTGAATGGTTGCCTCAGACCCGTCGAAGCAACCGTTCATCCGCTCTCGCGGTACTGCGCGTGGGTGGGGGCTACAGGCCGGAGTAGGCGTGCAGGCCCTTGAAGAAGACGTTGACGATGCCGAAGTTGAACATGACGGCGGCGAACCCGATGATCGCGAGCCAGGCCGAGCGTGATCCGCGCCAGCCGCGGGTGGCGCGGGCGTGGATGTAGCCGGCATAGATGACCCAGATGATGAAGGTCCACACCTCTTTGGTGTCCCAGCCCCAATAGCGGCCCCAGGCCTGTTCGGCCCAGATCGAGCCGGCCATGAGGGTGAACGTCCACAGGATGAAACCGATGATGTTGATGCGGTAGGCCAGGTTCTCCAGTGTCGCCGACGACGGCAGCGTGGCCAGGAAGCGCAAGCGCAAAGCGGATGCGACGGCCCCGCGCGGTGCGGCAGCGCCCTCGAGCACGTGGTTCTCCCGCCGGAACTGCAGCAGCTGCACGGTCGACAGCGCGAAGCCGAGCGCGAACATGCCGGTGGCCAGTGACGCCACGAAGACGTGGATGACCAGCCATGCAGACTGCAGTGCCGGCGGCAACGGGGCCACCTCCACGTAGAACTGCAGGGCGGCCACCCCGAGCAGTACGAGGACGAGGCCGGTGACGAAGGTTCCAAGAAAGCGTAGGTCAGACCGAATCAGCACGATCAGGAACACCGTCATGATGAGCAGGGTGCCCGTCATGGCGAACTCGTACATGTTCGCCCACGGCACCCGGTCGGCCGCGAAGCCGCGCATGATGGTGGCCGCGAGGTGCAGTGCCCAGGCCAGCACGGTCAGGGCGACTCCCACGCGCAGGCTGGACGACCGCCCGTAGGGCAGGGCCGCGTCGTTGTCCATGCGGGCGCTGATGCGGCTCAGTACGGGATGCTTCAGGGCCGGTCGCTCAACGACACGGGTGCTGCCAGCGGATGCTGCGGCGCCGGCGGGCGCAGCACCAGCCGCCGGAGCGGCATCCGCTTCGACCAGGTCGGCCGCCTCGATGGCATCGACGGCGCTCGAGCGGCGGGCCAGGTCGACCGCGAAGGCGATGAAGGCGAGGGCGTAGACGGCCATCGCCGAGTACAGCGCGTAGAGCGAGTACGAGTTGAGCAGTGCGGGGTCAGTCAGATTCACGATGTAAGCCTAGGTCATCTCTTGGGTGGCGATTCGGGGGTGGCTACGGCGGGTTGGTGGGTCTTCAACAGTTTGAGATGACGGTCGGCCACCGCCGTGACGGCGGCTTCGAGGGCCGGGTCGTCGCCGCGCGCGAGGCCGGCGTATTCGAGGTGCACGCTGCCGTCGGCCCTGGTGGTTGCCTTTACCCAGACCCGGCGACGCGGAACGAGCAGCCCGGTGAACAGGCCGAACAGAACGAGCGCAGAGAAGGAGATCAGCCAGATCTGCGTGGGGTCGTGGTGAATGTCGAAGCTTGCAAAGCGCGGAACCGACTGGGTGAAGTCGCCGGTGGCCGAGGCTGTCGGATTGGTGTCGACGAAGCTCACGGCGCCGAGGCCATTGGGCAGCTCGGCCGATGCGCCCGGCTTGAGCTCGATCGAGTCGACGCCGGTCGTGCCGCCGGTCTGCTGGGTCAGGTCGTCGGTGGTCAGTGCGTAGACGGAGGTCGGCACGCCATCGTCGAGTCCGAGATCACCCGTGTACACGTTAAGCGTGAGCAACGGGTATTCCAGATCGGGATAGCTGGAGAAATTGGCGCCGGTGTCCATCTTGTCCTGGGTGGGATAGAAGAAGCCGATCATGCCGAGCTGTTCGGCCAGGCCGTCGGGAACTTTCACGATGCCCAGCGACGTGAGGTTGGCATCCTGCGGCAGGAACGGCACCGAGTCGGAGAACACGACGGTGCCGTCGGGGGCGGTGACCGTGATGGTCGGCGCGTACCCGTTGCCGAGCAGGTAGATGTTCGTGCCATTCGTGCGCAGGGGTCCGTTCACCTTGACGACGCCGGGCTCGGACGTCTCACCCTTGGGGGTGACGGTCACGTCGGCGGTGAAGTCGATCGGCTGCCCGTAGGCCTGAAGATTCCGTTGTTCGTAGGAGACCGAGAAGTCATCCAGGCTCAGCGTGTACGGGTCAAGTGTGGTGTCGTCGAAGAACCGTCCAGGGTTGAAGGAGTCATAGGCGAGCAGCGTGTTCACGAAGGTCTGCCCTTCGACCAGCACGCGCTGGCCGGCGAAGCCGTAGCCGCCGCCAAAACCGACGGTGACGAGAACGCCCACGAGCGCAGCGTGAAAGACGAGGTTGCCGGTCTCCCGCAGGTAGCCACGCTCCGCCGAAACGGATGATTCGGTGTCGGAATCAAAGCGCGCGACGCGGTAGCCGCTGGATTTCAGCACGGTGCGGGCGTGCGTGATGGCCGTGGCGGCATCCGTTTGGGCTGGTGCGTCCCTGGTGGTGAAACCGGACAGGCGGGCGAGGCGCGCCGGTGTGGTCGGCGGTTTGGCGCGCAGGGCCTGAAAGTGGTGTTTGGTGCGCGGAATGACGCAGCCGATCAGCGAGATGAACAGCAGCAGGTAAATCGACGAGAACCAGGCCGAGGTGTAGACGTCGAAGGCCTGCAGTTTGTCGAGAATCGGCGCCAGGTCGGGGTGGTCACTGAAGTACTGGGTGACCCCGTTGGGATCGCTTGTGCGTTGCGGCACGAGCGAGCCCGGAATGGACGCGATGGCGAGCATGAGCAGCAGAAAGAGTGCGGTACGCATGCTCGTGAGCTGACGCCAGAACCAGCGCAGCCAGCCTGTGACGCCGAGTTTGGGCTGGACGACGCCGGCCTGCGGCGTTTGCGGGCGGGAATCGATGTGGTCAGATGGCCGGGACAAAGCTGCCAATCACCCCTTGCAAGTCGAGGAGCCAGGTGTTCCAGATGCCGGTCACCATGAGTACTCCGATGACGACGAGCAGTACGCCGCCGAACAGGTTGATGGCACGGATATGCCGTTTCAGGAATGCGACGGATCCGGTGGCCCAGTTGAGGCCGAGGGCGATCAGCAGGAACGGGATTCCGAGGCCGAGGGAGTAGAACAGCGCGAGCAGTCCGCCCTGCCAAGGCGAGCC
This sequence comes from Cryobacterium glaciale, assembly GCF_004402535.1. GTDB lineage: Bacteria > Actinomycetota > Actinomycetes > Actinomycetales > Microbacteriaceae > Cryobacterium > Cryobacterium glaciale. The sequence goes on along the minus strand of NZ_SOEY01000035.1, from coordinate 24,017 downwards.
CGTACCGAGGCTGAGCGAGTTGATGGCGGTGAGCGTGGGGCCGGTGCACGGGGTCCAGCCCACCGCGAACACCGCGCCGAGCACGGGAGCGCCGGCCAGGCCCATCTTGGGACGCCAGCTGGTCTTGATGGTGCGTTGCATCGCGCCGAACTGGCCGACGAAGACCAGGCCGAGCAGGATGACCACGATGCCGGCGACGCGCGTGATCAGGTCGCGGTAGGAGTTGAGCCAGAATCCGGCGGCTCCGAAGACGACGCCGGTGAGCACGAACACCACGGTGAAGCCGAGAATGAACAGGCCGACCCCGGCAAGGAGTCGGGTGCGGCCGCGCCGGTCCCGCTTGGAGGCGCCGGTGCGTCCGTCGGTGAAGCCGCCGATGTAGGCGAGATAGCCGGGTACGAGCGGCAGGATGCACGGGGAGGCGAAGGACACCAGGCCGGCGAGCAGGGCGATGGGGATCGCGAAGAGCAACTGGCCGCTGAAGACGATCTCACCGAAGGGATTGCTCACTCGGTGCTGGTCTCGGTGGAGCTCTCCGCGATCGTGTCGCGAATCAGGGTTTCCAGAATGGACGGCGAGGTGACCTGGCCGAGGATGCGCGCCGCGACCCGGCCCTCGGCGTCGAGCACGAGGGTGGTCGGCACCGCGTTCGGCGGGATGCTGCCGCTGAAGGCGAGCTGCATGGCGCCGGTGTCAACGTCGAGCACCGAGGGGTAGGTCACGCTGTAGGTCTCATTGAAGGCGATGGCGTTCGGAGCCTGGTCGCGCACGTTCACGCCCAGAAAACTCGCGCCCCCGTCCTCGAACTGCGCATTGATGCTTTGCAGATCGGATGCCTCGGCGCGGCACGGCGCGCAGCTCGCGTACCAGAAGTTGACGACGAGAACCTCACCGAGCGTGTCGGTGCTCGTCACGGTCTCGCCCGTCTCCGTCACCCCCGAGAACTCGATCGGCTCGCCGCGGTCGGCGAGGGCGATCTCGGTGACGCTGCCGTCGCCGGCGATGAAGCCCTTGCTCGAGCCTTCCCGGTACTGGTCGGCGAGCGGATCGGAGGAACAGCCGGCGAGCAGGAGGGCAGCCGCGGCCAGCGCAATGAGTGGTGTGAGACGGCGGTTCATACGGCACCCACATCGTTGCTCGGGTCGAGAAGAGCCAGTGCCGGGCTGGCGTAGGCGGTTTCGGCGAAGTGGTCGCCGTGCCAGGAGACGGTGGTGATGCTCGACAGATCGCAGCGGCGTTTGCGCGGATCGTGGGCCAGGCGTTCATGGGCCAGAGCGCGGTGCACCATCCAGATCGGCAGCTGGTGACTGACCAGCACAACGTCACCCTCGTCGACCGAGTTCCAGGCGTCATCGATCGCCGCGAGCATCCGGGAGGAGACGGCGCGGAACGGTTCGCCCCAACTCGGCCGCAACGGGTTGATCAAAGCCGGCCAGTTGCGGGGGTCGCGCAGGGCGCCGCCCTGGCCGCGCATCCGCTTGCCTTCGAACGCGTTCGTCGGTTCGATGATGCGTTCATCGGTATCGATCGGGAGCGCGAAAGTTGCGGCGATCGGCCCGGCCGATTCCTGCGCACGCTGCAACGGCGACGCGATGACGCGCACGACAGCGCGACCGCGCTCGACCAGTTCCTCGGCGGCGGCGGCGGCCATGAGCACGCCCCGCTCGGAGAGGCTGTAGTGCGGCAGCCGTCCGTAGAGCACGCGATCGGGGTTGAAAACCTCACCGTGACGCACGAGATGCACTTGACTGGCTACCACCCGACCAGTCTACGGAGGGCCCAGCCTAGAAACCGCCGTGAGAGCTGCCCGTGACCGACTCTGGACGGCTCCGGCTAAACTCGAACAGTGACTTCGCGCGTATTGATCAAGAACCTGTCCGCTCTCGATGACGGCACCGTTTCGGTATCGGGTTGGGTCGACACGGTGCGCGACCAGAAAAAGGTGCAATTCGTCGTTTTGCGCGACGAATCCGGCGCCGTACAGCTGGTCAATCCCCGCACCACGGATGCCGACGGCCAGGTAGTCGCCGACGAGCCGGCCACGAGCATCTCTGGCCTCGCCCAGGGCACCTTCGTGACCGTCACCGGGCAGCTCAAGCACGACGAGCGCGTGAAACTCGGAGGCATCGAGATCAAACTGGCTACCCTCACCGTGGTGTCCGCCGCGATCCCCGAGACGCCGATCGCGGCCGACTCGAGCCTCGACAAGCGCATGGACTGGCGTTTCCTCGACCTGCGCAACCCGAAGCAGAACCTCATCTTCCGCATCCAGACCACGTTCGAGCACGCACTGCGCACGTACTGGATCGAGCACGATTTCATCGAGCTGCACACCCCCAAGCTGATGGCCAGTGCGAGCGAGTCGCGCGCCGAACTGTTCGAGGTCGGCTACTTCGACACCAAGGCGTATCTCGCGCAGAGCCCGCAGTTCTTCAAGCAGATGGCGCAGTCGGCCGGGTTCGGCAAGATCTTCGAGGTGGGCCCGGCGTTCCGTGCCGACCCCTCGTTCACGAGCCGGCACGCCACCGAGTTCACGAGCGTCGACTCCGAGATCAGCTGGATCAACAGCCACGACGACGTCATGGCGCTGCACGAAGACCTCATGGTCGCCGGGTTCACGGCCGTCAAGGCGAAGCACGGCGACGAGGTCAAGGCCCTGTTCGACGTGGAGGTGACCGTTCCGAGCACGCCGTTCCCGCGCATCCCGCTCGCCGAGGCCAAGGAGATCGTCAAGAGCCGCGGCTACGAGGTTCCCCGCGACGACGACGACATGGACCCGGAAGGCGAGCGTCAGATCGCCGCCTACGTGGCCGAGAAGTACGGACACGAATTCGTATTCCTCACCGACTACGCCTCGAGCATCCGCCCGTTTTATCACATGCGTCACGAGGGCGACGCATCGATCACCAAGAGCTATGACCTCATCTTCAACGGCACCGAGATCTCCACCGGCGCCCAGCGCGAGCACCGCATCGAGGTGCTCGCGGCGCAAGCGATCGAGAAGGGTCTCGACCCGAAGGAGATCGAGGGCTACCTAGACTTCTTCCGCTACGGCGTGCCCTCGCACGGCGGTTTCGGCATGGGCCTGGCCCGCGTGCTGATGCTCATGCTGCACCAGGCCTCGATTCGCGAGGTCACCTACCTGTTCCGCGGCCCGACGCGCCTCGAGCCGTAGCTCCCGCCGGTCGAGGCGCAAGCAACTCGCCGATCGAGGCGCGAGCAACCCGCCGGTCGAGGCGCGAGCAACCCGCCGGTCGAGGCGCGAGGTACGAGCGATCGAGACCAGGTGACCCGGGTCTCGATCGCTCCTCGGCCAGCGGATTCGAGACGTCGCGCCTCGACCAGCGAAGAGGCTAGACCTCGAGATCGACGGCCAGGCGGTCGGCGACGACGGTGCGGATGAACGCGCCAACCTTTTTGTGCTCTGGATGCTTCTGGTAGCGATCGAGCGCCTCGAGGTCGTCGAAGTCGGCGATCAGCGCGACGTCCCAGTTTTCGTCACCGGCGACATCCGGTCCCACGGTCAATGCCCGAATTTCGGGCACAACGCCCACGAGAGCCTCGAGGCCGGCCACGATGCCCGCGGCGTCGTCTGCCTTTCTGCGCGGGGTGAGGGCGTTGAGCTTCCAGCAGACGATGTGGCGAATGGTCATGAGACCTCCAGTAGGGCGGCGCGCAGGCGCACGGGGTCGATGCGCCAGTAATTGTGCACCTTGCCGTTGATGAGGAGCACGGGAATGTCCTCGAGATAGCGTTCGTGCAGTTCGGCGTCATCGAGGATGGAACGTTCCTCGAAGGTGATCGTGGGCGCAGCCACGTCGTCGGCGAGCTTGGTGACGACGCTGCTGACCAGGTCACGAGCGTCGTCGCAGAGGTGACAACCGGGCTTGCCGATCAGGGTCAGGTGTGCGGTAGCCATTGTTCCACCCTACGACCTCCGGTCCGGGTGCCCGGCCGCAGGCAAGCAAAAAGCGCCAGTCCCGAAGGGCTAGCGCTTTGCTCAACGAGCAGCTAAATGACTACGCAGTCGATCTACTTCTTATTACGACGCTGGTGGCGAGTCTTGCGAAGCAGCTTGCGGTGCTTCTTCTTCGCCATACGCTTGCGTCGCTTCTTAATTACAGAACCCACACGGACCTCACAAGTATTGGTTTAGTCGCGGGGCCCGCGACTGACACGAAAACACCATTCTATCGGACAAAACCGCCTGCAACTACTCAGTCGCCGGATCGGACCTGATCTAACCGTTTCTGCGCCACTTTTTCGCGGTGGCATCCTTGACGACGTGCGACATCTGTGAGGCGTCGGCGAACGCCTTGCCGATGGCCGAGGCGAACGCGCGCTGCTCGTCTTTCAGACCCGCATCGGTCTCCGACTCGGCGCCCTTGACGGCCTGGTCGAAGTCCACGCTGAGGAATGGAATCAACCAATCCTCGATCTCTTCGAGGGGCGCATACTCGAGCCGGTAGAAGCGGTGCTGTCCGTCTTCGCGCACGGTGACCAGGCCGGCTTCGCGCAGCACCTTGAGGTGCTTGGAGACGGTGGGCTGGCTCAGCCCGAGGTGGCCGACGATGTCGGACACGCTGAGTTCGCCGCGCACCTCCCCCGAGGGTATGTAACGCTCCAAGAGGATGCGCAGGATGTCCCGTCGCGCCGAGTCCGCGACCACGGTGAAGATGTCTGCCATAACCTCAGGGTAGTCATTACTGCTGGTTAATAACCATCGCCGGGTAGTACCATGTCAAACTGGCGATGGTCGCAGGTCAATCGGGGGTTCCAGGTGTTGTCGAGAACCGGGACTGGTCCGTACTTTCCCCGCCCCCAGACAATTCTGGCACGCATGCGAGACAGTGTGGACACTCTCGCGCACAAGTCGCCGTCGCGCTTTGCAATTCTCGTGTTCACCGCCCTCATTATGGTGTTCACCGTGTTGTTCTCCCTGCCGATCGCCTCAGCGGACCGCACGATCACACCACTGCACGACGCGGTGTTCACTGCCGTATCGGTCATCTGCGTGACCGGTTTGGCCACCGTCGACATGGCGACGCACTGGTCTGGGTTCGGCAACATTCTCGTCTTCGTCGGCGTCAATATCGGCGGTATCGGCGTATTGACCTTGGCGTCCCTGATGGGTCTGGTCATCGCCCGGCGACTGGGCCTGCGCGCCAAGCTCATGGCGGCGAGCGACTCCAACCCCTCGCGCATTCATGCCGGCCCGGTCAACGAGGGCCAGACGGTGCGCCTCGGCGAGGTCGGCAGCCTGTTGCTCACCGTGGCGATCAGCGCCCTGGTCATCGAAGTGGGCGTCGCAGCCCTACTCTTTCCCCGAATGCTGGTCGAGGGCGTCGCGATCGGCGAAGCTCTCTGGCACAGTTTTTACTACGCCGCGATGGCCTTCACCAATACCGGCTTCAGCCCGAACATCGGCGGCCTCGACCCGTACGCCGGCGACTACTGGTTTCTCGGTGCTCTGATGATCGGTGTCTTTCTGGGCAGCCTGGGCTTTCCAGTGATCCTCGCCTTTGCCCGCGGCTGGCGCTCACCCCGCCGCTGGTCAGTGCACGTGAAACTGACCCTGGTCACAACCATCGCGCTGATGATCCTGGGCATGATCTTTTACATCATTCTCGAGTTCGACAACCCCAAGACTTTCGGGTCACTCAATGCCGGTGACACCATCTTTCAATCCTTGTTCATGTCGGTGATGACCCGCTCCGGTGGTTTCGCCACGATTGATATCAGTCAGTTGAACGGGTCGAGCCTGCTGCTCAGCGACATGCTCATGTTCATCGGTGGCGGGTCGGCGTCGACCGCGGGCGGTATCAAGGTCACGACCCTGGCCATCCTCTTTCTTGCCGCCTTTGCCGAAGCACGGGGCAAGCAGGAGATGGAGGCCTTCGGCCGCCGTATTCCGAGCGATATCCTGCGCCTGTCGGTCAGCGTGGTGCTGTGGGGCGCCACCACCGTAGCCGTCGCGAGCATCCTCATTCTGCACATTTCGAAACAACCGTTCGATGTGGTGCTGTTCGACGTGATCAGCGCGTTCGCGACCTGCGGCTTGTCGACCGGGCTCACCGGCGATCTGCCGCCGGAAGGTGTCTACGTCATGGCGGCAACGATGTTCATGGGCCGGGTTGGTACAGTGACTCTCGCGGCAGCACTGGCCGCGAGCCACAGCAGGCAGCTGTTCAAACGCCCGGAAGAGAGACCCATCGTTGGTTGATCGCATCAAACACGACGCCCCCGTGCTCATCATCGGGCTCGGACGGTTCGGCGCGGCCACTGCCGGCCAGCTCGACCGACTGGGCCGTGAGGTACTCGTCGTCGACACCAGCGAGGCGCTCGTTTCGAAGTGGGCTGAGCGGGTGACGCACGCCGTTCAAGCGGATGGCCGTTCGCTCGAGGCCCTGCAGCAGATCGGCGCGCAGGACTTCTCGATTGCCGTCTGCGCCGTGGGCTCGTCGGTGGAAGCGAGCGTGCTGATCGTCGCGAACCTCGTAGACCTGAAGATCCAGCAGATCTGGGCCAAGGCGATCTCGAAGTCGCACGGCAAGATTCTCGAACGTATCGGCGCGAACCACGTCATCTACCCCGAGGCGGAAGCCGGTGAACGCGTCGCCCATCTGGTGTCGGGCCGCATGCTCGACTTCATCGAGTTCGACGATGACTTCGCCCTCGTGAAGATGTACCCGCCGAAGGCCATTCGCGGACTCAACCTCGTCGATTCCGCGGTACGCCGCAAGTACAACGTGACCGTCGTCGGCGTCAAGAGCCCCGGAAAGCCTTTCACCTACGCGACGGCGGAGACCGTCGTCTCCAACCATGACCTCATCATCGTGTCGGGTGCCGAGGCCGATATCGAACGGTTCGCAGCTCTCGGTTCGTAGTACTCCCCCTATTCGGGGGATTCGACCGGCTATTCTCCTACTACGGACATTTCTCAGGCAGTTCACCCGTGGCTGCGCGCTGACGACGTGTGCGTGGACGGAAAGGCTTTCCCATGTCACCCGACGTACCCGCTCTCACCACCACCACGGCCGACATCGTCGCCGCAGTTCAGACCGATACGACGGGCGAGGTGACCATTGACGGTTCCCGACGGCGCGTCACCGGCACCGATGAAGCCGGGGTTCGCGAGGAGATCATCGGCCTCGTGGTCGAAACCGCTCGCAGTCGCGGGCAATCCGTTCTGTTGCGGGTCAGCGACGAGCAAGGCGATTGGCCGCTGACCGTGCACCCTAACGGGCGAGTCGAGTCTGCCGGGCCGGTGGTGCTCGCGAATCGCCCGACGGCGAGCACCCTTCCCCTCCCGGTTGCGCCGCCGAGCGACCCACCGACACCCGCGGCCACGCTGGCGCAGCCCCCCGTCGCTGCGCCGGCGAGCGTCCTGTTCGAATCCCTACTGGCACCCACAACGGATGCCGCACCCGTCGCACCGAACCTGGCCGACTTTCTCAGCTCGCGGCCACCGGCGCCCGCCGGACCGGCCGAGCAGGGCTGGCAGGGCGTGCTCCGCCGCCTCAGCGGCGGCCTGGTCTCACCGACACCGAGTTCCACCGAACGCGAGCAGCGCAGCGCCATCGCGGCCGTGCAGCGCAGCCTGAACGGCCCGCGCACGATCGTGGTACTCAATCCCAAGGGGGGAGCGCACAAGACGACGGCGACGCTGCTCATCGCGGCCACGTTCGGCATCTACCGCGGCGGCTACACCCTCGCCTGGGACAACAATGAGACCATGGGCACCCTGGGCGTGCGCGCCCAGGCGGCGCGGCATACCAATACGGCCGTGGATCTGTTGCGCGACCTCGACCGGTTCGGTGATGCCCGCTCCCGGGTGGGCGACCTCGACAATTATGTGCGCTCACAGGGCGATGCCCAGTTCGACGCGCTCGCCTCCGACCTTGATCCAGCGGGCGCCGCGAGCATCGACGACGACGCCTTCCGCAAACTCCACACGACGCTGAGCCGTTTCTACCGGGTGCTCGTCATCGACACCGGCAACAACATGCGGGCCAGCAACTGGGAAGCGGCCGTCGACACCGCCGACCAACTCGTGATCGTGTCGACCATCCGCGAAGACACCGGCTACGGTGCGGCGTCGCTGATCGACGGCCTGCGGCAGAAGGGTCACGCCGACAAGGTCGCCCAGGCGGTGACCGTGCTCGCGTCGCCGTCGAAAACCGCCGACGAACAGCTGTCCAAGCGCCTGCACGACCACTTTCGCCAGCTCACCCGCACGGTCGTCGACGTTCCCTACGACGCTTCGCTGGTCGGAGGCGGTCCGCTCAACGTCGATGCCCTGGCGCCGCGCACCCGCGCGGCGTGGCTGCAGGCGACGGCAGCCATCGCCGAAGGGCTGTAGGCCCGCTTTAGGAGGCGGCTAGCTCCCTGGCGCGCGCGAGGGCGGCATCCGTTGCGGTGTCGAAGAGCACTTTCAGGCCGCCCTTCTCCAGCTCCCACACGGCCCGCTCGGTCGTCCCGGCCGGGCTGGTGACCTGACGGCGCAGTTCGCTCGGTGACTTGTCGGACACGGCGAGGAGCGCGCTCGCGCCGAGGAAGGTGCCGTTGACCATGACGGCGGCCTCTTCGGGGGTGAAGCCCTTGCTGATAGCCGTTTCGGTGAGCTGTTCGATGAGGTAGAACACGTAGGCCGGGCCGGAGCCGGAGATGGTGCTGAGTGCGTCGAGCTTGCTCTCGGGAACGACCAGCACGTCGCCGACGGTCCCGAACAGGGCGCTCGTGAGCGCGAGGTCGGCCTCGCTCGACCGGGTGCCGGCGCTGATGCCGGTGACGGCCATACCGACGATGGCCGGGGTGTTGGGCATGGTGCGAATGACGTGCACCGAGTCGGGCAGCAGGGACTCGAAGGTGTCGATCGTGACCCCGGCAGCGACGCTCAATACGAGCGTGCCGGGCGCGAGGGAATCACCGATTTCGCCGAGCAGGTCAGCGACCATGTAGGGCTTGACCGCGATGATGACGATCTGGGCGCCGTCGATGGCCTTGAGGTTCGCGTCGGCGTCGACCTCCGTCGCGTAGGCGGTGACGCCCTCGGCGTCGGCCAGCTCAGCGGCCTTCGCCGCGGTGCGATTGGTGACGCGAATGCCGCCGTTCACGGTCACACCGGGCTTTTGCAGACCGGCCAGAATCGCGCGGGCCATGGAACCAGCGCCGAGGAAGGCGATCGTGGGCAAAGTCACATTCCGGGGAGAAGTCATTAGACCAGTCTACTTTTTCCGCCCCGGGGTGCTCGAAACGGTTGGTCGGGGTACGGCGCTGGCTCGTTGACCCCGGTTCTAAGATGATTTCATGAGCGCATCGGGCGGGAACAAGGCAATCGTCGCGGCATTCGCGGCCAATCTGGGCATCGCCATCACCAAGTTCGTGGCCTGGGCCTTTTCCGGCTCCTCCTCCATGCTTGCCGAGGGGGTGCACTCGGTAGCGGATGCCGGCAATCAGCTGCTCCTGCTGCTGGGAGGTCGCAAGGCGAAGAAGCGGGCCGACCTGGAGCATCCGTTCGGCTATGGGCGCGAACGTTACGTCTACGCCTTCGTGGTGTCGATCATTCTGTTCTCGATCGGCGGCGTGTTCTCGCTCTATGAGGGCTTCGACAAATTGCAGCACCCGCATCCGCTGGAAAATGCCTGGCTGCCGATTCTGGTGCTCGCTATCGCGATGGTCCTCGAAAGCTTCTCGCTGCGCACCGCGATCAAGGAATCGAACCATGTGCGAGGAAACCAGACCTGGGTGCAGTTCATTCGCCACGCCAAAGCGCCCGAGTTGCCGGTCGTGCTGCTCGAAGACGTGGCGGCCCTCACCGGCCTCGCCTTCGCGTTCGTGGGTGTCGGCCTCACCATCATCACCGACGAGCCGATCTGGGACGCCGTCGGAACCCTTGCCATTGGCGCACTGCTCGTGCTCGTCGCAATCATTCTCGGCATCGAGACCAAGAGCCTGCTCGTGGGTGAGGGGGCCAGCAAGAAGGACCTCGACGCGATCGAAGCGGCCATTCTCGACGGCCCGGAGACCAAGCGCATCATCCACCTCAAGACGCTCTACCTGGGCCCGGATGAGATTCTGGTCGGCGCCAAACTCGCCTTCGACAGCCAGCATCGCTTCGCCGACGTCGCCACCGACATCGATGCCGTCGAAATCCGTATTCGCGCTGCGGTGCCGCTCGCCCGCACGATCTATCTCGAGCCCGACATCTTCTTCGACCCGATGCAAGCCAACCCGCCGACCGACACCTTCGTGATCAAGGGTCTGGAGTAGGTCTCAGCGACCGGATCGGCGGGCGGGATCCTCGAAGAATTCTCGCAGGATCTCGCCGCACTCCCCGTCGTTGACACCGGTGAACACTTCAACGCGATGGTTGAGCCGACGGTCGCGCAGCACGTCGTAGACCGATCCGGCCGCGCCGGCCTTCTCGTCCCAGGCGCCGAACACGACCGTGGGCAGCCGCGCGGCGAGGATCGCGCCGGCGCACATGACGCAGGGTTCGAGCGTGACGACCAGGGTGCAGCCGGTCAGGTGCCAGTCGCCGGTGTGCGCGGCGGCCTGCCGGATGGCCACGACCTCGGCGTGCAGGGTCGGGTCCTGGTGCAGTTCCCTCTCATTGCGGCCCCGCCCGATCACGGTGCCGGCAGCGTCGACGATGACGGCGCCGACGGGGACGTCATCGGATCGCAAGGCCGCGCGCGCCTCGGCCAGGGCGAGCAGCATCCACTCAGTGTGCTGATCTCGTGCGCGCATCTGTCACCTCAAACCGTAGGAGTGCCTCTAGTAGAATTGAGCCTATGCGAGTCCATGTTGCCGACCACCCGCTCATCACGCACAAGCTCACCGTGCTTCGCGATAAGGACACGCCGTCGCCGGTGTTCAGATCGCTCGTCGAGGAGCTCATGACGCTGCTCGCCTACGAGGGCACGCGCGGCGTGCGCGTCGAGGCGGTCACCGTGCAGACGCCAGTGTCGGCCGCCCAGGGCGTGCGCATCAGCGACCCCAAGCCGCTCGTCGTACCGATTCTGCGCGCCGGCCTCGGAATGCTCGAGGGCATGGTCAAGCTGCTGCCGACCGCCGAGGTCGGTTTTCTCGGCATGGCGCGCAACGAAGAGACGCTGCAGCCCACGACCTACGCTGAGCGCCTGCCCGATGACCTCTCGGATCGGCAGTGCTTCGTGCTCGACCCGATGCTCGCCACCGGCGGTTCGCTCATTGCTGCCATCAACTTTCTGTTCGACCGCGGCGCGGTCGACGTGACGGCCATCTGCATCCTCGCCGCTCCGGAAGGCCTCGCCGCCGTTGAGGAAGCCCTGGCCGGCCGCGAAGTAACCATCGTGCTGGGCGCCGTCGACGAGAAGCTCAACGAGCACGGCTACATCGTGCCCGGCCTGGGCGACGCCGGTGACCGCCTGTACGGTCTGGTCTGACGACCTGATCCGCTGAACCCGGCCGAACGCACGCAGGTTCTGCGACCGGCAACACGCCAGGCCGAGATCACATCAATAATCTTTGACAAAGATACGTTTCAGCACGGAAAATTTCACAAAGTCGTGATTGTGCTTGGAATCGCCTAATTGAGCGTGGCCCTGCGAACGTGGTGCGCGTCATGCGGAGACTTACCGCGACGTCAAATTGACACACGGCGTCACAATCCGCTTTACTCGCAGTTATGACAACCAGCGCACGCCCCCTGACCTCCCTCGAGGCCCCCGGGACTGCCGCCATGATGATGGCCGGCACCCCCGCCATCCGCTGTTGCCGAATGTGCCGCTAACCGAGACTTTCCTCCGCGTCCCTGCCTGACCCACTTCTCAGCGATCAGGCCGACGCCCCGAGTGCTTGCTTGAAGCATTCGTCCTCCGGCCCCGCGGGCCATCTGGAGCTTCCACGGACGAAAATCGCGCTTTCGCGCATCCGTCGGGCTCCCTTCGATCGAACAGTCAAGGACCCTCATGTCTCTCGCACACATCCACGCCACTCGCCCCACGCAGTTCAACCGCCCCGCACGCCCCCTGGCCCCGCCGGTTGCCGCCCCCCGCATTCGCGCCGTGCCGACCGGCACCGAGGCTCGCGGTTTCGTGCTCTATGTCGGCATCGACGAAGCCAAGGCGGCCGCGGCCGGTACGAGCCTGAATCGCATCGTTGAGGCGCTCAAGGCCCTCGCCGCCGACATTGCGCCCTCGGCCGAAACCTACGCCGCCGTGGCACTGGCGCCCGAGGGAGCCGGTGGACGCGATGTGGACGTCGTGCGGCTGGCCCTGCAGGACCCGGCCGCTCTTGCCGCGCACCGAGCCGAGCCGGAGGAACTGGACCGTGCCCGCAGCGGCGTCGTCGTGGACATCTCCCGCAAGCGCGTCATTCTCGACAACGAGACCGCCGCACTGACCTACAAGGAGTTCGAGCTGCTGCAGTACCTCGTACTGCGCGAGGGACGCACGATCGATCGTGCCGAGATCATCGCCTCACTGTGGAACTCCGCCGACGAGGAAGACACCCCGAACGAACGCACCATCGACGTGCACGTTCGACGCCTGCGCTCCAAGCTGGGCCGCTATGAAGACATCGTGCGCACAGTGCGTGGCGTCGGCTACCGTTTCGACCGCCACGCCGACGTCGCGATCCGCCAGTCGACCACGCCGAGCCCAGACCTGTTCTAGCCCGCCGCCCCGCGGCGATCACGCGGCGCGGTCGTAACGGTGCGATTAACGGACTGAGGGCCAGTCGCAGAGGCTACGACTGACCCTCTTCCCTTGCACCAAGAGTGTCCTGCAATCACATTTCACGTCGTCCGCCACAGCAAACGGTTGACGCACCTAAAACATATAACGAATAGGTAACGGGCGCCACCTTTCGTCAAAAAAATCGCCTGCGAGTTTCATGCCAAGCACCTGACTGTTGCCCGTTCGAGCAGATGCCGCCACCCGGTGACGCCCGGTGCCCGCCCGCGTCCCCGAGTCTCTATTCTTGGAGAACGACGTGGTGAACGAGGCAAGGAGCGGCAGGTGGTGGATCGAACGGTCGCGGTGGGCGCGTGGGAATCCCTGTTTCGGGCCCAGGTGGCCATCATGCGCAGTCTGGCGGCGAATTTTCCCTCGAAGGAAATCTCGCTCAACGAGTACGACGTGATGTTCAACCTGTCTCGGCAGCCGGACCGACGCATCCGCTTGCGTGATCTCAACCAGCATGTTCTGCTGACCCAGCCGAGCGTGAGTCGGCTCGTGGACCGCCTCGTCTCTCGCGGGTACCTGCACAAGCACACCGACCCGACCGACGGGCGCGGTGCCATCGTCGAGCTCACGGACGCCGGGCTCGCCCTATTTCGACGGGTGGCCGTCGACCACATGGGTTCGATTGCCGCGCGCATCGGCGAAACCCTCAGCGAACCCGAGCTGGAGCAGCTGACAGTGCTCTGCGACAAACTGCGCGTTGATTGCCCGGGCGAGGGCTCAACACCCCTCGCGTAACCAGGGAAGGGGCGATGGAACGAGGGCCCTACCCCTCGTCCCACCGAGGCAGTCCCTCGCAGGAATGCCTTCCTCACCGGGCGCCCGAACATTGCCCGGTGAGAAGCTCAGGCGCAAGCACGTATCGGATTCTGGGAATCAAAACGAGTACAGACTAGTGAATTTTGCTCACGTCTGCCGATGCTATCCCAGCTTGGGGGTGGAAACCCTAATCCTGCGCAACAACACAGCATCCCGCCTACTCCCAAGCGACTCGGGACGGCGGCGCTGGACGCTCCGCTACCAGTCGGTGCGCTCGCGCTCCTGGGCGACGATCTCTTCGCGGTCGCTGAGACCCCGCAGGCCGGCGAGCGGCTGGCCCATACGGTGATTGCCGCGGATGCGCGGCTCAAAGCGATCCAGGAAAGCCGAGTACCCAGCGGTGAACGGGCAGGCCTCCGGTCCCAGTCGGATCTTCGGATTGAACCGGCAGCCCTCGCAGAAATCGGTTTCGCGGGGAATCGGTTGATCGGACGCTCTCGACGACGAAGAAATTCGAGCACGGCCAGCGCGATAACCGTCAGGTAACGGCGGTCTTGTTCATGCGCTCGCGCAATCCGCCGCACTGTCGACAATGGCTTTGGTGATCCACGGCACGGCGACCTCGAATGCAGCGGCGAGCTCATCAGTTTCGATATCGGCAGTCACGTCGAATTTCATGCCCTTGGCATCGCTGAGAGCGCTGGTGAGTTTGACAACGTCGATCGCGAATGTAGTCGGTGAGAGCCACAATCGTTCACTTTCTGTGGGGTGGACTATACGTCTCTAGCAATCCACTGCACAGACAGGTTGGAGGAAATAAACAATTGAACAGTGCCGCCCGTTGCGCTCGCCTCGCTGCAGCGATCACGGACGCCGAACTCCGCGGGAGATTGGCGTGGGCAGAAGCCACCGGGGTGAACCTGGTGTGGCTGGAACCGGGAAAAAAAGAAGCCCCGCTCGACGCAATGTCGAACGGGGCTGAACCTGTGCGCCCGCCAACATCGGGAACCCAAGACCCATCCCAGGAGAGCCGCCACAAAGTCGAACAGCTGATGACCGACCTCTCGCCCAGCAACAACCACCAAGGACGAAAGCTCCGGGCAACGATCGACAACGTTCACCTGGGCATCTACCTGCCCTACGAATCTCAACTCGGCGGCAAACTGCGGCTGAAAGTAGAGGTGCTCGCCGAATACCCCGACGAGCTCTCGTTCGAGAAGTGGACCCTCCTGCGCCTCGAGGCCCACATCGCGACCAAGATGGCGGCACTCCTCGACCGGCACTTCTCCGAGAAGGGCCAGAAGGATGCTCGCGAGATTCTCGCTCTGATGAAGCTGGGAGGTGTAGAGCCAGCGGTCGCCGCCGAGATCCTTCACCGAGCCTCCACCGTGGACATCCAAGACCTGCCCACCATGATCGGCGGCGCCTTCGACTTGATAGGCAAGGTCATCCGGTTGTCAAAGGCAGACCAGAAACTCATCGCCGCTGCAAAGAAGTCCTGGGGGCAAGAACTGCATCTTCGCGCCCTGTCCCCTCAGTCAGAGCGCCCCCGGCTGTGAACGTCCGTCCTCCAAAGCCAGCAGTTCTGCAGCGTGCTGTTTGAGCTGCCGCGGGCCAACACATTCGTATCGGCGCCGCCGAGCTCCACGAGGTATCCGCTCCCCCGCGTCCCGAAAACTCGCATCCACCAACTGCCCGCAAGCTTCGCCGATGACGGCGAAGGGGAAGTCGGCGCCCACATCGACACAACCGATCAAATCGAGAGCAAACGCCTTCGACCAGCACGGCATCCGCGCCAGCGAGTCTTCGTCCTCCCACCACAGCTCGGGTTCAGCGGTAGGCGGCACAAGGTCAAGTTTGAAGACTGGCCGCCAGCCGAAGTCCTTTGAGCTTGAAGGACTTGGTTTGGGACTGTCTCTTAAACGGTGTTTCCGGCCTGACGCGGCGGTCATGAGGTTTCCTGGACAGTGGGGCGTTCGGTGGTGGTCTGGGGAGCGCTGCTGAGGCCGGCGACGAGCAGCAATACACCGCGGCGCAAGCGCTCTGACGCGAGGCCCGGGTGGGGTAGGTCGGCCTCGAGCCCCCGACCGCATGTTGGCGGTGGGTTTTGTCGGCGTCAACAGTGTTGAGGGTGCTGGTGGTGAAGAATGCGTGGAAACGGAACAGGTCAAAAAGGGTGCCTTGCCCGGCCTCGACGGTCTTGTTCAGTTCGGGGATACGGCGCACGACGAGGCGTCCCGGAACTTGTTCGCTCTTTTTCTTGGATCCGAACGCGGTGAAGGGAATCTCGGCGACTTCCGGCTGGCACTCCACCATGTGGATCCATGAATGGCCGCGGACCGAAACTCACGTTGGTTTCATCGAACCTCTGGTGTTCGCCCGGCACCCGAACTCGGGCGAGGCCGTCACCCACATCTTCTCCTTGGTCCTCACCCCGGTGAAGACGCGCTCTGCGCTCAAGCGCATCGACGATGAAAAGCGAACCTGGCGTACCAACCAACGAGTGAAAGCCAAACGCAATCAGCAAGACAGTGCGGCCGACAACGCCGACTGGGATGCCCTGATCGATCAAGAGCAGAGCATCGTCGCGGGGGAGGGCGAGTATCGGTACGGCGCCTACCTGACCGTGTCGGCGACCAGCGAGGAGAGGCTGAACTCGTCTCTCGCCGGCATGCGCAACGCGCTCACCCGCGCCGGCATGGAACCGCAGATTCTGTACTGCCAGCAGGCCGAAGCGCTCATGGTCAGTGCTCTCCCGCTCGGACAGGGGATGAAGTAATGGCCCAACAGGTCGTCAACGTCACCCCGCCCGGGAAGCTCACCCGCCGCCAGCGCAAGGAGCTACGCCAGCAGATCAACCGGCTCCGCCAGCAGCATGACGGGCAGAACACCGTGGACCGGGATTCCCGATTCCCCGCGGCCGCCGCCGGTCCGCTCGGCCCGGGCATCTCCACCGGTGAGTACTGGAACTGGATGCAGCTAGCGCAGCCGCCGCACCAGGCCACGAGTCACAACCTCGCCGGCATTTACCCGTTCGTCGCCGACGATGGCCTCGGCCATGAGGGCCCCTTGCTCGGCGTCGATCTGAACGCCGACGTGCTGTGGCATTTCTCACCCTGGGATCTGTACATGAACACCACTGCGAAGGCGGCCCTGTCGACGAATATTCTCGTCATCGGCGCCTACCGTTCAGGCAAGTCCGGCACGATCAAACAGCTCTGCACCCGGTCGCTCGCGTTCGGCCACCAAGTGGTGGTTCCCTCGGATTCCAAAGGGGAGTGGGTGATCGTGGCCGAAGCCGTCGGCGGCCAGGTCATCGCGATCGGCGGCGAGAACACCACCGCGCGGTTGAACCCGCTCGATCGAGGTCCTCGCCAGACGGGGGTGTCCGACGACGTCGACGAGATCATGGTCCGCGACCGCCGCCGGGCGACCCTCACCAGCGTCATCGAGGCCACCATCCAGGGGCAGGCGAAACTGTCCCCGATGGAACACACCGCCATCAACTGGGCCCTCGAGCACGCGATCACCGTCACCCACGACCGGCCCACCATCACACACGTCTGGCAGGCACTGGTGTCCCCGGACCAGAGCGCCCCGGGCTACCGGCCGGAGATGGCCAGCAACGGCGAACGCGCCCGGCACGTTCTGGAACGGTTCGTCGCCGGCGACCTGCAGGGTTTGTTCGAGGGGGAGAGCACGGTCGCGTTCGACCCAGACGCGCCCATGGTTGTCGTTGACACCTCGGCGTTGTTTGACCGCAGCGAGCTGGCAGCACAACTCACCCAGATCTGCACGTCCTCCTGGATTCAGGCCGTCATCTCGGACCGCTCCGCCAAACGCACCCGCTACCTCGTCCGCGAAGAAAGCTGGCGCGACATGGCCACCGAACAGGCCCTTCGGACCTACCAGCAGTGGTTGAAGCTGTCCCGGCATTACGGGGTGTCCAACATCGTCATCCTGCACAAAATGAGCGACTTCGACGCCGTCGGCGAGGAGGGCTCCAAGGAACGCACCCTGGCGTATTCGATCGCCGGGGACATGGAAAACAAGTTCATCTTCCGCCAGAACACCCAGGAAGAGCACAACCTCACCGCCCGGCTCAAACTCTCGCCCGCACACGCCCGTCTCGCGCTCACGCTGCAGTCGGGCGTGTTCCTCGCCTACGTGGGCCGGTTCTCCTACATCGTCGACGCCTTCGCCACCTCAACACAGTGGGAACGCGACCTCTTCAGTACCGACAAGGCCGTCGAGGCCGGCTCCGCGAGCGACCAACCGGTCCCCGCGCTCCCAGATAGCGACGAGCCCCTTTTTGATGAATCGACGCTGAACAGACTCTGGCCCACCGGCGGCCCCCAATTGATACAACAGATAGGACACCGCGAATGAGCATCACCACCACCGTTCCTCTTCCCGAGGTGCGCGCCGTCGTCACCAACACGACCGTAGAGCTGAACGTTCTCGGCAACCCCGAGACCCTCACCGCCTCGACGTCTGCCGAGCTGCGGACCAAGATCATGAGCCGCGTCGTGAAACTCGCCAGCGGCCTCGGCACCGACGTGCGCCTTGAGGTGCACGACCACACCGGTCACTGGCGTCTCGTGGCCAGCCCCAACGGCCACCTCCGAGAAGACGAACCGCTTCCGCCGACGGCGGAGGAACCTGCACCGGTCGCCCAAAAGATCCAGCCGCCCTCCCTCCCGGCGGAGCAGCTGTCCGCCCACCTCTCCGAGCCGACAGCCGCTGCGGCTGCGGCTGCGGCCGTTTCGCCCCTCCACGACGCTCCTACCGCGGGGGCGAGTGAGACCGCAGAAGACTCGGGGGAGGAGCTGCCGACCCGCAAGGCGGCACGCGCATCCTTCATCATCCATGAGCGACGCGAGCCGGCGGCGACCAACGGATGGCGTGGGCTGCTCGCCCGCACGACCGGGCTGCAGGTCCCGGCATCCGTTCTGGAACGCGAACGCCGTAGGCACGTGCAAGCCGTCAGCCAACATTGGCCCGAACCACGCAAAATCTCCGTGGTCAACGGCAAGGGCGGTGTCGGGAAGACGCTCACGACGGCCATGCTCACGGCCGTCTTCGCCCGGAACGGGGGCGCCGGTGTGCTGGCGTGGGACAACAACGACACCCGTGGAACCCTCGGGTGGCGCACCGAGAAGGGGCCCCCACGACGCCACCGTGCAGGATCTCCTCCCGGACACCGTGAGGTTGCTGTCACCTTCGGCGCAGATCTCCGATCTGGCACGATTCGTGCACCACCAGACCAGCGACAAGTACGACGTGCTGCGCTCGAACCCGGAGCTGCTGGCGACCAAGCAGCGCATCACCCAGGACGACTTCGATGCTCTGCACGAGGTGGCCGCGAAGTATTTTCGTCTGGTGTTCTTCGACTCCGGAAACGATGAGTCCGCGCCTCGGTGGCTACGGATGATTGACCACACCGACCAGCTCGTCGTGGCCACCACCGCCCTGGGGGAGTCCGCCGAATCCGGTGCGCTGCTGCTGGAGGCGCTGTCGGAGCGCGATGAGCATTCGGCCTCCCTGGCCCGCAATGCCGTCGTGGTCGTGCTGCAATCGGAACGTGGCAGCACCCTGTCCGACGCAAAACGGGTCGCCGACGGATTCACCGAGCTCGCCCGGATGGCGGTGACGATCCCGTTCGACCGGGCGTTACACGGGGGAGCGCTTCGCTATGACGCGGTGCGGTCATCGACGCGCGCCGCGTGGCTTCGCGCCGGCGCGGCCGTCGCCGACGGGCTCTAACGATGGCCCGCTCCGTCCAGCAGAACCAGCCGCCGTGGCCGTTGCTCGGCATCATCCTGGCGATGGTCCTCATCGTGCACCTCGCTTTTCTCAGCGCGGGAACCGGGATCAGAGCCCTGCGCCTCGACCAGACCCTGCAGGCCTTGGTCATGACCACGACCGGAAACGACGATGGCTTCCGTCAGCGCGGGCTGACCGCGCCCGACCGGAAGCTGCTCGGCATCTGGGTGGGCGCCTGGACGGTAATCATCGGCGTAGTACTCGGCGGCTCCTTCATCCTGTGGGACCGCCGGAAGACCGTTCAAAAGGCCGAGCTCTCGACCGGCGCCGAGCTGCGCAAGCGCGTCACCGGTCACGACGTTCCCGAGGTCGCCCCGTTCGCGCACCTCGACGGAAAGCCCGTGACGATCCGCGAAGAAGACACGTCCTGCACGATCGCCCCACCCCGCGCCGGCAAGAGCGCGTACCTCGCAATCGGGCGCATCGTCGACGCCGCCAGCGCCGTCGTGGCCACCTCGACGAAGGCGGATGTCTTCCGGGTCACCGTGAAGAAGCGCAGCGAGCTCGGTCATGTCTTCGTGTTCGACTTCGACTTCGACGGCATCACCCGCTGGCCGGACAAGGCCCGTTGGGATATGGTCGCCGGCTGCGATCGGCCCGACGCCGCCCAGTCCCGGGCCGCCGCGATCGTCAACGCCCGGCCCGCCGGATCCGCTGGAATGAAGGACTCCGCGCACTTCGTCGAAGGGGTGAAGATCATCCTCCGGTCGCTACTGCACGCCGCCGCCCTCATCCCTGGGGGAGACATGCGCGACGTCGTGCGGTGGGCGCAGGATTTCAACGATCACGAACCGTCCGCGATTCTCCGCGACCTCTCGCCCAACGGGGCAATCTGGGCTCGCGAACTAGATCAGTGGTGCCGAGAAGATGCCCCCGAAACCATCGGCAACACCAAAACCACCCTCTCCCGCATCACCGCATCGTTGACGGATGCCCGCGTGCTCGACCTACTCTGCCTGGCTCGGTCCACGAATGACGGCGACGACACGAAACCCGTGGCCCCGTTCCGGGCGCAGGGCTTCGTGCTCTCCACCGACACCGTCTACTGCCTGGTCGATGATTCCCGCGAATCCTCGACCGCGCCGATCATTACCGCGCTGGTCTCCGCGATCATCGAGGAGGCCAAGACCGTGTCCCAGCACACAACAAGCGGCCGTCTGCCCACGGCGATGACGCTCGTGCTCGATGAGGTCGCTAACGTGTCGCCGTTGCCGCAGCTATCGAACCTGATGAGCGACGGTGGCGGCCGCGGCCTGCACACCTGGATCTTCGCTCAGTCGATGTCCCAGCTCGTCGGCAAGTGGGGTCCCGAAGCGGCGACCACGATCTTCGAGTCGTCGGCCGCGAAAATCATCTTCGGGGGCCTCGCCGACGAGTCATTCTTGGAGAAAATCTCCCGGCTGATCGGCACCCACCACACCACGCAAACCAGCACGTCCGTGCAGCGCGGCACCGGTCGGAACACGTCTTCCACCTCCACCAGCGAACGTGAGGAACGGCGCATGAAGGTGGAAGACATCCGCAAAATACCCGAGGGAAAAGCACTCCTTCTATATAGGGAGAAGGAAGCCATCGTGCAGCTCACCCCCTGGTGGACCCGCCCAGATGCCGACGAGCTGCGCGAGTCGCAGAACTGGTCGCTGCGCCTCGAGGGGATCACCGCATGAGCGAGGACGAACTCGACCCGATGAGCATCGAAGGACTCGATGCCCGGCTCGTGAACGTCGAGACGATCCTGCCCGATCTGTTCGACATGTACGAGCTCCGCGCCGCCGGTGGTCCCTACTATTGGGCGACGCTGCCTCACGATCAGGCCGTCAAGCTCTGGGAAGAACTCGGGAAGTTCGTGACCTGGCTCGACGGCCGATATCTCACCAATCTCGCCGATCCCAGCTACCGACTGCCCGCCTGCTGGTACCGGCATCCAATCGCCGTCGAGGAGCTCACCGGGCTCATGGTCGCGCACCGCGCGGCCTATGACACCCGGTCGGCCAAGGCATCCCCTGCCCTGGTCGACTGGCACCAGCGCGCCCTCTGGCCCACCCTCGACTCCCTCAAGCTCCGCGCCGGCCTCACCGGATGCCGCGACCGCGACGAGCACCGCGAGCCCCACGCCGGCCCGGCGCCGTTCATCGTCACCGACGACTTCCTGAGATACGTCGGCTAGTTACCCACAACGACGACGGGCATCATTAGCGCTATCGCAAACGGCGCGGTGACCGGGCTGAAAGAGCTTGCGACCTATCCCCAGTTCAGGCCATGGAGCCGCATTGCTGCCTCCACGTCTGGATGATCAGGTCGAAGCGCGCCAACAACGATGTCGCTCAGCTGCGCACTGTAGGCCCCATCCGTCGAACGCTCAAAAATGCTCCACAGCTCCAAATCGTTGCCATGACGAGATAGAAATCGAACGCCATCGAACGCGGGAACCCCGTCGTCGTTGGACATCTCGTACACGGCACGGCCGACACGCTGAGTTAGCTCTCGTGGCTCGCTGTTCTGAAGAGCCGATGAGTCAAAATCAGCCAATCCCAACCCAACGGCAAGCCCGCCGAACGCGGGACGAAGCGCTGCGATCGTTGCGGAATCCGCGACGTCGCAGTACCCCCCCACTCAAGTTCGCTCGAGAGGCGCTGCGGACTTTGAGCCAGGCCTCGTCGACGATCCCGATAGGCACGGTCGAATAGAGGGCGGCATCCGCTTCATCGACATCAATGCCGACCATGTCCGCTTGAAACAAGGGGTCCAGGCGGAACCGAGCAAGAACTTCGACGAGGCACGCAAACAAGGTCGAACCTGCGTAGATCGTGCGGTAGGCCGAGTCGAGTGCGTCCCAGCGTCCGTTAAATCGTCCGTTGACGGCGTGGGCCCAGTCAACCCAGTTCCACGGTTCCGGTCCGTACCCGATGCGCCATACCTCGCCGGGGTCGGTACGGACGGCCAAACGGTTGGTTGCGTCCGGAGTGATCTCCACTATCCGACGGCAGCGAATGAGCGAGCAGCGGCCAGTACGCGGGGGCCGACTTCATCCGGATTGCCCTCACGAATGAGCCGCGCCGGCGCCGTGTCTTCGAGCTGGGGGTTCATCCCCTGAAACCAGGCCTGGACGACTCGCGGCTGGTCCCGCTCAGTGAGCAAGCCGGCGACCTGGTACGCGAGCCTCAGACGGCGAATCGCCTCGGCGGGTGGTTTGCGGGTGCCCTCGGCCCATTGCCGTACGGCCCGGGTTTCAGTGACAGACCCCAGGTAGGCAACCAGTTGGGCGCCCAAGAGCTCACGCAGCTGGCCGACAAGTTCGGCGATGTCCGAACGGATGGAAATTTCGTATGCCCGCAGTCCGGGAGTGGTGAGTGACATGTATTTAGCCTAGCGTTTCGCCAGATCAGATGCCACAGTTACACCACCCTAAATCCCATCCCATACCGGTAACGATGCGTGTCCAACGGCGTCGAATTGCACTTGATCCCGCATGTTGAGAGGCGATGAGTCACTGGCGGAGCGCGGCGTAGCGGGCGAAGTTAGCGCCGGCGAGTTCTGCGTGTCGCATGGCCGTTTCAGGGGTCATTCCGAGGAGGCCGGCAAGGATGCTCGGTGGGGCGTCTTTGACCATGTCGCTCCATGCCGCCGTGCGTCCGAGTTGGCCGGGAATGCCTTCCCTGGCTAGCGCTGTGGAGATGTAGGCCCGCATCGTGCACACCGGCCGTACGAGCATGCACGTGCTCGTGACGGTCGAGACAACGGATGTGGGCCGTCGCGTCTACACGCCGGCCACACACTGAATCATCGTCTTCGTGGCCATCGCCGTCTACTCGGGCGGCATCCACTTCTACCGGCAGATCCAGATCGGGCACATCGTGGAGGTCGACGCCCGCCTCATTCACACCGGTGAGCGCAGCATGCGCGTCCGCGTGCAGGCGTATTCGGGCAGCACCCGCACCCCGCGGACCTGCTGACCACCCGGTGCATGAGCGTGTTCGTGACGCGGGGCTCCGACGGCTACGCCGAGCCGGTGCCGCAGCTGGCGCTGGAGAACGCCGAAGACGCCAGTCTCGACGCGCGCGCCCTATCGCTGCGCATGACGCGAGCCGAGCTGCTGCCCATCCCCCCGGAGCTGATGCGCGAGGCCTGACCCCGCAGCCAGTTTCTTCCACCCTTCGGGCCGAATTCAGGAAGAACGCGCGCCACAGCGCCAGAGCCAGCGCTGCTCCCGCGTAATTGCGCGTCGGCCCGGGGCTCCGCCGCGCAATTCATGAAAAGGGCTTTCTATTTAGGTGCACTGCTTTACGGGGTTTTTGGTGGTGCTAGCGGCGCCAGGGTGATTCCGGGTATCCCACGTCGAGGCTCGCTGGGCTCTGTCGCACGCCTCGGATTGAGCTTTGCGGTCCTGGCCGAGTTCGTCCAGTCTTCCGCTGTGACTGGTAAATGAGCGGGTCGCCATCGACTGCTTGGCGCATCAGAGTGTAGAAGAGCAGCCCGCGGCTGGCCGCGTTGCGGCGGTTGAATCGGAACACCCATTCGTCCAGGTAGACCTGCATGTGCTCGGGACTGACGGAACCTTGGGTCACGCCCATCAGCCAACGCTTCACGAGAGAGAACTGAGTATTTGAGTGTTTAGGGGCCACTGAGTATTGCCTGCGGGGGCCACCGGTATTGCCTTCGAGTGCCGGGCTGTCGCGTGGCCGGGGGCCATCGGCACCCGACCAC
>NZ_SOEY01000001.1 GCF_004402535.1 Cryobacterium glaciale | reverse complement strand
TTTTTCCGTTCCCGAGTTTCTTGCCTTTGACAGTTAGAAACCTAGGCGGAGAGCGGCGTGCGGCCGTTAAGGCGCTCCCAACGAACCCACGGTTACGTCAGGAGAGCCAGTTTTAGGCAGCTTTAGCCATGTGAGCGTCGTTGAGATAGCTGTCGATCATCGCTGAGGCGATGATGAAGTGGCCGAAGACGTTGCCCCATCAGGCGAAGGGCAGGTTGCTGGACCCGGTGGCCTGCCTTGGCGGCCTTGATGCCGATGCCTACGGCGAGGTGCGTCTTCCCTGTTCCGGGTGGGCCGAGCAGGACGACATTCTTGCCCTCGGTCAGGAACCCGCTGGTGCCCAAGTGGGCGATCAGGGTTCGATCGGCGGTCGAAACGACTTTGATTTACCGTTTCATGAACATGGACTCCCTGCACCGCACCCCGCATGCGAACATCAGCAAGAAGCGGTCATGCCACATCTAATTTGTCCTCTGGCGGTCAGAAGCAGCGCGCTGGGAATGTCTTGCGAACGATCGTTACCGAACACCACACGCCACAAACCTTAACGTCGGATATTCGACTAATTCACAAGCCGCCCCTGGTGGGTCTCCGCGAAAGCATGCACGGCACGGCCAAACCGGTCAGAGATCGTCGCCATGGGGCAGTCGACGCGATCGGCAAACCCAAACGCCGATGCACATACCCAACCAGACCATTGACATACTGCAAGCCCGGAACATACACGTTCAGAAACATCCGGTCGATGCTCTCAACCTCGAAAACGACATGATCCGCCAGCACCCTACCGACTGTGCTCAGGTTGCCGACACCGCTGATATTGCGCGTTACACTCATGGCAGACTCCGGTCGGTTCGGCGGCCAGTTACCGGCCAACTAACCGCTGAGACGGTTCATACACCCGAACGGCACAGCCGTCCAGGGTCTCCCGCACCGACCGGAGCCCCACACATGACCCACACCGAGACACGACTCGGCGGGCTGGGGCGAAGCCCCGTTAGTCTTCGGCGGCGCCGGCTCCTGTGTAGATGTCCATGAGTTCCTGACGGCCCACGAGGTCTCCGCGATCTCCCTGATACACGAGTTCGCCGGCCACGACGACCGCGGTTCGATCGGCCAACGACTGTGCGAACGCGTGCCGCTGTTCGACAAGGACAATGCCGAGACCGTCCGAGCGAAGCGCAGACAACGCGCGTCGGAGGGTGTCGAACACGCCGGGAGCGAGACCCTGAGTCGGCTCGTCCAGCATCAGGAGTACAGGTTCTCCCGCGATGGCCTTGCCGACGGCCAGCATCTGCTGCTCACCTCCGGAGAGGGAACCGACGGATTGGGTCATTCGCTGGCCCAGGACGGGAAAGAGCTCCACTGCGCGGGCGATGAGCTTTGCACGGCGGTCCGGCTGGGCCAGACGTGAACCTAAGCGCAGGTTCTCGCGAACCGTGAGTTCAGGAAAGAGTCCTCGGCCCTCTGGGACCAGCCTGAGACCCGCCCGAGCTCGGTCGCTCGCGCAGCTGCTGCGCCGCACTCCCCGCGGAATACCCGGCGGCATTCAGTCTGTCTCGAAATCCCGGCACCAGGGCCACCAAAGGGCCCTCGACGAGCACATGTTCAGGATCGCTCATGATCCTTGTCCTTCCTCATAGATGAGGACAAGTATCAAATGGCCGGCTGGATTATGCCGAGGTTCGCGGCCATCACTCGCCGCTGATCTAGGCTTTCAGGCAAACATCGGCATAATCCGAACATCAGAATAATTCAAGAATGCGGTCTCCGCCCGCAGCTCCTGAACTTCCCGCTCAAGTTCCTTCAGACGGGCCCGTTCCGACACCGTCAAGTCTGCTTCCGTGCCGCCATGAGTCTCGCGGTATTTGCCCAGCCAATTGCGGAGCGTCTCGGGGCCGACGCCGTACGCGGTGGCGACGTCCTTGATCGGTTTGGACGTGTCGATCACCTCGCGGCACAACTCGAGCCTGATGCTCCTATAGTTGTCAAGCTGCGATTTGGTGGGGTTGGTTTTCGTTGAGCCAGGCCCGGTAACGGTGCAGGAATCGGGTGTCGCGAATGGTGCCGCGTTCGATGAGTGAGATCTTGCTGATCGCGCAGTCGAGGGCGTCGGCGACCTCGGTGAGGCTGAGCCCGAGGCGTTTGCGTGTGGGGCGCAGATCGCTGCTGTCCGCGGCTGGCTGCGGGGTGGTGATGAGGTGGAATACCTCGCGGGCGATGGCGCGCTTGAGGCAGCGGAGGATGTCTTTCTTCGTCTTGCCTTCGGCGGTGCGGCGGGTCGCGTAGGCGCGGGTTTCGGGGTCTGTGGCCAGGCGCACGATCGCGATCTTGTGGAGCGCGGAGTTCGCGGCCCGGTCGCCGCCGCGGTTGAGTCGGTGACGTGTCGTTTTCCCCGAGGAGGCGGGCAAGGGCGAGGCACCGCAGAGCATCGCGAAAGCTGCCTCGGAGCGGAGCCGGTCGGGGTTGTCGCCTGCGGTGATCAGCAGCTGCGCGGCGGTCACAGTCGCGATCCCTCGGGCTTGCACGAGAGCCGGGTTCACTGTGTCGACGAGTTGTGCGAGGTCGGTGTCGTGACCGGCGATCTCAACATCGAGCTGCTGATAGCGGGCGGCGAGGCGCTTGAGTGCCGTGCGGGTCCTGGACGCGACCTCGTCGTCACCGACACGTGCACGGGAGCCTGTCAGGCGTGTGATCAAGCGGGTCGTGGTCAGGTCACGGAACTCGGTTCGGATGCTCTCAGGAGCAGTCACGATCAGCGATTTGAGTTGCACGATCACCTCGGTTCGTGCTTTTATCGCGCTGCGCCGGGCCGCGTTGGTGACCCGGATCGCTTCCGCGAGGCCGGTGCCGGTCTTCGCGGCCACGGTGTTGTTGTTCGCCAACGCGATGTGCGCGGCGGCGTAGGCATCGATCTCGTCGGATTTGCCGCGCATCCGCCGTGTCTGCCGTGCCGGGCGGATCACCTCGACGACCTCGATGCCCGCCTCATGCAAGTGCCGGGTCAAGCCCGCCCCGTACGAGTTCGTGCCCTCCACACCGGCGCGCAGCAGAGCCCCGTGGCAGGTGATGAAGCCCTCAAGCGCGCGGTAGCCGGCGTCGGTGGTGGGGAACTGGGCGGCGCTGAGGTGTTCCCCGGTGACGGAGATCACGGCCGCGTAGTGCGTGTCCTTGTGCGTGTCCACCCCCGCGACGATCAGAGACTGATCGTTCATGGTGTACTTCCCTTCGTGGCGAGTAGGGCTTGTGGGTAGCGCCAGTCCGGCGACTTGGTGTGTAATCGCGTGACATCGTGGACAGTGGATCTCAGAACTTCGTGGACGCGGGGTCTCATGGCTTCGTGTGTCCTGTCTCAGCGCTTGTCCGGACTGCCGGTACCAATAAGGGCTACTCGCCATCGTGCGTATGACGCCCGGCCATCGGGCTTAATCTCGGGACAGACAAACGGGCACCGTCGCAATTCGGCACGGTCAGAACCGCCAGATTCCGAGGGAGTGCCCGCAAGAGGTCCGCTCTTTGCGCCACCTTGGGCCGGGCCAGTTGGTGGTGAGCAGAATCCGATTTCGGCCACGTGATACACGCTGAACGTGAGCGTCACGCTCGTGCGCAGGCGATGCCTATTCAGGGGTGGTCGTCTCCGCGCATCCGCACGGCCACGACGAGTCCGGATGCGGCAGTCAGGGCCGCGACCACGGCGACGGCGGCCGGAATGCCGAAGGCGTCCGCGATCAGTCCGGACAGCAGCGCGCCGACCGCGAAGCCGCCGTCACGCCACAGGCGGTAGGTGCCCACCGAGCGGGCCCGCCATTCGGGGTGGGCGACGTCGCCGATCGCTGCGAGCAGCGTCGGGTAGACCATGGCGGTGCCTGCCCCGAGTAGCACGGCGGCTGCCAGCCAGAGGCCGAAGCTGTCCCCGACGGCGACCATGCCTAGGGCGACCGCCTGCACGATCATTCCGCCGACGATCAGCCATTTGCGGCCGATCCGGTCGGAGAGCCCCCCGGTGATCAGTTGGCCGGCTCCCCAGACGGCCGGGTAGACGGCGGCCAGGATGCCGATGCGTTCGATGCTGAGTCCGGCGGCGGCGAACAGGATGGGGAACAGCCCCCAGGCCAGACCGTCGTTGAGGTTGTTGACCATCCCGGCCTGGCTGATCGACGACAGGGATCGATCCCGGAAGCTCGTGAGGGTGAAGACCTGCCGGTCGCTGAGGGAGCCGGCATGGGCGTGCTCGGACACATGGTTGGCCGCTTCGGCCTTCGCGTAGTGATGTGTTTCGCGCACGAAGAGCGCGGAGAGTCCGAGCCCCAGGGCGATGAAGGCTGCCCCGAGCAGGAACGGGCCTGGGCGCAGCCCGTACTCGGCGGCGATGTATCCGGTGGCCAGGGCCGTGGCTGCGACACCGAGATAGCCGGCCGCCTCATTGAAGCCCATGGCCAGGCCGCGCTGCTTCGGGCCGACGAGGTCCATTTTCATCATCACCGTGGTCGACCAGGTCAGTCCCTGGCTGATGCCGAGGATCACATTGGCCGCGACAATCCAGCCCCAGGTCGGGCCGAGGATCAGAATAAGCGGCACAGGAATGGCGATCAGCCAGCCGGCGATTAGCACGGGCTTTCGGCCGTAGCGGTCGGAGAGGGTGCCGGCGAAGTAGTTGGTGCCGGCCTTGGCCAAGCCGAAGGCCAGGATGTACGTCAGCGAGCCCGTGTACCGATCGACGTGGAAGACCTCGTCCGCCAGCAGAGGCAGCACGGTGCGCTCCTGGCCGAGGGTGCCGCCGACCAGGGCGTTGACGGCGACGAGCAGCATGAACTGGGGGAAGTTCTGCCGCAGACCCAGCGTGATCACGCGGCCGACGCCCTTCCGTTGGTCCACACGGCCTGGCGTCCGGCTCATCGTCCGGTCTCCAGCGAGCGACCAGCTTCACGGGCCCAGTCCGCGGCGCCGCCGTTGAGCACGGCGACGGCGGTTCGACCGCCGCGCTCGAGGATGCTCGCCGCGCTCATGGCGCGTTCGCTGTGGCCGCACATGACGACGAGGGGTCCGGTGGGGACCTCGCCGAGGCGCCCGGCGAGGTCGCCCAGTTCGATGTTCCAGGCGGCGGCTACGTGACCTGCCGCGTACTCCGAGGCCTGGCGGACGTCGAGCACGGTGGCTGAGGCTTCAGCGCCGGAGACCATGCTCCGGGCTTCGATCAGCGATCCCGTGGCCGCTGCTGCGGAGTTCTTCCACGCAGGGAATCCGCCGTCGAGTTCGCCGGCGAGGGTGTCGAAGCCGACCTGCGCGGCCGCCCAGACGATGTCCTCGGGATCCTGATCCGGATTCCGCACGATAATGACCAGCCGGTCTGGCTCGGCCAGCCAGCCGAGCCAGGTCGCGAACACCGGGCGCAGCGCGATGGACAGGGAACCGGGGATGTGCCCGGCCGCGAAGTGCGCAGGCTGCCGAGCATCCACGATCTGGGCGCCCTGCTCGCGCAAGGACATCACGCGGTCGACGGACAGCGCCGGCAGCGGCGGAGTGGTTCCGAGAACGACTGGGCCCCGCCGGTTGACCTCGCCCAGGCGCAGGAAGTAGTCGGGGAAAGTGCCGAGGGAACCGAGCAGCGCATCAACGAAGGCGTCCTCGCCGGCGACCTGGAGCAACGGGTTGGTGGCCCGTTCGCGGCCGATCGTGGTCATCCGTTCGCCACCGGCCGCGGCCGAGCAGAACGACCCGGCGCCGTGGGTGGGCCAGACCGGGGTGTCGTTGGGCAGTTCCATCAGCCGGTGCAGCGAGTGGTACTGGGCTCGGGCCAGCGGAACGGTCATTTCCGGGCTGACCAGGTCTGTGCGCCCGGCGGTTCCGACCATCAGCGACCCG
The DNA here is from genome assembly GCF_004402535.1 of Cryobacterium glaciale. Lineage (GTDB taxonomy): Bacteria > Actinomycetota > Actinomycetes > Actinomycetales > Microbacteriaceae > Cryobacterium > Cryobacterium glaciale. Next base: position 31,090 of record NZ_SOEY01000001.1, on the reverse strand, counting down.
CCGGTGAAAACGCCGGCGATGCGCCCGTGGTCGAGCAGCAGGTAGGAGAGGTGTTCGGGCGAGTGGCCGGGTGTCGCCAGCGCCTGCAGGGTGAAATTACCCAGGTCCAGGGTATCGCCGTCGTTGAGCACGGTGTGGGCGAATCCGCGCGGACCCACGTCTGGGGCAAGTACCGTGGCGCGTTCGGTTTCTTCCAGTTCGCGCACGCCGGAGATGAAGTCCGCGTGCAGGTGTGTTTCCGCGGCGTACGCGATGGACAGTCCCAGGCGCAGAGCCTCCGCACGTACCTGGCGCAGGTCCCGTTCCGGGTCCACCACCAGAGCCCTACCCCGGCCAATGTCCAGGAGGTAAGTGGAGTTACCCAGCCCCTCGTCGATAACGGGCACAAGATGCAGCATTTCCATGTGGCGCTCCTCAGGTCGCACGACCCGCCAGAAACGGGAAAGATCAATATTCCATAAAACCATGGATTACTAGAAGATACTAGTATGAAAGGAATCGGGAGGAAGCGCATGGGTGATCGTGAGAAGAAGTCCGCGCTGTTCGAGCAGTTCGCGCGCGTTGGCAAGGCACTCGGCAGCGGCAAGCGCCTCGAACTGATCGACCTGCTGGCTCAGGGCGAACGCACAGTGGAATCGCTGGCAAACGCGGCCGGCCTAGGCCTGACCACCGCATCCGCTCACCTGCAAACCCTCAAGCACGCCGGTTTGGTCACCACCCGCCGGGAGGGCACCCGGATTCATTACCAACTTGCCGGGGATGACGTCGCCCGGCTCTACGACCTAGTTCGCGCGGTCGCCCAGACCCACTTGTCAGATGTTGAAGCGAAGCGCATCGCCTACCTCGGACTCGATGAACCTGGGTCAGGCGACGACGCGCAGGAGGAGATCACGCGGGAGGAACTTCTCGCCCGCGTCACGGCGGGGACCGTCACAGTGCTGGATGTCCGGCCGCGGCAGGAATACCAGGCCGCGCATATCCCCGGAGCCCTCTCCATCCCGCTCGAGGAGCTCAGCGGCAGGCTCAGTGAGTTGCCGCTCGGCCGCGAGATGGTCGCCTACTGCCGTGGCGCGTATTGCGTGCTCGCCTACGAGGCCGTCGGCATGCTACGCCAGGGCGGCCACCGGGCAACCCGGTTGCACGAGGGGATGCTGGAATGGCGACTGGCGAGCCTGCCGGTGTCCGCCGAGGCGGTCGCCTGATGAACATCCTCATCATGAACGGCGCCGCCTACGGCCAGGACACCACGTACAACGCGGTTCGACTTGCGAAGTCGTTGTCCAGACGAGACGAGCCCATCACACAGGCCTTCCTGATGGGCTACGGCGGCGATGGCTGGGCAGAAAACACCGGAAGGTTACTACAAGCTGGACCGGATGCTCCTGTCCAACACCCGGCGAGGTAGTGAGGTTCGCTCTTGCGGCACGTGCATGGATGCCCGCGGAATCACCGATGCCATGCCCATCGAGGGTGCCGCGCGATCCACCATGGATGCCCTGGCCGACTGGACCATCGCCGCGGACAAGGTGCTGGTTTTCTAGCGCTCGCTGATCGCCGTTCCCGCTGAGGGTTCGGCGGTGACCTATCGCCAGAGCGCGTCATCACTTGGCACGCGCGCGTCCCCCGATCGGGGTCAAGATGGTGACGAGCTTGGCATTAACAATGGCCTTCCGATTCCACCCGTTCGTCATGGCTTCACGCCATACCCCGCGACGCCTGGGCCTAGTTCGAAGCCGTCAAGGCCTCGCGTTTGGGCCCTTCCTGTTGCGCGAGTTTCAGCGGGTTGCACCGGTGTGTGAGGTACGTGCCGTTCCACGTGCGTGGACGATCTACCCAGCCACGATTTATACCTCTAGGGGTATGGTGGAGATACGGATCAGTAAAAGAAAGGAAACGATCAGATGATGTGGGGTAACGGAAGTATGGGATGGCCTTGGGGCTTCGGCTTGCTGGCTATAGCGGGCGTCGCCGTGCTTATTTACGTCCTCGTTCGTTTTTTGTCGAACAAATCCGGAAGCGATGACGCGCGATCTGCTCCGAGGCAAGCTGATTCGGCCGGTGCCAGGCAGATTCTCGAAGAGCGTTTCGCTCGGGGGGAGCTCACCGCGGAGCAGCTGCGTGATCAGTTGCGGGTGCTCGAGGAGGGCCGGTAGTGCGCGCCCTCAGTCGTCGTAGTGCCCTGATTCTCGGCGGGGTGGGGATTGCGGGCACGGCTGTGGGCGGAACGGGTTTCTTCGTCAATCAACGGATCTCCTCGACGAGGTCACCGGCTATACCGCCCGGGAGCGACCTCGTGGAGCCCCCGGAGCTACGAAGCGTCAGCGGCACTCTCACCGTTGATCTCGAGTCTTCGCCCCAACAGGTGACCATTGCTGGTCGTGATGTGCGTGCGCTGAGTTATAACGGTGGCGTGCCCGGCCCCACACTGCGCGTTCGAGCCGGAGACACCCTCAGCGTGAGCCTTCGCAATGGTCTGGCAGATCCGAGCAACCTGCACGTACACGGCCTCCATGTCTCGCCCGAGAACAACAGCGACAACATGTTCGTCACCGTCGCAGCCGGCGACTCCTTTGATTACCAGTACGAATTGCCCGCCAATCATCCGCCGGGCGTCTACTGGTATCACCCGCACCACCATGGTTTCGTGGCCGATCAGGTATTCGGCGGGCTCTACGGCGCCATCATCGTCGAAGACGCCGATCTTATCCCTGCCAGCCGGGAACGCGTCCTCGTCATTTCCGACATCACCCTCGATTCCATGGGAACAATTCCAGCGGCCACAGCGATGGAGAAAATGTCCGGACGCGAAGGAGACCTCGTCCTGGTCAACGGACAACTCACCCCCAGCATGACTGCCCGCCCCGGGGAACGGGAACGATGGCGCATCATTAATGCCTGCGTGTCCCGCTACCTGCGGCTGCGCCTCGACGGGCAGCAGCTGTCCCTTCTCGGAATTGACTCCGGACGGTTCGAAGCCGCGCACGACGTCGACGAGGTCGTGCTGGCCCCCGGGAACCGGGCCGACCTTCTCGTCACCGGCACGGCCGGCACCGCCGTACTGCGTGCCCACGCCTACGATCGAGGTACTTCCGGCGGAATGATGATGGGAGGCGTAGGCTCCGCTGGAGCCGACGACATCGCGCTGGCCACATTTCACGTAGCCGGTGACGACGTCGCCACAGTCGCCGCCATACCTGGTCAGCCCGTTCCGCGTGACCTACGCACAGCTACCGTAACAGCCCGACGCGAGCTAATCTTCGCGATGGGAATGGGCGGAAATATGGGCGGAATGGGCGGGGACACAGGCAGTGGCATGGGTGGAAATATGGATGGCGGCATGGGCGGAGGAGTGGGTGGGGGCATGATGTCAGCCACGATCAACGGCCAGGTATTCGATGCCACCCGGGTCGACACGACCGTGCAATTCGACAGCGTGGAGGACTGGTTGCTGACAAATACCAGCCCGCTCGATCACCCCGTGCACCTGCACGTGTGGCCGATGCAGATCATTGAACAGTCAGGCCGGCCCGTCGAAACCATCATGTGGCAGGACGTCGTGAACATCCCGGCACGCAGCACCGTGCGCGTGCGTATCGCGTTTGACGACTTCAGCGGACGTACCGTGTACCACTGCCACATTCTTGACCACGAAGACAGCGGCATGATGGGAGTGATCACCGCAAACTGACAGTAGCCGCAACCATCAATTCGAAAAAAATGGATTAGGAGAAACCAATGAACTACGCACACACCATCACCGTCTCGCTGCCCTACGAAGAAGCCGTCTCCAGGGTGCGGGAAGAACTTGCTAACCAAGGATTCGGCGTTCTTACCGAAATCGACGTCCACGCGACCTTCGAAACGAAACTCGGCGTGGAAAGCGCGCAGGCACTGGGCGACTACCTGATCCTGGGCGCCTGCAACCCCGCCCTCGCCGAACAGGCACTCACCGCAGAGCCCGACATGGGCTTGCTGCTTCCGTGTAACGTCGTGATCCGACGAAGCCCGTCAGCGACTACCACCACGGTTCAAGCTATCAACCCACAAACCATGGTCCAGTTGAGCAATTCTCCGGGAATACAGAACGTTGCTGATCAAGCCGATCAGCGTCTTCTCGCCGCGTTAGCCGCTTTCCAAGGAGAAAACAGCAGCAAGTAAAACGCGATCTAGCCCGATGAAGCACGGCCGGGATTTTGTCGCCGCATCTGTGCATCGCAACGCTCAGCGGCGCTCTTTCTGACACGAGGGCTGCGCCCATACCAAACCTCCGAACGGGGAAGTCCGCACCGCTGGCCATCGTCAGGCCGTTAGCCGCGCAGGTTGCGCGGTTGGCGATCTGCCCGGCGTTGGCAGGCTTCAACAGGTGCTGGAGGGGGTGCCGCCGTTAGCGTCCGAGTAGCCGGGACCAGAATGATCCGGTCGATTTTTCTTTGACATGCCCGGCGCATTGTTGGTTGCGTGGCACGCCGCGCATTACCTCATCAATGTGCTGACCGCAGCCCGCCCACGTTGTCTTTTGGCACACTTTGCAGGTGACGGAACGACACATACTAGATCTCCATTCAAAAAGGTGAACTGCTAAAAGAATTATACCCCAGGGAGTATTCTACTGACGCGGGGGCAGTGACGTGCTCATGTGACCTGCTGTGAATCCGTCATGCGGTTTCTCACAGAGCGCGAGGTTTATCGGGCGGCGATACTGGCGCGCACGTCGTCCATGTTGAGATTCTCGACACCGGTAATGAGCTCTTCCAGGCTGGAAGCGTTTAGGGCGCCCGGCTGGGAAAAGACGAGCACGGAGTCCCGAAACGCCATCAGCGTGGGGATGGAGCGGATGCCGGCGGCTGCGGCCAATCCTTGTTCGGCTTCGGTGTCGACTTTTCCGAAAGTGATTGCGGGGTGTTTTTCAGACGCCGCGCTGAATGTCGGGGCGAAACTGCGACACGGGCCGCACCACTCGGCCCAAAAATCAACCAGCACGATGGGACTCTGGGCAATGGTCGCGTCGAAGGTAGTCTCGGTGAGATCGGTAGTAGCCATGCACATAGACTATACCCTTAGGGGTATCTTGCATACCATGCGGGGTATGTGCGAGACTGGGGCGCATACCCACTACACGCCCCAACTCGTGTCGGCGTGGTGGGCCCCGATCTTTGGAGGCCACGATGATTTTGACCCAGTATTACCTCAACTGCTTGTCCCATGGTTCGTACCTCGTCGGTGATGAGACGAGCGGTCAAGCCGTTGTCGTGGACCCCCGCCGCGACATCGACGACTACCTCGCTGACGCCCAAGCGAACAACCTGACCATCGTCGGCGTGATCAACACGCATTTCCACGCTGACTTCGTCGCCGGTCACCTCGAGCTGGCCGCAGCCACTGGCGCCTGGATCGGCTACGGCGCCCGCGCCGAGGCAGAGTACGAGATCCGTCACCTGGCCAATGGCGAGAAGATCTCGCTCGGTGAAGTGGAACTGGAAATTCTCGACACCCCCGGGCACACCTGGGAGTCCGTCAGCATCGTCGTTCGTGAACACGCCGGCGACGCCGTTCCCCATGCTGTTCTCACCGGCGATACCCTCTTCATCGGTGACGTGGGGCGTCCCGACCTGGCCGCATCCGTCGGCGCCGATCCCGACCAACTGGCCCGCGCCCTGTACGCGTCGATCCACACGACCCTTCTCGCCTTGCCCGATGCGGTGCGTGTTCTCCCCGCCCACGGCGCCGGTTCCGCCTGTGGCAAGAACCTCTCCGACGAGCTCGAATCCACCATCGGCACCCAGCGCCTCACGAACGCGTCCGTGCAGCCGATGAGTGAAGACGATTTCGTGACAATGATCCGCAGCGGCCAGCCCGCAATCCCCGGCTATTTCGCCGTCGACGCGATGATCAACCGCAGCGCGCACGAAATCATCGGTTCCACCCGTGAACTGGCACCGCTCACCTTGACGGATGTTCGCAGATCCGTTGAAAACGGAGCCCGCGTTCTCGACACCCGCAGCCCCGAGAACTTCGCCCTCGGGCACCTGGCCGGGTCCATTAACGTGGGATTGGACGGACGCTTCTCCGAGACGGCCGGAATGGTCATCCAGCACGACGACAGCATCGTGATCATCGCCGACTCCGGCCGCGAAGCCGAGGCCGGAATGCGGCTGGCCCGCATCGGCTTCGACCGGGTCGCCGGATATCTGACAAACCCGGTGCAGGCGTTCACCGACCTCGGCCCGCTGGTGCAGGTCGGTGCGCGGGTCGAGCTTGAGGAGTTCGAGGCTCTGCGCCGGGACACCGCCGCAACGATCCTCGACGTACGCAACCCCGGCGAGGTCGAGCAGGGCGCGATCCCGGGCTCGCTGCGCATTCCTCTGGCCGAGCTGAGCCAGCGCCGCGCCGAAGTGCCCGCCGGACCCGTGATCATCCACTGTGCCAGCGGCTGGCGTTCGAGCGTCGCCGCGAGTGCACTGCGGGGCCTTGGCCATTCGGACGTCACCGACCTCATCGGCGGCTACAACGCATGGGCTGCCCAACATTCAGTGAAAGCCTGATGGAGATGACGCCGTCGCTGAACACCTAACCAACGTTGGCTTCACGGCAGACTCGATCGTCAGAGGCCTGCCTCAGTGGCGGGCCTCAGGGCTGCCCGGCATTGCTACGCTCCCGTACCAAACTGAAACGGATCCACTATCTCTGACACCACGCACACCGTCAACCGCACTCCGCCACCGATTGGGGCGGACGAATTCCATCAGTGGGTTCTCCATCATGACGACCTGATGATCATCGATGTGAGGGACGGCTCGGAGTTTGAAACCCGGCATATCCCGGGTTCGTATCACGTGCCGCTCCACCTGCTCAAAGAACACACTGAAGAGTTTGCGGCGCAGATGGCCCTCCGGGTTGTGCTGGTGTGCCAGTCGGGTCGACGCGCGGAAGAAGCGCGAAAGAATCTTGACGCAGCTGGCCTGAGCGGTGCTCGCGTGTTGACCGGTGGTGTGGCGAGCTATGCCGCCGCCGGCGGCGATATCACCAGCGGTCGCTCCACGTGGGCCATGGATCGACAGGTACGCATGACGGCCGGATCCCTGGTGTTGGCGAGCGTGCTGGCGGGAAGGTTTATCCATCCGCAGTTCCGTCTTCTCGCCGGCGTCATCGGTGCCGGTCTCACGGTGTCGGCCGCCACCAACAGTTGCACGCTGGGGCGAATTCTGTCGTGGATGCCCTGGAATCGCCCGGTTTCCGAACCCACGAAGAGTGACATCCTCGCGCAGCTGGCGCCGCACGCATGATCCTGGCCGCGCTGCTTCTGGGAGTGATCGTGGGTGCGCTGCTCGGCCTGGTCGGCGGAGGCGGGTCAATCCTGGCCGTTCCGGCCTTGGTCTACGGTGTCGGGTTACCCCTCGAGGAGGCGATACCAACCTCGCTGATCGTCGTGGGAGCGGCGTCGGCGGTTGCTGTGCTCCCGCGGCTGCGCACCGGCGTGAACTGGCGTCTGGCCGGCATCATCGGCGCCGCCGGCATTCCCACCGCCTACCTCGGCACCCTCGTAAACCGACTGGTTGACCCTCAGCTTCTGCTCGGCGCTTTTAGCGTGATCATGGTCATCGCTGGCGTGCGAATGTTCTTTGCCACCCCCGCCGCAACCGGCCCCTGCGCGCTGCCCGGCGGCGGAACCCGGTGGCGCAGTTGTCTGCCCCGTGCGCTGGCAACGGGCACCGTGGTCGGGTTCCTGACAGGACTGCTCGGCGTCGGCGGCGGGTTCCTCATCGTTCCGGCACTGGCCCTCGTGCTCGGACTCCCCATGGGCGTCACGATCGGCACGTCCCTCGTGATCATCGTCATCAATTCGGTCGCCGGCTTCAGCGCCCACCTGAGCGACGTGCAGATCGACTGGGCCGTCACCAGCGCCTTCGCGGGCACCGCTATGCTGGCATCCCTAATCGCGGGCAGACTCAGCCGAAGACTCCCCGACCGCGTTCTCAAAACAAGCTTCGCGATCCTTGTGCTTTGCATCGCCGTGTACGTCGCGTTTCGCGCCGTCGCCGGCTAGCTCTCGCGAGCGGGGTCAGGCGAGGGAGAGGAAAAGCTTTTCAAGCTCATTGACACTGAGCTTGGTTTCCCCATCCGCGCCGCTATCAATGAGGCACTCCTTCATCGCCGACGAGATGATCGTGAACCCCGCCCGGTCAATGGCGCTCGAGACAGCAGCCAGCTGGGTGACCACGGCACGACAATCAGCGCCGGACTCAACGGCTGTGATGACGGCGCCGAGTTGCCCCTGCGCGCGCTTGAGCCGATTGAGGGTCTTGCGCAGGTCGTCGCTGGCGTGGGTCGCGGGTTCGGTAATCCCCATGAGGGTGTGCTCCTGTTCGTAGGCGGATGCGAGGCTGGTTTTGTCTAAGACCACGATACCCCTTAGGGTATCAGTATATTCAAATATGGCAGCAAGCGTTTCACGATGAAAAGTAAATGAGGGCTATTCGAATGCGTGACCAGCGCACCAGCAGGGACGAATCATCACGGCGTGCCCCTTGGCGCGGCAAGCTGGCCGGGCTCGGCGGGGACCTGCGTCGCTGGCCCTCCCGTCGCTGGTGGGTTGCCCTGGCAACAGCACTATTTACAGTGGTCTTCATTGCCATTCCGACGGACTTGATTGACACGCCATTCTTTTCGCGACAGATCCCGCCGACTGCCTGGTCGTGGCCGGTGCTTATTCTCAGTGCGGTTTTAGCGGGTCTGGTCACCGCCACCTATGTGGCGCACCCGGAAGGCGCCCTGCCCAGTAAGGCGGCCGGACGATTGGGCATGGCGGGTTGGCTGGTGACGTTCTTTGCAGTGGGATGCCCCGTCTGCAACAAATTGGTTCTCCTCGCTCTCGGGACAACCGGAGCGATGCAATTCTTCGAGCCGGTCCAGCCGTATCTGGCCGCCGCGTCCATCGTCTTGCTCGGCGGGGCTCTCTATGCGCGCATGACTCGAGAAAATTCTTGCGGTCTTCCCGCTCGCACCGCTGCCGCGACAGAGGCCCTTGATCGTGTTCTCTGACCTACAAACTTGGTCGACTCGACGCTGGATGATCACGGCCGCCGCAGCCGCAGCCGCGTTCATTGCTTTTGTAACCGGCTACGCGCCCCGGGCGGACGACGCAGACGGCGCCCTGTGGTGGACGGTCGCGGCCACCGCGCTCGGAGCGAGCTTGATCGGCTTGATCGTTGCCAGTTATGTCGGAACCCCCATCGGCGCCGACGCAACTCTCTGCGACACACGGTGGCCAGCTCTGGGTCTGATCGCGCTGTATCTGACGACCGAAGTCCGCTCCCTCGACCCGATAGTGAGCGGTGCTGCGCGCCCGACCCTGGCCGCCGCCGCTCTCGCCCTATTGATCTGGGCACTGCGCGAACGACTGGTCAGCGAACGCCGAGCCGCCACCCGCCGCGAATCGTCAGAGTCCGCTGAGGGTGAGGTCTGCACTACCTGCACGCCTTTGTTCCCTCGCTCCCGGAAAGTCGCCCCAGAGCCGATCACACTGCCGCCCCCGTCACGCACCCGTCAGGACGCCCAGCCATGAAGAAAGCACTCACCGCAATCACAATCGCCGTGGCGGCACTGCTCAGCATGGCCGCCTGCGCGAGCCCCCCGCCGGCGCCTTCCATCGCTGTCACCTCCAGTACGGTCATCATCGACGTGCGCACCGCACCAGAGTATGTCGGTGGACACCTTCAGGACGCCATCAATATTGACGTGCAATCCGCGGACTTCGACACGCTGATCACGGCGCTGCCAATCGACGGGGACTACATCGTCTACTGCGCCACCGGAAACCGGTCGGCTGCAGCAGTCACCCGTATGGCCGACCTCGGGTTCACCGCATTGACCGATGCTGGTGGCATCACGGACGCGTCTGCCGCCACCGGACTGGCCATCGTCGTCGACAAATAAGTTTCCTCTGTTCGCACTTAACTTAATACCCCACGGGGTATACTAAAGACTTCAGCTCGACCAGCTAAGGAGTCACTATGTGCAGTCCCATGCGATGCGACAATTGCGGAAAAACCACTTGGGCCGGATGTGGGATGCATGTCGATGAGGTTATGGCCGACGTCCCAACGAGTCAGCAGTGCACCTGCGCCACCCGCCCGAATTCCTAACAGTCCACGGGCGTCGCGAAGTTCTTCGCTAACTACCAATAGATCTTGTCGATTTCGAACCTTGCGAAAAGCACCGTTCAGGCGCCCTGCGACCGCCGTGTCAAATGCGAACATAGGCCCACCCCTCGCGTTGAGACTGGGCCAGGAAGACGACGGCAGCAGGAGTGCTACTCACGCCGGTGCCAAGATCGTGAACGCTAAGACCCACGGACCGAAGGCTGTTTTCACATGCCACCACCGACACGCCCGGCAAAGCAAGTGCCGTGTTGATTTCGTCACCGAGGCCGGAATTGGCCGCGAGAAACTGGACGGCTCGGCCTTGAATCACGAGGGCAATTGTGCTCGCCGTGGCGAATCCGTGATGGGCGTTGCGCACAACCTGCAGGCCCGCGGTAACGGAGGCTTCAGCCGAACCAAGCACATGAAGAAGAAGTTGCGGAACGCTCTGGAGAGCCGACGCGTGAACGGCGTTCATGAATTGACCGAAAGTAGTGGCGGGATCACCAGTGCTGCCGCCACGCCGAGGTAGGCCACCGCGACGACGCGTACGCGGCGGTAGTGACATCGCTGCGTAGGCTGTGGAGCCTTGCCCCACGCCTCGGAGCGGAGTTGTAACCGAGGCGCTTCGTTCATGACGCGGCGGTAGGCCCGGGCATCATCGAGGTGGAGATGCGTCTCGCCGGCGAGGGCAACGATGCGGTCAGCCTTGAGGGCTATTAATGGCGGGGCGATGGTTGCTTGGAGCATGACTGGACTCTTTTCAATCAGAAAACCGGGAATGTTCCCAGACTCGGACGGGGAGGCGGCTATAACTGTCTTTTTTACCCTAATGTGCGTACATTTAAGATGGTGCCGACACAACAGAACTTCACAAAAAATAGGCCGATCCGACGAGTCAAGGTGCGGCGACGCACGCTCCTGATGCTTTTAGGAGCGGCGGCAGTTCTCGCAGTCGTCATCGTCGGAGTGGTTGCACAACAACCCGTCCAAGAATCCACTTCGGCCCCCGCTGAACAATCCGGGGAAAAAAGCGGCGAGCAGACGCTCGATCTCGCCCGACGTGTCGATGGCGAGGTGACGGCACTCGGAGAGGTCGACGCGCCGGTCGTTTTGGTCGAATACGCCGATTTCCGGTGCCCGTTTTGTGGGGTTTTCGCGCGCGATACCCTCCCTGTCCTTGTCGAGGAGTATGTGGACAGCGGTCAAGTGCGCATCGAATGGCGGGATCTGCCGGTGTTCGGAGAGGAATCCACGGATGCGGCTGTGGCTGCCCGCGCGGCGGGCGAGCAAGGTTTCTTCTGGGAGTTTGCTGAAGTCGTCTTCGCGGGTGCCCCGGAACGCGGACATGTGGCACTGCCCCCGGAACGTCTTTTGGAAATCGCGACAGAAATTGGTGTTCCCAACCTTGAGCAGTTCGTCTCCGATTTGGACAATGCTGAACTCTTGGAGAAAGTGAACATTGACGCGGCAGAGGCACGGTACCTCGGAATTACCAGCACGCCCATGTTCGTGGTGAACGAAACGCCGATTTCCGGCGCGATGCCGGTGCAGGTGTTTCGCGACACGATCGACAGCGAACTGGCGAAGGCCGGACGCTAGACATGGATATTGGCTACGCCGGCGCCCTGATTGGTGGGATGCTGACACTTTTGAGCCCCTGCTCGGTCATGCTCCTTCCTGCGTTCTTCGCCTACGCGTTCGCGAAGCCGTCCGAGCTGCTTGCCCGAACCGGATTGTTCTACCTGGGACTAATTACCACGTTGGTGCCGCTGGGAGTGCTGGCTGGTACGGTCGGGGTGTTCGTCACGCAAAATCGCACGGCCTTCGTCGGGATCGCCTCATTGCTCGTGGTGTTGATGGGTATCATCCAAATTTCTGGACTACGTTTTCCCGCCTTTACCCGCGGCAGCGCAGCCGAAGGGACCTCGGCAATATCGGTCTACCTCCTCGGCGCTGTCTACGGAGTAGCCGGAGTGTGTGCGGGCCCCATCCTCGGCTCGGTGCTTACCGTGGCAGCCCTCGGCAGTAACGCCGTCTACGGGGGAGTGCTCTTAGCGATCTACGCGCTCGGCATGGCAGCGCCCCTGATCGTGCTCGCCTTGTTGTGGGACCGACTTTCACTGGGAAAGAGTCGGTGGCTGCGCCCGCGGATGCTCACTATCGGAAGATGGGAGAACTCGTGGTTGATGATCGTATCCGGGATCCTGTCAATCCTGATCGGAATCTTCCTGTTCCTCACCGACGGTACCGCGAGCCTCGGCGGAGTTTTGACCATCGGAGATCAGTTCGCCACCGAGGCCTGGGTGCTCGATATGTCCTCACTGGTGACCAATCTCGGATTCGGGATCGCCGCGATCGTCGTGCTAGGCCTCATCGCGCTGGCCTACGCGGCTCGGAACCGTCGCACGCGCCGGCAGCGAATACCTCAAAAGCAAGAATGAGACGCGCTGCCGGAGCCGCAGCCGCCACGCTCGTTAGCGTTGTGTTGCTGGCCGCGTGTTCCGGACGTTCGTCGCAGCTCGGCGCTCATCGCGTCTCCGACGACGTCTCGCCCGCGGTCATGCTCAGCGCGCACGGCGGTACTGTCAGTGTTGCCGAAGACGCGACGTGAGCGTCAACGATCGAGTACGAAAGCAATGGCACCGGCCTCATCGAGACGGCAGGGCTTACTCACGGCTGTCGACGCCACCACCGGAGAAATACGCTGGGACGCGAACACACTCTCACGCCGCACGGACGTCGAATCTTCCTCAGCGGTCTCGGTTGTTGACGACGTATCGCAGGAAGATATCGTCTTTCTCAACTGGGTCGATAGCGCAGGTAACTCTCAAGGGATCAAATACTCAGTTGTGAGCGCACACAACGTCAAAACGGGAGCTATGCTCGCAGAGTTTTCCGGGCACGTGACTGGACCGTCAATCATTGACGAGTCATCAGGGAACCTCGCCGTGTCCTCATTTCGTCCAACGGATGGGGCCAGGATACTCACCGCGATTGATCCGGACTCCGGAACGCTGTGGGAGCAGGTTCTGGAGGGCGACACGACCCCGGCATCGGCCTCTGACAAAGTGATCTACCTTCGTGTCGGGATGGGAAACGTTACGATCACCTGGTCCGACGGACACCAGCAGCAACGCGGTCAGGAAAGAATTCCGATGGCCGTTACTCCCTAACGGAACCGGGCTTTTTCCCACCGGGGACCCCTACGAGTACGTCCTGGCAAGCCCTCAGCTCGACGGCCTTAAGGCTGAGAACCGATAAAGACTAAAGCTCACCGGGGTGAGAATGATGTGGTGACCGCGAAACGGTCGCCACGGACGACAGTCTCCCGCCATTCCACCGGACGTCCCGCCGCACGACCACACCGTTCAATGAAGAAAGCGGCAGTGCCGACCGGGCAGTCAAGAACTCGCGCCTGTTCGGCGGTAACGGCAATCGCTGTCAGGGTTTCCTGTCCGCCGTCCAGCGTGATCCCACACCGGAGCGTCAGCTCCTGATAGAGAGCAGTGTTGCTGAAATCGACGTCGAGAAGGCCGGCAGCGCGATCGGCAGGCAGCCAGGCGCTGTCAACGGCAAAGACATAGTCGTCAGCGAAACGACGGCGCTCAATATTGATCAGCGGAGCGTCGCCGGGCAGGTCGAGCCGGTCAGCAATCCGCGCGTCGACACGGATCTCGCACCGGATCAACTCGCTGTGCTGCCTCATCCCAGAGGCCTCAACTGCCGCAAACAAGCTGTAAACCGGCCCAAAGCGGTGTTCTTCGCCGTGGTTGACGTGCACCACCGGGCGTTTACCCCGACTTGATGAAACCAGCCCCTCTCGACGCAGAGGGTTCAGCGCAAGTCGTACGGTACTGCGGCTCACCTGATATTCCTCGGTTAGTTGAATTTCACCGGGGAACGTGTCCGCGAATTCGCCCGAGGTTATCCGGTTGAGAATGTCGTCATGGACGCGCAACCAGAGCGGCTGACCAGGCAATCTGGCCAGTCGTGCCCGGTCTGCTTCAGCCGCAGTTGACATGTGAGTTCCGCTTCTCCTCGGGCAATAGGTGCGCCAAAATGCAATTATCCCTTGCTTGCACTACGAGTGTGGGTCGGTAACACCTATTCGACGTTGCTGCCACGAAATGCCGGTCAATATCGTGGGAATGGGTGGGGCGTTGGATGGGTGGGCGTCACGGGCTTCGAGCTCTGCGTCGATCTCGTGCGGATCGAAAACAGGGCCAGTGCCGTGCCGGGCCGCTGCCGCGGGTTGCCTGCCTTAGGGTCCGGTTTTGCAGCCCGCTGGTCGTCGGACTTTCCACAACCGGCATCGGGCGCTTCGGATGGCCGCGCCCGTGGAATTAATTCCGCGATGTGATGGAAAAGTGATCTGGCACGACCTCCGAGTCCCGCGCCAACAATGCGAATTAGGAATTACGTAAAATACCCGCACAAGAAATCCTTGATCAGCGGCACAATTTGCGCTGGTATTTTGGCGTCTTCCCACATCCTGCCCATATTTTCTCACGTCTCACGTCTCACGTCTCACGTCTCACGTCTCACGTCTCACGTCTCACGTCTCACGTCTCACGTCTCACGTCTCACGTCTCACGTCTCACGGCGCTCGAGCACGTTCCGGCCCACGTCGTCCATGCTCTCCGCATGTTCGTGGATACGCGCAGCAAAGCTACAGGCGGCGCGGAATTATCGCCTACCCACGTCTGGTCGGTAACGCGACGGGATGGATCGCCCTGTCGGTGGTACGCGGGACTATTAGCGCATGCAAATTCAACGATCCACAATTGACCCCATCCTGCGACAATTCTTCGACCACGAGTTGGCCGGCAAGGCCGGCCTGTCCCGTTCTCGCATCGAGGTAGTCGAGCGTCGCCTGCGGGAGTGCCTCGAGGCAGAGGCTGAGCGAATTCTCGTGACCGGGGATTTGGAGATTCTGGCAGCCGAACGGCAATTCATGCAGGATGGCGAAGTGGCCCGCACGATGCACGCCGACGATCTGGTCTTCATACTCTTGTTGTTCGTGTGCGACCCCTGGCTCCGCGACGATCCTGTGCAACGCGCAACCCAATTGCGGCTGGCTGAATACCTCACTGGTCATCTCTTGGTGGCGCGCCTCGTCGACCGGGAGCAAGTCGGCTGCCCGCTCATTGATATCCGTGTGGCAATCGACACGGAGAAGGTTCTCCGCCGGTCGCGTGCGGCCGTTCCGAAACGCAGGCCGCAGTAAGTGAATGACGTGACGATGGCTAATCCCAAGTCTGTGGGGAATCGACGTGGAGGCGTGGTTCCATGGCGTCGTGAAGGACTCGGCCAATGACCAGCACCTCCCCATCCCGACGACAGACGAGGAAGTGTCGCGGTCGTCGAACAGCCACGCCAGGGCAGCGGGTACGACTCTGCGCCAGATGCCAGGAAAAAACGCCGTCCCCCAGTTCTGGTCGGTCGATATGCCCAACATTGTCGGCACGCGAAGCCGCGTCCCGGATGGCCGTGGCGATCAGCGCCTGATAGCGATTGCGCGCATCCGTACCGAACTCCTCTTCAGACCACGCAAGAATCCGCACGATATCGGCCTGCGCCGAATGAGTTAGACGGTAGTCCGCCATCAGCCGGTCGAGCTGGCCCGCGCTGCGCGACCACCGAGCTCTCGAATGAAGTCATCGAGGTTCTCGTCGGCGATGTCGTCATAACGCCCGGTGGCGATGTCCAACCAGCCCTTCTGTGCGGCATCTCGTAGGGCAGCAACCTTGGCTGCATTCTCCAACTCCTGGCGCTCCAGGAGTCGGAGTCCGTCGCGCAGTACTTCGCTGGCGTTTTGGTAACGTCCGGCCTTTACCAGCGACTCAACGAGCTCGTGCTGGTGCTGACTCAGAACAACATTCCTCGTGGCCACGGCAGTTACCTCCATTGGCAGTTTATGCCATCTGGTCCACATTCGACAGGGCACCCGAAGTTGGAATGATGCAGCTATCCGCCTCCTTGACCCGTCAAGAGGCCCCCGTAGTCATTGGGCTGCGGGGGTTTTCGTTTCCCGGGACGGGGGGTTTCAGCCATGTCTGAGAGAGTGGTGAAGTCCTTGCACTTTGTGCGTCGTTGCACTTAGTGTAGGCACGTGACATTCCCCAATACCGCCCCCGATCGCCGCGCCGAACTCAAGGCGCGGTACCGCCAAGCCATCCTGGATGCCGCAGCCTCGCTCATTCGCGAGCGGGGCAAACCGCAGTTCAGCGTCGACGAGCTCGCCGAGCGTGCCGACGTCTCCAGGCGCACGGTTTTCAACCACTTCTCATCGCTCGACGACGTGATCATGACCACCTGCACGCAGGTGCTCAGCGCCACCGTTGACGAATTCCGTGCGGCGACTGCGTCCACTCCCGCCGGAGACGGCAGTCGCGACGGCCTGTTCGACGAGCTCACGGCGGCGCTTCGCAACATCGACCTGCCGCCAGTGGTCGCCTACCTCGCCGGCGTGCTCACCGTCGAGGGTGAGAACGGTCGTTCCCAGCACAGTATCAGCGACGTCTTCACTCGCACGACCGAACAACTCTCGACCGAGATCGCCGAACGCACGAGCGCCATCGACGAATTCGAGGTTGCGATCCTCGTGAGCTCAGTAATGAACGGCATCGCCGTGGTGTCTGGTCATTGGCTGGCGCGTACCGGGGGGACGCTCGATGCAGCCTCGCGCACGGTGTGGAACGAGTTGCTCGACCGCCTTATCGTCACCATCCGCACCGGCTACGCGCCGCCCAGCTGAGCCCGCCCCCGCTCTGCCCACAACTCGATTCCCGATGACGCGACGCGAGACGCTACAACGGCCGCTCGACCACTGAACCCTCCCCGTAGAAAGAACCTGAGAATATGGCATCGCTCCTCTACCGGCTCGGGCGGTTCTCCGCCCGCCGAGCCTGGCCGGTCATCGTCGCCTGGATGGTCGTTCTTGGCCTCGCGGTCGGTGCCTTCGCCGTCTTCGGCGGAACACTCACCTCGTCCGTCAGTATCCCGGGAACCGCCACCCAGGCGGTCAGTGACGAGCTGGCTGAGAAGTTCCCCTCGGCCAGCGGTGGGCGTGGCACGGTCATCTTCACCACAACGGATGACTCCACCTTCACCGACGCGCAGAAGACCGCGATCGGTGACCTGCTCACCCGCACCGTCGAACTCGACAGTGTGAAATCGGCGACGAACCCCTTCGAGACCCAGACTCAGATCGATGATCAGTCCCAGCAGGTCGTAAACGGCCGACAGGCAATCGCTGACGCAACGGCGCAGCTCGAGGCTGGGCAGGCCCAGATCGACGCGGCCACGGCTCAGGCCGACGCCGGGCAGGCGCAGCTCGACGCCAGCCGCACGCAGGCCGAGGCCGCGGGGCAACTCGCCGCCGCACAGCCGACCCTCGATGCGCAGCAAGCTCAGCTCGACGCGGGGCGAACGACGATTGCCGAGCAGCAGGCCACCCTGGACGCGAGCCGCACGGAACTCGAAACCCAGAGCACCACGCTGGAACAGGGAGCCGATCTGCTCGACCTGGCCGCGGGCATCCGTCAGGTATCGTCCGACAAGACCACCGCTGTCGCGAGCGTGCAGTTCGACACGTCGCTCAATCTGGTGCCGGCCGAGTCGAAGGAAGCCGCTGTTGCGGAGATGAGCAACGCCGGGATCGACGGCGTCACGGCCGAGGTCTCCAACGACATTGCCTCCACCATCCCCGAGATCCTCGGCCCGGGAGAGATCGGCGGCGTGATCGTTGCGGCGATCGTGCTGTTGGTGATGCTGGGAACCCTGATCGGCGCGGGGCTGCCGTTGTTGAACGCGCTGATCGGCGTCGGCGTCGGTGTGCTCGCATCCCTCGCACTGTCGGGATCCGTCGAGATGCTCTCCGTCACCCCGGTTCTGGGAGTGATGCTCGGACTCGCGGTCGGAATCGACTACTCGCTCTTCATTCTCAACCGGCATCGCACCCAGCTGAGCCATGGTCTACCCCTCCAGGAGTCGATCGGACTGGCGAACGGCACCTCCGGAAACGCGGTCGTGTTCGCGGGCGCCACGGTGCTCATCGCCCTGCTCGCCCTCAACCTCACCGGCATCCCCTTTCTCGGGCTTATGGGCACGGTCGGTGCCGTTTGCGTCTTCGTTGCGATTCTCATTGCGATCACGCTGACGCCAGCGGTGCTGGGCCTGGTCGGCACGAAGATTCTCACGAAGAAGGCCCGCGCCCGGGTTGGCCACGCCAGCAACTCGGCCAAGGTGCCGGTCAAGCCGATGAACACGGTGCGCGCCGTCGTCACTGTGGTCGTGGGCATTGTCGTGCTGCTCATCGTGGCCATCCCCGCGCTCTCGATGCGCCTCGGACTCCCCGCGGGCTCATCCGAACCGCTGGGCTCGAGCGCCTACAACGCGTACAAACTGGCGGACGATAAATTCGGGGCCGGCGTGAACGGTCCGTTGCTCGTCGTGGCCGATCTCGAGACAGCCATCGCCCAGGACGAACTGCTCGCCGAGCAGGTGCGCATCGGAACCGCACTGAGAGCAGAGAATGATGTCGTCGCCGTCGCGCCGATCGGAGCATCCGACGACGACCTGCTGCTCGCCTTCCAGGTTATTCCGGCAGAGGGGCCGACCAGCGAATCGACCGAGCAGCTGGTCCGGGACCTCCGTGGTCTCGACCTCGACGGTGTCACCTCTCTCGGCGTTGCCGGCAACGCGTCCGGAAACATCGATGTGAGCGAAAAACTCGCCGCGGCGCTCCCGCTGTACCTTCTCGTTGTCGTTGGGCTCTCGCTGATCATCCTGATCTTCGTGTTCCGCTCGATCCTCGTACCGATCACCGCGACCCTCGGCTTTGTCTTGTCGCTGTTCGCGTCGTTTGGAGCGATCACGGCGGTCTTCCAGTGGGGCTGGCTCGGGGCAGTGTTCGGCATTCATGACCCGGGGCCGATCCTGAGCTTCCTGCCCATTCTCGTCGTGGGCGTGCTGTTCGGACTGGCGATGGACTACCAGCTGTTCCTAGTGAGCGGCATGCGCGAATCGTACGTGCACGGCGCCTCGGCGCGTCTCGCCGTGCAGCGCGGGGTGCACGCCGGACGCACCGTGGTCATCGCCGCCGCTCTCATCATGGCTTCGGTCTTCTCCGGCTTCATCTTCTCGAACTCGGTGATGATCCAGTCGATCGGCTTCGGTCTCGCCGGTGGCGTACTGCTCGATGCGTTCGTGGTGCGGCTGCTGATCATCCCGGCCGTGATGCACCTGCTCGGTGACGCGGCCTGGTGGCTGCCGAAGTGGCTCGATCGTATCCTGCCCAACGTGGATGTGGAGGGCGCGTCGCTCGAGCGATCGCACCCGGTGGCCGTCGCCGAGCGCGTCCCAACGCCGGTCGCCTGACCGATCTCGAGAGCGGGTGAGTGGATGCTCCAACACCTGGAGGAGCTGCTTACCCGCTCTCGCGAGAGGGCCGGTGTATTAAACGGAAATAAATGCTCTAAAATGGAGGTGCTGTTGTTCGCACCGATCCGAGGAGACACCATGACCGCCGAACCGATCCGTATCACTGCCGGGCCGACTGCCCACGCGCACGAGCCCGCTGCGGCGACGTGTACCTGCGGTCACGACGACAGCGAAGCCATCGTTCTCGATAGTCGCACCATCCCGCACGCGATCCGTCACGCCACGATCTTCGGTGCGCTGGGGGCAATCCAGCCCGGAATATCGCTCGACCTCAAGGCGTCGCACGACCCGCTGCCGCTACTGGCCCAGCTCGAACGAAACCACCCGAACACTTTCAGCATCAGCTACCTCGAGAGTGGTCCCGATGTGTGGACCTTGCGCCTGACCCGTATCGCCTAGCCGTCCCTCATGAAACCCAGCCTTAAACGCCGGCTGTGGCATCAGGTCACCGGCATGCTTGTGCCGGTCTGGCTGATCCTCGGACTTGTCAGCGTCGTCCTCTATCGAGGATCGTCGTTCGGGCCCTGGCTCATGGTGCACCTGCTGCTGCTTGGCGCACTCTCGACCGCGATCCTGGTCTGGAGCCAGCACTTCGCCGACAGCCTGCTGAAAAACACCGCCCCGGGCGGCCGGTACTGGCTTGGCGTTCGGCTGACCGCGCACACGGTCGGCGCGGCGCTGGTGATGATCGGGATCACCGGGGCCTGGTGGCCTGTTGTACTCACCGGAGGAATTCTGGTCGGGCTCAACGCCGTCGTCCACGCCACAATTCTCGTGCGGCAGCTGCGCGGCGCGCTCCCGGCCCGGTTCGCGCCACTGGTGCGGTATTACATTGCTGCGGCCGGATGCCTCTCGCTCGGTGTCACCCTGGGAATCTTGATGGCCCATCCCGGCAGCGCGGCGGTGGGGGACTATCACGAGCGGCTCTACATCGCGCACATCGGGCTGAACCTGCTCGGCTGGGTCGGGCTGACCGTCATTGGAACCGTCGCCCTGCTGCTCCCGACCGTGCTGCACTCCCGGGTACTGTCGACCACCCAGGCGGCCGCCCGCCCCACTCTGCCAATTCTTCTGGCCGGACTGGTGATTCTGGGCACCGGCTCATACGCGGACTCACGAATCATCACTGTGGCGGGTGTGCTGATCTACCTGGTCGGCTTCGCCCGGGTGCTTCGGGAATTGGCTGGTCATCTTCGCCGCTCGCCCGCGGTCAGCTATGCCGGGGGGAGTATCACTGCGGCCCTGGTCTGGTTCGCACTGTGCGCCCTCGGTTTTGCCGTCGTTGTTGTCACCGCTGCCAGCTGGGCGGATGCCGTGGCCGGCCTCAAAGCGCTCGTGCCGTACTTCGCGGTCGGCTTCGGCGGCCAGATCATGATCGGTGCGTTGAGCTTTCTCATTCCGGTCGTGCTCGGCGGAGGGCCGCGGGCGTTCAGGGCCACCGCGCACGAACTCGATCGTGCCGGGCTGTTCCGAGTGAGCGTCGTCAATGGTGCACTCGTTCTCACCCTTCTGCCGGTGCCCGACCTCGTCACCGCCGCGCTCTGGGTGGTTATCCTCACGACCCTCGCCGCGTTCATCGTTCTGATGGTGCGGGCGCTGCGCATCAATCGAAAGACCCGCACTCCTCCGGGATCGGGGCTTCCGCCCCTGGTTCGCGATGCGGCGGAGCCCGCAACGCCGCAGCACTCTCGCACCGGCATGCTCGTCGCGGCCGCGACGACCCTCGCCCTGACCCTCGCCATCGGTGTTGCCCTCGAGCCCGCCAGCACGAGCCTCGCCTCCGGAGCAACCGGCCACACCACGACGGTCGACGTCACCATGATCGACACCCGGTTCAGCCCCGACACGATCGACGTTCCGGTCGGCGACACCCTGGTGATCACCCTCACCAACGCCGACGGCATACTCCACGACCTGGTGTTCGACAGCGGAGTGGACTCCGGCTCGGTCGAGCCCCAGACAACGACGACCGTCGACGTCGGGATCATCGACGCCGACCTGGGCGGCTGGTGCTCGCTTGGCGGCCACCGGCTGCTCGGAATGCTGCTGACCGTGAACGCGATCGGTGCGGACCCGACCGCCGCTGCCGATTCGCACGCGGACGCACTGCGCAGTGACGCATCGGCATCCGCGGCCGACGACCTCGACCCCATGGCCGAGCCGGGAAGCGATTTCGTCGCGCGTGATGCGCGACTGGCGCCCGCGGCATCCGCAACCGTGCACACGAGTACGATGACCGTGAGCAATACCGAGACCGAGGTGGCGCCGGGCGTCACACAGATGCTGTGGACCTACAACGGAACGGTACCAGGACCGACGCTGCACGGCACGGTCGGTGACGTCTTCGAGATCACCTTCGTCAACGCGGGCACGATCGGCCATTCCCTCGACTTTCACGCTGGTTCACTCGCCCCGGACAAGCCGATGCAGACCATCGACCCCGGCGAGGAACTCACCTACCGGTTCACCGCGACGCGGTCGGGAATCTGGATGTATCACTGCTCCACGATGCCCATGTCGGCCCACACCGCCAACGGTATGTTCGGTGCGGTCATCATCGATCCGCCGGGGCTGACCGTCGTCGACCAGGAATATGTGCTGATCCAGTCCGAGTTCTATCTTGGCCAGCAGGGCGAGGAAGGTGACCCGGTCAAAGTGCAGACGCAGCTGCCTGACCTGCTCACCTTCAACGGCTACGCCAACCAGTATGTTGCGGCGCCGCTGATTGCGACCGTCGGTGAGACGGTGCGCATCTGGGTGCTCGACGCCGGCCCCAACTCGAGTAGTTCTTTTCACGTGGTCGGTGGCCAGTTCGACACGGTGTTCTCGGAGGGTGAGTACCTTCTGCGTGACGGCGGCAGCACGGGAACAGGCGGGGCGCAGACGCTCGCGCTGGCACCGGCCCAGGGCGGCTTCGTCGAGCTCACCTTTACCGAAGCCGGTACCTACCCGTTCGTGAGCCATGTGATGTCGGATGCGGAGAAGGGCGCGCGCGGGCTGTTCGTTGTCAGCGACTGAAAGAGCGGCGCGAGCGGTCGGTGGCAAATTCTCGGGCAGCATAAAATAGGAGTCACCTGCACGAGGAAGTGGTGGCGCAATCATTTGGAACCGGTCCCGGCGTCGCGCTGACGCTCACGCACACGTCAGTGAGCCTGACGTGAATGCTGAACTGCCCGACCTCGAGCGCACGGTCGACGAAGGCCTGCTCATCGCGTTATCGGCCGTGCGGATGGCCGTGAAGAACGACATAATCGTCGGAGCGCTGCGGGAGCACTTCGACTACGATTCCGCGCGGTATGCCGACAACGCCCGCAGTGAGCTGCATCGGCTGGCTCGACAGAACGAAGAGTATGCCCGACGGGTCAGCCGCATGGGCAAAGACCTCGCAGCGATGAAGTGGCGGCTGAGCTTCACCGACGACCAACGACACGACCTCAAGCAATTCGCCCTCAGACTGCGGGTGCACGAGCGGTTGACACTCGCCCTGGATGCCGTGGCCGATGATGACGACCAGGTAGCGCGGATCGTGGCGAGCGCGCAACGGTCAGCGAGTGAGGAAGTCAGCTCGGCGGTCTCGTCCAAGCTCATCGAGCTGGCCGTCGACCAGCGCGAGCCCGACTACGCCGAACATCGCGGTGAACGTCTGGAAGCGTTCGTCCTCATCAACCTCGCAATTCTGAAAGCCAAGCACGACGCTGAGACCGGCCCCGAATTCAACGAGTACTGAACCTTCAGAGCGAATGGCACAGCAAAACGACATATCCCTCCAATAAAATCCCCCACATGGGGGTTCAACAATTCAGCCGTTCGGTGGGCCTTCTGGTCGCCGCGACTGCCACCGGAGCCGCGACACTGCTCTGGATCGCCGTAGCCTCAGACGAGCCCGTATCGGGCCAGACCGTCGACGAAGGTTTGTTGCTCGGCGTCTGGACCTACCTCTATGCCCTGGACATACCCGCTCCCCGGGTACTTCTGGCAGCCGTTGCCCTGGCGATCTTCTTCGCGGCAGGCGTTGCCCTGATCGAACGCCGGGTGACCAACAAGTCGCGAAGGTCGTCGGACTACCGCACGGCCCCGCTGGCGCCCAAGATCGTGATGGCAGCCACTCGAGGAGTTTTCGCGGGTCCGGTCGCGATCACCGTGTTGATTCCCGCCCACAACGAGGAAGCGTCGCTGTCGGCCACACTCTGCTCTCTCCTGTCGCAATCCCACCGGCCCGAACGGGTCATTGTCGTCGCCGACAACTGCACCGATGGGACTGCGGCCATGGCGCTGAGTCATGGAGTCGAAGTTTATGAGTCGGTGGGCAACACCAAAAAGAAGGCGGGCGCCCTGAACCAGGTTCTGGCGCGCATTCTGCCGGACCAGGGCGACAACGACATCATCATGATCGTCGACGCGGATACGACGCTGGATGCTGGCTTTCTCGAGGCCGGCGTCGCCCGTTTTACCAGTGATCGTGCGCTGATGGCGGTTGGAGGACTGTTCTATGGTGAACCGGGCTCCGGGTTGCTCGGACAAATGCAGCGTAATGAGTACGTGCGCTACTCCGCCCAGATCAAGCGCCGTCGCGGGATGGTCTTCGTGCTGACGGGAACGGCATCGATGTTCCGGTCCCGTGCGCTGCGGGAGATCGCGAGCAATCGCGGCTCCGCCATTCCCGGACAAAACGGTGATGTGTACGATACCCGAGCGCTCACCGAGGACAACGAGCTGACGATAGCGTTGAAGTCGCTCGGAGCGCTCATCATCTCGCCGTCGGAGTGCACGGTGGTCACCGAGGTCATGCCCACACTGCGCAGCCTGTGGGTGCAGCGCCTGCGCTGGCAGCGCGGTGCTTTGGAAAACATCGGCGCGTACGGCATAACGCCGTCCACCCTTCGGTACTGGGCCCAACAGCTCGGCATCGGGTACAGCGTGATCGCCCTCTCGGCCTTTCTGTTTCTCATTGTGCTGACGCTGTTGTCGGTGAACGGCTGGGTCTGGTTCCCCTTTTGGCTGGGTATCGGCACCATTTTCACGATTGAGCGCGTCGTTTCCGTCTGGAAGGGCGGCTGGGCAGCCCGTGCACTTGCCGTCACGGTGATTCCGGAGTTGCTCTTCGACATGTACCTCAATGCCATCTATGTCAAGGGAATCATTGACATCACGCGCGGGCGGCAGGGGAGCTGGGGGCACGTGAAGCAGCCGATCACACAGCGATCGGCCGTGATCAAATGATCAGCATGATGTTGGCACCCGTGGGTATCCTGCTCCCGGGGTCGGTGCTGCAATCCGACTTCTTTGCCATCCTCGCGACGTTCGTTGCAATCAATACGGTCATGTATGCGGCGCTCGCGATCGCGAAGATATTGCCGAGGGTGTATCTCGGTGACCTCGTGCCGGGCCAGCGCCGCCGCCTCGAGACCCGAAGCATCTACCCCGAGTCTGATCCGGATGCGGTTGCGCCGCGACGGCAGGGCGAAGAACCCGAATTTACAGCGTGAGGAGCGTCGGCACCGCATGAGCAATCAAGCGATCGATCGCGGGTGAGCTCAGGGCGACGAAGAGACCGACGTTGAGTACGACCGAGGCCCAGAACGCCTCGCGAAAGCGCTTCTTCTGGGTCTTGTGACGCAACACCTGTTGCGCAATGATCGCACCGGGCCAACCGCCGATGAAGCCCCAGAACAGCAGGGTGCGTTCAGACACCCGCCAGCCGCCGGCCCTCGCCCGGCGCTTGTCTGTCGCGTACAGCATGAAACAGATCAGGCTGGCGACCAGGTAGAGCCCGAGCACCCAGAGCGGCCGGGGCCAATACACGGCGACGACCAGGTACACCACGGCGAAGACGGCGATGGCGAGGTAACTGCCCGGGCCCGCAGCGCGGCGGGAGCGGGTGATGACCATCACACCATGCTAGAGGTCACAGTCCGGGCAGAAACCGCTGCCATACGTGGCGGCGCTCACCTCGGCGCTCGTCAGCAGGTCGTTGGGGGCGCCATCGCCGCCCAGCACGCTCACGAAATGTTCGGCCCATTCGTCGGTGAGCGCGCTCGTATAAGCGGCGTTACTCAGCGGGCTCTGCGCGATCGCACGGGCGAACAATCCGTGTGCGGCGGGTGTCGCCATCAGAGTGATGATCGCATTGCCGCCGGCCGACTCCCCGAACACGGTCACGTTGTGCGGGTTGCCCCCAAAAGAGCGGATGTTTGCACGCACCCACTCGAGAGCGGCCACCTGATCGCGGAGCCCCAGATTGTTCTCGATCGGGCGGTCGGGCGTGGAATACCGGCTGAAGTCGAGGTAGCCGAGGGCGCCCAGCCGGTAGTTGAAGCTCACGTCGAGTGCGCCCAGCACGGGCACGGGCGGCGCGAAGGAAGACTCGGCCGAAAGTGTCTGGAGTACCACTGGGTTCCCCGATCTGTCGTATCGTGCTTCGGGTTGCTACCGATATTCCGGGTTCGGCTCAAACCCGAAGCGTTCGCCGCGATCCCAGTCCTGGCGCAGGTTGCCGAAGGCTGGTATGCCGCCGTTCTTCTTCAGGATTGAGGCGAGGTGCATGAGGTTCCAACTCATGAAGGTCGTGTTGCGGTTGGTGAAGTCGTTTTGCGGGCCGCCCGATCCTTCGTCGAGGTAACTCGGGCCAGGCCCGATTTCGCCGATCCAGCCGGAATCGGCAGCGGGCGGAATCGAATAGCCAATGTGCTGAAGGCTGTAGAGAAGGTTCGACGTGCAATGCTTCACGCCGTCTTCGTTGCCGGTAATGATCGCACCGCCGACCTTGCCGTAGAAAATGTACTGGCCCTTATCGTTGAATTCGCCCGAGTGGGCGTAGAGCCGTTCCACGATGCGTTTGGTCACCGAGCCGTTGTCGCCGAGCCAGATCGGTCCGGCCAGCACGAGGATATCGGCGGCTTGCACCGTCCCGAACAGCGACGGCCAGGCATCCGCTTGCCAGCCGTGTTCGGTCATGTCGGGGTAGACCCCGGTGGCGATGTCATGGTCGATGGCGCGAATGAGGTCGACGTGCACTCCCTGCTCCCGCATGATCCGGGCGCTCAGGTCAACGATTCCCTGAGTATTGCTGATCTCCGGGCTGCGTTTGAGGGTGCAGTTGATGAAGACGGCGCGCAGGCCGGAATAATCGAAGGATTCTCGTTCGGTACGACTCGTCTCGTTCACCCGGCTAGTAAATCACCCGACCATACGCGATAACAGGGGTTGATTTTACCGGCGATGGCGCGCCGCTTCCGGGCGCTTCGACGCGGTGGTCGAAGCACCCGGCAGCGACAAGCGCATCCTGCCGCCTACGCGGTACGTGCCCCGCGTCGCACAAGCAAGCCGAGACCGGTCAGGGCGAGCAGGAGGCCGAGCACGCTCACGGGGTTGTCGCTCAGCAAGATCGGTACGGCGATGACCGGCACGATCTGGGTGCCATCGAAACGGTGTCATTCCCAGAAATCTCATCCCGCGATGAGCGCGCCGCCCCACAATTACCGCCGTCGGCCTTCTGGTGGATACGCCGCGGCGCGCAGGTCCCCCGATAGCTGGTATAGTTTTCAAGTTGTCTCCGGGCGTTACAGTTCGCGGGATCGACATGCGCTCGTAGCTCAACGGATAGAGCATCTGACTACGGATCAGAAGGTTGGGGGTTCGAATCCCTTCGGGCGCACAGATAAACCCCCGCAATCATTGAGATTGCGGGGGTTTTGTGTTTCTCTCGAAAATTCAGTCACCACTTTCATTCGCCACATTGGGTCCGACAAGGTCGCCAAGTATCCCTGAGTTGTCGACAATTTTGCGGCCCTTCTTGCCGATGTAGTACTTCGCGGTGACCTTCGAGCCGCCAACTACTGCGACCGCATGCCCGAGCTGCGCTGACGCGGCAGCAAGGCCTGATTCGTTCTCAATCCAGGTCGCGACGGACGCGCGGAGGGACTTCATCTCTGCCCAGACGAGTGGGGATTCGGTCCGGGCTGCGCGCCATGACCGGGCGATATTGTGTGAGTTCACGAAGTTTCCGGTCCCGGTAGAAAAGATGTTTTCTGCGTGTCCATTGAGTTTCGCCTGCCGCTGGAGAGCGTCGAGGGCGAAACGAGGCAAGGTGATTGTGCGCATGCCCGCGGGGGTCTTGGTCCGAGGTTGGAATTTAAGGCCGAGTCCGTCCAGCTCGACGAGGGTTCCGCACACGGCGACCGTTCCCTGCTCGTAATCGACGTCGGAGTGCCGCAGGCCCAGAAGCTCGTTGATTCGTAGCGCAGTCCCGCCCAGAATTTCAACGACGTCCGTGAGTACAAAGGAACGGTCTCGTTGTGCGCCACCGCGGCCGGCGCGGGCCGTGCGCCAGTCAACTATCAACTGCCTCATCTGCTGAAAGTCCTCAATGCTGAGAACTTCAGGTTGTTCGTGCTCGGGTCGCTTCACTTTGGGGGTATCCATCACCAAGTTGTGTGGGAGCGCCTTGTCCAGCACGGCGTCCGCGAGCACTTGCTGAAGCATCCATCTTGCTCGGCGAGCCAAGGACGGCTGGGTTTGAGCGAGCGTCGTGAAGTAGCGCTTGAGTCGGCCCGCATCGAGGTTGCCGACCTCGGTGTTGCCATATTTAAGTAGAAGTGACCGCCTCGCAGTTTGACGATATGCATCCCGAGTCTGTGCCCGACGTAGTGGGTCTCCATCGATTGACCGCAACCACAGCGCGATGGCATCCCTAACCAGAGTTTCAGGCTCAATCTTCTCGATGGCCGTGGTGAACTCCGGTCGAATTGTCACACCGTCGACATCCTTGATGGGTCGGCGCTTGCGTACTGGCTCTGTCGCGGTGAGCAATTTGGTTCTCAGGGCCGCCTCCGCGAAGCCGCACGATCGCTAGTTCGGGAGACCGATCCGGCTGGGGCCAGTCGCGATGGTGACCCGTTTGACGTGCCATTTGGTGTACTTGCGTTTGACCGCGCGGGGATTGGCCCCGATTCTTCGTTTAGGTAGGAGCCGGCGCACGAGTTCGCTGATCGCGTGGTGCCAGAGTGTTCGACGCCGTCGGTCGCGTCAAGGAGAAAAAGCTCCCTGCTGGGCGATGGACCGGCGGGAGATGAGGAGGGCTGCGATGAAGGATATCCGGTCGGGATCTCGGCCTGCTTCGAGGGCGGCGTCGAGCATGAGACTGCGGGTGGCCTAGTGGCAGCAGAGGTGTCCCCGATCTCCTGGAGCACGAGTTCGGGGGATTTGGAGCGCAGCACGGCGCGCGGCCCGCGCTGGTGGGTCTTGAGCTCGTGGACCCCGGGCAGATCACGATTCGAGAGAAGCCGGAGCATGTGACCGTCATTGAGGCCCGGTGATTGCGGCGCTGGCTCCTGAGTCTTCCCGATGCCTCGAGCTGCCCGATCTCGAAGAGCTGGTGGTCGATATCGACGACCCGGCGACGTGGGAAGCGCGGCCGACGAGCGCTCCCAGCGACGTCATGGCCCGGTTCAGGGCGCTCGACGCGAGCGAAGGGGCCGGGGAGAACAACGGATGTCGCCTCCCCGGCCCGTATTGCGGCCTGCGAAGTAGTTATTCTACCGGCTCGGTGACGGTGTTGCTCTGCAGGGTGACCGCGGTCTGCGCCAGCAGGCGCCCGTTAATCGATGCGCCGGTGTTCATGGCGATCATGGTCTTGCTCAAGATGGTGCCCTCGAAGTGGGCGGTGGTGCCGAGGGTCACGGCGCCGGCGGTCTGCCAGAACACGTTCTTGGCCTGAACGCCGCCCACGAGGGTTACGTTCTTAGCCGGCGCCTGGTCGATGTTGCCGGAGATCTGGAAGACGAAGACGTCGTCCGGACCACCGGAGAGTTTGACATCGCTGGAGAGTGAAACGTCGGTGCTCCACGTGTAGAGGCCTGGTACGAGGGTGCGTCCGCCGATCTCGCCGGCACCGAGGTTGACGAAGTCGGGGTTCACGCGCCCGGCCGCATCCGTGTACGCGATGCCCATGTCGCCGACGGCGCTCGTGAGCAGCGTGGCATCCGTGACCTTGCACGGCGGGCCTGCGGCGTCAACCGAGAAGATCGTGCCGGTCACCTCCGGGCAGGTCAGCAGGATGGCGGCACCGCTGATCGGGCTCGACCCAACGTTGCCCGTGACAGCGGATGAGGGGACATCCGTCACCCCGGTCTTGGACAGGATTGCGAAGGTACCGGCAACGCCGAGGGCGACGGGCGTTTGGGGGATCGAGTCCGCGGCGGCTGCTCCGCCAAAGCCGGCGCTGCCGACTCCGACCACTGCGACGGCCAGCAGTGCAGCCAGAAGTCGTTTGCGCGGGTTGGATCGATGCTGGAATTTAGTCATAGTGTTTTCCCTCTCAATGGACCTGCAGGATGCGGATCTGGGCAGGGCCGCGGTGGGCGCGGTCTCCGATGTTGCACATCGGGATCTAAGCGTTGGCCAACTGCTCCCCTGGCCTAATCCACCCAAAAAAAAGAGAGCCCCCGGTCCCACGCTTGACAGACGTCCACCACGCACACATGTGCACGCCCCACGGGACCGGTTCCAACGAATCGAATCTGTCTACCCCAACAGTAGGGGGCACCTCATCCGCTCAGCACCCAGCACGGAGTCGTGTTCTCCTAACGTTCATGTCGGCCAGACCCGCCTCGTAGGTTGAGCCTGTCGATGCCCCTCACGCTCATGCTCTGGCCCGACAGCCCCGACCATACCGTCGAGCTGCTCGGCGCGGATTCCCGGCTCTCCACCGAACTGATCGAGGCTTACAACGAGTCCATGCGCGAGCTGCTCGCCGAAGCGGTCGGCGACGTTGTCCCGGCGAGCGAGGCGGCCGAGTTCACCGAGCTGCTCCTGGCCTTCACCTGAGCTGCGACGCCCGCTTTCTAGACCGGCGGCACCTCTCCAGCCGAACACTTCGTCCTGCGGTAACCAACCCGCGCATATCAGCCTGACCATGCGTCGATAAGACGCGCTCGACACTTCGGCCCCGGCGATCAGCCCACCAGCACCCTTGACTCAGTCTCTGGGTTTGTGTGGTCAAGGCAAGAGAAAAGCGCTCTTGCCTTGACCACACAAACCCAACAACTCTCAGCTACGGGTGCCGCCGCAGAATGCCCTCTTGACAAAATCCCCTACATATCAGCGCTTCCTCGCGGCGACGCTCGCCCCATTCGTCGGGCAGACCATCACGATCCGTTATGACCCCCGCGACATTCCCGAGATCCGGGTCTATGACCGCGACACCTTCGTCTGCGTCGCCGTCGACGAAGAGCACCCCAACCTCCGGCTCAGCCTGCGCGACATCGAGGCGGCCCGCCGCGCCCGCCGGCGCGAACTCCATCACATCATCAACGAACGCATCCCGGCCGTCGCCGTCCGCGAGGAACTAAGCCTGAATCCACCGGTCGACCTTGAGGTTTTAACGGCGCGTTAAACTGAGAATGCCCCTCTGACCAGCTAAAATAGTTGTTATCTAGACAAACTATTCAACGCTCAGGGAGACATCTCGTAGATGCAACTTTCTCACACTCACCGGTCCTTATCTG
>NZ_SOEY01000021.1 GCF_004402535.1 Cryobacterium glaciale | reverse complement strand
GCCCTGGCAGCGCCGAACTCGCCGCGGCGCGCGCCTCCCTGGCCGCCAACGCCGGCACCGCCCACCGCATCGGCCGCGCCACCACCGCCCACGGCACGGGCCGCGCCGCCACAACCGGACGCATCGAACACGCCCAGTTTCTGCAGTCAGCGGACTTCGCCCGCTTCGCCCGCCTCGGCGTCACCGCGAGCGTGCAACCGGAGCATGCCCTCGACGACCGCGACGCGGTCGAACTCAACTGGCCCGCCGGCGCCGACCGCGTCTTCGCCCTGCGCAGGCTGCTCGACGCCGGCGCCACCCTCGCCTTCGGATCCGACGCCCCCGTCGCCCCCCTCGACCCCTTCACCGCCATGAGCGCTGCGTCGTCCCGGGCCCGCAGCGACGCACGCGAACCCTGGCGCCCCGACCAGGTCATCACCCGCACTCAGGCCCTTGCCGCCTCAGCCCGCTCACGAACCCGTTTGCGAGTCGGCGACGTAGCCGACATCGCGGTGCTCGACGGCGATCCGCTCACGGTCTCCGACGCCACCTTCGAACGGATGCCCGTGGCCGCGACCCTCCTGGCCGGTCGCGCCACCCACGGCGCCGCCCTCCTGGCCGGCTAGCCGACGAGGCGCGCCCACCCCGCCCCCCGCTGGTCGAGGAGCCGGCACCCCCGCTGGTCGAGGAGCCGGCACCCCCGCTGGTCGAGGAGCCGGCACGTTTTTCGCCGGCGTCTCGAGACCCCTCGGTAGCCCCCGCCTGCCCGGCTTTCGCAGGCTGTCTCACCAGGTCTTGAGACGCGCGCGAGGTGCGTGCGCGCTCCTCGACCAGCGGTTCTTCCGGCACTCGAAACCCGCGCTGAGCGGATACCCCAAACTCCCTACCCGAACCGCCCAGACACGTAGTCCTCGGTCGCCTGCACGCTTGGGTTCGAGAAGATCGTCGTGGTGTCGTCATACTCAATAAGCTTGCCCGGCTTGCCGGTGCCCGCAATGTTGAAGAACGCGGTGCGGTCCGACACCCGCGAGGCCTGCTGCATGTTGTGCGTCACGATCACGATCGTGTACTCGCTCTTCATCTCTTCGATGAGGTCCTCAATGGCCAGCGTCGAGATCGGGTCGAGCGCCGAACACGGTTCGTCCATCAGAATCACGTCGGGCTCGACCGCAATCGCGCGGGCGATGCACAGACGCTGCTGCTGCCCGCCCGAGAGGCCCGATCCGGGCCGCGCCAGGCGATCCTTGACCTCGTTCCACAGGTTTGCGCCGCGGAGGGCTTTTTCGGTGAGGTCGTCGGCATCCGTTTTCGACATGCGACGGTTGTTGAGCTTCACTCCGGCCAGCACGTTGTCCTGGATCGACATGGTCGGAAACGGGTTGGGCCGCTGAAAGACCATGCCGACCTGGCGGCGCACCAGCACCGGGTCCACGCCCGGGCCATACAGGTTGTTGCCGTCGATGAGCACTTCACCCTCGACGCGCGCGCCGGGAATGACCTCGTGCATGCGATTGAGCGTGCGAATGAAGGTGGACTTTCCGCAACCACTGGGCCCGATGAACGCGGTTACCGTGCGCGGCTCGATCACGATCGAGACGCCCTCGACGGCCAGAAAATTGCTGTAGTACACGTTGAGGTCGTTGACTTCGATGCGCTTGGACATAAGTCCCTTTCTACGATCTTTCTAAAGCGGGAGAGTTAGCGGCCCAGCTTGGGCGAGAACCAGTGGGCGATCAGGCGAGCGAGTCCGTTGAGCACCATGACGATCACGATCAGGGTGAGCGCTCCGGCCCAGGCCCGGTCGATATACGCCTGCGAATCCGCGCCCTGGTTGGCGTACTGCGTGTAAACGAACACCGGCAGCGTCATCATGCGCTCACCAAACAGGTCGTAGTTCATGCTCGACGTGAAGCCGGCAATGATCAGCAGCGGCGCAGTCTCGCCGATCACGCGGGCGATCGACAGCATCACACCGGTGACGATTCCGGCAATGGATGTCGGCAGCACGACCTTGAGAATGGTCAGCCACTTCGGTACCCCCAGTGCAAAAGCGGCCTCGCGCAGCTCGTTCGGCACGAGCTTGAGCATCTCTTCGCTCGAGCGCACCACCACCGGAATCATCAGCACCGACAGCGCGATCGACCCACCGAACCCAAAACGGATGCCCGGGTCGTCAAACAGCAGCGCGAACAGTGCGAAGGCGAACAGTCCCGCAACGATCGAGGGGATTCCGGTCATCACGTCGACGAAGAAGGTGATGGCGCGGGCCAGGCGGCCGCGACCGTATTCGACGAGGTAGATCGAGGTGAGCAGACCGATCGGCACCGAGATGAGCGTGGCCATTCCGGTCACCATGAGGGTGCCGATGACGGCGTGCAGCACGCCGCCGCCCGCGCCCACCACGTTGCGCTGCGAGGAGGTGAAGAACGTCGGCGTCAGGAACGCGGGCAGCCCGTTGACCACGGTGGTGTAGATGATCGATACGAGCGGCAGCAGGGCGATGACGAAGGCGGCGGTCACGAGCGCCGTCATCAGCCGGTCCTTGGCCTTGCGTGAGCCCTCGACCAGGCGGGAGAGCACGTAGATCGCAAAGCAGTACAGCACCGTGCCGAACACGATCGTGCCGACGACGTTGAAACCGTCGACCGTTCCCGACAGAAAGAGCATGGCGAAGACGGCGGCCGACACGGCCCAGCTGGCCAGCAAAATCCACAGCGACGAACGTCGGGGCAGCTTGCCAGCGGTGAGCGAGTTGGTGAGCGGGGCAGCGTCCAAAACGGATGTCATCAGTTGGCTCCCGAAAATGCCTTACGGCTGTTGATGATGGCTCGGGCCAGCATGTTCACGAGCAGGGTGACCACGAAGAGCATGAGGCCGGTCGCGAGCAGAATGTTGATTCCGACGCCGCTTGCCTCGGGAAAGTTCAGCGCGATGTTCGAGGCGATGGTGTTGGAGTTCTGAGCGGTGAGTAGTTGAAAGATCACCTCGCGGCTGGGGGAGAGCACCATGGCCACGGCCATGGTCTCGCCGAGGGCGCGGCCGAGGCCGAGCATCGACGCCGAGATGATGCCGGGCAGTCCGAACGGCAGCACGGCCATGCGGATCATCTCCCAGCGGGTGGCGCCGAGGGCCAGGGCGGCTTCCTCGTGCAGCAGCGGGGTCTGCAGAAAGATCTCGCGGCAGATGGCGGTGATGATCGGCAAAATCATCACGGCGAGCACGATGGCCACCGTGAAGATGGTGCGTCCGGTTCCCGAGACCGGGCCGGCGAAGGGGGTGAACCAGCCGAACCAGTCCACGAGGTTGGCGTAGAAGGGCTGCACGAGCGGAGCCAGTACGCCGATGCCCCAGAGGCCGAACACGACCGAGGGAACGGCGGCGAGCAGGTCCACGAGGTAACCGAGGCCCTGCGCGAGCTTGCGCGGGGCGAAGTGGGAGATGAACAGCGCGATGCCGATAGCGACCGGCACCGCCATGATCAGCGACAGAATGGCGGAGTAGATCGTGCCGAAGACGAGCGGACCGACGTAGGACCAGAAGTTCGTCGTGTCTCCGCTGAATTCGGCCGGGTCGGCGACGAACGCCGGCAGGCTCTCAACCAGGAGAAAGATCGCGACGGCGGCGAGCACGGCCAGAATCAGGCTGCCGGCAATGAGGGTGGCCGAGGAGAAGATGCGGTCGCCCGGGCGTTGCCTGGCCTTGATGGTCGTGGCGGCAGCTGTGGTCATGCCGGTCTCCTAAATAGCGTCGAACTGTAGCGTCGAACTCGTGAAATTGTGCGAAAAGGGGGTGTACGGCGGCTGGACGCAAGCGGCCGTACACCCCAGTCTGCCCGATCCGCCCTCGCAGTTGTGCGAGAACGGACCGGGCAGCTTCGTTCAGTTGTTACTTGACGGTCGCGAGAACCGCGGCGACGTTATCGATGAGCTCGGAAGTCATCGGTGCGACGCCGGCGTTTTCTTCGGCGACGGCCTGTCCTTCGGCGCTGGAGATGAACTCGACGTAAGCCTTGACGAGCTCACCCTGGGCGGCATCGGCGTACTCGTTGCAGACGATCGCGTAGCTCACCAGAACCAGCGGGTATTCCGCCGGGTTGGTGGTCTTGCGGTTCAGGTCAAGCGCGAGGTCATCGGCTGCGCGGTCGGCCACGAGGGGCGATCCGACGACAACCTCGGCCGCGGCCTCGGGGGTG
Organism: Cryobacterium glaciale; assembly: GCF_004402535.1. Lineage (GTDB taxonomy): Bacteria > Actinomycetota > Actinomycetes > Actinomycetales > Microbacteriaceae > Cryobacterium > Cryobacterium glaciale. The sequence continues at coordinate 28,737 of NZ_SOEY01000021.1, read as the reverse complement.
TAGGCCACGAACTCGTCGCCGACCATGAGCTTGGCGGTGCTGAGCGTGCCGGCCTGCGATGCGTCGGCGTAGCCGATCATGTTCGTGCCGTTGGTGACAGCGTCAACAACGCCCGAGGTGCCCTTGGCTCCTTCGCCGCCGAACGGGAAGGTGTCTGAGGCTTTTTCGTCCCAGAGACCGGAAGCAGCGGCCTGGCCGAGGTAGTCCGTGAAGTTCTTGGTGGTACCCGAGTCGTCCGAGCGGTGCACGGCGTTGATCGTCTCAGCGGGGAGCGTTGCGTCGGGGTTCAGCGCCACGATGGCCGCGTCGTCCCAGGTGGTGATCGCGCCGGAGAAGATCTTGGCGAGCGTGTCGGCGTCCATGTTGAGTTCGTCAACACCCTCGACGTTGAAGATCACGGCGATGGGAGAGATGTAGACCGGAAGGTCGACGGCCTTGGTACCGGGAACGCAGGAGGCGAATTCGCCGGCCAGCTCGTCGGTGCCCAGGTAGGAATCGCTGCCGGCGAAGTCGGTGCCGCCGGCGATGAAGGCTTCGCGGCCGCCGCCGGAGCCGGAGGGCTCGTAGTTGATGGTGACGCCGGTGTTGGCGGTCTGGAATGCGGCGATCCAGGCCTGCTGGGCGGCGTCCATCGCGGAAGAGCCGGCGCCGTTCAGGGTACCGGTGAGCGTGCTGGCCGATGCGTCGGCGGCGGGGGCGGCGCCCTCGTTTGCTGCACAGGACGAGAGTGCGAGGCCTGCGGCAATGGCGATGACCGCGGGGCGGCCGAAACGCTTGAAGTTCACGTGTAATCCCTTTCGAGGGTTATGACAAGACTGTGATTGCGAGGTACCGGGCCGGTGCTGGCCCATGAAGGAGGCTAAGCAAGTGAAGTAACCGCCGACCGTCCTGTCGGTAAACGGAAGGTAAACGCGAGATAACGCTTCCCGCGCCGGCCGCGGCCACATCTCGCACGCCTCGACGTCGTCGAGGGGTGAGTCTTGAACGTTTCAACGCCCAGGAATGGACCAGAACTCACACCTCGGTGCCCAAAACTCACACCTCGACGAGCGGATGGCCCCACCCGCGAAACTTAAGCCGTCGCGGGGTACGTCTCTATGGCGAGGATGCCCGCGGCCGGGTTCTCCGATGACAGGTGCACGATCGAGAACCCGCCGGTGTCCAGATGCCCCGCGTCCAACAGCGTCGCCGACGGCTGGCTCCCGGTGGCCAGCGCGATCTCGCGCATGATCTCCGGCAGCACCGGTCCGTGGCTGCACAGAACGGCCGTCTTGCGGGCGCGCACCCGCTTGCCGACGACGGTGCGAACATCCGCTTCGCCGCTTTCGAGCGCGTCCTGGCTGATCAGCTCGGTCTGCTTGATCGGAATCCCGGTAAAAGCCGCCAGCGGAGCCACCGTCGTGACGCACCGCGTTGCCGTGCTGGAAATGATGCGCAGCGGGCGCCACGCCGTGATCGTGTCGACCAGACCCGCCGCCTGCGACACCCCGCGAGCGGTCAGCGGACGACGCGCGTCGGGCCCGGCGCCGGTGCGCGGCGCGGCCTTGCCGTGCCGCAGCGCGATGACCGCGAACGTGCGGGTGACGCCGGCATCGACCAACGCCGAGAACGTCTCGAGAATCTCGACATCCGCCGGGTAGTTCAGATAGGTGCGGGCCTTCTTGATGGTGACCCATTCGATCGCGGCGACCTCGCCGTTCGGCACGAAGGTCGATTTCGCTATCGCCTCCGGTGTGATCTCGGCGGCCCAGTAGTGCACGATCTTGGTGCGACCGTCGGGCATGTCGTAGTGCGACACTCCGAGCGGAACCCCGAGCGCCACGTCCAGCCCGGTCTCCTCCTCGACCTCGCGCACCGCGGTGCGGGGCAGCGACTCGCCCGGGTCCACCTTTCCCTTGGGAATGGTCACGTCGCCGTGCACCGTGCGGTGGATCAGCAGCACGTGCATGCGGCCGTCGATCAACCGCCAGCAGACGGCCCCGGCGGCGTAAACGTCGGTGGATTTCACCGCCATCAGCGACGCCCGGCTGGCCGTTTGCGCGCGCTGATCTGCTGCATCAGCTTGTTCTGCATGTCGCTGAGGTGCACGCCGTGCTCGTCGAGGTCGTGCCGGGTCCAGTGGCCGGTCTCGTCGAGCCACCAGCTCGACGTACGCGGATCCATCGCCCGTTCGAACAGGGCCTCGATCTCGACCAGGTGCTCCGGATCGACCAGACGCACGAGCGCCTCGACCCGGCGGTCGAGGTTGCGGTGCATCATGTCGGCGCTGCCGATATACACCTGCGTTTCGCCGAGGTTGTGAAAGGAGAAGAGGCGCGAGTGCTCCAGGTAGCGGCCGAGAATCGACCGCACCCTGATGTTCTCGCTCATGCCTGTGACGCCCGGCTTGAGGCTGCAGATGCCGCGCACCCAGACGTCGACGTGCACCCCGGCCTGGCTGGCCCGGTACAGCGCGTCGATGATGTCCTCGTCGACCATCGAGTTGACCTTGATGCGGATGCCGCTGGTCTTGCCCTCGAGCGCGTTGTCGGTTTCCGTCTGGATCTGCTTGAGCAGGGCCTTACGCAGGTGCAGCGGGGCCACCAACAGGCGCTTGAACTTCTTCTCAATCGCGTAACCCGACAACTCGTTGAACAGGCGGGTGAGGTCCTTGCCGACCTGGGCATCCGCTGTCAGAAGGCCGAGGTCTTCGTAGATGCGGCTGGTTTTCGGGTTGTAGTTTCCGGTGCCGATGTGGCTGTAGTGCCGCAGCACGCCCTTCTCGTAGCGCACCACGAGGGCGAGCTTGCAGTGCGTTTTCAAGCCGACCAGCCCGTAGACCACGTGCACGCCGGCCTTTTCGAGCTTGCGCGCCCAGGTGATGTTCGCCTGCTCGTCGAAGCGGGCCTTGATCTCGACCAGCGCGAGCACCTGCTTGCCGCTGTCAGCGGCGGCGATGAGCGCCTCGACGATGGGGCTGTCGCCCGAGGTGCGGTACAGCGTCTGCTTGATGGCGAGCACGTTCGGGTCGGCCGCAGCCTGCTCCAGGAACGCCTGCACGCTCGTCGCGAACGACTCGTACGGGTGGTGCAGCAGCACGTCGCGCCGCGCGACCGCCGCGAAGATGTCCTGCTCGGCGTTCGGCTCGCTCGGCAGCAGCTGGGCCGCCGTCGTGGGCACGTGCTTGACGAAGTGCAGGTCGGGGCGGTCGATGCGCAGGTCGAACAGGCCGCCGAGGTCGAGCGGCGCCGGCAGGTGGTAGACCTCCTGCTCGGTCACGTCGAGCTCGCGCACGAGCAGGCCGAGGGTGACCTCGTCCATGTCCTCGGTGATCTCCAGCCGAATGGGCGGGCCGAACCGGCGGCGCAGCAGCTCCTTCTCGAGCGCTTTGATCAGGTTCTCGGTCTCGTCTTCGTCGATCTCGACGTCTTCGTTGCGGGTGACCCGAAACACGTGGTGTTCCAGAATCTCCATGCCCGGAAACAGATCGCCGAGCTGGTTGGCGATGAGATCTTCCAGCGCGATATAGCGGATGCGCTCGACCGACTCACTGCGATCCACCCGCACAAAACGCGGCAGCATCGGCGGCACCTTGAGCCGGGCGAACTCCTGCTTGCCGGTCTTGGTGTTGCGCACGCGCACGGCCAGGTTGAGCGACAGGCCGGAGATATAAGGGAACGGATGCGCCGGGTCGACCGCGAGGGGCATCAGCACCGGAAAGATCTGGTTGGAGAAGTACGTGCGCAGCGAGCGACGGTCGGCGTCGCCGAGGCTCTGCCAGTCGACGACGTCGACGCCGGCCGCGGCGAGGGCGGGGCGCACGAGGCTCTGGAAGGCGAGCGCGTGGCGGTCCTGCAGGGCGTGCGCGGCGGCCGAGATGTCGCTCAGTACGTCTTGCGGGGCCCGGCCCACGTTGGTCGGAACGGCCAGTCCGGTGAGGATGCGGCGCTTCAGGCCGGCGACCCGCACCATGAAGAATTCGTCGAGGTTGCTCGCGAAGATGGCGAGAAAGTTGGTGCGTTCGAGCACCGGCAGCGACTCGTCTTCGGCCAGTTCCAGCACCCGCTGGTTGAAGGCGAGCCAGCTCAGCTCGCGGTCGAGGTAGCGGTCGTCGGGCAGTGCCGGGTCGAGTTTTTCGATCAGAGGTTCAAAATCATCGTCAAAGTCTGTGAGACCCGAGTCTGCTTGGGTAGTTTCGCCGTCCATCTGTCCATCCTGACATCCTTGGTCATCTCACCGCGACGAACCGGGTGAACGTCAGGCGAAATATTCTCAGGGGCCTTGCTTTTTCGGCGTGGCGGCTTGGTAATTTGCCCACTGTTAGACGCGCTTCCACGCGCATAACTCCTGCAATTTGCGCCCTGACCAGTCTGCAGGCGGCTCGTCAAGCCGGGCTGGGCAGCCGGCGGATTGCCTGAATCCACCCGCCCCCCACGCGCATAACTCCTGCAATTTGTGGCCGCCAAGTTTTGCACCCCCGGAATCACGCGGAACGTGCGGCGGCGCCTGAGAATTTGCAGGAGTTACGCGTCCGTGCTCGTCCTCCTGATGCGCGGCCCGTGACGTCGGGCAGCCGGCGGATTGCCTGAATTAGCCCCGCCGACCCGGGCTTCAGTCCGGCAGGCGACGGTACTGCACGTCAACCGTGTGGTCGGCGAAACCGAGCGCCCGATAGAGGTGTACCGGGCCGAGGCTGTCGGCCTCGACATAGAGTGCGGCAGTGGTGCAACCGGCGGCGACCAGGCGGTGCAGGCCGGCCTGCATCAGCGCACGCCCGAGGCCGCGACCAGCGGCATCCGGATGCACCCCGACCACATAGATCTCGCCCATAGCGCCGTCGACCTTGAGCCAGTTGTAGCCGATCATGCGGCTGTCAGCATCCCGCAGAATCAGAAAGTCATCGGCGTTGAACCACGATTCGGCCTGCCGCGCGGTGAGGTCGGCCTCGGTCATCGCGCCCTGCTCCGGGTGCGTCGCAAACACGAGCGCGTTGAGCGCCACCCACTCGGCGTCGTCGCTCCCGACCCGAAACGCCGAAATGCCCTCTAAAGCGGATGCCCCAGCCCCCGCTTCGCCGGCCGCCGCGGTCGTCCCGGCCGAGGTTTCGGCTGCGCCGGCTTGCGGCGTTTCGCCCGCCGCAACCAGCGGCTTGCGCAGCTCCAGCAACGTGCGGGCGGCGACGAATCGGAGTTCGGTCGCGAGGGCCCGCGCTGCCGGGTGATCGCCGTGGGACCAAGCGGTCAGGCCGTTCGGTTCGGTCGCGGCCAGTTCACGAACAGCGTCGCGGCCATACCCGCGGCGCCGATATTCCGGGCTGATTACGAGGTCGATCTCCCCGCGTCCGCCGAGCGCCGCCCCGACGACGATCGAGCTCGCGACGTCGTCGCTCTCAGCGACTTCGTCCGCGACGTCGTCGCTCTCAGCGACTTCGTCCCCAATGTCGCTGGCTGGCGACACCGCCATTCCAGGAACCGTCACCAAATAGGCGGTGCGCAGGCCTGCCTGCAAATCGAACAGCGCCTGTTCATTGAACGGCGCATACCCGTCGAACGCGAGCGCCGAGGCGGCGACGCGGTGAAACTCGGCCAGCCCCGCGGCATCCGCTGGCTTAAGAGCGGACAGAATTCGGAACCCGCTCATCGTTCTCTTCGTGCACGTTGAATCGGTATCCGACGTTTCGCACCGTGCCGATGAGCGACTCCTGGTCGCCCAACTTGGCCCGCAGGCGCCGCACGTGCACGTCGACCGTGCGGGTGCCGCCGAAGTAGTCGTAGCCCCAGACCTCGCTCAGTAGCTGTTCGCGGGTAAAAACGCGCGACGGGTGCGCCGCCAGAAACCGCAGCAACTCGAATTCCTTATAGGTGAGGTCGAGCGGCTTGCCGTGCACCTTCGCCGAATAGCTCGCTTCATCGATGACGACCCCGGCCGCGCGAATCGTGTTCGACGGCTCGGTGCGGGCGAGGCGGCCAGCGGTCAAGCGGATGCGCGCATCCACTTCGGCGGGCCCGGCCGTGTCGAGGATGACATCATCGACGCCCCAGTCCGGGCTGACGGCGGCGAGGCCGCCCTCGGTGATCACGAGCAGCAGGGGAGTCGAGCTGCCCATGGTGCGCAGAATCTGGCAGAGCGATTTGGCCGCGGCGAGGTTGCTGCGGGCGTCGACCAGGATGAGGTCCGAATCGGGTGCGTTAATGAGCTGGTCCGCTTGGGCAGGAATCAGCCGTGCGCTGTGCGACAGCAACGCCAGGGCGGGGAGCACGTCATTGTTGGCCGCCGAGGTCAGGATCAACAACTGCGCCACGGGCGCCCTCCAAGTATCTCGAATTTCATACTAGCGTGCCATGGAACGCGGGCGGTCAGGCACAATAGAGACGTGAACTGGCATTGGAAAACGATTGCAACCGTGTGGATCCTGGCGATTGTGGGCGCCGTTCTCACCGCGATTCTGGCCACTCCGGCTTCCGCGATCGGCTGGATAGGCCTCACCCTGGCCGTCTGCACCCTCGTCACGCTCGGCCTGCAGATCGCCACCGGCAGCAAAGAGGGTTACGTCAAACGGGTCACGATGAGCATTGCCGGAAGCCTGGTCATTCTCGTGGTCGCGACCGTCATCGTCGCCCTGGTCTGACAGTCCCACTAGACTCGCAGCATGGATCTGTTAGCGCTAGAACTTTTCTTCCTCGGCCTGCTCGGACTTGCCAGCTTGTCGATCGCCTGGGTTTCCGGCATCGTCGTCTTCAAGCTGTTCCGGGGGCAGCGGTAAGTACGCATGTTTGACCTCCCGGTCGGTTTGCCGTCCGAACTTGTTCCACTCTCCTGGTTGATCGGAGTCTGGGAAGGCTCCGGCGTCCTCGAATACAAGATCGGTGACGAATCGGTCAGCCGCACCTTCGGTCACCGCATCAGCTTTAGCCACGACGGCCTGCCGCACCTGAACTACAGCTCCTACACCTGGCTCGAGCCCGTGACGCCATCCGAAGCGGATGCCGCTTCCGCCAACCCGCACGTCGCCGCCGGAACGGATGCCACCTCCTCGGCTTCGGATTCCGTCGGAACGGACGCCGCCGCCGAAACGGATGTCACCGGCAGGCGCTCCGCCGCCGAAACGGATGCCGCCGAAACGGATGCCCCCGGAACGGGCGCCGTCTCCGAAACGGACGCCGCCTCCGAAACGCACGCTGCGGCATCCGCTGAAACGCACGCGTTGATCCTGCCGCCCGAGATGATGTCCGATGAGAGAACCCCGTTGGTCACGGAAACCGGCTACTGGCGGCTCAGCCGTCACCAGGGTGATGGTGACCCGGGGCCCGGCATGCTGCCCGGAGCCGGTGAGCGTCCGTTCACCTCGGCCGCTGCCGTGGAAACGTTGCGCAACCGTGATGGCGGTTTCGACATTGAGGTGACGCTCGTGCATCCCGGCGGTGTCGCTGAGCTCTACCTCGGCCAGGTCAAGGGTCCGCGCATCGACCTCGCAACGGATGCCGTGCTGCGCACCGCGGGCGCCAAGCCCTACGCGGCCGCGACCCGCCTCTACGGCCTCGTCGACAACCACCTGCTCTGGGCCTGGGACATCGCCGCCCTCGGCCAGGACCTGCGCACCCACGCCTCCGGCCGCCTGGCCCGCGTCCAGTAGCCCCCTCTTGTTCTTTCCGGGCCCGGGCCCGGGAACCGGGCCCATGGTAGATCATGGGCCCGGTTCCCGAAGGTGGGCCCGGTCGCCCGACGAGTCGCCCCGCGCACCGAATAAATCGCACGGCCGTACTGTTGATACGAATGAACCACGCGGCCGCCCCTCAACCCGGGCCGGCAGAATTGAGCGACATGACTGACCCCGTAGCCACGACCCGTGAATCCCCGCTACTCGACCTGCCCGGCGCGGTCCAGGCCGAAGGAATCGACACCGGAGTCGCCGCCCACTACGGCAACCCCATGATCGAGCAGCGCACGCTCGCCGCCGGACGCGCCATCGTCGACCTCTCCCACCGCGGCGTGCTCTCCGTCTCCGGCCCCGACCGCCTCACCTGGCTCAACTCCATCGCCAGCCAGGAACTAAAAAGCGTGAAGCCCGGCGAATCCACCGAAATGCTGCTGCTCGACCCCACCGGACACCTCGAATACGCCATCCGCGTGCTCGACGACGGCGTCGAAACCTGGCTCCTGGTCGAAGCCGCCGAGCTCCCCGGCCTGCAGACGTTCCTCGACCGCATGAAGTTCATGCTCCGCGTTCAGGTCGTCGACCACACCCTCGCCTACGCCACAATCGGCGCCATGACGGATGCCCCCGCCACCGTCGGCCTCGCCGCTGCCGCCCCGAACGACGTGCCACTGACCTGGCTCGACCCCTGGGCCGCAGTCGCCCGCGGAGGCTACCAGTACGCGGAAACCCCCGAGCACCCCGGAATCCACTGGACTTACACCGAAACCCTTGTGCCGCGCGCGAGCCTGTCCGCTCTGCGTGACGCCCTCGCCACCGGAGCTCTCGCAGCCGCGCCCGCCGTCGCATCCGCCTTGGTGTCCGACTCTGCCGCGCCCGTCCCGGCCGCGGCAGCCGCGCCCGCCCGGCCCGACGGAGCAGCGCCCGCCACCACCGCAGTACCCGCCGCCACCGCAGTACCCGCGAAAACAACTCCCGCCGGACTCCTCGCCCTCGAAGCCCTGCGCATCGCCGCCTGGCGTCCGCGCCGGGCTCGCGAGGTCGACGAGAAGAGCATCCCGCACGAGCTCGACTGGCTGCGCACCGCCGTGCACCTCAGCAAGGGCTGCTACCGCGGGCAGGAAACCGTGGCAAAGGTGCACAACCTCGGCCACCCGCCGCGCCGCCTGGTCATGCTGCACCTCGACGGGTCGGAGGGCGTGCTGCCCGCCCCGGGCGACCCGGTGCAGGCCGACCGCCAGAGGCCAGAATCCGAGCCCGAGCGGGTAAACGTCGGCACCATCACCTCGAGCGCAATCCACTACGAGCTCGGCCCGATCGCGCTCGCGGTGATCAAGCGCACCATTCCGGCCGCGTCAACGCTCTACGTGCAGTCCGAGGGCATTGCCATCTCGGCCAGCCAGGAGATCATCGTGCCGCAGTCGGCCGGGTCCGTCGCCGACATCCCCCGTCTGCCGCGCCTCGGTATCCGCACCCCCGGTCACTAGCCCGCACGATCGCAATCAGTTCTGCACGCGCCCTTGCCAAACGGATGCTGCCACCCGCGCAATAACGCGGGTGGCAGCATCCGTTGTGGTCGGTTTTACTTGATTTAGCCCCCGACGAGGCCTGAGAGTGCCTAGCTGCGAGCCAGGACGCGGCGGCGCACGAGCACGAGTCCGAGTCCGCTGACGGCGAGCAGCAGGGCGAGCCAGCCGGTGAGGCTGGCCTCCGTGCCGGTCTTAGCGAGCGAGCTCGCCAACGCGGCGGGCTTCTCAACGGTGATGTCGAGCGAGGTGACGCTGCCCGAGACCAGGCCGGTGAGCACGATGTGGTGAATTCCGGTGATCGTTCCGGTCGGCAGGGCGAATGCGCCGGTGACGGTTCCGTCGGCGGCGGCGATGAGGGTGCCGAGCAGCATCGGGGTAGAGTGCAGCCAGACTTCGACGTTTTCACCAGGGATGAATCCGTAGCCGGAGACGGTGATCAGGCCGCCCTTGTCGGCGGTCAGCGTCTGTGCCGGGGTCGAGTTGACCGGGATCGGTGCGACGGCGGCGGAGGCCGCACTGACCGTGGTCTCGGTGATGTACCCAGCCGAGGCGCCGGTCGCGGTCACGGTGATCGCGGCGCCTTCATCCGCAGCGCCGAGCAGGTAGGTGCTGCCGGTGGCTCCGTCAATCGGCACGCCGTTGCGCAGCCACTGCCACCCGATCGTGGTCGCCACGGGTGCCCAGTCGGAGACCGTCGCGGTCAGCGTCTGGTTGACCATGGCATACCCGGTGATGGCCGGAACGGCGATCGTCGTGAACGCGGCGGCGGCGATGGCCGTGGTGGGCAGGCTTTCCGTGGTCGCGGTGACGTACCCGGTCTTGACGCCGGTGACCTGAACGGTCAGTACGCTATCGAAGTCGGCGACGCCCAACAGGTAGTCGACGTCGGTGGCGCCATCGACCGGAGAACCGTCGCGCAGCCACTGGTAGGTCAGCGCCGCTCCGGTCGGGGCCCAGTCGCCGGTGGTCGCGGTCAGCGTCTCTTCGACGGTGGTGGTGCCGCTGATCGTCGGAATCGGTGCGATTGTGAACGGTGCGGCGACGATGATCGCGCTCGGCAGGCTGTCGACCGTTTCGGTGACATACCCAGTTTTGACGGCGGTGACCTCCACGGTCAGCACGGCGCCGAGGTCATTCGGGGTGAGCGCGTAGGTGCTGCCGGTGGCGTCGGTGATCGGGTATCCGTTGCGCAGCCATTGGTAGGTGAGGGTTGCTCCGGTCGGGGCCCAGTCGCCGGCGGTGGCCGTCAGGGTCTGGTCGACCATGGGGGTGCCGGTCACGATCGGGGCCGGGACTCCGGTGAACGGTGTGGCCGCAACCGCGGCCGTCGCCACACTCGTGGTTGACGCGGTTACATACCCGGCCTTCACCGCGGTGACGGTGACGGTCACGACGGCGCCGAGGTCGGCGGCGGTGAGCGGGTAAGTGCTCGCGGTCGCGCCGATGACCGGGGACCCGCTGCGCAGCCACTGGTAGGTCAGGGTGGCTCCGCTGGGCTCCCAGCTGCCGGCGGCAGCGCTGAGGGTCTGGTCGACGGCAGCGTTTCCGCTGATCGTCGGCACCGGCGTCGCGGTGAACACGGCGGCGGCGATGGCCGCCGAAGCGGCACTCACAGTCGTCTCGGTGACGTAGCCGGTCTTGACGGCGGTGACGGCGACGGTCAGCACAGCGCCGAGATCACCCGCGGTGAGTGGGTAGGTGCTGCCGGTGGCGCCGGAAACAACCTGGCCGTTTCGCATCCACTGGTAGGAAAGCGTTGCGCCACTGGGCGACCACGTGCCCGAGGCTGCGGTCAGCGACTGGTCGACGGTCGTCGTTCCCGAGATCGTCGGCACCGGAGCGGTCGTGAACGGCGCCGCCGCGATCGGGGAGGTTCCCGGGCTCGTCGCGGTCTCCGGCTCGGAGTCCGTATTGGTGCCGCTGATCGCGACGGAAATGACCGTGCCCAGGTCGGCGGGCACGAGCACGTAATCGACGCTGGTGGCACCGTCGATGGCGACGCCGCCGCGCATCCACACGTATGTCGGGCTGGTCAGGGGGAGTGCGGGGTTGGCCACGGCGGTCAGGGTCTGCTCGACAACCGTGTCGCCTGCGATCGTTGCGCTACTCGGCGTGGTGCCGCTCGGGTTCTCGATGAGGTTGACGCTGGCGTAACCACCGGCGTACGCGTAGGAGTTCGCTGCGTTGAACCCCTCAATGTAGACGGCCAGGTTTGACGGTCCCGAAATGGCGAAACTGCCCGGGGCGACGCGCAGGCGGGCGACCGAATAGTCGGTGGAATCGACGGCGGTGAAGTTGCTGGACGCGATCGGTGTGCCATTGAGCATCACGGCTCCGATATCGCCGGTTTTCGCGATGACGGTGAGGGTATTGACGGCGAACCCGGAAGCCGGGGTGGCGACGGTGTACTTGTTCAAAAGTTGAAGTGTCGGGGAGATCAGGGTCGTCGCCGGGTCTCCGGTCTGGCCGTCATAGCTGCCGCCGCCGAAACCCTTGAGAACGAGTACGGGCTTGTTGGAGGTGAGCCTGTCGACGCGCGGTACTGAACCGCTGGACCCGCCAAAGTTGCCCACCTGGCCAGCGTTCAGGGTAGCGATCTGCACGCCACCCACGGTGACAATGGTTCCGTCCTGGTCAGCGAGAACGCGGTAGGAATCTCGGTACATCGAGTTGATGGAGTCGGGCAGCAGAAAGTCCATGCCCCACGCAGTGACGGGCGGCATGACCTCGACGACGTGGTCGCAGTATCCGCCGCCGATGTTCACGCAGTCGGTGCTGCTCGTCACGCTGATTTTCTTGTCGGCGGTGATAAGTGTTCCGCTCACGTCCGATGCGGTGACCGTGTAGGACTGGCCCTGGGTGAGGGTGATCTCATAGGGACTGCCGGCGGCGTGGTTGACCAGTGCGGCCGCTGGCGTCAGCGTCACCGTCGTCGTGCCCGCGTCGGTCGCCACAACGGACAGGCGTGCGGAAGAGGACGGGAAGGTCAACGCGCGATACGTAGTGCCCAGCGATTCAACGGGAAGGGACACGAATGCATCACTCGAGTACTGGTGGAGGTTCAGGCCATACACGGTGATGGGGGTCGAGGCTGTGAGCTGGGCAGCGCGACCGCCTGTGCCTTCGGCGGCAGTATTCCTATAGGCGGCAAATTTGCTGGTGGCGTTGACCGTCGTCACGGTATTCGCTGTGACGGTCTCTGTTGATGAGGTGCCGTCCGGCCAGAGCACGCTGACCGTCGAGTTACTGGGGCCCGAAAGATAGAGCCACTGGGTTGACGGGTCTCCCTCGTTTCTTTCAAAGGTAACGAAGAACTCCGACCCCAGCGTCGACGGCACGGCGGCCACGGCGGCCGAAGCGGCGACCGGCGCCGCCACGACGAGGCCCGCACCCAGGGTGAGGGCCAGCGCGGTGATGACGGCCATGGCCGCCGAGCGGAGCGAACGGCGCACTGGCGGACGCACGGGAGGGAGGGCAGGCGAAAGGGAAACGGGCACGGAGCATCCATTCATAGAACTGAACAGTTCCGAACGCCCCCGTGGGCACAACCCCGAAACTTCATCGGAATCCCGACATTTGAAGTTAGCAGCGGGCGGCCGGCGATAGGAGGGCACGGCCGACCCAGTGCGGGTGCCCCTCGAAGCGGGTGCCCCCAGAAAAAGCACATGGTGCACGCATCTGCAACCAGACAAAGCAGCATTCGCCCCGCGAGCGACAGCCCGCCCGCGCGAATAGGGCCCACCCTCGATAGAGTGGGCACATGTCTGCCCCCTATACACTCGTCCTTCTCCGCCACGGCCAAAGCACGTGGAACCAGCAGAACCTGTTCACCGGCTGGGTCGACGTTCGCCTCAGCGAACAGGGCGCCACCGAAGCCGCCCGGGCCGGCGTGCTGCTGGGGGAAGCCGGCCTGCTGCCCGACGTGCTGCACACCAGCCTGCTGTCCCGCGCCATCCAGACTGCAAACCTCGCGCTTGAAGAGGCCGACCGCATGTGGATCCCGGTGAAGCGCTCCTGGCGCCTCAACGAACGCCACTACGGCGGACTGCAAGGCCTCGACAAAGCGGCCACCCTGGCCAAATTCGGCCAGGAACAGTTCATGCTCTGGCGTCGCTCGTACGACACCCCGCCGCCCGTGCTCGACGACTCCAGCGAGTTCTCGCAGGCGCACGACGCGCGCTACGCCGACCTCGGCCCCGCTCTGCCGCGCACCGAATGCCTCAAGGACGTCGTCGAGCGGATGCTGCCCTACTGGCAGTCCGACATCGCACCCGACCTCCGCGCGGGCAAGACGGTACTGGTCACCGCGCACGGTAACTCCCTGCGTGCCCTGGTCAAGCACCTCGACGGCATCAGCGACGCCGACATCGCCGAGCTGAATATCCCCACCGGAATCCCGCTCGTCTACCAGCTCGGCGAAGACCTCATGCCGCTGGGCCCGGGCCAGTACCTCGATCCCGAAGCCGCGGCCGCCGGCGCGGCCGCCGTAGCCGCTCAGGGGAACAAGAAGTAGCCGCCAGGCCGTACGCACGGCCCTCCCAGCGGGCTGCTCCCTGCGCATAACTCCTGCAAATTCTCAGACGCGGCAGCAAGTCCCGCGTAATTCCGGGGCTGAAGAATAGTGCCGGTGCAAATTGCAGGAGTTATGCGCGAGTCGCCGCCATGAATCCACAAAAGAAGGCCTCGGAGCGGACACTCCGGGGCCGTCTAGGTGCCGGAAATCAGGCGTTGTCGTCCTGGTGCCAGGCGCCGGTGCCGAGGTACTGCACCTTTTTGGCGATCGAGACCGCGTGGTCGGCGAAACGCTCGTGGTAGCGGCTGGCGAGGGTCGCGTCGACGGTGTCGGCCGCGAGGCCCTTCCAGGTTTCCCCGAGCACGGCGTCGAACACGCTCAGGTGCAGGGCGTCGACCTTGTCGTCTTCGTTGCGAATGGTTTCGGCGAGGTGCAGGTCCTGGTGGGTGAGCAGCTCGGTGAGCATATTCGCGATCAACACGTCGAGGGCGCCCATCTCGGCGAAGGTTCCGCGCAGGCTCTTGGGAATGACCTTGTCCGGAAAACGGTAGCGGGCCAGCTGGGCGATGTGGGTGGCGAGGTCGCCCATCCGCTCGAGGGAGGCGCTGATGCGCAGGGCGCTGACCACGATGCGCAGGTCGCGGGCCACGGGCTGCTGGCGGGCGAGAATGGTGATGGCGAGTTCGTCGAGTTGCACCGACAGTTCGTCGATCTTCTCGTCTTCGGTGATGGCCTCTTCGGCGAGGCTCACGTCGCTCTCGTTGAAGGCGCGGGTGGCCTTGTCGATCGAGATCGCGACGAGGCGCGAAATGTCGACGATACGCTGCTGAACTTCGGCGAGTTCCTGTTGGAATACATCGCGCATGGGGGTGATCCTTCCTTGCCGCGCGAACACGCACGATCGGTGAGGCCAGCGTGGCCCCCGGTTTATGATGTCGAATTCAGGTTAACAGCAGGTGCCGCTCACTTGAACACTTACTAAAGTACAGGGCGCGTGGCGGGTCCGCTGTGAACGGCGAGCGGAGACTGTCAGTAATCTGTAACTTATGGAATCGACGTGGCTGGTGTTGCTGTCGCTGGCACTCGGACTCGGTGTCGGCGCCGGGTTCGTCCTGCTGCTGCACGTCGCCGAGCGCCACGGGCGGCGCGCCTCCGAGGTGGTCAACCCCGCCGTTCCTGACGGTATCGACCAGGTGCTCGACGCCCTCGAGACCGCCGGCGTCGTGCTCGACCCGTCGAACAACGTCATCAAGACCAGCCCGGGCGCACTCACTCTCGGCCTGGTCTGGAACCAGCAGCTCGTGCACCCCGAACTGCTCGAACTCGCCCGTCGGGTGCGGCAGACCGGTGAGCCGATCAGCGAAGACCTCGTGCTGTCCCGCGGCCCGTTCGGCGACGCGAGCATGCGCTTTCGGGTGCGCCTGGCCCGGCTCGGCACCCGTTACGTGTTGCTGCTGGCCGAGGACCGCACCGAAGCCTTCCGCCTCGACGAGGTGCGCCGCGACTTCGTGGCCAACATCAGCCACGAGCTGAAAACCCCCATCGCCTCCGTCGGACTGCTCGCCGAAGCGCTCGACAAGGCAGCGGATGAGCCGGAGCAGGTTCGCCGCTTCGCCAACCGGTTAACGACAGAGTCGGCACGGCTCGGTCGCCTGACCCAGGAGATCATCGAACTGTCCCGGCTGCAGGCGCAGGACGCCCTGGCGGAGCCGGAGAATCTCAGCGTCGACGACATCGTCGCCGCCGCGGTGGACCAGAGCCGGGTCGTCGCCGAGGCCGAACGCATCACGATCGTCATCGGCAAGAAGTCCGGCGCCCGGGTCTTCGGCGACGAAGCGCTGCTCACCGTCGCCGTGCACAACCTCGTCGCCAATGCGGTGAACTATTCCCTCGAAGGGTCGCGGGTCGGCGTCGGCGTGCGCCTGCAGAAGGGCATCGTCGAGATCACCGTGACGGACCAGGGCGTCGGCATCGCCGAAGCCGACCTCGACCGTGTCTTTGAGCGGTTCTTCCGCGTCGACCAGGCCCGCTCCCGACACACCGGCGGCACCGGCCTCGGCCTCTCCATCGTCAAGCACGTCGTACAGAACCACGGCGGCGATATTCGTGTCTGGTCGCAGCCCGGCAGCGGATCCACCTTCACCATCCGCCTCCCCGAGGCGGCCGAGCCGATCATCGAACCACGCCCGACCAAACCGCGACCGGTCGCCCGTGCGGCCGCAGGAGACACACTATGACACGCATCCTCTTGGTTGAAGACGAGAGCGCTTTGAGCGAGCCGCTGAGCTTTCTGCTCGAACGTGAGGGCTATGAGGTCGTCGTTGCCGAAGACGGACCGAGCGCGATCAGCGAATTCGACCAGAACGGCACCGACCTGATCCTGCTCGACCTCATGCTGCCCGGCATTCCGGGCACCGAGGTGTGCCGGGAGATTCGCACGCGCTCGACCGTGCCCATCATCATGCTCACCGCGAAGGATTCCGAGATCGACATCGTCGTGGGGCTTGAACTCGGCGCCGACGACTACGTCACTAAGCCGTATTCCACCCGCGAACTGGTCGCTCGCATTCGTGCGGTGCTGCGGCGGCACGAAGACCAGAGCGCCACCGACGCCGACAGCATGCTATCGGCTGGCACGGTGCGCATGGACGTGGAGCGGCACGCCGTGACGGTCTCCGGCGAGCTGGTGAACATGCCGTTGAAAGAGTTCGAACTGCTTGAGTTCCTGCTGCGCAACGCCGGACGGGTGCTGACCCGTGGCCAGCTCATCGACCGGGTCTGGGGCACCGATTATTTCGGCGACACCAAGACCCTCGACGTGCACATCAAACGCATCCGCTCGCGCATCGAGGCGGCGCCGTCGGAGCCGGTCATGCTCGTCACCGTGCGCGGCCTCGGCTACCGTTTCGAAGCCTAGCAACGCATCAGGCCGCCGTCCCCGAGGGGATGGCGGCCTGATTTATACGAAGACGGTTACGCCGCGGGCGTGGCCGACGGGGTCGGCGTCTCTGAAGGCGTCTCGGTCGGGGCGATCGTTGGCATCAGCGTCGAGTATTCGCCCTGGGTGCCGGAAAGAACGGGCAGCAGCAGCTCGACCCCGGTCTCTTCGCCGTATTGGAAAAACACCGGGAACAGCGAGCCGGGCTGGCTGTCCATATTCTCCAGGACGACCGAGGCCGCGCCGTCGGTGCCGAACGTCACGGTCGTATTGGCTTCGACCGGAATGTCCTGCGACACCTTGCCGGTGCTCGACTCGTACTGCACGAGCAGGCTCTGCAGGGTGTCGGTCGGGTTCACGACGGAGACGACCAGGTTGGCCAGTTCGCCGTCGGCCGAGAGCAGCAGGGCGTTGCGGATGTGAATCTCGCCCACGTCGCCGCTGACACCGTCACTCGCGTTGTATTGAATCGAGGTGGCCTGCGGTGCGAAAAAACCACACGCACTCGTGCCCAACAGAATGCCAGCCGCCAATACAACGGATGCAGCGATGCGCGCTCTCACAAGACCTCCACTACTGAAGCAGCGCTCGGCGCTGCAGAAATTCGCTTTGTCACTAGCTTAGCGGCGTGTTTGAGCGCGCGAATGTCGTCAGCGTGCCTCGCGGGGGCGCGCGTACTGTAGCACCTCTAAGCTGTGGTATCCTATAAGTTGCTGAAGGGATCACATCCATGCTGTTTGAGGTTGGCGAAACCGTCGTATATCCCCACCACGGCGCTGCGATGATCACCGAGGTGAAAACCCGCATCATCAAGGGTGAAGAGAAGCTGTACCTCAAGCTGAATGTCACCCAGGGCGATCTCACTATTGAGGTTCCCGCCGAAAACGTCGACCTCGTCGGCGTGCGCGATGTGATCGGCCAAGAGGGCCTCGACAGAGTCTTCGAAGTGCTGCGCGCACCGTTCACCGAAGAGCCCACCAACTGGTCTCGCCGGTACAAGGCCAACCTCGAGAAGCTGGCCAGCGGCGACGTGATCAAGGTGTCCGAGGTCGTGCGCGACCTGTGGCGCCGCGATCAAGACCGCGGGCTGTCCGCCGGCGAGAAGCGCATGCTGGCCAAGGCCCGTCAGATTCTCATCAGCGAGCTGGCCCTAGCCGAGAAGACCGACGAAGAGAAGGCATCCACCGTTCTCGACGAGGTCCTCGCCTCCTAACTTTTTTGATTGCTTCGTGAGGGGCGGCGCCGCAAGGTGCCGCCTTTTGCATGTTCGTCCGCAGGCCCGTTCTGCACCATCCCAGATAGATACCCTCTAGACATGATTGTTTCCCCAGCAACACCCGCTTCGCCCACGGTCGCCGTCATCGTCGTCGCCGCCGGCAGCGGCAGCCGCCTCGGGCACGCCGAACCCAAAGCATTCGTTTTGCTGCATATGCGCCCCCTGCTCGACCACGCCCTGGATTCCATTTTCGGCATGAACGAAACGGTGCAGATTATTGTCGTCGCCCCCGGCGACCGGGTAGCGGATGCCCGTGCCATTGCCGCGCATGCCGCCGCCCGTTACGCCGCACCCGAGTTGGCCCTGTCGGTCGTCGCCGGCGGACGTACCCGCCAGGGGTCGGTCGACCACGGACTGAGCGCCCTGCTGCCGAGCATTGACGTCGTGCTGGTGCACGACGCAGCCCGCGCCCTCACGCCGGCCGCCCTCTGCGACAAGGTCGTCGCCGCCGTGCGCGCCACCGGGCACGGCATCATTCCCGGGCTGCCCGTGGTCGACACCATCAAGCGCGTCGCCGACTCCGGCGCCATCCTCGGTACGGTCGACCGCTCCGAACTCTCCGCCGTGCAGACGCCGCAGGGTTTCCCGCGCGCCATGCTCGTGGCCGCCCGCACCTGGGCCGCGGCGAACGGCCGGTTCGAGGCCCTCACCGACGACGCAGCGCTCGTCGCCGACGCCGGGCACCCGGTGACTGTCATCGCCGGGCATCCGCTCGCCTTCAAGATCACGACGCCCGAAGACCTCGAGCGCGCGGACCTGCTTCTGCACGCCGCAGCGCCGCAGCCGGTGCTGCTGCCGCGCATCGGCACCGGCCTCGACGTGCACGCCTTCGCTGCCGACAATGAGCCCGACGGCGGGACCGAACTCTGGCTGGCCGGCCTGTACTGGCCGGGGGAGCGCGGCCTCAGCGGACACAGCGACGGCGATGTCGCCGCGCACGCCATCTGCGACGCCCTGCTCGGCGCGGCCGGCCTCGGCGATATCGGCAGCATCTTCGGCACGGCCGACCCCCGATTCAGCGGTGCACACGGCGACGTCTTCCTCGCAGAGACCGTGCGCCTGGTGCGCGCCGCCGGCTACCTCGTGGGCAACGTCTCGGTGCAGATCATCGGCAACCGCCCCAGGTTCTCGCAGCGTCGGGCCGAGGCCGAAACGCGACTCGCCGGCATCCTCTCGGCACCGGTCAATATTGCCGCGACCACAACGGATGCGCTCGGCTTCACCGGCCGCGGCGAGGGCGTGGCGGCGACCGCCACCGCGCTGCTCTACCCTGCGCCGCTTTACACCGTGCCGTCTTCCGCGCCAGGGCCGGGTCAGACCCCTGACCTAAACTGGGAGGCGTGACCATGCAACTGTACGATTCGAAGGCTCAGGCCTTGCGCGATTTTGTCCCCCTCGAAGCGGGCCAGGTCTCGATGTACGTGTGTGGACCCACCGTGCAGTCCAGCCCGCACATCGGACACCTGCGCAGCGCCCTGGTCTACGACCAGCTGCGCCGCTGGCTCAGCTACCGCGGCCTGAACGTCACCTTCGTGCGCAACGTCACCGACATCGACGACAAGATTCTAATCAACGCGCAGGGCTCGAAGGAGCAGTGGTGGGCCCTCGCCTACCGCTACGAGCTCGAGTTCACCGCCGGCTACCAGCGCCTCGGAATTCTCGCCCCTACCTACGAGCCGCGCGCGACCGCGAGTATCACCGAGATGCAGACCCTCATCTCCACCCTGATCGAGCGCGGCCACGCCTACGCCGCTCCCGACGAATCCGGCGACGTCTACTTCGACAGCGCGAGCTGGGCGGCCTACGGCGCCCTCACCCACCAGTCGCCCGGCAATATGGAGGCGGCAACGGATGCTTCCCCGCGCGCCAAACGTGACCCTCGCGACTTCGCCCTGTGGAAGGGCGCAAAAGAGGGCGAACCCGCCTCGGCCGCCTGGCCCTCCCCGTGGGGGCAGGGTCGCCCCGGCTGGCACATCGAATGCTCGGCCATGGCCGCCCGCTACCTCGGTGACCACTTCGACATTCACGGCGGCGGCCTCGATCTGCGGTTCCCGCACCACGAGAACGAGCTGGCCCAGTCGAACGCGGCCGGCAGCGACTTCGCGAACTACTGGGTGCACAACGGTCTGGTCAACGTGAACGGACAGAAGATGTCCAAGTCGCTCGGCAACTCGGTCTTCGCGGCCGAATTGCTCGACCAGGCCCGCTCCATCGTCGTGCGCTACTTTCTCGGTGCCGCCCACTACCGCTCGACCATCGACTACAACGACGGATCGCTCGCCGAGGCCGAAGCGGCCCTCGAGCGCGTCGAAAGCTTCCTCGACCGTGCTGATCGCCGGCTTAGCGGCACCCGGTTCGCCGGAAGCGGCGTCGAGGTCGTGCCTGAGGATTTCGCCACCGCCATGGACGACGACCTCGCCGTTCCGCAGGCGCTCGGCGTGCTTCACGACACCGTGCGCGCCGGCAACGCCGCGCTGGATGCCGAAGACCTGCACGCTGCAGCATCCGCTCGCAGCGAAGTGCTCGCGATGAGCGAAGTGCTGGGAATCAACCCTTTGTCGCCCGGCTGGACCGTGGCAACAGACGAACCGGCCATGGTGGCCCTGAGCGCGTTGGTCGAGCGACTGCTCGGCGACCGCACCCTCGCCAGGGAAAACCGCGACTATGCGGCCGCAGACCGAATCCGGGACGAACTCGTCGCCGCCGGAATCACCATCGAAGACACCCCGTCGGGTGCCCATTGGAGCTTTGACTGATGAAGAATCTAGACCGCAAATCGCGCACCGGAGCGGTGCGCAAGGGCAGCCGCGGAGCGCAGGTCGGCTCCGGCGGCCAGGGCCGCCAGGCGCTCGAGGGCAAGAAGCCCACCCCCAAGGCTGAAGACCGTCCGTACCACCCCGCCGGCAAGCGGAAGGCGGCTGCCGAACGGTTCACCGCGGCCGGCGGCTTCAACTCCCGTCCCGCAGCGGATGCCACCGCCAACCGTGGCGGCGCACGCGGCGGTACCCCGGCGCGTGGCGGAGCCCCCCGTGGGGGCGCCCGCGGCGCCTCGCAGGGTGCACCCCAGCGCGGCACCGGCAACAGCGGCGGCGGCGGATCCTCGACGCGTCGCGCGAAGCAGATCGACGAGCACGAGATCGTCACCGGCCGTAACTCGGTGCTCGAAGCGCTGCGGGCGAAGATTCCCGCGTTGACCCTCTACATTGCCGCGCGCATCGAAATGGATGAGCGGGTCAAAGAGGTGCTGCTCATGGCGACAAGCCGCAACATCCCCATCCTCGAGGTCATGCGCCCCGAACTCGACCGTCTCGCCGGTCGCGACGCCGTGCACCAGGGCCTCGCGCTCAAGGTTCCCGCCTACGAGTACGCGCACCCGATGGAGCTGCTCGAACTCACCATCAGCCGCGGCCACAAGCCGTTGTTCGTGGCCCTCGACGGCATCACCGACCCGCGCAACCTGGGCGCGATCATCCGCTCGACGGCGGCGTTCGGCGGCCACGGAATCATCGTGCCGCAGCGCCGCTCGGTCGGCGTCACGGCTTCAGCCTGGAAGACCAGCGCCGGCGCCGCGGCCCGCACGCCCGTCGCCATGGCGAGCAACCTCACCCAGACGCTCAAAGCGCTCAAGGCGCAGGGCGTCTTCGTGCTCGGCCTCGACGGCGACGGCGACGTGTCGCTGCCCGACCTCGGTACCGGTTTCGCCGAGCGCCCGATCGTGATCGTCGTCGGCAGCGAGGGCAAGGGTCTGTCCCGCCTCGTCACCGAGACCTGCGACGCGATCGTCTCGATTCCAATCAGCGCCGCGACCGAGTCGCTCAACGCCGGAATCGCCGCCGGAGTAACTCTCTACGAGGTGGCCCGTCTCCGCGCCCAGATCAAGCAGGCAAAGGCCGCGGCAAAGCTCTCCTAGCCCCCACTCTCTCTTTCGACCGGGCCCGGTCCCGGAAACCGGGACCATGATAGATCATGGTCCCGGTTTCCAAAGGTGGGCCCGGTAGCCAATCCGTCGTTATCACCCACCGCTCGGACGTCCGGATGGCGGCGCGCCCTCGGCCGGAGCGCTACCGTTTCCGGGCCCGGGCCCGGAAACTGGGACCACGATAGGTCATGGTCCCAGTTTCCGAAGGTGGGCCCGGTCATTGCGCGCGTGGGTCCTCCACAGCAGAGGCCGCCGCCTGATTTCCACAGCTTCTCCGAGTTCCCCTCGGTCGTGGCCGCCGCCCGACGACACTGGGCCATGCTTGAAATCCTGAACATGGCCAATGCCCGCAACGAGGGCCTCATTCTTGCCGAGTCCCTTCGCGAGGCGGGCCTCACAACCTATGCCGTGCGCGCGCTGATGGCGCAAGGCGAGCTGGTGCGCATCCGCCGTGGAATCTACGCGCTGGGCGCGGCCTGGCATTCGGCCCGCAGCGATGATCGGTATCGGCTGTTCGTTCGCGCGACGGTGCTGACGGCGGAGCAGCCGCTCGTGCTTTCGCATCTGTCTGCGGCGGCAGTCCATAACCTGCCCATCATCGGACCCTGGCCCAAAGTCGTGCACGCGATCAACAATGACGCGGCGGGTGGGAACAGCGCTCGCTTCACGACCAGTCATCGAAGCGTGGTCGAACCCGAGTCGGTCACAGTGAACGGATGCGTCGCCACCACCCTCAAACGCACGCTCGTCGATGTCGCTGCAACCTCGAGTTTTCTCGTTGGCGTCACGATGATGGATCACGCCCTGCGGCAAGAAGAGGAGCGTGCGCGCACCGATCGTCGATATGGTGCCGTCGGTGCGCCGGCACTGTCGAAGGAGGATCTCTACACGGAACTTTCGCTCGTGCATCCGCGATCCGGTGGGGCGAAAGTTCGCCGTGTCATTGACTTCGCGACCTCGCTCGCAGACAACCCGGGCGAGTCCCTCAGCCGAGTTCGAATCGCCGAACTGGGCTTTGAGGTCCCCGAACTGCAAGTGTGCTTTGTCGTGAACGGGCACCAATACTGGGTGGACTTCTTCTGGAGGTCTGTGGGCAAGATGGGGGAGTTCGACGGCAAACTCAAGTACACCCGTGGCGCCATACTCGGCGATCGCGACCCGGCTGACGTCGTCGTCGCGGAGAAAAATCGTGAAAATCTCCTGCGACCACACGGTAAGAGCTTCGACCGGTGGGACTGGGACACCGCCTTCTCTCCCCGACTCTTCTACGAGTTCATGATTCAGCACGACTTCCCGCGGGCCTGATCGGGCAGCGGATGCGAGTCGCCTCGCGACCCGCACAGGATGCGGGTACCGTGTCGTGCCCTGGGCCCATCTTCGGAAACTGGGCCCATGATCTATCGTGGTCCCAGTTTCCGGGCCCGGGCCCGGAAAGCACCAACCCCGAACTGACGGGTAGCGGATGCGAGTCGCCTCGCGACTGGCGCGGGCGCGGTCGGTTGTGCCCTGGGCCCATCTTCGGAAACTGGGCCCATGATCTATCGTGGTCCCAGTTTCCGGGCCCGGGCCCGGAAAGCACCGCACCGGGTACAGAAGGAGAACCGGAAGAAACCTAGACCTTGAGCTTCCAGTCGTCGGCGTCGTCGGGGTCTGCGGACGTGTCATCCCCGAGTTGAATCCGAATGGGCAGTGTGATGGCGCCGGTGAGCGGATCCATCACGGTCGCCTCGTCACGGCGGTGCCGCAACACGTCCTGCACGTAGGAGGTCACCGCCTCGGCGAGCGGAATATCCCGCGACTGGTTCTGCGCCATGTACCAGCGGTGATCGAGCAGCTGGTGGAATACCTGTGCCCGCTCGAGCTTGCCCTGCAGCTCCTCGGGAATCGCCCGCACCACCGGCTCGAACACCCGCACCAGCCACTCGTGTGCGACCATCTCCTCGTCAGCCCCCGGGTCGCCATAGGCCGCCCGGTAGGAGTCGAGGTCGTTCAGGAGGCGACGGGCCTGGTTCTCCTCGGCGTCAAGGCCGGTCAGGCGCAACAGGCGGCGCTGGTGATGCCCGGCGTCGACGACCTTCGGCTGGATCCGCACACTCGAACCGGTGCTGTCGGTCTTGATGGCGAGTTCCTCGATGTCGAAACCGAGGTCGTTGAGGCGTTGCACACGCTGGGTGATGCGCCAGCGCTCGGAGTTGGAGAACGACTCCGAGCCGGTGAGCTCCTTCCAGAGCAGGCGGTACGCGGCGACGATCCCGTTGCTGACCCGAATCGGGTCGAGTTCGTCGGCGACCCGGCCGCCGGCCTCGAGGTCCATGAGTTCGCCGGCGATGTTCACCCGGGCAATCTCGAGGTCGTTCTCGCGCTGGCCGTTCGACAATCCGCCCGAGTACAACTGCCCGGTTTCGGCATCGACGAGGTAGGCGGCGAACGCCCCGGCGTCGCGCCGGAACAGGGTGTTCGAGAGCGACACATCGCCCCAGAAGAACCCGATCATGTGCAGCCGCACGAGCAGCACGGCGAGGGCGTCGACCAGCCGGGTGGCGGTATCCGGGCGCAGGGCGTGCGAATACAGGGCCCGGTACGGGAGGGAGAACTTGAGGTGACGCGTCACCAGAACCGAATTGAGCGGCTCGAGAGAGGCATCCGTTCTGTTGGTGATGACCGCAACCGGCTCGACGCAGGGAATCTCGAGGTGAGCCAGGGTACGCAGCATGTCGTACTCGCGCTTGGCCATCTCGCTCGTGGTCTCCTTGATGGCGACCACCCGCCCGCTCAGGTGCGCGAACCGCACGAGGTGGCGGGAGATGCCCTTGGGCAGCGAGGCGATGTTCTCGTTCGGCCAGGCGTCGAGGGGCAGCTGCCACGGCAGGTCGAGCAAGGCAGGGTCGGCCGTGGCCGAGGTGATATTGAGGGAACCGCTCATGGTGTGAGCCTAACCGGCTGGAGGGAGCGAACTCCCTCCAGCCGAAAACCGAAGCCGAAAACCGAAGCCGAAAACCGAAGCCGAAAACCGAAGCAGAAAACCGAAGCCGAAAACCGAAGCCGAAAACCGAAGCCGAAAACCGAAGCCGAAAACCGAAGCCGAAAACCGAAGCCGAAAACCGAAGCCGAAAACCGAAGCCGAAAACCGAAGCAGAAAACCGAAGCCGAAGCCGAACGCCGAACGCCGAACCGATTAGTCGGTGACGGCGCCGCCGAGGCGCAGTCCGGTTTCGGCGTCGAACACGTGCAGGTGGTTCGGTGTGGCCGTGAGGTACACCGTCTCGCCGGCGTTCGGGTGCGAGCGGCCGTCGACGCGAGCGACGATGTCGGTGCGCTTGCCCTCGATCGTGGAGTGACCGTAGAGGTAGCCGTCGGCGCCGAGTTCTTCGACCAGGTCGACCTCGATCTGCAGGCCTTCACCGGCGGTGGACGACATCTGGATGTCTTCCGGGCGAATGCCAACGGTGACCTTCTTGCCGGTCGAGCTGGCGAGGGTCTCCCGCTGCACGGGAACGGTCGCGGTGCCGAACCTGATGCCGCCGTCGACGGTGTCCGCGAGGAACAGGTTCATCGCGGGGCTGCCGATGAAGCCGGCCACGAACACGTTCTGCGGCTTCGCGTACAGGTCGCGGGGCGAACCGACCTGCTGCAGGATGCCGTCCTTCAGCACCGCAATCCGGTCACCCATGGTGAGTGCCTCGGTCTGGTCGTGGGTCACGTAGACGGTCGTGACGCCGAGTCGGCGCTGCAGTGACGCGATCTGCGTACGCGTTTGCACGCGCAGCTTAGCGTCGAGGTTCGAGAGCGGCTCATCCATCAGGAACACCTGCGGCTGACGTACGATCGCACGACCCATGGCCACGCGCTGACGCTGACCACCCGAGAGCGCCTTCGGCTTGCGGCTGAGGTACGGCTCCAGGTCGAGCAGCTTGGCGGCTTCGAGCACGCGGGCAGCGCGCTCATCCTTGTTGATGCCGGCGATCTTGAGCGCGAAGCCCATGTTCTCGGCCACGGTCATGTGCGGGTACAGCGCGTAGTTCTGAAAGACCATCGCGATGTCGCGGTCCTTCGGCGGAACATCCGTCACGTTGCGCTCACCAATGAAGATGTCGCCCTCGTTGACCTCTTCGAGGCCGGCGAGCATACGCAACGAGGTGGACTTGCCGCAGCCGGACGGGCCGACCAGAACCAGGAATTCGCCATCGGCGACCTGCAGGTCGAGCTTGTCAACAGCCGGTCGGGTGGAACCCGGGTAGAGCCGGGTTGCTTTGTCAAAGGTCACTGAAGCCATGATTATTACTCCTTCACCGGCAGGAACGTGCCGGACGATCCGTTGTGAATAGGATTTGTGCGTCGCGCGCCTGAGCGCACGACCTTTCCAATATTACACGACGGATGCCCCGGCGCAGGTCTGCACCCGTTTGGTCGTTTCCCAGTCAGGGGACCTACTATTCCAAAGGTGCCTTCACGCACCCCCCTCCTTCTCGAAAGCGATTCTTTATGACTATTGGCGGACCAAGCGACAGCAGTCCCTCAAAGAACCGCCGGCGTGATGCCGCCCGGGTGAAGGCAAAGCAGCTTCGGGTCAGCCAGAAGAAGAAGGATCGCCGCAACAAGGTCTTCCTGCAGGGCGGCATCGGCATCGCCGCCATCGCGATCGTCGTTCTCGTCTCCGTCATCATCGTGAATTCGATCAAACCGGCCGGTCCGGGCCCGAAAAACATGGCCAGCGACGGCGCACTGATCGGTGAGGGCATGATCACCGTCCTCACGCCGGCGCTGCAGCCCGACGCCAATCCGCGGCCGTCCGAGCCCGATCCCACCGGCGCCGTCGCGAACATCCGCATCTACGTCGACTACCTCTGCCCCCTCTGCGGCGACTTCGAAGACGCCAACACCGAGCAGATCGCCCAGTGGGTCGACTCCGGTGCGGCGACGGTAGAAATCCACCCGGTGGCCATTCTCACCAGCAAATCGGCGGGCACCAAATACTCCCTGCGCGCAGCTAACGCGGCCGCCTGCGTCGCCAACTACTCGCCGGACGACTTCTTCGACTTCAGCTCCGCGCTGTTCGTCGACCAGCCGGAAGAGACTTCGCCCGGCCGCAGCAACAACGAGATCAAAGCCGTCGTCAAAGACGCGGGCGTGAGCACGGCGCTTTCCAGCATCAATTCCTGCATCGACGACGGCACCTACGAGTCATGGGTCAAGGCGGCCACTGACCGCGCGCTCGACGGCCCCATTCCCAACTCCTCGATGAAGTCCATCATCGGAACCCCCACCATCCTGGTCAACGGCAAGCCGTACACCGGTTCGCTCGACGACCCGAAGGAGTTCGCCTCCTTCGTGCAGCAAGCCCTCGGCGAGACCTATTCCACCTCGACTCCGACACCGACCCCGACGCCCGGCGGGTAGTGCCCCGCAGAACGGATGTCGCGGCTCGCGCCCCGCGCATCCGCTTCGCTGTTGCCCGAGGTGGCACGGAAATCATTTAGGATGGTCTTTCGAGGTCTTCGGCCTCATGCCGGCCTGGCGCAATTGGTAGCGCACCACTCTTGTAAAGTGGGGGTTACGGGTTCAAGTCCCGTGGCCGGCCCTTACTACCCCTGCTCCCGCCCGGGATGCGGGGGTTTTGCTGGTTGAGGAGCGTGCGCGATTTTTGCCCGCCTCTCGAAACCAGGTCTCGATCGCTCGTTCCTCGCGCCTCGACCGGCGAGTGAGGACCAGGTCTCGATCGCTCGTTCCTCGCGCCTCGACCGGCGAGTGAGGACCAGGTCTCGATCGCTCGTTCCTCGCGCCTCGACCGGCGAGTACGGCGCGAACGGGCTCGCCTATGCCAAGCTGGCAGCCACGACGATCGGGGGATTCGGTGGCGCACGCGGAGTTCGACAACGACGACGAGCGGGCGAGGAACGATGTGTCGTTCCTGCACGCGGTGCGTGCGGCCTATTCGGGAACGTGGGACGTGCTCGACGCGCTCTGGTGGCAGTCACACCCCGATCAGCTCTCGCCCGCCGGTATCGCGTCCCCGGCCGTGCGGCGCCGCGAACTGCAGCGGCGCATCTTTGCCGCAGACGGTGACGCGGTCAACGACGCGGCCGCGACGGAACTCCTGAGGCAGCTCGACGACGAGATTCGCTCTGAACGCGCGGCCCTCGACCGCGCGCTTGCGTCCGTCAGGGGCGAATTAGCGCCTAGCCGGGCCGAACCGTCCGTCGCGCTCGACGAAACCCAAACCGAGACCGAGACCGAGACCGAAGTCGACGACCCGCAAGCGTTGACCAACCGCCGCCGCCTGCTTGTCACGGCCAGCCTCATTGTGGCGGTGGCCATCGGGGCGGTGGCCGGTGCGCAACTCACGGATGCCGGCACGAGCGCTGCCCCGATTCCGACCGCCACGACAGAGCCGACGACCACGGGAACGCGCGCGCCCGCCCTCACCCGCCTCGACCTGCCCCAGGCCACGACGGACGCGCCGACAGCCTCGGTGCCCGAGGGATTCGTCGTGGACTCCTTTCGGCTGCTCGGCACCCCGCCCGGTTACCTCGCTCCGTCAGAATCGGTCGCGTTCTACGCCGCCCGGGCCACCTCCGGAATGGTCTGCCTCATCGCGCTTGGCAGCGAGATCGGCCACCTCGCCACATGCGTTCCCGAGAGCAATTTCCCCACCACGGGCCTCCGCCTGTACTGGCTGGGAACGCTCGACTACTGGTCGGATGCCGGAGTCGCCGCCACCACCCCGATCAACTGGGACGCCGTGTGGAAACCCGACGGATCATTCCAGTCCGGCGGCTCCGGCCCCGAGCAGACCGGCCCCTGAACATTCTCGAAGCGGATGCGACGGCTGGCACCCCGGCATCCACTTGTCGCGCGCCGGCGTGTTGCCCGGGCGCGCTGCGGCGGCTCGCGCGGCGACCCGGCCGGCCGCGCGAGCACGCGTCGGCGCC
>NZ_SOEY01000003.1 GCF_004402535.1 Cryobacterium glaciale | reverse complement strand
TTTTTCCGTTCCCGAGTTTCTTGCCTTTGACAGTTAGAAACCTAGGCGGAGAGCGGCGTGCGGCCGTTAAGGCGCTCCCAACGAACCCACGGTTACGTCAGGAGAGCCATTAAAGGCTTCCATTCCATCATCCGACCACTCGAGCGCTTCGACCTCATCGTTCGCTCGTTCCAGGCGTTCAATTGCTTCAGCCACCCGTGGGCCTGCTGGGTCGGCGACTGGCCATACGTCCCAGCTCGGCTCAGCCGCAGTTCCGGCAGGATGCATCAAAAGCAGGCGATCCGCGGCCACCTCATCAGATAGCTCTCTCGGGGCACCGAGTGCATCGAACTGTGCCTCGATGAACTGGTCAATGATCTCACTGGCCTTACTCACCGTGATGTGTCGGCGAGAGCTGGCCGACGACTCGAAGTCATCGGCCAACGCGTATTTCTCCGCAATGGCCAGCAGCAGCCCAGCCCCAGGAGTTGGTTGATCAAAAGACGACCGGTCATTGGTCAGGTCCTCGGCGGTGAGCACGTGCAATCGAACAACCATGCTCAGGTTGATCTTCGACTTCACTCCGGTCAGGGCAGCTCGCATGCCGTCGGCCAGGCGAGTTTTTCCAGCACCGTTGAGACCGTAGATGACTGTAAGGCCTTCGTGAAACGGAAGAAATTCTCCTTGGAGAAGTGGATCACCGGTGAATTCGAAGCCAACGACAGAATGCTGCATAGAAGCAGGCTACCAATGCGGGATCTTGGCTCCATGTCACGCTACGTCCTCTCAGGATCGTTGACGTCTTCGCGCAGAGCCTTGGCAGGAGATGACCTGGAAGTAACCACGACGAGCGTTCCGGGCCGAATGCTCGCCAAAGCGTGGATTCCCGGTGGAGTTGTCGCCCCTGTCTTGTGGTCGGCAACGACACGCGTGCGTGCGATGGCCATAAGGGTGCCGAGAGAACGTTCGTAGCTTGCGGAGGTCATGACGTCCTCGTCTCATTCGGAGAATTAATAACAATCCCATTTGACGCCCAAAGCCTCGGGATGTCGAGAGACAAATCCCTGCACGCTTCCGCACAAGGAATCCGCGCCATTCCTGCCTGTCGGATCGGCCTTCCTGCGGGGCACGGGCCTGTGTGTGGTTGGGCTTCGAGGGGCATGCTCAGTAGAAGTAACTTAGCTAAAGCAGCGACGGGCCCTATGCCCGTGACACCCTCGCGAAGACCGAAGCGGGTTTGGCTGTTACTGCTCTGATGGGTACGAATATGGCTGCAATAGCCAAGCGCACGGCAGCGATCGCAAACCCGGGAATGGTCCGCAGCGGGGCCACAGCGTAAATTGACGCGGCTTTGGGCCGATAGCGTGTGAGTGCTCGCCCAACGCCTGAGGACTGTGATCGACATGAGCATGAACCGCGACGAAATCCAACGTCTTCGCCCCGCCCTCAGTGAACTTTCGACGTGGGCGAAGGATGCCCAGGAAATAACGACGCATCGCGCTCAGGTCCAGACTGATGCTGACCGAGCCACCGCCGAGGTCACGGCCCAAATCGTTGATTTGAAGCTGCACGGTGAGCGCCAATGGAGCGTGCTGCCGGTTCGGCAGTCAGACTCCCGCCGGCTTGGCGTTCTGGCCCGCCGCGTGGAGCTGTCCCCGATCACACGCGAAACCGCGGGCGCGCTGCAGCGCCTGGTAGATGAGGTCCCGACCGCACTGCGCGATGTGAAGGCGCTCTATGGACTTCGACGAGTCGTCAGCGGCGGCCACGCACGCGAGGCCGGGGATCACGCGGGAAGATACCTTACGAACTTCTACGCATGGGGCCGCGCTGCAGGCATGCAAGCACTCCTGTCCGGTGCTGACGACAGGTCTCGTCATTTCGACCCGGTTGACACGGCTGCGGTACTCAGCGGCGCAGTGGGCCTTGCTCCGCAGTTCGCAAAAATCGGTGTACCCCATCTGCTGTCCGCTACGGTGACTGGTGCGCTCCCATGGGCGATCAAGATCATCCAGGACACCCTCAGCAAGGAAATGACGCTCCGTCAACAAATAGGAGACGCTGGAATCGAGCTTCGCCGGGCCGACACCCAGCGCAGCATCGCAGAGATGCCGATAGAGCGGTTGAAGGACGCGACACGAGAGCGCATCCGTGTGACACCGCTCACGGCCGCTGGGTTCAGGACCGTCCAGGACGTTTTCACCCACGCCACCCGGCTCTCGTCCCTCCCTGGAATTGGTGCGACCACTGCGCATCGCATTCGGGGTGCGGCCCAGACACTCTTCCAGGCGACGTACGACGAGGTGCCGATCCGCATCGACATCGATAGCCCAACACCGCACACCTTCCAGCTGGTCAGGCTCCTCGGAAAATGGGATGCCACGCGAAAGACGAAGAATGCGGCAGCCGATATCGCCCGCGCAGAAGCGCTTACCCCGCTCGTGAACGCTCTGGACCGGCATGTTCTGCACCTGGTGGTCATCTCTGCTCTCTCGGATGACGGGGCATTTGTCGAAACCGTTGACGCCGTCGTTCGCCGCGCCCGGACTATCTCTGGCTCGACCGCGGCTGGCGGCCCTCACGACGCCTGGCAAGATTTCCTTGATCGACCGGCCGACTACTACGCCATGCTCCAAGAATTGGGCTTCCTCATGGAAGACGAAGATGCCGTAGTCGGTGGACTCCCCGAAGAAGTGATCGCGGCCGTCCGGGAATGCGACCTGGAAACAGA
Source organism: Cryobacterium glaciale (assembly GCF_004402535.1). Classification (GTDB taxonomy): domain Bacteria; phylum Actinomycetota; class Actinomycetes; order Actinomycetales; family Microbacteriaceae; genus Cryobacterium; species Cryobacterium glaciale. Next base: position 22,759 of record NZ_SOEY01000003.1, on the reverse strand, counting down.
GCAGCTCGTCGTTTCCCTACGCGGATATCAAAGCTTTGCCGCCCGATTCGCCCTCGTCCAGCGCAAGGTCATCATTGGCGACGAGATGGGGCTCGGGAAAACCATCGAGGCGCTCGCCGTTGTCGCACACCTGCACACGAAGGGTTCACGCCATGCGCTGGTGATATCTCCTGCAGCAGTGGTAACAAATTGGCTGCGTGAGGTTGAAGCGAAATCGACACTTCGCGCGCACCGACTGCACGGAACTGGCCGTGAAGCCGCGCTGCGAAATTGGCAGCGTTTTGGCGGTGTCGCCGTTACAACGTACGAATCACTCGGCTGGTTAGAATCACACGTCACCGCACTCGAGGACCTTGCCTGCGTGATTCTCGATGAAGCCCATTACATCAAGAATCCTGCAGCTCTGCGATCGCAGCGCAGTGCACGAATCATCAAGAGAACCAAACGCGCAATACTTCTGACCGGCACCCCGCTCGAGAACCGGGTCGAAGAGTTCCGCAGCCTCGTAGGCTACATCCGGCCAGACCTCATTGTGGACACCAGCGACTTGCGCCCGCGGCTGTTTCGTCAGCAAGTCGCCCCGGTGTACCTCAGGCGCAATCAGGAAGATGTGCTCACGGAACTGCCCGAACTGGTCGAGGTTGACGAGTGGCTGCCGATGTCGCCGGCAGATATGGTCGCCTACCGGGCAGCCGTTTTCTCCCGAAACTTCCAGGCCATGCGGCAAGCGGCGATGCTCGGGGGCGGCAGTTCGGAAAAGCTCCAGCGGTTAATCGCGATTGTTGAAGAAGCCGAAAGCAACAACCGTAAGGTGATCGTTTTCTCCAACTATCGCAGCGTCCTCGAGATCGTTGCCGGAGCCGTGCCGGGCCGGGTGTTCGGGCCGCTGACGGGCTCCGTCCCGCCTGCGAAACGGCAAGCGCTCGTCGACGAATTCTCAACAGCCACCACCGGCGCTGTTCTCGTCGCGCAGATCATCGCCGGAGGCGTCGGCCTCAATATCCAAGCGGCGTCTGTCGTCGTGATCTGCGAACCACAGCTCAAACCGACAACCGAGTGGCAGGCAATCGCGCGAGCGCATCGTATGGGTCAGTTGAAGACGGTGCAGGTGCACAGACTCCTTTCCGAGGAAGGCGTTGACATACGAGTAACCCAGATACTGGCGAGGAAGAAAGAAGTATTCGCCGATTTTGCAGCGATTAGCGAGACCGCTGAGACAGTTCCGGAAGCCTTCGACGTCTCCGAGGCCGAACTGGTAAAAGAGATCGTCGAAGCCGAACGACAACGCCTCTTCTCTGACCTCTCCGCAGATGAACCAACCGTGGGCATCGTGAACTGATTCCATCAGGGCGCCAAGCCAGCAGCATCGGTGAGCTCATCATCGAGGCGATCGCCGTGCCCTTTGTACAGATTCGCCCGACGCTTCGGCCAGTGCCCTCAACCGCACCACCTGCAAAATCCTGCAGCAGACAAAACGCTGGCACGTGTGCAACTGGCAGTCCTTTTGTGACGCCGCACGCGCTGTATTGCCTCAAAGACACTCTTCCTTCGCCTCGCGAGGCCGATGCCGTGTCGGTGGCGCTCGTTAGACTTGGCTAAGGCCGCCAATCCGGGGTGGGGGAGTATCGAAAAGTCACAGGGGACGTCTAATTGACAACGCAATCGCTACCGTCTGAACTCAACGTTGCGCCCGGTTCCATTGTCGTGGTGCGGGACGAAGAGTGGCTGGTCACTGCAATTGACCCCAGCGCCGACGGCTGGCTCGTTCATTGCCAAGGCCTTTCCGAGCTCGTGCGCGACACGACAGCCAGCTTTTACGAAGGTCTCGACACAATCGTCGAACTCGACCCCTCCAAGGCGAAGGTCATCGCGGATGATTCGCCCGGCTACCGCAAGGCCCGTCTGTGGCTTGAAGCCACGCTTCGTAAGACACCCATTCCCCTGAACGACCCACGGCTGAGTGTCTCAACTCAGATGCTTGCTGACCCGCTCCAGTACCAGCACAAGGCCGTGCGCCAGGCCCTCGACCCCGCGAATCTGCGCCCGCGCATCCTGATCGCCGACGCGGTCGGGCTCGGTAAAACACTCGAAATCGGCATGATCCTGGCTGAGCTCGTTCGGCGAGGCCGCGGCGACCGCATTCTCATCGTTACGCCACGCCACGTGCTCGAACAGATGCAGCACGAGATGTGGTCCCGTTTCGCCCTACCGTTCGTTCGCCTTGACTCGGCCGGCATCCAACGGGTTCGTCAGCAGTTGCCCGCCACGCGCAACCCGTTCACGTTCTTCAAGCGGGCAATCATCTCGGTTGACACGCTCAAGAACGAAAAGTATCGCGCTCACCTCAAGCGCCAGCACTGGGATGCCGTCGTCATCGACGAATCCCACAATGCGACGAACACGGAAACACTCGTGAATGAGCTGGTCACGATTCTGGCGAAGAATACGGATGCCCTCATCTTCGCGTCGGCCACCCCGCACAACGGCCGGCCCGAATCGTTCGCACAGCTCATCGGTATGCTCGAGCCGACCGCTGTGGCCGCCGATGGCAAAACCATCCGGGAGAACGAAGCGAAACGGCTGATCATTCGTCGCCATCGTCACAGCCCCGAAGTCGCCGCCGAAGTCGGCGCAGACTGGGCTGAACGCAAAGAGCCCATCAACCGGCTTGTCCCCGCCAGCGCGGCCGAGAACGCTGTTGCTGAGGAGCTCTCCACCGTGTGGCTGCACCCGACTCATGGAACGTCACCGTATTCGGGTGCGAACAACCGACTCTTCCCGTGGACCCTTGCCAAAGCGTTCCTCTCTTCACCCACAGCGCTGCTCGAGACCGTGCGCGAACGTATCAAACGGCTCGACTTAAACACACCCGACGATGGCCGAGAGATTTCCGCGCTCACGTCACTCGAACTCCTCGCCGCCACCGCCGAAGCCTCTGAATCCGGCAAATACACCGCCTTGGTCAACTACCTAAAGAGCGTCAAAGTTGGCGGCAGCTCCACCGAGCGCGCCGTCGTGTTCGCCGAACGGGTCCCGACACTGCGCTGGTTGAAGGCCAGCCTGCCCAAGTCCCTCGGTCTCAAGCCTGAGAACGTGGCCATCTTGCACGGCGGCCTCACCGACGTGGAACAGCAAGAAATCATCGACAGCTTCAAGCAGGCGTCCTCGCCGATTCGAGTTCTCGTCACGGGCGACGTCGCCTCGGAAGGCGTGAACCTGCATAGCCAATGCCATGAGCTCATCCACTTCGACATTCCGTGGAGCCTCATCCGCATCGAACAGCGCAACGGCCGCATCGATCGCTATGGCCAAAAGGTACCGCCGCAGATCACCACCCTTCTCCTCACCCCCACGGACAATAAGTTCTCCGGCGACCTCAAGGTACTGACCCGCCTGCTGGAACGTGAGCACGAAGCCCACACTGCCCTCGGCGACGTTGCGTCGCTGATGGGTATGTACAGCGTCAAGGCTGAGGAAGATGCCATCCGCGACGTGCTCAGCGGGCAGAAGACCCTCGATGAGCAAGTGCAGCAGGTCGATGATGTGGCCGGGCTCGATTCCATTGAAGGGTTCCTCGCATCGCTCATGCGCACGCAGGGCGCGAAAGCCGAGGACGCCGGAGTCGAACCTATTGAGGTCGTCCCCGAAGCGCGGCTGTATCCCGACGACGTCACGTTCCTGCGCGAAGCACTCGAAGAGGCCTACATAACACCGGGTGCCAAGGAATCGGCCAACGGCGTGGAGTGGCGAGAGTACCCCAAGGATTCGATCGTGCAGTTCATCCCGCCCAAAGACCTCAAGCAACGCTTGTCGTACCTGCCACAGTCTTACCTCACGGACCGCAAGGTCACGGAGCTGTTCAAGCTGGCCACTACCAAGGGCAAGGGCAAAGCGCTCCTTGCTGAAGCCCTTCGCGGCGACGACCACACGACGTGGCCCGAAGCTCACTTTCTCGGCCCGCTTCACCCAGTACTGGACTGGGTAAGCGACCGCGCCCTGTCGACGCTCGCGCGAAATCAGGTTTTCGCTGTGCGAGCCGACGTCGAACACCCCACCGTGATCCTGGTCGGAACACTCACAAATCGTCGCGGACACGTCGTCGCCACCGCCTACTTCAAAGCCGAGTTTCCCAACCCAGCAAACCCCGAGTTCTGTCTCGTGCAAACCCTCGAGAGTGTGGGCGACGCCATCTCACAAACCGGCATGCACGGCACACCGATCAACAAAGGTCCCGTCGCGGGCGCTGTCGAGCTGGAGGCGCTGATCGCGCCCGCCGTTCGGCGTGCAGAAGCGACGCTTGAGGGTGTCTTCGAAGCGGCGACGCAAGCCACTCACGAACGCATTGCCGCGTGGACTCGGCGTTCCGAAGATTGGAAGGATGACGCCAGCCTGTTTACCCAGCGGTCCGTCGTCAGGCAGCTCACCTCCGAGGTCACCGCCGAGCAACGCGTCGCCGAGGCAATGGAACCAACGCGGCAGCTCGTCCGCCCGCTCGTCGTGCTCGTCCCCTTGGACACTCCGACGGCCAACCCCGCTACCACCGCAACCGAAGGAATCTAGTCATGGCCACCTCAGATGCAATCATCATCGGTGAAGACTGGATCAGCGAGCACTACTTCACAACGGATGCCAAGAGCGAGTCGTTTCAATCAGAAGCAGTGAAACTTCGCAAGACCTGGGACGAAGCCAAGGCCGAAGGTCACTCCACCGTGCGCAGTCGCTTTCTCGAGGCACGAGGTGGACTGGAAACAGCGATGGCCAACCTGGCTGAAAGCCCTACCGTGGTCACGGATATCTACGCGACCCTCCGGCGCGTGTTCGGCTACGAGGGCGGCACCTCGTCAGTAGACCGCACCGGCCCCGTACTCGCTATCCGCGACGCCTGGGCGACCGAGGGCGCTGGGCTCCTTCTGGTCGAAGCGAACCCTGTCGACACCATCGACGATCTGCTCCAGAAGGAGAGCGATAGCCTGCTGGAACCGTTCCACCTCGACGACAAAATCACCCTGACGTCCGCCGCACGCACACTCTCGGCCTTGTTCCTCCAAGAAAACAGTCCCCATCTCATCGTGGTCCTGGCTGGCCGCTGGGCGCTACTCGCCGAGCGCGAACGCTGGGCCGAAGGCCGGTACGCCGCGATCGATTTGCAGCTGGTCTGCGAGCGGAAAGACGACAAGAAGGGCGGCGAAATTGACCGGGCCCTCGCCATGCTCGGAGCCGAGTCTGTGGTTCCCGGCGCCGACGGCGTGCTCTGGTGGACGACCATCTTTGACCAGTCGGTCAAGCACACCGTGGGCGTCTCACAGGACCTGCGCGAAGGCATCCGCCTGTCGATCGAGCTCATCGCCAACGATGTTCTCGTGCGCCGGGTGGCACAAGGCCTGCCGCTTGACGACATCGACGGTCAGGTACTCGCAAAGCAGTCCCTGCGTTTTCTTTACCGTATTCTCTTTCTACTCTTCGCCGAGGCGTCGCCGGAACTCGGGGTGCTGCCGGTCGGCGCCGGCGACTACGAGAAGGGCTACGGCCTCGATCGGCTACGCGAGCTCACCCTCGTCGAACTTTCCAGCACCCAGGCTCGGTCGGGTACCCACCTGTACCAGTCATTGGCTCGACTCTTCCATTTCGTCGACGAGGGCCATGCGCCCGCCTCTGACGCGCAAAGTAACGACGGCACGACCGACGACGGTCTCGCCTCAACGGATGCCCCGGGCCTCCATTTCGATAGCCTGAAGGCCGACCTGTTCCTGCCTAAAGCAACGGCCTACATCAACGAGGTCAGACTCGGCAACGAAGCCGTGCAAAACGTACTCCGCCACCTTCTGCTGAGCAAAGAGGTGAAGGGGCGCGATCGCGGGTTCATCTCCTATTCCGAACTGGGCATCAACCAGCTTGGCGCCGTCTACGAAGGACTCATGTCTTACACCGGCTTCTTTGCCGAATCGGACATGTACGAGGTGGCTAAAGACGGCGACGCGAGTAAGGGCTCGTGGGTAGTGCCGGTCGACCGCTCCGGCTCCATCGCAAAGAAGGACTTCGTCACCACGAAGAACGCCGACACCGACGAATTCACTCCGGTGCTGCATTCCAAGGGCACCTTCGTATTTCGCCTCGCTGGCCGCGAACGCCAACAGTCGGCGTCGTACTACACGCCCGAGGTACTGACCCGCTTCGTCGTGTCCCAGGCGCTCGAAGAACTTCTCGACCAGAACGACACCGTCACGGCCGCAGATGAGATCTTGACCCTCACCATGTGCGAGCCTGCCCTCGGCTCCGGTGCGTTCGCCATCGAGGCCGTGCGTCAGCTCGCCGCCGAGTATCTCAAGCGCAAGCAAGACGAACTCGGAGAACGAATCGATGCGGACGAATACCCGCGCCGACTGCAAGAGGTCAAGGCCTACCTTGCGCTGCACCAGGTCTACGGCGTCGACCTCAACGCCACGGCCGTCGAGCTTGCTGAGATTTCGCTATGGCTCGACACCATGCTCAAGGGCCTGAACGCTCCGTGGTTCGGCCTGCACCTGCGCCGGGGCAACTCCTTGATCGGATCTCGGCGCGCGGTCTACTCGGCTGCGCAGCTGAACGACAAATCGTGGTTGACGGCCACTCCAACGGATGTTCCGCTCAGCGAACTCGCCGAGAATCTGCGCGACGGCGTCACAGCCCGCGCCACCTCGGGAAAGATTCACCACTTTCTCGCGCCCTCATCCGGCTGGGGCGCTGCCGTCGACGCCAAGGAGGCGTCCGCGCTCGCGGGCGACGCGCAGGCAAAGCTCAAGACCTGGCGAGCCAGCATGCGCACCAAGCCAAGTAAGACCCAGGTGAAGGCGCTGGTCGACCTGTCGCACCGGGTGGAGGTGCTCTGGCAGTTTTCCCTGCGGCGCCTGCAGGTGGCCGAGCAAGAAATCCGCCGCGACATTGGCGTCTGGGGCGCACCAACGACGCCGAGCGGCGGCACGGTGCAGCGAGCCGAGATAGAAGCAACTCTCGCCGACGCCGACGGTGCTTACCGCCGGCTGCGCCGAGTTATGGATGCATGGAACGCCCTGTGGTTCTGGCCCCTTACCGAAGCGGAAACCGGCGGTGTTCAGCCGCCAACTCTTGACGAATGGATCGCCGCTTGCCAGGGCCTTCTCGGCCGTCACAGAGAACAGAAGGCCACAAGCACCGCGCACGGTGCCGTGGCGCTGGGTGGAGGTTCTTCGTGGGGCGAACTCAACCAGGCTGAAGAGTTCGAGCTTGCGTTTGCGGGGGTTCTATCGAGTGCCGATGTCGTCGCGGCGCACCCGTGGCTCGGGGTATGCGAACGAGTTGCTGACCGCCAAGGATTCTTTCATTGGGAACTTGATTTCGCTGCAGTCTTTGCCAAGGGCGGATTCGACCTGCAGGTGGGAAATCCGCCGTGGGTGCGCCCGCGTTCCGACGTAGACTCGCTACTTGCGGAGGGTGACCCGTGGTGGCAGCTTTCCCTCAAGCCGTCCGAGGCAGTCCGAGCGGAAAAACGCACAGAAACACTAGCCTTGCCAGGCATGACAGATCTCGTGATAAGTGGAACTGCTGATGTGGCTGTCCTGTCGACGTTTATCGGCGCACCGGATGTTTACCCATTATTGGCCGGTCTCCAGCCAGATCTCTATCGATGTTTCATAGAGCAGACATGGCGCCATTCTTCGACAGCAGGCGTTGTCGGCCTCATTCATCCTGAGACTCACTTCACGGACGCGAGGGCAGGCAAACTGCGCGCTCACACTTACTTGCGACTCCGTCAGCACTGGCACTTCTTGAACGAGCGAATTCTCTTTGAAATCGACGATAAAGCCTTTTTCGGTGTTCACATATATGGGCCAGAGAATAAGTCGCCAGATTTCGTCATGGCCACCTACATTTACCACCCGGAGGTGATTACACGTTCTATCCAGCACGACGGCTCTGGACAGGAACCTGGATTAAAAGACCCCGATGGCAAGTGGGACATGCGCCCACACGCTGATCGGATAACACATGTGACCGACGACGTTTTGCGCACCTGGCATTCAGTACTTGAAGATGACTCCGTACCGCTGCTCCAAACGCGCATGGTCTACACGGTCAACAAGGGAACCAGCGATGCACTTGGCAAGCTTGCGAAGAATCCGCGCATTGGCGATCTTGGCCTGAGTTTCTCGCGTGGCTGGGACGAGAGCATAGATCGAAAGAAAGGCTTCTTTGAGACCCTCTGGGGCCCAGTTGAATCGTGGAATGACGTCATTCTTCAGGGTGTTCACCTGTTTGTGGGAACGCCCTTGTATAAGTCACCGAACAAGACGATGCTTCACAACCAAGACTGGTCTGCCACGGACTTCGAGACACTTGCGCCCGACGCCATGCCAATAACGTCGTATAAGCCTGCGGGTGAAAGGCGAAAATACAACGCCTCCTATGGGAAATGGGGTGCCGAGAACCAGCACAGTCCACGGGACTTCTACCGCGTCGCGTGGCGGCGAATGGCTGCGAATACCGGCGAGCGTACGCTGATCGCAGGAATTATTCCTCGAGGGGCTGCGCACGTTCACCCTCTTTCCAGCGCGGGAACGCCTGAATTAAGTGGCCGCGATCTTGCCACTTTGGTCGGACATCTCAGTTCTCTCGTATTGGATTTCGCGGTGCGGACGTCTCCGAAATCTGACGTCCAGCTGAAAACGCTCAATCGGCTGCCTCTTTCACAAAGTGAACTGCTGCAGGATGCGCTGATTTTGCGCACCTTACGTCTCAACTGCGTCACCGACGCCTACGGCGACCTCTGGAATAAGGTGCACAACCCTGCATTTGCATGCGACAAGTGGGCCGGTGGCGCCGCCCGTACCGATCGCCCGAAACTTGGCGAAGTGGGACCGGAATGGAGACCGGATGTGCCGCTCCGTATTGCAGCAGATCGCAGACAAGCGCTGGTCGAGATTGACGCGCTCGTGGCGCTCATGCTCGGTCTCGACGCGGAGGAGCTGTGCACGATTTACCGCACCCAGTTTGCGGTGCTCCACGGGTATGAGCGCACGAACCTCTACGACGTTCACGGCCGGCTCGTCCCGACCGCACTTGCGGCTGACTACCGCAAGCGCGGTGACCGCCTCTCGCTAGAGGAACGCACCGCGACCAACCCTGCAGGCAATACCTACACGTACGAATTCCCCTTCACCTCAAACGACCGCGAGGTCGACATGCGGCAGGCGTACGCCCACTTCGAAAAGATCTTGGCGGAGCGCTCGTGAGCGAGCTGCTCCCTACCCTGCAGGCGGGTGACCTGCAGGAGGGCCTTACCAAATATCTGACGACGGCGTTTGCCCTCGCCGACAATGACGCGCAGTTGGCCCTCGACGACTTTCTCGCTCATCCCGTAAATGGAATCTTCAAGGGTCCGTACGTGCGTCTCCGGCTGCCTTTCAAACCGGCCATCGAAGGCTGGCGTGACACGCTCGACTGGTACGAGGGGTTTCCTCCCTACGGCCACCAGGCCGAGGCATTCGCGCGCCTCAGCAGCGCGAATTTGACCGACGAGAAGCCCCGCCCATTACCCACGTTGGTGACAACTGGAACAGGATCAGGAAAGACGGAGGCCTTTCTCAACCCGATCCTCGACCACGTTCTACGGGCGAAGAAGGCCGGCGTGACCGGCATGAAAGCGCTGATCCTTTACCCGATGAACGCCCTCGCCAATGATCAGGCGAAACGCCTCACCGAGCTACTTGCTACTCATGCGGATCTCGGCGCGGTGACCGCTGCGATTTATACCGGTCAGCAGGACACCAAGCGAACGAAGGTGAGCGCGGCCGGGCTGATCAACGATCGTGGCATCATCCGCGACACAGCACCGGACATTCTGCTCACTAACTACAAGATGCTCGACCAACTTCTGCTCCGCAACGAAGACGCTACGCTCTGGAAACAGAGCGCCCTGAGCCTTCAGTACGTGGTTCTCGATGAGTTTCACACCTACGACGGAGCGCAGGGCACCGATGTGGCCATGTTGCTGCGCCGGCTGGGCCTAACGCTGAAGAGCCACTGGGCTGACGACGCGAGTGAAATCTCCAACGCCGATCGAGCTCGCCCGCTGGGCCGCATCACACCCGTGGCAACTTCCGCCACGCTTGGTGACAAAGGCGACCCGGCAGTCATGCTGCGATTCGCTCAGACCGTGTTTGGCGATGAATTCGATGAAAGTTCAGTCGTCACCGAAACGCGACTTGGCCTTGAGGATTGGTCTGCGGAGGCCGGCCCAACGCTTTTCTCATACGGTATCGAAGTGCTCGACGTTGACGAGCGCGTTCTTGCCGACCTCAGCAGTGCCGTCACCGATCTCGGCCCCGCGGCAGAGTCATCCGCTATCTGCCGCACTGTCCTGCAACACCTCTATCTAGATCCGGACAATCTCTTCGCTGGGTCTGGTGACCTCGATGATGAGGTCTTGTTGGCTGCATCACAAGGTCATCCGTTTCTGCGCAGTCTCATCGCGGCGACGGCCGAATCTATCTCGGTGGCGGACTTGGCCAAGCGCGTATTCTCCAGAGCACTTGGAGCGACGGAAACAGAGACGTCGCGCGATGCGGTGCGGCATGCATTTCTGCACAACGTCATCGCCATGCTCAGCCATGTTCGAAAGGTCGTCGGTCGTGAGGCGGCGAGTGTGGATGTGCACCTATGGGTGCGCGAACTGAGCCGAGTGGATCGTGCCACGACCGCTGACGTGCAGTACCGGTGGAGTGACGATGGAGTGCCGACCGGTTTTCAGACTGACGATGGGGTCGATGACCCCTACCTCGCCTATTTTCCAGCGGTGTACTGCCGCCATTGTGGTCGATCAGGTTGGGGCGTTCAATTAGCGCCCACGGGCTCCAACCTCGATATGGACGATACTAGTATTCGGCGCAATCACCTGCAGCACGGCGAACGCTTCCGAGCGCTCCTGTTCGCGCCAAGGGAAGCTGACCCAGCTCTGCACCTAGCGATGACGGTCCCCGGCAAGGTGCCCGAGGTTGAGGGGTTGCGCTGGTTCCACACGAAAGACCGTGTCTTGGAACAGGCCCGACCCGCGGACGACGACGCTGACTTCATTGACGGCTACATCATCCCAGTGCTTACTCACACGGGCCCCGACGCCGGCGATGAGTCCAGCAATGACGATTGCCCGTCGTGTCAGCAGAGTGACGGCATCCGATTCATGGGTAGCGCCATTGCGACGTTGCTTTCGGTGACCCTGTCGAATCTGTTTGGCTCGGCCACGCTCGATGAGGTTGAGAAGAAGGCGTTGGTTTTCACCGACAGTGTTCAGGACGCCGCGCACCGCGCCGGGTTTGTTCAGAGTCGTTCCCACGCTTTGTCGCTGCGCTCAATTTTTCGAGATGCCGTCGGAAGCGGTCGACTCAACCTTGACGAATTGGTCGCCGAGACCATTCGGCTGGCTGGCGATGACAAGTCCCGGCGATATCAGCTCATCGCTCCCGATTACGCGGATAGGGATGAGTTCGTCGATTTCTGGCAGAGTGCGAAGCTGTCGCAATCGAAACCCAGCACCCGTACTCGTGTGGGCCGTCGTTTGCTTTTCGACGCTCTTCTTGAGTTTGGGCTCAGTTCGCGTGTGGGTCGCACCCTCGGGATGACTGGCAGCGTGGTTGCCGAAGTCGAGGTAGGGAGTACCCAAAAGCTGGTTACCGTTGCCCGATCGCTGCTGGACACGGTTGAGGTTCAGGCTGAGCTCGGCCACAGCAAACCCACGGATGCTCAGCTCGCGGCCTGGGTTCGGGGTGTTCTTGAGCATTTGCGAGAGAGTGGCGGCATTCAGCACCCGTGGCTTGATAAGTACATTCAGCGCGATGGCGATCGGTATTCCGTGTGGGGTGGTCGGCCACGCTCTCAAGGAATGCCAGCCTTCCCGAAGGGTCGCAAGGCTCCGGCCTTTGCCCGGATCGGCGGCACCGTCGGCGGGGCAAAGTATGCCGGCAACCTCGACCCGGTGACATCTGCCCAGAGCTGGTATTCGCGCTGGGCAGGCAAGTGTCTGAACGTCACGCCTCACGAGGGCGCGCGCTTTGCGAAGGCGCTGATGCAGCGTCTCGTTGATGCGAGCCTGCTCAACGTGGTGAACGCGGATTCCGGCGCCCAGGTGTATTCGCTCTCCCCACAGGCAGTCGTCGTGTCGGCAGTGCAACTCCGTGACCTCACGGCGGGACGCCACTTCCTGGAGTGCGATATTTGCCACGCTCAGAACCCCGGATCCATCACCGTCATCACCGAGCTCGAAGGTGCACCGTGCCTGTTCGTGCGGTGTCCCGGCACGCTCGCGCGACACAGCCGGGACGACAACTACTATCGCAATCTTTACAGCTCGTCACGCATGCGGCGAGTCGTCGCCCGCGAACACACCGGATTGCTGGACGATGAAACTCGCCTTCGCTACGAAAGCCAGTTCAAAAACAGCGCCGATAATCCGCAGGCCCCGAACGTGCTCGTCGCTACACCCACGCTGGAGATGGGTATCGATATCGGGGATCTGTCTACCGTTATCCTCTCGTCCCTCCCGCGCTCCGTCGCCTCCTATTTGCAGCGCGTGGGTCGCGCCGGTCGCCTAACCGGAAACTCTCTGTCGCTTGTATTTGTGCGTGGACGCGGGGAGCACCTTCCCAAGCTCGGGGATCCACTTTCAGTCATCAATGGAGAAGTTCGCCCGCCGGCGACGTACCTGAACGCCGAGGAGATTTTGCAGCGCCAGTTCGTTGCCCACCTCATGGACGTCTTTGCTCGCGACGACACTCGACGCCACCCGCGAAAGGCACAAGCCGCTATTGGAAGTGCGGCGCGAGACACGTTCCTCGGTGATCTGATCGCATTCTCTGAAGCGGATGCACAGAGTCACCTTGACCGGTTTCTGGGGACGTTCGACGATCTCGCGATGACGGCGGTTTCTGCTCTCACCAGTTGGGTCATGCCCGGCGACGACCACGGGACAAGCGGGCTAGCGGCCCATCTATTCGACGCCTCGCACCGATGGGCAAAGACGGTCGAAGAGCTGGAATTCCGCCGAACGGCCATTCAGGCGGCCCTGCCCGAGCTGAAGCTCAAGGCTGAATCACCAGCCGCAACCGACGATGAGAAGAGAGCGGAACGCTCCGCACGAGCAACGCTCAAACTCACCGGAGGCCAGCTGTTCGATCTGCGCGGAGTGCACTGGATCAGCGTTCTCGAGGAATACGGCATCCTCCCGAACTACACGCTCCTCGACGACTCGGTCAGCCTCGACGTGTCTCTCAGCTGGTTCGACCCCGACACCGGAGGTTACGAGAGCGATGCCATCGCGTACAAGCGCGGCGCATCCGTCGCTCTGAGCGAGCTCGCACCGGGTGCCACGTTCTACGCGCAGGGCCTCGAAGTGCTGATCGACGCTGTTGACCTGGGAGCGAACGCCTCAGCGGTACGCCCATGGGTATTCTGCCCCGAGTGCGGCTTCGGCCAGGACACGCAAACCACGGGAGAAATCGTGGCCGTGGAGGTCTGCCCACGCTGCAACAGCAAGGCGATCGCCGACATGAAGCAACACATCGATGTCGTCGAAATCAAGCGCGTCTCGGCTGAGGTGCGCCGTGACGAGTCGTCGATCAACGACAGTCGCGAGGAACGCAAGCGGGAGAACTTCAACATCGTCGTGGCCGCCGACGTCAACCCCGCTTTCGTCACCGACCAGTGGTTTCTTGACGGGTATGACTTCGGCGTGAAGTACTTGCACAGAGTCGATATCAAATGGCTCAACATGGGCCGGTCTGGGGGCTTCGGTGCGACTCGCATGGTGGCAGGCGAAGAGCGCACAGCACCGCTATTTCGCGTCTGTGGGCACTGCGGCAAACTTGACACCGCGGCGAAGTCGAACCGACCCGAAGAACACCGTGCATGGTGCCGATATCGCAAGTCAGACAAAGAGAATCCGCGCGAAATCGCGCTGTCGCATACCCTGACGACTCAGGGTGCTCTCATCCGGCTGCCGGCCGCGATGACCCTCGGCGACAAGTTCGCCGGCCCCAGCCTGACCGCTGCACTTCTACTCGGACTGCGAGAACAATTAGGCGGCGCGCCGGACCACATTCAGATTGCCCAAGTCGTCGATCCCACCGCCGAATCCGATGGTGTCAATCATGATGCCCTACTGATTCACGACGTGGTACCCGGCGGCACCGGCTACCTCGCCGAGTTCGCAGACCCTCAGCGCGTCTGGGAGATCATCCACAGCGCCTGGCAGAAAGTTCGCACCTGCCCCTGTCGCGATGAACCGCGCTTGGCCTGTCACAAGTGCTTGCTACCGTTTGCCACGCCCTGGCAGATCGACTCTGTCTCACGGGCGACTGCGGAACGCTACCTCTTTCAGCTCTTATCGAGCGGAACGACGGCAGAAGCGCCCATCGACGTTGTCCCGCTATTCGACGATTGGGCGGTATCCAAGGTGGATACAAGCGTTCCCAGCGACGAATCACTGCTCGAGCAACTGTTCCGAGTGAAGTTCATCGAACGCTTGACCGCAGCCGGCGCCACTGTCAAGGAGATTCCAGGCCCGACCGGCAACCGGGTGCGATTTACGATGCCGACCACTCACCAAACGTGGACGCTGGTTCCGCAGGAGCAGCTTCCAAACTGTAAACCCGACTTCGTACTCACGACCCAGGACATCAATGTGCCGCGGATCGCCATCTTCACCGATGGTTGGACTTTTCACGCCAGCGCCAACCACAACCGGCTTGCCGACGATGCCACAAAGCGCGAAGGACTCCGTGATGCCGGATACCACGTTATGGCCATTACGTGGGAAGATCTCGAACCGACCGCTGGCACCAGCACGGTGCCCTCCTGGATCGACGCAGGTACCTCCGCCCGCGTAATGACACAGTTTTCACTGCGGCCCGCCGTTCTCAACCTGATCAGTCTCGACCCGGTTTCGCAGCTGATCGAATGGGTGCACCATCCGCAACCCGACGAATGGGCCCGACTCGCCGACGCGTTGCCATGGTTGCTCGCCTCCAGCTCGACAGCCGTCATATTTGACGAACACACATCCGCGGCCCAGCGGGCAGCCATCGACCTGACCACCCCGGCTCAAGAACCGGCCGCGACCTCCGGGAACCCAGCGTGGCTGCACCGGGACGGATTTCTCTCCGTGGTCTGCCGGATCAGGGACCCCAGCCTGGGAATGAATTCCGGCGTCGAGATGGGGATCATCCTCGACAACCGCGGAAGTGCGCTGGCTAAGGAAGATAACGGCGGCTGGCGCGCCTGGCTGCGACTGGCGAATCTGACCGGCCTGCGAACCGCACCGACGACCATCCGTGCGCTGACGCAAGTGGAGGTCGGCGTAAAGGCCGTCCCTGCCACTTCGCCGCCTCTGGGCGCCACAGACTTTACCTCCGAGTGGACCGCCGCGATCACACTGGCGTATTCAGCCCTCGAGCAAGAATTCGTCCGATCGCTGGCTGACACGCCGGGGATCCCCGTGCCACAGGTCGGGTTCGAGACCGAGGACGGGATACCCGTTCCCGTGGCTTGGATTGATCAACGCATCGCCGCCGATGTGAACCTGAGTGACGAAGACCGCGCTGACTTGACCTCGTCTGGATGGCTGGTCATTGAAGCGTCGATTGATGCAGTTCAACATGCGCTCGCGCCGGTAGGAGCCAAGTAATGCCCACCATCATCCTCAAACCCGACACCAAGAAAATGGAACCTGCGCTGAGGACGAAGGCGTACGCGTTTCTCGAAAAGCTCGGGAAGGATGACACCACCGCCGGGCTGCACATCGAAAAGATGCACAACGCCGCTGATGCGCGGGCGCGAACCGGTCGCGTCGACCTGGCCAACCGTGCAGTGATTTTCAAAGTGAAGGGCGGTGACGACGCACACTACGTCTACATCGGTACCTGGCTGCACGACGAAGCCATCGAAGTGGCGCGAACCCGGATTCTGACGATCAACCCGGTCAACGGCGTCGCCGAGCTCGTCATTGCCAGCACTCCAACTGGCAGCGATCCAGGTAAGGCCCCGCGTCATCTTGCACCACCGGCCATCGCCGAACCCTCTGAGCCAGTTGCGCCCGATATTCAGCCCGGTCCGCTCGAAGGCCACAATGTTCAAGAACTCGTTGAATCGCTCGGCATCGAACTGAGCCTCGCGACCGATGCCGTGGCGGCCAACGACACCGAGCTGAACGCCCTCATTGACGCGGCCGTGAAATGGCAAGGGCTGGCCCTCCTCGACCTAGCCGTGGGTACCCCCATCCATGAGGTCAAAGCGAAGCTCGGCTTGGGTGAATACACGCCTGATACGGCCGCTACCGCCGACGACGAACTGCTACGCGCGCTCAAGCACCCCGCCGCACAAATGGAATTCGCCTTCATCGAGGACAACGACGAGCTGCGCCAAGTCATCGAGGGCGGCGACTTCGGCGCCTGGCGCACCTTCCTGCACCCAGAACAACGCAAGTACGCCACAAAGCATTTCAATGGAGCGTTTCGACTCTCCGGCGGCGCAGGAACTGGCAAGACCGTCGTGGTGCTCCACCGCGCACACCACCTCACCACGAGCGAACCCAAGTCACGCACGATCATCACGACGTTCACGACGAACCTGGCCGATGCACTCCGAACGGACATTCTTCGGCTCGACCCGGCGACCCCGCTCGCACCCACACTCGGTACCTCCGGCGTCTGGATCTCGACAGTGGATGCCGTAGCCAGCGCAGTCTTGAAGGACGCCGGAGCGACCATCGCTGACTCTGTCGAGCGGATTCTCGGCGTTCGCACCACGGACATTGGCAGCCGGAGTAGCGGGGAACTCTGGACAGAAGCCATCGACATAGCGGGACGAGAGCTACCCCAGGATCTGAAGAACAAAGCGTTCTTCGAGGGCGAATACGTGGCCATTGTTTTGGCCAACGGCATTACGGACAAGGACGGCTACTTCTCGGTGCGTCGCGCCGGACGTGGCGTCGCCCTGGACCGCGGCAAGCGCGGCCACGTCTGGGCAGTGATCGAGGCGTACCGGCGCATTGCCCGGATGAACGCCTCCATCGACTACCACGAGGCCAACGTAATCGCCGCGGATCACCTGCGCGCGGCATCCGCTGCCACAGGACAGTTTCAGGCAGACCACGTGCTTATCGACGAGGGCCAAGACCTGACCGCAGCCCACTGGCTGCTACTACGTGCTCTCGTCGGTGAAAGTGCAAACGACCTCTTCATCGCCGAGGACTCGCACCAGCGCATTTACGGCCAGCGCGTTGCCCTGAGCAAGTTCGGGATCAAGATTGTCGGGCGCTCCCAACGTCTCACGCTGAACTATCGAACGACAGCGCAGAACCTGGCCTATGCGATCGGTTTGCTTAGCGGAATTCACTTTGTGGACCTCGAGGAAGGGCAGGAGAAAGCGTCCGACTATCGCTCCGCACGGAGTGGCCCCGAGCCAAAATTACGACCGTACTCGAGTCTCGCCGAAGAGCTTGACGGCGCTGCCACCATCGTCTCTGGATGGCTTGAGACAGGCGGTGAACCCGAGTCCATCGGGATACTCGTTCGCGATCGTGGTCAGCGAGATCGTGTCGTCTCTGGACTTGCCGAACGCGGTGTCACAGTGCGGGCCCTTGATTCCGGCAAATCCACCACGGGATACCCGCAGGCGCTCACCATGCACCGAGCGAAGGGTATGGAGTTCGCTCGTGTCCTACTCTTCGGCCTCGGCGACAAGACGCTGCCTAACATCCACCTGCTGAAGCAACTCGCGGAAGCGGAACGCCCGGATGCTCTGCTTCGCGAGCGGTCACTGCTATATGTTGCAGCAACGCGGGCTCGCGACGAGCTGGTCGTGTCGTGGAGTGGGGAGCCCTCGGCGCTGCTGGGGACGACACCGGCACACTGACCGCCCGGCCAGTGGTTGGACGTTGGCGTGCCTCAGGAATCTGCAGGGTTGATACTCGAGTCCGACGGCGCCGAGTTCGCGAACGCAGGGCAATCAAGATGGAGTAGTGAAGGAAGTAATGGCAAAGGCGATCAAGGCTCTCCTCGGGCTTTTCCTTTTGGTAGGCATCGCCTACGTTGCGTGGTGGCTGGGATCTGCCATTCTCAAGGCTTTCCTTGGACTCAATCCCACGACCATGACGGCGATAGCAGGATTCACGGGCCTTCTACTTGTCCCAATCGTCACATATTTCACTACTCGATCGCTCGAACGGCGGCGTTCACTGGAGAACGCCGTCCGAGAGCACAAGACGAAGCTCTATGACGAATTAATCCGGGGTCTCATGCGAATGCTAAACCTACAGAAGTTGCCGGAGACAATGCGACCCGACGAAATGCAAGAGTTCTTTGCCAGCATTACTCCTCCGCTGATTTCCTACGGATCGCGAGGTGTGATCCGTAACTGGAACGCTTTCCGAAAAGTCTCACGTGAGAATATCGGCGATACCTCGGCGATTATGCTCAGCTTCGAAGGTCTTCTCAAGGCAATGCGGCAGGACCTTGGTCACAGCAGCTTCAATCATCAGCCAGGGGAATTGCTCGGCATCTTTATCAACGATGTGGACGAAATCCTTCAGAAGAAAAAGAACGTTTAGCTGCCTGTGCATGGAGAGACGCCAAACTCGACCCTCTGAAACATAAAGACCGAGGGCGTGGATGCTTACCGCACGGTGTCTACTTGTAGTATTTTCAGATGCGGAAGCGCCTGATCTGAGCGGTACGCAGACGTTGGACACGCTTAAGCACCAGCTGCCCACGGCCAACAAGTGGCTCAGTTTTCAGCGTCGGTAGTGGCTCAGTTTTCAACCGTCGCTGACACCAAGCACATCCAGTCGCGGCTAGGTGTCACCGGAGACCGCTGTCTCTTCTTCGTTGAAGATTTCCGGAAACAGTTCGATTGTGACGGTCACCGAGCTTTCGTCATCGATTTCGGCTAGGGCGCGGACCCCTGACGGAGTTGTCGCTCCCGGTTTTCTGTCAGCGGCCACGCGAGTTCGGGCGATGGCCATGAGCGTCCCTAAGGAACGTTTGGGCAGTGCGGAGGTCATGAGCCGCCGTACCCTCGCGAGGAATGCGACGGCACCTGATGTGACAGCATCATCGAAATCACGGGTAGCACAAAAGCCGTGATGGAAGATCAGAAGCGTGACTTTGATTGTTGCTCATCGGCGGCGCAGGGGATCGCCCGGATGAGTTCATCTGCGCGCGTCCGTTTGGACACCGTCCCGGGTTATGAATTCCAATTCGAGGGTCTGCACGTCGAGGATGGCTTGGCTAATCCTGAATGCTGAGCCGCCTTCGTCCAGGATGACGACGCGTGTGTGGAATTCCATTTCGCCGGTCGTGTAGGTGACCGATTCGTCGATGTGCCGGTGGTAGTGCCCGCCGAGGTAGAGCCGGGGCTGCACCTGCAGGAACCCTCGATGAAACATGGAACGTCCTTCGGCGGAGTACCTGAGGCCCGCTGGCGGCCAGATTCGATCTGTTGCCGCCAGCCACGTGTCCAGGGTCGGGAGGTTCAAAGGTGCATCGTGTCCGATGAGAACATGGGTCGGCTCGAGGCTGAGCTTGGCAAGGTCGGCCTCGGTGATTGATTCTTCTGCCCAGACGGAATGCCCCAAAACCCGATGGCCGATATCCACCGAGTTAGCACCGCCGAGGGCCGCGAGGGTGGCGCCGCTGGCCAGCACGGTTCTGTAGCCACGCGGGATGTGCATGATGTTCGATCGAATCCAGGGCAGTCCGTCATCGGTGACTGGTAGTCAAAATTTATCCGGGACGCGGTCGGACAGCGTTGCCTCTCCATTGAATCGTGGCCGCTTGTCGTGCCGCGTCGAGGACGTTGTCGGGGTGGTCCACGTGTTCGGCGGGCCGGTGGCCACGAAAATGGCCCGAGGGTGAGCACAGCCAGACGAGGAGTTCTTCTTGGGTCCATCGGGCGTCGGCGGCGAGCTTGATGAGGTCAGCGATCACCGGGCGGATGAGGTGTGTTTCTGGATCGAACTGGAACCGGGGGTAGATGTATGCAGTTCCGCGCTTGACCGAGAGAAGATGGCCCTGCTGGCGCAGGTGCGAGAGAATTGCGTGGTCTCCCGTGCGCATGTTGATCAGTTGGAGAACTTCGGCGCCCGTATACATGCCGCCAGCCGCTTCAACGTCTTGCCAAACGACACCCGGAATCATGACTCACCAGCAGGAGCCGCATCATCCGCTTTGCTGTCCAGCTGCGGGTCCACACCAATGATGTATTTATTGCTTACGGTCTGGTCGTTGCGGGTGAAATATTCGATGTGCAGGGTGTTGGTATCAAGTATCGCTTGGCTGATGGCACGCTCGGAACCGTTCTTGTCGAGGAGGACGACTCGGGTGGTGAACGGGCTGTCACCGTCGTAGTCGACGGTTTCATCGAAGTGGCGGTGGTAATGGCCGCCGAGATAGAGTTCGGCGCCCACCTGTAGAAACCCGCGGTGGAACATGGCCCGGCCGGCGGCCGAATAGTGGATTCCGGCTGCTGGCCACCAACGATCGGTCTCGTTGAGCCAGGTATCGAGTGATGGCACGTTCAGTGGTGCGTCATGTCCGATGAGGACGTTGGCATGCTGGTTTCCGAGCGTGGCTAGGTCGGCTTCGGTGACGGATTCGGCTGGCCACCATGAGGTACCTTCCCTGCGGTGCCCTACGTCGACCGAATTCGCGCCGCCCAGCGCCGCCAGGGTCTTGCCGGAAGCAAGGGTGGTTCGCCAGCCGCGCGGAATGTGGGCGATGTTGGGCCTAAGCCAACGCAATCCGTCCTCGGTGAGCGGAAAACGGTAGAGACGAGTGAAGTCTTCGTGGTTGCCGTCGACGAAGTAGAGGGTCTGGGCTGTGACGGTGAGCCGTCGGCTGAGTTTGTCGAGGACGTTGTCCCAGTTGTGGCCGGGCCAAATGAAGCCGAAATCTCCCAAAACCACGAGAGTTTGAATATCGCGCGCGTGCATGGTGCGGGACACGATGAGTACGTGTTCCAGGTCGCCGTGAGTGTCGCCGAGGAATCCGATGCGGCTAGCGGCGGACAGCGTGTCGCACCCAGTCCTAGGTGTCACAGCGCCCTCGTTGATTTGTTCCGTGCTCGGCGATCACCGAACGCGGAACACCCGTTTCGGGTCGATTCAGAGCCAGCCGTCATGTCTTCAGACTACGTTTAGTTCTCCTGATGGCAGCTTCCGCAGTGACTAATGTCGATGAGTCGGGGTTTTGATGCCTGCCGTTCTCAGCGTGGGTGGCTGATTGCACCGGTTGTGCTTAGAAGGGCGAGGAGGACGGCCAGTTGGTCGGCTCTGTTTTTGGGCTGCGCGTCTATTTGGAGTTGCCGGAGTTGGCGGTTGAACCATCGGCCGAGCGCGAACTCGACTGGGTCTGCGCCGTTAAGGTAGGGCGGGTTCCCGGTCCGTTGCAGGTGGTGAACGTACGCAGCGAAGTTTTTCTGCCAGATGTTTTCCTGCGGATCCCATTCAAAGGCCGGTGAGAGGTCGAGGCGAATGATCTGGTACCGGCAGAGCCTCTCTTCGAACTTACGTTGATAGCCTGCCCAGCCGCCCTTTCGGCGTTCCTCGGCGGGGAGGGTTGCGAGATTACGCGTGTTCTCCCGTGGGCTCCGTCCATTTTCGCGCCAGAATTCCTCATAGCCGTAAAGAGTCGAAACCCAGTTGACGGGGCGCCTGGTGTTCGCTGGCTGCGGGGCGTCGCCGTCGGCGTCGTTCGTGTCGGCTGCTGCGTAACGCGCGGAGCGTGGGCCCGGATCTGGTTCATTAAGCCAGAGTTCTTTGGCTCTGGAAGAGAGGTGGTCTTGAGGATTCGTGCCGGGCATTAGTGGCCAATCGTGGCCACCCGAATGGCGGCCTCGATGGGGTCATGCGCGGCAAAGAGCACGCGTGCGTGCCTTTTCGCTAATTCGCGAAACTTTGTCGGTGACTCGGTGGAATGAACCGAAACCTTTTCCTACGGTTGCAGACCAAGCGGACGTTTACGACGAGCGGCCGAGCAACAGCTCTACGAGCAGCCCCTTCTGCCAGACCTGGCACGGTTTAACACGGCAATCTCTGCGGCGGCGGCGTCGCTCTCGGAAAATAGTGTGAATTTTTTTATGCTTGTTGATCAAGATTTTCAATGAAGAAGAGGAGATGAACATGACAAATGCAGTGCAATATGCCTTGAGGCGCGAAATCAGCCGCACACATACTTTTCATGACAAACAACCGATTCACCGACAACCTCAACTTCGATACCGACCGCCTCGCCAAGTTGAGGGCAACCATGATGGCTGACTCCGCAGTACCGGACCCCTCCGACTTCGGCGGTATGAGCGCCGCCGAAGTGCACTCCGGCGCTCGCGCAGACTATGTCTTCACTTCGCAGCAGGTGGCCCTGGCCCACTCCCGGGTTTTCCAGACCGGCATCCTCGACAAATTCGTTGCGTGGAGGAGCGAGGACGCTCGGGTCGCCGGCGCCAGCGCACGGCCCACCCTCATTTCTGACCGCGCCATCTTGGTTGGGCTTCTCCTGCTCGCCAGCGAAAGCGGGCCGTTCCTGATCAGTTCTCTCGCCGTGGTCTTTCAGAACCGACTGACCCCCGAATCCCGCGCGTTGCTGCACCTCGTGTGTTTTGTCAACTTGAGGTCGGCCATTTGAGCGATAAATATCCGGCCAGTGCGGCACTGTTTCCGGCCAGTTGAGCACCGTGGTCGGAACAGCCGGTTCTCGGGGGT
>NZ_SOEY01000032.1 GCF_004402535.1 Cryobacterium glaciale | reverse complement strand
AAGTCCACCACGTCCACCCCGCCGGACAAGGCGGACCAACCAACGTCGACAACGGAACACTCTTGTGCTGGTTTCATCACCACACCATCGACACCAACGGCTGGCAAATCCGCATGGTCGGCGGAAGGCCCCAAGTACTCGGCCCACTCCTCTGGGACCCCACCCAAACCTGGCGCCCAGCCCACAGCCACCGAGCCAACACCCCCAGCCCCGAACCACCCTGGCGCACCTGAGCCCTGCCGTGTTAACCAGCAGAATCATCCGTTGCCCCATTCTCAAACAGTCGAGCTTTCAGACGTCGGAGATTTTCTGCGGGCTAGGTTCGAGGGCCTGCAGCGGGTTTCGACAGGGCGAGCCGCCGCGGGGCGCTTCGGGCCAGACGGCGAGCGAGCAGGGCCAGCCCGATCGCCGCCAACAGCAACAGCAGCCCGCCGAACACGGTGGCGACGATCCAGATCGGCACGAGCGCTCCGATGCGCAACTCCCGCACCAGCTCCAGTTCAACGCCGCTCGCGGCGTCGTTCGTGCTCGCGCCGCTCATTTGCGCACCGTTCATGCTGACCGTGGCGGTGCCAAGAGCCGTGTGCTGCGGAACGATGGCGGTGAGGTCGGCGCGGCCGTCGGCATCCGCTGTCGTGGTGCCGAGAATGCTCGGATCGCCGGAGAGGGAGACGACGACCGGGGAGCCGGGCAGAAAGCCCGCGCCGGTGACGCGCACCTGTTGCCCCGGTGCCACGTGCACGGCCGGTCCGGTCGCTGCCAGATCGACCGATTTCGTGGGGTTGGCAAGCCCGCTGACCGCGCGACCGACGGATTTCACCAGGCCGGGAGCCGGCACAGCGTAGCTCTCGGCGCTCCCCAGAGCGGATGCCGTGGGTGCGGTGCGCGGCCGGTTCTGGCTCCAGAGCAGCAGGGCGTCGCCGGCGGCGGCGAGGCCGTCGGCGCTCGGTACCAGCTGGCCGTCGTCAGTGGTCATGACGAAGCTGTCGTCGTCGCACAGGGTGTGGTTGGGGTGCAGGGAATCCTCGGGCCCGGCGGCGAAGTACACCTCGTAGCCGTCCGCCGCCACCCGGAGGGCCGCGGTCTCGAGGGCTGCGTTGAGGTACGCGATGACCGTGTGACCGACCTGGGCCTCGGAGCGGCCCCACTCGGTGGTGCAGTCCAGGGCGCGGTCGTTCGCGAACAGCTGCGGGTAGGCCGTCACGATCACCGGAGCGTGGACGCCGCCGCGAGCCTCAAGGGCTTGCTCGGTATTCACCGTTGCCCAGATGCTTCGATAGACCGGGCCCAGGTCGAGCTCCTGCGCCTTGCCGATCACGGTGCGCACGGCCGGGTCGTCGAGCGCGCAGCCGGAGCTGGCGCACAGTTCGAGCAGCGAGTCGAGCCCCACATCGGCGGCGCCGACCGAGACCACGACCTCGCTCACGGCTGGCTCGGCGGCGAGGCGTTCGAGCTGGTTGCCGGCGCCGGTCGACGCCTCAGACCCGAGCAGGTTGTTGCCCGAGGTGCCCGCGCAGGCGAGCACGACGGGTTCGGTCGTGACGGCGAGAGCGGATGCATATCCGCCGGCCTTCGCGTCGTCAGCCTCGCAGCCGGTATCGCCAGAGGCCAGGCCATCGCCGACGAGGGCGGCCGGATAGTCGCTCGCCGCGGCATCCGCCAGAATGGGACCCGGCTCGATCGGCTCGGTGCGCTCGCGCAGCGTCTCGTAGCTGCCCTCGACGATGACCGCGTCGACCTCGGCGCCCCAGGCGATCACCCGGTAGTCGGTGCTCCCGACGGCGTCTTGCACGGTGCTGTAGAGCTGCACGCTCTGCGTGCTGCTCGCGCCCGGTGGCAGGTTGCCGAACAGCAGTTGCGGCGACGGACTGACCAGCGGCACCAGGTCGCCACTCGGAAAGGTAAGTGCCACGGTGATGTCGGCCGCGTCGCGTCCGGAGGGGTTGGTCACCGTCACGTCGATATTCTGGGCCTGGTTGGCCAGAATCGTGTCGCCGGCCGCGACCGTGAGGTCAATGCTGGCCCGTCCGAGGGCGGCGAGCTTGTCGGCGAGCGCATCGACATCCTCAACCGAGGTGTAGGTGCCGTCGGTCTTCTCAGCGATGCACTCGAGTTCGGTCTCGCCGGCTGCAGAGGTCTGGAAGCCCACGCTTTGCACCTGCAGGTCGAAACCCTGCGCGCGAATCTGCGCGGCGGCCTCGCAGGGGTCGTCGCAGCCGCTCTCACCGTCGGAGACCAGCACCACGGTGGCGCCGGTGTTGCCGTCGTCCTGCAGTTGTTTGGTCGCCGCGAGCAGCGCCTCGGCCGTCGGTGTGCCGCCGCCGGCCTCGAAGCTTGCAATCTCGGTGACCAGGTCGCCGGTGCCCATGACCGGGGCGACCTCGATCGCGTAGTCGCCCGACTGCTCGCAGCTGCCGCCGTAGGTCCAGATTCCCATCTCGGAGCCGAGCGGCTGGCTCATGACCAGCTGGGTGAGGGCGTCCTGCGCCTTCTCCACGCGCTCCCCCAGCATCGAGCCGGAGAGGTCGACCACCACGAGAAGGGCCCGGTTACCGGTTCCGGTGGCGGTGTCCGGGTCGCTGCCGGGGGCGTTGACCGGGTCGCCGGTGCCGGCGGGTGACTCATCTTCGGTGTCAACGTCCCAATAGACCTTCTTGACAAGCTGCCACCGTTTGGCTTCCCAATTGATCAGTTCCTTATTGAAAACCTCGAGTTTCACGCCGGCCACGAGGGAGACGACAATGACGAACTTGCTCGCGAAAACGACCGTTGCCGGCTTTCCAGTCTCAAATTTGCTGGTGCTTCCGGCGGTGAGGGTCGGTGCGATTTCTACCCCGAAATAGATACCGGCCATGTCGTAGACCATGGCATCAATACTGAGGGCCAGCTTTGCCGCCAGTTTGACCTCGAGTTCGCTGGTCCACACGGTGGGAGCCACCTCTGTTGTCGTACTGGAGAACTTTTCAATCTTGCCGTTCTCGAGGCGCACACCCATCTCCCGGGTGATGCGTTCGACGCTCGTGTAGGTGGTCGTGCCGGTCAACGACAACGACAGATCGAACTGAGTGACCAGATTGAAGGTGAGCACCCACGGGATGGGTACCGGCGTGGGGATCACACCGACGAGCTGCCCCAAAGAAATATGCGGCAGTTCGGCGACATTCACGTGGATGGGCGACGGATATTGCCCGAGATTGGTGCGCTTTCTTTTCGACCCGTAGGTGACGGCGATGGCGCCGTAGGAACTGACCTCAATCGTCTGCGTCTGCTGTTGTTTCGTGCTCGATTCAAACCGTTCGAGTACCGTGGCCACATCAAAGGTCCACTTCCAGACCGGTGCAATCTTGACGGTCATTGTCGCCCGGGTGACGAGCTCGAAGGCCACCCCGAGGGTGACCCCGGCCTCACTCGTGAATTTGGGCTTGGTCGGAGTAGCCGGTACCGCCGTCGGACTCGGCGTCGGGCTCGACGTCGGCTGGGCAAGTTTCACGTCACCGACCGACCCACTCGCCTCGACGCTCTCGGCCGAGGCCTTGATATTCAGCTTGAGGTCGGCGCTCTTGCTCTCGTATTCGACCGAGACTTCCGGTGCCGTGGTGACGGAAACCGTGGTGCTCAGGTCGACGACACCGACACGCTTGGACTCGGCAAGGTCGGTATCGGTCGCTGCAACGGCTTCGTTGGTCTTTGCGTACGAAGCCGGAAGAACAGTCGGGCCGGTCTGCTCGGTGGACCTATCACTGGCGGGCGCCGCCGTCGGCGCCGAGCCAACGGGTATCACCTGCTGGTCGACGACGCGCACGTCAGCCTGCAGCACGATGTCGCCGAAGGCCGCTGGCCGCGTCGTCACGACGACGAGGCCGTCGACGAGTTCGACCGCCGTGACCTCGCGCATGATGCCCTCGGGGGTCGCCTCCGACACGCCGGCGACGATGAATTCGCCGACGACGGCCGGCGACAGCCCAGAGAAGGAAATCGACGAGGCGGTCACGTCGCTCGCCAAGGCGAGGCTCCCCCCGTCGAGCACGACGGTGCGATTGTTCGCGATGGCCACGCTCTCGGCCGGTGCCTCGACCGTGAACGCCACCGCGGCCTGCCCGGTCTGTCCGGCCCAGTCGGTGACCGTGACGCTCACCTCGTGATCGCCCGGGGTCGCAGAAGTCTCGATGCTCCACAACGGCGGGCTCACGGTCGCGTCCACGCGGGCACTGCCAATGGAGCGACTGCCGAGGCGCACCTCGACGAGTTGCACGCCGGCATCCGCTTGGGTGATCGTGCCGTGAATGACGAAGGTGCCGCCGGCGTCACCGAGGTCGATCGAGCCGTCAGCGGCCGGTTCGGTGATGCTCACGCCGGGCGCGGAGCCGGCGGGCTCGACCGCGGTCGGAAAGTAGCCGAGCAGGGTGAGCGAGTCGGCGATCGCGCCGTCGGGCAGGCTGATGGTGCCGCCGGGCCCGGCGATCACCAGAGTGGATGCCGCACCCCGCACCGGCAGGGTCGTCTCGCGTCGGTCATCGGCTCGGCTCTCGCCGGCATCGGCACTCACCGTCCCGGGCGTGGGGCTGGTGACCTGAACGCTGTAGAGGGCGGAGCCGACAACCGCGCCGACGGCACCCGTCGGCAGGGTCGGCGTGAGGCCTGCGGTGTCGAGGTTGGCTGGGTTGAGGTTGGCTGGGTTGAGGTTGGCGGCGGCGACGGGCACCAGGCCACCGGGGATGGTGGCGGCATCGAGCGAGCGGCCCTGGCCGGCCACCCAGCCGGTGACACTCGCCCGCACCTGGTCGACCGTGCCGCTGAAACGCCATTGAAACAGCCCGCGGTCGTCGAGCGGAACGAGTACGAGGGCGTTGGTGAAGGCTCCGACGCTCTGCAAAACGACCGGTGCGTTGTCGGGGCCCGTGGTCGGCAGGCTGAGCCGCGCGTCGAGGCCGAGCAGGGCCACCTGCAGCCAGACGGCCGCGACTCCCTCGGTCGGCACCGCGCCGAGGCCCTGCGGGCTGAGCGTGATGGGGGTGTCGAGGGCGGCGAGGGTGCCGCCGAGGCCGGTGTTCGTGTCTATGACGGGGCGCGGTGCGATGGCCGCGCTGCCGCCGGGGCCGACCGATGGTTCGTTTTTCTCGGCGGCCTGCAGGTAGGCGAAGAGGGTCAGGGTGACGGCGACCGTCTGGTCAGCGGTCAGCGTGACGGTGCCGTCGGCGTCGAGCAGAACCAGCTGTGACGTCGTGACGGGCGTGTTCGCACTGAAGCTCACGGTGGAGCTGTCCTGCTCCGCCCCCGTCACGATGCCGCCGGCCTCGGCGCCGGGAACGATCTCAAGTTGCAGCAGAACCGAGGTGGTGTCGGTCGGGAGGGAGGCATCCGCTCTGTCGATGGTGAATGCGGTCGCCGCGCCCGCGACGAGGTCGTCTGACCCAACGCTGAACGGCTCGACGGCGTGCCAGCTTCCGGCCGAACCGGCGTCGTCGAGACCGTCGAGGGTGCCGGCGGCGGCGCTGTTGCGGCCGTCCATGAGAAACCAGACGACACTACTCAAGAGTGCCAGGGTCACGACGAGCCCGGCAGCGATCATGATGAGTGCCGCGCGACGACGCGGCGTTGGAGCGGCCCCCGAGGCGCTCACTTACAGTTTTCCCAGCTCGTCGATGCTGCCGAGAACTTCGGGAGTGATCAGCACAAGCCTGGACCCGTAATCGGATTCGACGCTCGTCACCTGCAGCGAGAGGGTGGTCACGCCGGCGACGAGCCAGCTGAAGGCCACCGGAGGCCCCTCGGCCAGCGGATAGCGGGCAATTTCGGCGCCGTCGGCGAGCACGACCACGGTGATGGTCTCGTCGTCGTACTGGTCATCTTCGAGGCCGAGCGACCCGGTCACCTCGGCGACGTGGCCGTCGAAGGTCCAGGTGACCGTCTCGGTGTCGGGGGACGCCGACACGGTCACCGCGTCGTCGTAGTCCTGGCCGCCGACGGTCTGGGTGCTGCCGAAACTCGTCGATCCCGTGCTCGGATCGATGTCGTCGAGCGAGATGCGAGACGCGCTGTCGGCGATCACGATCGCGACCGATTCGGGCAGGGGCGAACCGGGTGCCGGAACGATGCTGGTGACCGTGCCGATGACGGCGCCGGGAACGTATTGGCGGATTTGCGCGACGCTGGCCCCCATGCCCTGCAGCTCGTCGATGATCTCGGTGGCTGGCCGGTCGGCAAAGACGGGCACGACGGCGGGCGTGGATTCCAAAATGGTCACGCTCGTGGGGTTTTCGGCACCGAACACCGGCGTCTGCTGCACGATGACGCCGACCACGCCGGCGGCCGGGCGGGTGGCCACCTCGATAAGTTCGGCGGGGATCCCCGCGTCGACGATGGCCTGGGTGGCCCGCGCCGTGTCGAGTCCGCGCACGTCGGGCATGATCGCGACGTCGCCCGGCTCGTATTCGGGCAGCGCCACGGTGATGACCTCTGGACTCGCGCGCGACGTTTCGGCGACGACGAGGTGGTTGGCCACGGCCCAGCCGGCGAAGACTCCGCCGGCACCACTCGCGAGCATGAGTGCGAGAACGGATGCCCCCGCCACGGCCATCCACCACCGCGCCTTGTGCTGCCGCGACTCGGGTGCCGTGGTGTCGGCAGCCGGGCTGGCCGTCTCCGTGGCAGTCGCCGGGCTCTCGAAGGGCGCGACCGCGGGCGCCGGCAGCTCGGTCTCCGTCACGTCAGCCGCGACTCCAGCCGTCATCAACGCAGCCGCGGCCTGGTCAGCCGCCGTGACGTCGGCGATCCACTGCACCAGCGCGGGGTAGCTTGCGGGGTTCTCGGCGATGATCGTGCGCAGTTGCGGATGCTGCTGGGCCAGTTCGGCGAGACGTTCCGGGGTACTCCGGGGGTCGGCCGCGAGGTTCTGCAGGGCGATAAGCGTGGGGTTCACGAGCTGGCTCCGGTGCTGGGTGTGCGCGAGGTGACGGTCGAACCGCCCAGCGCGCAGGTGGCGCGCTGGGCGGTTTTTCGGGCGAGGTCAGAGGCCGCGGGCGCGCAACGCCTGCTGCACGAGCGGGTCGGGCGACTGCGCCAACCAGGTGAGCAGATCGGGATAGGTGCTCGGGTTGCCCGCGAGGTGCGGCCAGACCTCTGGGTGCTTCTGGGCGAGGTCGTAGAGCTCAGCGGCCGGGGTGGCCGGGTCTGCGGCGGCCAGGCTGGCAGCGCTGGGCGGCGCGACCGGCGCTGCAACCGGCACCTCGACGGGCAGCTCAACCGTCGCTTCGACCGGAGCTGGCGGAGCGACCGGCGCTGGCGGAGCGACCGGCGCAGACGTGACCGGCGCCGCGGCATCCGCTTGCACGGTCGGTGCGACAGCAGCCGGAACAACCGGGACAGCCGGGACAGCCGGGGCAGCAGCCGCATAGCCGGTGTAGGCCGCCGGAGCCTGTGCCCGCACCGGGCCGTACTGGGTGAAGTAGCCGCGAACGGCGGCCGGAACGGTCAGCGCGTAGAAGATCAGCGCGGG
Source organism: Cryobacterium glaciale (assembly GCF_004402535.1). Lineage (GTDB taxonomy): Bacteria > Actinomycetota > Actinomycetes > Actinomycetales > Microbacteriaceae > Cryobacterium > Cryobacterium glaciale. The sequence continues at coordinate 5,356 of NZ_SOEY01000032.1, read as the reverse complement.
CAGTCCGAAGGCGAGGGCCAGGCTCAGCGTGGCCGCAGTGGTGAGGATGATCAGCGAGAACGAGCTGTACGACGTTCCCTCGAACAGCCAGGAATACAGCCCGGAGAGGTTCTCGTCGCTGAGGGTTTTGCTGCGCAGCACGACGAAGACGATGCCGAGCACGGTGATCAGGCCGGTGAGGCCCAGTACGAGCCATTGGCTGCCAGCCGGGTTCGACCGCAGGGTCGTGCGGGCGATGATCGCGACCACGATGGTGATCGAGAGCACGATCGCCGCGCCGATGTTGAGGCCGGTCGTGCCGGAATTTGAGCCGGCCCCGATCAGGTTCGCGATGACCAGCAGCAGACTCAGGCCGGCGGTGCCGATGACGAGCACGAGGGTGAGGGAGGCCACCCCGAACCACTTGCTGATCGGTTCGGTCGGCGCCATCGCGAGACGCAGCGCCGGCGAACTGGCGAGGCCGAGCAGTCCGGCGAGCAGAACGAGCGGATAGCCGCCCCAGCCGAGCGATTCGACGCCGCCCACCGAGAGGGAATGGTCGGCGAAGGCGTCGATGATGATGACGCCGACGGCCACGCCGCCGAGTGTGCGCGCGATGGTGAGCCAGGTCGCATTGCCGCGCACGATTCCGTAGATCGGCAGCACTGCAGCGGCCGCGCCGGCCAGAATGGCCACGATCGCGGTGAGCAGCACCACGGCACTGACCTCAGCGGATGTCGTCGCCACGATTCCCAGGATGATCCCACCCAGCACGGTCAGCGCTACCACCGCACCGTAGCCGATCACGATGCGGTACCACAGCCGGATGATCGGGTGCTCGCCGACGATTCCCACGAGTTCTGCTGAGCGGGGCTGGGCGGCGAGGAACGCACCGGCCAGGCCGAGGCCGGCCGCATAGCCGAGCCCGGTCGGTTCATCAGTTGAGAACGCATCGACGAGCATGAACCCGAGCACGAGGAGCGCATAGGGAACGTTGACGAGCAGTCGGATCAACCAGATTTGGGCGAGCCCGACGCCAGGACCGAAGACGCCGGCGCGCAGCAGGTAGGTGAGGCTGAGCGAGAACAGTGACAGCAGCGTGATGAGCACGACCTCGATGCGTCCGGTGGCACCGATCGTTTCGCTCATGCTGTAGTTTTCGGAGCTGAACATCCACGGCAGCGCCAGGGAGATCAGCAGCAACAGCAGCGCACCGCCATCGCGCGCCCAGTCGGAGGCCGGGATGCCGGCGAACGGGTTCGGGCGGGCGGGCGGCGGCGTGTACTGGGGTGCGGCGGGCGCAGCGTACTGCGGAGCAGCCGGCGCGGCATACTGCGGTGCGGCCGGCGGTTGCTGGGTCGGGTCGAAGGTCATCTGGGTCCTCTGTCGTCGTTCTGGCTGCGTGTCACTGATTCGGGCGAGTCTGGTTGCGTTACTCGTAGAGCCGGTCAAGCTCGCCGTCCTGGCTGAGTTTCACGAGCTTTTCCACCGTGATTCCGGTGATGTCGGCGACGGTGCGCAGGGGGCTGACGAACCATCCGCTCTGCTCCTGCACGGCGAGAACCCGCCAGCTCCCCGCACCGAGCTCTTTCATCACGGGAAGGTCGTCGAGGCACCCGTCGAAGGAGGAATAACCCGAATCGGTGGTGACGCACACCCCGTTGACTTCGGTGAGATAGGGCCAGTCGTAGCCGTCGCCCTCGATCACGATGCTGTCGATGTCCAGACGTACCGTCTTGCCCTCGACCTGCGGAGTCACCACGAAGTCGGTGATCTTCAGGTTGTCGTAGTCGCCGCCGCCCTCGGTGGGCATGAGCGCGTCACCATAGAGGCTGAGAAAGCGGCGTTCCGACTCGGGCAGCACGGCGGCGAGGTCGTCGTAGTCGCCGTTCTCGCCGAAAGCGATCACGGCCTCGGCGAAGCCCTCGGCTGCAGCGTCGGCAGTCTCGAACGAGGCCACGTCGTCGGCGGCGACCAGGCTGCCGCGCGCGGAATCTGACAATGTCCCCTGCAGGATGTTCTCGCCCGCGGTCAGCAGCGGGCTGACGTACCAGGAGCCGCCCTCTCGCACGGTGACGATGGCGGCGTCGTGTCCGAGCTCGTCGGCGAGGTCGGCGGCCGTCTGCGTGAACGGCAGCAGGTCGTTCAGCTCGTCGATCGAAGACTCGCGCAGGTCGGCGATCATCGAATCGGTGTCGCTGTCGTCGGAGCCGAAGGACTCCTGCTGCAGCCGCAGCTGCGGAGCCACCACCTCGAGGTAGGCGTCGGTGATCGTTTCGGCATCACCGTTCATGGTCATTTCGCCCGCGGTGATGGTGACCACCGCGATGCCCTCTTCAATGTCTTCGGTCTCGAGTTCAAGCCCGGTCAGCGTGATGTTCAGGCTGTCGACGACCGTGTTGATGAGCTCTGGCATATCCACCGGGTCGCCGTTCTCGTCGTCCATGGCGATGGTACCGAGCTGATCGATCGGCGCCTTGAATGACTCGATCTCCGCGGGAGACAACGAACCGTACAGACTGATCAGATCCATATCGGCGGTGCCCTCGAGCAGTTTCTCGACCGCTGCCGTCGGCGAGGCCGCCCCGCCGAGCTTCGAGAAGATGGCCCCGTAGGCCCACACGCCTCCGCCGGCGGTCAGCAGCACGACAACACCGATCGAGCCCCAGATCAGCAGTTTCTTGCGCGGGCGCCGTGCTGCTTGGCCGGGTACTGCCTGGCCCGGCGCTGGCTGGCCGAATGCTGCTTGGCCGCTCGGCGCAGCAGCGGCTGCCGGCTGGCCGAAGGGGTTCGGCATAGCGGATGCCGCCGGCTCAGTCGGCAGGACCGGTACAGCGCCGACCGGTACAGCGACGGCCGCTATTGCTGCGGGCGTGACGGGCGCGATGGTGCCGAGCTGGAGCATCCACTCAATCAGGGCCGGGTAACAGGCCGGGTTCGCCGCGATGACGGGGTGCAGCTCGTGGTGGGCTGCCGCGATCTCGCCGAGGCGCGCCTGCGGGGTGGCCGGGTCGGCGGCTTCTCTGAAGAGGGGGGAGGTGGAATCTGTCACGAGGGTGGAGCTCCTAGTTTCTCGGTGCTGACGGAAGGGTGCACAGTGCGGGGTGATGCGGCATCACCAGGTGAAAACGGTAAGGACCGTGTATCCGGCGGCGGCGAGCACCGCCAGGACTGTGGTCGACATGATCGCGACCAGTGTGAACCTGCGGCGGCGACGCTTCACGGCGGCGGCGCGCTCCCGAATCTCGGCAGCGGCGTCAGCGAGACGGAGGCGGGACGGATCGGGTTGCGCGTCGGCAACGGGCAGTGGGGCCTTCGGTGCGATGATCGCCGGTGTCGGACGTGCCGCGTAGCGCACACTCGCGCCGCTCTGCACCTGCGGAGGCTCATAACGGCGTTGCAGCGCGTCGGCAACGGGAGTATGCACGGGAGCCGCCGCCCGCCGACTGCTCAGGAGCGTGTCGGCGGCCGTGCTCCCCCGCGATGAACGCACGGTGGCTTCGTCGGCCGGGTCGGTGTCGGCGTAGTCGGTGTCGGCTTCGCCTGCCGCCACGGTGGGGCCGCTTCCCCGGGGCTGTCGTGCCACGATTCGGGTGTGTTCGTCGGCGTTGCGCTGCACGATGACGGTGTCGTCGTCGAGGTCGGCGGGCTCGCTGCTGATGCTGGGTACCGGCGCCGCGCCGTGACGCGGCCCGCCCCGACGCACAATTCTGGTGGCCTCGTCGAGGTCGTCGTCGGCGGGCTCCGCGGCGGGTTGCGCTGGATCAGCGGGCTGCATTGCGGGCCACTCGCTGTACTGGTCGGGTGTCTTCGGTGCGGGTGTCGATGGTGTCGGAATGGTCGTCGCCGATGGCTACGCCGTGCCAGGAATTGACCCCGCCGGCGATGACATCGATCACGATCACCGACACGTTGTCGCGGCCGCCGTGTTCGAGGGCGCCGGCGAGTAGCGCGTCTGCCGTCTGCTGGGTGCTGCCGCCGAGGGTCAGGCCGGCTTTGATGGCCTCGTCGGAGAGCTCGCCGCTGAGCCCATCGGAGCACACCAGCAATCGTTCGCCGGTCACGACCGGGCGCAGCCAGTAATCGGCGCCGCTGTTGTCGGCACCCATTGCACGGGTGATGACGTTCTTGCGGGCGAAGGTGGCGACATCCGCTTTGAGCAGTGAGCCTTCGTCGATGAGCTCCTGGGCGAGGGAATGGTCAACGGTGAGCTGCTGGAACTCCCCTCCGTGCAGTCGGTAGACCCGCGAGTCGCCGACGTTCACGATGAGCCACTGCGGGGCATCCTCGTGGTCGATCAGCACCAGGCCGGTGAGGGTGCTGCCGGCACCGCGCCCGGTTGAATCGGACACGGCTCGCACCATGGTGTGGGCACGTTCGACGGCGGCCACCACGTCGCCGGCCGGCAGGGCGGTGCGGCCGACGCAACCCTGGAATTCCGCGATCACCGCGGCGCTCGCGCGCTGGCCCGCTTCGAGGCCGCCCATTCCGTCGGCGACGATGAACACCGGTTGGGACGCCAGCAGCGAGTCTTCATTCTTACTGCGTTTGCGGCCGACGTCGCTGCGTGAACCGCACTGCAACGACACCCCGGCACTGGTCGCCCGCTGGTCGGCGATGTGGGTCAAGTTCAGGCCTCCAGGTAGATGCGCGCGGCGAGCTCCCCCAGCAGGAACCGATCGGTCAGGGCGGCACTCGCACCGGCATCGAGCTCGTTCTCAATACCGCCGCCGTCGATGAGTACGACGCCGTTGGTGGACTGCAGGTCGCTGATACCCCAGACTCCCTCAACGAAGTCGAGGCGGGCGTGGGTCTTCGACACGGTCTTGCCCGGGTCGTGCAGCGGCACCAACTGCGCGTCGGGATGTGCGGCGCCGCGCGCGGGGTTGCGCCCGAGCAGCACCACCGGTTTGGTGAGCGAGAACTTGAGACCGTGTTCGGTTTCGAGGGTCCACGGCTTCATGCGACGCACCACGATCATGGTCTCGTCAAGGTCGTCGTCCTCAGCGTCGTCTTCGTCAAGGTCTGCAACGAATGCGGCTTCGACCGGTGCGCTGGCGGCACTGGCCGCGGGCGTTGGGGCGGGGACGACGGCAGGGACGACGGCGGCGATCACAGCGGCAGCCGCGGCGACGGGCACTGCTGCGACAGGTGCTGCTGCGACGGATGCCGCCCCAGCGGCACCGACGGCGGCCGATGGCTCATCGAACGGAGCGGGCGCCGGAGCTGCGCTGGCCTGAACGACCGGTGCCGGCGGAGCCCACAGGTTCGTCGGTTCTGCGGCCGGGGCGGGCGGGGCCGGCTCGACTGGCGGGGCCGGCGGGGCCGGCGGTGCGGGCGGGGCCGCGAACACGGGCGGTGCGGGCGGTGCAGCAAA
>NZ_SOEY01000013.1 GCF_004402535.1 Cryobacterium glaciale | reverse complement strand
GATCAAGCGTCATACGGACCGCTCGTTCGCGAACCTCTGTTGGGTGTTTCTTGGGCATAACCGAATCCTTTCACCAGAAAGAAAGCGGCAGGAAATCAGGGACGGTTCAGACCTCCTCCATGGGCAACTCACACTCGCCACAGATAAGCGGCGGGCCCGTGCCGTTGAGGGCGGCGAGGGCGGAAGATGTCAACCTTTGTGAGTCAGTTTCTTTAGCCGGTCATTGAGTTCGTTCCTTCCTTTTCGGGTTCGTTGATCCAGGTCGTCGTCGGGAACGTTGGTGGCTGCGGGTGATGTCGCACGAAGCGTTCCGGGTGGGCGGCATATGCCGTCGTGAGAACGCGGGCGCGGGCGTGTTGGATAGCGGGTGCGGGGCCGTGGTGAACGTTGAACGGGGTGTGCATACCAATGCCCGAATGACGATGTTCGCCGTTGTACCAGTCGTAGAATTCGGTGCAGAACGAGCGTGCTTCGGCGAGGTGTAGAACCGGTCGGGGAACTCGGGCCGGTACTTCAGAATTTTGAAATGCGAATTCGAAAAGGGATTGTCATTACTCGTATGCGGGCGGGAGTGCGACTTGGTCACGCCGAGGTCGGCGAGCAGGAATGCGACGGGTTTCGACGCCATCGAGGAGCCGTTGTCGGAGTGGATCGTCAGCTGGTCTCGGCGAAGGTCATTGCGAGGCAAAAGGCTCGTGGAGGGTTGCGGTGCCGAAGAGCTGGGCGTTTCCGAAGTGCAGGGCGAGGGGCTCATTGAGCAGGCCGATGCCGGCCTTCCCCTGCTGCGCGTCATTCCGTACGGAGAACGGTGATCGGCGCCATCGAGACTTTTGGGCTCGGCAGCACGATCCTCTCCGCATCGGTTCCGTTCGGCCTGGTCAGGAATCGCAGCAGGGCTACGCGAAGACGCAACTTCTTCGCCGAACTCTTGCCCGAGGGCACGGATCTCGACAACCTCGCCGCCGAGATCAGAGTCTCCACCGACGACACCATTGCGCTGTTGGCACGGTTTGGACGAGATGTCGCCGGTGCTATCCAGATATACGATCCAGAGGCTCCGGGGGAGCCGCGCACGCCAGCCCGGGCCAGCGTTGATGCGGCCGAGGTCGGACGCATGCTCGTCAACACGCAGGCCGCCCCTCTCGGGAATCGTCCGAGATCGGGACGCACCTCCCTGGCGGGGGTGCAAGATAAGATCGTGCTCGCTCGACAGGATGACTACTGGTTTCAAGTCCCCGAGGGGTATCCGTCGACCCACATCATCAAGCCACCGTCGGTGCGCTACCCAACCATAACCTTCGATGAGGAATACGGCTTCCGAGCGGCCAAAGCGGCGGGTCTCACCACGCTCGACACATGGATCGGAAATTTCGGCGGAGTGCCGGGTCTCGTCATCGAGCGCTATGACCGATCACCGGACGCGCCACAGGGACGCGTTCACCAGGAGGACATGAACCAAGCTCCTGGCGCATCGAAGAACGAGAAGTACCAGGAGTACGGCGGTAACGTCTCCCTCAAGCGCATAGCGGATGTCCTCGGTCGCGACGGCGACCGCACCTCCGTCGAGCAGCTCCTCCGACTCCTGACCGTCTCGCAGGCCGTGGGCAACCTCGATATGCACGGCAAGAACGTCAGCATGCTCCACCTCCCGGATGGCAGCACGAGGATCACCCCCGCATATGATGTCGTTCCGCAGACGCACCTCGTCAGCGACGGCAAAATGGCTCTGGCCATCAACCGAAAGTACAGCCACGCGGCCATCACTGACGATGACCTCGTCGCCGAAGCCGAGGCGTGGAAACTGCGCGCTCCCCGTTCGATCATCACGTCCGTGCTTGAGGCCGTGGAGTCTTTTACTTGTTCAGAGCTTCCGGTTGTGCAGGCCTACACCGGGCTCCAGGACGACATTGCGCGGTTTACCAAGATATCTCCTCAGTGGACGCCCCACGGGTAGCAAGGTGGGCAGGTGAAGACTTGACGCACACCCTTATATTCAACGTTATTGCCCGAGACCGACCAGGATGGGCCGAGGTGTTGAGATAATCGTGACTAGATCTCACACAAGAATCTCCTGATCAGGTCCAGAGAAGTCGAGATCAACCGAGGTATCAGTCCGCACCTAGTGTGTCCTGAGCGAAGATCGCCCTGCTGCTCGGACTGATCGGCTGCGCACCGAGAGATCAGGCCGGGATCCGGCCCTCAAACAGCTCCGCTAGATCACCCAGGGCACTGATCGTGTGGTCCGGTGCTGTGAAGTAGCTCGGGTAGACGTCGCCGCTGCGGTTCAGCCATGCGGTGCTGAGGCCAGCCTGTGCTGCCCCGTGTATGTCCCAGGGGTGTACCGCCACGAGGAGTATGTCCGCCGGTGCAACTCCGCAGGCCGCCGCGGCGTAATCGTAGGCCGCTCGAACCGGCTTCCACGCCGGGGCGTCCTCGACGGTGAGTATGGCCTCGAATTCGCCGCGCAGCCGGGAGCGCGTCAGCAGTGACTCGGCCACCGAGGCGGATCCGTTGGAAAGGGTCACGAGGCGCAGCCCCGCGCTCTTCAGCCGGGCTATTCCGTCGGCAACGTCCGGGTGCAGGTTCAGTGTGTCGAAGCCGTTCATGATGTGGGCCACGGCGTCGTCGACCCTCTGCGTCAGGAGAACGTCCTTGAGGGTTCCGCGCAGAATTTCAGCTCCGATCGCGGAGAATTTCGCGGTTCCGCCCGCGGCAGCGAGGGCGAATCCGTCTCGGAGGAGGGCGGCAAACCAGATCCGGGCCAAGTGAGCCGGGGCGCCGATTTCGGCGAACCGAGCGCTCAGCGGGAACATGTCGGACAGGGTTTCGTTGACGTCGAACACGATTACTGATGGTGTGCTGTTCATAGTGCGCTCCCCGACGTGGTAGAGGTGACGGCATCCGTTTGCGCGAGACCGGCGATGAAGCGACGTATCTCGTCGACGTGCTGAGCGGTGAGGCCGACGTTAATATCGGGCTGCACCAGGAGGGTGGGCCGAGCCTGCGCGATGGCCCAGTCGCGGGCGTCCTGGCGCAGGATGTCGTCGAGCCAGATCACCGCATCGGGCACAGGATCTTGTCGCGTCAGCCAGCGGGCGACCCAGTGCAGTTTCGCGGTCGGTGCGGGAGTCGACGGGTCGAAGTGCAGGTCGTGCGGAAAGGCGATGCCCTCGGTCGCCGAGGAAAGGCCGAGGTCCTTCGTCAGGTGAAAAGTGTGGGTGGGAGACCATGTGGTCGCCCACACGATGGATCCGAGGGCCGCGAGCTGTCGCACGAGGTCCGCGCGCGGCGGATCGAGTACGAGGCGCTGGTCAACGACCCGAGGGTTCAGTACCCCATCAACGTCGAGCAGGATCAGAACGGTGCGTGTGGTCATCAGTCGAGCCTAGGCGCAGCGGGCCACGAGCTGGCCGCTGACACGATACCTCGGAGGGTTTACGACCCCGCGATATTACTCAGATGTGTCAGGCGAGCAGTTGGGACATCGAGTTAATACCCCGTGTTTTCTGGCAAGTCGCGATCCACGCGATGTCCATCCGCTACTGACCGTGACACGAGAGTGTCGCAACCCGTGGGCGCTCCCAGCGGCTTCGTTCTACCCGTTTGTCGTGAAGTCGTGGCGTCGAAACGATGACATCGTGGCGCCGGTCGGCACCGCACATACTCCGACCGCAGCCGAACGGCATCATGGAAGAAATGAAAAACCGATTGTCACGAGGTCCTAACGGGCCAACGATCCGAGGTTGTCAGCAGATGACTCGGCGTGAAGCGTCATCTGTGTTCCTCGTCTTTTTCCTCCGCAGTGTGCGCGGCTAACTGATCAGATTCGTGCTTCGTGTATGTGTCCTTTGTCGAGTCGTCACGGTCACGAGGATCGTGGACGCGATGACGACAACTGTTCCAATCCACCCCCAGATACTCTGACGCTCCTGCAACACCACGACCGAGAGGATGATGCCAAAGATGGGTACTAAGAGCGTCCAGGTCGTCAGCGTATCCAATCGAGCGCGCCGGACCTCGGTGAGCCAGATCACGATGGCAGCAGCTGTTCCCGCTAACGACATGAAGAGCAATGCACTGATGAACCGCAGATTTCAGTCGATTACGGGAGGGCCCTCGACTACGACAGCGACAAGGGCAAGAACGGCCCCGCCGATCAGAAGCTGCCCGGCAGCCACGATTACTGCATCTGCGTGGACGATTCTGGCGATCAGCGTCCACGTTTTTCGCGTGCGCGGATTGGGCGCACGTTTATATCCGGCCACCAGCAATAGGACGGCACCGGCGATGAGGGCGCGAAGGGCAGCGAGCCAAAGAATCGTGGAATCCTGCAGTGCTTTGGTGATCGCGAGAAAACACGAACCCCACGCGAACGTCATTCCCAACATTGTCCAGGGCCTCGGCTCGCGGGGCTCGCGTTCAGAAATCACGGCTTTCCCCGGTTCGTCGGGGTTGAGCACCACCCGGTGACCATGTTTGTATCTCGAATGGATTGCCACCGCGGTAGAAGCTGAACTGCGTCGTCCGCCTGCCTGTCCATGATCTCGTAGCGGCTGAGACCGGCTGTGATCTTGGTCATGGGTTTAGCCCTTTCGATGTGCAGAGTGACGAAGGGGCCGGACCAGAGTGAAAATATGGGATCCACCCCCGGCTAAGGACACCTGGGTCGACACTGATATAAACCGGATCGGTGGGGCTTCGCTGGGAAGTAGTTGAAGCCGCAGGGCTTCATGGTCTAGATCCACTTCAATACGGTGGCCGCGGTAGGCAAATTGAAAGGACAGACTTTTAAGCTGCGGCGGAAGCCGCGGTGCGAAACTGATTCGGTCGGATGCAAACTGCAGACCAGCGAAGGAGCGTGCGACGACGTCCACCGTTCCCGCCATGGCTCCAAGATGGATGCCTTCCCGAGTGGTGCCTCCCTGAGTGTCGTCCAGATCGGCGATGAGTGCTTCCCGAAATAGCGACCAGGACCGGGATTCGTCCAGCTGGGCCAGGACGGAGGCGCTAACCACTCGACTGAGCGTGGATCCGTTGGAGGTGAGCTCAAGATAATAGATGATCGTGCGTGCGAGGTCTGCTTTGGTCAGGGGGTAGCCGAGTCGGGCGAGCTGCTGCCTCAGGCCCGCCTGCCCGAGTAGGTAGACGAGCATGATGACGTCGGGTTGCTTAGCAAGTTTGAACCGATTGGTGCTGTCGTTCTCGGCCTCGAGAATAAGATCAAGTCGGCCGATGTTCCCGTAGCGATTGCGGTAGGCGATCCAGTCGAATTCGAGCAGAGTTTCATACCCGTCGAACTGGCTGAGTATCCCGTCGGCGTGGATCGGAACAGCCAAGCTTCGTCCGAGCCGCGACCAGAGAGCGAGTTCCAAATCGCCAATATCCAGTCGGTCGATAACTTCTGCGCGGGCGTGCCCGGCCAACCTCTGCAATAACTCTTCGGCCCGCTCGCACACCCAAGCGACCATGACGTTCGTGTAGGTGTTGTCGCGGAGCCCTTCGCCAGGGACATCGGGGTAGCCGTCGTGGTACTCGTCCGGTCCCATGACGCCTGAAATGTGGAAACGATCGTCCGCCGAATCATGCACAGCGGACGCAGCAAAGAAGCGTGTTACCTCGATGATGAGGTCGGCACCTCGGTCGGCCAGCCAGTCGTGGTCGGCGGTTAGCTGAAAGTGCTGCCAGGCGTTGAACGCGACTGCCAGCCCCACATGCCATTGGCGGCGTGAGTTGTCGGGCATCCATCGTGCTGACTGAGGGTTGTACAAGTGGGTCGGCGTCTCCTCCCGACCATCGCTGCCGCTTTGCCACGGGAAAAGTGCTCCGGGCCGACCTATCGCCTGCGCCGCAGTGCGCGCCGCCCCCAATCGATGCCACCGGTAGTCCAGGAGAGCCCGCGCCACGTTTGGTAGCCTCAGGTCGAGCACAGGCAGCACGAACAACTCATCCCAGAAGACGTGGCCCCGGTATCCCTCGCCGTTCAGGCCCCTGGCGGGTACGCCAGCATCCAGTTCAGCCGTGTGCGGGGACAGGGATTGCAGCAGATGGAAGATATGAAGGTTTAGGATGAGTTGGCTTTGCGGGTCAGCCTCAAGGGTCGTCTTAAATCGCTGCCAGAGTCGCTGCCAGGCCGCCTCATGTCGTTGGAGCGCGCCTACGGTGTCTGCCGCGTGGTTGCGGAGTCGACCCAGGGCTGCTACTCCGGGCGAGGCGATTGCGGGGTCGCGGGACGTGTACGTTGCAGCAGTCTTGGTCAGCGTTGCTGGTTCGCCGTCCACCAAGGACAGTTCCATCTCCCTACGATAGCGGCGTCCGATTCTGGAGGTTGTTCCATCCCAGACGCCTACGGCCCCTGCAATGTGGATGTGGACGGCCGTCGCGATGAGTATTTTGCTGTACCTCGTTTGGACCTCGCAGAGAAGGGTGTCGCTGGAAGTAGTAAATTTCGGCGGAGCTAGGTGAATCGTGTCTGACCCCGCGGACGCGGCGACATTGGTATTGCGGACGCTGGCATCTATGCCGGTCCGGAGAGTTATCGTGCCGCTCCACCCGAGCGGAACGAGTGTCGTTTCCAAGACCGCCAGATGCGGGTCGTCCATGGAGATGAAGGACCGCTGGACAACCGTCAGGCGATTGTGCCGCGGGCAGATCAGCGTCACGCGACGGGTGGATACGCCCGTGCGAAGATTCAGCTCCCGCCGTTCGTCGCTTGTTTTGACTGCGCCACTCGACCACCACGGTCCGCTACCAATCCGGATGTCAAGGGGGAGCCAGTTGGGTATGTTGACGAGGTGCTCCTCCTCAGCACTTCGATCGTGGACGTTGCTGACTAAGCGGTTGTATACCCCAGCTAAGTACGTGCCCGGGTAGTGCGTTCCGTCGTCCGTGTGTTCCGGTCTGGCGCCGCGAGTGACCATGTATCCGTTGCCGAGCGCGGTCAAGGCCTCCCTGTGTCCCTCGTGGGCGGGATCGAATCCGCGATACACGAGCACCCACGGGTCGGTGGTCGAGACGCCGAGGTCAAGTTCGCTGGCATCGTTGAGCACGACATCCGCGCCCGCGGCTTCGAGCGCCTCCCGTTGCCCCTGACGGTCTATTCCCACGACGAGCCCAAATCCACCGCGATGGGCGGCCTCGATCCCCGCAACCGCGTCTTCTAACACAGCGGAACGTGCAGGCCGGACACCCAGCCGTCTGGCCGCCTCGAGGAACATAGCCGGATCGGGCTTTCCCGGCAGTTGGAGCTCCATCGCATCTTGACCGTCCACGACGGTGTCGAACATATCCGTCAGATCGGCGGCTGCGAGCATCTGGCGAGCGTTGCGACTGACGGTGACGAGGCCAACGGGAACGCCGGCAGCGCGCAGGCGGCGCAGCAGCGCCGTCGTCCCTGGGTAGGAGCGCAATCCTTGACGCTGCAGTTCGGCCAAGAAAAGTTCGTTCTTGTGGGCGGCTAGACCGGCGATAGTCCACGCATCGGGGGGATCGTCGAGGTCGCCGGTGTTAAGGAATATCCCTCGGGCACCTAAATATTCGCGGACGCCGTCCTCGCGGCTGCGCCCATCGACGTACCTGCGGTAATCTGCCACGGCATCGAAGGATTTCACGGGATCGGTCGGTCGAACACGCGGGTCCTGAAGCACTTTGTCGAACAGCCGTTTCCAAGCCGTCGCGTGGACCAAAGCGGTGTTGGTAACCACACCGTCCATGTCAAAAAGCACCGCGTCATAGACCTCATCAAGATCATGTGCTCCTCGAGAGCCGTGCCCGCCGATCACGATTACTGACCGGCGGGAAGAGGACGCACACGCTTGTCAGTGCTCGAAGGTGGTGCTACTGCTGTGGCGGTATCGGAAGCGGCCGGCAACCGGAGGCGCTTGAGTAGCAGCGCGTTCACGGCGACAATCACGCTCGAACCGGACATGGAGATCGCCGCGATTTCCGGGCTAAGCATGAACCCCAGGCTGGGATAAAACACTCCGGCCGCGATGGGAAGCGCGATGGCGTTGTAGCCGATAGCCCATCCCAGGTTCTGCCGCATCTTGCGGACCGTGCCCTTGCCGATCCGGAGCGCGATCGGCACGTCTAGCGGGTCGGAACGCATCAGGACCACGTCGGCGGTCTCGATGGCGACGTCGGTGCCTGCGCCAATGGCGATGCCCAGGTCTGCCTGGGCGAGGGCAGGCGCATCGTTGACACCGTCGCCGACCATCGCCACCCGTTTACCCGCGGCCTGTAGTTCGGCGACCTTCGCGGACTTATCCTGCGGAAGGACATCGGCGATGACCGTATCGATTCCGAGCTTCGCGGCAATTCGCTGAGCTGTCGCCTCGTTGTCCCCGGTCAGCATCGCGACCTGGATCCCCGCCTCGTGCAGCGCTGCGATGGCCGCTGCGGCGGTCTCGCGTGGTGCGTCGGCCAAGGCGATGACACCCGCTGCCTGCCCGTCGACGGCGACCAATACTGCGGTGCGACCCGTGGAGGCCAGCGCGTCACGTTGCGCCAAGATCGGACCGATATCGACTTTCTCCGCGATCATGAGCTTGCGGTTGCCGACCAGCACCCTGCGGCCGGCTACTGTGGCGCCGGCGCCATGGCCGGGCACGTTTCTGAACTGGGAGGCGGAGAGCTTTTCTGCACCGTTCTCGTCGGCATAGTTGACCACGGCGCCAGCCAGCGGATGTTCGGACTCGCGTTCGACGGCAGCTACCAGTGCTAGCAGTTCCTGGCGTGCAATCCCGACCTCGATGAAGTCGGTCACCTCAGGTTGCCCCTTGGTCAGAGTGCCTGTTTTGTCGAGAATGACCGTGTCGATGTGGGCAGCGACCTCCAGGGCGGTGGCGTTCTTGAATAACACCCCGCGTTTGGCACCCAAGCCTGTGCCGACCATGATTGCCGTCGGCGTGGCGAGCCCGAGCGCGTCAGGGCAGGTGATGACTACCACGGTGATGGCGAACAACAGGGCCGCTTGCACGGTCGCACCGGCTAACAACCAGGCAGCGAAGGTTGCACTGCCGCCGATCAGGGCAACCAGAACGAGCCAAAAAGCCGCCCGATCCGCCAGCCGCTGACCGGGCGCTTTGGAGTTCTGAGCCTCCTGAACCAAGGCGACAATCTGCGCCAGGGCAGTGTCAGCCCCGATCTTCGTCGCACGCACACGCAGCGTCCCCGTGGTGTTGACCGTCGCACCGATGACCTCAGAACCCGCCGACTTGGTGACTGGAAGGCTTTCGCCAGTCACCATGGACTCGTCGATTTCCGATTCTCCTTCTTCCACCGTCCCATCTGTGGGGACTTTGGCCCCTGGGCGTACGAGCATGAGGTCCCCGCGAACCACCTCCGCTGTCGGCACTTCAACGGATTCTCCATCGCGAATGACAACGGCACGTGGTGGCGCCAGCTCGAGGAGCGTGCGAATGGCGTCGTTAGCTCCGCCCCTCGCACGCATTTCGACCCAATGGCCGAGGAGCACGAAGGCAGCCAAGACAGTAGCCGCTTCGTAGAAGACCTCGCCGCCGCCCGTGAGCGTCACGAAAAGGCTGTACAGCCAACCCGCTCCGACTCCGACGGCGACGAGCACCATCATGTCGAGGGTGCGGGCACGCAACGCGCGGACGGCGCCGTCGAAGAAGATCCACGACGAGTAGAAAATGACCGGGAGTGACAGAATCAGCGTGAAAATGTCGTCCCGAACGCCGAACGGTGCCGGCACAGAGAACCCGAAGACCTCGCGCCCAATCGGCGACCAGAAAGTGATCGCCACTGATAGGATCGCCGCCACGATGAACCGGTTGCGCATGTCACGGATCATGGATGCCATCGACATCCCGGCGTGGCCGCCGCCATGTCCCATAACATCCTGGCTGGTCCGAGCAGGCGCGCGATGCCCGGCGTGAGCCGCATGGCCCTCAAGGTCACCCGCGGCGTGATCGATCGTGCCCGAGGCGTGCCCGTGCGCGCCATGTCCGGTATGTAACGCGGGCGCACCTGCGGCGGCGGTATGGCCGTCCATCGACACCTCGTCGGATGCAGGATCGCAGATGTGGTGGGGGACGGACTGCCCGGCGCAGTGATATCCACACTCCCCGATCCATGTTCGCAGATCCGCTTGCGAGGTCACCTCCGGGTCGTAGGAAACGCTCGCGGTCTGTGCGACAGGATTAGCTTCGACGCTGATGACGCCGGGTTGACGGCGCAGGGTCGACTCCACAATGGACTTTGACGAGGCCCAGTGGACGCCGACGACTTCGAGAACCACGGTTCGAGTTTGCATTTGCCTATTTCTCTCTTGCTGGAGGGGCTGAGTGGCTTCCCCACCGCGGACGGACATCATGTCGGTGAGGTAATACTGTGATCGAGAGCCGGCGACCCCTGGTGAGTCAGCGTCGATATGTGGGCAGGGATTTTCGCGGCCGCGTGATCGAGGTGTGTCGAAGACGTCCTGCCTGCAGGGGATATCGATTGTGACGATGAGGGAGCCAGCGCGCGGGCATCCAAAATTGCACGATCCGCGTCGAGTTGCGTCATTGCCACAGTGCCTTGATGTTGAGCGGCCATCTTAGTGAAACAACGTGCGCGCTTTGGTTCCGAAGGCAGCGTGTGGGCACAGCACAGCACAGCACAGCGCCGAGAGCCAGTTGCTGGCTTCGGAGCGGCACCACGGTCTAAATGCGACAGATGGAAAGAAGAGTAAGGCTAGGCCGATGAATCGGAGCAGCGGTCGCGCGCTGCAGCCGAGGCGCGGTATCGCCCGCATCGAGCAGCCGCCGGTACACGGCTGGCTGCCGAGATAGGACAACCAAGGCGGCAACGATGAGCAGTAGGGCGCATGCCATGGCGAGCAGAGCGCAATCGAACGAGCCGTCGTGCACGCCTGAGGACATCGATATGACCGTAGGAGCCACCAGCGCCATTGCGGTACCGACCTGAGCGACGGTTAGGGTGCCCAGAGATCCGTCGAGCGAGCCCGTCACCGCTGAAAATATCGGTGCCGGAGCGTGCCCGTTATGCCCGGCGGCCTCAGAATGAGCTGCAAAAACGCCCACGAGCATGACGGCCAAGGCCAATAACGCAATCACAAGTGACAAGGAGGGTGCGGCCACCGGGCGCGCGGCGTGATCCCGAATCATGTCACCCCCACTCTGCAATCTGACGGCTGGTCTACCCGCCGCCAGGGACCCTTGCAGAATAACCCACCGACAGCGTTGAAATCGTAATACGGGTCGAAAAGCCGCGAGTACGTTGATGGAGTGCCGGGACCGCCTCACTTGGTCTGCATATCGCGCTCGCGTTCCGATCCGTGCGTCGACGCTAGGAGCGAACCAAGCGCGCTATCGCTTGAGAAGCTTCCTGAATTTTGAGGTCAGCCTCCGGGCCGCCAGCCGACGCTGCTTCCAGAACACAATGATTCAAGTGGTCGTCAAGGAGACCCAAGGCGACGGATTGAAGCGCACTCGTCATCGCGGATATTTGCGTGAGGATGTCGATGCAGTATTTGTCTTCCGCGACCATTCCCTGAATGCCGCGAGCTTGTCCCTCGAGGCGCCGCAGGCGCTTCAGGTAGTCGCCCTTGTTGGAGATATAGCCGTGAGGGCCGCTAGGCGTGCTGCCTACA
>NZ_SOEY01000025.1 GCF_004402535.1 Cryobacterium glaciale | reverse complement strand
CTCCCCGTACCGAGCGTCCGTCCTACGGCGACCGCAACAGCGCTCCCCGTACCGAGCGTCCGTCCTACGGCGACCGTGCGCCGCGCACGGATCGTCCGGCGTATAACAACGACCGTCCGGCCCGTACCGAGCGTCCCTCCTACGGTGACCGCCCGGCCCGTACCGAGCGTCCCTCCTACGGTGACCGCCCGGCTCGCACGGAGCGTCCCTCCTACGGTGACCGCCCGGCTCGCACGGAGCGTCCCTCCTACGGTGACCGCCCGGCCCGCACGGAGCGTCCCTCCTACGGTGACCGCGCCCCGCGCAGCTTCGACGGCCGCGCCCCGCGTCGCTCGAACGACGACCGCCCGCCCCGTCGTGACTTCGGTAGCGACCGCCCGAGCGATGGCGACAGCAAGTTCTACCCGAAGCGCAGCGAAAACGGCGCCAAGCCGACCTTCGCCGGTGGCGACGACGTCGTGCTCGAGCGTCTCGAAGCCATCGCGACGACGGCCTCCGATGTCGTCGGTGTGACCTTCGGCGACCTGGGCCTCGGCGAGAACATCGTGCGCGAGCTCGCCGCCCTCGGCGCTCCGTCACCGTTCCCGATCCAGGCTGCGACCATCCCCGACGTGCTCGCCGGGCGCGACGTGCTCGGCCGTGGCAAGACCGGATCCGGCAAGACCATCGCCTTCGGTGCTCCCCTCGTCGAAAAGCTCATGGAGAACAACGGCGCCAAGGACCGCAAGATGGCCCGCAAGCCCCGCGCGCTCATCCTGGCCCCGACCCGTGAGCTCGCGCTGCAGATCGACCGTACCGTGCAGCCCATCGCCCGCAGCGTCGGCCTCTTCACCACCCAGATTTACGGCGGCGTTCCGCAGTACCGTCAGGTCAGCGCCCTCCAGCGCGGCGTGGACATCATCATCGGCACCGCCGGTCGCATCGAAGACCTCATCGACCAGGGTCGTCTCGACCTGTCCGAAGTCGTCGTCACCGTGCTCGACGAGGCCGACTACATGTGCGACCTCGGGTTCCTCGAGCCGGTCCAGCGCATCCTGCGCCAGACCAAGGTCGGTGGCCAGAAGCTGCTCTTCTCCGCGACCCTTGACAAGGGTGTTGCCTCTCTGGTCAAAGAATTCCTGACCAACCCGGCCGTGCACGAGGTCGCCGGTGAAGACCAGGCCTCATCCACGATCGACCACCGCGTGCTCGTCATCGAGCACCGCGACAAGGGCCGCATCATCGAGGAGCTTGTCAACCGCGAGGGCAAGACGCTCATCTTCAGCCGCACCCGCGCCTACGCGGAGCAGCTCGCCGACCAGCTCGAAGACGCCGGAGTCAAGGCCACCAGCCTGCACGGTGACCTCAACCAGGCTCGTCGTACCCGCAACCTGCAGATGCTCACGAGCGGCCGGGTCAACGTGCTTGTCGCAACGGATGTCGCTGCTCGCGGAATCCACGTCGACGACATCGACCTGGTCATCCAGGCCGACGCCCCCGACGAATACAAGACCTACCTGCACCGCGCCGGTCGCACCGGTCGCGCGGGAAAGACTGGTACCGTCGTGACGCTCATTCCCAAGCAGCGCAAGCGCCGCATGGACGAGCTGCTCGACCGTGCCGAGATCGATGCGAGCTACACCTCCGCCACCCCCGGTGACGCGGCTGTGCGCGAACTCGCCAACATCTAGCACCCGCTCGCATGAGGAAAGGGCACCCGCCGATCGGCGGGTGCCCTTTCGCGTACCCAGGCGCCTGCGGGTTGTGCGACCCGCCTGAGTCTGCCAGAATTACTTTCCGAACGATCGGTAAGTTACGAGTCGTTCCCGCATGCCCGCGCAGACACCGTCGTCAGGAGAGAACATGGCTGAGGCCTACCTCGTTGGAGGAGCACGCACCCCCGTAGGCCGTTACGGCGGGGCGCTGGCCTCGGTTCGTCCCGATGACCTCGCCGCACTCGTGGTCGGCGAGGCCGTGCGCCGCGCCGGCATCGACCCCGGCCTGATCGAAGAGATCATCTTCGGCGCGGCGACCCAGGCCGGCGAAGACAACCGCAACGTGGCCCGCATGGCCGGGCTGCTCGCCGGTCTGCCCGACCACGTGCCCGGCATCACCGTCAACCGGCTGTGCGCCTCGGGAATGTCCGCCATCACCATGGCCGCGCAGGCGATCCGGGCCGGCGACGCCGACCTGATGGTCGCCGGCGGCGTCGAATCGATGACCCGCGCCCCCTGGGTGCAGGCCAAACCCGATCGCGCCTGGGCCAAGCCCGGCGCCCAGTTCGACACCTCCATCGGCTGGCGCTTCGTGAACCCCAAACTCGCCGCCCGCGATAAAGCCACCTTCTCCATGTCGGAGACGGCCGAAGAAGTCGCCAGGATCGACGGCATCACCCGCGCCGAAGCGGATGCGTTCGCCCTCCGCAGCCACCAGCGAGCCGCCGCCGCGATCGATGCGGGCCACTTCGTCGATGAAATCGTCGGCGTCCCCACCAAAAAGGGTGAGGTGCTCGTCGACGAGGGCCTGCGCCGCGACACCACCCTCGAGGGGCTCGCCGCCCTCCGCCCCATCGTCGCCGGCGGCTCCGTCGTCACGGCCGGCAACGCGAGTTCGCTCAACGATGGCGCCTCGGCGATTCTCGTGGCGAGCGGTGAGGCCGTGAAAAAGTACGGCCTCACTCCGCGCGCTCGCATCGTCGTCGGCGCGAGCGTCGGCCTGGCCCCGGAGATCATGGGCCTCGGTCCGGTCGCGGCCACCCAACGCGCCCTCGACAAGAGCGGCCTGAGCCGTGCCGACCTCGGCGCGATCGAGCTCAACGAAGCGTTTGCCACTCAGTCCATCGCCTGCATCCGTCGCCTCGGCCTTGACGAAGAAATCGTCAACCGCGATGGCGGGGCGATCGCGCTCGGGCATCCGCTCGGATCGAGCGGAGCTCGTCTCGTCGTCACCCTGCTCTCCCGCATGGAGCGGGAAAACGCCCAGCACGGCCTCGCCACCATGTGTGTCGGCGTCGGCCAGGGCTCGGCCCTCATTTTGGAGCGTGTCTGATGTCTGTGTCTGAACTCGAACTCGGCGACCGCGGCGAATCCGGCGTTCCTGACCGCGTTGGCGTGCTCGGCGGAGGGCGCATGGGCGCCGGCATCGCGCACGCGTTTCTGCTCGCCGGAGCTCACGTTGCTCTCGTCGAGCGCAACGACACCGAGGCTGAGGCCGCCCGCGAACGCGTGCTGCGCGCCGTCGACGCCAGCATCACCCGCGGCGCCACCGGGGAAACCCGCCCTGAGCTCGAGGCTCGCCTCGCCGTCGGTGCCGATTTCGGCCTGTTCGCCGACCGGGAGCTCGTCGTCGAAGCCGTTCCCGAGGTGCGGGCACTCAAGATCGAAGCCCTGCAGAAGGTCGAAGCCCAGCTTTCCGCCGATGCCGCCCTCGCCAGTAACACCTCGTCGATCTCGATCGACGACCTCGCCGACGAACTGGCGCGCCCGGCACGCTTTCTCGGCCTGCACTTCTTCAACCCGGTTCCTGCCTCGAACCTGGTCGAACTGGTCACCGGCAGCGCCACCTCGCCCGAATTGGTAGCGGATGCCCAGAGCTGGGTATCCGCCCTCGGCAAGACTCCGATCACCGTCAGCGATGCACCCGGATTCGCCTCGTCCCGGCTCGGAGTGGCCCTCGGGCTCGAGGCCATCCGCATGCTCGAGGAGGGCGTCGCGAGCGCCTCGGATATCGACGCTGCGATGATGCTGGGCTACAAGCATCCGGTCGGGCCGTTGAAACTGACCGACCTGGTCGGCCTCGACGTGCGCCTCGGTATCGCTGAATACCTGCACAAACAGCTCGGCGCCCGCTTCGAACCACCGGCGCTGCTGCGCCGGCTCGTCGCCGAGGGCAAGCTCGGCCGCAAATCCGGCCAAGGATTCTACCGCTGGGACGAAGCCTGATGGCAGCCCAGACCGAGACCGCACCCCGCACGCAGCCTGAAGGAGACCCCATGACGACCATTCTGCCCAGCTACGTCCAGGGCGCCTGGTGGACCCCGACCGAAGGAGTCACCGGCACGGAGGTCTGTGACGCCTCGACCGGTGAGGTCGTCACCCGCGTCAGCACGCAGGGACTCGACCTCGCCGCCGCGCTCGACTATGCCCGCACCATCGGCCAGAAATCGCTCGGCGAGCTCACCTTTCACCAGCGTGCCGTGCTGCTCAAGCAGATGGCCCTGCTGCTGACCGAACACAAGCAGGAGCTCTACGCACTGTCCAGCCGCACCGGCGCCACCAAGGTGGACTCCTGGGTCGACATCGACGGCGGCATCGGCGTGCTGTTCAGCTACTCCTCCAAGGGGCGTCGCGAACTGCCCAACGCCCGCGTCTACGTCGACGGGCCGGTCGAGCCGCTGTCCAAGGATGGCTCCTTCATCGCCCGTCACATCTACTCGCGCCTGCCCGGCGTCGCCGTGCAGATCAACGCCTTCAACTTTCCGGTCTGGGGCGCCCTGGAGAAGTTCGCGCCCGCGTTCCTGGCCGGCGTGCCCACCCTGGTAAAGCCCGCGACCCCCTCGGGCTACCTCGCCGAGGCGTTCGTGCGCATCCTCGCCGACTCCGGCCTGCTGCCCGAGGGCTCGCTGCAGCTCGTCTCCGGCAGCGTGCCAACCCTGTTCGACGATGTGCGCCTGGGCGATCTCGTCGCCTTCACCGGATCGGCCTCCACCGCCGAGAAGCTGCGTGCGAGCGAATCCGTGCAGACCGGGGGAGTGCGTTTCACCAACGAGACCGACTCGATCAACGCTTCGATCCTCGGAACGGATGCCGTCACCGGCACCCCCGAGTTCGACGCCTTCGTCAAGCAGGTCGTCACCGAGATGACGGTCAAGGCCGGCCAGAAGTGCACCGCCATCCGCCGCGTCATCGTGCCGCGCGCGGCCATGGACGACGTCGTCGCGGCCGTGCAGGCGCGCATCAACGAGCGCATCGTGCTCGGCGATCCCCGCTGTGATGGCGTCACCATGGGCCCGCTCGCCTCGACCGCGCAGCGCCTCGAGGTGCTCAGGCAGGTTGCTCGCCTGCAGGCCGCCGGCGGCGACCTGGTCGTCGGCAGAACGGATGCCCCCTCCGTGTTGCACGCCGACGGCACGATCGCGCTCGCTCCCGACGGCGCCTTCGTCGAGCCGCTGCTGCTGCGTTTCGACGATGCCTCGGCCGACGCCGTGCACGAGGTCGAGGCCTTCGGCCCGGTGTCGAGCGTGCTCGGCTACGACACGATCGACGAGGCCATCGCCCTCGTGCGCCGGGGCGGCGGATCACTCGTGACCAGTATCGCCACGCACGACCCGGCTGTGGCCGTCGCCCTGATGACTGGGATCTCTGCCTTCAACGGCCGAGTGCTCGTGCTCGACCGCGACGACGCCCGTACCTCGACCGGGCACGGTTCGCCGGTGCCGCAGCTCGTGCACGGCGGCCCGGGCCGGGCCGGCGGCGGTGAAGAACTCGGCGGCATCCGCGCGGTGCTGCACCACATGCAGCGCACCGCCATCCAGGGGTCACCCGAGATGCTCACTGCCATCACCGGAATCTGGCATCAGGGCGCGTCGGCGCGGGCCGGCAGCACGCATCCGTTCCGGAAGAGCCTGGCAGAGCTCGTGATCGGCGACCAGATCGTCTCGGACTCCCGCACGGTGACCCTCGAGGACATCGAAACCTTTGCCCAATTCACCGGGGACACCTTCTACGCCCACATGGACGAAGCGGCGGCCGCTGCCAACCCGTTCTTCCCGGGCCGGGTGGCCCACGGCTACCTGCTCGTCTCCTGGGCCGCCGGCCTGTTCGTCGACCCGGCGCCCGGGCCGGTGCTCGCCAACTCCGGCCTGGAGAACCTGCGTTTCGTCACGCCGGTCTCGCCCGGCGACAGCATCCGGGTCGCGCTCACCGCAAAGCAGATCACCCCGCGTGAGACCGATGAGTACGGCGAGGTGCGCTGGGATGCCGTGCTGACCAACCAGAACAACGAACTCGTCGCTTCCTACGACGTGCTCACCCTGGTCGCGAAGCACTAGACGCACCGAACTTGATTCGCACCGAACCTGATCAGCAGCGAGGGGCCCGCGCCGTATGCGCGGGCCCCTCGTGCATCCCCGGTCGAATCGTGATTCAGCCGCGACGCCCTACACGGCCTGAATGAGCCCGGTGTCGGTGCGCGCGGTCGTTTTGGCATCGATGGGGGACTTCGGCCGCGCCGTCAGAGTCGTGACGGGCAGCGACCCGGCTTCGCTGACGATGACCAGTCCCGGAGCGCTGTTGGCTGATCGGCTGAGATCTTCGATCCACTGTCGGTTGAGCGTGGCGGCGTGTCCGCCGGCGTACTTGAAATACAGCGGGATGGCCGGGTTCAACCAGATCGAGCTGCGGCCGGAACCGACCGCTGCGGAATCCTGCCAGGACAGCAGAAAGCTCTCGCCCCGGCGCAGCTTCTGCACGATCACGAGTTGCAGGTGCGCGAGGGTGCGATCATCGATCTCCACTACGACGCGGTCATACGTGAGGGAACCCATGATTGCCTTCCTGATCGTTGCAACGGTGTCGCTCCGCTCAGTATCTCGGCTGCGGAGCCAGAGCACCAGAGTCGAATGTCCCATTTTCCCCGCCTGCGAACGGGGCCCGGGCCCCGTCCCTGGGCCCAGTTTCTAAACTGGGCCCGCGGTCACAGGGTGGGCCCGGCATCCGCTCAGCCAGCGTCGTCGTCGGTCGTGCCTGCGCGAACGCGCGCGATCGTCTCCCAGGCCGCGACGATAATCAGAATGACCGCGGTCACGGCTCCCAGCCCGAGCGGAGTCAGGAGAGCTCCCGCGGCACCGGCCAGGGCGAGCAGCCCGAGCCCGACGACGTGGGAGACGAGCAGCGTGCGCGCGACGATCCAGCGAAACAGGAGCAGGCCTGCGAGGTAAAACAGCGGCCCGCCCACGATGGTCACGGCCGCCGGAAGCGTCATGGCATCCTCCGGGTGTTCCAGCACCGACTTGTCGGCGACCGAGGTGAGCACGATTCCCGCGATGATGATCGCGTGCACGTAGGTGTAAGCCAGCCGAGCGATCCGTCCCGGCTCGTTCGACGCTGAAATCGCCTTGCTCCCGGCACGCTCTCCGTGATCGAAATAAAGCCACCACATGGCGACGCCGTTCACAAAGGCAAGAAATAATCCGAAGATTCCAACAGCGGATGCCTCCTGGTCGACGAACGCGAATCCGGTCACCAGAAAAGACTCCCCGACGGCAATGATCACGAACAGCGCGCTGCGCTCCGCGATGTGGGGCCCCGAGACATCCCAGTCATCGACGCCCGGCGCCTTCAGCCCGGGAATGCGAAACCCGAGGCTCGCCGAGCCGTACTCGATCGCGAGCGCGATGAGCCAGGCCGGCAAACGAAATGCGAGCGGCAGCAGGGCTCCGACAATCCAGAACATGCCCGCGACCGAGAGCCACAACAAAATGCGCAGGAAGGTCGCGTGCAGCGCGGGATCATGCCGGGCGAGGGCCAGCACCATGAACACCGTTCGGCCCAGTTGCAGGGCGACGTAGGCGATGGCGAAGACCAGACCTTGATCGCCGAACGAATCGTAGATCGACGTGCTGATGACGAGGCCGACGAGGGAGAGCCCGATGACGACGCCGCGCACGGGGAGCCTGGCCGGGTCGAGCCAGTTGGTCACCCAGGTGGTATACACCCACACCCACCACAGGGCGAGTACGAGAATGATCGATTCGAGGGCACCGACCCAGGACTGGTTGGCGTAGAGGTAGCGCGACAGCTGGGTGAGTGCGAAGACGAAGATGAGATCGAAGAACAACTCGATGTAGGTGACCCGGTCGCTCCGCTCGGAATCCTCCGGTCGTAACAGGCTCCGCCGAAACCCGAGGCGCAGAATCCACGCGCGATGCTCAAGCGGATGCTGCTGCGTCGTCTTCCCTGATCGGCTCACGTCCCCAGTCTCCACCGAACCCCGTGCGACACGCCCGGGTGGTTGGCGTTTTGACGGGTGCGCTTGGTGGCCGTAATGTATCTATACGTACCCCAAAGGTGCGGAAAGCCGCAGTGCTTCCCGGCCTCACGTGGGACCATCTTCTAGCCACATCAACTTCACGGATTGTGTTTCATGATCTCGTGTGTTGGGCTAGGATAGTAAGCCTCCCATCGAGTGTGTGTTACTGGTTGAGTCAGCTTTTTCCCGAGTTTTCGGCGTGCTTTGGTGTGCCGTGAATTGCTGGGTTTGGCCGATTTGACAGTGACTGGCTGGGTGGGTAAGTTAGACAAGTTGCCCCGGAGCGACAGCCCAGAACAGGGCCTGAAGTCGGGTGTG
>NZ_SOEY01000011.1 GCF_004402535.1 Cryobacterium glaciale | reverse complement strand
TCGAGCTGCCACATTTCCATCGGATGCGACCGGGCGAACCTCAGCCAGGCACCGCGGGGGCGCTTACGGGGATTGGTTTTCGTCAGGCCCGCCTCGGCGAGAATTCGCCTGCGCCACAAGGGCGGGCGGTCGGCTTCGACAAGGAATCCTACAAACGCCGCAACGTCGTTGAACGCTCTTTCAACACCTTCAAGCAGTGGCGCGCCGTTGCCACCCGCTACGACAAACTCGCCCTCACCTACCGTGGCGGCGCCGTCCTCCGCGCCATCACCATGTGGCTCAAGGAGTTAGGAGACACGCCCTAGGAGGCTGCTGAATAACATGGGTTCTGCCGGCCCGGTGAGTCTTTAGAGTGTTTTTTTGCTCCGGTGTGGGGCGTTGTGGGGTCGGCTGAGCGGCTGGCAGCGGGATCGGGATGTGGGGCTGCGCCCGCTCGAAAGGGCCGTAGTTGGCGGCTGTGCGGCGTTGGCCGCTGCGTTGAGGTGGTGGTCGTGCTCGGGGTTGTTATCCAAGGGCCCACACCCCTTTTTCGCTGGTCAATCCCAGGTTGAGGAGCCGTTTGAGGTTGATAGCAGCTGCCCTGTTCGACCACCACGCGTTGTTCTTCACGACGCCTCGGTAGGGCACTCTGCGCGCTCCTCGGGTCATCCAGGCCAGGGACCGTTCGACCATGGGCCGGTGTTGCTTATAGACGCGTTGAAACTCGGGATCTTGAGCTCGAACGCGGTGTTCACGTCTGAGCCGGTCGTGCGGGTGAATAACAAGTTTTCGGCCGGTCTGAGCTGTGGTGCACTGAACCATGAGCGGGCAGCTCTGGCAGGACCGACCGAAACTGACTCGGCCTTTGGGGCTGATCGGCCGAACGTTGCTCGCCGGGCACGTCACCGTCTGCGCTTCGTCGTTGATGGTGAAGTCATCAACGGTGAAGCCGCCAGGAACAGCCCGGCCCAACGGCATCGGCTTGATAATCGGGGTGTGACCGGCCGTCGTGATTTGGTTGAGGAGTTCCCCGCTGCCATAAGCCGAATCACCCAAAGCATCGATTTTCTGAGCGCCGATGCTGGTGTCGGCGGCGATCAATTCGGCTCCCCGCGCCGCATCACTGTTCTCCGGGCCGGATGCTTTCGTGAGCAGAGCGGCGGTCACCAGGCCCGTGTCGGGCTCGATGGCGACGTGGCTTTTGAACCCGTCAACCTTCTTCTGCCGGCTCTTATGCGCGTGGCGAGCATCAGGATCGACGGTGGAAATCACCCGGTCATACGCGACCTTGCGGGCGATTTTCCACCGGCCGTCAGTCCCGTCGGACCCGTCCGCCGGTTCCACGTCTTGGCCAGCGACCAAGGCGAGGAGTGCGACGGTTTCCTGCTGCTTCTTAGTCAAAATGTGGATGTTGATGCTGGACAGCAGGGCGAGAGCATCGGTGACCAACCGGGAGACGAGCTCGTCGCGAGCGTCACGGTCATCCCACGCGATATCGGGCTTGCCGGGCTGGGCATAATCATGACCGGTCAATCCGGCCACGGTCAGGTCGGCGCCGGGGATCTCTCGGCCGACGCGGCGGATCTGCGCGATCAGCTGGGTGACGGTGTCCTGGCGGGCAACGGCGTCCTCCAGAATCGTCGAGTCCAACGCTCGGCGTTTCCGTTCCGTCAACGCTCCCGATTGGGCGATGACCTCGGTCACGGCTTCGAAAATGCGGTGGGGTCGGTCGCTGGCCGCCAGGCGTTTGCGCCAGTAGACGAGCACGGTCGGGTGGAACGAGACCTCGGTCAACGCGAATCCGCACGCGGCTTTCCAACGCAGGTCGTACGTCAATGCTTCGGCCGCTTCGCGGTCGGAGAGGTTGTGCAGGGTCTGCAGCACCATCACCGATGGCGATCACATCCGCTGGCGTTGACGGGCGACCGTTTTGCGAGGCGAACAAGTCCGCGAAGGCATCGTCGGGAAACAGTTCCCGACGATGCACCGCGAGGAACGCAAACACCGACCCGGGCGGCAGCAAGTGCCCCGCTACGGCATCGACATCGTAAATCTCACGCTGACCATCATCACGACCCTGCATCACCCCAGTCTTAACGACCCAGGGCCAACCCGCCGCAGGCGCGCCTTAAAAAAGCAGAACCCACACCCAAAGTTGTTCAGCAGTCTCCTAGGCGGAACCGCGTGCCGGTGCGCTGGTTGCGAGGGATCCGATCAGGCCTTCTTCAATGGGGAGGACGTCGCCACTGAAGATACTGTCGCTTGTCGATGTGAGGACGAGGCCGTGAGCCGGTCGCCCGTCTGTGGTTTCATCCGCGATCCGCAGTTGAGTATTCAGATTCAGGGGGTGACGCCCCACCTCTTCATCTGCCCGTTCGAGGTCAAGGTGGTCGCCCGACGCGGCGGCCTCGAGGCCGTCATAGCCCAACTCGCTAGCCAGGCGGGCGACCTCTTCGAACGGGCAGGTCGGCCCATTGTGTCCTGTGAAGAGGGTGACCGGATGCGTCGACTCGCGCCGCTCACGGGAGTTCCTGCTTCAGGAAGGCGAGGCCGTCGCGCGCCAGCGAATCCATCGAAGGGGCCACGGGTCGCCACAGCGACACCGCGCGTGCGATCTCTTTGACCGTCGGCAGGAATGATTCGATGACGATGGTTCCGGTGTAGCCGATATCATCGAGCGCCTGCCAGGTCTCACCCCAGGCCACATTGCCGGTACCGGGCGTGCCGCGGTCGTTCTCTGAGACCTGGAAGTGGAAGACCTTCGATCCCGCTGCCCGGATCGCGTCGCCGATGTGCTTCTCTTCGATATTCATGTGGAACGTGTCGAGCATGAAGCCCACGTTGTCACGATTAATGAGGTTGAACAATTGCAGCCCCTGCTCGACCGTATTGACCACGTCGGTCTCAAAGCGGTTGAGCGGCTCGATAGCCAGCGACACCCCTTTGTCAGCGGCGTAGTCGGCGACCTCGCGTAGGCTGTCGGCAGCCCACTGGCGTTGTTCGGCGCGGCCTTCCGGCGAGAGCATCCGCGTCTTGCCCGTTGCCGAGTACATCGGGCCGGCGACGTGGGGCGAGCCGACGGCCTCGGCGATGTCGACGCACAGCATGAGATAGTCGATGCCGGCCTGTCGCATTGCCGGGTCCTCGTGGGAGACGTCGCGGTTGGGGCCGAAGGCTCCGCAGACAGAAATCGGCAGGCCCGTGCGTTCCTGCTCCGTGAGCAAGAACGCGGTGCTCAGTTGGGCCGGGTCTTCGATGCATACCTCGATGAGGTCGAAGCCCATTTCTCTTGTGTAGTCGAACTGGCTACCGTCTTGGTTGGTGAACGGTGACGCCAGCACGAACGAACTGATGCCGAAGTCGTATTTGCTCATTTGCCCGCCACCGATTTTTCAGCCGCGCGCATGGTCGTGATCGCGAGCTCGGTGTATTGGTCGAGGAACTGGAGGTGGCCGTTGCGGGCGATCATGGCGAAAGGGTCGGCCGATGCCGGCAGCAGTTCGAACGTGACGAAACCGCTGTATTCGATGTCTTTCAATGCCCGCACCGTCGGTACGAAGTCGGTGTGACCCGTGCCTGGCGCAGCGCGGTTGCTGTCGGCGATGTGCACGTGGTTCAGGTATGAACCCGCCTCACGGAACGCGCCGTCGATGGTTACCTCTTCGATGTTCATGTGGAACATGTCGCCGTGCACCCCGGCGTTCGTCAGGCCGGTGTCTTTGACGAGGCGCACGGCCTTGTCGAGTTTGTTGAGAAAGTAGGTCTCGTAGCGGTTCCAGCACTCGAGGGTGATCTCCACGCCGACGGATGCGGCGTACTCACCGATCTCGCGTACATTTTCGACTGCCCACGCCCATTCCTGTTCGTCGCTGGCGAGTGCGGCGGTCTTTCCGACCGGCGATGGGCCGACGATAATGGTGGGCGCGCCGACTGAGGCTGCAAAGTCGGCCATCGATTTGCCATAGTCAATTCCTTTCTGCCTGGTCGCGGCATCTGGATGCACGAGGTCACGATCACCGAACCAAATGCTGCAGATCGAGCTCACGCTGATGCCGGTATCGGAGACGAGTTGGTTGATGAGTTTTTCGTCTTGGCCACGCTCGCCGATCAGTTCGATGGCGTCGTAGCCGTATCGGGAGAGGCGGTCGAAGCTGGTGGCGACGGGCTCTTGGCTGTAGACGATGGCGTTGTAGGAATACTTGAACTGTGACATCGGTGTCGTTCTTTCCGTGAATGTGCGGGGTGAAATGGCCGCGCGCGAGCGCTTCCCTGGGTGAATGGACGCTGTGGCGGTTGGAGGGCGAGGCGCGTGCGGGTTAGCTGACGCTCGCGATCGTCGTACGGGTGCCGGTCGCTGCGGCACGGGTGATCGCTTCGGCGACCCGCGCTGCCGCGGCACCGTCACTGAACGTCGCCGCGTGCGGAGCGATGTCACCGTCGTTCACGACTGCGTCGAGGAAGTGTGCCAGCATGTTGATGTGGGAATGCTCCCAGCCGAGAACGTGACCGCTCGGCCACCAGGCTTTGGTGAGCGGGTGGTTCTCTTCGCAGACGATTACGTCGGCGAAACCGTCGAGGGGGCCACCCGTTCGGCGGTAGACCCTCAGCAGGTTGAGGTGCTCGAGATCCCAAGTCAGGCTGCCTTTCGAGCCGTTGATCTCCCAGCCGAGCATGTTCTTGCGGCCCGGAGCGACAAGCGTTGCGGCGATCGTGACCGGGGCGCCGCTTTGGAGTTGGGCGAGAGCGCTCATCGTGTCGATTGGCTCCCCGCGCTCTGCGGTAGTGACCGGGTTGGTCAGCAGGGCCGAGACCGAGTCGATCTCGCCAACGAGGTAGCGCGCCTGGTCGACCGCGTGGCAGCCGATGATGGATAGGGCGCCGGCCCAGCTGCCCAGTTCAGCCGTGGGATCGGTGCGCCAATCTTGTGCGTACCGGAACGTGGCGCTATAGATCTCGCCCAGATCGCCGTTCGTGATCATGTCATGCGCGAGACGGACCGCTGGAACGAATCGGTAGTTGAAGCAGGTGAGGCTCTTCACGCCGGCGGCAGCGGCCGCCCGTTCGAGTTCGACCGCTTCGGCCACCGTGAGGGCCAGCGGCTTCTCGCAGATGGCGTGCTTGCCGGCCTTGACCGCCGCCAGAGTCGGTTCGAAGTGGGTCTGGTCGGGCCCGACGTTGTCGAACACGGTGATCTCCGGGTCGTTCACGAGGTCACGCCAGTCCGTCGTGTAATTTGCCCAGCCGTATCGGGTGGCTGCTTCGCTGACCTTGACCTCCGACCGCCCCGCGATGGCCCGCAAATCGACCTGTGGGCCATCGGGCCAGAACATGTAGGGCAGGGTCTTGAGGGCGTTGCTGTGGGCTTTGCCCATGAAGCCGTAGCCAAGCATCCCGACCGATATGGCGGGGCGGCCATCCGGTGCTGCAGGGGTCAGGCTCATGCGGTTGGCCCGTTCTGTTCGGCGTCGAGTTGGGCGACGATCGATTTCAGGTACCTGATGCCCTGGGTGACGTTGGCCTCTTCGGTGGCCTCATCCCAGGGCGACGCGATCAGGTCGAGTTCAACGGCGAGCGAGCCGTCGAAGCCGGCTTCGACGAGCACGCGGGCGATGCTGAGAAAGTCGATGAGTCCTTCGCCGACCGGGCACGACGGCCAGAACAAGAATCGCTCCGACGGCGACCCACCCCACGCCGTCGTGATGTCTTTGGTGTGCGTCGCGATCGTGTATGGGGCGAGGTTTTTCGCGGCCTCGACTGGATTCTCGAACAGCCGAAGCGAGTTGCCGGTGTCGAAGTTGACGCGCAGGTTCTCAGAATCGATGGTCTGGATGATCTCGAGAATCTCGAGCGAGGTGAAATCGATGTGGTTCTCGAGTGCCAACGTGACGCCGTTGTCTTCCGCTGCGCGCACGGCGTCACGCAGCATCGTGATCGATGCCTTCACCTGCGGGTCGTGCGGCTCGTCGACGTAGAGCATGCTCGACGCCACGATGCGCATGGTGGTCGCGCCGACGTTCTTCGCGCGGGGTATGTGGTTGATCAGGTCTGCGAGTGCTTCTGTGTCCTGCCCGCGGTGCAGGCCGTCAGGATGTCCCCAGCCAATCACCCGGCGAAGATTCGCTTCGTCGAGCTTGTCCTTCAGCGCGGCGCAGTAGTTGTCGTCGAACGCCGGATAAAAGAGGGTTTCGAGGGCGACTTCATCTACATCCAGTGAAACAGCGAACGGTACGAAATCGTCTTTCATGTCCCAGCGCTTGCCCGGATCCGCCTGTTGCGGATACACCTCGCCGAAATAACGGTGAAAGCTGTAACTGTCAATTCCTACAAGCACGAGGTACTCCTATAGCCGTAAAAGTAACCGTTCGCCATCATCGTCGAACAGCGGTTGTAGTGAAATTACCTTGTGGGGCGTTGTAGCGCAAGCGGCGGCCCGAAATTGGGAGGTTTTGACGGATCTGGCACCGTTGCAACTAGTACTTCAACCAAAAGAATGTAGTCCAACTACAGTTATGACCATTCCCTCCGTTGGCCGAATACTCATTACTCCACGGTCGCTCTGAACCGTCCCTGATTTCCTGCCGCTTTCTTTCTGGTGAAAGGATTCGGTTATGCCCAAGAAACACCCAACAGAGGTTCGTGATCGAGCGGTCCGTATGACGCTTGAT
>NZ_SOEY01000005.1 GCF_004402535.1 Cryobacterium glaciale | reverse complement strand
TCGTCAAAGAACAGGGTGTGGCCGCTTTGGTGCCGAGCCCACGGCACGGCGGCGACGGTCACGCCGTGGACGCGGCAGGACACTCGGGGTGCGTCAGCTTCAAGGTGCAGTTGAATTGAGCCCACATTTAACCCTCGCCAGCGACGCCGCCCATCACCGAGGTCGTAGCGTGGGCTGCGCTTCTGACAGGATCCGCATCGGTTCCGCCTCGGCGCCATCGGACGCACCGACGCAATCAGAATCCTGCCCTCCAGATCAAGATCGATGTCCTCGACGAACGTGTTCTCGACACCGAGGAGGGTTCGCCATATTCTCAGAGTTCGCACGCCGCTTTTTCCGTTCCCGAGTTTCTTACCTTTGACAGTTAGAAACCTAGGCCGAGAGCGGCGTGCGGCCGTTAAGGCGCTCCCAACGGACCCACGGTTACGTCAGGAGAGCCAAAAAACCTACGTTATTCCGACGCGAGTCCTAAGCGCGGTCTCGTGGGGCGCGAGCGTGAAGATCCGCTCGCGCCCCACGAGACCGATTGGCTGCAGCTGGTCAGTCCGGTGCCGGGCGGAATCTTGCCAGAAGACGAGCAGGGTTTTCGACAAGTACTTCCTGAAGCAGATCGGCTCCGAGAATCGTCTCCAGTCGAGGTATTACTTTCAGTCCGAGGTACTGAAGGCCTGGCATACCCCCGTA
The DNA here is from genome assembly GCF_004402535.1 of Cryobacterium glaciale. Lineage (GTDB taxonomy): Bacteria > Actinomycetota > Actinomycetes > Actinomycetales > Microbacteriaceae > Cryobacterium > Cryobacterium glaciale. The sequence goes on along the minus strand of NZ_SOEY01000005.1, from coordinate 5,158 downwards.
AGCGAGATATCGAGTACGTCTAGCAACATCACCGCCGATGACAATCCGGTTGGCTTGACCGCTCTCGGCGACCCGCTGGGCGCACTCCAGGAGTACCGAGTCCGGCCAGGTCCGCGATCGACCGAAACCGTCATATCCTAAATACGCTCCGGCTGCGGCCAGTTCACTGTGCAATCCGGGGTCCGGGTTCCGATCGATGTGGGCGAGCACGACCGCATTGGCGCGCACCCCGTCGCCGGAGAGTAGTTCGAGCACCTCGAACGCTGCACTGCCGTGCTCGAGATGCACAGTCACAGGCGCACCCGTCTCGACGTGCGCCGCGGCGACGGCGCTCAGCACGCGTCGTTCGAAGGAGGACACGCTCCAATAGCCGATTCCGGCTTTGAGCATCCCCGCCCGAACGGGCAGGCCTTGGTGGAGGGCGGTGCCGCTGTCCTGGCTAGCGTCTTCCCGAGGCATGCCGTTCCGGATGTCGGAGACGAACCGATCGCGGAGCTCTTGTTCGCTCAGCGCTCTGACCCATGAGTCCACCGCGTAGTGCTCGTCACGGTGAACTCCGGTGGTGGCTACCACCATCAACCCGGTGTCGGCGCTGATACGCGCAAGTGCCTCGGGTCGGCGTCCCAAGCCCATTGGTGTCATATCCACCATCGCATCGAAGCCCGATCGCCCCAGCAGAGAGGCTTCGGCAGCGCTCCGTAATTCGTCATCCAGTTCGTCGCCGATCAGGAGCGGCGAAACTTGGAACAGATGCTCGTGGTAGTTCGTGCGGCCAAGCAGCCCTGCGGCGACATCCCCAAGCACTGTCCGGATGTGACTCATCGTCCTCTGGCTTCTGCCAAGGCCGAGCTGAAGGATCGAGCGGTCGCCTCGATGCGATCCCAGTCCCCCTCTGCCATTGCCGTTGGTGAACACAGGTCACTTCCGGCTCCGACCGCAATTGCTCCGGCCGCGAACCATTGGCTAATATTCGCGGCGGTTACCCCCCCGGTCGGCATCAGGGGCACTTCCGGGAAGGGGCCACGAAGCGATCCGAGATAGGCAGGTCCGCCCAGGGAGGCGGGGAATATCTTGATCGCGTCCGCGCCGAGAGAAGTCGCCAGCATTACCTCGCTTGGAGTCATCGCGCCCAGCATCACAACACCGCCGGTCGCTATCATCTCGGCCGCCAAGGAAGGAGCGGTGCCCGGACTGACGAGAAAACGCGCACCGGCCTCGGCAACCTCCCGAGCCTGGCCGGGATGGACGATCGTGCCCGCCCCAATGTAGACCGCATCACCGTGATTTCGGATGATCTCGCGGATGACGCGGGCCGGCTCCGGCGTCGAGTACGTCACCTCGATGGCGGTGATTCCGCCTGCGATGAGCGCATCGACCGCCCGTAGGGCGGCCTCCGTATTGGGTGCCCGCAGGACGGCGACTATTCCTGCTTCGCGAAGCTCGAGAAGGCGATCAGGATGTGGCATCTGCTGCACTCCGCTGCTGGTCGGTTTCGTGGGCCTTTGTTGTCGTCAGGACATCGAGGAGGCCCTGTACGGCCTGGGTGGTTGCTCGCCGTACACTTCCACCGGTGAAGGCGCCGATGTGGGGAGTCGCGAGTACGCGCTCGTGCAGAAGCAACTCGGTTAAAGCGGGAGGCTCGATCTCAAAAGCATCGACGGCGTATGCGCCAAGTCGCTCTTCCCGGAGGGCGTTGAGAACGGCGCCGTCGTCAACGAGGCTCGCTCGGGCTGTGTTGATGAGGACGGATTGCGGTCGAAAGAGAGCCAGTCTCTCTGCATTGATCAGGGCAGCCCCGTCTGCCGGGGGCGGTGCATGCAAAGTGACCACGTCGGCTTGCGACACCAAGTCGTCGAGCGTGACCGTCCGGAATCCCGTCTCGGAAGCAAACGGGTCGTATCCGATGACGGTCGCGCCAAGTGCGGAGAAGGCCGAAGCGACTTTCCTGCCGATGGCGCCAAGCCCCACCACCCCGATGACACAGTCGGACAGTTCCTTTGCTTCCCAGCGCTGCCAGCCCCCTGCTCGAAGTGCCGCCGCTGACCAGGGTACGCCGCGCAGGCAGGACATGGCCAGGGTGAGGGTCATCTCGGCCACAGCCTGCGCGTTCGCGCCAGCGGCGCGAACGACCGTGACTCCGGTGCGCGCGGCTGCGGCAACATCGATATTGTCTGTACCAGTGCCGTTGCGACTGATGACTCGTAATTCTCGTGCTGCTTCCAGCACTTGCTCCGATATAGGTTCGACCCCGGCTAGCCAGCCCACGCACCCAGGAACAATCTTGAGGAGTTCCTCGGCCGAGGGTGAGCGCCCGGGCGTGGGTGCGACGATTTCGTAGCCGGCACGTCGAAGAGGCTCCAACTCCGGAACGAGTTCGACGCCCGCGCCCGTGATTGACCGCGGGGTGATAAGCACTTTCCCCACGGATGGTTCGGAAGCCATGTTCACGATTGCTCCTCGTTTCACGTCATTGCTGGTCAACGCCGCGTCCCACGCAACGTGTAGCTTTCTTACAATAAGGGCACATCAAGTGCCCATGCAAGCACGGATATCGGGACTTTTCGTGGGGCGCTTGCGTATCTTTTGCAATTCGGGGTAGTTTTGCTACCAAGGGCCAATAGAGGCTTGCGCCTCCCAAACATCGGAGTTGATGGCATGCTCGTCGGAATCGATAGCTACAGTTTCCACCGCTACTTCGGCGAGATGTATGCCGAGGGGCTACAGATCGATCCCGGCACACGTTGGGACATGAAGGACGACTTTGTTCCGTACGCCATATCTCTCGAGGTCGACGAGGTCGCCCTCGAAACCATATTCTTCCCTGTGTTCGACGACACGTACTGCGCGGCGATCAAGGACCGGCTCGATGAAGCGGGATTGCGCCGCGTAATCGGATGGGGTCACCCGGATGGGCTCCACCGCGGACAGGACGAGGGCGCTCTCGAAGACCTGATCCGTCACATCCCCCGGGCCGAGAAGGTCGGTGCATCGATCATGCGGATCGTAGCATCGAGTATGCTCTACGTGAACGAAGACCACGGTCCCCAGATTGCCGCTTCCGTAAAAATGCTGAAGAAGGCCACGCGCGTCGCGGAAGACAATGGGGTTACGTTGGCAATCGAGAACCACATTGACTTCACATCAGAGGAAATTCTCGACATTCTGGACGGCGTCGGCTCGGACAACCTGAAGGTCAACTTTGATACCGGCAATGCGCTTCGGCTCTTCGAAGACCCCGTGGAGGCCGCCCGGAGGCTCGCACCAGTGACCGTCGCCACACACACGAAGGACATCATCAGCCGACGCGGCGGAAGCCCATCCGATCGGTTCACGTTCTGGCCTTCCTGCCCCGCGGGCGAAGGTCTAGTCGACTTGCTCTCCGTCGCTCGAGTGCTCGACGAGAGTGGTTTTACCGGTTCGCTGGCCATCGAACTCGACCTCTTAGCCTCCCCCTGGAACCAGGTCCCGGAAGAGGAGAACGTGGCCCAGAGCATCGCCTACCTCAAGTCGATCCGTGCGCAGATCGAGGCAGAGAAGGTTTCCGGAGGATTGTGCGCATGAGCTTGAGCCCACGGCCCCAGGACGAACGCCCTGTCCTGAAGAGCCTGTTGCAGAATGGCTTTTGCTCGGAGAATCACCACAATATGTGATGTCCCCTCGGTCGAAACTGCCCACATATGGTGTGGGTCCGACGCGTGTTTTGCATTAAGCAACAGGCTCTGAAGTTCGGGATGCTCGGTCACGGTTTCATGGGCAAGGCCCACAGCAACGCTCCCAAAACCCTTCCCTTATCTTCTGGCCCGGAGGAGCGCAGATCGATCTTCGGACGATTGCCGGCCGCTCCGAAGCCTCTTTGCGCGAGTCCGCCACGAGGTACGGCTGGGCAAACTACACGACGGATTGGCGTGACATCGTCGAGGACCCTGAAATAGACGTCTTCGATAATGTCGGATCCGATGCGGTGCATTTCGAACCCACACTCGCCGCGATCAGGGCAGGCAAGCACGTTGTGTGCGAGAAGCCGCTGGCCGCGACAGTCGGCGAAGCAGTCGCGCTCGAGCAAGCGGCACTGTCGGCGGGGGTGAAGCACCTGACTTGTTTCAACTACCGATTCGTGCCGGCCGTCCGACTCGCCCACGAGATGATCAAAAGCGGCGATCTCGGCGAGATCTACACGGCTAACTTTCGTTACGCGCAGGAATGGCGAACTGATCCCTCGCCGGTGAGGGAGGGCCGAGGGATTCGGCGTGGTTGATGAACTCCAACGATGTCAGCGCTTCACGGCCGTAGTTCTCGGGGAACTTGACGTTCGAGTAGTCGAAACCGGTCAAGGACTTCAACGCCGGTAGCCGGGCAGACTTCAGGAGCCGCTGGTGGCGTGATTCCTGTCGGGAATCGTGCTCGGCCAGGAGCAGCCCGTGCAGGTATTCACGTTGTTTCGGGGTGCCTTTCTCCGCCCATTCAGTCAACACCGTGCTGGTCAGCGATGCCTGCCGGCCGGCCTCGATGATGTCCTGAACGGTGGCGGTGGCCATGCTCATGCTCATGTGGCGAGTAGCGCCTGATGGTACGTGATCTCTCACTACATCGTTTACGACCTCGCTCAACACATCGCTAACAGGATCTCTCACGACATCGCTGACAGGTAGCAAGGGTCGCGGCTGGTCCGCGGCTGATGACGTACTTCTCGATAATGGGAGGTGCCAAATACATTAACGGCGACGATTCGCCGCCAGATCATCGAGTTCAACCCTGACCTGCCCGACGGGGTGAGCATCTCGGAATTCTGCAAGCGACTGGGTATCAGCCGGCCCTCCTATTACAAGGTGAAGAAGCGCTATCTTGCCGAGGGCAACAAGGCGTTGAACCCGCATTCGCGGGCACCAAAAACCCCGGCGAGAATCCACGGGGATCAGACGAGAGTGGTGGTGTTGCGTCTTCGGGAACGGCTGAGAAAGTCCGGGTGGGACAACGGTCCGCAGTCGATCTGGTTCGAGGGTGTCGACACCAACGAGTTCGGGGACGTGCTCCCGTCGGTGCCCACCATCGGGCGAATTCTCGCCGAGGCGGGCCTGACGAAAACCAATCCCCGTAAGCGCCCCCGCGGTGCCTGGCTGAGGTTCGCCCGGTCGCATCCGATGGAAATGTGGCAGCTCGA
>NZ_SOEY01000017.1 GCF_004402535.1 Cryobacterium glaciale | reverse complement strand
TGTGTGTGATCAACTCTTTGTAGGCCGTTTCGGCGCTGAAATCCTGCCAAGTTAGTGGCTGGTTTCCTGCCGAAAGAGCGCTAATTATCAGGCCAGGCAACTCCCCGCCACGACGGTGGTTTCGGGGGTACGCAATGTTTGAGATCACCCGGTGGCCGCGGCCCGCTCCAGAGCGTTGGAGACATGGGCCCGCCACCCCTCGATAGGTTCCTTAAGGCGTAGCTACTGCCAAGCGGTCGCGCCGGAAGGAACCAGGAAGCAGATGACGGTACCCATGTCCGTGCAAGAAAATATCAGAACTCTCGACTCCCACGGAATCGCGGGACGTGAAATCGCCCGCCGGTTGGGGGTGAGCCGTGATTCGGTGACGAAATACACCGGTCAGCAGGACTACTCGCCGAAGCCGCCGACGCCGGTGCCCAGGCCCGCCGGGTCGGTGTTGACCGGGTTCGAAGACACCATGGAGCGGTGGCTGGGTGAAGACCAGCAGCGGCCGCGGAAACAACGCCACACCGCCCAGCGGGTCTTTGACCGGTTGGTCGCCGAGCAGGATTACCTCGGCAGCTATTCGCCGGTGCAACGCTTCGTCAAGAAGTGGAAAGCGCAGCACCGGCACGCCGGGGAGGGATTCACCGAGCTGGTCTGGCCGGCCGGCACCGCGCAGGTCGATTTCGGGCAGGCCGAGGCCATCATCGCCGGGACCCGGCAGGTCCTGCACATCTTCGTCGTCACGTTCCCGTTCTCGAACATGCGCTTCGTTCAGGCCTACCGCGGCGAAACAGCCGAGTGCGTCTGCCACGGGCTGCGCACCGTGTTCGACCACATCGGTGCCGCACCCCGGACCATGGTCTTTGACAACGCCACCGGCATCGGACGCCGGGTCGGACCGAAGATTGTCGAGACGAAACTGTTCGGCGCGTTCAAGCTGCACTACCGGTCGGAGTCTCGCTACTGCAATCCGTACTCGGGTAATGAGAAGGGCAACGTGGAAAACGCCGTCGGGTTCCTCCGCCGGAACCTGATGGTTCCCGAGCCGGAAGCGGCCTCCCTGCAGGGGCTCAACGACGTGTTGTTGGCGCGGTGCCTGGCGTTGGCGAAGACGGTGCATTATCGCAAGGGCCTGCCGGTGGGTGAACTCTTCGCCCAGGACGTTGCTGCATCTCTGGCCTTACCCGGAGTGGGGTTCGACCCGGTGCGTTACGAGTCCCGCACGGCCGACAAGACCGGGAACCTCCTCATTGACGGGAACACCTACGCGGCCGGGTCCTCCTTCCACAGCCGCACCCTCACCGTCGGGTTGCGGCATGATGTGGTCGAGATCCTTGACGAGCAGGCCACCCCGGTCCGGTCGTTCCCGCGGGCGTTCGGCCGGCAGACGGAGACCATTTTCGAACCCGCATCGTTGCTGCCGTTGCTGGTGACCAAGCCCGGCGCCTGGAGTCACTCCCAGCTGCGGCCGTTGGTTCCCGACCTGGTGCGGGACTGGCTCGACACCGCCACGGCCACCAACCGGCGCCGTCTGCTCAGCGCCGTCGATGCCGCGAGTGGTTCGGCCGGGTTCGACGCTGCGATCCACGCCGCCGACCTGCTCATCCAGCGCGGCGATACTCCGGACATCGCCGCGTTGGGGATGCTCGCTCGGCGCTTGGCCGACGGCAGCGCCCCACCGGCGGACAACGTGGACCTGAGTGTCTATGACATCTTCACCACCACCGCTGGCACCGACACGTTCACGACCGTCACCACTGCGACTGGAGAGATCGCATGACCCTCATCACCGTTCAAGACATTATGGATACCGGCCGGCAGGCGTCACTGACCCATTCCGTGCTGGCCGAATGGGCGGAGAAGGGCACCCCGAAGCAACGCGAATATCTGCACGGCATGCTCACGGCCGAGCACGAATCCCGACAGGCCTCACGCCGCCAACGACTCCTGACGGCCGCCCGGCTGCCCGCATTGAAATCGCTGACCGGGTTTGACTATTCCAACGTCAAGTTCCCTGAGGATTACGGCCGGGACGAGCTGACGTCATTGGAATTCATTAACCGGGCCGAGGACCTCGTCCTCTATGGTGATGTCGGCACCGGCAAAACCCACCTCGCCAGCGCGCTGGTCGCCGCCGCCTGCCACCAGGGCGTCCCGGCACGCTTCTTCACCACCTCCTCGCTGGTCATGCAGCTGCGCCGCGCCCAGGACGAAGGCCGGCTCGATCGAGAGCTGGCGTCCATCGCGAAAAACCGTCTGCTCGCGATCGACGAATTTGGATATTTGCCGATCGATACCGAAGGCGCCCGGCTCCTGTTCCAAGTCATTGCGGACGGTTATGAAAAACAAAGCCTGATCATCACCACAAACCACGAGTTTTCGCGCTGGGGAACCGTGTTCGGAGACGACAACATGGCCGCCGCCGTCATCGACCGCATCGTGCACCACGGCCGGCTCCTCCAGTTCCGTGGCGAGTCCTACAGGGTCAAACACGCCCTCATGAAATAGCCGCCAGCACACCAGCCCGGCGACGAAAATACCCCCGAGAACCGGCTGTTCCGACCACGGTGCTCAACTGGCCGGAAACAGTGCCGCACTGGCCGGATATTTATCGCTCAAATGGCCGACCTCAAGTTGACAAAACACA
>NZ_SOEY01000027.1 GCF_004402535.1 Cryobacterium glaciale | reverse complement strand
CGCGCGATGTCAAGCTGAGTGGAGTCACTCGGGTTAGTTTTTGACGCCGGTGTCGGGAAGATGATTGATCCCGACGATGCCGGCTGGTGCCGGCGTTGTGGGGCGTGCACGGAATCGTTCCGGATGCTTGCGGTGATATTTCTGCAGAGCGAGGTCGCGCTTGGAGTGCGCCCGCCTCCAAGAGCCATCGTGGGCTTCCTGCGGCGAGAACAACGCGATGCCAGAGTGTTTGTGGCTGGTGTTATACCAAGGCACGTACTCGTTCAAGTGGTCGCGGGCGGCATCCAGGTTGTCGAACGTTCCGGGATAATTGGGGCGATATTTCATCGTGCGGAACTCAGATTCCGAGTACGGATTGTCGTTGGAAACATAGGGCCGGTTGTGGGTCTTGGTGACGTCAAGCCCGCTGAAAAGGACGGCCAGCGCATCCGAGCGCATCGCCGGGCCGGAATCGGCGTGGACGAACTTCGGGGTGCCGTGCTGGCGGAACGCGGTCTCGAACATCTCCACCGCGAGATGGTCGCTCTCGCGCTCCTCGACCCGAAAGCCGACGATCTTGCGTGACCAGATGTCAATGATTGAGTACGCTTTGAAGGCTTTCCCTCGCCACTGAGTGCGCAAATCGGTGATGTCCCACGACCATACGTGCATCGGTCTTGTCGCGATCAGCACCGGCTTCACGCGAGGTGTTCTAGACCCGCGACGAGTGGGCACGACGGGTCGGGCGCTCTGGTCCTCGATATCGGCCGCGATCCGCCACCAGGACCGCCGCCCAGCGAGCATCACCCCCGCATCCCAAGTGGAAGCGAACGTGTGATCGACGGCGTTTCCAGCTTTCCAGCCGGCCGTGATCTTCGTCGCGATCACGGTCCGATCGGCCGTGGAAATTCGAGACAGATACGCGCGTTCCTTCTGCGGGATCGGCTCGGAGACCCGGGGGCGCGGCGTCTGCCGGTACTGCCAAGTGGAGCGGGCAACGCCCGTGATCGCTAGCGCCCGGCGTTGCGATCCCGTCGCGCTCGTCAGCTCCGCGACGAGCTCGTTCTCCAGCGTCAAGAACTGGACGGATCGGGCGGTGTCGGGGTGGCTGCGGGCTCTTCCTCGCTCATCGCGTGCAAGAGCCCGATAGCTTTTCCCAACGCAGTATTCGTGCCCTCCAACTCGCGCACCCGCGAACTGAGCTTGGCGACCTCGGCCAGGTGCGCTGCCCGTTCCTCAGCCCGCTTCTTCTCCAGTGCCGTGCGCTTGGCCGCGTGAACCATCATTGGACTACCCTCTCGCGGAATCAGCCCGTGGTCCAGATCGCCTTCGTAAACTGCAGCACGCCACCGCGCCAGAGTCCTGGTCGAGAAATCACGCTCGGCCAACCACGGACCCTTGTGCCCAAACGGCACCAGCTGATATTCATGCACGAACTCACGGATCTCCGCCGTCGTGAACCCTGAACTAATAGACATTTCCCTGCCTCCTACTGATCATGAACTGACTCACAACCAGCCTGACGCAGAGGG